>CAZAPG010000010.1:0-33124 GCA_964486935.1 uncultured Caldilineaceae bacterium | reverse complement strand
ATGGCTTTGTTTAAGGTGGCCTCTACTTCGCGCCCGTTCTCGCCAATTTTTAATCTGATAGCCAGCGGCCCTGTGCCTTTTATCTGGGGGTTAGACTCGCCGTCTTCTTCGTCTTCGCCAACCCAGCCTATCTCGTCTGTACCCAGCGGGTCGGTTCCGCGCCGGTCATCCTCTAGCAAATAGGTGCCACATTCGCTGCAAAAGAGCGTGTTTGCCACGTGAGTTGTTCCGCAAAATGGACACTTAATCACGGTGTATCTCCTTTGGTAAAATTGACAAGCTACGCGTTCCGTACTTGATTTTTTTACGACCCTCTGCCGAGAGGTCGCCGGTTCTGGCCAGGCGTCCGGCCTCGAGCAAGGCGGCCCGCGCTAAGTCAGTTTCACCTAAATTTAGTAAGCGGGTGGCCATGGTTTCAAGGCGTTGGGTAGCTGCGCTAACCTGCCCACGCTCTAAATCTTCCATGGCTTTTTCCTGCATTTTAAAGATAGCCAGTTTACCTAAAGCGGTAATAATCGTTGAGGGAATTTCCAGGTTTTCGTCTAGCTTGTCAAGAAACTGGCCGTGAATATCTATCCACTCCCAGTTGCGGCGGTTGGCCTGGCCGGGAACGTCGCCGTCTATGGTCAGGCGCATCAGTCGCTTATCGCCGGTATTATTTTGAGAATGAACTCTAAATTCCATGAGCAGGGTTTTACCCTGGCCCGTTCCCAGGGGGCCAAGAATTGTTTTATCGGCGCGCATCTCTAACCGGTGAATGTAGGGGGTAATTTGAAAACCTTCTTTGAAGTTCACCTCGGCGGCGGGGTTAACAGACAGGGTCATCTCGCGGGCGACCACGCTGCTAAGATTGCGGATGGTATCTTTGAACACGTCTACAATTTTGCGGGGCGAGTCGATGTAAACTGATGTTCCCCCGGAGGCTGCCGACATTTTGTCGAGCAAATTTTCGTTCCAATCCGAGCCAATGCCCATGGTGGTCAGGCTAATCTGGTTTCGCCCGGCCCATTCGGCTTTTTCCAAACAGCCGTCTTCATCGCCATAGGTTTGGCCGTCGGTAAGGAGAATAAGGTGGTTTACCGAGGTTTGGGCGCGGTTTTTCTCAAGCTCTTTGAGGCCGGCGGTTAGCCCTTGCAACATTTCTGTGCCGCCGCTGGGCTGAATGGTGCTGGCAATTGATTTGGCCATGGCCTTGTCTATATTTTTTTGGCTGGGCAAAATCACTTCGGCTCTATCGCTAAATACTACCACGCTCAGGGCGTCATCCGAGTTGAGCCGGTCAATTATTTGGCGGGTACCTTCTTTAACCTGTTGCAACCGCATCCCTTGCATAGAGGTGCTGCGGTCTAGCACCAGGCACAGGTTTAGAGGCAGGCGAGAAGTGGGCAAATCGGTGGCCGGGGTTACATCTAGCAGCACATAAAAGGCCTGTTCTTCAACATTGGTCAGCAGGTATTTATGGCTAATGGTTGCCCGCAAAGAGAGCGCCGAAGATTTATCTTTTCCTTCGGATTCCAGCAGGCGGTCATAAATCCGGCGCTGTTCCGGGTCGCCCAAAATTTCGTAGGCTTCTTGAATGTCCTTAAATATCTCAGCGGACTCTGGATTATCGCTAACATCAGGGTGATATTCTCGTACCAGGGTGCGGTAAGATTTTCTAATCTGGTCTTCACTGGCTGTGTTGTCTACTTTTAGAATTTTGTAAAAATCTTTGTCAGTCCGCATCAGAAGGAACCACTTTCGGTAAAGATAGGACTAGTTTTCAATCCCTAACGAAACAACAATAGCGGTAATATTATCTGGCCCGCCTTTTTCGTTAGCCATAGCCACCAGCCTGTTGCATGCTTCCTGAGGGCTGGCTGCTGCGGCCAGAATTTCTTTGATAGTTTCGTCTTTAACCTGTCCCCAGAGTCCATCACTGCACAGTAACAGCGATACACCCGCGGGTAAATGTTGAATATAGGTGTCGACTTCCAGGGTGCTGCCTTGCCCAATGGCTTTGTACAAAACGTTTTGAATATGGGCAACTTCTTCGGCGGTTGCCTGTCCTGTTTCCTCTAATCTGCGGGCCAGGGAGTGGTCTTTAGTAATCTGTTTCAGTTGATTTTCTTTAAACAAATAGGCCCGCGTATCGCCAACATGGGCAATATAGGCGTTGTTGCCCATAATTAAGGCGACTGTCAGGGTTGTGCCGCCCTCCGGCACCTCTGACTGAACGGTGGCGTTGGCATTTTGTACGGCTTGAACCAACACCTCGTTTAAGGGGCGATTATTAGCATTTTGATTACTGGTGAGATAAGGGAGATAAATATCCTCAAGAATATTGTTTGCAGTTATGCGGGCTGCCAGGGAACTGGCAAGCTCTCCCTTTTGATGCCCTCCCATTCCATCGGCTACTATAAATAAGCCAAATGGTTCCTGGCCATAATTGTGGTGCATTAATGACTCAATAATGTAGAATGAGTCCTCGTTTCGCTCGCGCTCGCGGCCAACATCAGATAATTTGCCAATATGAAACCCCGGCGGAAGGTGACTGAGGCTGCCGGCGCTGGCATGGCGACTCTCAACCGGTTTTTCAGGGATGGGGTCTGCTTGAGGCTCCGGCACAGGTTTGGCCTTGGGTTGAGAGAAAAGTCGCTGCAAAAAGTTCATTGACCGTAATTTAATGGCTTAGAAAGCTGCAACCATCATAATAGAAGTGATGTTATTGTCAAGCAGGCAAGGCGTATACATAGTGGTCGGTTGAACCGATGTATACAATTCCATCTGCAACCAAAGGCGACGATGGCACCGGGCCGCCGGTTTTGAATTTCCAGCGCAATTTTCTGTCTTTACGGCTAACGCTCATTAATTCTCCATTTGAAGTGCCAAAGTAAATGGCCTCTTCGGTAACGGCCGGGGTTGAAACAATTTGAGACTCGGCATTAAATTTCCACTGAACTTTGCCGGTTTTAGCATCAAGGGCATACAGGTTTTTATCAACCGAGCCAACATAAATAGTGCCATCCATAAGTACCGGACTTGAAATGACAGCCTGACCTGTTCGGGTTCGCCAAACTGAGTAGCCCGATTTGGCATCGATGCCGTAGATATTCCAATCCCACCCGCCTACAATAATAATACCTTCAGATAAAAGGGGGCTGGAGGTAATGCCCCGATTGGCTCTGAATTTCCAGCGGCTGGCCCCTGTTGACAGGTCTACCGCGTAAACGTGCCCATCTTCTGAACCAACATACACTAATTCATCACCAAGGGTAGGGGTGGAGCGAATGGGGCCGATGGCCTCAAACCGCCAGATGACGCGCCCGGTTTGGGCGTTTACCCCATACAGCCGGTTATCATCAGAGCCAAAAAAGGCGTGGTCAAACTCTACCGTTGCCGAAGAGCGAACTTTGCCTTCGGTGGGGCAGGTCCAGGCTAACCGGCCTGAGCTGGTTACACAATAGGCTACTCTGTCATCGGAGCCAAAAATCACGTTGCCTTTATAAATGGCGGGCTTGGTGGCAATACCGCCATCGGTGGGGTACTTCCATTTAAACTCTCCGCTTTTCAGGTCGAGCGCATAAATATTATTATCATAAACTCCAACATAGAGCGTATCTTTATCGGCAGCAGGCGAGGCCCGAACTTCGTCTTCGCATTTAAATTTCCAAATAGGCAAGATAGAGTCGTTTAGCTCTTCTTCAGCTTCTTCATACGCGCCCGGCCCTGCGGGTGGGTAGGGATAGCCTTGCGGCGGCGGGTAATGGGGCGGCGGATAGCCCTGCGGCGGGTATTGGGGCATCGGATAGCCCTGCGGCGGGTATTGGGGCGGATACATATGCGGCGGATACTGCTGTTGTGGCGGCGGTTGTTGCGACGCTGGCTGTTCACTTAGCATTCTGGTGCCTTGCGCGCCGGGTTGCAGCATTTGCGTGCCCGCCGAAGAGGTGGTGGATTTTTCTTTTCTTAAAGCCGCTTCAAGAGCTTCTTTAAATGCCTGGGCCGACCCGTATCGCTGTTCCGGGTCGTATTCCAGCGCTTTCATAATTACGGCGCTCGTCTGATCGGTCAGGTTAGGGTTAAGCAGTTTGGGCGGCTCTTCATGAAATGTAAATGGCGGCTCCAGGCGAGGGTCTCGCTTGGTTAGCAGGTGGTGCAGCGTAGCGCCCAAGGCGTAAATATCGCCGCGAGGTTCGGCCACGCCTTTATACTGCTCTGGCGGCGAGTAACCCTCGGTGCCAATCATAGTTCCTTTTTGGCCCGCCTCAAAGGCTTTGGCAATACCAAAGTCAATCAGGGCAATTTTGCTGCTGTCTTTTCGCAACATAATGTTAGAAGGTTTCAGGTCTCTAAAAATAATGGGGGGGTCTTGACTATGGAGATAAATGAGCACATCGCAAACCTGAATAGCCCAATTTAAGACTATCTCTTCTTTGAGCATTCCTTCTGTATTTTCAAGAATATTTTCTAAATCTTCACCATCAACAAATTCCATTGCCAGATAACTGCGAACGTTATCGGTAAAGAAATCATAAATTTGGGGAATGCCGGGATGTCGCAATTGCACCAGCAGATTGGCCTCGCGCTTGAAACTTTCAACCGCCAACCGACGCACGTGCGGGTCTGGGGTGGTGCTGATCATCTCTTTCAAGGCGCAGAATCTCTTCACCCCGGTAAAGCGCAGATCCTGAGTTAAATAAACTGCTCCCATTCCACCAACGCCCAGAACTTTGATTACCTCATATCGATTTTGTAATATTGCCCCCTTGGGGAGAATATTTTCGTCTCCGCCCTGGGAGTTTGAGTTCTGCAAGCGTTGTGTTTCTATTGCCACTCTGCTCTCCTAGCATAACTTAAAAATTTCTTAGATAATTATAACAATTCACCATAGGAAATGCAATCAAAAATCCAGTACCCTCTTACCAAAATATTAAAGGGGAAAAAGCAATAATTTGAAGATTTGGGCCAGGTGTGGACAGATATTAGGTGCGGGTACAGATTGTAGCATCAGGCCGCTGCTGTAAGATTATACTATTTACCTTGCTTTAGGTCAACCGCTTCCTGGCGCTCTGCGGGTTATTGCAAAGTTTGGGTTCAAATTTTAGCCGGTAGCCACAGATTTTCTGCCGCTAAAAAAATTTGTGTCTATTGTGTGAATGGGTAATAATGGTATAATCTAACAGATAATCAACATCCGCTTCTCCGTTACTGGGGCATTAAAGTTATGGCAACTGTTCTTTGCGTTGATGACGAACCCACTCAATTGATGCTGCTGCGTTTGGCGCTTTCCCGGGCCGGTTACGAGGTGCTGGAAGCCTCGGATGGCCAGATGGGGGTGGAGATGGCCGTACAGCACCACCCCGATTTAATCATTATGGATTTGATGATGCCCAAAATGGATGGCGCCACCGCTATCTGGCACATCAAGCAAAATGAGTCAACCAAACAAATCCCAATCATTTTGCTATCGGCCTACATCAAAGGCGACCAGGCTAAACGCGCCATGGATGCCGGCGCCGAGGAACTGATTTCTAAAAGTTTAATTTTAACGGAACTCATCGACAAGGTAAAAAATTACATCCATTAGTTTATTGGCCTTAAACTATTTGCCCCGTCAAAAGATTATTAAACTTGCTACCGGCTTTTCTAGGCGTTGATACAACTCAGTTGCCTAACCTCTCAATTTTTGCGCCATGCTCTTAATCAATCGGTGTAACCCGCTTATTGGCCAGGTAAATCAAACAGTAGGGGGATATTATGTCTGTTGCGCCAACTATTAATTCGGCATCAATTACCACCAGTAAAAGCGATGCAGCCAGCCTGGATTTGGCAGAATTAGCTTACGACCTGCAAAATCCGGCCCTGTACATTAACCGGGAGTTGAGCCTGCTGGAGTTTAATTGGCGCGTGCTGGAAGAAGCCCAAAACGAAGATTACCCCATTTTAGAGCGAGCCAAATTTTTAGCTATTTACAGCTCAAACATGGATGAATTCTTTATGGTGCGGGTAGCCGGATTAATGCAACAGGTAGCCGCCGGCGTTACCGACGTTCCCGCCGACGGCCTGACCCCTACCGAACAAATCAGAGCCATTCGCAAAAAGGTGCGCGCCAACCTTGAAATATTAAACCGCTGCTTTGACAATATCCGGGAAAAACTGGCCGAAGCCGGCGTTCACCTGCATTCTTACAAAAATTTAACCAAATCTCAACAGCAAGGGGCCAACGAATATTTCAAAAACGAAATCTTTCCCGTGCTAACCCCCCTGGCCTTTGACCCCGGCCGCCCCTTTCCCCATATCTCCAGCCTGAGCCTGAACCTGGCCGTTTTGGTGCGAGACCCCGGCAGCGGGCTGCAACACTTTGCCCGCATTAAAGTGCCCAACACCCTGCCTCGCCTGGTGCGGGTCAAACGCGCCCGCGGCGACCTGCGGCGCATCCACCGCTTTGTCTGGCTGGAAGACTTGATTGCCAACAACCTGGCCGAACTCTTCCCCGGTTATGAAATTGTCGAGGCCCACCAATTTCGCATTACCCGCAACGCCGATTTGGCCATTGAGGCCGACGAGGCCGGCGACCTGCTGGAAGCCATCGAGGCCACCGTGCGCCGCCGCCGCTTTGGCTTTGTGGTGCGCCTGACCGTAGCCCCCACCACCACCGACCATATCCGCCAACTGCTCAATAAAAACCTCAACGTCGTCAAAGAAGACACCTACGAGAGCAGCTCGCCCCTGGGCCTGAGTAGCCTGATGGAGTTGCTAAAAATTGACCGGCCCGATTTAAAGGACCCGCCCTACACCCCGGTCATTCATCCCCATTTGCGCAACATCGACCGCCGCTCGGAAGAGATTTTTGCGGCCATTAGAGAAAAAGATATCCTGCTCCATCATCCGTATGACTCCTTTGTGCCGGTTATCGACTTTCTCAAAACCGCCGCCCGCGACCCTAAAGTGCTGGCGATTAAACAAACGCTCTACCGGGCCGGCTCAAACTCGCCGGTGGTTGACGCGCTGATGGAGGCCAGAGAAAACGACAAGCAGGTTTCGGCCCTGGTTGAACTCAAAGCCCGTTTTGACGAAGAAAGCAACATTAGCTGGGCCAGAGCCTTAGAGCGCGAGGGCGTCCACGTGGTATACGGCTTTATGAGTCTAAAAACCCACAGCAAAATCTGCCTGGTCATTCGCCGCGAAAACGACAAAATTCGGCGCTACGTGCATCTATCTACCGGCAACTACAACGCCATTACGGCCAATGTTTACACCGATTTGGGCCTTTTCACTTGCAAACCAGAATTTGGGGCCGATGCCTCTGACCTGTTTAACGCCCTTACCGGCTACTCAAAAAAAGATGATTACAAAAAATTTCTGGTAGCCCCCAACACGCTACGCAACCGTTTTGCCTCGTTGATTGACCGGGAAATTAACTGGGCCAAAAAAGGCAAAGCCGCCAAACTTATCTTTAAAATGAATTCCTTAATTGACCCCCCCTTCATCCGGCAACTCTATCAAGCCTCGCAGGCCGGCGTGCAGGTTGAACTGCTGGCCCGGGGCATTTGCGGGCTGCGGCCCGGCATTCCCAGTTTAAGCGATAACATTCGAGCCATCAGCGTTGTTGGCCGTTTTTTAGAGCACAGCCGCATTTACTACTTTCACAACGGCGGCAACCCCGATATTTACCTTGGCTCAGCCGACCTGATGCCGCGCAACCTGGACCGCCGCATTGAAACCCTTTTTCCTATTGAAGATTTTGACCTCAAACAGCAGGTCATTGAAATTTTAGACATCACTCTGGCCGATAATGTAAACAGTCGTATTTTGCGCTCCGATGGCAGTTACGTGCGAGTCAAGCCCAAATCCAGCGAACCCCGCATTAACAGCCAGGAAGAATTTATGAACCGGGCCAAAAACCGGTAGCGAGAAAAACTTATGTTACTCATTGGCGATATTGGCGGAACCAAAACCGATCTGGCAATATACCCCCTTAGCGGCGAATTGCGCCCGGTTAGCCAGGCCACCTTTAAAAGCGCAGGCTATACCAGCCTCGAAGCCATTGTTAAAGAATTTTTAAGCGGCGGCGGCATCACCCCCACCCGGGCAGTTTTTGGCGTGGCCGGGCCGGTGGTTAAAGGGCAGGCCCACGTTACCAACCTCAACTGGCGCCTTGCCGAAGACAAACTGGCCGGCGCTTTTAACCTGGTGGCCGTAAAACTGCTCAACGATTTGGAAGCCATTGCCCACGCCCTGCCCTATCTAACCCCCGGCGAGGTGGAGCCGCTCAACAGCGAGCAGATGAACCCAGAAATTGGAGGCAACAAAGCCGTCATCGCCCCCGGCACCGGCCTGGGCGAGGCTACTTTAGTTTACCACCAGAGCGGCTACCACGTTATTGCCTCAGAAGGCGGCCACACCGATTTTGCCCCAACCACCCTGTTTGAAATTGAGCTATTGCGCCATTTGCTGGGCAAATTCAACCATGTCAGCTACGAGCGCGTCTGTTCCGGCGGGCTGGGTATCCCCATTATTTACCAATACCTCAAAGAGAACCACTACGCCGATGAGTCGCCTCACATAGCAGAGGCATTAGCCCAGGCCAGCGACCCAACGCCCGTTATCATTCAAGCTGCCCTAAAAGAAGAGTCTGACATGTGCATAGAAACTCTCAACATTTTCATGGGCATTTTAGGCTCAGAGGCCGGCAATCTGGCCCTAAAGGTCATGGCCACCGGCGGCATCTACCTGGGCGGCGGCATCCCCCCCAAAATTCTACCCAGATTAAAGGATGGCACCTTTATGGCCGCCTTTGTTAAAAAAGGTCGCTTTTCTGATATGCTCAACCACATTCCGGTGTATGTTATTATGCACCCCAAACCGGCCTTGTTGGGGGCCGCCCAATACGGGTTGAACCTGTAGGCCCAATTTAAGATACTTTTGGGCCGCTAAATCTTAATCCAGAAACCTGCGCAACTGTGCAGGTTTTTGCAATTTCAGCGCTTCTGCTCTAGACTCCCTACTCCATCACATATTGCGCAGGAGACACACTGAATGACCGAACAGAATATTGACCTCTCTCCGCTGCGAGCCAAATTTCCGGCCCTGCAAGAAACCGACGAGCAAGGCCGCCCTTACGTCTACTTCGACGGCCCCGGCGGAACGCAGGTTCCCCAGCCGGTGCTTGACGCCATAACCGGCTACCTCATAAAAACCAACGCCAACAAAGGCGGGCGCTTTGCCACCAGCCGCCGCAACGACCAGTTGATGCGCGACGCTCACGTAGCCATGGCCGATTTTTTGAACGCCGCTTCCCCCAACGAAATCGCCTTTGGCCAAAATATGACCACCCACACCTACAACCTCAGCCGCTCAATTGCCCGCGCGCTACGGCCCGGCGACGAAATTGTTGTTACCTGGCTAGACCACGACGCCAACGTGGCCCCCTGGCTGGCCCTGGAAGAGCAGGGCGTCAATATAAAATGGGCCGATTTTGACGTAGAGGATTGCCGGCTTGATCTCGACCAGTTGGCCTCGCTGCTATCTGCCAAAACCAAACTGATTGCCGTAGGCTACGCCTCTAATGCGGTAGGCACCATCAACCCCATTGCTCGCATTGCGGCCCTGGCCCGCAATGTGGGGGCCTGGCTGTGGGTCGATGCCGTGCATTACGCCCCTCACGGCCCCATCGACGTACAAAGCCTGGGCTGCGATTTTTTGGTCTGCTCGGCCTATAAATTTTTTGGCCCGCATGTCGGCATTTTGTGGGGCCGGCAAGAGCTGCTGGAGCAGCTATACGCCTACCAGTGCCGCCCCGTAGCCCACGAGCTACCCATTAAATTTGAGTGGGGAACCATTAACCAGGAAGGCGTAGCCGGCGTGGTAGGCGCGCTTGATTATCTGGCGGCGCTGGGCCGGGAATATGGCGGGCAATTTGCCGGCCAGTTGACCCAATACGAGGGCCGGCGCAAAGAGTTCAAGCAGGCGCTGCATGCCATCAGAGCCTATGAACGCCCCCTGTTCAATTATCTGCTGCAAGAACTGGAAACCATCCCCGGCCTGCGCATTTACGGCATCACCAATCCAGAGCATTTTGACCAGCGCTGCCCGACTGTGGCCTTTACCAGAGAAGGCTACTCGCCGGCCCAAATTGCCGCTTATCTGGGCGAACAGGGCATTTTTGTGTGGGATGGCAACTATCTGGCCCCCAACGTTACCACCCGGCTGGGGTTAGAAAATTCCGGGGGAATGGTCAGAGTAGGGCTGGCTCATTATAATACCCGGCAAGAGGTTGACCGCCTGCTCACTGCCTTAAAGGAGATGTAAATGAACCTGGCAACCATGCTCTGGCTGCACGACAGGATTGGCAATGCCGCGCCGCTGTTTATGGCCCTGCTGGGTATTTTAAGCCTGATCAACTACGCCAGAGGCCGGGGCCTGGATGGCAACCTCATTGGCGCTATTATCATTGGCGAGATAATGATGATAACGATGGCCGTGCTGGGCATCACTTTACTGATTGGCATCGGCGGATTTGGCAACTTTCCGGGGCAGGGCGTACATTTTTTGTATGGCAGCCTGAGCGTCATTTTTCTGCCCGGATTATGGCTATACACCCGCGGCGAAACCGACCGGCGAGCCTCGCTGATTTGGGGCTTTGCCGGTTTTTTTATGATGGGTCTAACCCTTAGAGCCATTGGCACGGCGCTCGGTTAAAACATCCCGTTTGTCAAATATAAATTCGTAACCGGTCAGGTACACAGAGTGACACAGAGGCAACACAGAGATTCACGAAAAAAATTGAGATATATACTCTGTGTATCTCGGCGTATTCCTGGCGCTTCTCTACCTTACCCCAAATAATTGAGATAATACGTTTATTTTTATCTTTCTACCAAGGAGATCAAATTGATGTATGGCGAAATTGCGCTCTTTAGTGGAAATGGAAACCCTGAGCTGGCCGAGGAAATTAGCGCGGCGCTGGCCGTGCCGCTTTGCCCGGTCGATGTATTCAAATTTTCCAACCAAAATATCTTTTGCCGCCTGAAAACCAGCGTGCGCGGCAAAGATGTTTTTATCATTCAGCCCATTGCCGCTTCTTGCAACCGCAAGGGCGAAATGTTAACCGTTAACGACAACCTGATGGAACTGCTGATTATGATTGACACGGCCAAACGAGACTCGGCCGGGCGCATCACCGCCGTAGTACCTTACTACGGCTATGGCCGCACCGATAAAAAAGACCAGCCCCGCGTACCCATTACCGCTCGCCTGGTGGCCGATTTGATTATTGTGGCCGGGGCCGACCGCTTTTTAACGGTTGACCTGCACGCCGGCCAAATTCAGGGCTTCTTCAACATTCAGGTTGACGAACTAACCGCTTTTTATGTACTCAGCGACTACATTCGCGAGAAAAAGATTCCCAATGGCGTAGTCGTAGCCGGCGATATTGGCGCCACCAAACGCTCTCGCAACTTTGCCCAGGCGCTCGACTATCCACTGGCCGTTATTGAAAAGCGTCGCATCCAGAAACAGGATGGCAGCAAAGCCGAAGTGCTCAACATCATTGGCGATATCAAAGGCAGAAACTGCGTTATTTTTGACGACGAAATAGACACCGCCGGCACCATGGTCGAGGCTATGAACTTTCTCAAGCAAGAAGGCGCTCAAGATATCTACGCCTGCGTTACCCATGCGGTTTTTTCCGGCCCGGCGGTGCAGCGGCTGCAAGAAGCCCCGGTAAAAGAAGTAGTCGTCACCAACACTGTCGACATACCATCGGGTAAAAAATTTGGCAAGCTGACCGTCCTCTCGGTAGCCCCCCTGCTGGCCGAAGTGATTCGCCGCATTCACCTGGGTATTTCCGTAGGAGAATTATTTAATGAGTAGGAATCAGACCATCGACAAAATTCCCGAAGACAACCACTGGTGGTTTGCCAGCCGCACCCGCGCCCTTAACGCGGTGATGCGCCCGCTGTTGCCCGACGGGCCAGATATTCGCCTGCTGGATGTCGGCTGCGGCGCGGGCAATATGATTCACCATCTCAGCGAGTACGGCCAGGTCAAAGGGCTGGAAATTGACCCGCGCCCCGTAAAAAAGGCCCGCGAGCGGGGCTACGATGTGGAGCAGTTTGACGCCACCCGCCCAATGCCGTTTAACCCGGCCACCTTCGACGCCGTTACCGCCCTGGATGTCATCGAGCACAACCAGGATGATGTGGCAATTCTGAGAGATAGCTACCGCATCCTCAAACCGGGCGGGCACATCATCATTACCGTGCCGGCCTTTATGTGGCTGTGGACTCACAACGACGACCTCAACGCCCACGTGCGCCGCTACACCGCCAGAGAGCTGCGCCAAAAATTAAGGCAGGCCGGCTTTAAAGTCAGCCGGATTAGCTACAACAATTTTTTTATCTTTCCGCTGGCGGCGACCCTGCTGCTGCTCCGGCGCTCTGCCAATAAAAAAGTCAACCTGGCCTCGCACCACGTTGACAAAGAGGAATACCAGGTTGAAATGGAGCCGGCCTCGCCGCCGGTCAACGCGG
Source organism: uncultured Caldilineaceae bacterium (assembly GCA_964486935.1). Classification (GTDB taxonomy): domain Bacteria; phylum Chloroflexota; class Anaerolineae; order 4572-78; family J111; genus CAZAPG01. The sequence continues at coordinate 20,609 of CAZAPG010000010.1, read as the reverse complement.
CGCTAACGCTGGTCGGCAAAGTTGAAGCCGCGCTAATTCGCTACATTAACCTGCCTTTTGGCACCTCGCTGATTGCAGTGGGAGAAAAACCGGCATGACTGTGCAAATTCAACTGGCCCAAACCGACACCCAAATCGAGCGCTGCTACCCGGTAATGGTTCAACTCAGGCCGCACCTGACCGGCAGCCAGGAATTTTTAGAGCGAGTCAAACGCCAGATGGCGCGCGATGGCTTTCAACTGGCTTATCTGGAAGATAACGACCAGGTTAAAGCCGTAGCCGGTTTTAGAATTAATGAAATGCTGTCGCGGGGTCGATTTCTCTATTTAGACGACCTGGTAACTGATGCTCAAGAACGTTCCACGGGTTACGGCGCAACCCTGTTTAGCTGGCTGATTGACTACGCCAAAAGCCAAAATTGCGAGCAGTTTGAACTGGACTCCGGCGTGGAGCGCTATGGCGCGCACCGCTTTTACTTTCGGCAGCGGATGAATATTAGCGGCTACCACTTTCGCTTGCGCTTGCTCTGAAAATAAAGTTACACACAGCTTCACAGCGGGACACATGGAAAATATTAAGATAACTCTGTGTAGCTCTGCGCCTGCTCCGTGTTCTCTGCGTTCCAGATTTTCGTTCCCAACTTCCGGGAAGTCGGATGTTGCAGTCGCCCTATTTTTGGTAACTGCAAATTGATTTCCTCAAAAAAATGTGTTACATTTTAGATAACGTTTGCCAGTATGGCTCTTCCTCCACCCTTCACCATTCTTCCCCATCAAATACTTTACTCCTTAAACAAACTCGAAAAAAAGAATAGATTTGCGGACACCAGGGTAGAAAAGTTATATTGTATCCACCCAAAGAGCACTCAGTCTATGCACCTTCTACCCCTTGTAGGCCAGATTCGGAATTGAGTCTGGCGTGTATGTGTTTAATTTTCTTGCCTAAAGGCAAGATGTCGCTTAAGTAGATACATTCGTTGCATTTTAGCTGCGGCAGCATTTGCTTACTATGCCTAACCTCATTGGCCAAACTCTGGGTGGTTATCGTATTACTCAGCAAATCGGGTTGGGGGGCATGGCCACCGTGTTTAAGGCCTACCAACCCTCGATGGACCGCTACGTTGCTTTCAAGGTCATTTCAACCCACCTGGCGCAAGACCCCACATTTGTGCAGCGCTTTCAGCAAGAAGCCAAAGTTATTGCCAAGTTAGAACACACCTACATTTTGCCGGTTTATGACCACGGCGAAGATGACGGTTATCTTTACCTGGTGATGCGCTTCATCGAGGGCGGCACCCTGACCCAACGATTAAAACAAGGCCCGCTCTCATTCGCTGAAATTCAGCGTTTTGTGACGCAAATCGGTTCCGCCCTGGAATACGCCCACCAGCGGGGGGTTGTCCACCGCGATTTTAAGCCCTCGAACGTGCTCATTGATCATCAGGGAGACCATTATCTATCCGATTTTGGCATCGCCCGGATGGTCGAGGGCACGCTGCAACTGACCGGCTCCAGCGTGTTGGGCACGCCGCACTACATGGCCCCGGAACAGGGACAGTCGGCCAAAGTAGACCACCGGGCTGATATCTACGCCATGGGCGTGGTGATTTACCAGATGGTCACCGGCCAGGTTCCCTTTGATGCCGACACGCCCTTTGCTATCGTCTTAAAGCATGTCAGCGAACCGTTGCCCCTGCCGCGCGCCCTCAAGCCTGACCTGCCGGAGGCTGTCGAGCGAGTTATTTTAAAGGCCCTGGCTAAAAATCCTCAAGACCGTTTCCAAAGCATGGCCAACCTGGTAACAGCCTTTGAGCAGGCTGTCCAGGGGCTGAGCGCCGATGAGGATTTGACCATCGCTTCAGCCCCACCACCCGATGAAAACGCGCCCACCGTGATGAGCGTCGCCACCCCAACCGCGGTCCCGCCCCGGCGAAAGCAATTCCCCTGGTGGATGCCCGTCGCCGGGTTGGCGCTGGTCGTAGGGGCAGCCGCCATAATCTGGCTAGGTTGGAGGTGGGTCCCCCAGCCGGACGGCGTTGTTACCCCAACCAGCCCTCAAGAGAGTTTTTTGCTGGCAACCCGGGTAGCTGCCACACTTTTCGCCGGGCAAACCTCGCAGGCCCGGGCTTTTACGCCCACGTTTACGCCCACCCCGGCGCCAACCGATACGCTCTCTCCAACCGCCACCCCGCCGCCAACGCCAACGCCAACCCCCACCCCAATCCCCGCGGTGCCCGATGCCGTTGTTGGCGGCCAAGGGTCAGAGGTGCGGGCCGGGCCGGGCGCTGAATATGACATCATCGCCCAGGCTCAACCCAATGAATTGTTGCAGGTGACCGGGCGCAACACCGGCGGCGATTGGCTGGAGGTGGTCAAGCCGGATGGCGGGCGCGGCTGGATATCCATTTTGCGGTTGCGCGTCAACATCCTGTTAGACCAGGTGCCTCTGGTGACTCTTCCGCCGACGGCCACCCCCAGCCTGCCGGCAACATCTACGCCCAGGCCGGCTTCGCTCGCCACCCCGGTTCCCACGGCCACTGGCGTGCCGCCAACAGCCGCCCCGGCGCTGCAAGGCAAATTAGCCTTCTCGCTGCGCCAGCACACGCAATCTAAAACCTACGTGGTTGAGGTTGGTCCAACCACGCCCTCACAACTGTACGCCAGCATTGGCGACGCCCGCCAACCGGCCTTGAGCCACGATGGCAAATGGCTGCTGGTCAACGCCACCGGCGGCGGTATCGACGCCATTGCCCGCATGACCGGCGACGGCTTTCAGGCTGCGGCGGTCACCTGTTTGCAAACCACCGCCGAAAGCGGCCGGCCCATCTGGTCGCCGGATGACCGGCTGATTGCCTTTGACGGTCTGGGCGTGGATATCGTGAATCCCCAAATTTATATTCAACGCCTGGACGAAATGGACTGCGACCTGGGCGATAACCGGCTGCTGGTCAACGGCGGGCTGGCCTCAGACGCGCATGGCCTTTTCCCGTTGTGGGGGCCGGATAATCGCCTTTATTTTCGCAGTTGTTCCACCTGGGACCCGCAAGGCGCGGGGGCGTGCGGCATCTGGTCAACGCGCCAGGATGGCAGCGATTTACGCCAACTAACCGACCATGTAGAGCATCTGCCCACCGCGGTTAATGATAAACAACTGCTGTATATGTTTAACAACAACGGCGATTGGGACATTTACGCTGTAGGTTTACAGGGCGGCGAGTCGCAACAGCTTACCCACCAGCCCAGCGCCGACGCCTGGGGCACGTTTTCGCCCGATGGCCGGACCATTGCCTTTTTATCCAACCGGGATGGCGGCTGGGCCATCTGGCTGATGAACAGCGACGGCAGCAACGCCTGGCAGTGGCTGCCGCTTGACCCAAGTTGGGGCGAAGTGGATTTTAACCGGATTGGTGAAGAACGCATGTCGTGGAGCAGGTAACATGCCAACGCTCGTCGGTCAAACCCTGGGCGGATTTCGCCTGATTCAACAGATTGGCCTGGGTGGGATGGCCACGGTTTTCAAGGCCTACCAGCCAGCTATGGACCGTTTCGTGGCCCTGAAAGTTATCGCCGATACGCGCGCCCACGATGCCACCTTTGTCCAGCGCTTTCAGCAGGAAGCCAGAGTCATTGCCAAACTGGAGCACGCCCACATTTTGCCGGTGTACGAGTATGGTCACCAGGAAGGTTACTTTTTTCTGGCCATGCGCCTGATAGAAACCGGCACGCTGAGCGACCGGTTAAAGGCCGGTTCCCTGTCGCTGGGTGAAACCCGGCGCATTGTCACCCAGGTTGGCTCGGCGCTGGCGTATGCCCACCGGCTGGGTATCATCCACCGCGATTTCAAGCCTTCCAACATTCTGGTTGACGCCCAGGGCAATTACTACCTGACCGATTTTGGCATTGCCAAAATGATGGAAAACACGCTGGGCCTGACCGCCGGCGGATTTCTGGGCACGCCCCATTATATGGCCCCGGAACAGGGGCGTTCGCTTCAGGTTGACCACCGGGCCGACATTTACGCCATGGGCGTGGTTGTTTATGAGCTAGTAACCGGCCAGGTGCCCTACAATGCCGACACCCCTTTTGCCATTGTGTTAAAACATATCAGCGAACCACTGCCTTCGCCCCGCGCTGTCAGGCCCGCCTTGCCCGAAGGCGTCGAGCAGGTCATCCTGAAGGCGCTGGCCAAAGACCCCGCCGACCGCTACCAGACGATGGCCAGCATGGTAGCGGCCTTCCAGCAAGCCGTTGACCAACTGCCTGCTGAAATGCTCAATGCGGACATGCCCGGCCAAACGGCTGTAGCCATACCAACTTCCACGGAGCAGGCTCCGGCCCCAGCCGCCACAGCTGCGGCTGGCAGGACGGGTCAACGCCGCTTTCGTTGGGGCTGGCCGGTGGCGGCTGTGGGGCTATTGGCCATTGTGCTGGCGGCAGTTATTTACGGTCAATTGGGGAGCCAGGCCGAGGTTACAGCCGAGCCGCCGGCCTTGACCAATGAAGAGACGCGGGCCGCCGAAATTGCCGCCACATTATATGCCCAGGAGACCGCCGTCGCTCAGGCCGCCACTGCCACGCCCACCCCCACGGCTACGTCCAGCCCCCTCCCGCCAACCTTTACCCCGGCTCCAACGGCAGGTTACACCCCAACATCCCTGCCCGATGCGGTTGTCAATGCGGATGTGACCAATTTGTGGGCCGGCCCCGGCGGTAATTACGACATCCTCGGCCAGGCCAAAAATGGAGACCCCTTACGCATAACGGGGCGCAACAGTAAAAATGATTGGCTCCAGGTGGTTGCGCCAAACGGCGTGCAGGGCTGGATTGCGGCGATGTGGTTGCAGGTCAACGCCCCGTTAGATGGCGTGGCCGTTGTGGCCGCCCCGCCCTTACCTAGCCCCACGCCAACAATTGTCCCTACTTTTACCCCAACGCCCCCAATACCCACCCCAATCGCTGCTATCGAGCCAACCTTTACCCCAACCCAACCACCTTTACCTTCGCCCACCCCCACGCCCGTTGACGCCACCGAGCAACTTATCATTCAAGAGATACTCAAAGCCCCCCTGCTGGGTGGAGACAAAAGCGGGGTTATTTTGGTGAATTGCCAGGGGCCTGAAGCGCTTGATTGGTATATTGAGGAGCCGAAAAGCGAGTATCGGCTGGTGGCTAAAATTCCGGCCCCGTACGAGGGGCATTGCGGCGTAAGCCACCTGGAGGGGCTATACGTTGGCGTCACTTACGAATTTGGCTTTTTGGCCCCCTGGTTATCGGGGCTTCACAGGTATTCTTTGCCCCGCATGTCTGCCGGCCAGGTAGGGGTTATGTATTATGGCCAGGCTATGGAAATGCGAGGCGCTCACGCCGACCTAAAGGCCCGGTATGGTTCCCAATAAGCTCTGGATTGTGGTTGACGGCGGATGGCCCCGGGGGTATATTATCTCTACAAAAATCGGTAAAATTAACCAACCAAGCGAGGTGAGACAATGGCAAACAGAGCAGATGACAACGGCCCTTTCAAAGAATTCAGGTTTGATGAATGGCTGCGCGGTGGCTTTGAGGGAATGTGCGGGCCGCATGTAAAATTCAAAAAAGTTCATCTCGACACGTCAGAATTTGAAACCCACATGCGCAACGCTGCCAAAGAGCAGCTACTGGCCGTGCGCAGCCTGGTTGACAGCTTTATTGATATGGTAGAATCCAAAGAGCCGGGCCAGGAAACGCCCCAATCCCGCCAGACCTGATTAAACCCTGATGCCCCCGGACGATAGTCACTCCGCCTTTACGATATTAACTCCGGCGGCAGGTGGTCAAAGCGGTTGATGTGTCGAATATCTACCCGGCCATCAGCCCGAAAATCTACGCGGGTAATGGCGGTGTTGTAATGGTGATAAAACAGGTGCGGGCTGGGCAGTTGATAGGTGAGGGCCTTGAGCAGCGCGTCAATAAAGCCCCCGTGCGAGACAATGGCCACGCGCTCGCCGTTGCGGGTGGCGGCCCACTGACGTAAAGTGTTAGCCACTTTAATGGCTCGACCATGACAGGCCGGCCAATCTTCCATACCGCTGGCCGGGTTCCACCAGCCTTCGTTGGTAATTTCAGCAGGCAAAATATAATCGGGGAACTCTTCAAGAATTTCGGGGCGGGTTTTGCCGGGGTAGCCAATAATGCCCCGCGCATCATCGTGCTCTAAAAAAATGCCGCCGTGCTCGTGGATGTCTACCCAAACTTCTGGCCGCAAATCCAGCGCCCTGGCAATAGGCTGGGCGGTGAGCAAAGCGCGGTGCATGGCGCTACAATACAGGTGTTTAATGTTATAGCCCTGCTTTGTCAGGGCCGTTGTATCCTCGTCCGACTGGCCGATGACGTAATCGGGGTTGCTGCCGGTGGCCAGATGGTGGGCCACCAGTTGGGCCTGCCGAAAGCCAAGTTCCGTCAGCGGCGGGTCGCAAACGCGCCGGCGCTGGTCGGCCAGGGCATTATTGGTAGATTGCGCGTGTCTGATAATGTACAACTTCATTTGGGTTGTTCTACCTCTTTCATACTTAATCCAATTCGTCCGCGTTGGGCGTCAATGTTGATGACTTTTACCTTGATAATGTCGCCCACGCTCACTACCTCAAACGGGCTTTTGATGTAGCGGTTAGCCAGTTGGCTAATATGCACCATCCCATCCTGCTTAACGCCGATATCGACAAACGCGCCAAAATCAACCACGTTACGCACGGTGCCGTTCAAAATCATCCCCTCTTGCAAATCCTCAATAGATAGAACATCCTGCCGTAATAGCGGCGGCGGAAGTTCGTCGCGGGGGTCGCGGCCCGGTTTGGCCAGCGAGTCTAAAATATCGGCCAGGGTTGGCTCGCCAACTGCCAGTTGGTTGGCCAACTCCGTGAGCGATTGCTGCCCGCGCAGCCGCTCAATTTTGGCCGGCAGGTCGCGCTCATCGCCGCGCGCGCCCAGGTAGCCAAACAGACGCTCTACCACCGGGTAGCTTTCGGGGTGAATAAAGGTGTTATCCAGCGGACGCCCGCCACCAGGAATCTTTAAAAAGCCGATGGCCTGCTGGTAAGTTTTATCGCCCAACCCCTTCACTTTTTTCAGTTGCTCGCGGTTGCGAAAGGGGCCGTGCGCTTCTCGATGTTTGACAATAGCGTCGGCCACGCGGCGGCTGATGCCGGCCACGTAACTGAGCAGCGGCGCGCTGGCGGTGTTTACGTCAACGCCCACGTGGTTTACCGCGCTTTCTACCACGGCATCCAGCGTTTCGACCAGTTGTTTCTGGTTAACATCGTGCTGGTACAGCCCCACCCCAATAGATTTGGGGTCAATTTTGACCAGTTCGGCCAGCGGGTCTTGCAAACGGCGGGCAATAGAGATAGCCCCGCGCATGCTCACGTCCAAATCGGGGAACTCCTGCCGGGCCAGGTCGCTGGCCGAGTAGACCGACGCCCCGGCTTCGTTAACAATAATGTAGGCCAGGTCTCGGGTTTTGCCCAATTTTGAGCGGGCTTCGCCCAGCACTTCGGCGGCCAGGGTTTCGGTTTCGCGGCTGGCGGTGCCGTTGCCAATGGCAATAATATCGGCCCCTTGCTCAATTAATTTCAGCAGGACTTTTTTGGCCTCGTCCCATCGTTTTTGCGGCTCATGGGGATAAATGGTGGTTCCGCCCAAAAATTTGCCGGTGTCGTCTACCAGGGCCACTTTGCAGCCGGTGCGAAAACCGGGGTCAATGCCAATTACCTTTTTGCCCCGAACGGGCGGTTGCAGCAACAGCTGGCGCAAATTAGCGCCAAAGGTTTTAATGGCGTGCTCGTCGGAGGTTTCGGTTAGCTCGCCGCGCAGGCCGGTTTCAATCGAAGGGGCCAGCAGCCGTTTGTAGCCGTCGGCCACGGCCTGGCGGATATGGTCGCTAAAAATGGAGTGCGGGTTGCTGACCATCTTTTTTTGAATGCGCCGGACAAGCTCGTCATCCGGCCCATCCAGTTTGACTTTTAAAACACCGTCTCGCTCGCCCCGATTGATGGCCAGCAGCCGGTGGGGAGGCACTTTGTTGAGTTGTTCGCGGTAATCGTAATAATCGCTGTAGACGCCCCGTTCATCTTTTGACTTATCAGCCACCGAAACTGCCAGCCAGGCCTGCTGGCGCATTTTATCGCGCACGATGGTGCGGGTGTCGGCATCTTCGGCCACAGTTTCGGCAATGATATCGCGAGCGCCGGCCAGGGCGTCTTCCGGGGTGGGTACGTCATTATTAACAAATTTGGCCGCAATTTCCAGGGGATTGCCGCCGGTTATATCCTGAGCCAGCATCTGGCCGGCCAGCGGCTCCAGGCCGCGCTCGCGGGCCACGGTAGCGCGGGTGCGGCGCTTGGGTTTGTAGGGCAGGTACAGGTCTTCAACTTCTTGCAGGGTTGCGGCGGCCTCAAGACGGGCGCGGAGTTCGTCGGTGAGTTTGCCTTGCTCTTCGATGCTGCGCAGCACGGTTTCTTTGCGGGCTGCCAGGTTGCGCAGGTAAGTGAGCCGTTCCAAAATGGCGCGCAGTTGGCTCTCGTCCAGGCCGCCGGTTACTTCTTTGCGGTAGCGGGCTACAAAAGGTACTGTATTTTCAGCATCGAACAACTCAATAGAGCGGGCCACCTGCTCCGGGCGCACTTGCAGGTCGGCAGCAATAGTTTTAGCAAAGTTGATACTCACAGGATTACCTCTGGTAATAAAAATCACGTTCCAGGCACGAGGCAACGTGAAACGTGGCTCAAAGCATGTGAAATAAAGTTGTTTTAGGAGGGCTTAGAATAGCACGGAACCGCAGAAGGGGCAAAGCGGCAAGAGGGCCAAAAATCGAAAAAGCCGGGCTGCCACGACCCGGCTTTTCCAAAAGGAGGAGAAGAGAGCGTCAATTTTTGTATTGACGCCTACAGTATACCACCCCCTATTTCTGGCAACTTGACGTAAATTGGATGCTAACTTGCCGCTAACCCTACGCAAACTATACGCCGGCGAAGGCGAGATTAGCAATTTGAAGATTAGGGGATGGCTGCTAATCGCTCATTTGTGCCTGATAAATTGTGGCAGACAGGGCTGCATTTTGGCGGCGGGTTGCAGAAAGCTGAACAATTTCAGTGGCGTAGTGGCGTTGAAGTGCCGGAACCTGCTCCCATGTGCCGCCGGCAGCAAAAAATTGCTCCAGCCGATTTGGCCCCCAGTGATAGGCCAGCACCATGCAGTGCGGCTCGGAGTGGCCCCGGCTGGCGCACAGGTCTCGCATAAAAGCCAGGTAGGCTGCGCCAACGCGAATATTGCTATAGGGGTCAAATGGGTCATCCACGCCAACCCGGGGCGCCCAATCCTCCCATGTAGAGGGCAAAATTTGCATCAACCCATATTCGCCGGAAATGCCCACCGCCAGATGGTCCATGTTGCTTTCGCGGTAGGCCAGCGCCTCGATAATGCGCCAATCCAAATTATGCCGCGACGCAACTTCCCGGAACATTTCTTCAAACGTCAATTCTATGGCGGGAGGGGGTTTGGGGTGCGCCGGGCCGGTAATCGGCGGGCGCGATGGGGCGGGCGGCTCAAGATAAAACCATATCAGCGCCAAAATTCCAAGCGAAGCTAAGGCTATCAAGCCAAATTTTAGCCCAGTCCGGCGCGCCCGGCCAGAGACTTTGAGTTTTGCCCAATCCCAACCCAACATGTCCGCTCCCGTTTTACCTCAACTTTAATTAGTTACAGGCTGCGCGTCGGTTTGATCTTTGCTACTGACTCGCACCAGAAAAACGGGGCAGGGCGCGCCTTGCAGCACCTTTAGAGCCACATTGCCAAACAGCCAACGGCTCAACCCCGACCGGCCATGCGTGGTTTTAACAATCACGTCAATTTTTTCCTGTTCGGCCAGCTCAATAATGGCCTCAGGCACCGAATAGCTTTTTAACACAACAAAGCGGGTGGGAATATTTTGCTGCTGAAATTGGCTCTGGAGCTGGCGCAAATAGGCCTCGGCCTCCTGCTCGGCGTGCTCCATCATCGAGTCAATGGCGGGAACGGTAATTCCCCCGTAATCCATGGTAACAACCGTGGGCGGCTGCAACACCCACACCAAAATTATCTCTTTTGCTTCAAATTTTTGGGCTATTGCCTGGGCATACGGCAGCGCTTTTTCGGCCAATCCGGAACCATCCAGAGGCACTAAAATTTTTTGGAGCATGGCTTTCCTCCTGACTCATACTTTCTGTTTTTCTGTGGCGTACTGTATAATAAAGTTTGCACCCCAAAAGGGTGAAATTCATATTCTACGCACCACGTTACGTAGGGCGTGGTGCGTACAACGCGGAACGTGGTCCAAAGCCTCCCGTTATTGTAACTGCCTATTTTTACAGGAGACGGACCCAGCCTGCGCCTTCGGCGGCAACAAGAATGAAAATTCAACCGACCCCCACCCGCCGCTTGCGCGCAAGCGGGGGTCTATTTTCAAGGAAGTGTGACAGCCCCTTTGGGACAGCAACGAGAATGAAAATGGAGTCCAAACCTTGGTTTGGCAGAGCAAGCTCTGGACTCCTATTTACAGAGGAGTTTTAATTGCCTAAGTTTAGTCAACTCATTGTTGGAGGGTTGATAGCCCTGACAATTTTTATTCTCTTTAATTGCGCCGGTTTTATTTTAATCAGTTTTTGGGGTAGCAACACGCCTTTTGAGCAACTTTTTGCCAACAATACAACCGTTGGCGCAAATTTATCGCAACCCACTTCGGCAGATATTGTAGCTTATTCTACCCAGGCGGCCTCAACGCCAACCGCGCCGGTTTTAACAACTCCGCTGCCGTTGCTGCCAACCGTTACCCCCGGCCCCACGCCCAGGCAAACCGTCGCGCCGCCGGCAACCGATACGCCGCTGCCGCCCGCCAGCCCTACCCTGGCCCAACTTTCGCCGCCAGAGCGGGCAACCGCGCAGGCCGGCGCGTCAACCCAGCTTGAAATTTTAAGCCACCAAAGCTATGTTGACTCGCTGGGCTGGTATCATATTGTAGGCGAAGTGCAAAATAACAGCAATGTGCCCATGGAGTTTGTAGAAGTTGTGGCCAAACTGTATGATGCAGCCGATAATGTGATTGGCACCAAAATCACTTTTACCGCGCCCGATGTAATCTTTCCCGGCGGTAAAGCCCCGTTTGACTTAATTACCCTGCGCCGCGCCCAGTGGGACTTGATTAAAGAATACAGGCTGCAAGTTAAGGGCAACATTTCCGAGTCGCTACTGCAAGAAAACTTGGTGCTGCTTAACCAGAGCAGTCGCATTGAAGCCGATTATCTGTATGTACATGGCCAGGTGCATAACATGGGCCAAAACCCCACGCTGGTCAAGCTGATTATCACCGTTTACGACGCCAACTTCAAGGTTGTCAACACCAATTGGGGATACGCCAACGCCGGCATTGTTGCGCCTAACCAGACCTCGGCGTTTGAGATAAAAATAAAGCACCAAACCGACCCCAATAATTTTCACTACCGCATTCAGGTAGAAGAAGATGCCGTAGATACTCGCTAGCGGAGATTGATTGTGGCTAAACGAAAAAACAGACCCTCCTCCGGCTTTGCCGAACGGCAAAAAGAGCTTCATTTTTTAAACTTGTTGCGGCAGGGCACGCAGGCCCTGCATGAGGGTCAAATTGGAAAAGCCATTCGCTTACTGGAGCAAAGCCACCGGCTAGATACCGACAACCCCGATGCTGCTCTCAATTTGGGAGGCGCTTATATTTTAGCCAAAAAATTCACCAGGGCCGTTAGCGTGTTAGAGCCTCTCACCAGCCGCCAGCCGGATAACCCCATGGTCTGGACCAACCTGGGCGCAGCCTACCTGGGCAACCCCGTACTGGCCAAAGATGAGGAGCAGCAGCGGGCCATTGCGGCCTTTAAGCAAGCCTTGCATCTAAACCCCAAAGCGCCCAATGTGGCTTATAATTTGGGACTCATTTACCGAGACCGCCGGGAAACAGCAGAAGCCATCCGCTGGTTCAAACAGGCGCTCAAAGCCAACCCCAATGATAAAGACGCCAAACATTATATCGAGCAGCTAACCCGACAAAGTGATAACCAGGAGCCGGCCTGATATGTCTCACCCACCCATCGAGCAGCAGGTTACTTTTTTTTACACCCGCGACCTGCTGGCCACCGCCCATTTTTACGAGCAGATAATCGGCCTTGCCCTGGCGCTCGACCAGGGCAACTGCCGCATTTACCGCGTCAGCAGCAGCGGCTTTTTGGGGGTTTGTCACAACAACTCGGCGCCCCGGCAGCCCCAGGGCGTTATTTTCACTCTGGCCACCCACCACGTTGACCGGTGGTACACCTACCTGCGCGAGCAGGGCGTTACCATTGAACAGCCCCCCACGCATAATTCCACCTATAATATTTACCACTTCTTTTTACGCGACCCCAACGGCTACCTGCTGGAAATTCAGCAGTTTTTGGCCCCCGAATGGCCCGCGCCGTAAGCGGTCGTAATTCATCCCCGCTTATGGGGTATTTACCCCATGCTTCTCATCCTATTATCCCCATTTTTAGCCGTATCAACGGCTAATTTTGCTCCCCAAAAATGGGTGCAACCCCATATGGAGTTGGCCAAACCCCTGTGTTATAGTGAACGTAGGGCTACAGGTGCATCCCCTATGTAGCCCGGTTACTCACCTCCAATATTAAATCTGGGGATTAGGGGGTAGGGGCGCGAGCAAATACCCCTAATCCCCTACAAACAAAAATGTCCGCCCTCAAAGTGACTTTATGAAAGGAGTCCATCATGACACCGCTTGAATTGTTAATTGTAACGTCAGCAATGATGGGATTAGCCATCCTCCGATTTGGCCTGCCAATGCTGTTTATGTGGTTGTTTAAGTTTTTCTGCTGCCGGGCGCTCCACGTGCCCGCCACATAAACCCTGTAATTCATCGAGTTGCTAATTGCATAACCGGAGAACTAAAGATGTCAAAATTTTTGACCCTAAATTTTAACGGGCGCCGGCAACTGGTCTGGATTATTGGCCTGATGGCGCTGTTCGGCCTGATGTTACCGGCGCAAGCCCTGGCCGCTCCCCCCCACGATGAACCTGTGGGAGCCGAGTTGTGCGCAGATTGCCACGAGCAAGAGACTGACGCCTGGCAAAATTCGCCGCACGCCAGGGCCAGCGCCAACGAGCAGATGCCCGGCGCCACCTGCGAAAATTGCCACGGCCCCTATGTTGATGACCACCCTGATAAAGATGTAATGCAGTTAAAGGTTGACTCTTCAATTTGCGACCAGTGCCACACTACTACCTACAACCAATGGAAGAACAGCTCCCACGCCCAGGCCGGGGTGCAATGCATTGGCTGCCACCTGTCGCACTCGCAAGAGTTTCGGCTAACCGACGAGGCCCAGTGCGGAGCCTGTCACCGCGACCGGCAGAAGGATTTTGCCCATTCGGTTCACGGGGCCGCCGATGTAGCCTGTACCGACTGCCATTTCTCGTCTACAGTGAGCCAACAGATGACCGGTACGGGTGAACCTGGCCTCACTATTTTGGCGCCCAGCCATGATTTTACGGCCGTGCTGGCCGCTGATTGTGTGGATTGCCACGGCCCCGACCTGCACCAGATGTCGCCAACCATAGAGCGGGTGGCCGACGTTGAACTTGCATCTGTGGCCGAGCGCGTGCCGGCGCTAACCGCCAAACTGGAAACAACCCGGCAAGAAAACAAATCGCTGCAAACTATGGTGCCTGTCTCTTTGGGGTTGGGCATGGGCATCGGCGGCATTTTGGGTATTGTTTTTACGCTGGCAGTGGGTTACATCTACCAAAGGAGGAGGCAATCATGACAGAACAGCGCCACACTGAACTTTCTCGACGCGCCTTTCTGAAAAAGGTGGGGGCTGCGGTAACTGCTGCCCTGGCCGTCCAACTCCTGGACGGCCCGCGGCCAACCATGGTCAGCGAGGAGGGTTCTGCGCATACCTGGGCAATGTTAATAGATTTGACTCGCTGCACCGGCTGTAACTCTTGCGCCCTGGCCTGCAAAGAAAATAATAACCTGCCCAATCCAACTGTGGAGCCTTCTGCGCTCAACAGCCAGGCCTTCACCTTTATCGAGACCCATCAGGTAGCCAAAAATGGCGAAGTGACGGAGCGTTATGTTAAACGGCAGTGCATGCACTGTTTAAACGCGGCCTGCGTGTCGGCCTGCCCGGCAGCGGCCATGTACAAAAGTGAGGCCGGGCCGGTTATCTATCGAGCTGAACGCTGCCTGGGCTGTCGTTACTGCCAGATTGCCTGCCCCTTTGGCGTGCCCAGCTTTGAATGGGCCAACGGCCTCACGCCGGTTATCAGCAAATGCTGGCTGTGCTACAACCGGCTGGAGGCGGGTCAAAAACCGGCCTGCGCCGAAGCTTGCCCCACCGGGGCGCTGCGATTTGGCCAACGAGATGACCTGCTGGCCCAGGCGCATGCCCAAATCAAATCCAACCCCCACCGGTATGTTGACCATGTATTTGGAGAGTTTGAGGCCGGGGGAACCTCGATGCTGTATCTGTCGGACATTCCGTTTGAAGAGTTGGGCTTTCCGGTCAACTTACCCTACACCGCCCCGCCCGAAGAAACCGAAAAAATCATGGTCACGCTGCCCGGCGTAATTGCCGGCGTAGCCGCTTTAATGGGGGGCGCGGCCATGTACACCCACCGCAAACAGCACCAACCATCCGCCCCAGAGGAGGATTAACGATGGCTCTAAATATTGCATCACTCTGGTTAACTGTGGCTATCCTCAGCATCGGGATTCCGGTGTTGTTTATTACCGGGGCGCGCTACCTGGCTTACCGTTTGGCCGGTCGCCCGGAAAGCTGGTCTACCCCGGCCCCTGAGATGCTACTGCCGCCGCTGCCTCACTTTGCCTCTCGCCGGCAGGCTGTCCAAACGCTGGCGCTGGTAACGGTGCTGGGTATTGGCACGGGCATCATGCTGCTACGCTACGTATACGGCATTGGGGCCGTCACCAATATGAGCAATGCCTTCCCCTGGGGCCTGTGGATTGGTTTTGACGTGATGAGCGGCGTGGCCCTGGCAGCGGGCGCATTTGTTATTGCCGCCACGGTGCATATTTTTGGCTTAAAGCGGTTTGAACCGCTGGTCAGGCCGGCAATCCTTACCGGATTACTGGGCTACCTGCTGGTTATTGCCGGCCTGATGGTAGACCTGGGCCGGCCCTACAATGTCTGGCGGCCGCTGGTTCACTGGCAGCATCATTCAGTTATGTGGGAAGTGGGTCTATGTGTGGCTACTTACACCACGGTGCTTTTTATTGAGTTTTTGCCGGTTATTCTGGAACGGCTGAAGCAATTCAAACGCCTTACCCAACGCTTGCCAATCGACACGCTTTACCGGCTGCTCAAGAAAGCCTCCATCGTGTTCATCATTCTGGGCGTGATTCTGTCAACGCTGCACCAGTCATCGCTGGGTTCTTTGTGGGTGCTGGTGCCCAGCAAATTGTCGCCGCTGTGGTACTCAATTTACCTGCCGCTCTTCTTCTGGTTATCGGCGGTGGCGGTTGGCCTGGCAATGACCATTGTCGAGTCGACCCTGAGTTCCAGAGCCTTCAAACGGGGGCTGGAAGTGAATCTGCTGGCCGACCTGGCCGGAGCCGCTTCAATTGTGCTGCTCATCTATCTGGCGGCCAGGGTTGCAGATTTGCTGGCGCGAGGCGCGTGGCCGCTGCTGTTTGAGCCAACCCTGCCCGCCGCAGCCTTCTGGGCCGAGATAGGGCTGGGGGTAATTATTCCCGCCGGGCTATTTGCCCTGAAACCGCTACGCTATAAACCCGGCGTTCTCTTTAGCGGGGCCATGCTGGTGGTGCTCTTTGGGGTGGTGCTCAACCGGCTCAACGTAAGCTGGCTTGGCCTGCTGCCCTATACCGGCCCGGTCTACACCCCCTCGTGGATGGAGATTGCCGTCAGCGTTACCCTGGTCAGCTTTGGGGTGATTGCCTTTGGCCTGGCCGCCCGATATCTGCCCATCTTTCCCGAAGAGTCGGCCTAACCCTCTAACGCGACAGCTTTAACGAAACAGGAGTTCCCAGGCATATATTGGGGACTCCTGTTTTTGTTATGAAACTTGATGTTTAGGTTCTGTTGATATTACGGGCGTGGCTAGTCCGGTTTGTCACGCTAAAAGCGGCAACCTACGTGGTTTTACAGATATAAGAGAGTTCCATTTTATTTTTGAAATGTTAACACGTTCTAATCAACCGGCACAAGTCCAGAAACCGCAGCAGCGTGGCAGTCGGTGCAGGTTTTTACAAAAACCTCAAACGAGTGGCCGGTCACTGCGTGGCCATTAATCGCGCCGCTGCCGTCATCTTCTGGCCGCGCCAGATGGCAATCAATGCATTGCACCTGGGCGCTTTGGTGGATAGCGTGGGTATCATCCTGAATATTCTGCCGGTGACATGTGGCGCAAAGCTGGTTGGTTGAGGCAGCCGCGTGGGTTTGCTGGGTGTGAACCTCGTGGCAGTTAACGCAGGTAACGCCATTTGCGCCGTGGCGGCTCATTTGCCATTCGGCCAGGGTGCTGGGGTGACAATTGCCGCACAATTCGTCGGAAGTAGCGATGGCCATACTCTGCCGGGGATGCTCGACCCGATAGGGGCCGTGGCAGGCCTCGCAGGTAACGCCGGCCAGCACAAACTGGCCGGTGGTGGTATCGTATCCGGTGGCGTGGCAGGCAAAACATTCGCCGGGCTGCTGCATTTGATGCAAATATGTTTGAAAAATGGGGTCAAACAAAGCCCTGGCGTGGGTGGTATTGGACCACATCTCAAATTCGGTGGGGTGACATTCGCGGCAACGCTGCGGGCTTTGGTACTCGCTCCAGGGGGGGGCCAGGCTGCCGCCGGTATTATCTATCAGAGGGGCATTGATGGGCATTCGCAACAGGGTTAAAGCCAGGGCGCTGCTCACCAGAAAAAATGAAATGGCAAACACCAGCCAGGGGCTGTGCTGTCTTAACCTTATCCCATTCAATTCGGCACCGGTAAACCAGTATCTCACCAGATTCTTCTATCATCCAAACTGCTATCTTGCCCCCCGGCAATCCCAAAAAAATTAACCATTACTTGCCAGATACGATAGGCGTAGGGAGTAGGGAGTAAGGCTTTTCCCCTACTCCTTACTCCCTACTCCCAGATAGGGAGGTGTTGAGGAGCAACCCGGATTGTAATCAATTACCGTGCTGACACTTTTTCTCTGGTCGCCCCGCGAGAAAATAACTCGCAGTGAAAACAGGCGGCGGGTATTTGCCCTTCGGCCAAACGCCGGGCCTCCCAACACCTTAGTTGGGGTTGTTGAAAAGCCGGGCACTGCCATCTGACATTTTGGGGGCAATCCTTAAAAACCCAGCAAGGCTGTTCCAAAATTCTAAACATTTCTATAGGGGGTTCAGCCGCTGCTTTTTGGTGGGCCTCAAATTGCTGCCGGCGCTCCTCGGCTTCGGCCTGCCAGCGGGCATCCAGCCGTCTGAGCCAATAGCCCACCAGCAAGGTGATAGCCAGCGGCACACCCAGGCGCAAAATAAACATCCCTATAATTATGGCAGCCTGCGCCCACCATTCCATGCTAATTCTCCCGCAACAGGGTTGTAACCGTTCCGTTATCAGGTTAGCACAGTTGGGCCGGGGAATCTATTGGGTAATTCCCCCATCTTGCCAATGGGGGATGTCACCCACCGGTTTGATTAACGCTAATCAGCCCCTTTTCAATAGCATATTTCACCAATTCCACCCGATTATGCAGGTTGAGCTTTTGCATAATATTTTCGCGGTGGCGGTCAACAGTTTTAATGCTAATGACCAGCGCCTCGGCAACTTCCCGGCTGGTGTACCCTTCGGCAATATAGGTCAGCACTTCGCGCTCACGGGGCGTCAACTCCTCGGCGGTTGGGGTTGTGGCCGGTTCTGAGCGATCTAAAAAATCCTGCACCAGCAATTTAGCCAGCGAGGGGTACAAAAACACGTTCCCCTGGCTGACCACCCGCGTGGCCGAAACCAAATCATCGGGCGCGGCCCGCTTGGGAATGTAACCCGACGCCCCGGCTTCGAGCATTTTAAAGAAGTACTGCTCATCCTCGTGCATGGTCAGGGCCAGCACCACGGTATCGGGGCTGGCGGCTTTAATGCGGCGGGTAGCCTCGATGCCGCCCATGCCGGGCATAACTACATCCATAATCACCACATTCGGTTTCAGTTTGGCTACTGCGGCCAGCGCCTCGTCGCCGCTGCCGGCTTCGCCGACAATTTCCATATCCTGTTCGGCCTGAAACAGCATGCGCAGCCCGGCCCGTACAATTTCATGGTCATCAACCAGCAATAGCTTTATTTTCGACATCTTCCAGCGCCTCAACTAAAGGGATGGTCACGCTAATTTGAGTGCCGCCGCCGGGGGTCGAGTCAATTTCATACTGCCCTCCTAACAGCAGGGCGCGCTCCCTGATGCCCAGCAACCCCCAGCCGGCCGGCTGCCCGGCGGCGGCAAGCACGGTTTGAGGGTCAAAGCCGCGCCCATCATCAACGATGGTTATTTTTATTTGGGCCGGATGCAGTTGCAGTTTAACGGTGGCCTGCCCCGCCTGGGCGTGCTTGGCCACATTGGTCAGGGCTTCCTGCACAATTCTAAACAGCACCGTTTCATATTCCGAAGGCAGTCGCACCGGTTGGCCCTCGACCACAAACCGGGTGCGGATACTGCGGCGCTTTTCAAAGGCCTGGGCATACCATTGCAGCGCATCTACCAGCCCCAGGTCATCCAGTTGCGGCGGGCGCAGGTCGGAAATCAGCCGGCGCAGTTCGCCCAGCGCATTTGTGCCAAATGATTTCAGCTCTCTAATTTGCTCCAGCACCAGCGGCGAGGCGTTGGCCAGCAGCCCCTCGATGCCGCGCAGGCCCAGGGCAATAGCCGTTAGCGATTGGCCGGTGGCGTCGTGCAGTTCGCGGGCAATCCGCTGGCGCTCGGCCTCCTGGGCCACCACCACCTGATGCAGCAACTCACCCAGCATCTTCTCTCGCTTTTGCGCTTCCTGATTCAGGCGGGCGTTTTCAATGGATAAGCCCAACTGCTGCACAATGCCAACAATCAAGGAAAACTCGTGGGCAGCCAGCGGCTTTTCTGGCGCTGCCAGACGGCACAGCACCAGGCTGCCAATAACCCGCAGCCGGGCGGTCAGCGGTAAACTTATCATCACCATTGGGCTTTCATACTGCTGGCAGCGGCTGCGGTCGGGTAATGCCGGAAAGTTGATAATGTTTCCATCGCGGTGGCGGCACACTGCCGTTTCTCTGGCAATGCACAACTCGCCCAACTCCAGCGCCTGGCAATAAAGGGACTCGCCGGGAGCCGAGTCATCATGCGAGAAGCCGGTAGAAACCTGCACCGGCAAACTTTCGGATTCGGCTTTGGTGAGCAAAATCAGGCCGGCATCAGAAAATTCAAGGCTGCTAATAATTTTTTCCAAAACATCTTGCAGGCGGTCGTGCAGGCTGATGGATACAGCCAGCAGGTTTGATAAATCAAGCAACAACCCCAACTCTTGCGCCCTCAGACGCAACTCTTCATTTAGCCGTTCCATTTCCCGGCTTACGCGACGCTCCGCCTCCAGCGCCGCCGTCTGGGCGGCCAGTTTGGCCTGATTGGCTTTTTCCAGCCGCTGCCGATTTTCCAGCTCAAAAGCTCTCAGGGCGCGGATCATGTAAAAAGTCAACACAGCCGCCATCACCCCCCGAAAGAGTTGAACCGGAATGCCAAACCACTGCAAAAAGAGCGTGCTGTTTAAAACAGTAGACGGCGCCAGCAGTGTTGGCCTGACAAATAACTGGCCGATAACGCCATACAAAAACAGAGCCGCCGCGCTCCACACCAGATCGCGGCCAAATTGGGGCATGTTGCGCTCTCTAAAAGTGCGCTGCTGGGCCATCAAGGCCCATGTTCCCAACAGCGCGCCGGGAATGCCAAGGCTGTAGCGAGCCAGCGCGTCGGCCAGGGCCACCATTTCGCCGGGCGGGGGGTCAATTTTGATGATGGCAATGAATAAGCCCAACGCCCATAGCCCAACCATCCCCGATACGGGCGCGTATTTTTGCCAGCGGCTGGCAGTTGGGGCGCTCAACAGCGACACGCCAAACAGCAACAGCATATAAAAGGAAAGTCCCAAAATCGCCAGCCGAATTATCTCTTCGGTTATGGTGGGAGCGTGGCCGCCGGTTAGCGTCACCATTTTCTGGAACATTTCAAACCACTCGTGAATGCCATGCAAAATTCCGAACATAGCCAGCGGTCGAATGGCCTGCACAAATTTGAATTGCGAGCTTTGGCGGCTGGCTAACGCCAGGGCCAACCCCATTACAAAAAAAGCCAGCCCGTAAAAAAAGAAAACAACAATGATATTGCGCACAAAAAACGCAGAAATCGGATTCATCTGAACTCCCAATCATTACTATAAAACCATAATCCCGGGTCTACCAGTAACATCTATCCTGTATATCCACGATAAATATCACCATCAAATCCCGTAGTTGTGTTATACTATCTCTGACGAAATAATTTTG
>CAZAPG010000009.1:0-176210 GCA_964486935.1 uncultured Caldilineaceae bacterium | reverse complement strand
CTGGACTGATTGGGAGCAGGTGAGGCAGACCCGCGAGGCGTTGCAGGAACACCGCTTCCTGTTGCTGCGTCGCCCGGAGCATTTGAATGAGGTCGAACAAGCTCAGGTGGCGGCGCTATTGTCCAGTCCGGTCGGGGCCCAGTTACAGGTCGGCCGTGACTGCCTGGTGGATTGGTATCTCATCTGGCAGGATGAACAAGGCCAGCGCCGGCCACCGACTGAGGCCAGGAGCCAGTATGAAGCGTGGTACACCAGTAAAACCTATAGGGCAATTCCGGCCCTGCGCCAAGTGCAGCAGCGGGTCACGCCGGCCAAGTTTGAGCAATTGAGCCAGTTCTTGCAGCAACCAGAGTGGGAAGCGACCAATAACGGGGCTGAACGGGCTGGTCGAGCCTTCCGGCATCGCCAGGCCCCCCACTTTAACTTACGCAGCCAAGAGGCCATTGCGAACGCGCTCACGGTGATGGCTTGTTTACGAAAAGAAGCGGCGACAGTGCCGCCTTCGCCGCCCCTACACACCTGCCAGCGAGGGCGCACGAAGCAGCCAACTCCATTGTCCATTCCAGTGGCAATGGAGAAGGTAGCTGTGATAGTGGATGAAGGGATTTATTTGTGAACCGACCGGCTGTCACAAATGTCAATTCCGCAGTCTCACAACTGGTGGTAAACATGCGGCCGCCATTTGACACTTGGCCCTGGCCCGCGCCCGGATTATGGGGGCGCGTTACCCCTACTACCTGCTCAAAGACAGCCGCGCGGGCCAACTGAAAGAGGCCGAAATTTCCCGCACCCCGCCCAGGGATGAGCCAACCTACGGCCACATCCGCCACGGCTTTGTTTACGAGCGCGTGCCGCACATCACCCTCAAAGCCATCGCCAACAACGCCGAAATTGATGTCATCTGGGAAACCTATCAGGAAAAGTTGGAACCGCTGCGCGAGCAACTCAATCAAGCTTTGGGCAAAAATTGGGAAGAGTGGGAAATCCCGTCAGGTGCGTCGCACTTGCAAAGTGCGACACACCTCGCCAAAAAACTGCACCAGCAGTGGTGGCAGGAGCGCATTGCCCGCCAAAAAGAGATTGACGCCTCCATCGCCGCCAATGCCGAGTATGAATATCTGTACGATAAGCCCTATGAAGATAATAAAACCGTACGTGTGGCCGGTCCTTTCACGGTGGAAAGTCTCTCACCCCACCGGGTGTTGGGCGTGAATGAAAACGACGAGTTGATTGACCATGTGGCCGAAGGCAAAGCCGGTTACGGTAAAGGGCAAAGCTTTGCCCAAATTATTCTGGAGAACCTCAAGATGGCCGGGGTGCAACAAGCTCATAAGCAAGACAAAATCACCTTCTCCTCGCTCACCCCCTGGCCTGGCCATTACATCTGCGCCGAAGGGCGCTACCACGAAGGCGGGAATGAAGATAAGCCCCTGCGCCGGGCGGGTATTTTCATCGGCCCCGAATTTGGCACGGTCTCCCGGCCCGATTTGGTGGCCGCTGCGCGTGAAGCGGGCGAGGCAGGCTTTGATGTTCTCATCGCCTGCGCCTTTAACTACGACGCCCGCTCCACCGAATTTGATAAACTGGGGCGCATCCCCATTCTCAAGGCCCGCATGAACGCCGACCTGCATATGGCCGATAGCCTCAAAAACACCGGCCAGGGCAATCTGTTTGTCATCTTTGGCGAGCCGGATATTGACCTGCTGGATGCCCCGGACGGGCAGATACAGGTCAGAGTCAACGGGGTGGATGTCTTTCACCCCAGCACCGGCGAGGTCCGCAGCGACGGGGCCGAGGGCATTGCCCTGTGGTTTGTGGATACCGATTACAACGAGGAAAGCTTTTTTGTGCGGCAAGCCTACTTTTTGGGCGCTGACGACCCCTACAAATCGCTCAAAACCACCCTCAAAGCCGAAATCAACCGCGAAGCCTGGGAATCGCTCCACAGCGATACCTCCCGGCCCTTTGATAAACCCACCTCCGGGCGCATCGCCGTTAAAGTTATCAACCATTTGGGCGATGAGGTGATGAAGGTGTTTAGGGTACGCTAAGCATAGAGATTGGTTCAATCTTAAAGATTGAATCAATCTGGAAGGTGATGAGAGGAAATGATATGACTCTTAAGCGGATGGACAATATCGGCATCGTGGTAGAATCCCTCGATACCGCCATCTCTTTTTTCGCCGAGCTTGGCATGCAGCTCGAAGGGCGAGCCACGATCGAAGGAGAATGGGCCGGACGCGTCACCGGACTGGGATCCCAGCGCGTCGAAATCGCCATGATGGTCACGCCCGATGGCCACAGCCGGATCGAGCTCTCGCGATTTCTCACCCCGCCTGCCGTCGCCGATCACCGGAACGCCCCTGTGAACGCTCTCGGCTACCTGCGTGTCATGTTCACCGTGGACGACATTGACGAGATGCTCGCCAGGCTCCGCAAGCGCGGCGCGCAGCTCGTCGGCGAAGTGGTTCAATATGAGGACTCGTATCGGCTCTGCTACATCCGCGGACCCGAAGGACTTCTCATTGGGCTCGCCGAGCAGCTCGGCTAAAGCGTTCCCATATAGGCGCAGAAGAGCGCTTGCCTTGCGACAAGCTTGCCGCCGGGATACATCCATTGGTTGGCGTATAACAACTCGTTAAACCGGAGTGGCGGGAGCGTGTTTCGCATCAAACTCGGTGCGGCGCAGGTTGAGGGAAGTCGCGCCGCCCGGTCAACTCAGGCATTACACTTTTGCGAATACGAGAGTATCCAGTAATTGCTCAATGGCCTCATATCGGCCAGACGAATGTTGAAAGCGTAATGGCGTAGTTTCATTCGTCCTTGTTTTTAATCTCGCCCGATAACTAAATGGCCGCCACCGGCTCCGGCATCCCTTCAATTATAAATGCCCTGGCCAGATGGGGCGTGTTGTAGGCAAAGCCGACCTGCCCCAGCCGGTCAATCATAATCAGCCCGCCCCGGCCATTTACCCGCCGCCCCAACACGTCGATAGCCGCCTGCGCCACCCGGTTAGAGTAGAGCAAATCCTGGTCTGAGCTGGCCGGCGAGAGCGAGCGGGCAAACTCGGCGGCAGTGCGGGCCAGTTGAACCCGAATGATTGACTCGCCGTGGCCGGTGCATGATACCGCCGCCGATTGGTTGTCGGCATAATAGCCGCAGCCGGGCAGCGGGCTATCACCCACCCGGCCTACCGGCTTAAACAGCGTGCCGCCGGTAGAGGTGGCAGCCGCCAGGTTGCCCTGCCGGTCAATAGCTACCGCGCCCACGGTATCGCCAGATTTGGCAAAAACGCTGTCGCTGCCCGGCGGCCCATCCTTTAAACAGCGCTCGTAGCGGCGCTGCTCTCTGGGCACAATAAAAATGGCCGGCTCTACCAGCGTAAATCCGGCCTCTACCGCCCAGGCTTCTGCGCCGGGGCCAACCAGCATATTGTGTTGGCCGGTAAGCAGCCGGCGGGCTACCTGAATTGGATTTTTAAGCCGTTCCACGGCGGCTACGGCCCCTACCCGCAAGGTTTGGCCGTCCATCATCCCGGCATCCAGTTGAACCCCGCCGGCGCGGGTCAAATGCGAGCCGATGCCGGCATCGAAGGCGGGGTCATCTTCCAAAATGGTGACTGCCGCCTCCGCCGCATCCAGCGCCGAACCGCCCCGCAACAAAACTTCAAAGCCGGCGCTGGCCGCTACGCGGCAACCATTTTTGTGGGCTTCGTGCTCGCCCGCCGGAATATCCCAGGCCCCCCCATGCACAATAATGGCCGGTTTCATAGCTCACCGGGTTGCAGGTCTTTAATATTTAATTGCATTTGGCGCTCTCCATTCCACTCGTTAAATTCAAGGCTGTAAACCACATCAACCGGTTGCGACACGCGCAGGCGCTCGGCCCAGTAGCCCTGCCTGAAACCGATGGCGCTCCAAATTTGCCTGCCGTCGTGCAGCAACAGGCGCAAATGGCGCCCATCGCGCCCCACGGCGCGTACCTGCTTGATTTTTAAATTTCGAGTCAAGAAGCGGGGCGTAGGGTTGCCGTAGCCAAACGGCTGCAAACCGGCAACAGATTCTATCAGCGAGGGGCGCACGCCGCGCAAATTCACCTCGCCGTCGATGAAAACGGTGGGGCGTAGTTGCTCGACATCTAATTGCCGGCGCGCAATTTTTAGCAGCCGCTCCCGGAGGGTCGGCAAATTTTTGTTTTCCACGGTAAAACCGGCGGCGGCGGCGTGTCCCCCGTAGCGAACCAGCAAATCGGCGCACTGGTCCAGGGCTTCGGTAATATGAAACTCCGGGATGCTGCGGGCCGACCCTTTGGTAACTTCGGGGCCGTGTTCGGCCACCAGCACCGGGCGGTAAAACTCCTCGCTCAGGCGAGAGGCGGCCAGCCCCACCACGCCGGGGTTAAATTCTTTGTGGCTTACAAAATAGAGCGGCTGGCTGGCCCTGTCCGACACAATGGTTTCGCGGGCCAGATTGACCATTTCGTCGGTGAGTTTTTGGCGCTCTTTGTTTTGGCGGTCTAAATCGGCGGCAAGATGGATGGCTTCCAGTTCGGTGGGGGCCATAAGCAGGCGATAAGCGGCCAGGGCGCTATCCAGCCGGCCGGCGGCGTTGAGGCGCGGCCCAATTACAAAGCCGATGGTTCCGGCAGAAATCTGGCTCACCGGGCGAGTGTTGCCCTGCAACATCAAGGCCGACAGGCCGGGCCGGGGGGCGCGATTGAGTAGCTGCAACCCGCGCTGCACCAGCTTGCGATTTTCGCCGTAGAGGGGAGCCAGGTCGGCCACGGTGCCCAAGGCCACCAGGTCTAAAAAATTATCGGCCTGCAAGCCGTTGCCATAGTCGCTTAATTCACCGGCCTGGAGCAGGGCCTGGGTAAGTTTGTAGGCCAGCCCCACGCCGGCCAACTCTTTAAAGGGGTAAGCGCAGCCGGGCTGTTTGGGGTTGATGGCGGCCAGCGCCGGCGGAACCTTTTCCCCAACGGTGTGGTGGTCGGTGATGATGATATCCAGCCCCAGGCTGTTGCCAAATGCCACCTCGTTAACGGAGCGGATGCCGCAATCAACGGTGACGACCACCTTAACGCCGCGTTCGGCCAGCTCGGCCAGGGCCTCGTTGTTCAGGCCGTAGCCTTCTTCAAAGCGATTGGGGATGTAAGGCTGCACGTTGCCGCTCAGGGCGGTGAGAACCTGCACCATCAAGGCGGTGGAGGTTACGCCATCGGCGTCGTAATCGCCATAAACCGCAACCGGCTCTTGATTGATAATAGCGCGAACCAGGCGGTCAACCGCCGGCTGCATGCCCTTTAAATCCAGGGGGTTGTCGCCTGTCCAGCGGTGCGCCAGAAAATCGTCCACTTCCTGGGGCAGCACAAAACCCCGGTTGTAAAGAATTTGAACCACCAACGGCGGCAAATGGGGGAAGTGGGTAAAGTGACTGTCCGGGGCGCGGGTGGCAACCTCCCAGCGTTTGGCATGACGCGACAACATGAACCTCCTGCCTGGCTCAACTGCAATTTTGGATTCTGCCGGCTATTATAGTGCAAAGCTGCGGCAGGCCAAAACTACAGAGGGTGGCTAATAAAAAATCCCCTCCATAACGGTAGGGGATCAGCAAGCAACTTATTTACTTGTCAACAACTCTATTACTTAAACCCAGCCCTGATTTTTTACAAAATTAGACAACCAGGGAACCTCAACGTATTCACCCTGGTAGGCTTTAATAGCCCAATAAATAACCACAAACCAGAGTATTGCCAGACAGCCGCCAAAGCCAAATGTCACCACAGACAGGATGCTAATAATAACAAAGAAGGCTATTGAAAAAGCCAGCGAGTTAACCGCGTGATATTTTTGAAACGGGCGGTTTTTCATATCTTCTACCAGCAAAATTACAATAGCCACAATGGGAATTACCCAGGCCAGGGCCGCCATCAATTTATCTTGATCGTTGATATCGTTCATACTTTGGATTGCTCCCTCCTTTAAAGAGATTTATTTTTTCTTGAAAGCTACTCCAGACCTCAAAGGTTTCAAAAACCTTTGAGGTCTTCATTGGGCCAGAAACAGTTTGTTTCTCAGGAGTTTGGGGATTTTATTTATCCCAGAACCACTGCATGTCGCCAATGGCCTCGCCCTTTTGCAGCTTGTCGGCCAGCATGTAGGCATCAACCGCCCCTAAAATGGGGATGATAACGCCAATGCCAACACACGACAAAATAAGCGTCGCCACAATAATGATGATACCCTTTTTCATTTGGCCCAAATACATTTGCCCAACTCCCCCCAGCAGCAAAACACTCAATACTGCGGCGATAATGGGGTTTTTAGGCGGGTCGCTCGGTTGAATCTGCGTGGTTGAACTAAACATAGTTTATTCCTCCAAAAAAATTATATATGTCAAGATGATTTATTCTAACATAGGTAATTGCTGCACGCAATACTTCCCCGGATAATTTGGAATGTTTGGAAATTGCCAGCCATAAAGCCAGATGTTATCATGTAACACTACGCAAAGGTTTGGCAAATGTTTCGGGTTTCAGGTTACTAATTACTGCTTACTGGCCACAGTATTTACAAGGAGCAACCGTTGTCTGTAAAAATAGTTTTTATGGGGACGTCCGATTTTGCGGTCCCTCCGTTAAAGGCTTTAATCGACTCATCTGCCCCGGACACCTGGCAGTTGGCGGGCGTTGTTACCCAACCCGACCGGCCCAGCGGGCGCGGCAGAACCTTGACGCCGCCGCCGGTAAAGGTAGCGGCTCAACAAGCCGGCCTGCCGGCATTGCAGCCCGAAACGCTCAAAACCGACGAGGCGTTTACCCAACTGGCCGGCCTTGAACCAGATTTAATTGTGGTGGCCGCCTTTGGCCAGATTTTACGCAAAAATGTGCTCAACCTGCCGCCCCACGGCTGTATTAATGTCCATGCCTCGCTGCTGCCGCGCTGGCGAGGCGCGTCGCCGGTAACAGCCGCTATTCAGGCCGGCGACTCCCAGACGGGCGTCACCTTAATGCTGATGGACGAAGGGTTGGATACCGGCCCCATTATCGCTCAACGCGCTATCCCAATTCGGCCCGACCACACCGGCGGCGCGCTCACCGCTGAACTGGCCGAGTTGGGGGCAAAGCTGCTGGTCGAAACGCTGCCGGCCTGGTTATTGGGCCAGCTTGAGCCGCAGCCGCAAAATGATGAGCAGGCCACCAAAACCCGGCTGCTCAAAAAACAGGATGGCCTGATTGACTGGTCGCAAACGGCTGACGAAATTGATCGGCAGGTGCGGGCCTATAACCCTTGGCCGGGAACCTTTACCTACGGGCCGCGCGGCCAGATAAAAATTTTGGCCGTTCAACCGGCCGCTGAAATTGAGTTACCCAGCCGGGCCGGGCCGGGCGCGCTTTTTACCGGTGACAATCGGGCGGTGTATGTTGCCACCGGCAAAGGCGCGCTGCGCCTTATTGAAGTTCAGCCTGCCGGAAAAACCACCATGAGCGCCGAGGCCATGCTAAACGGCCAGCCGGAACTGGTGGGAATTGAATTAGGGGACCAACAGCCACATGCATCACGCGGTTAATGAATGTTTGCATATCACCGAACCCGCCATCAGGTTTTTGCGGTTAATTGAACAGCAGATGAATATTGTGGCCGATTTGAGCCGGGCCGATATTTTAATGTACGGCCAAAAATCTAACGATGAAATGGTGATTTTAGCCCACGCCCAGCCTCACTCGCTGGCCCACGTTTATAACCGCAGCCGAGAAGGTCGCCTGGTTAGCTTTGACCACCGGCCAGAAGTGCCGCAGGTTTTTGAGTCGGGTGAGGCCCAAAAAGAGCAGCGCAGCTTTATTGCCGAAGGCGCGCCTGTCGTTCGGCAACCCTTTCCAATTTATTTTCCGCCAGATTGCCCAACCATTACCGGTTATAGCCAGCCTCACAACTGGCCCCGAGAAAATCCACGAGTGGTGGCCGCCCTGGTGATTGTCACCAATCTAATTGAGTACGAACGCCACCGGCTGCGCAGTGGGGTTTACAAGCGGGCGCTTAAAAAATTACAGGCTATGCTGCTGTGCGGCCAGATATTTGGCGCAGAAGAGCTATCATATTTTGGCGAGCAAGACGGCATCATTTATACCGATAACGAGGGCATTATCCGTTACGCCAGTGGGGTGGCAGCCAACCTGTACCGGCGCATCGGCTACAAAGAAACGCTGGTGGGGCGTCATATTGCCAACCTGGAAACCGGCGACGACGAATTGCGGCGCGAGGCCCTGGCCCAGCAGCGCTGCCTGGAGTGGGAAACCGAAGAGGCCAGCCGGGTCTGGATTCGCAAGGCCATTCCGCTGGTCAGCCATCGCGCCGGCTACGGCTTTTTGCCAAATTTTCTCAGACCCGCGCGCTCGGCCAAAAAAAGCGGCGTGCTGATACTTTTGCACGACGCCACCGAAGCCCGCCGGCAAGATGAAGAGATTCGCATCAAAAACGCGATGATTCAGGAGGTCCACCACCGGGTAAAAAACAATTTGCAAACCATTGCCGGGCTGCTGCGCATGCAGATTCGCCGGGTTCAATCCGATGAAGCCCGGCTGGCCCTGGAAGAGGCGCTGGCCCGCATTTTGAGCGTGGCCGTTATCCACGAGTTTCTATCGAGCAACAGCTCCAACATTATCAACATCAAAGAGGTCAGCAACCGCATTTTAAGCCAGTTTCAACAGGGTATGCTCAGCCCCGATAGAGTGATTCGGCTGGAAAGCAGCGGCGATTCCATTTACCTGCCGGCGCGCCAGGCCACGGCCTGCTCGCTGATTATTAATGAGTTGGTGCAAAATGCGGTTGAACACGGCTTTGCCCACAAAAAAGAAGGGTTGGTTCAAATAAATTTGGAAGATACCGGCGATGAGGTTATCATTAGAGTAGCCGATAACGGCAGCGGCGTGGCCGACGACTTTCACTTTGATAAAGCCGATAGTATGGGGCTACAAATTGTAAAAATATTGGTTGAAGATGACTTAAAAGGTCATATCGAATTAGAAAAAAATGGTATCAATCAGGGAGAGGGACTGACCGTAAAAATCACCTTCTCCAAAAATATTTTCAGAGGTGAAGAAGGGTGGAAAGAACACGTATCATTATAGCCGATGATGAATCAATTGTCAGAGCCGACTTGAAAGAAATGCTGACCAACCTGGGCTACCTGGTGGTAGGCGACGTGGGCGACGGCCAGAGCGCCGTCAACCTGGCCCGCGAGCTGAAACCCGATGTGGTCCTCATGGATATCAAAATGCCCAACCTGGACGGCATCGAGGCGGCCAAAATTTTAACCGAAGAGCAGGTTGCGCCGGTGGTTTTGCTGACCGCCTACGGCCAAAAAGAGCTGGTAGACCGGGCCAAAGAAGCTGGCGTGGTTGGCTACCTGGTCAAACCGTTCCGAGAGGCCGACCTGATGCCCGCCATCGAAGTGGCCCTCTCCCGCTTTAACGAGTTCAGAACCGTGCGCCAGGAAGTAACCGACCTGCAAAACGCGCTCGAAACTCGCAAGCTGGTCGAGCGGGCCAAGGGTATTTTAATGGACACCCAGGGCATGGATGAAAACGAAGCCTTCCGCAAAATCCAGAAGATGAGCATGAACACCCGCAAACCCATGAAAGAAGTGGCCGAAGCCATTATTCTGGCCCACGAAGCGGCAAACGGGTAGGCAGTCGTTTGATAGCGATATAAAGCCAGGGACGAAAGACCAATGACCGCGCAGCGTGACGAACAAATTGCAGCCGTTTTGCCCTTCGTCAATCGTCCTTCGTCTTTCGTCGGCTCTGCTTAACGGTTTTTTGGCTAGCGAACTTTGCATTTCTATAAGAAAACATTGTGACTACCCTTAGAATTGCCCTGACCCAAATTAATACCACCGTTGGCGATATTGACGGCAACGCGGCCAAAATACAGGCAAATTTAGAGCGGGCCAGGAAGCAGCAGGCCAACATCATCCTCTTTCCAGAGTTGACTCTGGCCGGCTACCCCCCGGAAGATTTGCTGCTCAAGCCGGGCTTTGCCGCCGCCAATCGGCGGGCGCTGGATGCTTTGCTGCCCCACACGCGCGGGCTAACGGCGGTGATTGGCTTTGTAGAGCGCCGCGATGACATTTACAACGCCGCCGCCGTGCTGCACAACGGCGAACTGGCCGGTATCTACCACAAATCGCTATTGCCCAACTACGCCGTGTTTGATGAGGACCGCTATTTTGCCTCCGGCGACACGCCCATCCTCTTCACCCTCTCCACCCCCGCCGCCGACCGGGACGCCTGCTTTGGCGTGAGCGTGTGCGAAGATATCTGGTACCCGGCCGGCCCGCCCGAAGCCCAGGCCGCCGCCGGAGCCGAACTGCTGCTCAACATCTCGGCCTCGCCCTACCAGAGCGGCAAAATAAAAAGCCGCGAGCGCATGCTGGCCACCCGCGCCGCCGATAACGTGGCTATTGTCGCCTTCTGCAACCTCGTCGGCGGGCAGGATGAACTGGTCTTTGACGGCAGCAGCCTCATCATCGACGAGCGGGGCAACGTGCTGGCCCGCGGCAAATCCTTTGACGAGGATTTTATTGTGGCCGACCTCAACATCGGCAACGTCTTCCGGCAGCGCCTCCGCGACCCGCGCCGCCGCAAAGACTCGCTGGCCGGTATTTACGCCAGCGATTTTCAACGGGTCACATTGCCCGGCAACGCTCTCCCCGCCCAACCGCTTCCCCCCAAAGCCATGGCCGCCCCGCCGGAACGGATAGAAGAAGTTTACAGCGCCCTGGTGCTGGGGACTCGCGATTACGTCCGCAAAAATGGTTTCAGCAAAGTAGCCATCGGCCTGTCCGGCGGCATTGACAGCTCGCTGGTGGCCGCCATTGCCGCCGACGCGCTGGGGCCGGAAAACGTGACCGGCGTGCTGATGCCCTCGCGCTTCTCGTCGGACCATTCCAAAAGCGACGCCGCCGAGATGGTCGAGCGATTGGGCATCAATTCTATGACCATCCCCATCGAGCCGGCTCACCAGGCTTATCTGGACATGCTGGCCGAGGCTTTTAAAGATACCCAACCCGGCGTGGCCGAGGAAAATCTGCAAAGCCGGGCGCGCGGCAACGTGCTGATGGCCCTCAGCAACAAATTTGGCTGGCTGGTGCTGACCACCGGCAACAAAAGCGAGCTGGCCGTGGGCTACGCCACCATCTACGGCGATATGGCCGGCGGCTTTGCCGTCATCAAAGATGTGCCCAAAACGCTGGTCTACGAGCTGTGCCGCTACCGCAACGAAAAAATCGGCCAGGCCATCCCCCAAAATGTGTTGCAAAAACCCCCTTCGGCCGAGCTGCGGCCCGACCAGAAAGATACCGACTCCCTGCCGGAGTACGACATTTTAGACGCGATTCTGGCCGCCTACATCGAGGACGAGTACAGCGCCGC
Organism: uncultured Caldilineaceae bacterium; assembly: GCA_964486935.1. Lineage (GTDB taxonomy): Bacteria > Chloroflexota > Anaerolineae > 4572-78 > J111 > CAZAPG01. Next base: position 164,780 of record CAZAPG010000009.1, on the reverse strand, counting down.
TGAAATTGTCGCCCTGGGCTACGATGAAGCCACGGTGCGGCGCGTCATCCGGCTGGTCGATGTCAACGAGTACAAACGCCGCCAGGCTCCCCCCGGCCCCAAAATCACCACCAAAGCCTTTGGCAAAGACCGCCGCCTGCCGATTACCAACCGCTATCGGGGGTAAATAGAGAGCGGTTATATTAGTGTCACAGGGTTTTCGCCATCAACCTGATTTCAGGCAAGTGGCAGGTAACAAGTCGCAAGTTTTCACCTAAATCTTTTGATTCATCGGTAAAAATGTGACATTAGTAATTTTACCCCCCCGCCACCCTTTCACCTTTCAGCGCCCTTAACGCCTCTTTGGCCCGGACTACATCCTCCGCCCCCGGCGCTTCGGGGCGATAGGCGGCGATTTCGGCCAGATGGCTGAGTTGGCTCAGGGCGGGGGGATTCCCAAGGCCGGCAGTGTACTCGCTGACGGTTTCCCAGGGGTGGCGAGGGCGATATTTGGTGCGCTTTTGCGCCCACCGCTCGCCCTGATGGTAAATTTTCAGAATGGCCCGGCGAACCTGGGGTTGGTCCGCAATCTGGCTGTAGCGATTGGCGGCCCAGGCAGCCAGCAGCCGCCGCAATCGCCGGCTAAAGAACAGGATTAGCGCCGCCAACCCGGCCAGCAAAATTACCCCAGCCAATACCGGCAGCGCCACGGCCAGGCCGGCGAGACTGCCGGCGGCAATCTCGCCGGCCGGCAGATTCAACCCCGAAAGTTGTTTGAATAATTCGCCGTTATCGGCAAAGAGCCAGGTTTGCACAGGGGTGGGGTAGGGCTGCGGTTCCCAGCCGGGCGTGGGGTCAAAGGGAACCCAGCCGTAATCGGGAAAATAAATCTCGGCCCAGGAGTGGGCGTCGCTGAAACGCACCTCGTAGTAGCCGGTCACAGGGCTGTAACTGCCGGAGCCATAGCCGGTCGCCAGCCGGGCCGGAATCCCAAGACTGCGGGCCATCACCACCAGCGAGGTCGCGTACATCTCGCAAAAGCCCCGTTTATCGACAAACAAAAAGTTATCGACCACCTCTGCGCCGGGCGGGTGGGCCGGCGGGAAGAAGTCATAAGGGATGGTGAGCAGGTAGTTGTTGAGCGCCGTCACCTTATCAAAATGGTTATCGTGCGGGGCGGCCAACTCAACCGCCAGCTTTTTGACCCGCTCCGAAATGTTGTCCGGTAGTTGCAAATATTTTTGAGAAATGTGCGGCGGGTAATCGGTGGCGGCGCGGCGGAGCAAATCCGGCTCAAAGTTGGGGCGGTACGAGACCACGCTGTAGGTCATGCCGGCTTTGAGCGGCTCCGGGGCGCGGATGCCATCATTGGTATCCAGCGAGATGCTCTGGCTGACAATAAACAACTCCGCCGGACGATAGGCGGCAAAAATAAGGTTGGGCTGGTTGCGGACAATGTTGAAGGTTTGCACAACCTGCTGGTCGGCGCGCCAGGGTTCATCCGGCGGAATGCCCTCTTCAAGGTTAAAAACTTCTTCCACGTGGCGCGCCGGCCCGCCGCGCTGCCAAAAGCGGTTGCCGTCGGCCCGGGTTTCGCCAAACGGCGTTTGCGTTTGGGGCGACCCCAACGGCGCAGGCAGTTCATAATAGATGCCGGGGTTTTCAATCTGGGTGACGCTTTTATCACTGATGGACCAGAAAAGGCCGTTGTAATAATCAAAGCTGTGGCTGCGCCAGTAGCTGCGGCTGGGGCTGCGCACGTACATTACCACATCGTCGCTTAAACCGCCGCGATAGCGCAAATCCAGATTGGCGTCAAAGCCAAAATAGTAGTCGCCCACCTCGTCGCTCCAGCCGTTGACCTGTACCAGCGGCACCGCCGGGTTGATAATTTGGGAGGTGATGCCGCCCCGCAGCGGCACATTCAGGGTAAAGGGGGGCACAATGGGCCGGTTGGCAAAGCGCGGGGTAAAAAGAAAAACCACAAACACGGCCAGCAGCGCCAGCGCCCCAAAACCAACCCCAAAAATTGTCAGCGAGCGAGCCTGCGCCGAAAATTTTGCGCCCGATTTTTGCCCCCCCCTTGCCGGCTGCAAGCGGGCCGATTTCAGGCCGCTCTCTTTATCGGCGATGAAAAAGGCGGCCAGCGCCAGCGCGGCAAACATAATCAGGTAGATGGCCAACTCAACGGTGCGGCTGAGTGAAGCCGCCACATAAAAAATGGCCAGGCTGTGAATTAAGGTGTTAAACAGGCTGGCGCGATGGCGCAGGTCAAAACTGGTAATGGCCTGGGCAAAAATGGCAAACTGCGCCTGGGGCACCGTCCAGCCCAACGCCAGCCCGGCAAACATCAGAGCCAGGGCCAGGTGGATAGCCACAAACATAATGCCCCGCACAAGCTGCTTTTGCCTTTGCAAATTTTGGTAGCTGTACCAGTGCCCGGCGCCAATCCCAATGGCCGCCACAACGACGTGCGGCCACAAGCCGCCGTGAACCCGCCCCAGCGCCAGCAGCGGCATCAACATCGCCGCCAGAATGGTGTAGCGCAGGGTGAGGGAATATTCGGGTTCTTTGGTAAATTTCTTTTTCAGACGCGCAAACATGGGCTGACTTTTTCCGTATTGCGTGTTCCGTTTATTTTACGCAATACGCAACACGCTATACGCCTTTCTCCAAACCACAAATACTACGAAACCTTACAACTCCATCAACGCCATCTGCCACTTTTCAGCATTGACTGCCTTTATCTCCAGCCCCTCGCTACCGGGCGGGGCTGATGGCGGCAATGCGCCATCGGGGGTGATGAACAGGGCCAGAATTTGGCTTCCCCGCCGTTGCAGCGATAGCAATTCCCGGCTAATCGACTCATCGGGCCGGCTGACCATCGCGACGACAAAGGGCAGCGGCGGTAAAGTGGATAACACGGTAGCCAGGGAATCGCTCCCATCATTTTGCGTTTTGGCCAGATAATTGAGCAATCCCCACCAACTGAGCGCAATAGCCGGAGGCCGCCAGCGCGGGCTGTGCCCAAACAGTCGAAACGGAATATTTTGACGGGTGGCGTAGTAGCCCAGGCTGGCCGCCAGCCGCACCGCCGTTTCAAAGGTGCAGTATTTGCCCTGGCCCACGTTGCCCTGGGTTGACAGGTCCAGCGCAACGGCCATGGTCAACTGGTCGTTATCCAAAAATTCTTTGACCACCAGCTTGCCAACCCTGGCCGTGCTGCGCCAGTGAATTTGCCGCAGCGAGTCGCCGGAGCGATATTCGCGGGTGCCGATGACCTCGCTGCCGGCGCCGACGCGCAGCGCCTGCCGGTCGGCAAAGCCTTTGTTCTCCAGCAGGCGCAGCCGCTTGAGGGGATAATAGGCCGGGTAAATGAGTAATTCGTCCGGCGTTGGCACTGAACGCTGCCGGGCAAAAAGGCCAAACGGCCCTTGCGAGCGCAACCGCACCGCCGGAAACGTGTACAACCCCCGGCGATGGCAGACGGTCTGGTAGCCAAGCTGCGCCGGGCGACCTTTGAAGAGCGCGGGCACAAACAGCGGCTGGGTCTGGTCGGCGGGCGGGGCAAAGGGGCACTGTTCCTGGCCGCTAATTAAAAAGGCGGGTTTCAGGCGGCTGTTGGTTATTTTCAGAATGACTTCAACCGGGCCGTCTTCAAAAAATTCGGGCGGCTTTAAGGGTGCATCCTCATCGGTGGTTGGGAGGGGCGCTTCCGGTAAATTTGCCTCCGATGAAGGCGCGGCCAGCGGGCGACATGCGCGGCGCACGTCAACCGATTTTAATCCGCCCAGAGAGTACAAAAAAGCAACCAGTAACAGGCCGGCTAATCCGTTAGACATCACGTAAATCCAGCCGACCTGGGTTTGGTTGGCCATGAGATAAAGCGCAATGGCGAGCAGACCAAATACCCAGGCGCGTTTTGTTGGCATGGTTGCCTTCCGGTTAATCAAATGGAACGGAAGTGGAATTGAGAATAGACTCGACCACGCGTTGGGTTAAAGCGGTGGAGCGTTCGTGGGTAATAATTCGGTGGGAGAGGACGCCTTTGGCCACGGCTTTGATATCATCGGGCGTTACAAAATCGCGGTGGTTGAGCAAGGCCATCGCCTGGGCGGCCCGCTGCAAGGCCACGCCGCCGCGAGGGCTAACGCCCAGCAGCACTTCGGGGTGAACGCGAGTGGCAGCCAGCAGCCTGACAATGTACTCTTTTAAGGGGCGCGCCACGCCAACGCGTCGCGCTAAATTTTGCAAATGTAAAACATCATCGGGCGAGATAACGGGGTCAATTTGCAGCAGAGGGTCCTGATGCTCCTCACGCTCTAAAATTAACACCTCATTTTCAAATTCGGGGTAGCCCATACTCAGCGAGATGAGAAAGCGGTCCAGTTGGGCTTCGGGCAGGGGAAAGGTGCCGGCGGTTTCAACCGGGTTTTGGGTGGCAATCAGAAAAAACGGTTCTTCAAGCTGGTAGCGCTGGCCGTCAACGGTAATCTGGCGTTCGGCCATGCTCTCTAGCAGGCTGGATTGGGTGCGCGGCGTGGCCCGGTTTATCTCATCGACCAGCACAAACTGGGCAAAGAGCGGGCCGGGCATAAAAATAAAGCGCTGCTCTTTTTGGTTGTAAATAGACGTGCCGGTAATATCGCTGGGCAGCAAATCGGGCGTGCATTGAATGCGCTTGAAGCTGGCGCTGATGGAGCGGGCCAGCGTTTTGGCCACCAGCGTTTTACCCACGCCGGGTACGTCCTCTAACAGCAGGTGTCCGTTGGCCAGAATGGTGGCCAGGATTAATCTGAGGGTTTGCGGCTGCACTACCGCCGCCTGGCTAACATTTGTCTGAAGTCGCTCAATAATATCAGCCGCTTCCTGCACGGTTAGTTTGGCTGCCGGTTGCGTGGAATTGGCAGACTCGTTAGCCAGGATATCTTTTCGCGTCTGGGTGATAATTTTTTCCATTTGTAGTTATGGTCCCGGGTTTTGTAAGTAGTGTAGCCTGTGGTTACTCCCCAAAGCAGGTAGCCGCGCTCCGATTATCACTCCGACAATTGGGAGGCGCTGCCCAACAACTATGTTAAATATAACCGCAGGCCGGCAAATGGTCAATTGAATTTGAACAATTTGTTATAAATTGGCCTTTGCGTTATAACAAAAGCCATCATTTTTCAGGAGCCGCCCTGATGCCGGGGCATCAGACACAAGGATGCCTGTACCCGATACGGGTGAAAATGGAGGGACACCCCTTCGACTTCGCTCCCTGGCCCGGCCAGGACGGGCAGGACAGGCCCCCACGCCCCCCGGCCTGCGGCGCATTTTTAAGGGAGGCAAACTTGCTCAAACCTGCTGATTTTTTTGACCTGTCTGGCCTGGATGTCGCTTTCCCCGGCCTGTTTGATGACGTAGATAAAGTGTGGGAGCTGCTCGCCAAAATTGGCCCCTACCTGGCCGATATTTTACCCCGGCAGGCCGGCATCCACGGCCAGGTTGACCAGGGGGTTACGTTGGTCAACCCCGAAAAAATTTATATTGGCCCCGGCAGCCAGGTGGAGGCCGGCGCTTACATTGCCGGACCAGCCTATATTGGGGCCAATTGCCATGTGCGCCACGGCGCTTATATCAGGGGTGACGTGATTGCCGGCGAAGGCTGTTTGCTGGGGCACGCTTCGGAGTTTAAAAACGCGCTGCTGTTGCCGGGCAGCGCCGCGCCTCATTTTGCCTACGTGGGCGATTCGGTGTTGGGGCGAGGCGTCAATTTGGGGGCCGGTACCAAACTCTCTAACCTGGGCGTTATGAGCGATAAAACCAAGGCCGAAACAGGCAAGCGGCCCACCATCAAAATACGGCTGCCCGGCCAGACCGAGCCGGTCGATACGGGTCTGGCTAAATTTGGGGCCATTTTGGGCGACGATGTAAAAATTGGCTGCAATGCTGTGCTGAATCCCGGCTGCATAGTAGGACCAGGCACGCTTATTTACTCTAACGTGGCGTTACCCAAGGGCTACTGGCCCGCCAACAGCATCATCAAACTGCGACAACAGCTTGAAGTTGCGCCCGTGGAATAATAAGGCGGCAATAAAAAAGGACTCGCCATTAACGCGAGTCCTTTTTTATTGCCCGGTAGCCGGTCCAGATAAAAATCAGGCAGGCACTCTTTCCGGCTCAAGCTGGGTTAAAATTTTGGATTTAACGGTTTCAAAATCGCTGTCAAAGCGAACAAAATCCAGGTAATCGGCTTCAATGGTTAAAACAGGGCAGACGGTAAAATCTTCAATCCAGGCGTTATACAATTCGTTAAGCTGTTGCAGGTATAGCGGCGACACGTCGCGCTCAAAATCGCGGCCCCGGCGGTGGATGCGTTCAATCAGAGTAGGCACGCTGGCTTTGAGGTAAACAATTAAGTTGGGTCGGGGGAGGGTATGGATTAACTCTTCGTACAGGTCACGGTAAACCTGATAATCCCGGTCTTGCATATTGCTGCGCTGATGCAGATTACGGGCAAATATTTCGGCATCTTCGTAAATACAACGATCTTGAACAACGGTATGGGGGCAGGCCACAATTTCCCGGTGGCTACGCATACGGCGGGTTAGAAAGAATATTTGTGAGTGAAAACTCCATTGCCGCATATTCTTGTAAAAATCGGCCAGATAAGGGTTGTCGTCAACGGCCTCGTAAGCGGGTATCCAACCAAAGCTCTGGGCCAGCAGGCGGGTCAGCGTGCTTTTGCCAACTCCCATATTTCCGGCAACCGCGATAAAATGTTTGTTACGCATTTTTTCCACCTCCTCGTTGGCTGCAATTGTGAATTGTCATAACGCCATCAATTTAAAAAAGAGAGACCGCTGCAACGTGCTTGTTGTAGCGGTCGGTGATTTGTTGCCATTTTTGGGATAGGGGCAATAATGGGAACAAATTTTTTAGTAAAATAGATAAGGTATTTACGTATCAGAAAGGGCATGGCCTAAATACCTTTTGGCGCAAATGAGTTACAACTTTTTTATGTAGGGTTGGCAAGTTTTGTGGATGGACTTGCTGCAATCAATACCTGACCAAACTCAAGCCCGTTGAATTCATTATACTACTATATCTGGACATTACAAAATTTAACAACACTAAATATGGGGGCTTTCGTTAGCAGAAACCTTAAAATTATCTAAACGCCCCGTAAATTTTGCCAGCCCCGTTTAAGCGAGTTATATTGGGCCAAGGTTAGCCCCATATCGCCCAGCTCAACCTGGTCGTGGGCGCGCCCGTGAAAGTCGGTGCCGCCGGTTGAAAGCAGCTTTAACTCGCGGGCCAGGGCTTCCACCCGGCCAATCCAGCGGCTGGCCTCCCCCGCCGGGCGGTGGCCCTTGTCATAGGGATAGTACACTTCCACGCCCTCAATGCCGTCAGCTTTGGCGTTGCGCACGGCGGTCATGGGGTCAATATCAGCATCATACGCGCCGGGGTGGGCAAAAACCGGCAGCCCGCCGGCCTGTTTGATAAGTTCGGTAGCCTGGGCCATGGTCAGCGCAAAGGGACGCCTGACGCGGGCCTTGCCATTTGTGCCCAGGTACTCATCAAAAATCTGCTGGATTGTCTGAAATCTGCCGGGGTTGAATTCGAACATCACCTGGGCAATGTGCGGCCGTCCGGGCACGCCGCTGGCCCGCGCAAAAACCTCTTCAACCGGCACCGTAAAGCCAAAGGATTGCAGTTTTTCAATCTGCTCAATCTTTTGGTCAATCCGGCCCTGCTTCACCCTGCCCATAACCTCGAGCAGCGCCGGCGCGTGCGGGTCAATAAAGTAACCCAGCAGGTGCAGCCCCACATACTCTTTGTCATACTCATGGCGCAGGCTAAACTCAACGCCGGGCACAATTTCCACGCCCAACGCCAAGCCCGCGGCCAGCGCCTCGGCCAGCCCGTCGATGGTATCGTGGTCGGTAACGCCCAGAACGCGCAGCCCGCGCTCGGCGGCCCGCTGAACCAGTTGCGTGGGCGAAAGCGTCCCGTCGGAGGCGGTGGTATGGGCGTGGAGATCAATTGGATAGTGGGCCATAGCAAAATTCAGCGGAGTTAATTTGATTTGTCTTTTGGGGATAATTTGGCAATGTTCTCGGTTTTCTGGCCCACCTTGCGCTCGGTGCCGGCGCGAATGCGGGCGTAGTTGGGCCGCAGGGCGTTGACAATGACGACCAAATTCAACGCCGCGCCCAGAATATAGCCATATGGCGTGTAACCCAGCGCGGCAGAGAGGGTGAGCAGTACAACGCTGCTAACCGCCACGGTGGTTGACAAAATTGAGGCGTAGCGGGTGATACCCAGCGCAATCAGCGCAAAAATGGCGGTAAAGAGAGCCGCCATAAATGAGACCCCCGCAATCGACCCAATGGCCGTGCCGGCCCCCACCCCGCCCCGAAATTTGAGAAAGAGCGAGTAGTTGTGGCCCAGCACGGCGGCAACCATCACCAGCGACACGGTGATGGGGTCAAACGCAACCTGGGCAAAATAAACCGGAATCAACCCCTTCAGCACATCGCCCAGCACGGTCAGCCCCGCCGCCGTAACCCCCGCCGAGCGCAGCACATTGGTGCCGCCAATGCGGCCGCTGCCGGAGGCGGTCACATCCACCCCGTAGAGGCGGGCCACAATGTACCCCACCGGAATTGAGCCGGACACGTAGGCAATGATGATGGCAATAATCGAGACAATAATGGTCACAAATTGCTCCAGTTACCCGCCAGGGGTGCCAGGTCATTTTCAGACAACTGTTTCATGGCCTGAGTATAATTAAAAGCCCTGTTGAGTCAAAAGCTTCAGGCTGCGCGCCGGGCGGCGACGGCCTGGAGTAGCCTGTCCGGCTGATGCCGGTAATCCGCCCGGCGCAGATCTCCGGCCACCAGGCCGCGTAAAATGTCGGTCAGGGCCTGGTTCACCGGGGTATCGACGCCCAGTTTTTGCCCGGCCTGCGCAATGGCCCCGTTTAACACCTCTATCTCGGAGCCGGGACGGCCCGCGACCAGGTCTATGTGCAGTGAAGGCATTTTGGTCCCTCGCCCGCTCACCATTGCCGGGCGCAGAATGGCCCGTTTGACCGGCAGCGGCAGCCAGCCCGCGCCCACCAGCCAGGCCAGCCAGTCGACCGGGTAGCCGGGCAGCTTGACAGCCTGTAGCCCCATCGCCTTCATCACCGCCACACCTTCGCGCAGCGCTTCTATTTCCAGGTTGAACAGACGCCGATTGGCAATAATCCCGGCCGGGGGCTGGTCTAAAATAGCGGATGAGGCATTGTTGACAATATTCAACAGCAATTTTGACCATTTCATGGCCTGATAATCTGGATAAATGGGCGTGGTCAATCCGGCAAAGTTGAGGGCGTCGGCCAGGGCCTGCACCGGCTGGCCGGGCTGGAGTGGGGCCAGCCCCAAACCGCCTTTGTCTTTACTCACCTCGATTACGCCCGGTTCCGGCATACTGATGGGGATGGTAACCGTGCCGGCCACCACTTTTTTTGAGCCGAACGTGCCGGCCAGCTTTTCCTCGTTGCCGATGCCATTTTGCAGCGAGACCAGATAAGCATCGGCCAGTGGCAGCCGCGAGGCGGCCAGTTGTTCGATGACCTGCGGCGTGTCGGGCGCTTTGACCGAGATTAGAATAAAATCAAAAGGGGCAGACAACTGCTCCAGCGAGGTCGCTGTGGTGGGATAGGCGGTTTCCCGGGGCCGGGTGGGGTGGCGCAAAACCAGGCCATCGCCGTTGATTTTGTTCATCAGCGGCGCGCGCCCCAGCAAGGTCACGTTTTGGCCCGTAGCGGCCAATCGCCCGCCCACAAAGCAGCCAATTGCGCCAGCCCCAATTACAAGGATGTTTAGCATGGCAGTTACAGGCCGTATGCCTGGGCCAACAGTTCAACCGGGTGTATCATTTTTGCGCCGGTGGCATGGGCAATCTGCCAGCGGCACGTCTCGCTATCGCAAACGGCCACGGGCGAGCCGGCGGCTTCGACCTGCTCGAACACGGGCCGGCCCACGTCCATGCCAATCTGGTACTTTTCTTTTTTGTAACCGTAGGTGCCGGCGATGCCGCAGCAGTCGGCCTGCACGTGTTTGATGTTGACCCCCGGAATCAGTTCCATCAGTTCGATGGCGGGCAGGCCCATATTGTGGGCCTTGAGCTGGCAGGGAGAGTGATAGGGCAGCGTGGCTTCGACCGGCTGAAAATCGGTTTTGAGCTGACCGGCATCGGCCAGTTCCAGCAGAAACTCGCAAATATCGTAGGTTTGCCGCGAGACCAGCCGGGCCTCTTCGCTGTCGACATCCAGAATGTGCAAATAATCAGATTTGAGAGAGAGGGTGCAACTGGTCGATGTGCCGACAATTTTATACCCTTCCCTGGCGTACCGCGCCAGCGATTTAATGTTGCGCCAGGCATTCTGGCGGGCCGCCTCAAATTCGGCGTTGGAGAGCATGGGCAGGCCGCAGCAGACCTGCTTCGGCACAATTACCTCAAAGCCGTTGTGTTCCAGCACCGCGATGGCCGCCTTGCCCACGCGCGGCTCGTAGTAGTTGGTGCTGCAGCCGTGAAAATAAACCACCTGTTTATCAAACGCCTGCCGTGGCTTGCTTTTTTGGTGGATGCCCCGGTACCAGCCCCGAAACGTTTCAAAAGAAAACGGCGGCATGGGCGCGCGGCGGTGAACCCCGATTAACAGTTCCATCAAAATTCTGGCCGGCATGAGGTTGAGCATAAAGTTGGCCAGCGGCGCAAACGGGCTGCCCAGTCGCCCCAGCAACTCCGAGCGCCCCAGCAGCCGGTTGCGCAGCGGGATGGACTTCTTCTCCCGGTACAGCTTGTAGCGGGCCTTGGCGTTCATCTCCATTACCTTGACCTCATGGGGGCAAACCATGGTGCATACGCCGCAGCCGCTGCAATAATCAACGCTGCCATCCACCGACAGTTCATGCGGATTGCGGAACCGCTGCGCCTGCGGCCCCACAAACTTGGGGCCGGGGAACAGGTCGGTTACATTTGATACCGGACAAAACGAGGTACAGATGTTACACTTCACGCACAAATCGGCGGAATTTTGCACCTGTTTCCAGATGGATTGGGTGATGTCGTCAATAACGGCATGGCTGGTCATAAAAGACTCCTATTCACAACGGGACATTTCCCGCCGCAGACGAATGACCAATGACGAAAGATTAGGCCGAGATTTATCTATCGTCCCTTCGTCTTTCATCCTTCGTCAATTGAGGCTGGACTCCCATCTCTGTAAAACATCCGGCCCACTGATTTTCTATTCAAGCACCTGCTTGACAATGGCTGCCGCTGTTGCCAGGGCCACGCCATCGCCGGTGCGGCCGGATACCCAGTCGGCTTCAGCCAGAGTAGCGCCGGCCACATAGAGGTTGCCGGCAATCACCGCGCCATCTTCAGCCAGCGGGTTGAGCTGCCGGTTGGCCCGAACCCCGTACCGGGCAAAGGGCTGGCCCTGCGGCGTGATGAATTTCCGGGCAAACCAGCGGTGGCGGTTTGTGTGGGCCACCACGGGCAGGTTAAAAACAGGCTCCCAAACCCGCCCGTCAGAGTCGGTTTGCAGGCCGCCGCCAAAAATGCCGCCGGTTGCCAGCACGTAATTTTGGGCGCTCAGCGGGCGCAGCCGGCTGGCGGTTTCCATTTGAATTTGCCGCACCCGGCCATCATCAATCTGGCCGCCAACCACCTTGCTGCCGATGATGAGCCGTCCACCGGACTGCCCCAGCGTGTGTCGCAGCGTTTCAAACAGGCGGCGGCCCGGCACCGAGGGTGGCAGGGTGCTGATTTCAAAAACTGTTTTGCCCAACTGCTTCTCCAAATCGGCCAGCACCTCCGCGTGGCGCTCGATGCCCAGCACCGCCGGCAGTCCGATGCGGCTGAATCCTTTGGCCTGCCCTTTAATGGCCTTAACCAGCCGCCGGCGGAAGTCGGCCTGCTCAAAGGCGCGGGCCAGCTCAATCGGGGTGATGTTTATTTTGCCGCTCACCGGCGGCGGCAGCTCAACCGTGACGGCGGCCGTTTGCACGCCCAAATTCTGCGCGTTGAGATTCTGGCTGATGAGGGCCGGGTAAAAATCGCGCAATTCCCGGAAGCCGACAATCACCATGCGCCCGCCCTGGCTCAGCTCGCCGTTGGCCAGCGAGACCGGAGCCAGACAGGTGGGATGGACCGCGCCGGCCGCGCCCGGCAGCAGCCAGTTGTAATCAGCCGCGCCCCGGTAATCGAGCGAGTTGCCATTGACAAGCTGCAAAAAGTCGTCCAGTCCGGCTTTGATATTTTCCTGGCCGACCAGTTGGTAGGGATGGCCCGGACGCTCGGCCACAAAAGCGTCAAGCCGGCTCAACGGGTCTTTCACCGGCTCCGCCGAGTCAACCGGCTGATAACCCAGCACATCAATACAGCCCGAAGCCAGCAGCAGCGCTCCCGCGCCGGTAGCCGCCAGCAGCACTTTTTGGTTAGCCCGCGCCAGGTGGCAGGCCGTCGTCAGCCCGGCCAGCCCCGCGCCGATAATAATGGTATCGTATTGACTCATCAAGAGAAATCCTTGGTAAATTCTTTCGGCTATTTACCGTTACTCAGCACTTTGCCAGTAACTCAATATTATCCCTGTTACAAACCGACAAATCGTAAAGGATTTGTCGCTGTATTAGCAATCACTCTTTGCCAATGTTCAACCATTCTTTGCATAATCTCGTTATTTCTTCAACTGAGACATCATCGACTTTCCTGTAATCTATTGATGGAGTAGGGTTTACTATTCCATATGGTTCAATATCAGCTTTCTCCTTAACCTGTAGGGATCGCACACCCAGACTCACTAATAACCTATCGATTTCTTCTTTAGTAGACTTAGCAAACCTAAATTCAATTTTACTTTTGACATAAGTTGAAATCATTATCTTCTTTGTTTCATTGATTAAGTGAAATCCGCTCCCAGATAAATTTGTGGGTTCTATGCCCAATTCATTAACAAGTTTTCTTAAATCATCATTAAGAGGAGAAGCTAACCTTTCATAATGTTCTTCAATATCTCCAGACCACTTTTGATAAGCATTACTTTTAATCTCAATACTTTCTTCTGCAATCTTAATTTTGACAATATTCTCAGAAATATCGGGTGTTGGTAATATTCTCTGCGGTTGTACAAAAAGCTCATTTTCATCTTTAAACAGGTTCAATTTAATGCATTCTATTTTTATACCCTTTAAAATGAGCCAAGTAACAGCAGATAATAAATCTTGTGAGAAATTACCAGCAACCAAGATTATCCTCTGATTCTTGTTAAAATCCTCTGGAATCTTAATGAAGGGGCCACAGAAGTTCTTTAATGTATTTTCTGCTTCTACAGACAAGTCTATGATATGGGGTAGACTCAATTCTGTGCTATTTTTCTCAAGATATTTAGCATAAATTTTACATACTTCGGCGAATGTTGTATATACATAAGACGAGGCGTAAGTGATCGCTTGGCTTTCTACCATTTTCTCAGCAAGGTCTCTTTTTAATTCAATAATTACAATGTTTCCAAATTTATCTACCCCTAATAAGTCTAATCTTTTCTTCGTTTCACTCGTTTTCTGTTCACCAATTATTAGTAATTCTTCTTCATCACCTTCATAAAGAATACCTGGATTTTTTCTTATCCATGCTTCTATGTTTTTTGGTTCTGTTAAGCCCTCACTTGTAAAAGTGGTATCCTCTATCCGAAATAATTCGTTTTTGCTTTTGTCATACTTAAACAACATTTCGTCTAACCCCAAAAATATCAGCAGATTCATCAGTATATATCTAATTGACGTATACTGACCAAATGCGGACAGCTAAATATTAATATCTGATTACTCATCTACTTCAAAAAACCCCTCAGTCTCCAACTCACCTATTCGTTCGGTATTTACGCCGCTAAGCGTCGTGGGCAGTTTGTCCAACCCCAGCAGGCCCAGATAGATGCCGGCGTCAAGCTGCATCTGGCGCAGGTGTTGGCCCCACAACACCGGTGCGACGCCCTTCCAGCGCTCCTGCAAAAAGTCAACCAGGGCCTTGTTGGTGTCTGCCGCCGGCAGATTTTGACTCTCATGCAGAATTCCGGCGGCGCGATAGGCGCAAAATCCGCCCTGGCACGGCCCCATGCCCAGCCGCAAATCCCGGCGCAAATCATTGATGATGCCGCTGCCGCTGTGGGCCAGGCTGGCTTCAATTTGGGGGCGGGTGACAGTTTCACACTCGCAGATGAGCTGGCCCTCCAGTTGGCCTCGCTCCAGTTGGTCCAACCGGCGGCCCAGGCTGTAATATTTGCGCTGGCGGGGAGGAACGAGCGCGGTTTCGGCGGTGCGGCAGGGGCGTTCAGTACCCAGTTTGCGGCAAACCAGGTCAACTGTGTGCTCGGCCATGAGCCGGTAAGTGACCCACTTGCCGCCGGTAATGGTGATAAAGTTGTCCACGCCATCGCGGGGCAGGTGGTCGAGCAACGTAAAAGCGCGGGTCACATCGCGCAGGTCGGCCCCGGCCCCTTTTTCCTGGTAGAGAGGACGCACCCCGGCCCAGGCGCGCAACGCCCGAAACTTTTTGAACGAAGGTACCATTTTTTCGCCCTCGTCCATCATCAGCTTGATTTCCCAATCTTCAATGGCGTAATCGTCGGGGTCGGCCACCTTTACAGAGGTGGTGCCGATGACCGCCACCGAGCCGACCGGCACCAAAATGTCGCCATCATCGGGCGGCAGGCAGCGGTTGACCGCGGTGTTGACCATGCGGTAATTCATGGCAATCATGGTGCCCTTGCCGGCGTAGACGGTCACCTCACAGCCGGCCATGCCGGCAATCTTGCCGCCCCAGGCGCCGGCGGCGCTCACCACCATGTCGCACTCAATGGTTACCTGCTCACCGGTAATGGCGCTTTCGGCCACCACGCCGGTTACTTTACCCTGGTTGACCAGCAGGTCGATGACTTTGTGGTAAAGGAGCGTTTCCGCCCCCAGATTTCTGGCATTATCAACCAGGGAGTGGCAGGCTTCCCAGGTTTCCACGCTGCCATCTGGCACCACAAAGCAGCGGCTAATCTGCGGATTGAGCAGCGGCTCGCGGCGCAGCATCTCGGCAATAGGGATTTCTTCAACCGGAACGCCGCACTCGTGGCAGGCCCGGTAAAATTTGTCGGCAAAGTCGGGCGGGTCCCAGGGGGTGGTGACAAACAAACCGCCGGTATCTTCGATGGCGTGGGGCATAATTTGGCGCAGGATGACATTTTCCTGAATACACTCGCGGGCGGCGTCGGGGTCGTTGGTTACGTAGCGCCCGCCGCTGTGCAGCAGGCCGTGAAAGCGGCCAGAGGTGCCGCTGGAGAGCGCGCCTCGCTCGATGAGCAGGCATTTGAAGCCGCGCTGGGCTAAATCAAAAAATACGCCGCAGCCGGTCGCGCCCCCACCGATGATAACAACTTCGGTTGATTTTTTCATTGATTTGTCCCTTGTTACGGCTCCTTTGTCACTGGCCATTTGTCAAGCAGACAAATGACAAATGACGAATAGCCTATCTTTACCCGTCTACCCAGTCAAAGGTACGGGTAACAGCCTTTTTCCACTGGGCGTAATTTCTGGTGCGGGCGGTGTCATCTTCCGAGGGTTCCCAGGTTTTGCCGATGCCCCAATTTTCGCGCATCTCGTCGGTGCTTTGCCAGAAGCCAACGGCCAGTCCGGCGGCGTAGGCCGCGCCCAGCGCAGTGGTTTCGGCCACTTTGGGCCGGATGACCGGGACGCCCAGCACGTCGGCCTGAAACTGCATCAGCAGGTCGTTGTACACCATGCCGCCGTCAACCTTGAGGGTGGTCAAATCCACATCGGAGTCAGCGTTCATGGCGTCCAGCACCTCGCGGGTCTGGTAGGCGGTGGCCTCCAGGGTGGCGCGGGCAAAGTGACCTTTGTTAACGTAGCGAGTCAACCCGGCAATAACGCCACGGGCGCTGTTCTGCCAGTACGGCGCGTACAGGCCGGAGAAGGCGGGCACAAAGTAGATGCCGCCGTTGTCATCAACGGTTTTGGCCAGCGCTTCCACCTCCTCAGCCGATTTTATCAACCCCAGGTTATCGCGCAGCCACTGTACCAGCGCGCCGGTAATGGCAATGGAGCCTTCCAGGGCATAGATTGTGGGCTGGTCGCCAAATTTGTAGCAGGTGGTAGTCAGCAGGCCGTGCCGGGAGGGAATGATTTCCATGCCGGTGTTCAAAATCATAAAGCAGCCGGTGCCGTAGGTATTTTTGGCCTCGCCGGGGCTGAAGCAGGCCTGGCCCACGGTAGCCGCCTGCTGGTCGCCCAAAATGCCGCAAACCGGAATTACGCCGCCAAAGGCGCCATCGTGCGAGGTTTTGCCGTAGAGGTCGGGATCACTGGAGGGGCGGATGTCGGGCAGCATCGATTTGGGAATGGTCATCGCCGCCAGAATCTCATCGTTCCAGTCGGTGCCGTCCAGGTTCATCAGCATGGTGCGCGAGGCGTTGGTCACGTCGGTAACGTGGGCGCCGCCGTCGGGGCCGCCGGTCAGGTTCCAAACCAGCCAGCTATCCATGTTGCCAAAAATGGCCTCGCCTTTTTCAGCGGCAGCCCGCAGGCCGTCCACATTATCCAGCAGCCATTTGATTTTGGGGCCGGAAAAGTAGGTTGCCAGCGGCAGCCCTACCCTGGCCCGGAAGCGGTCCTGGCCGCCCTCTCTGGCCAGCTCGGCGCAAATTTTATCGGTGCGGGTATCCTGCCAAACGATGGCGTTGTGGTATGGCTTGCCGCTGTTTTTGTTCCAGACTACGGTGGTTTCACGCTGATTGGTGATGCCCACGGCCACAATATCATCGGGGGTGGCGCCGGTTTTTTGAAGCGCCCCGGCAATCACCTCTTTGGTTCTGTTCCAGATTTCGATGGGGTCGTGCTCAACCCAGCCGGGCCGGGGGTAAATTTGGGTATGTTCAAGCTGATGCGCCCCCACCGGCTGACCGGCGTGGTTAAAAAGCATGCAGCGGGTGCTGGTGGTTCCCTGGTCGATAGCGGCAACATATTGAGGCATGGCTTGGCTCCTTTGTAAGCATCTCTATTTTTTGTAAAGGGGGAGACTGCCTATTCCGTGGTGCGTGGCGCGTAGTGCGTAGCGTCTATTTTGCCACGTACCGCACAACGCAAGCCAGGTTTATAATAGCATCTTTCGCTTTGTCGAGTCAAAATGGACGGCAACGGGTGCGTCCCAAATTTTAGGAGTTTTGGACAGACCCGGCGGCAACACAATTATTGACACAGATGGTAGCTAAGAGTATATTTTGGATGAAAATCTCACCGGAGGAGCAGACACCGTGGCTGAACTTGTAAACGTTACGGATAATAGTTTTGATGCTCAAGTATTAAAATGCGATATCCCCGTGGTGGCCGATTTTTGGGCCGAGTGGTGCGAACCGTGCAAACCGGTGGAGTCGTTTTTAAATGAGATTGCCGCAGAATACGCCGAGCAGCTAAAAGTGGTTAAGGTAGATATTGAAGATAACCCCAAAGTAACTTCTGATTATGGCGTTCTGACCATTCCTACCGTTATTGTTTTTAAATTTGGTCAGGAGGTTGAACGGCTCAACGGGACGCAAACCAAAGAGACTCTGCTGAAAAAAATTACGCCACATCTGGACTCGTGAGGCGTAACAATTTAATCACCTTTTATGGACCACGCCTCACGTTTCACCTATCACTTTTACCATTTCATAGTATCCATTGTGGCCGGTAATCCATTTTAGCATCCGACTTTGGCGCATACGCCTGGCTGTAAACCCCATCTTTTTATAAAGATTGAGAGCGACCAAATTATCGCACACTACATTGAGCGTTAACTGGCTGGCGCTGTGTTGGCGGGCTATCTGTTCGGCATAGCTAATCAATCGACGGCCAACGCCCCGCCCGCGCCAGGCAGGCGCCACCCCCAACATTTCAATGTAAACCTCATTGCGGCCGGGTTGGTGGTCAATATCAATTAACACCATCAACAGAAAGCTGCGCAGCGCCCCAAAAATACCGTTATGTAGTTGCAGGGCGCGCCATAGCCAGCGGCCTGTATCGGTGTGGGGGGCAACGGGTGTTTCTAAAACAACGTAGCCGGCTATCACCCCGTTCATCTCGGCCAGGGTGGTTGTTTGCAAATGGCGTTGACTCAACCGCAGCCAGTCGCAAATTATCCGCTCGGCCTGCTCGCCCAAAATTGGGCCAAATTTGTCGGGAAATGTTACCACCCACAAATGGGCTAATCTTTCCGCATCGGCCGCTGTGGCCGGCCGCAAATCTATTCTACCAGTCATGGCGACATCTCAGCTAAGTTGTTCAACTAATTCAGGAGCATACCGTGAGTCAATGGTATCAGTTAAGCATCAGCGACGCATTAAACCAACTCAATACCAACCCCGACCGCGGGTTGAGCCAATCCGAAGCAGAACAACGGCTGGCCGAGCACGGCCCTAATGAGTTGCAGGCATCTGGCCGCATTTCACCCTGGACTATTCTACTTGAGCAGTTCAAAAATGTCCTAATTATCATTTTACTGGTGGCGGTGGGCCTGTCGGCGTTTTTGGGAGAAAGCATCGAGGCGATTGCCATTGCCGTAATTGTGCTCTTTGCAGTGCTGCTGGGTTTTGCACAGGAATATCGGGCCGAACGGGCGATTGACGCCCTGCGCCAAATGGCAGCCCCAACCGCTACCGTTATCAGAGATGGAAAAGAAAGTGATATTCCGGCCCGCAACCTGGTTCCGGGCGATATCATCCTCTTGAAAACCGGCGATAAAATTGCGGCAGACTCTCGCCTGGTTGAAGCGGTCAATTTGCAGGTCGAAGAGTCCTCCCTGACCGGCGAGTCGGTGCCCGTAGACAAGCAAACCGGGCCATTATCCGGCGAGTTAGCCATCGGCGACAGAAAAAATATGGTTTACGCCGGCACCAGCATTACCTATGGCCGGGGGCGGGCGCTGGTAACAGCCACCGCCATGAACACCGAGTTTGGCAAAATTGCCCAAATGCTGGAAACGGTAGAAACCGGCAAAACGCCCCTCCAGGAAAATCTGGACCGGGTGGGGCGGGTTCTCATTTATATAACCCTGGCGGTTGTGGCAATTATTGTGGGGTTGGGGCTACTGAGGGGACAGCCCTTTATTGAAATGTTTGTGTTTGGCATTGCTCTGGCCGTGGCCGTAGTGCCCGAGGCGCTCCCGGCAGTGGTTACAATTTCGCTGGCCATTGGCGTGCAAAAGATGGTCAGGCGCAATGCTCTGGTGCGCCGGTTGCCGGCCGTGGAAACGCTGGGCAGCACGTCAACCATTTGCACCGATAAAACCGGCACGCTCACCAAAGATGAAATGACCGCCCGCGAGGTTTTTGCAGCCGGCCAATGCTACAAGGTTTCCGGCGCGGGCTACCGGCCAGAGGGCCAATTTAGCCAAAATGAAACGCCGGTTGAAACGCTGCCCGACCCGCTGATTCGCCTGCTGCAAGCGGCGGCGCTGGCCTCCGATGCGCGCCTGACTCAAGACAACGACAGTTGGGAAATTAAAGGCGACCCCACCGAAGGCGCGCTGCTGGTGGCGGCGGCCAAAGCCGGCCTGTCCAAACCCGAACTCGATGAGCAATTTCCTCGCGTTCACGAAATCCCCTTTACCTCCGAAACCAAGAGGATGACAACCCTGCACCAAACCCCCTCCGGCGTTGTCGCTTACACCAAAGGCGCGGTGGAAATTATTTTAGACTCCTGTACCCGGCAGCTAACCGCCTCGGGCGAAACTCCGTTAGATGCCGACAGCAAAGCAGAGGTCAACCATATTACCCAGCAAATGGCCGGCCAGGCCCTGCGCGTGCTGGCCATTGCCGCCAGAAGCGACGCCACCCCGGAAAACGCCGAACAGGATTTAACCTTTCTGGGCCTGGTTGGCATGATCGACCCGCCTCGCCCGGAAGTAAAAGCCGCCATTCAAATCTGCGAGCAGGCCAGCATCAAGCCCATTATGATTACCGGCGACCACCCCTTAACGGCCAAGGCCATTGCCCGGGAACTCAACCTGCTAAAAGATGGCCGTATCATCACCGGCGCAGAGCTGGAGTCGTTGAGCGAGGCCGAGTTTGAGCAAGCAGTCGAAAATATTGAAGTATACGCCCGCGTATCTCCGGCCCACAAATTGCGCGTGGTCACAATGCTGCAAAACAAGGGGCAAATTGTAGCCGTAACCGGCGACGGCGTAAACGACGCCCCGGCCCTGAAAAAAGCCGATATTGGCATTGCCATGGGGATTACCGGCACCGACGTTACCAAAGAAGCGGCAGCCATGACCCTCACCGACGATAATTTTGCTTCTATTGTGGCGGCGGTGGAAGAGGGGCGCAATATTTTTAGCAACATCAAAAAATATCTCATGTATTTGCTCTCCTCTAATGTTGGCGAGGTAGGGCTAATTGCCGGGGCTACGCTGCTAAACCTGCCGCTGCCTTTAACGGCTGTTCAAATTCTGTATGTCAACCTGGCCACCGACGGCCTGCCGGCCCTGGCCCTGGCCGTAGACCCGCCCGAAGCAGACCTGATGCGCCGCAAACCCCGCAACCCCCAGGTGAGCATCTTTACCCGGCCCGTTGTGGCCCTGATGCTGGCCGGCGGTATCTGGTCGGCCCTGGCTAATTTGGGGCTATTCATTTGGGCTTTAAGTTCGGGGCGCAGCCAGAGCGAAGCCATGACCATGACCTTTGTCTCGCTGGTGCTGATTCAATTTTTCAAAGCCTACAATTTCCGCTCCGACCGCCACTCGATTTTCAAACGGCCCTTTGCCAATAAATGGCTTAATTTAGCCATTGGCTGGGAACTGCTGTTACTGGCCGCAATTGTGTATCTTCCATTTTTGCATGTCCCGTTTAACACCTTTAGCCTGCCTCTGGTAGATGTGGCGCTAGTAACCATTACCGCCCTGACCATTGTGCCTGTTCTGGAACTGACCAAATGGCTAGAGCGAAAAGGCTGGTTTGGCGGTGGCGTCGAGATGGCCTGATGTGCCCATCGTTTGTTAACAACTTTC
This sequence comes from uncultured Caldilineaceae bacterium, assembly GCA_964486935.1. Classification (GTDB taxonomy): domain Bacteria; phylum Chloroflexota; class Anaerolineae; order 4572-78; family J111; genus CAZAPG01. The sequence continues at coordinate 143,717 of CAZAPG010000009.1, read as the reverse complement.
CAGCAACGCTGTGGAACATGGTATACTACCGTTACTATGCATGTCATTGTTACCCATCCCAACGCAGATTTTGATGCCGTGGCCTCGCTGCTGGGCGCGTGGCATCTATACCCCGATGCCACGCCGGTGCTGCCGCCCACGCTCAACCGCAACGTGCGAGATTTTGTAACCCTGTATGGCAAAAAATTACCTTTTGTTCACCAAAGCGAACTGGAGCGTAAACCCATTCAGCGGTTAACCGTGGTTGACACCCAACATATCCCCGATTTAAAGAAACTGGCCTCCAATGTATCCATCCATATTATTGACCACCACGACCTGCACCAATCTCCGCCCAAAAACGCCAAACTCAGCTTAACCCATACCGGGGCAACCGTTACCCTGCTGGTTGAGCAAATTAGAGAAGCCTCAAAACGGCTCACCCCCATCGAGGCCACCCTGATGCTGCTGGGCATTTACGAAGATACCGGCTCGCTTACCTATGGCAGCACCAACCCCCGAGATTTACAGGCCGCAGCCTGGCTGATGTCTGAAGGCAGGGCGCACCTTGACCTGGTACGAGAATATCTCAACTACGCCATGAGCGATGAACAAAAGGCCCTGTACGAGCAACTTGTGGGCGATATGGAAACCTGCACCATCCACGGCCATACCATTATTATTAGCGCCGCGCGGGTTGACCACTACGTTGAAGAAATTAGCGGGCTGGCCAGCCGCCTGCGAGACCTGTACCAACCCGAAGCCCTGTTTATTATGGTTCAAATGACCGACCACGTTCAAATGGTGGCCCGCTCCATTACCGATGCCGTCAACGTGGCCGATATCACCGAAAAGTTTGGCGGCGGCGGCCATCCGCGGGCGGCGGCGGCGCTCATCAAAAAGAAAAGCCTGGCCGATATCAAGAAACAGCTCAAACAACTGCTGCAATTAGAGGTGCAACCGGCGCTCAACGTTGGGCAAATTATGTCAAAAGGCGCCCGCACCCTGGCCCCCAACGATACCATTCGGCACGCCGCCGAAATGATGGACCGCTACGGCCACGAAGGTTTTCCGGTGGTCGATAAGTCGCGCAAAAAAATTGTCGGCATTCTCTCCCGCCGAGAAGTAGACAAGGCTCGCCGCCACCAACTTGAGGGCGCAGCCGTTAGGCAATTTATGACCAAAGGCGAATTTTACGTGACTCCCGATGATGGCGTGGATGCGGTGCAATCTATTATGACCAACAATCAGGTTGGCCAGGTGCCCGTGGTTGACCCGCACAGCGGCCAGATTATCGGCATTGTCACCCGCACCGATATCATCAACCTGTGGCAAATAACCCAATCAGATAACTTAACGCCTCTCAATCTGGCCCGGCAGTTAGAGCAAACCCTTGCCTCAGAACTATTCGACTTGCTATGCGAAGCTGGTGAGGTGGCCGGCAGCCAGGGCGACAGCCTGTACATTGTTGGCGGCTTTGTGCGCGACCTGCTGCTAACCATGCTCAACACTGCCAATTCTAACGCCAAAGCCAAAACCAGCCCCCGCTTTGACCTTGACCTGGTGGTTGAAGGCAACGCCATCGCCCTGGCCCACCACCTGCAACAGCGCAACGGCGGGCGCGTGCGCAGCCACAGCCGCTTTGGCACCGCCAAATGGATTCTGGACCACCCCATCCCCTTTCACGCCGATTCCGCTACCCCGCATGTCACCCTTAGCTCGCTTGATTTTGTGACCGCCCGCACCGAATTTTATCGACACCCCTCGGCCCTGCCAGAAGTTGAACAAAGCTCAATTCGGCAAGACCTGCACCGCCGGGATTTTACCATCAACACCCTGGCCCTGCGCCTGACGCCGGAACACTTTGGCGAGCTGCTGGATTTTTACGGCGGCCAGAGCGACCTGGAAGCCCGGCTCATTCGGGTGCTGCACAGCCTCAGCTTTGTAGAAGACCCTACCCGCATGCTCCGCGCCGCCCGCCTCATGGCCCGGCTAGAGTTTGAGCTGGAAGAGCGCACCGCCGAGCTACTTGATGACGCCCTCGACCTGCTGGGCCGGGTGAGTGGCGAGCGTATTCTGCACGAACTTGAGCTTATCTTTAAAGAGCGCCGGCCAGAACTGGCCCTGCAAAAACTGAATGAGTTGGGCATTTTGGCGGCCATTCACCCCGGCTTAATGGTCGATGCCTGGCTGGTCGAACAAATTGAGAATCTGCGCAGCGGCCTGGGCAATACGCCCTGGCGCAATACCAAACCGGCTACCGTTCATTACCTGGGGCTGCTCACCTTCTCGCTGGCCAGAGATGAACTGGACGACTTGCTAGAGCGGTTAAACCTGCGCGTCAACCAGCGGGCTGTGCTTAAACAGGTGTACGCCATTAAACGCAACGCCGCCAAAATAGCCAGAGCCAAAAAGGCCAGCAGCCTGTACCATCTGCTAGAAAACACCACCGATGATGCCAGGTTGGTGGCCTGGCTGGCCCTGGACCACCCGGAGGCGCAGGCCCAACTGGTTCGCTTCCAAACGCGCTTAAAAAATGTTGCGCCCTTAATTGACGGAAACTATCTAAAAGCCGAAATGGCCCTACGGCCCGGCCCTATCTTCAAAACCATTATCGACACCCTGCGCGACGCCCGGCTCGATGGCCTGGCAGAAAGCCTGGAGGATGAGCGCGCCCTGGTTGAGCAAATTATTGCCCATAACAAAACAGAGGAGAACAGATAACCGATATGGAGTCAACAAATATTGCCCCGGCCCATGCCGCCAGCCCAACAAAATCAGCTAAAGCCGACACGCTGCTGCGCAGCTGGTTGTGGCAACCCAACCTGATTGTTTTTATCTCCAGCGGCTGCATTATGATTTTGGAACTGGTGGCGGGTAGAATTATAGCCCCCTATGTGGGCGTGTCGCTATATACCTGGACCAGCGTAATTGGGATAGTGCTGGCCGGCATTAGCCTGGGCAACTACCTGGGCGGGCGCCTGGCCGACCGTTGGGCTTCGCTGCGCTTCTTGGGCCTTGTGTTTGTGCTGGCCGGGTTTTCCAGTTTTGGGGTGCTAACCGTCGATTGGCTGGGGCGGGTGGGCCTGAGCCAGTGGTCTATTGTGGCCGAAATTTTGCTGCTGACCACCGCCCTGTTTTTTGTGCCTTCGCTAATTTTGGGGGCCACCTCGCCCATTGTGGCTAAACTGGCCGTAAACGATTTAGCCAAAACCGGCCTGACCGTGGGCAAAATTTACGCCGCCGGCACCGCCGGCAGCATTGTGGGCACCTTTGCCACCGGCTTTGTGCTAATCTCCTGGTTTGGCACGCACACCATTGTTTGGAGCGTGGCCTCTGTACTGCTGGCTATGGGGTTCCTTTTTATACTGGCCGACCGCCGCCAGCTTTTGGCTTTGGCGCTGGCGGCTATTGCCGCCGCCTCGGGGCTGGCTTATTACCAGGGCTGGCTGCGCGGCCCCTGCCTGCAAGAAACCAACTATTTTTGTATCAAAGTGCGCCAGGAAGAGCGCGACGGCGAGCCGGTGCGCGTTTTAATTTTAGACCGGCTGGTGCACAGCTACACCTCGCTGGATAACCCCACCAAGCTGGTTTACGGCTACGAGAAAATTTACGCCGAAGCCACCGCCTACCGCTCCCAACGTGACGGCCACCTCCGCGCCCTGTTTATTGGCGGCGGCGGATACACCTTTCCCCGCTACATGGAAGCCGTTTACCCCGGCAGCCAGATTGACGTGATTGAAATTGACCCCGGCGTTACCCAGGTGGCGCGCGACCGGTTGGGGTTGTCGCCCGACACCCAAATTGTTACCTACAATCAGGATGCCCGCATTTTTTTAGAGCAGCCGCCCAGCCAAAGCTACGATTTGATTATGGGCGACGCCTTTAACGATTTCTCGGTACCCTACCACCTGACCACCAAAGAATTTAACGACCGCGTGCGGGCCTGGCTGGCCAATGACGGCCTCTATATGGTCAACATTATCGACGGGCCGCGCGGCGATTTTTTACGCGCCTATACCCATACCCTGCGCCAAAGCTTTGATTATGTGTACCTAATCCCCGCCAGCAGCTCGTGGCAGGCTTCAATTCGCACCACCATTGTGCTGATTGGCAGCAACGCCCCGCTCGATGTTGACGCCTTCAAAACCATCACCGCCGGCGATGGCCACGCCCTGCTGGCGAGTCAAATACTCAGCCAGGCCCAGGTAGACGAGTTGCTCTCCCAAGGCCGGGTTATCCTGCTAACCGACCGCTACGCCCCGGTAGACCAGATGCTGGCCCCGGTAATACGAGGCGAAGAAATCATCGAATAAATATCCCCGCAATGTGACTTTTGGGAAGCAGGCCAGGTACCTTCTACTAACCCTGCCAGTGACTTTTGCCCCTGTTATCCCCCGGATATTTCCTGTATCCTGAGTGTAATTCAATAAAGTTCCTACTTAAGTATTATTGCAACGCATCGCCGCGAATGTTAGAATAATTAAAGCAACCGGTTTTTATAATTATTTTCTAACGGTTTTCACACTTACTTTATACCTTTATTTGGTATAGTAAATGGCAGAGGCCGCCGGTGTCTAACCGCACATTTCTGGTTGCGTAACATAACGCACAAAACGCGAGATTAGACACGCCGCAGGTTTTACAAAGGGAGAGGAGAGAGCGCAGAAAATCTATTTTAAAGTTGTTTGATGAGCAGCTTGCCAGTGTGTCGCCAGGGCACAGAAAGCGAGTTAAAGCATGAGGCGCCAACCCGGATTACTAACATATTTAGCTATCTACCTGTCGGTGTATCCTCTGCTGATTTGTATAATCACTGTCACCCTGCTCGGCGCGTACTGGCTCGACCGCTTCACGCCCAACCTCAGCCAACTGGTTATCTCGCCAACCCCCACCCGCACTACCTGGCGGCTGGCCGCCTTGCCGCCCTCTTCTGCCGCCGCAGACCAATCTACCGACATCACCGAACCATCCGGCAGTATTTCAGCCCAGGTTATAAACCCAAACAATTTGCAGCCAGATGCGCCCCAACAGGCCATTGGGGTTGACCCCAACATTAGAAATGACAATCCACCCCAGGCCGCTGCTCAAACGCAACCCGTACAGGTAGAAGTCGCTCAGGCAGAAAATTCCGCCGGGCCGCCAGCCGCCAATATTCCGTCGATGCCGTCCCCATCGCCAACTATTAACCTGGACTTTAGCGTTTTTGCCGGCGACAATTTTGCCACACCCGTTCGGCGACGCCCCACGCCCACCCCGGAAGGAATATTGAGCAGTCTGGTCAACGAGATTGTCGGCGCTATGACCGAGGCCAGCCCAACCCCTACCCACCAGCCCAGAGCGGCCCTGCCCACTTTCACTCCCACACCCACCAGCACCCCTACGCCAACCTCAACCGCTACGCCCACCGTAACGCCCACCCCTACTAACAGCCCAACGCCAACCGTAACCCCCACCGTCACCAACACTCCCCCGCCCACCGAAACGCCCACCCCCACTCGTCCCCCAACCAATACGCCCGCTCCGCCGCCAACGCACACGTCACCCCCCACACCTACACCCATGCCCGAATACGACTTTATGCTGAACGAATTTTTCAACAGCCCCACCACCAACCATTTTCTGGTGATGTACGTTGCCGTGGTTGATAACAACGACATCCCCATTGGCGATATGAAGGTCGTTGGCACGCGGCTGGACCATAACCTCACCTACGAAAGCCCCCTCACCAAATGGCACTACGAAGGCTACAACGCCCCCGGCGAGGTTGTTAAAAGCGGCAACACCAAGTTTGAACCCCCCGGCGGCATCGAAAATACCTCGTGGATACTGCACCTGGAAGACGCCCACGGCAACCGCATGTCCGCCGATGTTCCCTTTGATACCAACGAAAACGACAGGCAGTGGTACTTTATCAAATTCCGGCGCAAGTTTTAGATGAAGCCCAACTTCCCCAGACGGCTCTTTTGGAACTCAAGAGCGCCGGACAGAGGCTACGCCACAGCACCGAGAATGAAAATTTGGAACACAGAGCGCGCGAAGAAGCGCAGAGAAACGCAGAGATTTTTATATTTTCTCTCCGTGTTTCTCTGTGACTGCTCTGTATAATTCTGTGTAACATTCATTTTCTGAGGAGCAGCGGCAACGTGAAGCCTGACCGGATTATAATCATCATTTGCGCCATCGCCGCTTTTGCTGCCATCGCGGTTATCTCGGATAGGGTTTTTGAACACGTCCCCCACTCCGAAGATGAAGTAGCCTATCTTTTTCAGGCCAAAGTGTTTGCCCAAAATCGACTCGCCGTACCCACGCCCCCGCACAAAGATGCTTTCTGGTCTCCCTTTGTGCTGGATTACCGGGGCTGGCGCTTTGGCAAATATCCCCCCGGCTGGCCGCTGCTCCTGAGCCTGGGCGTCCGGCTGAATCAACCGTGGCTGGTCAACGCCTTATTGGGGACACTTACCCTGGCCCTCATAGGCCGGCTGGGTTATTTATTTTATGGCGACCCGCCGGAAAAGTCTCCTTGCTGCCTTCCCCCGCTGGCCGCCGGACTGGGGCTGCTAACCCCCGGCTTTCTGCTCCTGTCAAGTTCGCTGCTGTCGCACGCCGCCTCGCTATTTTGGAGTACGCTGGCGTTACTGGCACTTTTTAAAATTGGTAACTCCTCACGCTCCTACGCCCTGTTAACCGGCCTCTGTCTCGGCGCGGCCTTCGTCACCCGCCCCTTTGCCGGCGTTGGTATCGGGCTGGCCCTGGGCATCTTTTTGTTGACTCTCTTGCTGCGCGGCCAACTCCAATGGACTTTGCTGATTTGGGTTGCCGCCGGCGGGCTGGCCGTCGCCGCGCTGCTGCCGCTGTACTGGTGGACCATCACCGGCAACCCGGCCTTTAACGCCTACCTGCTGGTCTGGCCCTACGACCGCGTTGGCTTTGGCCCGGAGATTGGCCCGCTGGGATACACCCTGCGCGATGCCATTTTCATCAACACCCAATTAAAGCTGGTCGCGCTGGGTACAGGGTTGTTCGGCTGGCCCGGCTGGACCAACCTCATGTTCCTGCCCATCCCCTTTGTAGCCCGGCAAGCCAACCGCTGGGACTGGCTGCTGCTGGGCACAATTTTAAGCCTGATATTTGTTCACATTTTTTACTGGGCTTTTGGCGGCGTGGATGGCGGCTTTCCGCGCTACTACTACGATGCGCTGCCGGCCCTGCTGCTGCTCACGGCGCGGGGAATCCAAATTTTGTATGGCTATCTGAGGCCAACAAAACTCCGGCTGCGCCGGTTGTTGGTTGCCGGTTTGGTGATATTGGTGGGCTACAATCTGGGCTGGAATTTGCCGCCGCTACTGGCCGCGCAAAAAGGCAAATACGGCATTACGCCCGCGCCGCTGCAACTTGTCGAGCAGGCCAACCTGCCGCAGCCGGCCCTGATTTTGGCGCAAAATGTAGATATCTGGAGCGATTTTGCCGCGCCCTTTGCCGCCAACAGCCCCACTCTGGATGGGCCGGTGGTTTACGCCATCGACTGGGGAGGAGAGTTGACCCGGCAGGTGCGAGAACAGTTTTCAAATCGCTCGTGCTGGCAGTTGCGGGGCGACACCCTGCAACCGTGCCCGCCGCTAAAGTGACCGGCCTCAATCAAAGTGGGTTGGCAGTTCAGGCTGCCGGTAATGTTGAAACATCTGCTCAATCTGGGCCGGCGTCACCCTGGAGATGGAAAGCGGCGGCAGCTCATTTTGCCTGAAAAAAGCCACGGCTTCGGTCTCGACGCTGGGGGTAGCCACGCCGTCAATCAACTCACCCACAAAAAAGAACTTGTACACATGGAAGGGAAAGGGGGGCGCGTGCGGGTGTTTGCTGCGGTCAAAAACGGCGGCCAGCTTCACCACGCGAATATTAAACCCGGATTCCTCGTACACCTCGCGCACAATATTTTCGCCGGGCGACTCGCACACGTCGGCCCAGCCGCCGGGCAGCGTCCAGCCGCCATCCACCTTTTCTTTGACCAGCAAAATGGCGTCATCCTTAAAAATGGCCGCCCGCACATCTACTTTGGGCGTGGCGTAGCCGCTTTCCGTGGCAAAAAACTGCGCTACCTGGCCCGCCTCAACGGCGGTATTGGCGGTCATCATTTCTGCCGCAATCTGGCGCACGGCCCGGTAACGCTCCACATCAAACGGATTCTGGGCAAAGGTTAAGCCATTTTGGGCCACAGCCTGTAGCCGTTTGGCCCATTCAAGCCATCTGGGGTCCATAACATTCTCCTGATAAATACAAAATCGCCAGCCTGACCCACCAAACCGGCGACTTTGCTTAAATTTTTCCGGGTCAAATTGTCAAAATGTAATTATGCCGAGGCAGCCTTTTGCGTGGATGTTTTTAATTGACTGCCGCAGCCGGGGCAGGTTTGCCAGCTATCAAACACCTTTACCCCGCAATTGATGCACACCAGTCGCTCGCGGTGCAACATATTGCCGCAAGAGAGGCATACTTTAGCCGCCGGACTGGCCAAATTTTTGCAGTTGGGGCACACCTGCGACACCGGCTCTGTAACGCCCAAATCCGGCGAGCCGTTGGCGCGCGCGTAATCGCCGTTTAAGATATAGCGGTACTGGTCAGATTCGGCCCACTGCATAATTTCTTTAACGCGCACTGTGGGGAAGGGATGGGTTTGGGCCAGCATCATATTCACTTTGATAATTTGCTCAATCAGGCCGGTTTCGGTATCGTCGTACTCCTGGGCCTGTTTGAGCATCTCATCCAGGTTGATTTCCGGCAGCAACTTTTGCGAGCCGCCGGCCAGTTTACTGAGCGCGCTGGCCACCACCTGCTCATCCTGAACCACCAGCAGCGCGGCCCGGTCGCAAGAAAGTTCGGCCATGCGCTCCCAATGCAAAATTGCCAGTTGCAGCGGCAGCAGCACCAGGGCTTCGGTGCCGGCGGGCAGCAGCCGTTTGAAATATTCCAGGCCAAAGGTGCGCAGCACAAACACAATGGTTTTGTAAAGCATGTGCTCGCATTTTACGTGGCCCAGCTCGTGGCCGATAACGGCAAACAACTCCTCTTCGGTCAAAGAGTCAACCAGCCCGGAGAAGAGCGTAATTTGATAATTCTCCAATCCAAAGGCGTAGGCGTTGACAATGTACTGGTTTCTCACATAAATTTCGGGCAGTTTGGGCAGGTCTAAAATGGCGGCGGCCTTTTCAAATTTTTGGTACAGGCTCTTGCCCTGATTTGGCCCCAGCCGCACCGAGCCGGAAATGTTAGCCAGCCGCATCTGCTTTTCAAAGACCGCGCTGGAGACAATTTTTAGCAGCGGCGACAGCAGCGGCACGCGCTGCAAATTTTTGGTGGCCTGCACGTCGTGCGGGTGCTGAAAGGCCGCCGGGCTAAGGCCCGGAAATTCTTGCAAGTGGTCTACAGATTTCATCAGTTAATCCCCTATAGCTTAAATAACTCCGATACTTTTATTGAAAAACCCGGCAGCACATCGTCGCCCGGCAAATCATCTTGCTCGGTAAACTCCCGCACATCGGTGAGAGAACGGTAGGCAAACACGCTACGAGATTGCGGGTCAGCCACCCACACCAGCCGCACCCCAATTTCAAAATACTCCCGCAACTTCTCCATCACTTCGCTCCAGCGGTCATTGGGAGATAAAATCTCGACCACCAAATTCGGGGCAACCGTTAAAAAGCCGGCTGACTCCTGCCGGGCATAATTTTCGTTAGAAATGAACAACACATCCGCACCGCGAATCGTATCGGGGTTGCGCCGGGTGTAAATGCCCACTTCTCCTACTTGAACCTTGCCCAAATTATCTCTTTCCACAAATCTACGAAGGTGGTAATTAAATATACTTTCAACCATCCCGCGCAAATTTCCCGCCGGACTCATTGGCACAATTCTCCCCTCAACCAGTTCGCACTGGCCAATATCGCCCATCTCCAGTAGTTCTTTGCCGGTGATGATTTTTTGCTCTTCTGCCATATGGGAGGCAACCATCGGTTTCCATCCTTCCCTACCGCCAAATCGAGTCAGCGGATTATTGTCCGTTCCATTTTTCTAAAACAACGCAGGCATTTTGACCCCCAAAGCCAAAACCGTTGACCATGGCCACGTTTATCTGCGCCCGGCGCGGACGGTTGGGCACATAGTCCAGGTCGCAATCGGGGTCGGGGGTTTCTAAATTAATGGTGGGCGGAATATACCCCTCTTGCATGGCCTTAACCGCCGCCACCGCCGATAGCGCGCCGGCAGCGCCCAGGGTGTGCCCGACCATGCTCTTGATGGAGCTAACCGCCACATCGTAGGCAGACTCGCCAAGGGCGCGCTTGATAGCTTTGGTTTCAATGGAGTCGTTCATTTGCGTGCCGGTGCCGTGCGCGCCAATGTAATCAATATCTTCCGGCTTGAGGCCGGCATCGGCAATGGCATTACGCATGGCGCGGGCGGCGCCGTCGCCATCTTCGCGCGGCGAGGAGATATGGAACGCATCGCTGGTGAGCGAGTAACCTTTAACCTCGGCCAGAATTTTGGCCCCGCGCGCCTGGGCGTGCTCCAGCAATTCGAGCGCCATAACCGCCGCGCCTTCGCCAATGACGGTGCCGTCGCGGTTGGCATCAAACGGGGTAATCGACTTTTTGGGGGTGTCGTTACGTTTGGAGAGGGCTGTCAACCGGCCAAAGGCGCTGACCACCAGCGGGGTAATGGCGCTTTCTGTGCCGCCCACCAGCATCACGTCGGCATCGCCCCAGATGATGCGGCGCATACCCTCGCCAATGCCGGCCACCCCGGTGGCGCAGGCCGATACCGAAGCATTGACCGGCCCCATTAAGCCATGTCTGATAGAAATAAAGCAGCCGGGCATGTTGACCAGCAAGGCCGGGATGGTGGTGGGGTTAACCTTTCTAGCGCCCTGCTGCTCTAAAATCAGGCGTTGATTTTCTACCACATCGGCCCCGCCAATGGCCGTGCCAATTTCAACCCCAAGGCGGGTAGGCTCCTCTCGGCTAAAATCAAGGCCGGCCTGGGCAATGGCTTGCTCGGCGGCGGCCACGGCAAATTGCAAAAAGGGCGACATGCGGCGCGCGTCGCGCCTGTCCATATACGCCAGCGGGTCAAAATCTTTTACAAAGGCCGCCACCGTGCAAGGAAAATCGGTAGTATCAAATTGGGTAATGGTTTCAACCCCGCACTCGCTGCTCATCATGCCGGCCCAGGTCGATTCCAAATTATTACCCAAGGCGCTAACCGCCCCCATACCGGTCACGACAACGCGGCGGCGGTTTCCATTTGCGTTAAAAGACATCAGCTCCTCCTAACCAGGTTCTTATAGAATTATAGCCAAAATAGCGCAACATCAAAGCTTGCCACAGAATAACCCAAATGGCAATTATATTAACCCCGCCAAGCGGCGAGGGTTTCTAATAATTGGTGAATTGCCGGTTTGGTCAAAACATTTTAAACACTAATTGACAAGCCCCAAAGTTACGGGTAAAATCGGTGTTTGTTTGGGTTTTTTGGTTTGTTCCTACTTATAGGGAGGGTCTCCGTGAAACTGACTCCTAGACAGCAAGCCTTTTTGGATAAACTGTTTGAATTATACAATGAAGTCAAAGGCCCCGTCCATTATTCGGTGGTGGCCGACAAGTTAGGCGTCAACAAATTTTCAGCCTACGATATGTTAAAAGTGTTGGAAGAAAAGGGGGTAGCCGCCTCTGATTATGTACTCAGCGATGACCAGGCCGGCCCTGGCCGCTCTCAGGTGGTATTTTATCCCACGCACAAGGCGGCGCAATTTTTAACCCAATTGCGTGAGGAGATGCGCTACAATTCCGACTGGCAGCGGGTGAAAGAGCGCATTTTGCAGCGTTTGGAAGAAGCCCGGCAAACCAACACCGCCGATGCGCTGCGCGATGCCCTTTCTAATTTACCCGATACCAAAACCCCGCTGACCTACTGCGCCGAAATGATTTCGGTGCTTCTGTTAAATATTAGCCGCTTTAAAAGTCATAATATCACCCCGGCGATTGAGTCGTTAAATACCAGGGGGCAGGTTGGGTTGGCCGCGCTGGCCGGGTTGAGCCTGGGTTCCAGCCTTACCAGCGATAGCGACGACAAAACAATGACCGAAAAGTTGATGACCCACACCCAGCGTTTTCAAACCCAACTGGCCGAATTGAGCGATGAAAGCATTACCAAACTATCGGCCTTTTTGAACGACGCCATCATGAGGCTGCGCCAGGCCTAACCCTGGCCAAAACCATTGCGCTGACAACCCACGTTTGCAACCATTTGCGCCCGGCGGTGTTAATACGTCAGGAAGAGATGCTGGCCTGACGCCGCTCACCGTTTGGCGCTCTTTTTTTTCACGGCTAACAGGTATGAGCGACGAAGAGCAACTGGTAGAACAAGCCAAAACCGACCCTGAAGCTTTTGGAAAACTGTACGAACTGTACGTGGAAAAAATTTACAACTACGTCTACTATCGCATTGGCAACCAACAAGAGGCCGAAGATTTGACGGCCAAAGTATTTCACCGCGCCTTAAACCATATTCCCAACTACAACAATAAGGGAGTTCCCTTTGCTGCCTGGCTATACCGTATTGCCCACAATCTGGTAGCCAACTGGCACCGAGACCGCAAGCGCCGCAAAATGGTGGCCCTGGAGCAAGTGTCTCTGCCCAGCAAAAAAAAGGATGAAAACCCCCAGCAAGCCGCCGAACGCAGCAACGAGCGCGAACTGTTGCTGGAGGCCATCAAGCATTTGCCGCCGGAACGGCAAGAACTGCTCACCCTTAAATTTGTTGAGCGCATGTCAAACGCCGAAATTGGCCAGGTGATGGGCCGCAGCGAAGGCGCTATCAAATCGCTGTATCACCGCACCCTGGTTTCATTAAAAGAGTTACTGGCCGACCACGAAAATCTGGTCACAAGTATCGAGGACAAAAACAACTCGCGTGATTAAAATTGTTACCGACACCACCTGCGATTTACCGGCCAACTGGTTTGACCGCTACAATATCACCCCTATTCCGGTCAATATTCAATTTGGGCAGGAAAGCTTCAAAGAGGGCCAAACCATCGACCCGCCAACCTTTTACCAGCGCATCAACAGCGAAGGCCAGTTGCCCACCACCTCGCAGCCATCGGTGGGAGAGTTTCAGGAACTTTACCGGCAATTATCCGCCGGCGGCAGCGAAATTTTATCCATTCACGTGACCAGCAAATTAAGTGGAACCTGGCAAACCGCCACCCTGGCCGCCAATCAACTGGGGGATAACGTTAAAATTACCGTGCTGGATAGCCTGACCGGTTCGGTGGGGTTGGGCCTGCTGGTTAGAGAAGCCGCCCAGCTTGTTGAGGCCGGCCTGACCATACAGGAAATTGTGCCCCGGCTGGAGGCCCGGCGCTCGCAAATTAATGTTTTCATTATGCTCAAAGACTTGCGCTACGCCCGCATGAGTGGCCGGGTGGGACGCCTGCGCGAGACGCTGGCCTCTCTGCTAAACGTTAAGCCGATTGTGAGCGTCAGCGAAGGGGCGCTGGTGCCGCTGGAGCGGGCGCGGGGCTGGAACAAGGGGCTGGAGCGCATGCTCGCCCTGGCCCAGGAAACCATTGGCGATGCGCCGGTGCATCTGGCCGTCGCTCACGCCCTCGACCAGCCCCAGGCCGAGGCCCTGCTGGCCCAGGCCAGCCGCCGCCTGAATTGCCGGGACGCCTTCATCGCCGACCTGGCCCTGTCGCTGGCGGTTCACTTTGGCCCCGGCGCTATCGGCTTTGCCACCTATCCGGCAGAGTAGTTAAAGGAGTAAGTTGTCGTGGACAGAAAACTTCTCAAAGAAATTTTAGCCGCCCACGCCGACCAGCTGGTTAAGGGTAAGGCCAAAAGCAAAGATTATCTGGACTTGTTGCCGCCAGAACCGGATGATGAGTTAGGACCTCTGCTCAATATGGCCGAACGGGTAGAGTCAACCCTTAAGCCTATCAGCCCGGCCAACAAATTTGAGCGAGACCTCAAACGGGAGTTGCTCAACACCGCCCAACAGCGCCAGCTAGAAGGTTACACCCCGCCCAATCCCGGCCGAGACCTGTTTATTCTCATTGTGACCACCACCTTTATTATCTCGCTGGCGGTAGTCCTGATTGCTATGAAGCGCCGGGGAATCAACCTGAGGAGATAAAGCGTGTCCAAAATCTATAGCCAAATTAGCGGCTGGGGCAAGTATGTCCCCGAAAAAGTGCTGACCAATCACGACCTGGAAAAGATGGTCGATACCAGCCACGAGTGGATTATGCAGCGCACCGGCATTGCCGAGCGACGCATTGCCGCCGAAAATGAAACCACCGCCACCATGGCCGTTGCCGCCGCGCAGCGGGCGCTGGCCGTAGCCAACCTCACCCCCGCCAATCTGGATTTGATTATCGTTTCATCCTCGTCGCCCGACTACTTTGTGCCGGCTGTATCCAGCACGGTGCAGGCTATGCTGGGGGCTGCCTGCCCGGCCTTTACCGTGGTGACGGGCTGCACCGGTTTTGTGTACGGGCTGGTCACGGCCCACCAATTTGTGGCAACCGGAGCCTATAAAAATGTGCTGGTCATTGGCGTCGAATTAATCAGCCGCTTTCTCGACTGGTCAGACCGCAACACCTGCGTGCTGTTTGGCGACGGGGCCGGGGCGGTGGTGGTTAGCCCCAGCCACAATCCGGGCGGCTTGCTGGCCTTCGACCTGGGTTCAAACGGCGAAGAGGGGCATCACCTGATTTTGGAGGGCGGCGGCTCAGTCAACCCGATGAGCCATCAGGTGATTGACGACGGGCAAAACTACCTGCAAATGAACGGGCGAGAGGTATTCAGGTTTGCCACCCGCGTTTTGCCGCAATCGCTGCGGGCCATTTTGGAGCAGGGGCGCGTCTCGCTGGATGAGATAGATTTGCTCATTCCCCATCAGGCCAACGCCCGCATCATCGAGGCCGCGGTGCGCGCGCTTAAAATTGACCCCCAAAAAGTGTTTCTGAATTTGCACAAATACGGCAACACCTCGGCGGCCTCTATCCCCATTGCCCTGGTTGAGGCCCTTGAAGCAGAGCGCATCCAGCCCAACGATAAAATTGCCCTGGTCAGCTTTGGGGCCGGCCTCACCTGGGCCAGCGCCCTGGTACAGTGGGGGCAAAAAACATCTCCCGTTGATAATCGGAGTGCGGTTGCGGCAGAAATGTTCCGGGTTGAAGCCAAAATTTAGCGTGGGGCTTTACGCTGATGAAATAATAGCTTCCAACTCGCTGACCAGAGGGGATAAACATCACGCTCCCCAGCCCCGCAGATACTCCACCAGCGTGCGCAGAGGGATGCCCGTGCCGCCTTTGGTCAGGTAACTGCGCGGGGTTTGCTCCGGGCCGTTGCTGTAAAACTCGCTGCCGGCCATATCTATGTGCGCCCAGGGCCACTCGCCCACAAAATAGGCCAAAAAGCGCGCCGCCGTCACCGCCGAGGCCATGCGCCCGCCGGTATTCTTGATATCGGCCACCTCGCTTTTAAGCTGCCGGTCGTAGGCTGGGTCAAGCGGCATGCGCCACAGCGGTTCGCCACATTTTTGCCCCGCCGCCAGCAGCGCCTCGCTTAACGAGTCATTATTACAAAACAGGGCATTGGTGCGATTGCCCAGGGCTATCATTTTTCCACCGGTCAGCGTAGCCACATCAATCACGACGGCGGGGTTGAGCGTGTCGGCGTAGCACAGCGCGTCGGCCAAAATCAGGCGGCCTTCGGCGTCAGTGCTGATAATCTCGATGGTGACGCCGTTTTTGGCGGTAAAAACATCGTTGGGTTTGTAGGAGTCGGCGCTAATCACGTTTTCTACCGTAGGAACCAGCCCGACCACGTGCAGCGGCAGGCCAAGCTGACCTGCCGCCCGCATCGCGCCAATCACCGCTGCCGCGCCGCCCATATCGCCTTTCATGCCAACCATTCCCTCGCCGGATTTGAGCGAGTAGCCGCCCGTATCAAAAGCCACGCCCTTGCCGACCAGCACCACCGGCCCGGCTGTTTTGTTGGCGGGGTTGGCCGGTTTGTGCTCCATAATAATAAATTTGGCCGGCTGGGTTGCGCCCTGGGTAACGGCCAGCAGCGCGCCCATTTTTTGCTCCCGCATCTGGGTTTCATCCAAAATTTGGCAGGAAAGGCCAACTTCCTGGCACATGGTTTGGGCGGCCTGGGCAATCGCGCCGGGCGTAGCGTAGTTGCTGGGCTGGTTGACCAGCGTGCGGGCCTGATACACCCCGGCGGCTATGGCCTGCCCCACCCGCGCCCCGGCCGCCAGTTGCTCAATTTTTGACTCGTCAAACTCCACCAGGGTCAACAAGTCGACCTGCCCCTCCGGCTCATCCTCTTTCTTTTGGGTGCGCAGCGCATCGTACCTGTAGAGCGCCAGCAGGCTGGCTTCAACCACGGCCTGGGCCGCCCCGGCCACATCCAGCCCGCCGATGCCGCCGCCATGCACAATTGTAGCCACATTGGCCGCGCCCAGGCTTCTGGCGCGCTGGATGGCCGCGCCGGACGCCTCGCGCACTGCCTCCAGATTAAATTTGTCAGACTCGCCCAGTCCCACCACAATTACCCGCCGGGCCGGGATGGCCCCTCGCGGGTACAGCACGGCTGTTTCGCCCAGCTTGCCTTTAAAGTCGCCGCCGCCAATCAGGTCAACAATAGCCCCATCCAGCGCCCGGTTGACCGCGCCGGTAGCGCCGGCAGGTTCGGTAACGCCTTTGAACAGGTTGACAATGATGGCGTCGGCTTCTACGCTTTGAATTCCACCTTGTTGAACTTTTACATCCATAAGATTCTCCTTTTCAGTTACTCCAGACCTCAAAGGTTTTTGAAACTTTTGAGGTTTTCATTGGGCCAGCTACTCCAGACCTCAAAGGTTTTTGAAACCTTTGAACTCTTCATTGAGCCGAAGCGTGAAAGACAACTGCAATTATCACGCATCAAATCTTCAACGCCTGCCTCAACCCCCTCAACTTTTCCAGCGCCGCGTCTACCCTGGCCCGATTCTCCGGCGCGTTCAACCAGCGGCTCACGCCCGAGGGATGGGGCAGCGGCGTCAGGTAAATCGAGTCTTGCTCAAACACGCGGCCAATAAATGTCTCTAGCGGTTGGCCTTTTAGTTGGGGCAAATACTGCTCGATGGCGACCCGGCCAACGGGAATGATAATTTTGGGCCGGATGATGGCCTGCTCCTGCTCTCGCCAGGGGCGGCACAGTTCGCGCTCGGCGGCGGTGGGCACGCGGTCGCCGCGCCCGCTGCGGCTTTTGCCGGGGTAGCATTTGGTAATGGCCGACAGGTAGTGATGCGCCCGAAATTCATCTTCAGGCCAGCCGGCCTGCTCCAGCCAATCCCACAGCAGCGAGCGCCGCCCGCCCCGGCGCGGGCCAAAGGGGACGCCTTCCTCGCCGGTTTCTACTTTGGCCGGCGCCTGCCCCACCAGCATCACCCGCGCCGAGGCCGGGCCGGAAAATATGGGGGCGCTGCCAATAAAGTAGCCGGCCCTGGCGCATTTGCGGCAGCGGCTTAAAGCGGCGTGCAGCGTATCCAGTTGGCTGTGGCGGTCGGCTTGAAAATGGATGTCGGCAAACCCCACTTTTAATACAGCCAGCTTAACAGCCAGAGCAACCCGGCGCCAAGGCCATAACTGAGGCCGGCAATCACGGCCAGGCGTCCGGCGTAAGCAAACAACCGGTTTTGCTCAAGACCTTCGCGCAAATACCTTTCGGTAAACACCACAACCCCCAGCCAGAGCGCGCCCAAAACCAGAAAAGTGCAGCGGTTGATGCCGGAGATGGTCGCGGTGTTCCAGCCGGTTGGCCGAATTTCTGGGGTTTGGACAACCACCAGACCAAGGTACAACAGCGTGGTTTGAACCTGAAAGGCAACCACAGCCCACAGCACAGCCAGCAGCAGCCACAGCAAATATAGCCCAACGGTTCCGCCAATTTGTTTAGAGGTTGACAGCTTTTGCCCCATAAACGGGTGTTACCCGGAAACGGTAAAGGATGTTTTTATTTCAACCCGGTTTTGCAGCGTTTGGCCCGCCACGCAATATTTTGTTTCAGATAACTCGATAGCGCGGGCCACCGCCGCCGGGTCAATATCTTTGCCCTGAATATTAAAGGCAATTTCAATAACCTGATAGGGGCGAGGGTAATCATCGGGTTGTTGGGCCGTTACCTGTACCTCAACGCCGGTCACTTGCTGGCGTTTCTTCTGCAAAATGCTGACGACATCCATACCGGTGCAGCCGGCCAGCCCCAGCAACAGCATCTGGCTGGGGGATAACGCGCTTTTGCCCATGAGAACTTCGTTGCCCCGCGTGTCAGTTCCGGCAAAATTCAGGGCTTCGCCGGTCCAATGGGCGGATATTTGGATACTTCTCATTTGTTTATTCCTTTGCGTTTAGCTTTTTAGTTTGACTAATCGGCGGGCGGCCTCTTCTAGCGCCTGGCGAGTTTTACAAAAGGCAAAACGGGCCAGCGTTGCGCCATCGGCGGGGTTGTGGTAAAAGGCGCTGGGCGGAATGGCGGCAACGCCCACCTGGGTGGTTAAATGACGGCAAAATTCAACATCACTGGCAAAACCAAGCTGGCTGATATCGACCATGATAAAATAGGTTCCTTTGGGAGTGAAGGGGGTCATGCCGGCTTCCAGCAGCGCCTCGGCCAAAAAATCGCGATTGGCCTGATAGGTCGCCGCCAACTCGTCGTAATAATCCAGAGAACTTTGCAGCGCGCCGGCCACCCCTTCTTGCAAGGGCGCGGCCCCGCTGAAAACCGTAAACTGGTGAACTTTGGCGACGGCCTGCACCAGCTCTGGCCGGGCTACGGCCCAGCCCACTTTCCAGCCGGTCATGCTAAAGGTTTTACCGGCGCTGGAGATGGTAATGGTTCGCTCGGCCATGCCCGGCAGGGTAGCCAGGCTAATGTGCCGGCAATTGTCAAAAATGATATGTTCATAGACTTCGTCGGTTACGGCAATAACGTTATGCTGCCGGCACAGGTCGGCAATCAGTTGCAGTTCTGCCTGGGCGTAAACCTTGCCGGTTGGGTTGTGCGGCGTGTTGACCAGAATCAGCCGGGTTTTTTCATTAAACAGCCCGGCCAGTTCGGCCCGGTCAATTGACCAATCGGGCGGGCGCAGGGTGTAAAAGCGAGGCACGCCGCCGGCAATCTGCACCGCCGGCACGTAAGAATCGTAGTACGGCTCAAAAATAATCACCTCGTCGCCGGGGTTGACCAGCCCCAACACGGCGGCAAAAATAGCCTCGGTGGCCCCGCAGGTAACAACAACCTCGGTATCGGGATTAACCGACATGCCGGCAAAGCACTCCATTTTTTGGGCAATAGCCTGGCGCAACGCCGGCCGGCCGCTGCTGGGGGCGTACTGGTTGATATCGCCCTCGATGGCCCGGATGGCGGCCTGCTTGAGAAAATCCGGGCCGGGAAAGTCGGGAAAGCCCTGCCCCAGATTGACCGCCTGATACTGATTGGCCAGGTTGGTCATTTCGGTAAAAATGGTGGTGCCAAATTGGCTGATGCGCCGGGCCAGATAGGTCATAATAGAGTCCCTTTCAAAAAATTTGTCTCTATTCTACCACCGGCGCTACGTTCTGAGAAAAAGGCCGACGCCCAAATTTGGGTCTGTCCCAAATTTGGGTTTGTTGATTTTTATTCAACCAGGGCGTATAATAACTGCCAAATTTGGAAGCAAGGTGAAACGTTTGACATCTAATTTTTTTGACGCCAATAATGTCATTCCTCTGCAAACCGGCATGTCCGGGGAAGAAAACGGGAGGGGGCGGCTGTCCTTGCCCGAAAACTGGTACGCCGAGCCGTTTACCAAGCGCACGGCCTGCCGCGCGCCCGGCCAGTGCGGCGGCGATTGCGACTGCGGTTGTCCCTACAACACCATGACTGAGCTTGAGCGACTGCCCCTGATTGAGGAGATTGCCAGAATTTTCCCCAACGAGTGGCTGGCCTTTATCATTTCGCCGGAAGAGGATGAGGATTTTGAACCGCTGCACGGCAAGTTGATTGCCCACAGCCCCGACCCCGACCAAGTGTACGACGCCGTCAACACGGTGCTGTGGAATCAGCACGTTTACGTTTACTTTAACGGCAATTTTGATGGCATGAAAGCCAGCTATGGCGACGCCTGGAGCAAGGAAGCCGGGCCGGTGAGCCAGCGTACCTTCTCCGGCCCCAAACAGGCCGGCGAAGCAGCCGCCCGGCTGGACCCTCTGCCCGACAGCCTGACCGACCTGATTTACAGCGCGGTTGACCAGCTTTACGGCCAGCCCAACCTCAACGAGGCCATTCGCCGGCTGCGGCTGGCGCGGGTTCGGGCGGGCAGCGGCCACAACGAACCGCTGCTCCAAATTTTAGACAGCGCGCTCGACCAGCTAGAAGTGGCCCTGCCGCGCGTCAACGAAGTGACCTGGTTTTTAGAAGAAGCCCTGGCCGAGTTAGAGGTTGGTAATTAGTAATTGGTAAATATTAAGTTGAATATAATGCCCAATTACCATTTACAAATTACCAATTACAAAAAATAAGGATACAGATTTCAATGAACCTGATTCACCCCGATAGTATTGCCGTGGAAAATGAACTGCCCAAACGAAAACCCGATTGGCTAAAAGTTCGGCTCCCCTCCGGCGAAAATTACACCCACGTAAAAAAACTGATGCGCGCCCACGGGCTGCACACCGTTTGCGAAGAGGCCATGTGCCCCAACATCGGCGAATGTTGGGGGCGGGGGTCGGCCACCTTTTTATTAATGGGCGACACCTGCACCCGCTCCTGCGGTTTTTGCCACATTAAAACCGGGCGCCCCGCCGCCCTGGACGAGGACGAGCCGCGCCGCGTGGCCGAAAGCGTAGCCATTTTGGGCTTGAGCCACTGCGTGCTGACCTCGGTGAACCGGGATGAGTTACGCAACGGCGGGGCGCACATTTTTGCCAACACCATCCGCGAAATTCGCAAACGGTTGCCCACCTGCACCATCGAGGTGCTGATTCCCGACTTTAAGGGCGACCGCGCCGCGCTCAAAGAAGTTATGGATGCCCGCCCCGAAATTCTCAACCACAACACCGAAACCGTGCCCCGCCTCTACCGCACGGTTCGCCCCCAGGCCAATTACCGGCAAACCCTGCGAGTGCTTTTGGGCGCCAAAGAGTTGGACCCCAACGCCGTGACCAAAACCGGCATTATGGTGGGGTTGGGCGAAACCAAAGAGGAAGTCATCCAGGTGATGCGCGACCTGCGGGAGCACAACGTTGACATTTTGACCATCGGCCAGTATTTGCGCCCCACGCCGCTGCACCTGCCGGTGTATCGCTACGTTCACCCGGATGAATTTAAGGAATATAAACAGATGGCGTTAAGCATCGGCTTTAAATGGGTAGAAAGCGCGCCCCTGGTTCGCAGCAGCTACCACGCCGAAGCGCAGGCTCAGGCGCTGGCTATCTCGGCCCGCCGGGCGGTTTGATTTTACAACCACCTCTTTTTAGCCCCGTTTTAGCACAAAGCCGGCGGCATTGACCGCCTGCTGCACCGAGTCGATGCTGATATCTTCGGGAATGTCCCAGGTTTTATCCTGGCTGTCAAACCGGCGGCCAGGAATTTTTTTGATAACTTCCAGCATCGCCTTGAATTCGCCGCCGGTGACCATCAGCGGAATCCCGCCCACCCGAATCCGAATCTGGTCGCCGCTGCGCGGGGCAGAGCCACCGGCCGCGGAAGCGGGAGCAGGCTCAAACAGGTCCGGCTCCGGCGAGGGCGCAGCCGTCCATTCGTCCGCTTCCCAGGTGGAGGGTTCCATTGGCGGCGGCAGATTATCATCATCCCACCAGTCGGGCGGCTCGTAGGGGGGGATGTCGTCATCATCAAAAAAATCGGGCGGCTCGTAGGGCGGCGGTTCGCTGCCGGAGGACATGCGGAGAGGTTCGGAGGGCGGAACCGAGCCGGGAGAAATTTTATCTGCCCCTTCAAGCTCAAAACCGGCGGCTTGAATCAACCCCTGAATAATACCCGCCTCGCCGGGCAGTTCCCAAATTTTACGCTCGCCATCGTAACGGCGGCCCGGAATAGCTTTGACCGCTTCCAGCATGTCCTTAAATGACCCGCCAGTCACGGCCAGTTCATGCCCCTGAAGGGTCACGCGAATGCGGTCGCTGCCGAAGCTGGCTTGAGCCGGTTGTGCTGTTTGCGCCGGCTCATCCAGGGGTTTGCCCCCTTCCAGTTGATAGCCGCTAATATCAAGCTGATTCTGAATCTGCTCCAGCGCCCCCGGCAATTGCCAGGCTTTTAGCTCGCTAACAAAGCGCCGCCCGTTGATTTGTTTGATGGCGGCCAGCATGTCCTGAAATTCTCCACCCACCACAAAATATTCTCTGCCGGCAATATGCACCCGAATGCTGTCTCTGCGTTCGGCCATGGGCTGTTGCCTCCTTTCAACAAGTTTCAAGTTTCGGGTTTCAGGTTTCGGGTTTAGAAGCCAAACTTGAAGCTTTGAACCTGAAACCTATTTTACAAATATTGGCGGTACAATTCGGTGGCGGCCCGGTGAAGCAGAACATGCCGATAGGCCAGCCGGGTAACATCCCTGTCGTAGCCGCCGCCAACCACCGTAGCTACCGGATAACCATACCTCAAACAGCTTTCGAGCACCAATTTGTCGCGCCGGTACAACCCCTCGTCGCTTAAGGCCAGCTTGCCCAACCGGTCGGCGTGGTGAGGGTCAACGCCGGCATCATACAGCACCAGATCGGGCTTGAAGCCGGTTAGCAAATCTGGCAGATGTTGGGCCACTATTTTGAGATAAGCCTCATCTTCCACGCCTTCGGGCAGGGCCACGTCCAAATCGCTTTGCTGTTTTCTGAATGGAAAGTTTTTTTCACAATGCACCGAAAAGGTAAAAACCGACGAGTCGTTTTGAAAAATCAGCGCGGTGCCATCGCCCTGATGCACGTCTAAATCAACAATTAAAATTTTGCGGGCCAGCCCCATTTGCTGCACCATGCGGGCAGACACGGCCAAATCGTTAAAAATGCAAAAGCCGGAGCCATAATCAAAAAAGGCGTGATGGGTGCCGCCGGCGGTGTTGCAGGCCAGCCCGTGTTGCAGGGCCAGTTGGGCGGTTAGCACCGTGCCGCCCACCGCAGCGCGGCTGCGTTTGACCAGCGCCGCGCTCCAGGGCAGGCCAATACGGCGCAAGGCTTTGGCATCGATTCTGCCGGTGCAAAAATTCAGCACGTAATGGGCCGCGTGGGCCAGCTCAAGCCAACTGGCCGGGGCTACTTGCGGGCGCTGAAATTGCTCTGGCGTGGCTATACCTTCGCGCAGCAAAATCTCGTAAATTTTGCCAAACTTGGGCATTGGGAAGCGATGCTCCGGCGGCAGGGGGCTAACGTAGTTTGGGTGATAAACCAGTGGCAAGAACATTTATTGACCTTCATCTTTGATACAAAAAAAGGCCTCTGCCCGGCAGGTACAGAGGCAAGCATACTTATTTGGCCGGTAAGAGTCAATCCCACATGTATTTTGTCCAGGCCTGGCGGGCTTCAAAATTGGCCAGGGCGGCAATGGCAATATAGCGGGGCCGCCTGGGTTCACTCATCAGCTTCATGCCGGCCTCGATGGGCGTGCGATTGCCCTTGCGGCCATTGCACGTTTGGCAGGCGGTCACAACATTTTCCCAGGTAGTTTTGCCGCCTCGGGAGCGCGGCAGCACGTGGTCAACCGTGAGCAACTGTTTGGGCGGAAGGGTGTTGCAGTACTGGCAGGTGTAATTATCTCTGGCAAGAATGGTTTTGCGGGTAACAGGCAGGGAAATTCGGCGAGGAATTTTAACGTAGTAAACCAGGCGGATGACCAGCGGCCTGGGCAAACTAAAGTTTTCGGAGCGCAGTTTGGCCTGAGCCGCTTCAATTAATTCGGCCTTTTCTTTGAGCAAAAGAACAACCGCGCGCTTTACCGAAACAACACTTAACGGTTCGTAAGTGGCGTTTAAAACCAGCACCTGTCCCAGAGGCCACCTCCATGTTGAACGCTAGGGAGAGGGCAAAATTTGGCTGGTATTATATCAAACTCAATTTGCCGGGTCAAAATAAATGGAGCAATATTTTTTAGGTGAGCACAAGATGTGGGGGTGTAACTAACATAGGGTGCTATATGTTGAGGTGCTGGACGGTTGCTTGATTTTTAAATGAGCAGCGCCGGCTCCAAATTCCGAAAGAATTAAGCCATTTTGTCAGGATGGGCAGCTTGATTATAATTGACACGCTATCTTACGCTGAATAATTATACAAAACAGGAGATAAATGACGATGGCGTCTGCCAGCATAAAACCTCACAACAGAATTATCACAATCGAGCGGCATATTCTTGACAGGCAGGCGGATTTTCCCGATGCCACCGGTACCCTGACCAGCCTGCTATATGATATGGCCCTGGCCGGCAAGTTGATTGCCAGCCGCACCACCCGGGCCGGTTTGGCCAATATTTTGGGCGGCACCGGCGAGGAAAACGTGCAGGGCGAAGAGGTCAAAAAATTAGATGTCTACGCCCAACGCATCATCTTTCAGCTTAACGACCACACCGGCCGGTTGGCCGTGATGGGGTCGGAAGAGGAGCGAGACCCCATTGCTATCCCCGATAAGTACCCCACCGGCAAATACGTGCTGCTGTTTGACCCGCTGGATGGGTCATCGAATATTGATTTCAACGTGAGCGTTGGCACCATCTTTGCCATTTTTCGGCGCAAAACCCCCTCGGGGCCGGGCACGCTGGAGGATTGTTTGCAAAAAGGGGTTGATGTTGTGGCGGCCGGCTATCTGGTGTATGGCTCCAGCACCATGTTTGTCTACAGCACCGGCGATGGCGTACACGGTTTTACGCTTGACCCCAGCATTGGCGAGTTTTTGCTATCGCACCCAAATATTCGGCTGCCGGAGCCGCCCAAATATTACAGCGCCAATCAGGGCTACCACAAACGCTGGAGCGAAGGCGTCAAACATTACACCAGTTGGCTACAGGGTGAGGAGAACAATGGCCGCGCCCTGTCGCTGCGCTACATTGGCTCGATGATTGCCGATATTCACCGTAATTTATTGGGGGGCGGCGTCTTTTACTACCCGGCCGATAGCAAAGCGCCCAACGGCAAACTGCGGCTGCTGTACGAGGCCATTCCGATGAGTTTTATTATCGAGCAGGCCGGCGGCTACGCCTCTACCGGGCGCGGCCCCATTAGAGAGGTTCAACCCACCGAATTGCACCAACGCACGCCGCTGTATGTAGGCAACCGAGAGCTGGTAGAAAAGGCCGAAGAATATATTGCCAGATACGACGGATAGGCCCGGTAGCCTGCCGGCGCGGTTGAAGCCAACAATAGGGTAGTCAAACATTAACAAAAAAAGCCTCTGCGACAACTTTCGCAGAGGCTTTTTGCTTTTACCGGCACCGGGTTATCGTTTTACAAACCTCATCGCGTCAAAGGCAATTTGGGTGCTGCCGGCGGCCTCGCCGGTGCTGTCGAACAGAACCACAAACTCTTCGCTCTTGGCATCAAAATAGTAGATGCCCAAACTTACAAACTCATTGCTGTATTGGCTCTGGTTTAGCCGCCGCTCAACAAAGCGGCCAAAGTGGTAAATTCGGTAGCGAGCGTTAGTGCTGGTTGAGTGGTCGCGTGGAATGTAGGCAAACACCTCGTAATTGCCGGGGGTTGAAATGGGCGCATTCCAGCGGCCCGTATTGAGCGTGTTGGAGGTGTTATTGTTTGTCCAGTAGAAATCGCCGCCATAACCGCCGCGCCCGCTAAAGCGGTTAGAGCCGCTCCAGCTAAAGTTGGCGCTGTTATTATCAACCGTTATGCCCACGCCATCTCTGGTGGGGTCGTCATCCTGGTAATTGCCGGGGTCTTCGTCAATCATTACCTGGGCCACGGCGTCGCCGATGTGGTCGTAAAATTCTACCACAAAAGTGCGAAAGCCTTCTTTAAGCGGCACAACGGCGGTGGTGTAAGTTACCGCCTGGTCAAACCAGGAGTCGTAAATAATTTTGCCGTCAACGTAAATACGCATGCCGTCATCGTGCTGAACCCTGAACAGGTACTTGCCCTCTTTCAGGTAAATGGAGCGCGTCCAGCGCACCGAGAAGTTATCGCGCGGCACTTTGGCGTGGGGCGACTCATAGCCCCAGTTAAAACGGATGCCGCCATCCTGGCGGGTGACCACCGGTTCGCCCTGCAAATCTTTGTTGCTGTAATATTGACCTACCCAGGCCCCAACAATATCTTTTTCGCCGCCCAGTTGCAATATCTCCAGGTTAATGCTGGCTTCGCCGGTGTTCTCAAAGTAGGCTACCTGAATCTCATGGTTGCCGGTGGTGTCAATCCGTATCTTGGCCTGAATTTTTTCTTTACGGCCAATATCCCAGGCATCAATAATCAGGTTGCCGTTTAGCCACACCCGGGCGCCATCGTCAACGTTGAGAATAAACAGATAACTACCTTTTTCCAGATGGCGTCTGGTCGTCCAGCGGGCCGAAAAATTATCGCGGGGAATTTCCAGGGCCGGAGAGCCGGTCCCCCAGTTGTGGTTTATATTGGCATCAACCCGGCTGATTCTGGGTTGTCCCGACAGGCTGGCGTTATCATAATATTCCGCCTGCCAGTTAGACGTTTTCTGCCTCAGCGTGGCTGCCTGAGAGTCCAATGGAATAGCCAGGACTATCAGTAAAAAAGCAAATATAACCCAGGTGGATTTCTTCATATTAATCTCCTTGCAATCTCTTGGGAGACAGATTAATTGGCCGGCGATTATTCCGCCGCATTGCGCCAGCGAACGGTTGCCACAACAGCCGCCGCCACCAAAACCAACAGCAGGCTTCCCCCCAAAATAACCACATAATTTGTATCGACGCTGCCTTGGCCGGAAACCGGCAACTCGGCGCTTTCCGGCTGGGGCGACACGCCCTGCTGGGGAGCCTGATTGGCCTGCACCGAAATTTGGCTTTGGGCAGAGCTACTGCTGGCCGGAGCCTCGGCTGAGGTGGCGCTTTCAACAGACTCGTTGCTTTGCGGCGCGGCTTCGGGAAGCGTCTCTTCAACAACAGGCTCAACATCTGCTTCCGAAGCCTGGGTTTGGGCCTCAACTTCCGGCTGGGGCTGCGCCTCTTCGGCCTGACCCAGCGAGGCGGCTGCGGCTACGGGAGCCTGAAAGCCCTCCGGGGCCGGGCCGACAAAGCTTATTTCATCCAGGTTGTACACGCCGCTGCCCTGGTTAATCCATTTTTTCCAACCCCTGATAAAGAGGGTCAGTTTGTCGCTTTGGGCAGTAATGGTTGTTTCATAGGTGTCAATATTAAATGCGCCGCCGGGCGGGCCGGTCATGGGCTGCTCATCCCAGGGGAGTTCATTCCAGGCAGCCTCGTTGACCAGTTCCCAGGCGGTGCTGCCCTTCTGGTCGATGGCATATTGCAGCCGATAACCGTAATCAGATTGGGCAATATCGCCCTCCGAGGAACGAATCAGCCCCTTGATGGTCAGTTTATACTGCTGGCCGGGCACAACCGGAATAATCTGGTAAATTCCGGCGTAGCGGTTTAAGGCCTGGGCATCTGTAATTTCAATGCGTTGGGAGTATTTGCCGTTTACAACTACGGCCTCCCAGTCGTCAAAATTCCAGCCAACCACCGCATTGCCGTTACTAAACCCGCCCCAGCCATAGGCTACGCCAAATTCTTCTTGAAAACCGCCTTCAAAACCCCCGTTGACAATCAGGTTTTGAATATTGCCCTGCTGCGAATAGGCCGGACCAGGCCCGTAAATGAGAACGCCCACTATAATAATTACGCTCAAAATTATCCTGGCGTTGATGGCATTATCCCTCATTTGAATTCTCCTCTCAAGTAACCGGCCGGTTGGGCCTGGGGTGAACTGGACCCAATCTCGACACTGGCGGCAATACGCCAACTTTACATATGTATTTTACATAACTTTTTATAGCGTGTCAATTAGCTTGTCATAATACTAAGACTCGTAGCAAGAGCCAATACCATATCTGGGGGGATATTTATAGACTCCTACTAGATATTGAAGGTGTTGAATCGCTTGCGCCACAACACTGACAAAAATTGTCGATATGTTGAGTTGAACAACAACGCAAATTGCAAATGGCAGGTAGCAGGTTTTTACGCGCGACATTCAACCTGCCGCCCGATTTCATTTTTGGTCATTCGTCCATTTTTTGAGATGTGCCTGTTCAAACAATCAGCCGAATTTATGGGGTGCGTCCCAAATTTTAGGAATTTGGGGCAAATCAGGGGGGATTCGGGGGGATACCCCCGCACCCCCAGTCTGTTCCCCAAATTTGGGACAGACCCGAATTTATGCGCCAGGTATGTTACCGGAAATTATTGACTACAATTATTGCCCGCTAACTTTGGCTGTACTAAAATTATTTAAAGGAGTTACCCTATGAAAAACAGAAATTCTTTAGCCTTGCTCATTGCGGGTGATTTGCTGGTTATTTTGAGCTTTGTTTGGATTGGACGAAGCAGCCACAACATGGCCATTACCGATATCATTGCCAGCCTGTCTACGGCTGTGCCGTTTATCATTAGCTGGTTTGCAATCACCCCCTGGTTTGGAATTTACACCCCTGCCATCTATCAGAGTTGGCAAAGAGTGACGCTCCGTTTGCTGCTGGCCTGGGCCGTGGCCGGACCGGCAGCCCTGGTTTTGCGGGCGCTCTTTTTAGGCCGGCCCATTATGGGGGGCATCATCCCCATATTTGCCGTGGTCTCGCTGGTTTACATTGGGTTAGTGGCTTTAATTTGGCGGCTGGGCTACATCTGGTGGGTTAATCACCGCCGGGGCACAGAAGGGACCAACTTGTGAGCAACTACCGGCGCCCCTGGTGGCTGGTGGTTAATAAGCCAACCGGCCTGATAACCACCGTGCATGAGGAGTCTGCCGGCCCTGGCGAGCAGGTTTATATTATCAAGGGCGAGCCGGTAGTGCAGGGGTTGGCCTGGCTAACCTGGGGGCCGGTAGGCGCGCTGGCAGTTATTTTACTGCTAACGGGGCTGGCCATTTCATTTAAAATTAGCGAGGGGAGCGGCGCAACCAAATTTTTATTTGTGGCCGCTTTTTTGGCGCTGCCGGCCCTGGCCTGGGGCGTCACCACCATTATCGCCAGTCGAGCTTCGGCCAGACATTTGGCCGCAGAACGCCAGGCCGAGGCGCTGGAGGCTTATATTTGTTTGAATCAGGCGCGGGGAGAATTGATTTACCAACCGCCCGGCGCGACCCGCCGGCAGGCGTTACCATTTGAGGCGATTCGCCGGGTTAAAGTGGCGCCCCCCATTGGCGCGCGCAATGTTAAGCAATTGCGGCTGGCGCTGGAAACCGATAACGGCCCGGTGGTGTTGCTGCCGGAATCGCTGGGCACGCAAAACCAAAAAATTGATTTGTCGCAACAAATTCAAGAGGCTTTGAAAGTTTACGCCCAAAATAAAAAGTCCCCTTGAAGATAGAGGGGGACTTTTACCGTAACCGCCCAGGCTAATCTTCCAGCTCAACTTTAATTTTGCCGCTAATTACCTGGGCCTGAATTTCTTGCATAATGCTTTGAATAGGTGGGGTGACTATTTTGGACACGCTGGGCCGAATGGGCGCCAGCATCAGGCCGCCTTCGGCAAAGCCGTAGCTTTTAACCACGCCGCCCTCAAATTTACCCTCGACCACCAGCCCGATAACATCGCGCACGGGCCGGCCCACACTTTTAATCCGGCTGGTCAGCACGTTTCTGGGGGCCAGGTGGCTGTGGTCGCCGCCGGTGCTGATAATCCATTTGTTGAACTTTTCGGCGGCTTCGATTGCGCCCAAACCGCACCGCCCCGCTACCTGATAAATAACATCCGCCCCCAGCGTAAATTGCGTTTCTGCCAGCAGGCGTCCCCCTTCGGGGTCGTCAAAATCTCCCACGTAATCAGAGATAAAACTAATGGAAGGGTCCACATTTTTGACCCCCTGGGCAAAGCCCAACTCAATGCGGCGGACTATCGGGGTGACGCCGCCGCCCATAAAACCCACAATGCGGGTTTGCGTTACCAGCGCGGCCAGCACCCCCACCACAAAATCGCCTTCGTACTCGCGGTAGGTGGCAGACCAGACGTTAGGCCCTTTGCCGGGGTAATCGACAATGGCAAAGCGATTGTTGGGATATTTGGCCGCCACCTGATTAATGGGTTCGGCATTGCCATACCCAACGGCAATAATTAAATCGTAGCCCGCTTTGGCCCAATTTTCAAGGTTTGAACTGTTCAGCTCGGAGGTTTGCCAGGTAGCTGTTTCAAACTCAATATTGTACATCTCTTGAGCTTCTTCAAGTCCGGCGTAAGCGGAGTCATTAAAAGATTGGTCTCCCAATCCACCAACACTTAGCTGCAAGCCCACTCTAATTTTGTCGGACATTTTTCAGTTCCTCACTAAAATTTGAACAGAAAATCCAGTTAGTCAGTTGTTATCTGGTGTTAAGCCATACGCATGTGGGGAGATAATCTGAGGATAAAATCAACCCAAACTTAACCCCATTATAACATTGACCCATTTTCTTGACAATAATTAATAATTTGCAGGAGTTTTATCCAAACCCTGGCTCAAAATTGAGCCGGCGCAAGGTTAATTTTCGGCGCCCGTTGGGGTGGCGGCAGGCGTTGCGATTGGGGTTACTAAAATTAAAGTGGGCGTAGGCAGCGGCAAGTTTCGATAGGTGTAGAATGTGATAATCCAGGCGTCGTCCCTAAAACTCAGGGTGTAAATAAATTCAAATGCTTCTTCATCAAAATTTGTGCCGCCATAACTCCAGCGCTCCCGGCTGGTCACAACCAATCGAGCGGGCGTTGATTGCTGGCTAATAACCGGCGGGCTGATAAACTCAAAGCTGGCGGTAAAGGGTTTGGCGTATTTTTGGTACTGCCCAATAGCAAATTGTTCTACTTTGGTGTAGGCGCTATCTTGCCAGAGCGCAGCCAGATTAGCCAGGTTCTCTTCATTGGGGTTTGAGATGGCATTTTGCAGCAGCACGTTAGCCCGCTCTACAGTCTCAATGGCCGCCAGCCTGTCGGCAGAGGTTAGGGCAGTGAGCCGGGTTGGGGTTGAAGCGACCGCAGGCGTAGCCGTTTGGGGCGAACCGGAAGGGGTGAGGCTATTAGTGGGGGTTGGCGTTGACGTGCCGGTTGCGGTCAAGCGGGTTGTTGGCGTAGCCGCAGCCCGGAGCGTGCCGGTTGGCGTTGGGGTAAATGTGGCCGCACTGGTTGGCGCCGGCGTGGTGGCTGTTGGAATAATGAGGGTGGGCGTGGGCGGGGCGGGCGTGGGAGTGAATGTCGGTTGCGCCGCTGCCTCTTCAACGGGGGCGGTAGCCTGGGGAGCTTGCACCACTACCACCGGCGGCGATGTGGCGGCAATGGTCAACCAGGTCAGCCCGCTCCAAACCATCAGCCACAAGGCCAGGCCCAACATAAAAATTCCGGCTTTTCCGGCAAAGTCGTAGCCGGAGCTGTCGAGCATAATTGGACCAAACCGTTGATGCCCCCTTAACACGGCCAGCACCAGCAGGGGGCCAATTAATACAATCATCAACGGCAGCAGCAGCAAGATGATAATCAGCCTGATCAAATCGACCAGCGTTGCGCGCATTCCTCTGAAATCCTTTTTAAGACTGGCTCTGGCAAACTGGACACATTGTAATGGGGGATAACGGAGAGTCAAAAAGCGCGGCGGAAAATCTGAATAAATAAAAAAGCCCCCAACTAATTTGGGGGCCTTATCTGCGCTTTATAAAATAACCTACATCAGCGACTCGCGCACCAGCAGGTTGGTTTGACGAATTTTCAGCGAGAGGTCGGCGGCAAAGTTACGCATCACAATATAGCCCATCTGGTAATCACTTTCGAGCAACTGCAAAAAGTCGTCGCGGTCAATAACCAGCAAGCGGCAGGTTTCGGTGCCACACTTGGCCGAAGCCGAACGCACGCCGGGGTCTACAATAGCCACTTCGCCAAAGGATTGGCCCCGGCGCAGGGTAGCAATGGTGGTTGGCTGGTAACTATCGGTGCCGTCGCCAATTGTGTCGGGGTCAATTTGAATTTCTACTTCACCATCGGCAATAATAAAAAATTCCCGGCTGGGCGTATTTTCTTCAAAAATTACCTCACCGTGATTAAAATTCTTTTCGACGCAAATTCCGTCAATCAACCCAAGTTGTTTAGGGGTCAAGTCCTCAAAAATATCAACCTGCTCAAGAATATATGTATGAGCCATTTGCCAATTCTCCTCTGTAAATAGGAGTCCAGAGCTTGCTCTGCCAAACCAAGGTTTGGACTCCATTTTCATTCCCCGTTGCTGTCCCAAACAAACTATCACACGCCGTAGCAAGAGTCCCGCAGCCCGCAAGTCTGGGGGAATCTTAACATGCCAACTGTTAAAACGTCAATGGGACTTTTGGTTATCAATTGTTACCATAAATTGTAATGCTGGCCGACCTATTTGGCAAGCAGCAATTGCCGCCTTTTTAGCACAATTCTACAATCCTTTGTATAATACACCGTCACACTTACAAATCCCTACCGGAAAAGCGCGCAACTTTTTTTTGACCGAACCCCCGCGCTTTTGCCCTGGAAAGTAGTTTTATTTTGGCCAGAGTATACGTTTCGCTGGATATTGAAACAACCGGACTCGACTCGGAACGGGACGACATCCTGGAAATTGGGGCCTTGCGCTTTAAGGGCGACCATATTTACGACACCTTCAGCGCGCTGGTCAACCCGGGCCGGCCTATCCCCTACAAAATTCAGCAGCTTACCGGCATCACCCCCGATGACATTAACGGCGCGCCGCCGGTGGAGGAGGTGCTGCCAGAGCTGGCCCGCTTTGTGGGCGATAACCCGGTAATTGGCCACAACATCAGCTTTGATCTGGGTTTTCTGCGGCGGCACGGCGCGCTCCAGCAAAATATGGGCATCGACACTTTTGAGCTGGCCAGCATTTTGCTGCCGCACGCCAGCCGCTATAGCCTGTCGGCGTTGTTGCGTTACCTGGGTATCGAACCGCCGCCCGACGACCAGGCCCACCGCGCCCTGGAAGATGCCAAAGCCACGCAGCAACTTTTTGAAGCCCTGCTAGACCAGGCCCGCCGGCTGGATGGCCGCATTATTCAGGATGTAGCCCAAATTGCGGCCAAAACCCAGTGGCCGCTGGGCGTAATTTTTAAAGACTTAAGCCGCGAGCGCCGCTACTCGGCGCCAACCGGCACGCTGGGCCAGCACCTGGCCGCCAAAGGCTTTATCAGCGAAGACGCCCTGGATGGAGGCTATAGCCTGATGCGCGCCGGCGGCGAGCGCCCGCAGGAGCCGCCCCTCAAACCCGCGCCCAACCCCACCCCGCTTGAGGTGGAAAAGCTGTGCCGCATGTTAGAAACAGACGGCCTGTTTGAAAAGAACTTTGCCGGCTTTGAGTACCGGCCCCAGCAGGTCGACATGCTGGCCAACGTGATTGGCGCGCTCAACGAGTCGCACCACCTGATGGTTGAGGCCGGCACCGGCACCGGCAAGTCGATGGCTTATTTGATTCCGGCCATTTACTGGGCCGCGCAAAACGGGCAGCGAGTGGTCATCTCAACCAATACCATCAATTTGCAAGACCAGTTATTGAACAAAGATATTCCGCTGCTGCAAACCATTTTGCCTATCAAATTCAAGGCCGTGGCCCTCAAGGGGCGCAGCAACTACGTGTGCCCGCGCCGGGTGCAGATGTTTCAGGCCAAAGACAACCACAGCCCCCGCGAGCTGCGCCTGCTGGCCAAACTGCTGGTCTGGCTGCCCAGCACCACCACCGGCGACCGCGAAGAGCTGTTCATGCCCGATTACGCCGAGCAGGCCCTCTGGAGCCAGGTGGCCTCCGATGGCAACGTTTGCACGCCGCGCACCTGCACCCCCGATACCTGTTTTTACGCCCGCGCCCGCCGCGAGGCCGAATCGGCCCACGTGATTGTCGTCAACCACGCCCTGCTGCTGTCGGATGTGGGCGTCGATAGCCGGATTATTCCCGAATACAAATATCTGATTATCGACGAGGCCCATCACCTGGAAGACGCCATCACCGACCAACTCAGCTTTGCCGCCGACCAGAAAAGCCTGGAACAAATGCTGCGAGAATTGAGCCAGCCCCTGCGCGGCAGCGAGCGGCGCGCCGGCTTTATTCACGAAGTGGGCCGGCGCAGCGTTTCGGCTGTGCCCGGCAACCTCAAGGGAGATGTCGAAGATATTATCGGCAAAAGCCACGAGGCGGTAGACAAGGCGGTGTTTAACACCCGGCAGCTATTTACCGCGCTGCAAACGTTTATGACCGAGTACCCCAGCGGCCGGCCCTACAACCAGAAAATCCGCCTGACCGACGAGGTTTGCATGCAGCCCACCTGGGCCGATGTGGAGCAAGGCTGGGAGAACGCCAGCGCCTCGCTGTCAAACGTCTCCCGCTCGCTGGGCATTTTGTACACCATGCTCACCGAACTGGAAGCTTACGACGTGCCGTTTTGGGAAGAATTGCTCTCCAGCCTGAGCCTGTACCGCAGCCGGCTGGATGAATATCGGGCCAATTTAAACAGCATCATCACCCGCGCCGGCCAGGGCCGCATTTTGTGGGTTGAGCAGGATTTTCAAAGCAAGGCCATTTCGCTGCACAACGCGCCGCTGCATGTGGGCGGCCTGGTGCGCCAGCACCTGCTGGAGCCAAAAGAGGCGGTGATTTTCACCTCGGCCACGCTGCGCACCAACAACTCGTTTGATTATTTTCAAGACCGCCTGGACTTGTGGGACGCCCACGAAGCCGCCGTCGGCTCGCCGTTTGATTACGAAAACAACACCCTGGTTTACATCCCCACCGATATTCCCGAACCCAACACCCCCAACCACCAAAAAGTGGTGGATGAAGCCATTACCAATTTAGCCAAACAAATAAAAGGGCGCACGCTGGTGCTGTATACCGCTTACAGCCAGCTTCGCAATAGCGCCCGCAACATTCGCGGGCCGTTGGCCGAAGCCGGCATTGTGGTGTACCAGCAGGGAGACGGCTCCAGCCGCCGCCAGATGTTGGAGAACTTTAAAGATGCAGACCAGGCCGTTTTATTAGGAACGCGCTCATTTTGGGAAGGGGTAGATATTCCCGGCCAGGCATTGAGCTGCGTGGTGCTCACCCGCATCCCCTTTGCCGTGCCCACCGACCCGATTATTGCCGCCCGCGCCGAAACCTTTGAGGACTCATTCAGCCAGTTTTCCATTCCGCAGGCCATTCTCATGTTTCGGCAGGGCTTTGGGCGACTCATCCGCACCCACACCGACCGGGGCGTAGTCGCTATTTTTGACCGCCGGGTTATCAGCAAAAGTTACGGGCAAGCCTTTTTAGACTCGCTGCCCAGCGTCACCGAAATTCGCGGCTCGGCGGCAAATTTGCCCACCGTGGCCGAAAACTGGATTGACTACGGCGGAATTTGAGAGAAAGAGAGTAATTACCAACACGGAGGACACCTATGATAGAAGCAAACGCCCTGCGCAAGGGGGCAACCTTTACCGAAGATGGAGAATTATACAAGGTTTTAGATTACTCGCACCACAAAATGGCCCGGGGCGGGGCTACCATTCGCGTAAAAGTACGCAATTTACGCAGCGGCTCCACTACCGAAAAAACCTACAACGGCGGCGAGCGGGTGCAAGATGTGAGCCTTGAACACAACACCGCCCAATACCTTTACAACGATGGCGAACTCTACTACTTTATGGATACCGAAACCTACGAGCAACCGGCCATCCACAAAGAGGCGCTGGAAGAGATTATCCCCTACCTGACCGAAAATATGGAAGTAAAAATTTCTGCCTACAACGGCGAACCCATCGACATCGAGATTCCCATTACCGTTGATTTGGAAGTGGTCGATGCCGAACCCGGCTTTGCCGGCGATACCGCCCAGGGCGCAACCAAGCCGGTAACGGTTTCAACCGGGCTGGTGGTGCAAACCCCGCTCTTTGTCAACATCGGCGATGTGATTCGCATCGACACCCGCACCGGAGGGTACATCACCCGCGTCTAATCAATCAAACAAAGTGGGGACACACAGCCGCGTGTCCCCACTTTTTAAGCAACATCTCACATTTGTGCGTTAAGGTAAGGTGCGTCCCAAATTTTAGAAAGTTGGGGCAAACCAGGGGGATGCCCCCCGCGCCCCCCGATCTGTTCCCAAAATTTGGGATAGACCCGTTAAGGTAAGGCAAAAAGCAAAACTTTACTCAAAAATTATGAAAACCCCCGCCGGAAAAGAGTGTAAATATTACTATGGCGACTTTCATCGCGGCCGCGATGTGCAAGCGTGTCGCCTGATTGAGGCCAACCCGGATTCGCCGCCCTGGCATCCGCGCCTGTGCTACTCTTGCCCCGTGCCCGATATTTTGCGGGCCAACAGCGCCAGCACCCTCAAGCTGGATGGCAAAGTTGTTAAAAAATTCTTTGGCTTCAAACAACAGGTAGAAGTAGAAGGCTGGTGCAGCGAATGTTTCAACGTGGTGCCCGACCCCAAACAGGGCTGCCCCAACTGCGCCCAGTCTCGCCAGCGCCCCTCTATTTTTGATTTGGGCGAAAACCCGGAATAGCTTAAACCCCCATTTCCATATATGTTCTGGCAATTTTCTTTAACGACACCATAAACGCCGCCGTGCGAAAATCCGTAATATTTTTGTTGGCGTGCAGTTCGTGGCTAATTTCCTGGTAGGCCAGCCGCATAGTGTCATCCAGGCCAGAGCGCACCAGCGCCATTTCGTCGGCCCCGGTCATCAGTTCCAGCCTGATTTCGTCGGGCACTGTTTTGCCGGTCATCAGCTCCAGCGCCTGCACAATGCGCTGGCCCCGCCACTCATCCACGCGGCGGTCCATGCGCCCAAAGCGAATGTGCGACAGATTTTTAATCCACTCAAAATAGGAGACAACCACCCCGCCGGCATTAACATAAACATCGGGCAGCACCACCGCGCCCCTGGCCCGCAGCTTCTCATCGGCGTCGTAGGTGATTGGTCCGTTGGCCGCCTCGACAATTAAATTGGCCTTGATATTATCCACATTCTTTTCGGTAATTTGACCCTCCAGCGCCGCCGGAATGAGGATATGGCAGGGCATTTCAAAACAAACCCGCCCGTTTGGCTCGTAGCGGGCCTCGGGAAAATCCTTGACTCCGCCCTGCACGTTCATGTGGTTGCGCACCAATTCGACGGGCAGCCCCTTCTCATTGATAATGGCCCCATCGCGCTCGATGATGGCGATGATTTTAACGCCGTCTTCCTCGGACAAAAATTTGGCGGCGTGATAGCCCACGTTGCCCAACCCCTGAACAACCACAGTTTTACCTTCCAGAGTGCCGCTCAACCCGGCCAGCTTCATATCCTCGGGGTGGCGGAAAAACTCGCGGATGGCATATTGCACCCCGCGCCCGGTGGCCTCTACCCGGCCCCGGATGCCGCCGGCCGTTACCGGTTTGCCGGTAACGCAGGCCAGGTGGTTAATTTCTTCGGGATGCAGCATTTTGTAGGTGTCGGCAATCCAGGCCATCTCGCGGGCGCCGGTGCCCATATCGGGGGCGGGCACATTGCCGCCGGGGCTAATGTAACCGCGCTCAATCAGCTCGCGGGCAAAACGGCGGGTGATGATTTCCAGCTCCTCAACGCTGTACCGGCGAGGGTCAATCATCAAGCCCCCCTTGGAGCCGCCGTAGGGCACGTCAACAATGGCGCACTTGTAAGTCATCAA
This sequence comes from uncultured Caldilineaceae bacterium, assembly GCA_964486935.1. GTDB lineage: Bacteria > Chloroflexota > Anaerolineae > 4572-78 > J111 > CAZAPG01. The sequence goes on along the minus strand of CAZAPG010000009.1, from coordinate 105,833 downwards.
TGCGGCCAGCGCCTCGATTTCATCCTGGTCTACCTCCGGCGCAAAACGGATACCTCCTTTGACCGGCAGCCGGTGCATACTGTGAACCGCCCGCCAGCCTTTAAAGGTGTGGTAATGGCCGTCACTCAGCCGCACCGGAAACTGCACCTGCAACACCGTATGGCAGGCTTTTATCTGCTCCGGCAGGCCGGGCGGCAAGCTCAAATGAGAGAGCGCCCGGTCAACCATCAGGTTGACGCTCTGGTTAAAGCTGAGGCGAACTTCGGGCATACGGCTCATGGCGCGCCTCCCCCGGCGCAGCTTGGCATGTCAACAACTTTGTTTTGAGTCATGGTCTATCCCCTTTGATATGATAAATTATTTACCTCCTCGGCAAGCGGCTGCCACGGCGCAGCCAACAACTTTTTCATCATACCATTATTGGGGAAAGATTTAAAGGGTTTTTACGCACAATCAGGGGGCGGGGCGAATTTTTCAAAAAAGAGGGGCTTTTTTACTCTTTTCATTAATCGCTGATCCCAAGAATTTGGTAGAACCTTTGCAATCGCTTCATTTGAAATATAATAAAAACAGGCATGTGGATAGAGTTGCCCGGCCAAATTCTGGCCAATGCGCTCTGGACGCAACCTACCCTGGGGAGATACCGCTCACCGCCAAGTTTGCCGGTATCTCCTTTTTTTGTAACTCGTTGCGTTCAATTCACTCTGGTGGAGCGCGTGGCGTCATAGTTCGCCTTAACTTGTAGACTTCAGTTACTCTTGGAGAGACAGGTCGGCTGCTGGTCGTGGATATCGTATTTTTCCCGTTCCTCATCCGTAAAATCGCGTAGTACGCGGGCACAAACCGAGTCTATTAACGTGTGATAATCGGTATCCCACAACCGGGCATACTGATCTGAGCCGCCGATCAGGATGAATTGGCCATCAGGCGAGAGTTCCACCGACCATAAATTGTTGGCAACACTAAAGGTACGCAGTTGTTCACCCGTCGCTCTATCCCACAGATTGGCTGTTTTTAGACCGCCGGTCAGCAGGTATTTGCCGTCCACCGAGAACCGCCCAACGTCTCCGGGGAAGCTCTCCAAAGGCTGGCCGGTTTCAACGTCCCAAAGCTGGCTGGTCGTTCCTTCGGCCGCCGTGGCGATATATTTGCCATCCGGCGAAAAAGCCAACCCATTGACAAAACCGGCATAGCCGGGGAACTGGCGCACTTCGCGGCCTGTGTCAACCTCCCACAGCCGGGCGGTGCCGTCAAAAAAGCTGCCGGTCAAAATATAGCGGCCATCGGGCGAGAAGGTTACACCAAAGACCGCGGCGGGATGAGTAAAAATGCGCACCTCCTGGCCGCTCTCAACCTCCCACAATCGGGCGGAATTATCCCAGCTTCCGGTCAGCGCATACCGGCCATCGGGCGAGAAGGCTACGCCAAAGACCTCAGCGGGATGTGTAAGAACACGCACCGTCTGGCCGGTCTCGACATCCCATAATCGGGCGGTATTATCAGAGCTACCGGTCAGCGCATAGCGACTGTCTGGCGAGAAGGCCACCCCGGAAATCTGATCTGTATGGCCACGGAGGACACGTAGTTCCTGCCCGGTCGCCACATCCCACAATTTGGCCGTCTGGTCGAAACTGCCGGTCAGCGCATAGCGGCCATCCGCGGAAAATTCGACATCAGGGATCACATTGGTGTGCCCCCGCAATGTGCGTGGGTCGGGTGGTGGCTCAACAGCCCACAACCTGATATTTCCATCTCGTTCACCCACCAGCATCGTTTGACTATCGGGCGAGAAGGCAATACTGGTGACATGGTTCGTACTGATAAAGCGGCGTATTTCTGCACCCGTTTGGATATCCCATAGCCGGGCGGTGCCATCGTGGCCGGCTGTAAGCGCGTATTTTCCATCCGGCGAAACCCTGACCTTGTAGATCCACTCGGTGTGACCGGAAAAGATACGGAGTTCAGCTTCAGGCTGCTGCAAGTCCCACACATAAAGTCCGCCATTTTCATGGCCGGCCAGCGCGTACCGGCCATCGGGCGAGAAGGTGACTGCGTTAGTCCCCGCAGTATTGAGTCCGGGCAAATCATGTGCCTCCAACCCTGTGGCCGTGTTTGATAACCTGACCTTCCCCGTAGCTTTATTACCCGTGAGATAGTGTTGGCCATCGGGTGAAACAGCCATGTCAAAGATGCCTTCGTCCTCGGATAGGCTGCGTACTTCCTTTCCGGTCGCAACCTCCCAAATTCGAACAGTACCTTCCCAGCCGCCGGTGAGCGCGTACTGACTATCAGGAGAAAAGGCTGCCCCGTTCACCTCAGCCGCATGGCCGGTTAAGGTATATAGTTCCTGGCCGGTTTGAGCGTCCCAGAGGCGGGCGGTTTTATCGGCGCTGCCGGTGAGTAAATATTTGCCGTCAGGAGAATAGGCCACGTTCCTTATTCCGGCGGTGTGCCCGGTTAAAGTATGTATGACCTGACCGGTCTCAACGTCCCACAGCCGGGCCGTGTTATCCAGACTTCCGCTGAGCGCAAAACGACCGTCAGATGAAAAGGCCAGCCCATCGACGCTATCGGTGTGACCGCTGAACAAGCGCCGGCCATAATCGCCCTTTGAGGCTTGCTGCAAGGCCATATCGGCTTGCCGGGTGTAGGCCGTGTTCAGGGCACGCAAGCCAAGCAAAGCGGCCAGTTCCGGGTCGCCGTCGCTTTGCAAAATGGTATTGGCCTCGGCGGCCAACCGCTGGCTCTCAGACAGGGCCAGGTTGGACTCAGCCTGAGCCTGATTGGCTTCGGCGATGGCCTGCTGGTTAAAGGCAAACACGGCCAGCCCGGCAACCACAAGCAGAAAAACCGCCAACCCTACGGCCAGCCAGCGCAGGCGGCGAGCAGCATGCTGCTCAGTCTCAGCCAGTTTTTGAGCCGTTTCCAACTCCCGTTGCAGGCGGGCCGCTTCGTCGGCCTTTCGTTTGTGCCGGGCCTCAATGCTGGACTCCAGATAAGTCCGTTCCTTTTCGGTCAAGGCCAGATTGGTGCTGGTGGCCCAACCCTCAAACTGATCCAACCGCGAGTCTCGCAGCAGAAAGCCGGGGTCGCGGTCAGCCCCAAGCCATTCGGCGGCGGCGGCAGCCAGCAAGCGCTGCAAGCGGATATCGGCCCGGCTTTCGTCCAGCCATTGCCGCAGCCGACTCCACTCGCGCAGCAGGGCTTCGTGAGCCACCTCCACCGTGGGGCCACGAGTGGCGGGGTCGTGATCCAGAGCCAGCAAACGATAGGCGGCAAAGGTGTCAATCACCTCGTCCATCAGATCGGCATCCTGGGCAACGGCCAGCAGTTCCGAGCGGGCGACCCGCCGGCGGGTGTCTTCGCTGCCTTCGCCTAGCGTGACCAGCCGCAAGAACATCTGCCGCACCGCTTCCCGGCCCGCCTCAGCCAGCTCAAGATAAAGCTGCTCGGCCCGCTTGGCCAGCGCGCCCGCGGCCCGGCCAATCTGCTCATAGCCCTGCCGGGTCAAAATGCGATTCTCCCGCGCCTCAAACAGTTCGGTCAGGGCAAATTGCAGCAGCGGCAGCGCGCCGGGCTGGTAGTTGATGTCCGACACGATGGCGGCAACCAACCCGTCTTCAAAGCGGACTCCCACCCGCTGGGCCGGCCCAGCGATGGCCTGCTCAAGTTCTGCGGCGTTCAGCGGCAGCACCGTTTCCATGCGGCTGCGCACCAGTTCGCCAAAGTCGGGGTATTGCAGGGGCCGGTCGTAAAAATCGGCCCGCAGGGTGATGACCAGCCGCACCCGGCTGCGCGGCGCGATAACGGCCTGTTGCAGCAGGTCGAGAAAATGGGTGCGGTCGGCCTCGTTTTCAACCAGGGTAAAAATCTCTTCAAACTGGTCAATGACAATAACCAACTCGCTGTCATCGTCCGGCAAGATGATCTGAGCCGCCCGCACCAGCCCCCGCTCATCGCGGGCCAGTTGTTCGGCCAGGCTGTCGGGCCGGTTGGCGGCTACCTGGATCAGGGCCACTTCCAGTTCATCCAGAGGGTGCGCCCCCGGAATGAAATCAGTGATGTACCAGCGCTCGGAGCCGGGCAGGTCGCCGCGCCACAGGGCCGGAATCAGGCCGGCCCGCACCAGGCTGGACTTGCCGCTGCCGCTGGGACCGATTACGGCCAAAAAGCGGGAAAAATCCCCGTCTTGCCCCAGCCTCGACAATAATTTTTGGGTCAATTTCTCGCGCCCAAAGAAATCCTGCTCATCGGCAATCTGGAAGGCTTGCAGTCCCTTGTAGGGATTTTCCGGCTCCGGCAGGGCGCTGATGCGCGACACCGCCGAGTCAGCCGCCGCGCGCCCGTCAACAATGAGGTCAAGTTCTCTGGCCCGAACAATGGCCTGCACCCGGCTGCGGACATTCAGTTTGCGGTAGATTTGGGTGACGTACCATTTGACCGTGGTCAGTTCGATGGTCAGCTTGTCGCTAATCTGCCGGTTAGATTTACCTTCGATGATCAGCTTGAGGACTTCCTGCTCGCGGGGGGTCAGCAACTCGACCAGCTTATCGGCGGCCTGGCTGACGCTCAAACCGGCGGCCTCCCGAAAGGCGGCGGCCATGGCCAGCACATCTTTATAGCGCTGATCGGGATTTTTGGCCGTTGCTTTTTGGATAACCTCATTAATGGAGTCGGCCACGTTTTGATCCAGCGAGGCGATTTTGGGGATGGGTTCATTAAGCTGCTTGAACATACGCTCAACCGGCGTCGAGTCTGGAAAGGGGTGGGAGCCGGTTAGCATCTCGTACAGCACCAGCCCCAGACTGTAAATATCAGATTTGGGGGTTACGGGTTCGCCGCGCACCTGCTCCGGCGAGAGGTAATCGGGCGTACCGATGACGTCACCCTCCTGAGTGTAGGCAGCCGCGCCGTTATCGAGGTCTTTGGCCAGGCCAAAATCGGCGACGTAGCCGTTGCCGTCTTCATCTAAAAGAATGTTGGCCGGCTTGATGTCGCGATGGATAACCTGATTGCGATGGGCCACGGCCAGGGCCGAGGCCACCTGGTCGAGCAGCCGGGCGGCGCTTTCAAGATCAAGGGGGTCGTCGCGCAAAGCCGTTTGCAAGCTGCCGCCGCGCAGGTAGCGCATGACCAGGTAAGCGCCTTCGGGGTCTCGCCAGAAATCGTAAAGGGGGGTAATATTCATATGTTCCAGGCGAGCCACCACCTGGGCTTCGGCCTCGAAGCGGCGCACAAATTCGGGCCGGTTGGCGAAGCCGGGCAAAATGATTTTGATGGCTACCTCGCGCCCCACCGTGGATTGGTGGGCGCGGTACACGGCCCCAAATCCGCCCGCGCCAATGCGATCCCTCAGTTCATACCCTTTAATCAACTTGCCAGTAAGTAGTTCCATCGGTCCCCCCGTGATCTGTAACTCTGGTTTTGTTTTAGCCAGTATATCACAGGTTTTGGGCCGGGTTCACCCCTTCGAGAGCAAGTCCCTACCTTTTCCCTACCCCCTACATGGCCTTAATCATGGTTTAAAGCCGGCGCATCATGACAAAAAATGCCCTTACACCACCCCAAATTATTAAGATGATACGTTTACCGGCGAACCCTACTGGGTGAGCATGAAGGCAATCAAGTCATCTATTTCTTCTTCATTCAGTAAAACACTGTGGATTCTGCCCATTGACTGGCTAAAGCCTTCGATAATGTAAGCGTCTGGTTCGAGGATGGATTGCCGGAGATATTCAACGGCGGAAAGCTCCGGTACACGGTCGCCGGCCTGCTCGGAGATGCCTTGCAACGATGGCCCGTAACCGTCACTCCCATCTAAAGAATGGCAGCGGATGCACCGAAATTGCGGCTTATCGCTATATCTTTCGCCGCCGTTCTCGAAAATCTCGCGACCCTTTTCCGGATTCCCCACTGCCAGAGGCTCGATCAGCGGCTCTGCTTTAACGGCTGGGGGTGGTTCTGGCGTTGGCGTGACCGGCCCTGAGGTTGGTGTTGGGGCGATTTGTTCTGGTGCAACTGTCGCTGCCGAGGCGTCTGGTACAGATTTTGGGGCGCTGCCCCCACATCCCGCCAAAAGGATAATCACTAAAATCAAACAATTTATTTGTTGGAGACACAGTCGGTGTTTGATCATCATACACTCTTCCTTTGTACTGTAATTTCATTTTCAATGACATTTGGGTAAAATAAAAACGGCATGGCGAACCGGACCCAGCGCAAAATGCGTCGGGACGATTCGGGTCGCCGTGTTGAGCCGGGAGATACCAACGGGACTTGGCGGTTACGTGGTATCTCCCTTTTTTATTGGGAGTCAAAAAGCTTTGCGGATAGGCACTTAACAGCAATTACTCATTCGATTCACACAAGGGTTCAATCCGGTAAAGTTCACGCTGGTTGCAGGTCAATTCAGGGATGTAGCGATTGGCCTGTGTCCATTGCAGCAGCTCTTCCAGCGTTGTATCCATCCGCCACAACTCCACCGCGCCGTTGTGAAAACCCATCAAGGCCTGGCGACCGTCGACGCTAAAGACCGACTGCATCACAAAATCGTTGTTGTAGCGGCGAATGACCTCACCGCTCTCAACATGCCAAAGCGTGGTAGTGCCATCGGCGCTGCCGCCCAGCATCAACCGTTCATCGGGAGAAAAATCAATCTGGCCAATAGGACCAACATGGTTGGTGAAACGACGAATGATACCGCCGGTTTTTGTATCCCAAAGAATGGCCTGGGTATCCCACCCACTGGAGACAAAGCGCCGGCCATTGGGGGAGAAGGTGATACCCGTGGCTCCACTGTCAACATGCCCAACCAGTGGATCAAGTTGTGCGCCGGTTTCCACGTCCCAGCGAACAATGGGTCCTTTACCGTAAGCGGCTAAAACTGTGCGCCCGTCTGGACTGAATTCAACATCCCAGAATGACTCAAGAGGCCACGGATTGTCAGTGAAATAATCTTCAAAGCGGCGGATCTCCTGGCCGGTTTCCACATCCCATAGAATAGCCATCGCGCCATTTCCCGAAGAGACGGCCCGCTTGCCGTCGGGACTGAATTCAACGTCATACACCACGTAGGGTTGTCCCTCAAAGCGGCGAATCTCCTGGCCGGTCTCCACATCCCACAAAATGATGTGTCCTTGTTCGATTTTTTGGGCAAAGCGGTAGCCCGTACCAATTAGAGCTGTCTGACCATCGGGCGAGAAGGTGACCGCCATCACCGGTTGATCGTCGGTGTATTGGCGGATCATCTTGCCCGTGGCTACATCCCACAGGGTAACTGTCCCGTCCGTTAAACCCGACAGGGCGGTACGCCCATCCGGACTGAGATCGACTTCAAACAGCAGCCCACCCGGTTCGGCAAAGCGGCGCATAACCTGGCCCCGTTCGAATTCCCATAGCCGCAGCGTTTTGTCGGCAGATGCCGAGATTGCGTAGCGGCCATTCGCAAAAATTTCAACATCCATAATAACTTCATTATGCCCCGTAAAGGTATTCAATATTTCACCGGCCTGTAGATCTAACTGAATAAAGGTACTCGTTCCCGTGCCAACAAATACTGACCCATCATTTGGATGAAACGCTACGGTCAGAACTCCTCCATCAACCGGATAACGTCGTATCAACTCCCCCGTGGACAAATCCCAGAGCAGCATTTCCGAATTTTCTATACCAGAAATCGCCGTACGACCATCGGGACTAATAATAATTTCTCGGAGCGAACCCGAAGCCTCATCAAGACCTGCATCCATCTGGTGAATGATTTGCCCTGTATGCGCGTCCCATAGAAACACTATGCCATCATTGCTCCCTGATAGGATGGCCGACCCATCTGGCGTAAATGCCAGGCCTTGCATACCGGTGGCGTTACCCTCGTAGCGTTGAATAACCTGTCCCGTCTCGATGTCCCAGCGGATTACAGGCAAACCATCATCCCAGCCAGCGGCGACGATACTCTGGCCATCCGGGCTAAACTCAACCGCAACGATGGCCGTGTTGTAACTATCAAACCTGCGAATGATTTGGCCCGTTTGAACATCCCAGAGAATCGCGGTCTTATCCTCTGACCCTGAAATGGCCATGCGGCCGTCGGCGCTAAAATCTACATCATTGATGGCATTGGTGTGCCCTTCAAATTGCCTCAGAATTTCACCTGTTTCAATATCCCAAAGCATCAACACACCATCCCATGAAGTAGAAAGCATTGTTTTTTCGTCGGGGCTAAGGGCAACTGAAGTAACGCTATCAGTGTGCCCAACATAACGATGTACGGTTCCAGGCGTATAGGCCACTTCGCTCAACTGCGCCTGGGCCAGGGCCGAGTCAGGGTTGAGGTTAACAGCCTGCCAGGCCAGGGCCAGAGCGGCATCGGTATCATTATTGGCTAAGGCGGCCTGCGATCCGGCCACCAGGGCCACATTCTGGGCTTCGGCGGCGTTATCCAGAGCCACCTGGCGCTGCTGAAAGGCATACAGCCCCAAAGCGGCGCTGATGATGGCGGCCACGGCAAAAACGGCCACCAACCCCCGCAGAAAATTTCGAGAGCGGCGTTCAAGCCGGTCTTCGCGCGCTTTACGAGTCGTTTCAACTTGTTGTTCCTGGGCGCGTTGCTGGACGCTTTGGCCAATAAATTCCTGTTCCAGCGGCGTCTGCATCAGGGTGGTTATCTCTTGCCATTTTTCGATTTGCTCCAGCCTGGCTCCACGCAATAAAAAGCTCTCATCCCGCTGATGCCGGTCCCATTCTTCGGCGGCGCGGGCCAGCGCCCGTTCCTGGCGAATATCCTCGCGGGATTCATTCAGCCACTCACGCAGCCGCCCCCACTCGCGGATCAGGGCCTCGTGGGCCACTTCCACGGTGGGGCCGCGGGTGACGGGGTCGTGGTCAAAAGTGAGCAAGCGGTATTTGCCGAAGATGTTTATGACGGCGTTTAGCCCCCTCTCATTCCCCCCCAAAGGGGGGGAGATTAAATAGTCCTCCCCCCAGAGGGGGGAGTTAGAGGGGGGCTGGATCGCAACCAACTCGCTGCGCAGCACCCGCCGCCGGGTATCTTCCGTACCTTCGCCCAGCGTAACCAGGCGCAGGAAAAGCTGGCGGGCGGCTTCTTGGCCGGGTTCATCCAGATCGTCATAGAGTTCACCGGCGCGGCGGGCCAGCGCGCCCAGCACGCCGCCACTGGCCTGATAAGCGGCCAGGGTCAGTTTGCGCCCTTCGCGGCGTTCAAACAGTTCGGTCAGGGCGTATTGCAGCAGGGGCAGCGTGCCGGGCTGGTCGCCAATGTCATCAATGATGGTGGAGACCAGTCCCGGTTCCAGCATCAACCCGGCCCGTTTGGTGGGGCCGGTGATGGCCTGCTCCAACTCGTCGGGGGTGAGGGGCAGCACAAACTCGGATTGACGGCGCACCAGTTCGCCAAAATCAACATATTGCAGGGGGCGGTCGGTAAAATCGGCCCGCAGGGTGATGACTATCCTAAGCCGGCTGGCGGGGTCAAGCGCGGCGGTCAACAGGCTGTCCAAAAAGTGAGAGCGGACAGCCTCATCTTCAACCAGGGTGAAAATTTCTTCAAACTGGTCAATGACCAGCACCAGCTCAATATCTTCATCGGCGGGCAAGATGCGCTTGACTGCCCGGTGCAGACCCCGTTCGCTCTCGCGCAGTTGAGCCAGCAGGCTATCAGGCGGATTAATCGCCACTCGCAGCAGCGCCGCTTCCAACTCTTCCAGCGGGTGCGCGCCCGGAATCATCTCAACAATGAACCATTTGTCCGAATCGGGCAGGCCGCCCCGCCGCAGGGCAGGCAGCAGTCCGGCCCGCACCACCGAAGACTTGCCGCTGCCGCTAGGTCCAACCACCGCCAGAAAACGGCTCAAATCACCTTCCTCGGCCATACGAATGAGCAAAGCCTGGATAAGGCTGTTGCGACCAAAAAAGTCGGCGGCGTCGGCCTCGCCAAAGGCGCGCAAGCCCTTGTACGGGTTTTCCAGATTGGGCAGGTCAATCATGGCGGCCAGATGAGGCGGGGTGAGGCTGTCCGTTCGATTGCCGGCGATGTCGGCAACCGTACTATCCGGTTTCATCGCCTGCCGGATATCGGCCAGCATACTTAAAATGTCGGGATAACGGTCAAGTGGGTTTTTGGAGGTGGCCCGGCCAATAACCACATCCAGAGGCGTGGGGATGGGTTGTTTTGTGGAAACCTCAAAGGTTTTAGAAACCTTTGAGGTTTGAGACGCTTCAGCCAGCAAAGGCAATTGTTCGCCGAGGTGTTGTTGAATGTAGGCCACCGGGGTTGGCCCCATAAAGGGTTTACGGCCGGTCAGCAGTTCATAGAGCATCACCCCCAAACTGTAGATGTCGGTTTGGGGCTTGACCGGCTCGGCCATGATCTGCTCCGGCGCGATGTAAGCCGGGGAACCGATAATAACGCCCTGTGAGGTTTCGCCGCCGTTGATCTCGCTTAAATTCTTGGCGATGCCAAAATCGGCCAGGTAGGCGTTGCCGTCTTCGTCAAGCAGAATATTGGCCGGCTTAATATCACGATGGATCACCCCGGCCTGGTGGGCGGTGTGCAGCCCGGCGCAAATCTGCTCCAGCAACGGCAGGAGCGTGTCAGGAGTCAGCGGGCCTTGTTTTAGCCGGGTATTCAAGCTGCCGCCTCGCAAAAAACGCATCACCAAGTAGGCCACGCCTGGCTCGCGCCAGTAATCGTACAGTGGCACAATGTGGGGGTGTTCCAGCCGGGCGACAAGCTGGGCCTCGGCCTCAAAGCGGCGGATGAAATCGGGCCGGTCGGCGTATTTGGGCAGGATGATCTTGACGGCCACATCGCGCTCAACAGTGGTCTGTACGGCCCGGTAGACCGCGCCATACCCCCCCTCGCCGATGCGCTCGCCCAGCTCAAAACCTTTGATCGAGCGCCCGCTGAGGTCTTCGCGGCCAATTTCTTCCAGGGCCGGCGGCAGGGGAGGAACCGGGCTGGGGTCTTGTTCCCGCCGGGCCAGATGCACAAAGGCCAGGTGTTCCGCCTCCGGTATTTGCAGCGCCACAGCCAGATGTTCGGCCAATTGGGTTGAGGGGCGCAGGGCGTTGTACTCAATTTTGCGGAGAGTCACCGGAGCGCAGCCCGCCCGGCCGGCCAGCTCGGTTTGGGTTAACCCCAATTCCTTGCGCCGTTCCTTGATTATCTCACCAAACGATGGCTCTTGCTTCATCGCTCCCCCCCTTTTGTTAAGGTAAATGGTAATTGGTAATTTGTTACACGGCTAAATCAACTTTCCAATTACTATTTACTAATTACCAGTAAAACCGAGATACCATCCATTCTAACAGAGTGTCGTACTACATTTCAAGGGGACAGACGCACTTGTATCACTTTTTATATCACTTTTGGCTCCCTTACCCGGCCCTGATTGCCCGCTGCGCCAACACCGCCAATGTGGTCGCAGCGGGCAATTTTGCTCGCGAACATGGTCTGAAAGTGGCCATCCGGGGCGAGTTGGGCGACGAGAGAGGTATTGGCGTTTTGCTGCATAACCTTGGGTTTGTGGCGCGCTATCGGGGCGATTATCGGCAGGCAGCGACATTCTTTGAGGAAAACCTGCCTCTGTTTCAGAAACTTGGGAATAAGCGGGGTATCTTTTGCTCTCTAAAAGGCCTGGCCGGGGTGGCTGGCGGCAAAGGGTCGCCGGAACGAGCCGGCTGTTTGCGGCCGTCGAGACCCTGTATGAAGTCTTTCGGATTCGCCTGGGCTATGTTGACCAAACCCAACATGACCGCAAGGTGGCCGCCGTGGCCTGGGCCGAGGGTCGTCAATGGACGTTGGAACAGGCCATTAAAAAGGCCCAGGCCGTCGGGAAGTTCAGCAAAGGGCGCAAGCAATTATCAGCGGCGCTCTCCGGCACAAAAGCCTGACAACAAGCAGCAGCACGGGCCAATTAGAGCCGGGCGGCGGCATCGGCGGGGCGGCGCAGCCAGGTAATGGATTTGTCAAAGAGACCGTTGACAATCATCACCCCGACCAAAATAAGGGCGCACCCGGCGTAAGCCGTCCAGTGCAGGCGCTCGCTCAACACCAGCACGCCCAAAATCACCCCGAATATTGGCACCAGATACGTAACCATCGAGGCGTAGCTGGCGCTCATCCGCTCAATTATGCGGTAAAAAACAACAAAGGCCAGGGCTGTGCCAAAGGCCGCCAGCGCCAGCAGCGAGCCAACCGCCGTCCACGCCGGCGCAGGTAGTTGATACGGCTGCTCAAAAATCAGCGATAGCGGCAGCATGTAGAGCGCGGCCAACCCCAGTTGGGCGGTAGGCGCCACCAACGGCGGCGTTCCGCGCAGGTTGAGCCGGGAGTAGACAAGAGCAATACCATAACTAAACGAGGCCACCGCCACCGCTATCAAACCCCAGGTGCTGGCCTGTATGCCATCCACCAGCGAGGGCGCAATCAGCAATGCCAGGCCGCCAAAGCCTACCACCACGCCCACCATTTTGGCCGGGGTTATCCGGTCATCCGCTACAAAAATGTGAGCCAGCAAAATAGTAAACAAAGGAGTGGTCCCATTCAGAATCGCAGCCAGGGCGCTATCAATATGCTGCTCGCCCCAGTTGAACAGGGCAAAGGGAAGCGCGTTTTGCACCAGGGCCATAATGGCAAAGTGTCGCCAGACAGGGCCAAATTTGGGCAAATTTCGGCCTTGCAGCCGCAAAATAGCGTACAGCAATATAGCGGCAATACCCACCCGGCCAACAACCAGAGTTAACGGTGGAATATCTTCGACAGCCACTTTAATAAATAAAAACGATGGCCCCCATAAGGAGGCCAAAAACAGTAACCATAAAAAGTTACGCATGGTAAGGGTAACTCCTCGAAAATTAGCCCCCCCGCTTGCGCAAAGGGGTGGGGGCAAGTTAAATTTTCATCCTCGTTGTCGCCGAAGGCGTTTGGGACTATCGCACTCCTCAGAAAACAAAGGTGAGGGAGTGTCAACGCGCGGGTTGACACTCCTGATTTTCATTTTTTTCTGTGCTGCAAAGATTTTGCCAGAATCATTTTTCCCAGCAATTGAACTTTGGGAAGATGGAGACCGGGTTGCATGGAAGCCGCCACGCGGGCTATCTCAAGGTTTAGAAACTCTATTTCCGTTTGTCTGCCGTTTCTAATATCTTGCAGGGTCGATATGAGTTGGCCGTCGGACCCCCGGCTGATGAGCACGATTTGCTCCATTAACTCACCTTCGCTTAAGTCCAGATTGAGCCTGTCTGTTAGCTCAACGCACTCCCTGACAACCTCTTGCGCCAGCTTTGCAACTTCTGCATCCCTAACAAATACCCCATTGTCAACCTCGAGCAGAGGGCAGATGGAATTGAAAACGGAGTTGATGATGGCCTTTTTCCATATCTCTCTGTGGATATTTGCTTCCACACGAAATGGGCATCGGTCGGTGCTCAACGCTTCAACGCACTTCTCAAGGCTCGACTCGTTGCCGGCGACGACGCCAATTGGAGAAGCGGTGACCGGACGAAAGGTAAACTCATACTCAGCGATAGCCTGACTGGTGACATACAGAATGCATCTATAGATGGGGGAGAATTGCGCCTGGAGAAAAGGCTGTTCAACTCCAACCCCGTTTTGCATAATGATTATTGGACCTGTTGCCGCTTTATCTCTTAACTCCAGGGCAATGGCTCTGTTGGCGTATGATTTGGCGGCAATCACTATCGTTCCATCCAGACGAGTCAGCCTGGCTAACGAGACTGTTTCAACAGGCGTGCTGATGCGGTTTGCGCCGTTATGCACGGTAACTGTGACACTGCCTTGCGCCACATCTTTTCTGCCTGTGCGAACGGCCACCACCGGCCTGCCCGCATTGGTCAGGTATGCCGCCAGTGGAAAGCCGATTGCTCCAGAACCCAGAATGTATATTGTCTCCTTTAGACCCATACGCCGCACTCTGAGGTAATAATTGGGTTGGTTATCATGACGCCTTAACCTGCCGGCCCTCAAGTAACCGCCGAATTTGCTCCAAATGTTCCTGGCCGTGGCGGGCGTAAATGGTGAGCAAGTCATCGGGGGTGATATTGCCAATTTCCGGGTGGAGGCCAACCCGCTGCCAATCGCTGGCCGATAGATTTTCAAACAGATGAACCCAGCGTTGGTGCAGCCCGCGCAACAGTACCAAAGTGGCTTGCAGCGGAAGTTGGGAGTCGGGCATGGTTGCCCAGGCTTCCTGGTTGTAGGGTTTGAGGGTGGGGCGCTCTTCGGTGAGAATCAGCTTCAACCGGATGTAGGAGTTCATATGCGAGTCGGCCAGATGATGCACCACCTGCCGAACGGTCCACTCGCCCGCTGGGGCGGGGGCGTCCAGTTGGGCGTCGGTTAAGCTGCCCACCAACGCCTGGAGATTGGCCGGCAAGGCCCGGATTTCTTCTATTTTTTCAGCGCGTTCCGTGGCTGTACTCATCATTTATCCTTTTAGATTGTTTGGGCTGAGATGGCAGCGTTGCTTCTGCATTTTATAATCTGGCCTGCGCGCCGGGCGTCAATTGAACCCCCTCCGGGGTTGACTCGCGCCGGCTTTTGGCTTCTATCACTGCCGGCGTGTCGCGCAAGGTTGACACCAGAATAAAATCCTTTCTTGTATCCAGCGATATTGTATCACCGGCGCTCAGCATCATATCTTTACCGCCGGCGGTTATCCAGATACTACCTGCCACCGCTCGAATCTCTTTAAAATGTTGGGGCAAGCGCATCACCTCGCCTTTGTACAGCACCAGCCGCAGCAAATTGCCAGAATTTAGTAACGGTTGATTTTTGACATCTAGCAACATAGGTCTACTCCATTATATAAACTCACCTGGCAACCGGCCCCTGAGCCGGAAACCAGCAACTCTATTACATTGGCCTGCACGGTTGGCCAGCCCAAATAGCGGGCTACCGAAACCCGATGATGGCCATCTTTTACAAAATAATCCGGGCCAATTTTGTATATCTCGATGGGAGGAAAGCCGGCCCCGGTTACAGCGCGGGTGTAAATAGCGCGCCAGCGCTCGCGGCAGCCCCGGTTACTCATGGCCGGCCAAAAATGGCGGGTAAAATCTTTGTTGCGGCCAACGCTGCCAATAATCTGTTTTACCGGAATATCCTGCACCCCCAATTCAACCGGGCAATAGGGCTGAAGCCGGTCAACCACCTGTTTGAAACAAAGCAGGTACGGAGTCCGTCCAATTAGCAAATTGATGACTCGCTCCCACGCGCCCCGGTTACTGGCCCGGTTAAACTCGCTCTCGCTTTGAATGTAAGCCATTGTTTGAAAGTTGTTGCCCACCAGCTCCATTTGGCTTCCCTCACTCACAAATATTACAATTTGTATTCATCTTATCATTGTGGTATTATCAAGTCAAGCGAATGTTTTAGATGATTATTATCGAAAATAATGATAGAGGGTTTTTATGGAACTGCGCCAATTAATTACCTTTAAGCAGGTAGCTCAAACTTTAAGTTTTTCGCGTACTGCGGCCGCTCTCAATTACGCCCAATCCACCGTGTCGGCCCAAATTCAGGCGTTGGAAGAGGAGTTGGGCGTTACCCTGTTTGACCGGCTGGGCAAACGCATTACGCTCACCGATGCCGGCCAGCGCCTGCTGGGCTACGCCGAAAAAATATTAAGCCTGGAAGACGAGGCTCGCGCGGCGGTTTCCAACGGCGATACTCTGAGCGGCTCGCTGACCATCAGCGCCCCGGAAACGCTCTGCACCTACCGGCTGCCACCCGTGCTGCGCCGCTTTCGCGAGCGGTTTCCACAAGTGCAACTCACCTTTTGCCCGGAATACGATACCACGCTGCACGATGCCATCCGCGACGGGGTAATGGACGTGGCTTTTGTTATTTCCGAGCCGTTTCAATCGTCCCATTTGATTATAGAGCCGCTGGTTGCCGAAACCATGTTAATTATTGCTTATCCCGAACACCCGCTGGCGCGCTCGCCCGGCGTTTCTTTTGCCGACCTGCAAAGCGAACCCCTCATCTTAACCGAACCGACCTGTAATTATCGCCGCATGTTAGAGCAATCGTTCCGGGCCGCCGGCCTGCCCATGCCGCCCCCCATGGAGTTTCACAGCGTCGAAGCCATCAAGCAGTGCGTCATGGCCGGCATCGGGCTGTCGTTTTTGCCGCTGGTTGCCGTTGAAACCGAGATTGCCCAGGGCCGGCTGGTTCCGCTCAACTGGGCCGGGCGAGATTTTCAGGTGGTCACGCAAATAATCTGGCACAAAGATAAGTGGCTCTCGCCGGCGCTGCGGGCCTTTTTAAAGGTCACGCGAGAGTTAATTCAAACTCTTGAGCCGGCTTAAGGCTGACTCCTCGGCCTCGGCGGGCACAACCAGCAAACTCTCTTTGAAGGTTGAGAGCACAATGCTGGTGGTAGAGCGGGCAATAGAAGCCTCACAGCGAATGCGCTCGATGAGTTTTTCCAGCGCCTTGGGGCTGGCTGCCCGAACCTTGAGCACGTAGCAATCCTCGCCGGCCACGCCGTGACACTCCAGCACATCCGGCTCGGCCTCGCACACCTGCATCACGCTCTTTTTGGAGTCAACGTAACTCTCGCGCACCGAATCAACCGTTAGCCGAATAAAGGCCATAATCGGTTTGCCCAGCAGTTCAGGGTCAACCACGGCGCTGTAGCCCTTAATAATGCCCTTGCGCTCCAGCTTTTTAACGCGCTCATGCACGGTCGAAGAAGTCAGGCCGACTCTTTCGGCCAGAGCCGCGTTTGAAAGACGCGCATCCTGTTGCAGTAATATCAAAATCTGCCGGTCAATTTCGTCAATCATCCTGTTATCACCCCAATATACCGGATATAATTCGGTATATTTTTCATTATACCGGACAAGATACGACACTTCGGCAGATTTGTCAAGTGCCAATTTGGCGTAAATTAATGAGTCCAATTTGGTGCCTTCAATATACCCTATCAAACCGGCCCAGGCCACCCGATTCTTGCGCCGGGCAGCGATTTTGAAAATCTCGCGCAGAGGCGCGAAGACGCAGAGACTTTTCTATTTTTTCTCAGCGCCTCAGCGTCTCTGCGCGATAAACAACTGTTCGGCATCTGGCTGGCCCTTACAGTTTTTTGGGGAGTCCGCTCAGGTGGGCCACGCCTAAACCTGAGACAACGCAGATAATTCCGATTAGTAACGTAACCGTTAGCTTTTCGCCAAGAAAAAAAGGGCCAAGGCTGGCCGCGGTAATTGGATTCAGGGCCAGAAAGATGGTCACTTTGGTTGGGGAGGTGTTGTTCAGCGCCCACAACCACAAATAATAGCCAATGCCGCTGCCAACGCCAATAAAAAAAACGGCAAACCAGCCCGCTGCTGTAAAACGGGGAAAAGTATTAAAAAATCCCTCGCTTGCTGCCAAAAACGCCAAAAAAACAACCGAGACCAGCATGGCAAAGCCGCTTATTTGCAAGGTTGGATATTTTTGTAAATAGGGCCGGTACAGAACGCTACAAGCCGCCGCCGCTAACGCGCTGATGAATACGGCAATATCGCCTATCCATCCTTGAGAGCTTCCCTGGCTAAATACGCTCGCGCCAAGGGCAAATCCTACGCCAATAATTGTCAGCACAACCCCCAGGCTTTTAGCCAATGTAAGGCGCTCATAGTTCAAAAGCGCGGCAATCACCATTGTTTGAAGCGGCAAAGTAGCAAAAATAAGCGAGGCGCGGGCCGAGGGAATAAACTGCAAGGCATAATTGAGCAGGACACCTACAATTCCAAATTGGATAATGCCTAACAAACTTAAAGGTAACAGGTCTCGTATGGAAAAAAGAACGCGGGTAGAGGCTAATAGAGGGCCAAGCAAGCAAATGGCCCCAAGGCTATAGCGCAAGAGAGCAAGCGAGCCAGGCTGAGTCTGCTCAATGACAAAGCGCGTGGCCACAATCGCCGAACCAACCTGGATGCCAACAACTGCCGCGGCCAGGCTGGCTAAAGTTGAGCTTTTTGGGTTCAAAGCATCAATTCCCAGTTTTGCCCAACCAGGTCATGCCCAAAACTGTGATGAGGCTCTTCTTCGACAAGTTCAAAGCCGTTCTTTTCATAAATATGCCTGGCTTCCACCAGAACGTCATTGGTCCAAAGGGTCAACTTTTTATATCCCGCGCGCCCGGCAAAGCGAATACACTCTTGAACCAGGCGGGTTCCCAGCCCCAGCCCTCTTGCTTTGGGTAAAACTAACAGCAGCCTTAATTTTGCCACATCTTCATCGGCTTTAACGCAAAAGATTGAGCCGACCCGCTCGCCCTGCATTTCCGCAATCCAGCAGCGCTCTTTTTGGGGGTCGTAATTATTAATGAAGTCCGCGCAGATTTGGGCAACTAACGCCTCAAAGCTTTCATCCCAACCATATTCCTGATGATAAACCAGGCCATGCCGGTGAATAACCCAACCCATATCACCGGGTTCGTGGTGACGCAAATAAAAGGGTTCGGCGTATTTAAACCCATGGTCAAGAATAGCCTCAATGGTGCGCACCGCCTCGGCAAGGCGTATCCGCTCGCTTTCGCTCAACTGGCTCAACATCTCCGCAACTTCATCACTCGAACGGCTATCGAGTAAGGCGAAGGCTTTTTGCCCTTCGGCGGTCAGGCTAAGCAGGCGCTGTCGCCCATCATCGTCGGAGCGCGTTTTTTCAATAAGATTTTGCTGCTCAAGCTTGTTCAAGATACGGCTCATATAGCCGGCGTCTAGCCCTAGCTCTTTACCCAGGTCGGAGGCGGTCAAGTTATTTCGATTAGCCAATTCAAAGATGATGCGGGCTTCGGTGAGCGAGTAGGGGCTGTGGAGCAAGCCTTCGCGCAACACCCCTATTTGCCGGGTATAAAAGCGATTGAAACGCCTGATGGTATTAATATGCTCCTGCAATACTGCATCAATCATAATAACCCCCTCGATTTTATTTGCTATTATCTAATAATTAGTTGCTTTTGTCAAGTATATTGTTTTTGTAACCTGTTTCTTTTTGATTGAAGACCTCAAAGGTTTTAAAAACCTTTGAGGTCTGGGGTAGCTGTTAATGAACAAGCGCTCTTCGATACACTCCACTTCGTTCCGTTACTCAGGATGCTTGTTCATTCTTATTGAAGTAATTCTGCTGTACCAGGGGTTACGGATTAACTTGAAATGAGGTAAAATTAACCGATACAACCTTTATTTTCAGGAAGCCGCAATTGAAAAGTAAATTATCGCTCTTTCCTCACAACACCGCCATCGATGCCGCCGGCCATTTGACCCTGCGCGGCCGGCGCGCCGCTGATTTGGCGGCTCAATTTGGCACGCCGCTGTATGTTTACGATGTTGAAACTATCCGCCGCCAGATTGCCGTTTACCGGCAGGCGCTGGCCGCCTACCCCGGCGAGTCGCGCCTGACTTACGCCAGCAAGGCTTTTTTGTGCGCCGCCCTGGCCCGGCTGATGACAGCCGAAGGCGTCGGGCTGGATGTGGCTTCGGCGGGAGAAATTTTTATCGCCTGTCAGGGTGGGGCCAATCCCGCCGAGATGCACCTGCATGGCAACAACAAAACCCGGCTCGATTTGAGCCAGGCGCTTACGGCCGGGGTGGGCAGAATTGCGGTTGATAATGAGGCTGAACTGGATTTGCTGGCGCAACTGGCAGCATCGCGCCGGCAGCGGGTCAAAATTTGGCTGCGGGTCACGCCCGATGTGGCGGTTGACACCCACCATCGCTACACCGTAACCGGCCTGGCCGATAGTAAATTTGGATTTCCGCCCGCGCAGGCCGAGCGCGTGGCCGGGCAAATTCTGGCCAACGGGGAGGCATCACCGCTGCAACTGGTGGGGCTGCACGCCCATCTCGGCTCACACTTTCATGAGGCCGCGCCGGTGGCCCGCGCCGTGGAGCGACTGCTTGATTTAGCTATATCGCTATGCGCAAATTATGGCTGGCAATTTCAGGAGTTGTGCCCCGGCGGCGGCTGGGGCGCGCGTTACCACCCGTCTGACCCGCCGATGCCGGTTGAACCCTTTCTGGCCGAGGTGATAGCCGCCGTTGAGTCCAGATGTGGAACCAGAAAATTGCCGCTGCCCCGGCTGGCGCTGGAGCCGGGGCGCTCGCTGGTGGCCCAGGCCGGCGTGGCCCTGTACACGGTGGGCGGGCGCAAGATCATCCCCGGAGTACGAACCTATGTTAGCATCAATGGCGGGCTGGCCGACAACCCGCGCCCGGCGCTATATCAGGCTACCTACACCGCCGTGCTGGCCAATCGCGCCGCCGAGCCGGAGAGCGAAACCGTGGCCATTGCCGGCCCGTACTGCGAGTCGGGCGATGTGTTGATTCAGGCGGTTGAGTTGCCTATTGCCCGGCCCGGCGATATTTTGGCCGTGCCGGTGGCCGGGGCATATCAACTCTCGATGGCCAGCAACTACAACGCCGCGCTCAAACCGGCGGTTGTTTTTATAGATGAGGGTGAAGCGAAACTTGTACAGCGCCGCGAAACGTTTGAGGATTTGGTGAGGCGGGATGAGTGAATGCGCCGGCGCTGTGGCAACAGGGCCGCGCGGTAGGGAAGTCAATTTGCAAAGAAAAAGAGGAGTCATTCGGACTCCTCTTGAGACAACTCAAATATTGATTTGTTTAATTGTGGTTAAATTTGCTACTGCGAAAATGCTGAAATGGCCCCATTAAGAATAATGGAGAGCACAATACCAACACTCCAGGCAATCATAATATTTTTGATGTTGAGACGGTTGGCGTGCATCCACCCCCAAATGAAGGTGTAAAGGCCACAGATAATACCCAAAATCCCGTGCAGCACGCCTTTCTCTTGAAATAGCTTAATCAGCACCATAATAAACAGCACCAGGTTAGCTATCCCAACTACAACACCTAAAATAGTTAGAAGTGTTGCCATAATAAATAATCCTCCCTCGCTAAATAGTAATGGGAATTACCCCAAAATTAAATTAAAAAAGGCCGGGCCAAAAAACAGCAACCGCGCCAGCCAGTAAAACACCAAACCAATCAAAAAGAGTGCCATAAACCCCGAATATCGTTCGGCGTGGTCAACCCAATCAATGAACCTTTGCCGGGGGGCAGACGGCAGCAAAGTGGCGGCCACAATTAAAATAAACCCCGCCAAAAATAGCGGCGCAAAGGCATGATAGGTCAACGAAGTTTGCCAATCTCCGCTAACAAGCGCCGCCAAGGCCCGCGACAGGCCACAGCCAGGGCATGGAATCCCCAGCGTAGTTCTAACAGGACACGGCCAGCCCGGCCAGCCCGCCATAACCAGCCCGCCGTGCGCGGCAACAGCGCCTAAAACAACAAGTCCGGTTGAACGATGGTATAAAAAGGGGGCCAAAATTGGCTGAGAAAATTGACGGATTATTTGTGAGGAAACTGAGAGATTTTGTGGCATTTATCAGTTTTAAGCCTATCCTTGTGTAACTAAAATAGGACAACAAAACAATTGTGAGGGGATAACTCACTATAGCATACATGTGGTCTAACCGTCAAGCACTTTTTTGGGGATTTTTGGACTCACAAATTGTTGGCAATTAATGTAAATCTAGCAAACTTCCTATATAAATCTAACATTAACAGGGTATCTTGTATGTGGACCAGGTTTAAATACGGTGGGGCAACCTTTTGGTCCTAACCCGGCGGAACCGGAACCAAATAAGTAACGCAGAGTTGCTCGGAGTTTTCACAGAGATACACAGAGCGTTTTAATTAATTTCTCAGCGAGCCTCTGTGATTTCTCCAAGTTTCTCCGCGTAATTCTTGTTCGATGCGCAAGAATCTGCCCAAAGCCGTGGCTTCGATACCCACCGATACGGCCAAACCTGATATAATTATATACAACATTGTATCGGACTACCGGCCGGGCAGTAAATTACTTTGCCCGGCAAAAGTTGTGTTGGCGGAGAGTGCGAATGGAATACAGGGATTATTACCAGATTTTAGGCGTCGATAAAAACGCTACCGAAAAAGAAATAAAATCGGCTTATCGCAAACTGGCGCGCAAGTACCACCCCGATGTCAACCAAAATGACGCGCAGGCCGAAACCCGCTTCAAGGAAATCAATGAGGCTTACGAGGTACTTGGCGACCCCGATAAACGCAAAAAATATGACCAGTTGGGCGCTAACTGGCATCGCTTTCAGCAGGCCGGCGGCAGGCCCGAAGATTTCAACTGGGAGCAGTGGATGGGCGGCGGACCCGGCGGCCAGCGCGTTCATGTGCGTTACAGCACGCCCGAAGATTTGGGAGATTTGTTTGGCGGCGGCAGCCCCTTTTCCGATTTTTTCACCAGCATCTTTGGCGGTATGGGGGGCGCGCCTGGCAGCAGCGGCTTTCAATATCAACCCCGCGCCCAAGGCGGGCAGGATATTGAGCAGGATGTGGAAATTAGCCTGCACGAAGCCTATCACGGCACCACCCGGCTGTTGAGCAAAAATGGCCGCCGGCTGGAAGTCAAAATACCCAAAGGGGCCAAAACCGGCACCAGGGTGCGCGTGCGCGGCGAAGGCGAGTCTGGCTATGGCGGCGCGCAATCGGGCGACCTGTATTTAAAGGTGAAGGTGGCCCACGACCCGCGCTTTGAACGCAAGGGCGACAACCTGTACGTCACCGTGCCGGTTGACCTGTACACCGCCGTGCTGGGCGGCGAAGTGCGCGTGCCTACCATGTCGGGCGAGGTTAAGCTGAAAATTCCGGGTGGTTCGCAAAACGGGCAGAGCTTTCGGCTGCGCGGCAAAGGCATGCCCAAACTCAAAAATACCAACGAGCATGGCGACCTGTACGCCAAAATCGAGGTGCGGCTGCCCACCAAATTGACAGATAAGCAGCGAGAGTTGTTTGAGCAGCTTCGCAAACTGGACAAATAGAAACGTGGTGAGTTGTCCGGGTGCGTAAAAGATTTTTCCACGCACTACGCACCACAACGCATAAAAGAGACCGATATTACTAAAATACACCCATTAAAAAATTCCCATAGGAAGGAGTCACGCCTATGAACCTGAATAAATTTACCGAAAAAGCCCAGGAGGCGGTGGTGGCAGCCCAGCGCCTGGCCGAAGAATACAGCCACAGCGAAATTCAACCGGGGCATCTGTTGCTGGCCCTGCTGCGGCAAGAAGGCGGTGTTGTGCCCCAAATTGCCCACCACCTGTCGGTTAATCCTGACACGCTGGCCCAGTTACTGGCCGGCGAGTTGGAGAGCGCGGCCAAAGTGTACGGCGGCTCGCAGCCCGGCCTGGCGCGGGCCTTGCGCGACGTACTGCGCGATGCCGAAAAAACCGCCGAAAAAATGAAGGATGAGTATGTCTCCACCGAGCACCTGCTGCTGGCCCTGGCCGACTCTGGCGGGCGGGCGGCCAACCTGTTGCAACAGTACGGCCTCACCCGCGATGCCATCTTAAAAGGGTTGACCCGCATTCGCGGCAGCCAGCGCGTTACCAGCCAGAACCCGGAAAGCACCTACGAAGCCCTGCTAAAATACGGGCGCGACCTGACCGACCTGGCCCGCAAAGGCAAGCTGGACCCGGTGATTGGCCGCGATGATGAGATTCGGCGGGTGGTGCAGGTGTTGAGCCGGCGCACCAAAAACAACCCGGTGCTCATTGGCGACCCCGGCGTGGGCAAAACCGCCATCGCCGAGGGGCTGGCCCAGCGCATTGTGCGCGGCGACGTGCCGGAGGGTCTAAAAAATAAAAAGATTGTGGCCCTGGATATGGGCGCGCTGGTGGCCGGGGCCAAATATCGCGGCGAGTTTGAAGAGCGGCTCAAGGCCGTGCTGCAAGAAGTAACCGGGAGCGAGGGTCAAATTATTCTCTTTATTGACGAGTTGCACACCGTTGTTGGGGCCGGAGCCGCCGAAGGCGCGATGGACGCCGGCAACATGCTCAAGCCGATGCTGGCCCGCGGCGAACTGCACGCCATCGGCGCGACCACGCTGGATGAGTACCGCAAATATATTGAAAAAGATGCGGCTCTGGAGCGGCGCTTTCAACCGGTGCTGGTCGATGAGCCATCGGTGGAAGATACCATCAGCATTTTGCGCGGTCTCAAAGAGCGGTACGAGGTGCACCACGGCGTGCGCATTCAAGACAGCGCGGTGATTGCCGCCGCCACCCTGAGCCATCGCTACATCTCCGACCGCTTTCTGCCCGACAAGGCCATCGACCTGATTGACGAGGCCGCCGCCCGGCTGCGCACCGAAATCGACAGCAAGCCGACCGAACTGGACACGGTTGACCGCCAGATAATGCAGCTTGAAATTGAGCGCGAGGCGCTGAAAAAAGAAAAGGACAAAGCCAGCAAAGAGCGGCTGAAAAAGCTGGAGGCCGAACTGAGCGACCTGAAAGAAAAGAGCCGGGCGCTCACCGTTCAATGGGATAACGAGAAGCGCGCCATCCAGGAAATGCAGCAGGCCAAAGAGCAAATCGAGCAGACCCGCATTCAGATTGAGCAGGCCGAGCGCAACGCCGACCTGGAAACCGCCGCCCGCCTGCGCTACGGCCAACTGCGAGAGCTGGAAAGCCGGCTGACACAACTGGAGGGCCGGCTCAAAGAGCTGCAAGAAAAAGGCTCGCTGCTGCAAGAGGAGGTTGACGCCGAGCAGGTGGCTCAGGTGGTGGCCCGCTGGACCGGCATCCCCATTAGCAAACTCATGGAAGGCGAGGTTGAAAAGCTGGTCAAAATGGAAGAGCGGCTGCACCAGCGCGTCATTGGACAGGATGAAGCCATTAAAGCCGTGGCCAACGCCGTGCGCCGCAGCCGGGCCGGTTTGCAAGACCCCAACCGGCCCATCGGCAGCTTTATCTTTTTGGGGCCAACCGGCGTTGGCAAAACCGAGCTGGCCCGCGCCCTGGCCGTGTTTCTGTTTGATGACGAGAGCAATATGGTCCGCATTGATATGAGCGAGTACCAGGAGCGACACACCGTTAGCCGGCTTATCGGCGCGCCGCCCGGCTATGTGGGCTACGATGAAGGCGGCCAGCTAACCGAGGCCGTCCGCCGCCACCCCTACAGCGTGGTGCTGTTCGACGAAATCGAAAAGGCCCACCCGGAAGTGTTCAACGCCCTGCTGCAACTGCTGGATGATGGCCGCCTGACCGACGGCCACGGGCGCACGGTCAATTTCAAAAACACGGTGGTCATTATGACCAGCAATATTGGCAGCCACTACATTATGGATTTGGGGGCCGAAGCAGCCGAACCAAAAGTGATGGAGGCGCTACGCCGGCACTTCCGGCCCGAATTTCTAAACCGGGTTGACGACATCATTGTTTTCCACTACCTGACCCGCAAAGACCTGATGCAGATTGTGGAAATTCAGATGCGCCATTTGCGCCAACTGCTGGCCGAACGCAAAATAAATCTGGAGCTAACCGACGCGGTCAAGCATTATCTGGCCGATGTGGGCTACGACCCCACTTTTGGCGCGCGCCCGCTCAAACGCGCCATCCAGCGCGAGGTGCAGGATCCGCTGGCCATGGCCCTGCTCAATGGCGAATTCAGCGAGGGCAACACCATTCAGGTGGATTTCCACGAAGGCTCTATCGTCTTCACCGAAATCAGCCAGGAGCTAAACCAGCCGGTGGCTGAGTAAATATCCAACAAAAAAGACCCCTCGTCGCCTTAAAGGGGTCTTTTTCTTTGAGTAGCGTTCAGCGGTAAGAAATGAGCGGCAAACGGGTTACATTGCGTTTTTGAGGTCTTGAACTTCTTTGCGAATGTCCTGGGAAAGTCTCCGTAGTTCCAGCATACTTTTGCGCACGCGGGTGCCGGCGGCTTTGTTGTTGGATTCGTAAAACTTGCGGAAGTCGTCCTGAATGGACATCAAAACCGTGTAGAGTTGCTCGTAGCGATTCATCAGCAATTTCCTCCTCAGCTTCTGTATGGCGACACCCAAATTGTAAACCGGTTGAATTGCCAATGTCAATAGTTATGTAAAGTATTTTAAGCAAGCTTTAAGTTTTCATTTTAACAGTCTGCCGTTACGTTGACAACAGCTAAAATCAGGGCGTATAATATTCTACGCATTAGTGTTGGAGAAGCTTTTGGCACAAATGAACGTTACAGTCAATGGCCCCCCTGATACCTCACCCCAACCTCTGCTATTGACCACCAAACTGTACCACCCCCCTGCCCGTACCAATTTGGTGCCTCGCCAACGTTTAACCCTGCGGCTCAACGAAGGTTTGAGCCGCAAGTTGACCCTCATCTCTGCCCGGCCGGCTCTGGCAAAACCACTCTATTAAGTGAATGGATTCCACATAGCCCGCGATGCATTACCTGGGTGTCGTTAGATGAAGACGGTGCGGCTCTACAACAACGCAAAAGGCATTTTACCCCTGGTAACTCTACTCCACGCCGCTACCAACACTACCGCTGTGTTTCGCGCCGTTACCAGCGACTTGAGCGCGCAGATCATTGAAACCTTAATTTGGGTGATGGTAGCCATTGCGGTCATTTTTGTGGCCGGTCTAAGGCAACTCTCGCAGACGAAGCAAAAGCAAGTACAGACGGAAAATTTGAAGGAGATACAACGAATTAGGGCCAAATTCGTATATAGATGGTGAGAGTTGGACCAATCAGAAATAAACAGGAGACATAGATATGGGCGTTATTTGGCACAAAATCTGGAGCGACATCTGGAACAACAAAGGCCGCACCGCGCAGGTGGTGCTCATCATCGCTATGGGCGCGTTTGCCATTGGCATGATCATTACGGCCAGCGAACTGGTCAGCGTGCAACTTGGCCAGGTCTGGCAAGCCTCATCGCCGGCCATGATTTACCTGTGGGCCGACCCGCCCATCGACGACAACCAACTGGCCGCGCTAAAAAGCATCAAAGGGGTTGACGACGTTGAGGGCTATTTATCAACCGGGCTTGAATACCGGCTCAACCCGGACGAACCGTGGACATCCGGCGGCCTCATTGCCCGCGCCGATTACCAGGACCAGACCTTTACCGAACTGATATTGCTGGCAGGTGAATGGCCGGCCCGCAAGCATGTGGCCGTTGAAAAAGGCGGGGACAGCTATTTTAACATACAGCAAGGCCAAAAAGTATACTTCCGTATTGACGACAAAGAATACGTGGTACAGGTTAGCGGGCTGGTTCACAATGCCTTGCAGCAACCGCCCGGCTTTGGCGGCAAGGCTCAATTTTACGCCAGCCGCGATGAATTTGCCAACCTGACCGGCGAAGAGAATTTTAACCAGATTCTGGCCGCCGCGCCCAATTATGATGAAGTGTCTGTAAAAGCGCTGGCCGATAAGATACAGCGCCAGTTAGAGAAACTGGATGTGGATACCGGCGGCGCGGCCCCCACAGACGGCGACAACCGGCTTTTGGACCCAAACAAGCATTTTTTGCAGAACACCCTGGACGCCATATTTTTTATTCTGGGCGTAATGGCCGGGCTGGCCCTGATTTTGGGCCTGCTGCTGGTTTACAACACCATTACCGCCGTGGTGGGCCAGCAGGTCACCCAGATTGGGGTAATGAAGGCCATTGGAGCCGGCGCCGGCCGGATTTTGCTGATCTACTTTAGCGGGGTGCTGGTTTACGGCGTATTGGCTTTACTCATTGCCATCCCCCTGGGCGCGCTGGGGGCGCAGCAGTTTAGCAATTTCTTGCTCTACTTTTTTAATATTGACTCCGGCCCGTTCACGCTTTCCACAACGGCGGTGGTTATCCAGATTGCCATCGCCTTGCTGGCCCCGCTGCTGGCGGCGTTGGTGCCCATTACAGCCGGGGCGCGGCTAACCGTGCGCGAAGCCATCAGCACTTATGGGCTGGGCGGCGGCCACGGTTGGCTGGAACGCACATTGGCCGGTGTGCAGCGGCTCTCCCGGCTGGTTCTGTTGACCCTTAACAACACCTTTCGCAACAAAGGCCGGGTTATTGTTACCCAACTGGCCCTGGTGGTCAGCGGCCTGATTTTTATGATGATTATGACCGTCCAGGACTCGGTAACTTATACCTTTAGCGATGTTCTCTTTTCCATCCTCAAATTTAATGTGAGCCTGCAATTTGAGGACGCCGAACGAATGCATGAAGTGGAAAGGCTGACCCGGGCCTATCCGGGGGTGAAAGATGTGGAGATGTGGAGCTTTGCCGGGGCTAAAATCCGGCCGGCGGGCCAGCCGGAGTCAAATGCGGACCCCAACGCCGAGATATTGGGCATACCGCTGCCGACCCACTTTTACGGCTACCAACTGCGGGCCGGGCGCTGGCTCAAGCCCGACGACACCGCCGCCGTGGTTCTAAACCAAAAGCTGGCCGAGCAGGTTGGGGTTGGCGTGGGCGATTGGGTAACGCTTGATTTTGGCCGGCACGGCGAGGTGCAATGGCAGGTGGTCGGCCTTATCTTTGACCCCATCATTACCACCTCGGTTAATGTGCCGCGCCAGGTTTTGCTGCGCATAACCGATAGCGTGAACAAAGCCAACACGGTCTTGATCCAAACCCAGCGCACCGACCCGGCCGGCGAAGCGGAGATGGCCAAAGGGTTGCGCCTCCATTACGACGCTCATGAACTCAAATTGAATCCCCAGGGCACCTTTGCCAACGAAGATACGGCCAGCGCCGCCACCGCCCAAATTCTGAACAATTTTGGGATCATTGTAAAAATGCTGGCGGCCATGGCGGTGATTATTGCGCTGGTGGGCAGCATTGCCCTAAGCGGCGTTCTCTCGCTGAGCGTGCGGGAGCGCACCCGCGAAATTGGGGTGATGCGGGCCATTGGGGCCTCGTCGCGGGCTATTGCCTGGCTGTTCATTGGCGAAGGTTTAACGCTGGGGCTGCTCAGTTGGTTCATCGCCCTGCCGCTGAGCCTGCCGGCGGGATATTTGATGACCCAGGCGCTGGGCGCGGCTATTGGCGGAGAAATTGTTTTTCATTATACCCCGATGGGCGCACTGTATTGGCTGGCGATTATTACCGTTTTGGCCATCGCCGCCAGTTGGCTGCCTGCTCTGGGGGCTACGCGGGTTAGCGTGAGAGAGAGTTTGGCTTATCAATAATTCGCCATCATTTTATTCGGCTTTTCACCGGGTCTGTACAAGGATTAGGCAACCTGTAAAGCCTCTTTTTCACGCTTGATTTGTTTGGCGCGCTCCTGAGTGTCAAGAATCCGCTTGCGGATACGCAGATTTTCCGGCGTCACTTCCAGCAGTTCATCATCCGCTAAATACTCAATGCACTCATCCAGACTCATTTGGCGTGGCGGGGTTAAGCGCACATCAATGTCTCGAATGGCGTTACGCATATTGGTGAGGTGTTTGCGCTTGCACACATTAACATCCAAATCGCCGGGGCGCTGGTGCTCGCCAACCACCATGCCCTGGTAAACCTCTACGCCGGGGCCAACAAACAGAATACCGCGCTCTTCGGCGTTTTGCAGCCCGTAGGCGTTGGTAACGCCCGGCTCCCAGGCCACCAGCGACCCGCGCGAGCGGGAACTGATGGGGCCGGCAATGGGTCCATAACCATCAAAAATGGTGTTCATCACCCCCATGCCGCGGGTAGCCGTTAAAAACTGGTAGCGAAACCCCAACAAGCCGCGCGTGGGCACGCGATAAGCCAGATGCACCGAGCCACTGCGGGTATTTTCCATGTTGACCATTTCGCCCCGGCGCTTGCCCAACATTTCCACCACCGCGCCCACGCTTTCGGGGCTGGTTTCAATGTGGACTTCTTCATACGGCTCCAGTTTTTCGCCATCGGGGCCAATGCGAAAGATAACTTCTGGCCGCGATACCTGAAATTCATACCCTTCGCGGCGCATCGTTTCAATCAGAATGGCCAGATGCAATTCGCCGCGCCCGGATACTATAAAGGTGTCGGCACTGTCCGTCTCTTCGACGCGCAGGGCAATGTTGTGTTTCAGTTCCTCAAACAGCCGCTCTCGCAATTTACGAGAGGTGGCCCAGCGCCCCTCTTGCCCGGCAAACGGCGAGGTATTGATGCCAAAAGTCATCCGCACCGTGGGTTCTTCCACAGTAATGGTGGGCAGGGCCTCAGGATGCTCCGGGTCGGCCAGGGTTTCGCCAATTGCCACGCCCTCCAGCCCGGCAATGGCCACAATTTCGCCGGCTTCGGCCTGCTCCACCTCAACCCGCTGCAAGCCCTCGTGAATGTACAGATAGCGCACCCGCTCCGATAGCTCCTGACTATTTTGGGTCAGCCGCGCCACCGGCTGCCCGGCATTGATGCGTCCGGCAAAAATACGGCCAATAGCGGTCAGGCCCTGGTAAGTATCATAATCCAGTGTTGTTACCAGCATTTGCAGAGGCGCAGCCACATTTACCATAGGGCAGGGAATTTGCCGCAGAATGGTTTCAAACAGAGGTTGCAAATCTGGGCCAAGGCTGGGGGTCAGCCCGGCCTGGCCGGTGGTAGCCACGGTGTAGACCACCGGGAAATCGGCCTGCGCTTCGGTTGCGCCTAATTCAATGAACAGGTCAAAGGTATCGTTGAGTACCCGGTCGGGGTCGGCGTCTTTGCGGTCAATTTTATTAATAACCACCACGACCCGGTGGCCCAATTGCAGCGCCTTTTTCAACACAAAGCGGGTTTGCGGCATGGGGCCTTCGGCGGCATCTACCAGCAGCAGCACCCCATCGACCATGTTGAGCACGCGCTCCACCTCGCCGCCAAAATCGGCGTGGCCGGGCGTGTCGACAATATTAATTTTGACCCGCTGCCCGGTTGCTTCATCGGGAATGCTGATAGCCGTATTTTTAGCCAGAATGGTGATGCCCCGCTCCCGCTCCAGGTCATTGGAGTCCATAACCCGCTCGGCTACCTGCTGGTTTTCTCTAAACACGCGGGCCTGCTTGAGCATGGCATCGACCAGCGTAGTTTTGCCGTGGTCAACGTGGGCAATAATAGCGATATTCCGCAAATCAGTTCTTTGGGTGAGCATACATAACCTTTGTATTTGAAACATAATAAAACCCCGACCCAAAATGGCCGAGGTCAATCATTGACATTACTTTTGATGTTATACAGGTATATTAGCAGAGAGCCGACTGTTTGGCAAGCATAAACCGGGTATTCTCATTAATTACGCTCCAAACGGCTATTCTCCCATCATCTGCTTAGACACCATGCAATTACGCTAGTATAATATGCCAAACGATACCGGCCATGTTCTAGTCATCAAGTAACTATTTTCAGAGGAGCCGTCACGAGCGTTAGCGCGCCACCGATGACGAAAATGGGTTTTTTGGGGGAATCTTCCTTCGGTCGCCCCAGGCCCCCGCTTCTCAATTTCATTTTCTAAGGAGTTACCATGCCGCTAACCTACTCAAGCTATTTGAAGCTGGATGAGATTCTGACAGCTCAGGAGCCGCGTTCTGAGGGGCCGGAGCATGATGAGATGTTGTTCATTATTATCCATCAGGTGTACGAGCTATGGTTTAAACAAGTTCTGCACGAAACTGACTATTTGAAAGAAAAACTTTTAGAAAACGACACGCCTCGCGTGCTGCACACCCTGCGCCGAATTTTAACAATTCTAAAAACCCTGGTTTCTCAAATTGACATTCTGGAAACAATGACGCCGCTGGAATTTCTCTCCTTTCGGAACCGGCTGGAGTCGGCCAGCGGCTTTCAATCGTACCAGTTCCGCGAGCTTGAGTTTGTGCTGGGCCACAAACGCAAATCTATTTTTACCTATTATCCGCCAGGCACCACCGCCCGCTGGAAACTGGAGCAGCGATACCGGGAGTCGACTCTGTGGGACGCGTTTTTGCACTACCTGGCCGACAACAATTACGAGATTCCCGAAGCGTTACTGGCGCGAGATGTCACCCTGCCGGCAAAACCCTCGCCGGCCGTTCAGCAAATTCTAATAGAGGTTTATCGCCATAACCCCGTTTTGATTAGAGTCTGTGAGCGGCTGGTCGATTTGGACGAAGGTATTCAAGAATGGCGTTACCGCCACATTAAAATGGTTGAGCGCACAATTGGCACCAAGCAGGGAACCGGCGGCTCGGCCGGGGTTAAATATTTGGAAACCACGCTATTAAAACCTATTTTTCCAGATTTGTGGGCCATCCGCACCGAGCTATAACCAACTTCTACCCGTGTTGTTTCAGGGAGAGCAACTTATTGCCTCTCCCTTTTTTTATTGAGATCACAATTCAACCAAGGAAAGAATGATGCCTCACACTCCCTCGCGCGCTATTCAACACAGCCGGTTTGTTAACGGCTCGCCGGTATTTTACGGCTGGGTTATTGCGCTTGTTGGCACGCTGGGCGCAATTATGACCAGCCCCGGCCAAACTTATTCGGTTTCTATTTTTTTAGAGTATTTCATCACCGACCTGGGCATCAGCCGCTCGCTGGTGAGCACGCTTTACACCATCGGCACGCTGGTTGGCAGCTTTGCCCTGCCTGTGGTTGGTCGCCAAATTGACCAACACGGCGCGCGGCGCACCATGGTTGTTATTTCCGTTCTGTTTGGCCTGGCCTGTATTTATATGGGGTTTGTCAACAACGCTATTATGTTGGGCGCGGGTTTTGTTGCCATCCGAATGCTGGGCCAGGGCAGTTTGACACTGGTCAGCCAGAATGCCATTAACCAATGGTGGGTGCGCCGCCGGGGGGTGATGCTGGGGCTTTCGGGGATGATGGTATCGCTGCTGGGGTTGGGTACGTTTCCCAATGTCATCAACTGGCTCATCCCTATCTACGGCTGGCGAGTCACGTACATATTGCTGGGCGCCATACTGCTGCTGGTTATGGCTCCGTTGGGGCTGCTGTTTGTGCGCAACCGGCCAGAACAATACGGCCTGCAACCCGATGGCGCGCCAACCCCGCTCCCCGGCGATAGCGCCGCTCCCGTGGCCGTGGCCGAAGAAAACTGGACCCTGGGCGAAGCCATGCGAACGCCCATTTTTTGGTCGCTGGCCGTGGGCCTGGCCTTGATTGCCATGCTGGGCACGGGGCTGATTTTCCACATTGTCAGCATTTTTGCCGATAACGGATTATCGTCTACCGTGGCGGCTTCGGTGTTTGTGCCACTTGCCATTACCACGGCGGCGGTCAACTTAGCCAGCAGCTTTCTGGTCAACCGCATCCCGATGCGCCTGCTGATGGCCGGAGCGCTGATTTTATTGACCATTTCGCTACTGATGGCTCAATTTTTGCCGGGCGTTGAACTGGCCTTTATCTATGGGATGATTATCGGCGCAACCTTTGGCCTGATGAACACCGTGCAAAGCGTCAGTTGGCCAATGTATTATGGCCGCAGACATTTGGGCAGCATCACCGGTTTTATCGCCACCATACTAACGGCCGGCTCGGCGCTGGGGCCGATGCCGTTGGGCATTGCCCGCGATGCGCTGGGCAGCTACAACACAACCCTGACAATTGCCGCCATTTTTCCGCTGGCGCTGGCCATTATCACCCCCATGTTCGACCGGCCCAAAAAGCAGGGCCAGGGGTAGGATTTATTCAGCTACTCGTCAGAGCGAGCAACAGGCCCGCGCCATCGCTTGGTCTGGCTGCGGCGATGTTTGGCCTGCAAACGTTGCTCTTTTGAAGCCTGGGTGGGTTTGGTTTTGCGGCGGCGTTTGGGTTTTTGCGCGGCGCGTTGAATCATTTTGACCAGCCGGTCCAGCGCATCTTGCCGGTTACGCTCCTGTTCGCGGTAGCGCCGGGCTTCGATAATGAGCGTGCCATCGCCGGCCACGCGCTGGCCGGCCTGTTTGACCAGCCGCTCGCGGACATCATCCGGCAGGAGCGCGTCATTAAGATTAAAGCGCAGTTGCACGGCGCTGGCCACTTTGTTGACATTTTGCCCGCCCGGCCCGGAGGCGCGAACAAAGTCAAACTGAATATCCTTTTCGTCAATGGCGATGGTCGGGGTAATTTCAATCCGGCTCATTTAAACTCAGCCAGCACGCTCCAAACGTACAACACAAAGGCAATCAGGGCCACAATGGCGGTTAGCCAGGCCGCGGCCACAAAAAACGGATGGCCGTCGCCGCCGGCAAAACGGATGACCATAAATGCTCCGGCAGAAACAAACAACAATCCGCGCAAATATTTTTGGTTTTCGGTCGGCTTAAATTTTTGATTCACCACCGGTTGCTCCGCCGTTTGTCATTGGCTTATTTTACCACCTGCGCCAGGGGCCAGGGGCAAACATGCTGGTTATGGTTATAGGCCACCCAGTAATGTTGCTGTTTTTTAAAGATGCTGCTCACTTCCACCATCTGCTTTTGGCCGGCGTGATTTACCAGCACCTTGTCGCCCACTTTTATGGTTTTACCCTGGTGGGTAACTTCTTCAAAATATTCTTTCTGGGCCATAGGCAAGGGTTGACTCATTGTGAGGGCCTTGTTGTTCGGGTGGCAATAATCCAAATAGCGTGAACCAAGCCGGGCAGGTAGCCCAAAACGGTCAGCAAAATATTCAACCAAAAATGCATACCAAGGCCCACGGTCAAAAAAACGCCCAACGGCGGCAAAAGAACAGAAAGAATAATTCTAAGGCAGGTCATCATACGCTCCTCTATTGATGCGCTCTCATTGTACCATAAACCCGGTGGGGGATTAAAACCGGGTCTGTCCCAAATTTTGGGAACAGATAGGGGGGGCGCGGGGGGTATCCCCCCGAATCCCCCCTGCCGAAGGCGTCCCAAATTCCTAAAATTTGGGACGCACCCATTAAAACCCTAACTCTTGCAAAAATAAAAAAAGCCCGAAACAAAAATCGGGCTTGAGGGGTTTCAGGCGTGGTTTTAGGCCGGCTGCAACTGGGTCTGGTTAGCCAGCCTCAAAATTTCTTGAACTTCGATAATATTACCCAGATAGGCTTCGCGCAGGCCGGGTTCATCAATTTGGTCGGCCTGGGCCTGGATATGCTGCTGGGCGCGCACCAAGATAGCCTGGGCCTGTTCAAATTTTTGGTTGGCCTGCAAAATGTGATAACAGATTAAATAGACAATTTCGGGGTGTTCGATGCCCTGGGTGCCCTGGTTAGTAATAAAGTTTAGCGCCTGTTGAGCGCAGGCATCGGCCAGACTCAAATCATTCATTGCCAGGGCGATATCGCCCAAAATGGCGGTGTATTCCATCATTGCAGTTTCCTGGCGGGTTTCCCGGCCAATGCGCAGCGCTTCGATGATGGCTTCTCTGGCCGCTTGCGGCTGGCCGTCTTTATTGAGAGTCCAGCTATAGTAGGTCAGGGCTTCGGCCAGCGCCCAGGGGTCGTTAAGTTCGCGCAGGGTAAAAATGGCTTCTGTAAAAAAGGTGATGGCCATTTTGTGTTGGCCTAATCGGCTATGCAAAAAACCCAGGTGATAAAGACTGTAGGCTTCGCGGTGGCGGTCATCAACGGATTGGTGAAACGTAAGGGTTTCTTCAAACAGGCGGCGGGCCGATTTGTAATCGCCCAGGTTGCGGTGTATTTTGGCCAGGCTGTGCTGAATGAGCGCCTCGCCGGCCCGGTCGCCAATGGTGCGGTGCAGCGTCCGCGCCCGTTGATAGCACTGGTAGGCGGCCATATGCTCGCCCATATCATAGTGAACCCGGCCCAGATTGTGCAGCGCATTGCCCAACCCCACCTGGTCGCCCATTTCTTGCCACAAATCCAGGGCTTCCTGGTAAAAGTAAAGGGCCACGTTATAATCGGCCTGATAGTGAGCCACAATGCCCATATTGTTTAAACAATCGGCCTGGGCCACTTTATCGCCATGCTCCTGGGCAATAAACCAGGCCTGCTGTAAATATTTATACGAGGTATCAAACTCGCCACGCAGATAGAGCAGCTTGCCCCATTGACTGTAACTCTCGCCCAGCAATTTCTCATCGCCGGCCTTTTGGGCCAGCCCTACGGCTCTTTCAACCAGCTCCAGGCCAGAGTCATAATCGCCGCTGGCCTCGTAAAAATGAGTCCATTGTTTGGCAGACAAAGCGCGGCGGCGGTCGTGGTTGAGCGCCTCGGCCATAATGCCTAAGGTACCCAAATCTTCCAGGGCTTCATCGCGGGCGCCAATAAGTTGGTATAATTTAGCCCGCTCCAGCAAAATGTCCCAATATTCTGCCGAAATAATGCCGGCGCCTTTTTCGGTGTTAGTGGCCAACAGTTTTAGAATTTCACTGTAATAGTTAATAGCGGCGTGGTTGGCAAACTCCCGGTGGGCTTTATCGCCGGCAACCTTTAAGTAATGGAGGGCCTTATCGGTGTTGCCGCTGCGGCTGTAATGAAAGGCCAGTTGCTCTACTTCATCGGGGGCCACCAGCTCAAGGGTGCTGGCTACCACGCCATGCAACTGGCGGCGCTGGGCCAGCAGCAACCCTTCGTAGACCACCTCTTGAGTGATAACATTGCGAAAAACATACTCCCATTTGGGCGCGGGTACTTCTAACCGAATGAGCTTTTCGTTTTCCAGCCGGTCAAGCTGCGAGGGCAGGCGGTAGCGAGCATCGGTAATGGGGTGTACTTCTGACAATAATGAGCGCTGAAAACTTGCGCCAATGACCGAGGCAATTTTCAGGGTGAGCTTTTCGGCTTCGGATAATTTATCGACGCGGGAAAAGATAACATCCTGAATGGTGTTAGGCAGGTCAAATACATCTATCGACTCAAAAGATTGCTCATTTTTGCCGTCAACCACATCTAAAATAGCGCCGGTAATCTCTTGCAAAAAGAAGGGGTTGCCCTGGCCCCGGCTGAGCAAAATCTCCTCGGCCTTTGGCGACAGGAGACGCCCATTCAGCAAAATTCTGATTAAATCCAAACTCTCCTGTTCCGAGAGCGGTTCCAGGTGAATGGTGGAAACGTGAGGCAAGTCCATAATGTGCGCCAGAATGTCGAGATTGGCTTGAGAAATGGGGCGATGCACCAATGCCAGCAGCAGGGGGCTGTCAACTAATTTTTGGGTTAGATAAGCTGTCAGCGATAGCGACAACTCATCGGCCCAATGCATATCTTCCAGCACAATCAAGAGCGGATGCTGCTCAAGCTGGCGGCGCAGAATGGCCTCAATCAGGGCAAAGGTGTTATTGCGGCGCAATTTACTGGAGATGTTGCGGGTGAAATCGTTTTCCGGGGCATCCAGGCCCAGCACGTCGGCCAGCAGGGGCAGGCGGTCTACCCAATAATCGGGTTGCTCCGGCGGGTCTTCTAATTGGGCAATGCTGGTAGCCAGCCGGGCCAACTGTCGCTGAGTTGAAAGCGACTGGCTCAGCCCAAAAATACCGGCCAAAACAGGCCGCCAGGCCTGGTAGGGAATTTGCTGGCCGTAGCTAACGCATTTGCTACCATAACCAACGCCTTTTTCCAGTATCCACTCGTGCACCAGTTCGGCGGCCAAACGGCTTTTGCCCTGCCCCAACTCGCCCTCGATAAACAGAAGCTGCATTTTACCGGCCTTGCTGCGGGCCGAGAGTCGCCGCAACTGCTCCAGTTCGGCCTTGCGGCCAATGAGCGGGTCTTCGTGCAGCAAATAGCGGCTGACAAATTCCTCTTGCGTGCCTTGCTCGCCCTTAACCAGGTAGGCGGTGAGGGCCTGTTTTTTGCCGCGCAGCGAGATTTGGCCCAAACTTTCGGTAATAAATTGAGCGCCGGCCCGCTCTTTAACCCGCTCGCTGACAATGATGGTGCCGGCGCGGCCATATTGCATGAGCCGGGCGGCCAAATTCACCGAATCGCCAATAACGGTATACTCCCGCCGGCTGGGAGCGCCCACCGGGCCGGCAAAAATAGAACCTTCGGTAATGCCAATAGCCATATGCAAATTTTGCTCTCTGGCCACCGATTGAAGCCCCAGCGCGCAAGCCACGGCCCGGGTGGCGTCATCCTCGTGAAAGAAGGGCGGCGCGCCAAAGAGAATTAACAAAATAGTGCCTTTGTCGTCAACGGCTACTTTGCCCAGCGAGCCTTCAAAACGGTAAATAACCTCTTGCGTGGCCTGCAAAAAATCCTGCAATTTTTGACTTGCTTCCACGGCCTCATAATCAAGCCCGCCGATGCCTACAAACAAAATAGCCATCCGGCGCAGTTCAGCCAGCCACTCCGATTGCTCATGTAAGCGGGCTTTGATGGCGCCGGGCACAAAACATTCCAGGGCTACCCTGGCCTGCTCTCGCTGTTGGGGGGCCAGCCGCTCCCAGTGGAGTTTAGCCGGCCTGAGTTCCGGCAGCGGCTCAAGCGCCCGGCGAAGCTGAATAAAGCCGTGGTGATGCTGGTCTTGCGTGCCAATAAAAAACCTGTTGACCATAGCCCAGACCTGGGGGCTTAAAAAGATTTCGCCGGGTTGGGCAAAATGTTCGGCAGAGGCTACCTGCACCAGCGGGTCGCCGGCCACCACATACTCCCAGCGACCGAGCGCCCCGCCAATACTGCACTCTAACACCTCGCCGGCGCCAACACCCACTTTCATCGAGAGCGAAGCTCGCCCTCGAGAGGTTTTGATATCTGAAAAGTGGCTCATTTGGGCCTGCATGGCCAGCGCGCAATCACCGGCCCGGCGCGCGGCCAGGGCCAATGAAATTTTGCTGGCGGGAAAAAGCACGGTCACAGCGTCGCCAGAAAATTTAACAACCTGGCCATGATAAGCCCTGATGATTTGAATCATTTGGCTAAAATATTGGTTAATAAGCTGGGTTAGCTCTTCTGCGCCGGTGGGGCCGGCCTGGCTCAAAAGCTCACTCAGAGGGGTAAAACCGGATATATCGGTAAATAACACAGCCGCAGGAAAGCGGCGCGCTTTCGGTTCCGTTGGTGAGCCTGGCTGGTGATAAATAGCCTGCGCCACAGGCATTGGAACATACGCCGCTAGTTTTTCTAAAAAATCCGGTGAGGTCATAGTTTTTAACTATTAATGAGCGGTAAAATGGCGCCTGATTTATAAAACAAACCCAATAGCTTTACCAGTTTGCAGGGATTGCCTATAGGTGTGGCTTTTAGTAGTAGAGGTGTTACCGGACAATATTCAGCCTTATCCTGAAAATAGTATATCAGGCAAACATTACATTTTACATTACAAAAATTCAAATATACGTTGTTGGTATTATCTTCCCTATGACATTTTGCCCCAGGGAGCCTAAAAAGTCAATAGGTCAAAGGTGGGGCGAATTTTGCGCCCTTTATACGGCTATATTGCTATAACGTTATAGCGTAACCACCGCTTAACTGGTATACTATCCGGC
Organism: uncultured Caldilineaceae bacterium; assembly: GCA_964486935.1. Taxonomy (GTDB): domain Bacteria; phylum Chloroflexota; class Anaerolineae; order 4572-78; family J111; genus CAZAPG01. The sequence goes on along the minus strand of CAZAPG010000009.1, from coordinate 66,629 downwards.
AGAATTTGATCAAAATTGCCTAAAATCCCAGACGCATCCCCTCAATTGTCCGGGCTAATTCAATTATGAGACCAAACGACTCGCAACTGGTCGGCGCAAATTTAGATTCAACCCCACTTAAAAAAGCCTGGATTTATTTTTATCGCAGCGCCCGGCTGCGATGTCCGGTTTGCGGCGTGTCGCCCTTGTTTCGACCCGTTAGCCAGGTAAAAAACATCAATCACTGGTTTGACACGCTGCCGGGCTGCCCTGTTTGCAACTACGCCTACAACCGCGAACCCGGCTACTTTATGCTGGCTTTGTGGAGTCTTGATTACGGCCTGGCCGCCCTGTTTGGGATTGCTCTGCTCCTGATTTTTTACCACTACTTCAATCTGACAACGGCGCAAATGCTCCTGGCGGTTGTAGCGCCCACCTTTATCTTTGCCCTGCTCATTGCCCGGCACGCCAAAGCCATTTATCTGGCTATTGACCACTACTTTTTTCACAACGATGGCAGCTAAAACCTTTTTGCCCCAAAGCAAAAGAGCCTTGTTGCCGGCAACAAGGCTCTCTTTATTCAGCTTTGCAAACGCCTAGCCTTCGCCAAAGGCGTAGCTTTCGGTTGGCGAGTCCCCGGTTTGACTATTCTGTTGCTTTTCTATTAACTCGGCCAGACGCTTTCTAACATTTTGCCAGGCAGCCGATTTGGCTTTAGCGGCCATAGCTGCCTGAGCCAACCGCTCCCGCTCGGCTTTACGCAGCCGGTCGGCTTGCTGCTCTCTGTTTACTTCGGCGGAATTACCTAAATGAAACATTCAGACCTCCTCAAACGCTAAACGGTTCTGTTATTAACCGGGTGAGTACTATTTATTTATAGTATAACCGGCTACCGTCTCGTAACCGTCACCAAAAGCGTCCCCAAAAGCGTCTCAAAAAAACCGTTGCTATTTATTTCCGTTTACAGTAGAATTACGAAGCAGGAGGGTCTGCATGGCGCAACTGGCACTGTATCTATTTGGCTCGCCCCGGCTGGAACACAACAACCAGCCCGTCGAAATGAGCCGCCGCAAGGCCATGGCCTTGCTGATTTACCTGGCCCTCACGGGCCGCCCCCATCAGCGCGACACGCTGGCTACGCTGCTCTGGCCGGAACTGGACCAATCCAGGGCGCGAGGCGCATTGCGCCGCACGCTCTCGGCGCTAAACAACGCCCTGCCCGGTAACTGGCTGCGCAGCGACCGCGATTCCATTGCCCTGAACGCTACCCAAAATTTGTGGGTTGACCTGCACCAGTTTCGCCATCTACTGGCCGAGTGCCGCCGGCACAACCACCCGACCGGCCAAATTTGCCCGGAGTGTCTGCCGCTGCTAACCCAGGCCGCCACCCTGTATGCCGACGACTTTTTGGCCGGCTTTACCCTGCGCGATAGCCCCGCCTTTGATGAATGGCAATTCTTTCAGGCCGAAACGCTGCGCCGGGAGCTAACCGCCCTGCTGCAACGGCTGGTTGACGGGTATTACGCCGCCGGCCAGCACGAGTCAGCTTTAAACCACGCCCGGCGCTGGGTAGAGTTAGAGCCGCTGGACGAGGCAGCCCATCGCCGCCTGATAGAGTTGTACGCCCTCACCGGGCAGCGGGCCGCGGCCCTGCGCCAGTATCAAACCTGCGCCGATATTTTGCAGCAAGAGTTGGGTATTGCGCCCGGCAGCCAAACCCAGGCTCTGTACCAGCAAATCCTAACCAGAACTTTGAACACAGCCCCGGAACAGCCGCCGCCGGCACCCGATATAGTTGTCCAGCTTCCAACCGGCCCGCACCCCCTTTTTGTAGCCCGCGAGCAAGAGCTGGCCCAACTGGAGCAACACCTTCAAGCGGCGCTCAACCACCGGGGGCAGGTGGCGCTCATCAGCGGCGATGCCGGCAGCGGCAAAACCGCCCTGGTTCACCAATTTGCCCGGCAAGCGCAAGAATCGTTCGACAACCTGATTGTGGCCGTTGGCAACTGCGATGCCCACACCGGCAGCGGCGACCCGTACCTGCCCTTCCGCGAGATGCTGGCCCTGTTAGCCGGCCAGCTTGAGCCGGGCTGGAGCCGGGGCGCAATCAGTCGGGAAAATGGCCGGCGGTTGCTGGCGCTGGCTCCGCGTTTTCAAAAAGCCGTGCTCGAACGCGGCCCGGATTTGGTCGGCGGCTTTATCTCCGGGGTTACATTCACCGCCAGCGGAACTTTGCAGGCCGACGCCGTGAGCTATCCGGCCTCAAATGGCGACCTCTCTCAAGAAGCGCAAAGCCGCCTGTTTGAGCAATTTAACGGGGTGCTGCACGCCCTGGCCCAACAACATCCTCTGCTGTTAGTGGTTGATGACGCCCAATGGGCCGATGCCGCCTCGCTCAATTTGCTTTTTCACCTGGGCCGCCGGTTAGCCGCCGGCCAGATTCTGCTCATCATCACCTACCGCCCCGATGAAGTGGCCCTGGGCCGCCCGCTGGCCGGCGCGCCCGAACGGCATCCGCTGGAGCGGGTGGTCAATGAAATCCGGCGGGTTTATGGCGACGTTCAAATTGACCTGAGCCGGGCCATGGGGCGTCATTTTGTTGAAGCTTTGCTGGATGCGGAGCCAAACCAACTGGGGCCGGGCTTTCGCCGGGCGCTGCACCGCCAAACAGAAGGACACCCGCTCTTTACCGTTGAACTGTTACGCACCCTGCAAGAGCGGGGCGATATTGTGCGGGATGAAGCGGGGCGCTGGGTAGAGGGCGCGGCTCTGGATTGGACCCGGCTGCCGGCGCGGGTCGAGGCCGTTATCGAGGAGCGGATTGGCCGGTTGCCGCCCAATCTGCGCCGGGTGCTGGCCGCCGCCAGCGTCGAGGGTGAAATTTTTACCGCCCAGATAGTGGCCCGGGTGCAGTATTTGGATGAACGCGAATTGTTGCGGGCGCTATCCGAGGAGCTTGAAAAGCGTCACCAACTGGTAAAGGAACAGGGCGAGCTTCAGGTAGACCGGCAGTTGTTATGGCGCTACCAATTTGTCCATACCCTGTTTCAGCAATATCTGTACAACTTGTTGAGCGTGGGCGAGCGCCGCCTGCTGCATGGCGAAATTGCCAAAGCCCTGGAAGAAATTTACCGGGGGCGACTGGATGAGATTGCGGTTCACCTGGCCCGGCATTACACCCAGGCCGGCCAGGTTGAGCGGGCCGTCGAATATTTGCTGCAAGCCGGCGACAGAGCGCGCAGCCTGTATGCCAACCAGGAAGCGATTGACTTTTACCAACAGGCGCTAAATTCTTTAAAGCAACAGGGCGATTACGATCGCGCCGCCCGCACTTTGATGAAACTGGGGTTAACACACCACCTGGCTTTCAATTTTCCACAGGCCAGGCAAGCCTACGCCGAGGGTTTTACCCTGTGGCAGCGGGCCGAAATGAACCGGCCCGCCTCGCCAAGCCCGGCGCCCCATCCCTTTAGAACCGTCTGGTTTAACCCGCCCACGCTAGACCCAACCATGGCCGGAGATGACACCTCGCTGACGATTATTACCCAGATTTTTAGCGGCCTGGTGGCCTTTAGCCCGGAACTTGATGTGGTGCCAGAGGTAGCCAAAAGTTGGGAAGTGCTGGATGGCGGCAGTCGCTACGTTTTTCATTTGCGGCGCGATGTGTTGTGGAGCGACGGCCTGCCTGTCACCGCCCATGATTTTATCTTTGCCTGGCGGCGCATTCTCAATCCGGCGGTCGGGTCGCCCAACGCCAGCTACTGGTTTGACATTAAAGGCGCCAGAGATTTTTACGAGGGGCGGCTATCCAGCCCGGAGCAAATAGGCATTGTGGCCCTGGATGACTACACCTTGCAGGTAGAGTTAGAAGGCCCGACCAGTTACTTTCCACAGTTGCTGGCCAATTTTATGCCGGTCCCCCGCCACGCAATAGAAAAATTTGGCAACGCCTGGACTCAGCCCCAACACATTGTTACCAACGGGCCGTTTTTGCTGGAGGGGTATCAGCGCGGGCGTTCTATTACGTTGCGGCGTAACCCCGGCTATCAAATATCCTTTTCGGGCAACCTACAGCAAGTAGAGCTTAATTTGCAAACATTCAATTGGGGCGAACGGGCCGAGTTTTACCGCACCCATGCCTGCGATATGCTGGGCCTCTTATCCTCCCCAGAGTCTGACCAGCTTCGCCAGCAGTACACCGAGGAGTATTTTTCCGGGCCGGCGCTCAACACCCAGTATCTGGGCTTTAACGTTACCACGCCCCCTTTCAACGACGTTCGGGTGCGCCGGGCGTTTGCCATGGCCATCGACAAGGAGATGGTGGCTGGGGTCATTCTTCGGGGTTATGTATTTCCGGCGCTGGGTGGATTTGTGCCGCCCGGCATGCCCGGCCATTCGCCGGATATTGGCCTGCCCTACCAGCCGGAGCAGGCGCGCCAGCTTTTGGCCCAGGCCGGCTATCCTGCCGGGCGGGATTTTCCAACTGTCCAGGGGATGATTGGCCCTTTTAATACAATTGAAGGGGATTATCTGCAAACGCAGTGGCGCGAGGTTTTGGGGATAAATGTTACCTGGCAGGTTGCCGAGTGGGAGCGGATGCTGGACGAGCTGCCACAAGTCAGGCCGCACCTGTTTAGAATGGGCTGGAGCACTGATTACCCCGACCCGGATAACCCGCTCAGGGTGGGGGCGACCAGCTTTGGCCGGTCAACCGGCTGGCAAAATGCTACCTACACCCAACTGGTCGAACAGGCCCGGCGCATCACCAACCACCAGCAGCGGGCCAAACTGTATCATCAGGCCGATAAAATTCTAATCGAAGAGGCCTCGGTGGTGCCGCTGGTTTATGGCCGGCGGCATATTCTGGTTAAACCGTGGGTAAGCAGGTTCCCCACCTCGGTTATCAAGTGGTATTACTGGAAAGACGTAGTCATCGAACCGCACGAACGGCTGTGAACAGACAAGGAGTCATACCATGAAAATCTGCATTCTTGGCAGTGGCAACATCGGCGGCACGCTGGCCAAAAAGTGGGCCGCAGCCGGCCACACCATTATCTTTGGGGCGCGAGATGTGAACGACCCCAAATACCAAAAGCTGCTCCAATCCATCAAAGGCGATGCCAGCATTGCGCCCGCCGCCCAGGCGGTGAGCGAGGCCGAGGTGGTGCTGTTTGCCACGCCCGGCAAAGTGGTCGGGCAGATGGCGGCGGCGCTTGACCGCGCCCTGGCCGGCAAAATCATCATCGACGCTACCAACAATGTGGGGCAGGCAGAGTTGAACAGCATCAACGCGCTTGCGGCCCAGGTTACTTCGGCCCAGCTGTTCAGAGCCTTCAACTCGCTGGGCTGGGAGAATTTTGACACGCCAAGCCTGGCCGGCACCCAAATTGACCTGTTTTACTGCGGCAGCGCCGGAGAAGCGCAAAAAAAGGTTGACCGGCTCATTGCCGATATCGGGCTGCGGCCAATTTATGTGGGCGATTTGAGCAAGCTGGCGGTGATTGATAATCTGACCAAACTCTGGTTTGCCCTGGTGTTTGAGGGGGGCTATAGTCGCCGGACGGCCTTTAAACTGTTATCAGAGTAGCCTTAATTCGGGTGGCTATGCCGACCCGTAGCCGGCGTACAGCCTGTCAACCATGGCCCGCTGGGCCAGCGCGGGGATAACCCCCAGCCGGGTGCAGGCCAGCGCGCCACAGCAATTGGCAAATTTTACGGCCTCTACCAACTCCTTGCCTTCGGCCAGAGCCACGGCCAGGCCGGCGCTAAAGGCATCGCCCGCGCCGGTGGTATCGACCACTTCCACGCCAACGCCGGGAACGTTGATAAACGTTCCGTTTTGCAAAATCAGCGCGCCGGCTTCACCCATTGTCACTACCAGATTCTCTACCCCGCGCCGGTGCAACTGTTGGGCCAACTCAAGCGTGGGGGTGGGGTCGTCCGGCGGCAGCCCCAGCAAAATGCGCAACTCGGTTTCGTTGGGCGTGAGAATATCTACATTTGCCAGCACAGCATCGCTCAAGGCCACCGCCGGCGCCGGATTCATGAGCGTGCGCGCGCCATGTTTGCGGCCCAGTTCCATCGCTCTGGCTGCGGCCTCTGGCGGAATCTCCAGCACGGTCATCACCACCTGGCTGTTGGCAATTTGCCCTTCAACGCCATCCACAAATGGGGCGTCCATTAATTTGTTGGGGCCAATATCAATGATAATGCCATTTTCTCCGGCCCGATTGAGAATGATAAAACCGGCGGCGGTTGCCATTTTTGAAGTTTTTTGCAAATACTGGGTGTTGACGCCCTCGGCGGCGTACAAATCGGTGGCAATTTCGCCCAGCTTATCGTTGCCGATAATGCCGGCAAAATAAGACTCCGCGCCCAGCCGGGCCACGGCCACGGCCTGGTTTGACCCCTTGCCGCCCGGCCCCATATCAAAATCCGAGCCAATCAACGTTTCGCCAAAAATGGGCATACGGTCGGTACGCAGGGTCATGCCCACAATAAAGCTGCCCACGACGGTAATCACCGGTTTTGTCATATTCTTCCCTTTTATTTGATAACCCTAACCCGAACAGGCCGCCGTCGGCCAAACAGATACACAGAGATGCTTGAATTTTTTCTAGAGGTTATCTGCCGTCGGCCTGCTCGCCGCGCAGGGTCATGCAGGTGCTGCTGGCCCGGGCTACCAGCCGATTCTCCTCATCCAGCACATCACATTCAAGCAGGCCAACCGTGCGCCCTTGCTTGACCACCCGGCCTATAGCCCGCAATTTGGCCCGCCAGACGGGTCGCAAAAAATTGATTTTCAATTCCAGGGTAGTAAAAGACTCGCCATCTTGCAAAGTGCTGGCATAGGCCATCCCCATCGCCGCGTCGGCAATATCGCACAGGATACCGCCATGCAGCGTTCCCATAGGGTTGGCGTGACGCTCATCGGCCTCCATTTCAAAAACAGCCTGACCCACTTCTATCGAAGCCAGCTTAAAGCCAATGAGCCGGGCAATCGGCGGTACCGGCATCTGGCCGGTCATCGCCAGGCGAGTGAGGTTGGATACTTTTTGATGATTGTTGGGCGATTGCTTCACGTTTTGATTACTCCTGCAAAAATTTTATCCGGCCGGGGCCAAAAACATCCGCATCACCGATTTGTCCAGCTCAAACTCCGGGCAGGCAGCGATAAAACTGGGGTATTGCCACGGCTGCGGGTGGGTTGGGGAGTCAACCGGCCCAAAGGGGAGATATTGCCCGCCGGCCTGCCGCACAAGTAACATACCGGCGGCCACATCCCAGGGGTTAATGGCCGGCTCAAAGGCCACATCAACGCGGCCACAGGCCACGTAAGCCAGCGCCAGCGCCGCCGACCCCATGCGGCGGACGGTGGCAAACTGTTTGACCATTTCAGAAAATCGCCTGAAGTCCTCATCGGACACGCCGCTGTGGGGGCTGGGAAAGGCGGTGAGCAGCAGCGATTGGCTATCGCGTTGGCCGCCGTGCGAGCGAATGGGCCGGCCATTTAAAAAAGCCCCCTGCCTGGTGGCCGCAAACAGCTCGCGCCGGATGGGGTCAAAAATAACGCCGGCTATCATCTGCCCGTTGTGGGCCGCGCCAATTGACACGCAAAAAAAGGGGATACCGGCGGCAAAATTGCTGGTGCCGTCGATGGGGTCTATATACCAGTGTATGCTGCCGCTGCCTTTGGCCCCGTCTTCTTCGCCCATTACGGCAGAGTCGGGATAGTGATGAAAAATGTAGTCAACTATGGCCCGCTCCGACTCGCGGTCGTATCTGGTTACTAAATCATGAAAGCTGGATTTTTTATCAATTGACAGGTTGCCGGCAGTAGCCTGGGCCGCGCCCTCTACCAGCATATCGGCTACGGATTGGGCCGCGCCGGCGGCAATTGTTACCAGGTGTTGCGAAAGTTGGTCAACGCTAGTGAATTGATTTGCTTGGGGGGATATCAAGTTAAATTTGCTCCAGGGTTAATTGGCCGCCGAGATGGTAGTCTCTTCTTGAGGTACGGGCAAATTGGGGCAGGTGAGATGGTACTCGTGCTCCGAACCGATAAATTGCTCCCACTCTTTGCGGGTAAGGTTGCGATTGGCAATGCGGCAGGCCCGCACCGGCCAGGCTTCAAGCTTCAGGTTCCATAAAATCACGCTGTTATCGGCGCTGGCCGAAGCCAATGTTTGGCCGTCGGGGCTAAAGGCCAGCCCCCGCACCAGATTGATATGGCCGGTTAGGGGCGGGCCAACCGGCTGGCGCGTTTCGACATCCCACAAGATAATGGCATTATCGGCGCTGCCGGAGGCCAAAATTTTGCCGTCTGGGCTAAAGGCAACGCTCCATACCCGGTTGGTGTGGCCGGTTAGCGGCGGGCCAAGGGGTTGGCGGGTTGCCACATCCCACAAAATAATGGTGGAGTCGGCGCTGCCGGAGGCCAAAATTTTACCATCGGGGGCAAAAGCAACCGTATTCACCCAGTCGGTGTGGCCGGTCAGCGGGTCGCCAAGGGGCTGCAAGGTTGGCACATCATACAACGCCACGGTTTTGTCATCGCTGCCAGAGGCAATGGTTTGACCATCGGGGCTAAAGGCAATGGAGGTTAGCTCGTTGGTGTGCACCACCGGAAATTGGCCAATCAACTCACCCATCTCCACATTCCAGAGCATAATCACCCCATCGCTGCTGCCAGAGGCCAGTATCTTGCCGTTGGGGCTAAAGGCCACGCTTTTAACCTTGTCAGCGTGTCCGGTTAAGGGCTGGCCGATTGGCTGGTTGGTGGCTGTATCCCATAAAATAATGGTCTTGTCTTCGCTGGCAGAGGCCAGTATTTTGCCGCCTGCGCCCTCCGGGGTATTGGGGCTGTAGGCCACGCTTCTGATTGGGGCGGTATGCCTGACCAGTTGCTCATCGTGCGTCGATTGGCCGGCGTAGCGGTCGACCACATCCCACAAAATTATCGATTCATCGTAGCTGCCGGAGGCCAGGGTTCGACCATCGGGGCTGAAGGCCACGCTGTACACCCAGTTGGTGTGGCCGGCCAGAATTTGCTCGGCATTCAAATCCCACAAAATAATATTGTTATCGGCCCCGCCGGAGGCCAAAGTTTGACCATCGGGGCTAAAGGCCAGGGCGCTAATCCAGCCGGTGTGGCCGGTCAGAGGCGGCCCCAGGGCGCGTCCGGTGGCGGTGTTCCACAGGATAATATTTTTATCATCGCCCGCCGAGGCCAGCACCTGCCCATCGGGGCTGAACACAAGATTGTAAACCGCCGCCGAATGGCCAATGAGCGGGCTGCCGATGGGCTGGCCGCTGTCGGCCTCCCACAGCACCACAGTGCTCTCATCGCCGCCGGAGGCCATCATGTTTCCATCGGGGCTAAAGACCACACTCCACCACACCCCGGCCAAATCAGCCGTAACCGGCGGAGCGAGGGGTTGCCCGCTTGGCAAGTCCCACTGAATTACCACATTATCGGCGCTGCCGGAAACCAGGGTCCGGCCATCGGCGCTGAATTTAAGCTCGCGCACCGTATCCTGGTGGCCGGCCAGGGGTTTGCCGGCGGGTTGGCCGGTGGCTACATCCCATAGCCGGATGGTGTTATCGGCCCCGCCGGAAGCCAACAGCTTTCCATCGGGGCTAAAAGCGACTGTCCAGATTTCATCGGTGTGGCCGGTGAGCGGCTGGCCCACGGGCTGGCGGGTAGAGACATCCCACAGGCGGATGGTGGTATCGCGGCTGCCGGAAGCGAGCGTCTGGCCATCGGGGCTAAAGGCCACGCTGTGAACCCAATCGCTGTGGCCGGTGAGCGGCGCGCCCAGGGGCTGGCCGGTTTCGGCGTCCCACAAAATAATGGTTTTATCGCGGCTGCCGGAGGCGATGGTTTGACCATCGGGGCTAAAGGCCAGGGTTCTGATTAAATCCTGATGGCCGTGCAAAAATTTAGCCAGGTAGGGGCTGTAAGACAACCCGGCCAGCAAGTCTACCTGATGGCGGGCGTCTACATCTTCGGCAATGCGGCTGGCTTCTAAATTTAGCAGCAGGGCCAGGTCAAGTTCATCATCGGCGTAGGCCACAGATTGGGCGGCCAACTGTCGAGACAGCGCCAACTGCGCTTTGCGGTGGGCAATTTCGGTTTGCCTTTGAGCTTCTAAAAAGTTGGTGTAGGCCAATATTGCCAGCGCCGCGGCAATCACCAGGCCAATGGTGGCAGCCGCCAGCATAATCCCCTGTCGCCGGGTGGCGTTTTGGCGGCTGGCTAAAATATACTGCTTTTGCAGGGGCGTGGGGCTGGGGTTTTTATCGGATTGGGCCACGGCCAGTTCGGCCTCTTTCAGGTCGTCGCCGCGCAGCAAAAAACTGGAGTTGCGGCCTTCGCTGTCCCACTCTACGGCGCGCACCAGCAGGCGGGTGTGCGTTTTTACCCAATCCAGGTCGGTATCCAGCGCCCGGAACAGCGCCTGAAAGGATTTGTCGAAATCGTCTTCCTGCCGAAAGAATATCCAGTTGAGCGCGGCCAGCGAGGGCGGCACGTCGGCGGGGTTGACATCCCGGTAGACAACCGGGATAAGCCGCTTGTTGTACCCTTCGGCCTGTTCCAACTCGGCCTGGCACTCTTTGGAAGTCAGAAAATCGGGACTCATCACAAATATCACGGCATTGGCCCGTTCAATGCCTTCCCGGATTTCCTGCCGCCAGTCGGCGGTCAGGGGAATGTTGCCCCAATCAATCCACACTTCCCGGTCGGTCTCTTGCAAAACTTCGTACAATTTTTGAACAAAGGGTTTGTCTTTGCGAGAGTAGGAGATGAAGGCATCGGTAGCGCCGGAAGGGTGGGCGGGAGCAGATGTTTCGTCGGTTTGAATGGGTACGGTCAGTTCGGGGCCAGGCTGTTTGGTCTGGTCTTTGTTGGGTTGATTAACCGCTGCCGGTTTTGCCGAAATTGCGGATTGGGCGCCGCCAAAGCTCTGGCCGGGGTGTGGCCGGCTGACCTCCATTTCTAAAATTCTCAAGCCGCGCCTGGCCCATTGACTGTTGGGGTTAATTGCCAGCGCCTGTTTAACGCAATGGAGTCGCGCTTCGTAAGTATCGGCCACTTTGAACTTCCAGAGCAGGGCCGACTCATTTTTGGGGTCGGCGGCCAAAACCTGCTCCAGTAGTTTTTCGCCGGTGGCTTCGTCGCCGGCTTTGATGGCTTCGATGGCTTGTTGCAGCGTGTCAGACATTGGAACAATCCTTGTTGGGTTGCGCTAATATTTTTAACAACGTTAAACAGTATTGTATCATAAAATCTTAAAATTTGGTTGGATGTTTATTTTTTTCCTTAAAATTGCCAAAATGAAAAGCGGCCCCCTGGGGATGGGTAGCCGCTTAAATTTTTTTGGCAAAGGTTTGTGGTCGGGTTTTACTCGCTGGTCATAATAAATAGCGGTTTCATTTCAAAGCTGCGGTAGTGAGGCCGCAGCCGCTCGGTGTTGTAATGTTCTTTAACGTTGACAAACTTTTTAGAGCTGGTCACTACATCGAGGGGCAGATTATCATAGCGGCCATTTTTCAACACCACCATGCGCCCGTGCATCCCGTCCAGCAGCAGGTCGAGCGCCAGGTTGCCATAGGCCATTGGCACAATCGAGTCGATGGCATCGGGGTTGCCGCAGCGCACCAGATAGCCCAGCTTTTGGTTGATAATGTTGATTTTTTTGCCGCCTGTAAACTTGGGAGCGCGAGCCTTTAGCTCCTCAGAAACCAGGTCGCCAATGCCGCCCAGTTTTTTGTGGCCGTAGGCGTCGGTGGTGGCGCTTTTGAAAACCATCTCGCCCCCTTCAAACATAGCCCCTTCTGAAATAATCACCACCGAGTAGCGGCTGGGGTTTTTAAAGCGGTCTTCAACCAGCAGTTGGGTAAGCTGGTCAATATCAAATTTGTGTTCGGGGATAACGCAGCGGTTGGCCGCGCCGGCCATAGTGGGCAACAAGGCGGTAAAACCGGCGTACCGGCCAAACACCTCTAAAACCAAAAAACGCTCGTGCGAGCCGGCCGAGGTACGCAGGTTGTTGACCAGCTCAATAGTGCGGGTAACGCAGGTGCTAAAGCCAATACAGTAATCGGTGCCGGGCACGTCGTTGTCCATAGTTTTGGGAATGGCTACCACCTTGAGGCCCTGTTTGTACAGTTCAACGCCGTAGCTCAGGGTGTCATCGCCGCCAATGGGGATGAGATAATCAATGCCCAGAAAATCAAGATTTTGCAGCACTTCGGGGGTCAGGTCATTGACATCATCGGCATATTTATCCTTTAAGTGGTCTGGCACATCATCTTTTTTAACACTGCTGGGCCGGGTACGCGAGGTATGCAAAAAAGTGCCGCCGGTGCGTCCGGCCCGGTTGACGATTTCTTCGGTTAGAATTTGATAATTTTCGCTGTTATCGACTGCTTTATCGCGGATAGTTTCAATGGCGCCGGCCCATCCCCGGCGCAGGCCAATAACCTGATAGCCTTCTCTTAAAGCCCGGATAGTCACGGCGCGAATGGCCGGGTTGAGGCCCGGCACATCGCCGCCGCCGGTTAAAATGCCGATAACGCCTTTTGTTTTTTGAACAGTTGCCATAATAATTCCTCCATTGGCTGGATTTTTGTTTATTTCGGTCAAAACGGATGCGCATAGCTCCAACTATTAATGTAATCCGTTTGTTGGCCGCATAGAAGTAACGTTTGTCACAGATTACAAGACAACTGTCATATATTTTTTGGATGGGGATTAATTGAAAGAGGATTTTGAGGAAAAATCTGATGTTGATTGGACAGACCAGCCGCGCTGTTTAAATATTTTATCCAGCAGTAGAAATAGCTGGTAGTTTTCTTCGGCTCGTATCCAGTAGGCCAGCGTTTCTCGCCTGTCGTCCAGGTTGAAGATGTTCAACGTAAAGCGAGCCTCCCGGTCTCGCTCATTGCCAACTCTTTCAAAAGATAGGCGCCAAATCTGGTTGGCCGCAAAACGCTTGCCTCTGGGCGCCAGCGGCCCGGAGTAGGTCAGCCTGAGTTCATTATTTGAAATTCTAATCGACTCGGTCCAGGAGAGGCGTATCAAGTAATAGCTCATTCCGGCCACGGCACCCCAGCCGGCTAACACAATAAACGCCGAAACCAGCAGTTCGCCGGTGGTAAGAATAATGTTGTTACCCACTCCAACTATATCGTTAAACAGACGGATAGTTAAAAAAATGGCCAGCGGCGCGGCAACAATTAAACCGCCAATAAAAGCCAGGTACAGCGGGGTATTTTTAGGCGTATCTTTATTAGACCAGGTAATTACATCAACATCCGGCTCATGGCGGTGGACAAGTCCGGGAAATGGCCGGTTTACGTTTGCCTGCGACATTTACTCCTCTCTGAATTTTTTTGTGGGGCAGCGCCTGCTTCTCTTACAAAGGCAAGGCGCTGCCCCTTCTTATGGTAGCGTTTACCGCTGGCCGGTAGGCGTCGGCGGCAGCGATTGCAAATAAACCCAAATGGCCTTCAGTTCATCATCGGTCATTTGCCCAAGGCCGGGCCAGGGCATGTAGGTGGCGTTAAGGTTGTAGCCTTCGGGCGTAAGGCCGGTGCGCATGGCGATGATAAAATCGTCTTCCGACCAGTTTTTCAGATTACCGGCGGGCGTCAGGTTGGAGGCCGGCGGCCAATCGGGCGGCACTCCGGTAATGGGTCCACCGGAGAAGTTAGGCCCGTGGCAGCCCACACAACCTACGGCCATATACTGGCCATATTCTACCGTAACTCCCGGTTCCGGCGCAACCGGGCGGGGCGCATTGTGGTCTACCATTTCGGCGGGTATCAGGGGGAGTTGTCCCGCCAAAAACAGAACCCGGCCCAAAGGGCCAATGCTATTTTCCGGCAATGTTTTATCAACCGGCGTCACCGATTTGATGTAAGCAATCAACGCGCCCAAATCCTCGTCGCTTAAAAAGTAAAATTCCTGAGCCGGCATAAAGAGCAGCGGCTTGCCGTCGGGGCCTACCCCATGGCGAATGGCCCGCACCCAATCGGCATCGCTATAGCTGCCGCCTACCCCACCCTGCCCGGCAGTAAGATTAGAGGCGTAGAGATTTCCCAGGGCCGGGTCTTCAATAAATGGGTTGCCCGATAAGTCGCCATTATGACAATCGGCGCAACCCCGAATAGTGGCGATATGCTCACCCTGAGCGATGGCTTCGTCATCGGCGGGAATCGCTACCGGCTCAGGGCTAATCTGGTAATTGGCATTAAGTCGAGAATTACTGACCACAAAAAGCGCGCCAACCGCCGCCACAACCAGCACAACCAGCAGCGCTATTACAATACCGGCCCACTTCAATATTTTTTTCATTTAGACTCCTTTGTTATCTCCTTGGTATAAAATAAAATTTTATTTAGACTCAACACAACCGGCTGGCCTTGCCCAACCAATTGCTGATTTTTTACCCAACCGGCGAGGGGCCATTTTCATATTTCTTGAATTTGCCGGACAGGTGGCCAATAAACCGAAAAATGGGAAATAATGTTGATTTGACAAAGCCGGGCACGTCGAGCAGGTCAAATTCGGTTCGATATTTATGCAGCAGATAGGCCGCTTCAAAATCGTTTGGCTTTTTGCCCCCGTTGTTCTTTGTGGATTTGTATATCTCTGAAAGAAAGTACGCCAGGTTATGCGCGGGCTTTACATACCCCGTGCAGCGTAACACTTCGTCGCCTTCGGCCCAGAATTTGTGGGCAACGCCAGGTTTGAAAATAACTGTCTCGCCCGGATTGGCAAATTGAGGCTCTTCTCCAAGAATTTGATACCCTAATTTGCCGGCAACAACGGTAAGGGCTTCTTCCTGTTTAAAGTGAACGTGCATCGGCGGCCCGGCGCCCGGCTGCACTTCATTACTCACTTCCAGGCAATCACCCTTGGATGATTGAACCAGCCGTTCAAAGATGAGCACCTCACCCGCGCCGTTATCTATTCTTTTGGGATAATCCATTATTTTTCCTCATCTTGTATAAAATGTGGTTATTGATTACAATATAGTACAGTGTACTATTAAACCACAGGATTAGGACATTGTCAAGGAAAAAACAATCAACCAAAGAACAGATTCTGGATAGAGCCTTATATCTTTTCAACCAGAATGGGCTTGAAGCAATAGGGATGAGAGAGTTGGCCAGAGAATTAAACCTAAGCCCTGGCAACCTGACCTATCATTTTCCCAAAAAAGAGGATATCATTATTGCTCTAAGCCAACGGCTGTCTGGTCTCAATTCACAAACCATTCAATTTTCCAAACAACCAGACGACTTAAAGCAATTTTTTGAGATGTTTCGCCTTATTTTTAACAACCAGTTTCAATACCGCTGTTTGGTGCTCAGTATTGTTCACCTGATTGAACATTATCCGGCCATGGCAGAGCAGTATCAGGCGGTGCAGGTTCTACGCGCCAGCTCCTTTGTGGAAAAGTTTACTCATCTGCGAGCAACCGGTTTTCTTAGCCAAGAAGTTACAGAAGCGGAAATGAAACGGCTGGCTGCGCATTGCTCGCTTATAGGTCGTTTCTGGTTGTCAGACTATTGGATGAATTATCGGGATAGATCGGTGGAACAAATGATAGACCATTATCTGAGCCTGCTGGCCGGCGTCTTTCTGCCCTATGTAACACCACGAGGGCATTTGGACCTGGTTTCTTTTCTGTAGGGCTTACGCAATTATCAGCAGAAGTTGGCAACCGCGTAAGCCCCGACAAAATTGTGACCGCGCCCATTAAAAATTAGCGTTGTTATTTTACTCCGATTGGGCCACGTTTTTTACCCATTCCGGCATATTAAACTGTTGACCATTTGAGCGGGCCTGCTTCATCAAATCGGGCAAAATATTGGCCAGCAACAAGGTTGACAACGCCGACCCGCCCTCAGCGCTCTGGCTGTTGACCAGCAGCGGGCGCGGCGCATTTTGCAGCAGCTTTTCAGCCACTCTTAGGGCCTGCAACTCCAGTTGATATTGCAGCACCGCCTGATTGTCCTGGTAAGATTGCCCCAGGCTGCGCAGGGCGCGGGCCTCGTTTTCGGCGGATTTCAGTTCGGCGCGGCCGGCGGCTTCAATTTCCAGCCGAATCTTCTCGGCTTCGGTCTCTTTCTCTTGCAGCATTTGGGCCACTTCTTGCCGGGCCTTGTTGAGCGCCTCTCTGACCACAATAATTTTTTCATCGCGTTCTTTTTTGGCCCGCTCAATTTCCATCAAAATGGTATCGGTGCGCCGCTTGCGGATAAGCTCCCACTCTTTTTCGTAGGCCACCAGCTCTTTGGCAACGCGCTCGCGGGTGGCCAGGTTTTCCCGATACTGGTCGGGCAACTGCACATCGGGGATGTTGGCCCCAATGATGCGCACCCCGTACCGTTCCATTTGGCGATTGAGTAGCTCTTGCATGTCGGCCACATTACTGCCGCGCAAATCGTAGGCGCGGGCGGTTTCAACCTGGCGGCTGCGCTGGCGAATGGCATCTTGCACGGCGCTGCTGAGAACGGCGTCAAAATTGGTGGCCCCAATTCGCTGCACAAATTTAACCGGGTCCATAATGCGGAATTTTAGAAAGAATTCAATCGACTTGAGCGGCACATTTTCTCGCGTGGGCGAGGCCAGCACCGGCGCAGTGTAGGGAATTTCGGTTGAGGTATCGACAATGTATTCCACCTTATCCCAGGGCCACCACAAAAAGTTGCGGCCCGGACTGAGCGCGCCTTCAATTTTGCCAAAGCGAGAGTAAATGCCGGTGGTGCCTTCTTCAATTTCTACTTTGGCGCTGCGCCACCAGGAGAATGCACCAAAGCCCACAAACACCAGGCCGGCCAAAACTCCCAGCACAAACAGGCCAAAACCGCCGCCCCTGATTGCGCCCAACATCAACGTTGCGCCCAACCAAAAGGCCAGGGCAAACCAGGCTAGCCAGCCAAAACCGCGCTTGCTTTTGGGGATAACCACCGGCACCAGGTGCTCGCCCTCGCCGGAGCGCAGCAACTGCCGAACATTGTTCCAAACCGTTACCGCTTCTTTAACTTTTGAAAATCCGTGTTCCTGTACGGTCATGACTGGCCTCCATTAGAAATTATTTCAGACTCATCGGGCATGAGGTCATCTACTTTGGCCTTAATCCCTTTGCCGTCGGTGTCGCTGCCCTGGCTCAAAACCTTTATCTCTTCAGAGCGTTTTTGAATGCGGTGGGTGATGTCATCCATTTTGGCGCGGATGGCCCGCATATCTTCCTCGCTGTAGAGCGACTTGCCTTTGACGCCCAGCATTTTTTGGGCAACTTCCATAAAGTCAATCTGGTTATCGGCTGCCGGGCCAATATTGATGACCTGGGGCAGCCGGTCGGCTACGCCCTCCAGTTTTTTGAACGTTTCTTGCCTGAAGCGATATTCCAGAATTTCCGGGTACTGGGCGCTGTTGACGGCTCTAATATCCAGCGCCTGGGCCTCGAGCATAGCGGCATTGGCTTTGGCCTCGCTTTCGGCCTCGATGAGCAGTTGCTGGGCGTAGGCGTTGGCCCGGTTGATGGCCTTTTCTTTGGCCGTGTCAATTTGGGCCTGATAGGTAGCAATTTCGGCCTGGATCCCGGATAGCTGCTCTCGCAGCGAGGCCAGTTCTTTGTTTAGCTCGCCTTCGTCTTGCTCTTTGCGCAGTTTCAGTTCGTACTCGTAGGTGTAGGCTTCTTTGGCCACCTTCACAATTTCGGCGGCGGCCAGGTCCATGCGGTATTCCTGGCTCGATGGTTCGGCGTGGGTGATGTTGGCATTGACAAAACGCACTGCCGGCAAAAACTGCCGGTTGAGGCTTTCCAGCATATTCTGGGTGCTTTCGCCCACCAGGTCGTAAATGTCTTCGGCCCGCTGCTCGTAAATCAGGGCGCGCGTTACCTCGCTGATGGCGTTGTGCAGCTTTTCAGAAAAGCCTTTGGCCCCGCCCAGGGTAAAAATAAAATCGCTGGGGCTTTCGATGCGAAACTGCAAAAACAGGTCTACCGAGGCTTCAACCCGCTCCTGGGTGGGAGCCTGGCGAATGGGCGCGTTGTAGGGGTACTCTTTGGTGGTGTTGACAATGTAGCTGACCCGTTTGAGCGGGTGCAGCAGCATTTTGCGGCCCGGCCCCACAATTTCCTCTACTTTTTGGTATTTGGTAATCAACGCCTGGCAGCCATCGGGAATCATGACAAAGCTGTTTTTCCAGATGCTAAAAATAATGTATGCCAACCACAGCAACCAGTAGGGGAGTCCAAACAACCCCAGCGGCCCGCCAACCCAACCTTGTAACGGGCCAAGGCTGGTAACGGCGTAACCCACCACCCCCACAAAGGCCCAAAACAACGCGCCCAGCACCCACAGGTACGAGCGCGTCTCTTTGGGCATGATTACAGGCGAGATAACATTAATGTAATTGCCCGACGCATCTTTTTGGGGAACGCTGCTGTTGAGCAGTTGGGCCGCATCGGCCAGCGAGGCGGTAAGCTGAGCAATTTGCGTGCCCACCGAGCCGCCCCGCTCTCTGGCGGAGAAGAAATCTTTGGGGTTAATTTTGAACTCGTCGTTCTCCATAACTTCTGAGGCCACTTCCATCGCTTTGGATAAGGTTTTAAGGGTCATATATTCTGCCTTTCCGTTAATAATCGGGATTTATGCAGCAGCCAATTTTCAGACCCCGACTTTCTGAAAAATCGGCCTTTTCAACATATCACATAGCGGCAAGCGTGTCTCAACAGCGAGTCAAACCTTGTTCAATTATGGGTCAATGGTCAACATTGGTCAGGAAATTAAAATGAGTTATTTGGGAGTCAAATCAACCTTCAAGGGGTATAGGGTGGATACAGTACATCCTTCAGTATATGTAAGGATAATTGAGAAGTCAACCAAATTTTAATAATCGCCGGAGGGAGAGGCAGGCGGATTAGAGTTTGATGGCGAAGTTAAGCGGGCCAAAATCTGGGGAATTACCTGGTCCAGCAGGTCGTTGTATTCGGTTGTGCCGAGTTTGGCAATAACAGCGGTTTTGACTCGCCGGGCCAGCTCGTCGTTAGACGCGCTTGGAGGCTGGCCTGTCGCAGACGATTTACCGGCAGCGCCCAGGTTTCTAAGAATACGGTCCGTTTGAATGGGGCCAGCCTCTTCGGCGCGTTTCAAACGGACACCCAATTGCTCGGCCTTTTCACGGGCCAGGTCTGTCAGCACTACATCGTCATTGATGGCAAGTTCGGTCACGCCGGCGGCGCGCAGATCTTCAATATCGCGTTCGGTGTAGAAAGTTTTCATCTTACTACCCATCCCGGCCCTCAATGGCTTCGATAGCGGCCACGGCGGCGGCTTTGGCCGCTACCATTTCCGACTCGCTGCCGCTCATCCACATGCGGCCAAAGCGCCCCACCGACGAAACGTGAATCAGTTTGATGCTGGCCTTTTTCTCGGCCTCGTTGGCGGCAATGTTGATGTAGGCAGCCGGGGCCACTTCCAGCACCAGCAGGGTTTCGCCCGCCACCAGCATCGAGCCGCGCCGGAAGCGGTTGAGCAACTGGGCCTGGTAAGGGTCAACATTGGTAATTAGCTGCACCGAGGCCACTTTGGGCTTGATACGGTCGGTTTCTTGCAGGCCCAACCGGGTCAGCACCATCTCGCCGGCCTGCAACACCGCCTGCTGCGAGTGAGAGTGAATTTCAAACATGCCAAATTCTCGCTCAACAATCTGCGCGCCGGGTTTGGCCTCGGTTGATTTGACGGCCACATCGACCATGTGGAACACCTCGTTGCCGGGGGCCACCTCCAGATAAAGCGAGGCCATGCCCTCAACCATCAGGTCGCCCTGGGTAACAGTGCCCACAAAAGAGGCATATTGGGGTTGAGTTCTATCCAAATAACAGTAGACGCGGAGTTGGAAGTCGTTTTGGGCCATAACTACCTCGGCATAAAAACAGTTCTGGATTGCTTTATAGAAAAATGTGGCGCGTGGCAGGTGGAATGTGATTATTCTGATATTGACTTCCACGCATCACGTTCTAGGTATCATACATAGCTACGCCCAGTGGCGTTACAAATAGCGGGTGGCCGGGAATGATGGTTTTGATGCCTGTCACCTCCTGCACCACCCGGTCGATACCGCTGAAACAGGCGGTGCCGCCCACCAGGTAAATAGTTTCCACCGGCTGCCCGGCCACGTGCCGGGCAACAATTGTGCCAACTTTTTCCATTACCGGGCGAACCAGGGGAAAAAGCCGCCGGTGCTGGCTGTCATCTTTTTTTAACTCTTCCGCTTCTTCAAACTCCAGGCCCAGCGCCCCGGCAATCACCAGCGAAAAGTGGGCGCCGCCGCTGGGTTCGTCGGCGGTGTAAACCACCTGCCCTTCGCGGAAAATGGCGATGCCGGTGGTTCCCCCGCCGACATCCACCACCGCGCCGTTTTCAACCTGTAGCACCGCATTGGCCGCGGTGGGTTCGTCAATCAATTGCTGACACTCAAACCCGGCGGCTTCTACCACGTGGCGGGTAGCCTGCACTTCGGCGGGGGCTACGCCGGGCGGGTAGGTGGTGGCAGCTTTGGCGAGGGGAAAACCCAATCGCTGCTCAAGCCGCGCTTTGAGGGTTTGCACCAGGCTGATAGCCCCATGAAAATCTACCACCAGGCCATCGCGCACAATCCGGGCAAAGCGATATTCGCCGGCCAGCGGCTGCATCTGCCCATCCAGCACCACCAGTACCGTATAAGCCGTGCCCAGGTCTACCCCAACATGCACCCGGGGCGGGGCTTCTGGCAAGCGGCCACCGAGCGCGCCCTCCCGGGGCGGGTTGTGCGAGTCGCCATAAATAACAGCCCTGGCCCGGTTTAGCAAGGCGTCAAGATTGGGATTCACCCGGCCAGCCCCGTTGACCAAAAGCGGAATTTAGCAACAATTAATCCTACTTGCTATCGGCGGCTTTGCCAGAGCGCCCGCCCAGGCTGCCCTTGGTGCCCTGGGGCAGAATTGTTTCAACATCAGAGTGGGGGCGCGGAATGACATGCACCGAAACCAGCTCGCCCACGCGCTTGGCCGCCGCCGCGCCGGCATCGGTGGCGGCTTTGACCGCGCCAACATCGCCGCGCACCATGACGGTTACGTAACCGCCGCCGGTGTACTCGCTGCCAATCAGGCGCACGTTGGCCGCTTTTACCATGGCATCGGCGGCTTCAATCGCGCCGACCAGCCCCCGGGTTTCGACCATGCCCAGGGCAATCATTTGAATATCTACCATAAATTATGTCTCCTTTGTTGGTTGCTGGAGTAAAACATCGTTAGAGATGGTTCAATGTTATTGTGTGACTTTAATCCAACCGGACGAAGGACGATGGACGAATGACGAAGATCAACAAAAGTAATCGTCGTCCTTTGTCTTTTGTCATTTCTTACCGGCTACCGCCCTATCTCTTGCAGCACGCGCCGCACAATTTCTTCCACATCGGCTTGAGTAATACCGCCAGAGGCCTGAACCGGGGCAGTAGTTTGCTGGCCGCCAAGCAGGGCGTTCTCCGGCGGCGCGCTGATTTCATAAGCCAGCCGCTTGACATTGAGCAGGTGGTGGGCGGTAATATTATCGCCGGTAATGGAGCCGCCAATTCCACCGGACCCCAAGGTCATCGAAGGCATCAGTTTAGTGGTTAACCCCACCGAACCAAGCGTGCCCATGGTATTGACCAAAATGCGGAACACCGGCTTTTCCAAACCAAATTGCAAAATCACATGCTCATCCGTGGCGTGGATAACCAGCGTATGGCCTCGCCCGCCAAAGCGAATCAGTTCGATGCAGCGGTCGCAGCCGGCTTCCCAGCCGTCGGCCTCGTACCAGCCCAGCACGGTGGTTAATTTTTCACGCGAGAGAGGTTCATCGCGCCCCACCTTGTTCAGCGGCGCAACCAAAATTTTGGCGCTCTGCGGAAAGCTGACTCCGGCCATTTGCCCCAGCGATTGCGGCGTTTGCCCCACGCTTTTGGGGTTAATGCCGCCCGCCGGCGAAAAGAGCACCCGCGCCAGGGCTTCAGCCTCGGAGGGGTTGACAAAATAGGCGCCCAACTTTTCCATTTCAACGCGCAGGGTGTGGGCAATCGGCCCGTCGGCCACCACAGCCTGCTCGGTGGCGCAAATCACCGAGTTGTCAAACGCTTTGCTGGAGACAATATAGCGGGCGGCTTTTTCCACGTCGGCGCTGCGGTCAACGTAGCAGGGCACGTTACCGGGGCCAACCCCGTAGGCCGGCTTGCCCATGCTGTGGGCCACCCGCACAATCTGCGGCCCGCCCGTCGCCAAAATCACGGCAATGCGGCGATGCTTCATCAACTCCTGCGTGCCTTCCAATGATATTTTTGACATGCATGCCGCCAGCCCTTTAGGCATTCCCGCAGCCTCGCCGGCCGCGGCCATCACCCGAATGGTCTCGCCGCAGCAGCGATAGGCTGCCGGGTGCGGAGCGTGAACAACGCCGTTGCGCGTTTTCACCGAAATGAGCGTTTTATACATAACGGTAGAGGTGGGGTTGGTGCTGGGGCTAACCGCCGCCACCACGCCCATCGGCCACCCGATTTCAACCAGGCCTCGCGCGCTATCGCGGTTGATAACGCCCACGGTTTTGAGGCCTTTAATTGAATCCCACACATATTTGCTGCCCAATTGATTTTTGAGGGTTTTATGCGCGGGGATGCCGTAGCCGGTTTCTTCGGCGGCCATCTGGCCCAACCGCTCCGACTCGCGGTAAGCGGCATCGGCCATAGCCTGGCAAATGCGGTCTACCTGCTCCTGGCTAAAGTGAAAAAATTCCTGCTGGGCCTCGTAAGCGGCCTGGGCCAGAGAGCGGGCTTCTTGAATTGATTGGAGGTCTGCGTCGTATTGGGTCATGGGTCAGTCCCAGGCAATTATCAATGAACCCCGGATAATTGTCAATTTAGCGTGGCATAACGGGTCTGTCCCAAATTTTGGGAACAGACTGGGGGGAACGGGGGGTGTCCCCCCGAATCCCCCCGGGTTTGTCCCAATTTTCTAAAATTTGGGACGCACCCTGGCATAACTGGGGTGAATGTTGATAATAGTCAAGGGCGGGGTCTTTGGCAAATCGGGCCGGTCAACAGACTTGAAAGATTGCTCACTCTGGCGTTACATAGGCCGCGGTGATGCCGCCATCAACCGTAAAGGCCGTGCCGGTTACAAATGATGACTCATCAGAGGCGAGATACAGCGCGGCCTGGGCAATTTCTTTGGCCTGCCCAAAACGGCCCATTGGAATATGGACTAATCGGCGCTGCCGCTTGGCTTCGGTATCCAGATATTTCATTAGCAGTTCGGTTTGCAGCGGGCCGGGGCACAAGGCGTTGACCCGAATATTTTCGCGGGCGTGAATCACGGCCAACTCGCGAGTCATCGACAGGACGCCGCCCTTGCTGGCGGTGTAGGCCAGTTGCGGCGTGGCTGCGCCCAGCAGGGCCACAAACGAGGCCGTGTTGATAATGGAGCCGCCGCCGGCCCGGCGCAGCGCGGGGATGCCGTACTTGCAGCCCAAAAAGACCCCTTTCAGGTTGATGGCCATGGTCAGGTCCCATACCGCTTCGTCGGTGTTGGTGGCGTCGTCATCGTTGATGTGCGAGATACCGGCGTTGTTAAACAGCACATCGAGCTTGCTGTAGGTTTGTTCGGCCATGTTGACCATGTTGGCGCAATCGACGGCTTTGGACACGTCGGCCCGCACATAAATGGCCCGCCCGCCCTGAGTTGTCACCATATTGACCGTTTCCTGACCGGCGGCATCGTTGATGTCAACCGCAACGACGCTGGCGCCTTCGCCGGCAAACAGCAGCGAGGTTTCGCGGCCAATGCCGCTGCCCGCGCCGGTAATGAGTGTTACTTTGTCTTTGAGTCGCATAGAATCCTCTTGAAATTTTTTAATTTGGGCTACGTTTTGCGCTTTCGGGCGGCAGCAGCACCGGGATGCCGCCGGCCCGCCGAACGGCATCCACATATTCCGAGGGCAGGGTGAATTTATTGGACTCATCCCGGCCGTAAGTGGTAATGCCGATAAGGGGGTGCTGTTTGGTCATTGGTTTCTAAAATCAGGCCCGTTCAAAGTAGCGGGCGCGTTCCCAACTGTTAACCACTTCGTCGTATTTGCGCTGCTCAACCCGGAAAAAGTGAACGTAATGGTCGATAACTTCTTGACCAAAGGCTTCTTTGAGCATGGCGCTGTTTTCCAGGGCATCGGTAGCATCGCGCAAGGAAGCCGGAACTTTGGGCAAATCGGCGGCCTGGTACACGTCGCCTTCAAAAATATCGGGGGGTTCTATTTTGTTTTTGATGCCATCCAGCCCGGCGGCGATGGTGGCGGCAAAGGCCAGGTACGGGTTGATATCCGCCCCCGGAATGCGCGACTCGATGCGCATGGAGTTGCCGGAGCCAATCACCCGAAAGCCGGCGGTGCGGTTATCGTAGCTCCAGGCAATGCTGGTGGGCGCCCAGGATTGAAAAATGTAACGTTTGTAAGAAGTGGGATAGGGCGCGTAAAAGGGCATAATCGCATGGGCGTGGGCCATCCAGCCGCCCAGAAACCAGCGAAAAAGATCGGAGCCGGACACCGGCCCCATGCGGTGCGAACCGACAAACAGATTTTGCCGGCCTGCTTTATCCCACAGGCTCAAATGCATGTGGGCGCTGGAGCCGGCCAGGTCGGTGCGCCATTTGGCCATAAAAGTGACGGCCAAATTTTGGGCCAGGGCAATTTCTTTGGCCCCCTGCTTGTAAATGGCATGCCGGTCGGCGGTTTCCAGCACATCGGCGTAGCGAATATTCAGTTCGTGCTGGCCGGGGCCCCATTCGCCCTTGCTGGACTCAACCGGGATGCCGCTCTCTTCCATGTGACGGCGCAGGGCAGCGTTAAAAACTTCTTCTTTGGTGCCTTGCAGCATATGGTAATCTTCAATGTACCAGCCAAAGGTTTCCAGGTTTTCAAAATTTTTCGCTTTGGCCGACTCATAGGTTTCCTTAAAAATATAATATTCAATCTCGGTGGCCCCCTTGGCCGTATAGCCGGCCTCGGCCAGCCGAGCCAACTGCTGCTTCAGCATGGAACGGGGAGCCACGGTCACGGGTTGGTGGCCAGGTTCGGTTTCCAGGTCGCACATAACCAGGGCCGATTTGTCGAGCCAGGTGAGCTGGCGCAGGGTGTTAAAATCTGGCACACAATGGAAGTCGCCATAGCCTTTTTCCCAGTTGGCAAACTTGTAACCGGCTACCACGTCCATTTCCATATCAACGGTGAGCAGATAATTGCAGGCGTGCATACCGTGGCCGGCCACGCTCTCTAAAAAAAATGAGGCGGGGACTCGCTTACCCATCAAGCGGCCGTATAAATCGGGAAAGACAACCAAAATGGTTTCAATCTCGCCGTCAGACACTTTTTGTTTGAGTTGGTCCAGGGTTAACATGCCTTTGGGGCGGGCAGTTGTCATGGTATTTCTCCTTTGGTAAGTTTAAAGGGATGTGTCCGACATTTTAGGAGGACGGGGGGTGTGGGGATATCCCCCAATTCCCCTTGTGCTTTCCAAAAATTCTGGACGCACCCAGTTTAAAGGGTCAAACCGGAGCTACGGCCTTTTGTGGCAGATAACGGGGCGCAGTCCCGGTTAAAATATTTATGACAAGTTGGTTGGGGAGGGTACAGGAGATGAAAATCACATTCCACATTACGCGGTACGCGGCTCAAAGCGTTCCATTATTGTAACCGTATCATCTCAATAATTCGGGGTAACGCAAGACAGGCTTAAGTTTGTCCCACAAACACCCCTACTTTTTGAGAAGACACTCGTAACCCGCATCTATTTCAGAGGAACTTGTAAGAGCCGGGCATGAAGTGAGGCGAGTATAATACAGGTCAGATTGACCTGTCAAGTTTTTGCAAAAAGCCCCCCTAAATACCCAATCTTTAAACAAAAATCAATTGGGTACACCCCGGCAGATTGTGGTATACTTGTGGCAACTTTTGGTAAGACCCCCGGCCGTACGCCTGTCAAATCAATAAAAAAGAGGAACCATGAGCGCAGACCAAAAAATTGTTATAATCAGTGGGGCCAGCGGCGGATTGGGCCAAACGGTCAGCCAGCTTTTTCATCAGGCCGGGGCCAGCGTGGTGTTACTGGCCACCCGCCAGAATAGCGTACAGGCGCTGGCCGATGAACTTGGCCCGGAGCGCGCTTTGCCGCTGGCCGCCGATTTATCCAACCCGGATGGCGCCGAGCAGGTGGTAACGGCTGCCCTTGACCGCTTTGGGCGCGTCGATATTTTGCTCAACCTGGCCGGCGGATTTTCCGGCGGCGCGCCCGTACACCAAAGCGGCGCGGACGACCTGGACAAAATGCTCAACCTCAACCTGCGCACCTGCTATAATATGTCTCGCGCCGCCCTCAAACCGATGATTGCCCAAAAATGGGGGCGCATTATTAATTTTGGCTCTCGCGACGCGCTTAAGGGCCGGGCCAATTACAGCGCCTACGCCATTAGCAAAGCAGCCGTTTTGCGCCTGACCGAGTCGATGGCCGAGGAAGTCAAACAGTACAACATTACCGTCAACGCCATTTTGCCCGGCACCATCGACACCGAAGCCAACCGCCAGGCCATGCCCCAGGCTGATTTCAGCAAGTGGGTCCGGCCGGCCACCATTGCCCAAACGCTGCTCTTCTTAGTCCGTAAAGATACGGCCATCAACGGCGCGGCTATTCCATTATATGAGCAAATGTAGGCGCGTATTGCCTATTCCGTGACACTTCATTCAACGCAATACCTAACACGAAATCCGTCACCTGTTTGCAAAGATAATTTCGCCAAACCCAAAAATTCATAACCTTTGGAGGTATACAAATGACAGACAACGCACTCAAAAAAATGTCCAATTTGGGCCAGTCGCTATGGTACGATAACATAGACCGCAACCTGCTAAATCAGGGTGAACTAACCCGCATGGTCGCCGAGGACAACATTGTGGGCGTTACCTCAAACCCCACCATTTTTCAAAAAGCCATTTCCGGCAGCAACGCTTACGACGCCCAGATTGAAGAGGTTGTTAGCCAAAACCCCACCATCCCCATTAAAGATTTGTACGAGACGCTGGCAATCGACGACATTCAAAACGCCGCCGATGTGCTGCACCCCATCTACGAGCGCACCAACGGCCAGAATGGTTACGTGAGCCTGGAAGTTTCCCCGGAACTGGCTCACGATACCGACGGCACCATTACCGAAGCCAAACGGCTGTTCAAAGCCGTTGGCCGGCCCAATTTGATGATAAAAATTCCGGCCACCGATGCCGGGTTGCCGGCCATTACCGAGGTGATTGGCTCCGGCATCAATGTGAACGTAACGCTGATGTTTTCGCTGCAAAATTACATCGAGGTGGCCCATGCCTACATCGACGGGCTGGAAAAGCTGGACAAAGCCGGCGGCGATTTGAGCCGGGTGGCCTCGGTGGCCTCATTTTTTGTCAGCCGGGTCGACACGCTGCTGGACAAACTGCTGGAAGAAACCGGCAACAACGAGGCCAAAACGTTGCAGGGCAAACTGGCCATTGCCAACGCCAAAGCCGCCTACAAAAAATTCAAAGAAATTTTTGGCAGCGAGCGCTTTCAAAAACTGGCCGCCAAGGGCGCTCAAGTTCAGCGCCCGCTGTGGGCCAGCACCAGCACCAAAAACCCAAACTACCGCGACGTGCTCTACGCCGAAGAGCTGGTTGGCCCCGATACGGTTGACACCATGCCGCCGGCCACCATCGACGCCCTCAAAGAGCACGGCCAGATTCGGCCCAGCCTGGAAGAGGGGCTAAACGAAGCCGAGACGCTGCTGGCGCGTCTGGAGGAATTTGATATCAGCTACGACGACGCCACCCAAAAACTACAGGATGACGGCGTGGCGGCTTTTGCCCAATCTTTTGTTGACCTGCTCAAAACGCTGGAAGACAAACGCGAGGCCATTGTTTCGCAGCAGGTTAGCCCGATGAGCATGGACCTGAACGGCTACCGGCACGCGGTTAATGTGCGCCTCAAAGCCTGGGACGCGGCCAACGTGGCCGCCCGCATCTGGAACAACGACGGCACGGTCTGGATTTCTGACCCGGACGAAGCCGCCCAAACAGCCGAACTGACCAACCGGCTGGGCTGGCTGAACCTGCCGGAAGAGATGATGAGTCAAATTGATGACCTGCAAAACTTTGCTGCCGAGGTGAAAGAGGCCGGCTTTGAAACCGTAGCGCTGCTGGGCATGGGCGGCAGCAGCCTGGCCCCGGAACTGTACATGAAAACGTTTGGAGCCGATAACGGCCTGCCGCTGATTGTGCTGGACAGCACCAACCCGGAGCAGGTTAAAGCCGTGGCCGACAGCCTGCCCGATGCGTCGAAAACCCTGTTTCTGGTTTCCAGCAAATCCGGCGGCACGCTCGAAACCCTCTCGTTTTACAAATATTTTAACGAGCAGGTGGCCCGGAAAAAAGAGAACCCCGGCGAGAATTTTGTCGCCATTACCGATGCCGGCAGCAAGCTCGACAGGCTGGCCCAGGAAAAGGGCTTCCGTCGCGCCTTTTTTGCCAACCCCGAAGTTGGCGGGCGCTATTCGGCCCTAACCCACTTTGGGCTGGTTCCGGCGGCGCTGATAGGACTCGACCTGGGCAAACTGCTGCGCCGGGCCAAAAGCATGGCCAACGCCTGCCGGGGACACGCTGCCCACAACCCCGGCCTGCAACTGGGCGCGGCCATGGGCGAGCTGGCCCTGCTGGGCAGAGATAAATTGACCCTGTTTACCTCGCCCAAAATTGCCAGCTTTGGCGATTGGGTAGAACAACTGATTGCCGAAAGTTTAGGCAAGCAGGGAACCGGCATTTTGCCCGTTGTGGGCGAGTCGATTGCCGACCCGATTTTTTATAACAACGACCGGCTGTTTGTTTACCTGCGGCTGGCCGGCGACGACAACGCCGAACTGGACGGCAAGGTAGAAATTTTAGAGGCCGGCGGCCATCCGGTCATCTGGATTCAAATGGACGAACTGGAAGATTTGGGGCAAGAGTTCCTTCGCTG
This sequence comes from uncultured Caldilineaceae bacterium, assembly GCA_964486935.1. Classification (GTDB taxonomy): domain Bacteria; phylum Chloroflexota; class Anaerolineae; order 4572-78; family J111; genus CAZAPG01. Next base: position 37,537 of record CAZAPG010000009.1, on the reverse strand, counting down.
GGAAATGGCGACCGCCGCCGCCGGGGCTATCCTCAAAATCAACCCCTTTGACCAGCCCAACGTAGAGCAGGCCAAAATAAAAGCCCGCGAGCTAATGAACGAGTTTGAAAAATCCGGCGCGCTGCCCGCCGAAGCCCCCACCCTGGATTACGACGACATTGACGCCTACGGCCCGGCCATGGGCGCAACCGTTACCGAAGCCCTCAAAGCCTTTTTAACCAACGCCCGCCCCGGCGATTATGTGGCGATTATGGCCTACCTGCCTTACGGCAGCCAGGTTGACGCCGCGCTCAACGAGTTGCGCCTGCGCATCCGCGATGGGCTGCGGGTGGCTACAACCGTGGGTTACGGGCCGCGCTTTTTACATTCCACCGGCCAACTGCACAAAGGCGATGGCAACAAAGGGCTATTCATTCAAATAACCCACACCCCCGCCGCCGATGTGGAAATCCCCGGCGAAAAATACAGCTTTGCCACTCTGGTAGCTGCCCAGGCCCAGGGCGATTACAACGCCCTAAAGGAAAACAAGCGCCGCCTCATTCGCTTTCACATTGAGGCGGGGCAGGATATGGCCCAGGCCATTGGCAAATTAATCCCCCAATAAAAAATGGCGGTATCCCAAACCGAAGTCTGTTAGTTTAAAAAAGCCGGCACTGTTGACGAGTCAAGAGTGCCGGCTTTAGTTAACGGGTTTTGCTTACTCATTTCCTATTGAACTTGAGCGGCGGATGTACTACCATCAAAAAATAACGTTAACCATTGTCAATTAAAATCACCACAGTTTTGCCGTCAGCCGGCCCCGATACGGAGAAGCAGGTGAAATGAATTTTTATCAGGCCAATGGTCACCAGTTACACGTTTACGAAGAAGGACGACCCGGCAAGCAGTTGGCCCTGTTGATTCACGGCTGGTCAAGCTCGTGGTTTGCTATGTCGCCGTTGATTCCCGTCTTCAAGCGGCGGTTTCACTGCATAGCGGTTGACTTGCCCGGCTATGGCCAATCACCCCCCGGCCCGGAAACAATCTCGATGAAAGGTTACGCCGACATGCTGGCCGAACTGGTCCGGCAGCTTACCCCTAATACCCCGGTGGTGCTGGTCGGCCACTCGATGGGCGGCATGATTAGCCTGACTTTTGCCCTGCACTACCCCAACCTGGTAGAGCGGCTGGTGCTGCTGTGCCCTACAATTAGCGGCGAACTTTCTTTATTTATGAACCTCTTCATCTCGCCCTCGATAATGGTTGAGCAATTTGTGCCCAGCAAAATCTCCCGGCTGCTGGCCCCGTATTTAATGGGCATTACCGACCGGCTGATGAAACCGGCCTCATTTTCAGAGCGCAGCGGCGTCAGCGCAAAAGATTACTACCGGCTGCGAGCCGACGCCCGCCGCCCGGAACAGAGCCGCATTCGTGCCGAATGTTTCTGGGCCATGCGTCAGGGCGACCTGCGCGGCAAGCTCAAACAAATCGACATACCGGCCCTGGTCATTTGGGGTATGGAAGATAACACCGTTCCCCTGCGCGATGCCAGCGCCCTGGTAGCCGAATGGCCCGATGTTGACCTGCGCATTTTGCCCAACGTTAGCCACTGGCCCCAGTTTGAATCCCCCGATGTTACCCGACGCTATATTAAAGCCTTCTTGGGCACCCCCATCAAGCTGATTCAAGCCATCTTTTAGGTAAGTTGTTTTTTTAGCCTGTTGGGTTATAATTAGGGCGCTTCTTAAATTTAGTTCCCCATATTAATAAGTCTCAAAAGGAGATAACCGATGGAAGTGTTGGGAGTGTTTTTGCCGTGTATTGGGTTCATCGGGATTATTTTGGTGGTCATTCTGTTTTCGGCCGTCAAAGTGGTTAAAGAATATGAACGGGCGGTTATATTTAGATTGGGCAAGTATGCCGCCCCCCCTAAAGGGCCGGGGCTATTTTTTATCATCCCGTTTGTTGACCAGTTAATAAGAGTAGATTTGCGCACGGTAACTCTGGACGTGCCTTCTCAAGAGGCCATTACGAGAGACAACGTAACGGTAAAAGTAAATGCGGTAGTTTACTTCCGCGTGCTTTACCCGGAAAAGGCCATTATTCAGGTTGAGGAGTATCGCCGGGCTACCTGGCAAATTGCCCAAACCACTTTGCGTAACGTCATCGGCCAGAGCGAGCTGGACGAACTGCTGTCGCACCGGGAAAAAATCAACGACCAGCTCCAGCAAATTATCGACGAGCAAACCGAACCCTGGGGCATTAAAGTATCGGTGGTTGAAGTGAAAGATGTTGAGCTGCCCCAAACCATGCAGCGCGCTATGGCCAAACAAGCCGAAGCCGAACGCGAAAAGCGGGCCAAAATCATCCACGCCAGCGGCGAATTTGAAGCCTCAAAAACCCTGGCCGAAGCCGCCAAAATTATTACCCAGCAACCGGCCAGTTTGCAGTTGCGCTATCTGCAAACCCTCACCGAAATTGCCGTGGAAAAAAACTCGACCATTATCTTCCCCTTGCCAATTGAAACCATCGGCACAATTATGAACCTGCTACAAGCAAGCCACGACAATACAAAAGAATAACGTTTTGGGTTATTACAGTTAAATGGAGCGACCCTGGCCCGGCGTCGCTCCATTTTAATTTTTGCTAACATTATGTTGAATCGCCTTGGCTTCTATGGTATAATGGATTGACTCTCTACCCGAAAAATGAGGTAATCTGATGAGTGGGATTACCACTATTTTACGCGATTACTATATTCGATTTTTAGTTTGGTTGGGCGCTGCCCCCCCCGAGGGCTACGAGCATCTTGTTGCCGAAAAAACAGTTGCTCCTCCCAAAGAGTACACCCTGCAACCAGGAGAAACTATTTTTGCGGTTGCCCGTAAATTCGGCATTCATTACGAGCGCATTGCCCAGGCCAACAACATTGAAGATTACCAAAGCGTGGGGGCAGGACAAACCCTGTTTTTACCGCCTGCCGGCTGGTCTGCCGAAGATGGGCCGTTAACCCGGCCAAAACCCAAACCCGCCGAAACCATCGAGCCGGCTGCTCCCGCCGAACCACCCCCGGCGACTGAGCCGCCCGTTGAGCCGGCCCCGGAACCCTTTACCCAACCGGCAAACGCGCCAGAACCAGAGGAACCGGAATGGCTGCTAGCCGCCGAACCATCCCCGGAGCCGGGCATTGACGAAGGCGTTGCTACCTTAACCGAAACCGAAGACGTTGAGTGGCTGGAAGCCGGTGAACCAATTGAAACGGATATTATCCAACCCGAACCTCAAGAAGAAGCCGCGTTGGCCTTTCAAGAGCCGCCCCCCGTATTTGAACCCGATATTATATTTGAACCTTCAACCGGGGCAGTAGAGCCGCAAGCGCCGCCGGAAACTGTTGCCCAGGAGTCAACAGAAGGCCCCAAAACCGCCGAAGATATGGTCTTTCGGTACGAGATACAGCGAGGCGACACGCTCAACGCCATTGCCCGCCGGTACGGACTGACCGTGAAAGAGTTGGTTGAAGCCAACGACATCACCGACCCCAACCGCATTTTTCCCGGCCAAAAAATCATCATTCCGGGGTATATGGTACCCAAGCCAAAACCGGCCCCGGAGCCGGAACCTCAACCCGCGCCTTCTCCCCCAATAGAGCCGGGCGACCGGTTTATCTACACCGTAGTTAGCGGCGATACGCTCAGTTCCATTGCCAAACGATACGGCATTACCCTGAGAGAATTGATTGAAGCCAACGACATTCAAAACCCCAACCTAATTCGGGTGGGGCAAAAACTTGCCATTCCTGGCATTATCAAACCACCCACCCCCCAACCCGAACCGCCTGTTGAACCGGAACCATCACCGCTACCTGCGCCCACCCCCCAACCCGAACCCGGCATCCCTCCGCTATACGAAACCGACCCCACCTTCCCGCCGATTGGTCCGCTGGCAGCCGTGCGGGCTATTTATGTCAGTTACTTTGCCGTAGGACATGCAGGATTTCGGGAACACATCTTTCATTTGCTTGACACCACTGAACTAAATGCCGTAGTCATTGACGCAAAAGGCGACCACGGCTGGATTAGCTACCCCACCCAAATTCCGCTGGCCCACGAAGTTGGATCGGCCCGCCCCACCGCCAAAGATTTTGACCAGTTAATGAGTCAGTTCAAAGCGCGAGGCATCTACACCATTGCCAGAATAGTGACATTTAAAGACAACCTGCTGGCCAAACATTATCCTGAACTGGCCGTCAAAACCCAGGGCAGCGAAATTTGGCACGATGGCGAAGATTTGGCCTGGACCGACCCCTTCTTAAAACCTGCCTGGGATTACAACATTCAAATTGCAATAGAAGCGGCCCAAAAAGGCTTTGATGAGATTCAGTTTGATTACATTCGCTTTCCTACCCCCAGCCAGGCCGGTACGCCTCACTTTTCTCAGGATGCCACCAAAGAGGCCCGTATCGCGGCCATTGTAGGTTTTTTGAGCCTGGCGCGAGGACAGTTGCTGCCGCTCAAAGTAAAAATGGCCGCCGATACCTTTGGCTACACCTGCTGGCGCAAAGATGATACCCTCATTGGCCAGGATATTGACCGCATGAGCCAATATCTTGATGTACTGTGCCCCATGCTCTATCCTTCTACCTTTGGCAGCGGTATCCCCGGCTACAAATTTGCCATTGCCCACCCCTATGAAATTGTTTACCATAGCGCCCTGCGCGCCGTCAATCGGGTCAAGCAATTTGGGTGTAGCGTGCGCCCCTGGATACAGGATTTTCAGGATTACCGTTTTGACAGGCGCACTTATGGCCAAGAGGAGATTCAAGCCCAAATCAAAGGTTGTTTTGACTCTGGCAGCATTGGCTATATGGTTTGGGACCCCCGCGTAAAATACACCAATGGAGCCTACGCTCCTGTACGAGAGCGCACATAGTGCGAACCCCCCATACTTGGGAAAGCACTTTTCTTGTTTTTTTCTTCTTATTGTTCCTGCTTGGGTTGAACCTGTTTGTGGGGATAATTCAGGCAATGGTAACAGAGCCGTTTTTGCTTTCGCCCCTGCTAATTGGGGGCGAACTTTTTTTCCTGGCAGCCGTTCTGGCCTGGAGTAAATTCAGACAACTCTCCTGGCGGCAAACTTTCTATTTACACAAAACAAATTGGTCCATTATTGGGTTAAGCGTGGTGCTGGCTGTTACCTGGTGGCCTGTAGCCGCCGGGCTGGGCACGTTAATGGAACAGATTTTTTCGCTGATTGGCCCGCCCCCGGAAATCCCTCCGCCGCGCAACTTGCTCGATGCGATTGGTTATTTTATTGCCATTGTCATTTTAGCGCCGCTGTGCGAAGAGCCGGTGTTTAGAGGCTTCATTATGCGCGGCTGGCTAAAATATGGTTTTGTTGCCGGAGTGGTTGGCTCGGGTGTTTTATTTGGGTTGCAGCATGCTCAACTGGCCGGGCTGGTCCCATTGAGCGTGGTAGGCGTTATGTTGGGAATTGTGGTTTTGAGGGCAGGCTCATTGTGGCCGTCTGTTGTCATCCATGCGGTTTACAATAGTATCTCCGTTCCCTTTTTGATTGCGCCGGATAGCGTCCCCAATATCAGCGATGCCACCTTTATGATTGCCGGGGCCATCTTTACGCCCATTGCGCTGCTGGCTTTGTGGCTCTACCATCGGGCAGCGCCCCCATTTTCGGGTTTAAAAACAGACCCCCCCGGCAGAAATGAGTTGATAATAACCGTTATTGCCCTGGTTATGGTAGCAGGTTTATTTATGGTGATTGCCCTGCTTGAAATATTGGTGCGGCTAAGCCCCGCTATTACCAATGGTTTGGGATAAAAAAAGGACGGGCGTCAATACCCGTCCTTTTTAATTACAAAAGTCTGTATTTTACAGCGAAGCTTTAGCGGTATCAATAAGTTGGCCAAAAGTTGCATTATCATTTAGGGCAATTTCGGCCAAAATTTTGCGGTCTAGCTCAACGCCGGCTTTTCTAAGGCCGGCCATAAACTGGCTATAGCTCAAACCATTTTGACGCGCTGCCGCGTTAATCCGCGTAATCCAAAGGCGACGAAATTCTCGCTTGCGGTTGCGCCGGTCTCGATAGGCGTACACCAGCGATTTCATCATGGCTTCATTGGCTCGTTTAAATAGCCGATGCTTACTGCCGCGTTGCCCCTTGGTTAAACCCAGTATTTTTTTATGTCTACGCTGTGTTTGCGGGCCTGTTTTAACTCTCACAATACACCTCTACTTCCCTTTTTTGGCGTAAGGCATTAATTTTTGCACCCGCTTGCGGTTGCCGGGCGAGTCCACCTCAATCATTCGGTCAAATAATGCCTTTACGCGCTTGCTCTTTTTGCGGCGCAGGTGACTTTTGCCAATCTTGGTGCGCATCAATTTTCCGGAACCGGTATATTTAAAGCGTTTTGAAGTTGCTTTATGAGTTTTAATTTTTGGCATAATTCAATTTCCTCAAACTAATCCTTGTAAAATATAATCACTATTTGTTGGGAGCCAATATCATAAGCATGGTCATGCCCTCTTTGGCGGGCATCTTTTCAACAATAGAAACATCATTTAATTCGTCGGCAACCCGTTTCATTAACTCCAGGGCTACCTCGGGATGGGTTACTTCTCGACCTCTAAAACGAAGACGCACCCTTACTTTGGCGCCGCGTTCCAAAAAGTTACGAGCTTGCTTGAGTTTGTAGTTGATATCATGGTCGCCGGTTTTAGGGCGCAGCCGAATCTCCTTGATTTCTACCTTTGCTTGTAATTTTCGAGCGTCCCGTTCTCGTTTTTGGGTTTCGTACAAAAATTTCCCGTAATCCATTAACCGGCAAACAGGCGGGTTGGCATTCGGGGCCACCTCAACCAAATCGGTATCATGCTCTCTGGCAATAGCCAGGGCCTCTTTGACTGACATGATCCCTACCTGTTCGCCTTCAATGCCAATCAGGCGAATTTCTGGCGCTCTGATTTGTTCATTAACCCGTCGATCATCTTTTGCGCTTATGGCAGGTTCTCCCTTTACTCCACAAATAGTCGCTATGCTTCCATTAAAAAAAGGGCATTGTATGTAATGCCCCCCAGAAAAGGACAATAAACTGTACCACGTTCCCTAATTTTCGTCAAGTTGGTACCACTCAATTACATGTTCAGCGTGAATCATGCGCCGCGTGCTCGTTTCGCAGCGAATGAGCAGCGAGTGCGTTTTGGCCTGATTACCCCAGTATTGCACGCCATCCAGCAGGGGGCCGTGGGTTACGCCGGTGGCCGCCAGAAAAATTTGAGTGCTGTTAACCAGCTCGTTGCAGGTAAGAATACGGTTTTTATCAATTCCGGCTTCTTTAATAGCATTTTCCTCTTGTGGGCTTTGCGGGCACAAGCGGCCCAGCATACCGCCCCCCATAGCCTTAACCGCGCAAGCCGCTGTAACCCCTTCGGGAACACCGCCAATGCCCATCAAGGCGTCGGCTCCGGTATTGGGCGTGGCGGCAATGAGCGCCCCGGCCGTGTCGCCGTCAAAATTCAGCAAAACTCTGGCCCCGGAGGCTCTAATTTCTTCAATCAAATCCCGGTGCCGGGGCCGGTCCAGCACAACCACCTGTAAATCGCGCACTGCTTTCTTTTTAGCCCTGGCAATTAAGGCCAATGTCCAGGCGGCAGGGGCATCCATACATTCGGGCACCAGAAATTGGGCTGCTTCGCGGTCAACTACAATTTTTTCCATATACACGGCCGGAGTGGGCGACCACATGGAGCCGCGAGGCGCTACCGCTGCCACCGAAATTGCCCCCGGCCGGCCCCGCACCACCGAGCCTGTGCCGTCGATTGGGTCTACAATCACGTCAACCTGCGGGCCGTTTCCGGTTCCCACCGAATTGCCGCTATCCAGCGGAGAATGTTCCCCCAACCGCCCCTCTTCGCCAATTACAATGCGCCCATCCATATCAATTTGTTGAAGCGCCTCGTACATGGCCTCGGTTGCGGCCCGGTGGGTTTCCTCGTATTTGCCCAGCCCCAACCAGCGCCCGGCGTTGAGGGCGGTTGCCTCGGTGGCTCTTACCAAATCCAGCCCTAAATTGCGCATTAAATGGTCGCTGGATTCTTTGTTTGGGTTTTTTTGCCGTTGGTGTAAACTGCTTAAGGTTATCATGATAATTTTTTACTCAATAGCTTCCAGCAAGCCGGCGGCCTCCCAGGCCAAAATGCCGCCTTGCAGAATATGCACTTTTTGACAGCCATGCTTTTGTAATATCTGGGCAGCTCTAACGCTGCGCCGGCCTGTGCGGCAAACCAGCACTATCTCTTGCTCGTGGGGTAGTTGGGGTACCTGGGAGATAATTTTTGATAGCGGCATGAGTTGGGCCTGCGGCACATGCCCCTGATTAAACTCGCGCGGTTCGCGCACGTCAATAACCAATGGCGACATGCCGCCATTCAGTAACCTTAAACGCAACTCTTTGGGTGATATTTCAACAATGTTGGCGGCGGGTATTTCGACTGGCGGCAAATGCATTTGAAAGGTGCGCTTGGGTAAATTTTGACACTCTTTAAAGGCGCGCACGTTGCACTCGTAAATGCAGGTGGCCGGGTCAAGCGTTTTGTAAAACAGATAGCCAATTGCTTCTTCTTCAATTAAAAAGTGGTCGGCCCCTAACTGGCTAACAAAACCGGTCGATTCCATAAGCCTATAAACCGGCTCCTGTACTTTCATAAAAAACAGGTCGCCGCCCCGTTCTTTGCACAAACCCCGCACCGTTTCCAGCATGTGAATACCGCTAAAATCACACTGATTTACGCCGTGCATTCGCAGCAGCAAAAAACGCTGCTCCGGGTGATGACTCAAGTGGCGGTTCAACGCTTCTTCCACATGGTTAACAGCCCCAAAATAGAGGTCGCCCGAAATTTTAATAATGCCCAACTGCGGGCACGAAGCCTGATGCGGTTTTTGCTCAACAAAATGTTTAAAGGTTTCGTCGGGCAGCACCGGGTAAACGCGGGGCACGCTTGTTTTCATAATATAATGAGCAAACGAGAGCAAAACGCCGGCCAGCACGGCAAACTCAATGGGTAAGAACAACGTGCCCAAAAACGTTACCAGCATAATCAGCGCATCGCCCCGCGCCCCCTGCCAAATGCGGATTATTTCGGCCCGGTTCATCATGCCAAAAGCGGTTAAAATCAACACCCCGGCCAGCGCCGCGCGAGGCAGGTAGGCCGTTAAAGGCGCTAAAACCAGCATCCCTACCAGCACAAACAGGCTGGAGAACACCGCCGTCAGCGGCGTTCTGGCGTCGCTTTCAAGGCTCACCACCGAGCGAGAGAATGACCCGGCGCCGGGATATCCAGAAAAAACCCCGCAGGCAATATTGGCCAATCCCTGCCCCACAAATTCCTGGTTACTGTCTAGCCGCTGGTTGGTTTGGGCAGAAATAGCGCGGGCAATAGCAATAGTTTGAATTAAGCCGATTGTTCCAACGGCCAGAGCGCCGGTTGATAGCCGGGCAATAAACTCCAGGTTGAATAGCGGCAAATTAGCCACCGGCGGCAGCTTGCTGGGAAGCTGGCCAATTACATCTACCCCCGCTTTATCTAATTGAAAAAAGAAAATAATGGCCGAAGCAATAACCATACTAATCAGGGTGTCGGGCAATTTGGGGGCAACCTTTTTAAAGACACCAATAAATATTATGGTTCCCAGCCCCAGTACCGCTGTGGGCCAGTGGGTATCTGGCAAATGGGTTACAATGCCCAAAATAGTTTGAACCACGTTTTCGCCGCTCACGTTCAGGCCAAGCAGCGGGCGTAGCTGTCCAATGGCAATTAGCACCCCTGCCCCGGTGGCAAAACCAACAATAACCGAGTGAGAAACAAAATTGACCAGTATGCCCAACCGGGCCAGGCCAATAACTAATTGAAATACACCGGCCATTACCGCCAGCATCCCGGCGGCCACTAAAAAATCTGGAGAACCGGGCACAGCAATAACCGATAATGAAGATAGAACCAGCAGAGAAATAGCGTTTGCCGGCCCGGTTTGCGCCTGATTGGATGAACCCCACAAGCCGCCCACAACGGCTCCAATGATGGCCGCATACAGACCCATTTCCGGCGGCAGTTCGGCAATCAGGGCAAACGCAATGGCCTGGGGTAAAGTGATGACTCCAACGGTCAGTCCGGCAACTAAATCAAACCGAAGATTTTGGCGGTTGTAACTCTTAAATATCCTTACCGGCCGCGACAAATAGTGAGGAATATGCCCAAGGTTTGTTAGTAAGGGATTATCTGATGATAACTTTTGAGGCTTGCGATTTATGATGTTTAACATGTTGCATCAAAAAATATTTTACCACTATTGTTATGCAACTTCAATGAGATTTTTTATCCATTTTTAACCGGCGGCAGGCACAAAATAAAATCGGGGTTTAACCAAAGCTTAACCTGGCTGCCAATTTCTGGGGGTTGGGCAAGGCCCAACTCAAATATAAACGGCTGCTGTGATACTGTTACCGTAATTTGATAGAACCGCCCTTTAAAAAGTCGGGTTTCAAGCCTGCCCTCAACCGGAATGCCTCCCTCGAATGGCTCCATTAAGGCCGCTTCGGGTCTAACCAGAACCACCACCTCATCGCCCGGCAGAGAGCGCCCGGTTTTTGCCGGCCAAATACCCAGCGACGTTTGAACCCGGTTATCCGGCAGACAGGTGGCCGGCAGCAGATTGGTAAAACCTAAAAACTCGGCCACAAAAGGGGTAGCCGGCTGCTGGTAGAGTTGCTCCGGCGGGGCGTCCTGCTCAATGCGCCCCTGATTCATTACAATAATCCGGTCGGCCACGGCATAAGCCTCGGTTTGGTCGTGGGTTACGTAGATGGCAGTCAATCCAACTGCCCTCAGAATTTGCCGAATTTCCAGCATCAACCGTTCTCGCAAAGCGCGGTCTAGCGCGCCCAATGGCTCATCGAGCATCAGCAAGCGGGGGCGGGGGGCCAAACTGCGAGCCAGCGCCACCCGCTGCCGTTCGCCGCCGGAAAGATTGCTAACATCGCGTGTTTCAAAGCCAGACAGTCCCACTAAATCCAGCATCTCGCCAACTCTGGCTTCAACCTGCGTCTGCCTCTGCATTTGCAGACCAAAGGCTACATTTTCAAAAACATTTTTATGCGGAAACAGGGCAAATTCCTGAAACATCAGGCCAAAGCCGCGTTGATGAGGCGCAACCCCGGCCATATCCTGACCCTTAAACCAAACCGCGCCCGCATCCGGCGTTTCCAGCCCGGCAATCAGGCGCAGCAGGGTGGTTTTGCCGCAGCCAGAAGGTCCCAGCAGACACAAAATTTGCCCTTCACTCAGGGTTAGCGAGACATCTATGACCGCCGGCGTTTGGTTAAACGATTTGTGAAGTTGATGAGTCTTTAAAATATCTTGAGCCGAGTTGCGAGTCATTATCAATTTACGGTAATTTGTACGGTGCGCCGCTCAATTTGGGCGGTGTTTTCAAGCTGGGTGGTCAGCACATAAACGGTTGTCCGGTCGGGGCAAACTCTGCGGGCGCCGCTGGAACTAACCGATTGCCCATCCAGTTGCACCAGCGCCACTGCGCCCTGCACGTTCCAGCGCAAATCGGTGCAATCGCCCTGGTTGAGGCTGGTTTTGGCGGCAGTAAACGAGATACTGTACTGCCGGTTTGGCAGCGGCGTGGCGGTGGGCGCCGGCTCCGTGGGCGAGGGCGGCGGCGGGGGAATTGTTGGCGTAAGCGTGGCGGTGGGCCTGACAAACGGGGTCAGCAAATCCAGGTCAAACTGAACCGTTGGCGTGGCCGTGGCCGGTAGCTGAGGCGTTGCGGTGGGCAGGCGCGTGTTGGTTGGCGATGGTTCGGGGGGTAACGGCGTTTCAAAACTGGGGGTCGGCATAAAATTGGGGAAGGTGGGTGTTGGCGTTGGCCGCAGCGTAGGCGTAATTGTGGGCGTCGAAGTGGGAAAAATTTGGTCTGGGGGTACAATTAATAACACAATAATAATGATAAAAGAAAGCATCACCAGACCGGCAATTATACTGAGAATGAGCGCTTGACCTCTGTTCACTGCGTTTTGCCTCCACTTGGGCTACGGCAGATTATACCCAACAGTATAACCAGGCACAAACACGCCCCCGATACCGCCGGCGCGCTTTAAATTTTGCGGGAAGAGGGAAACAAAATGAAAATGTTTTTGGCTGCCCGCCGGTGGCGGCTCCATGAGGTTTGGCAGATAACTTGTAAAACTTTTTGAAACGCACTAAACTATGCTCAGAATTGAATAGTTTTTGCTGCCACAGCAGAAAGGATAACTTTTATGACCTCCCTACTTAAACAGCCGGTGGTTGACGCTCTCAACAAACAGGTGGTAGAAGAGTTCACCGCCTCGCTGCAATATATTGCCATTGCCCTTTATTTTGATAGCGACACCCTGCCCCAACTCTCCCGGTTTTTTCACCTGCAGGCCCAGGAAGAGCACATGCACGCCATGAAAATTCTCAACTACATTACCGAAGCCGGCGGCCAGCCCATGGTGCCCGCCACCAAAGAAGTCAAAAACCAGTTCAGCAACGTTGAAGAAGCCGTGCAGCTTGCCCTAAACCAGGAGATAAAAGTTACCGAACAAATCAACAACCTGGTCGGCCTGGCTTCAAAGGAAAACGACCATCTGACCCACCAGTTTCTGCAATGGTTTGTCACCGAGCAGCTGGAGGAAGTCTCCAGCATGTCAGACCTGCTCAACATTGTCAAACGCGCCGGCAGTAACCTGTTCCGCGTTGAGGATTATTTAGCCCGCAACCCGCACGAGTCCGAAGCCGAAAACGGCGGCGCAGAATAAAACCGCCATTTTTAATTGGGGGTCAGCCTTGCAACCCACTATTCTGTTAGTTGATGACGAACCGGATTTTTTGGCGCTACTCAGCCAGCAGCTCAGCGAGGCCGGCTTTCGGGTGCAAACCGCCCAGGACGACCTGGAAGCCCTCTACCTGTACGATGAGCGCAGCCCGGAAATGGTTATTTTGGATATTCGCTTTGGGCCAAATGAGCGTCTGGGGCTGGATATTCTCAAAGCCCTGCGCCGCGACCGGAACGATATGACCACGCCGGTGCTCATGCTCACCTCGCTCTCTGCGCCCGACGCGCGCGAGCAGGTGGAGCCGCTCAGCTTTAATTTGGGCGCCACCGATTTTGTGCCCAAGTCGATTGGCCCCAAAGGGCTGCTGGCCCGAATTCAGGCCCGCCTGCCCCAGGCGCTGCGTAACGTCATCATCATTGACGATTATCTTGAGGTTGACACCCAGGCCCAATCAATTAAGCGCAACAACCATGGCGTTTGGGAGCCGGTTGAGTTGGAACCCAAAGAGTTTCGCATTTTAATCAAACTGATTCAAAACCCGGGCCGGGTCATCGAGCGCCAGGTTTTGGAAAACTTTTTTGACGACACGCCCGAACCGGGCCGGGTGCTCAACCGCTACATTTCAGAGTTGCGCCGCAAAATTGAGCCAGACCCATCCCAACCGGAATACATTCTCACCAAGCGACAGGTTGGCTATAAATTCAGGGATTACACCGCCAAATGGGTCCGCTAATTTATGCCAGCATCCCCATTATCATTGGTTTTGGGCTGCTGTGCCTGCTGGCCGGCCTGCTGCTCGGCTCATTTTTTTGGAGCCGCTACTACCAGCGCCAGAGTCAGGCCAAAATCCTGGCCGAGTTGGCCGGCCTTAACACCCGGCGCCAAACGCAGGTTAGCGAAGTGGTGCGCGATATCAAGCACCAACTTGGCAACTACCTGAATATTATCAAGCACCGGCTGGCCGTAATGCGCGGCGAAATGGAGCAGCTACCGCCAGCGCAGCGCAACCTGTGGAGCCAGCGGCTGGTCGACTCGCTGGACAGCATTGGCTACTATGAGTGGCGCATGACCCAGTTGATTGAAAATCTTGATTTTGTAATTCACCTGGAAAACCCCGATACCGTGCTGCCCTTTTCAGAAGTTAAACCCGATGCCATTGTTGACGATGTAGTGCGCGACCTGCACGACCGGGCCGCCGCCCGGCGGGTCGAGCTGAGCTGGTGGGCCAGGCCGGAACTGTTCCCACGCATCACCGCCAACCACGATGCCCTGCGCCAGGCCTTGATTAACGTTATCGACAACAGCATCAAATATGCTGCCCCCAAAGATGAAACCGCCTCTCCCGGCGAAGTAGATATTGCCCTCAGCACCAACGGCAACAACGCCATTTCTATTTGCATTAGCGATAACGGCCCCGGCATCCCCGGCGAAGACCTGCCCCGCCTGTTTCAAAAAGGCTACACCGCCGAACAGGCCCGGGGGCGACGCCCCAAAGAAGGCGGCATGGGCTACGGCCTGTACATTGTCAAAGCTGTGGTTGACAAACACCAGGGCTGGGTAGAAGTAAAAAGCCAGATTGGCAAAGGCACCGCCATTACGCTCACCCTGCCCATTCGCCGGTTGTAAACTGCAACGGCTTTGCCGGTAACACTGCGGTAACATTACCCGCCTAAAATAAACGCCAGACCTTTGAGAATTTAGGAGATTTGCCCATGAAACAGGTCTGGCGCAATAGATTATTTTTTTGGGTGGCCAGAGGGCTGCTGCCGGCCACCTTGCTGGCTTGCAGCAGCATTGGCCTGGTTGACCCGGCGGCAGAAAACGCCGCCATCCAAAGTACCGTAGCGGCCATGAACGCCACCCTGGAGGCCCTGAAAATTCAGCAAACCCAGCCGCCCCCACCCTCGCCGCAAATTATTGTAGTAACCGCCACCCCAACCGATACGCCCCCGGCCTCCCCTACCCCAATTTCCACGCCAACGCCGCTGCCCACGGCCACGCCCGTTCCGGCTACATCAACGCCCGCGCCGGTTGCGGCCCAGGCCGGCGCGCCGGGGCGCACCATTGTAATAATAGTTACGCCGACTTCTCCCTCCACGCCCACCCCCTACCCCGAAGCGCCCATCATCATTTCCCCGCGCGAGGGGGCGATTGTCGCCAAAAATCAGGAAACGCTGCTCCACTGGTCGTGGAACGGGGTGCTGCTCCAGCCCGACGAATATTACGAGGTCAAACTCCGGCCCGACGGCCAATCGCGCTCGGTTTACATTGCCCAGGAGCGCGGGTTGTCGCACGAGTTGAAACCCAATCTGGGCGGCGGAAGATATTACTGGACGGTGCAGATTGCGCAGGGCTACTGGCTCAACAACAGCGGCCACCCCGATGACTGGCGCTTTATCCGCTTCCGCAGCCCGGAAAGCGAACCCCGGCTGATTATCATTGATGACAGCCGTCACCGAAATGACGACAACGATGACGATGACGACGACGGCGGCCCCGCCTCCATCTCGCAGGCCGAGCCGCCCCACCCGCAAATAGCCTATGGCCTGACCATCGGCGGAGCTATGTTTGCCGGCTTTGCCGCCTTCAGCCGCCTGACTCACAAAAAAAGGAAAGTTAAATGACTCAACACAAATTCGTCTTTATGCTGATAATACTGGCTCTGGCCATCCCCACGCTGGCCTGCGGCGCTGTAGGCGTTTACGACCCGCAGGCAACCCAGGCAGCCATGCAAGGCACTGTTACCGCGCTGCAAGCCACCATTGCGGCCATGGAGCAAGGCCAAAACGATACGGGCAAAATTATTGTGGTAACGGCCACAACCACCCCCATCCCCACGGCCACCCCGGCCGCAACCGGCAGCAGTCGAGCAACGGTAATTGCCGCCTCATCGCTGGAGCAAACCATCGAGTTGACCAGTACGCCCACCCCCACGCCCGTCGCCATTACCTCTCAAGATACGGTCATCACCGTGGTGGCAACCTTTACCCCGACCCCCACCCCCAAACGCTACACCGAAGCGCCCATTCTGATTGAGCCGCGCGAGGGTACCATTGTTGAAGAAGGCAAAGAGATTCTGCTGCACTGGTCCTGGAATGGCATTTTGGCAGCGGGGGAACGATTCGACATCAAAATTCGGCCCGACGGGCAGACTCGCTCGGCTTACGTAGCCTGGGAGGAGGGGCAGGGCCATCAACTGGTTGCCAATTTAGCGCCGGGCCGTTACTACTGGTCGGTGCAGGTTATCAAGGGATATTACCAGGACAACATCAAAGAGCCGGAAAACCGCGTGCTTGAAGCCTTTCTCAGCTCCGAAAGCGAACCGCGACTCATCATTGTTGCCAAAAAGAGCGAAGAGAAAAAGCGCACGCCCACGCCCACCCCCCGGCCAGATTTAGACAATAACGATGACACCGGTTCGTCGGATGACCCGGCCGGCCAGGAGACGCCCCCGGCTGATGACTCCGGCGGTGATAATGGCGACACCTCCGGCAGCGAGTCCAGCGGCGAAGATTCTCAATAAATTCGTAGAGCAGATGGAAAAAGCAAGAAGTTATTGGCTGTCTGGGGGAAGCTGGCCGTTTTCGGTAGACACCCAGATAGCTGCGGCTAATTCGGCCCCGATGACCTGCTCGTGGCGGGCCAGTTTGAGCCGCAGCGGGCCGTTGAAGGGCGCGCGATTGATAAGTTCAAAAGGCGCATCGGGAATCAGCCCGATTTCGGTTAAATAGCGCAGCTTTTCCGGCTCGCGGGTTTTGATGCGGGTAATTTTACCCTTTTTGCCGGGGGCTACCACGGTTAGCGGCTTGTCGTTCAGTTGGGGCATCACCCCATCGCGGGTGGGGATCGGGTCGCCGTGGGGGCAGGTGGCGGGGTGGCCCATCAACTCATCGATGCGGTCTTCAATGGCCTGGTTAACGCCTTTTTGCAACTGGTCGGCTTTATCATGCACTTCGTCCCAGCCAAATTTGAGCACGTCTACCAAAAATCGCTCGACCAGCCGGTGGCGGCGAATATTGAGCAGGGCCACTTTTTTGCCGTGAGGCGTCAGTTGAATTCCCTTGTAAGGCAAATGGTCAACCAGCCCGGCCTCATGCAAACGACGCGCCATCCGCACCGAAGCCGGGCCGGAAACATCCAGCACCTCGGCCAGCGAGGTGGTGCTCACCCAGGCATGACCGTGCCCCAGGCGGTAAATTTCGCCCAGGTAGTCACGCATGGTATCGCTAATTTTATCTTCGGGAATGGGTAGCGTGTCAGCTTGCATATAAAATTGTAACTTCAGTCCGGATAATTTGTGATGTGGGTAACTAATATAGCACTGAAGCGGCATTTTGTAAAGGAAATTTTGTAAAAATTCAGCAGAGGCGAGGCAACTCGGAAAGCAGCTTATTTACGCTCAAGCACCCATCCGAGTTGCCTCGCCCCCATTCAGCGGGCCAGAGGCAGCGTAAACCAAAAACAACTCCCCTGGCCGGGCCGGCCTGTACTTTCGGCCCCAATTTGGCCGCCGTGAGCCTGCGCCAGTTGTTTGGCAATCGCCAGCCCCAACCCGGAGCCGCCCTGCTCGCGCGAGCGGGATTTGTCGGCTCGCCAGAAGCGGTCAAACACGTGGGGTAAATCCTGAGGAGAAATACCGGGGCCGGTATCGCTAACCGACACCCGGATAAAAGAGGCATCCGGCTGATGGGCGGTCATGGTTACCTGGCCGCCGGCCGGGGTATGGCGCAGGGCATTGGCGAGCAAATTCTGCAAAATTTGGCGGACGCGCTCAGGGTCGGCCTGGACCGCCGGCAGGCTGGCCGGTAGTTGCACCTTAAGTTCAACCTGTTTCTGGCGGGTCAATTCGCCAAACAGGTCGGCAGTGCCCCGAACCAAAGCGCCAACATCGGTGGGCCGCAGATTGAGGCCAAGTTGCCCGGCCTCGGCCTGGGTTAGCTCGCGCAGGTCTTGCACCAGCCGGCTCAGGGTGAGCGTTTCATCATAAATGGTGGCAATTTCCGATTTGTCCAGCGGGTAGACGTCATCCAAAATAGCCCGCAAATTACCCTGAATTACGGTGAGAGGCGTGCGCAGCTCGTGGGCCACATCGGCCACCAGATTGCGGCGCAGGGTTTCGGATTGTTGCAGGCTGACGGCCATCTCGTTAAAAGCCCGGGCCAGATTAGCCACCTCATCGGCTCCTTTTTCCGGCACTCGCTGGTCAAGCTGGCCGGTGGAGATACGCCGGGCCGCCGCAGCCAGCCGCCGCAGCGGGGCCGATAACCCCCAGGCCACGGCAATGCCAATTAATAGCCCCAACGTTCCGGCAATCAGGCCGGCTTGCAGCAAGGCGCGGTTGGTTTGAACCAGAAAAGTTTGGGCCGGCTCGGCCAACTCGGCAATTTGGGGCGGAGTTCCCAGCAGGTAGCCAATGGTGTCTCCCTGCCACACCAGCGGCAGGGCCGAGTTGATTTCCCGGCTGCTCAATTGGGCGGACTCATCTCTTTGAGGGCGGCTGTAAACCACCCGGCCCGATGCGTCGGCCAGAACGAGGGGAGGGCCGCCATGCGGCATGCCCGGCCCAAAGCCGGACCCGCGGCCCATCATGCCGCCCCGTCCCGGCAAATTGTCGAACACAGATTCAACGCCAGCCCAGTTGCCGCGCGCGGCGTAGTAGTTAATTAATTCCGGCTCTATAAACGAGGCCATCTGATTGACTACCACAAAGCGCCGGAATTGGGCCGACACCTGCAAATTGGCCAGCAGGGCGGCAATAATTACCCCGGTAACAGTAACTGCCCCAAAGGCCAGGGCCAGCCTTACCCACAATCGGTTCAAGATTCACCTCGCAGCCGGTAGCCTACGCCATAAACGGTTTCAATGTAGGCGGAATCATCCGGCTCAACATCAATTTTTTTGCGTAAATTTTTAATGTGGCTGTCGATGGTGCGCTCCAGCCCTTCGTAACTGTAACCCAGACCCTTTTCTATCAACTCCAGGCGCGTAAAAGCGTGGCCGGGGTGTTCGATGAGCAGCTTGAGGAGATTGAATTCGGTTGGGGTCAGGTCAACCAGCCGGTCAGCAAAGGTTGCCTGGTAGCGGTCGGCATCAACTTGCAGCCTGCCCACCTGGTAAATGGACGGCTGACGGGGGTTATCGCCGCCGGCCCGCCGCAGGATAGCGCGCACGCGGGCCACTACCTCGCGGGGGTTAAAGGGTTTGGTTACGTAATCGTCGGCTCCTAATTCCAGGCCAACAATTTTATCGGTATCTTCAACGCGGGCGGTCAGCATGATTATGGGCAAGCCGGCCAGCGTCTCGTCGCTGCGCACAATCCGGGTAACTTCCCAGCCGTCAAGGTCGGGCAGCATCAGGTCGAGCACAACCAAATCTGGCCGCTCCCGCCGGATAGCGTGCAGAGCGGTATCGCCATTGTGGGCGGTGAGTACCTGAAAGCCCGATTGCTCCAGATAGGAGCGCACCAGACGCACAATTTGTTTGTCGTCGTCAACTACAAGAATGCGAGGCATCTCTTTTTTATGACCGGCTACAGCAGAAGCTCAGGATATTAACCGCTCTCAGTAATTATAATATCCCGCCGCAGCCGGTCAATTTAGAGGCGACTGCCCGGCTAAGAGTCCAGCCGGTTGACCACCCCCCGGTAGCCGGCCGCCAGCACCCAGACAATAGCCACGGCGGCAACTACGTGCAAAAACGCCGCCACGGTACTGGCCAGCACAGTTTTGTGAGGCACAGGCAGAATGTAGTCGGGAATAAAGCTGATGACGAGTACCACCGCCGAAATTTTGACAAAATCGCCTACCGGCCGGGCGCGACGCCCCGCCAGCCAGGCCAGCAGCGCCGTTGCCACCACTGCCGGAACCAGGGTAAACAGGGTTGAGCGCAGAAAGCTGTCCAGTGGAGCAAACAGCGCAATCGCCGGCCACAGATAAATTACCAGAATCTGCACCAGCAACACTGCAACAATGCTAACCACTGCCGCGTTTGCACCTAACCTGACCCATTCTCCCATTGTCAATTTTTTTGATTGATTGTTCATTGCCATTTGACTTGTCATTTTTGGTTTCTCCTTTGCTATCTGGCGGCTGACCATTGGCTGCCAGCCACCCGTTTATAAATTGATCATAAGTCTGCTTTTTAGTTGAGCACTACGTAGGCCGGGTCGCCCGAAATCCAACCGCTCCGGGGGCTGCCAGGCAGCGAAACTTGCAGCCAGCCGCTGGCAGAATCAACCGCCAGCACCGATACCGAATAGCCCTTGAGCAACGTGGCCACTACCGGGTATTCGACCCCCGGCCCGCTACGCACATTCAACCCGGCCGAAATAATTTCAGCCATTCGAGTTTCATCCCTTTTTGCTGCCGGCGTAGCGGTAGAGGCGGGTTCCGGCGCAGGCGCGTCAGGCCCGCCGGTGATGACGACAAAGGTGGCGCTGCCGGAAATCCAGCCGAGCCGGTTACTGCCGGGCAATTGCACCTGTAGCCAGCCGGTTTTCGGGTCAACCCCAACCACGGCTACGGCATCCCCCTGAAGTAAGGTAGCCAGAACCGGATAGTTTACGTCCGGCCCGCTACGAACACGCAGCGCCCAACTCACCACCCTGGCCTGGCGGGCGGCTGGCTCCGCCGGGGTGGGAGTTGGTTTAGCCGTGGGGGTTGCAGAAACGCGGGTTGGCGTAGGCGGCGGAATGACCGGCGGCCCCAATGTGGGTGAGAGCGTGGGGGGCGTAATAATTTCTGCGTTGAGTAGAATCTCGGCATCGGCGGGCATGCCCGGTTTTAGCCGGTGGTCGCCATTATCTAGCGTAATTTTAACCGCAAAAACCAGGTTGACCCGCTCCTCTTGCGTTTGCACGTTGCGGGGGGTAAATTCGGCCTGGTGGTCAATAAAGCTGACTCGCCCCTCGAAGATTTGGCCGGGGTAAGCGTCAACATAGACCCTGGCCTGCTGGCCAATTTTAACCTGCCCGATGCGGCTTTCGGGGATGTAGACGGTCAGGTCAACTGTGTCAATATCGCTGAGTTCCAGCAGCACCGCGCCAGGGGCGGCCAGTTCGCCTACCTCAACCAGTTTTTGGCTAATCAGGCCGGCGCGGGGGGCCGTGAGAGTTTGTTTGGCAAGCTGAACTTTTACTGCGGCCAGCGCAGTCTCGGCCTCGCGCAGTTGGGCGCGGGCAATTTCCACATCTTCGGCGGCGGGTCCGGCCTTTACTGCGGCCAGATTGGTTTCGGCGGCCAGCACGGCTGCTTCAGCCTGCTGATGGGCCGCGGCGGCGGCATTGGCCTGCGCTATCAGCGGCAGGGGATTATCGCGGATATGAATTAAATGCTCAACCTGTTTTTTGGACCCGGCCAGAGCAACCTGAGCCATTTCAAAACCGGTTTGGGCCATTTGCAGTTGATACTGGGCCACCTCATTTTCGGCCAGGCCCACGTTGTTGCTCTGGTTGCGGCCGGCGGCTTCGGCCTGAATCTCGGCTCGCTTCAGGTTAACCTGGGCCAGTTCCAGATTGCTTTCAGCCTGAGTCACCTGCGCTTTGGCCTGGTTGATTTTAATCTCCAGTTCGTGCGGGTCGTTAACCAGCGCGCTCAACCGGTTCCAGGTCAATTCGGCTCCATCGCGGGCAACTTCGGCCTGGGCCAGTTGCGCGGTGGCGGCGGCTATATCTTCGGGCCGGGGCGGGGCGCTGACCAACTCCAGGTTGGCTTTGGCCGTAATCACAGCAACTTCAAATTGAGTTTGTTGGGCCAGCAGGTCGGCTTTATCAAGTTCAACCAATATTTGACCCGTTTGCACTTCATCGCCTTCGTTGACCTTTATCTCCATAATCCGGCCGCCCAGTTCGGCGGTGATGGCTACGGTTTCGGCCTCGATGCTGCCGGAACCGACCAGCACGGCTGAGCCGGTTGCCGCTTCCAGCGCGGCTGCGCCGGGTTGGGTAAACCACCAGTATCCGCCGCCAATAGCAGCCACCAGAATGATAACCGGGATAATTTTTTTCATAATTGCGCCTCGCTTAAGCCGTTAGCCCAAAACGGCTACCGGCCAATCACCAACTGCTTTCTAAATCCCTGGCCCCTTTGATAAAACCGCGTCGGCGGGCATACCGGGTTTCAGACGCTGATCTTTGTTTTCCAAACTAATTTTGACCGCAAAAACAGTGTTGACACGTTCCTCTTTGGTTTGCACGTTTTTGGGCGTAAATTCAGCCTCATCGCTGATAAAGGTAATCTGGCCGGTAAACGGCTCGCCCGGAAAGGTGTCGACAAACACCTCAACCTGCCGGCCCACGGCTACCAGGCTGATATCCGGCGCTGGCACGTAGACGGTCAAACTGAGCCGGTCTAAATTGGCCAATGTTAGCAGGGGAGCGCCGGGTTGAGCCATTTCACCTTCGTGCGCCACCCGCTCGACCACCCAGCCTGACATTGGCGCTGACAGGGCCGACTTGTTCCATTGAACTTGCAGCGCGGCCAGGTTAGCCTCGGCCTGCTTTAACTGGGCTTCGGCCACGGCCACCTGTTCGGCGCGGGGACCGGCTTCCAACTGCGCCAATTTTGCTTTGGCTACCTCAACCTCGGCCAGAGCGGTTTGGTAGGCGGCGTTGGCCTGGGCCACCTTAATTTGGGCCTCTTGCGGGTCATCGCGCAGGCGCAGCAGGTCGGCCAGGGTGGTTTGGGCATCGTCGCGGGCAGCAATGGCCGTGTTCAAATCGACCCAGGCTTCCCACATGTCAGCCCCGGCAAAATTCCAGGCAACGCCAAAATTTTGTTTGGTACCTTCATCAAGGTTGATGGTAACGCACATTTTGGCGCCGGTAAACGGGTTGGTGCGGCATTTGTGATGCTCTTCTTGAGCATATGTCCACTGCTGGCGGCGCAGGTCCCACATGGTCTCGCTGGCATCTTTGGCCGGAATGGCCGAATTAATACGCAGTTCGGCCAGTTGCAGGGTGGTCCTGGCCGCGTCAATTTGCATATTCAACTCTTGCGGATTATCGCGCAGGGTGATGGCATCCTGCCACTGAACGCGGGCGGCCTCGGCTTTGGCCTGGGCTACGGCCACGGCGGCCTCGGCTTTGGCAATTTCCTCGGCCCGCGCGCCGGCTTCCACTTTGGCCAGTTGCGCCCTGGCTGTGTCAATTTTGGCCCGCGCCTGCACCGTTTGCGTCTCTAGCAAAGCTGTATCCAGCTCGACCAGTCGCTGGCCGGCCTGAACGTAATCGCCCTCGTCTACCATCAGCCGGGCAATACGGCCTCGCGTTTCGGCGGCCACCTGCACCTCGTCGGCTTCAATGTAGCCAGAAACAGCGTAGATGCCGCTCGCTTCTTCGGGGCTAATCAGGCCCAATCTAAGTTGTAGTTGGGTAAGCCGGTCGGGATTCTGGCGAAAATACCAGGCTCCGCCGCCAACCGCGCCGATAATTAACAAAATTATGAGCACAGGTATTATTCTTTGCTTCATTAGTTGTTTACCTCCGCTGCTGTTGCTTTTTACCTGACTCCCAGCACTTTCTCGGCCTCGCGGGCGCTGGAGATGAAAACATCTTCCAACGAGGGGGCAATCCGCTCAACCAGGGTAACGTTGATGCCATTTTCTGTCAGGGTCTTTTCAATGAAGGGGATGTGCGTTTCGGCTTCACCGGTAACAACGTGAATGAGGGCGCCATACAGCGCCACCTCTTCAAACAGGTTCAAATTACGCAGTAGCGGCACCGCCCGACCGGCATCATCGCAATCAACTTCTAACACATCGCCGCGCATTTGGGTTAGTTTGACCTGTTCCGGCGAACCCTGCGCCACCAGATTTCCGCGCTGGATAAAAACCAGTTGCTGACAGTGTTCGGCCTCGTCCATGTAGTGGGTAGTTACCAAAATGGCGGCGCCGCCCTCGGCCAGGTCGTAAATCAATTCCCAAAAGGCCCGGCGGGAGATAGGGTCCACCCCGGCCGTCGGTTCATCCAGAAAAAGCACTTCTGGCTGATGAATAATGGCGACCCCCAGGGCCAACCGCTGCTTCCAGCCGCCAGACAGGTTGCGGGTCAATTCTCGCTCTCGCCCCATCAGGCCGGCCATCTGCAAAATGTATTTTTTGCGTTCTTTCAACCTTTGCCCGCGCACGCCGTAAACGCCGCCGTAAAAATTCAGATTTTCATCCACGGTCAGGTCGTTGTAGAGACTAAATTTCTGGCTCATGTAGCCAATCCGCTGGCGCATCAACTCGCCCTGGGTAATTACATCGTAGCCCACTACGCGGGCGCTGCCGCCGGTGGGCGTCAGCAGGCCCAGCAGCATACGGATGGTGGTGGTTTTGCCCGCGCCATTTGGCCCTAAAAAGCCAAATATCTCGCCACGGGGCACTTCAAAGTTCACGTTGTTAACTGCCACAAACTCACCAAATTTTTTGGTCAGGTTGTGAACCTCGATGGCCGGGTTGTTATTTGTTTGCTGACTCATTGGTCAGGTAACTCCTGGATTGGGTGTTACGTAGCGCGTAAGTTTTACAGAATACGCCCGACGCAATATGCGCCTATTCTCGCCTTAAACGTAATTTTTACTACTTTGCCTCTTCCATTTTGCCAATCAACGAGATGAAGGCTTCTTCCATGCGGGGCGTCGTTTGCCGAAGGTCGGCCATGTTAATTTGCTCGGCGGCCAGGACAGCTTCTAACTGAGGGCGTCGTTGGGCAATGTTATCCACAAATAGGTGTATCAGGTCGCCGTAGGTTTGCACTTCTAAAATCCCTTCTTGCTGTAAGAGTAGCCGGTCGACCCGGCGCAGCAGCCCAACCCCGCGCAGTTGCTCTGATACGGGTCGAAATTCGATGAGTTCACCCGAAATCAGCCCCTTGATGTAGTTGGGCGTGCCTTGTTCAACCAGTTGGCCGACGTACATCAGGCCAACCCGCGAACAGCGTTCGGCTTCGTCCATGTAAGGGGTGCTGACCAGAATGGTGGCGCCCTCGGTGTGTAGATTGGCCAGGATATCCCAAAACTCCCGCCGCGAAACCGGGTCGACGCCGGTGGTCGGCTCATCCAGGTAGAGAATATCCGGCTCGTGGATGAGGGCGCAGGCCAGACCCAGCTTCTTTTTCATGCCGCCGGAGAGCCGGCCAGCCCGGCGGTGGGTGAACTCGGTCAGGCGGGCAAATTCCAGCAGCCGTTCGGTGCGTTCCCGGCGTTTTTTACCACGCACGCCGTACACATCGGCAAAAAAGTTGATGTTTTCCAGCACTGTCAGATCGCCGTACAGGGCAAATTGCTGGGCCATGTAGCCGATGCGCTCTTTGATGCGCTCCGGCTGTTTACGCAAATCAAACCCGGCGATGGCGGCGTTGCCGCCGGTAGGGTCCATAATGGCGGCCAGCATCCGCAGGGTGGTGGTTTTGCCGGCGCCGTCCGGTCCAATTAATCCAAAAATTTCGCGCTCTTTAATTTCAAGGTTGAGGCAATCTACCGCTACCAGCCGGTCGAATTGCCTGGTTAACTGATCTGTTTTGATGACAGTTTTGTTTGAATTGTTCATAGTTTGCGTCAGTCGAGCTTTTTCTTAAAGCGGGTGGCCGCCAGCAGCACTACAATGGCGCTAAAAACCAGCACAGCCACCACCTGCTCCCTTAAAATCTCAATACCTACCCCTTTCAAAATAATACCGCGCATAATAACCATTGCGTACCGGGCCGGCACCAGATATGTAATAAACTGCAACCAGCGCGGCATCGCTTCGATGGGAAACAGGAAACCGCTTAGATAGACTGTTGGCAGGGCTGTGGCAAAGGTCATCAGCAGGGCTTCTTGTTGGGTAGTAGCCACACTGGAGACCAGGATGCCTACGCCCAGAGATGTCAGCAAAAACAGGGCTGCCAACCCCAACAGCAGGGGCACGCTGCCATTAATTGGCACGCCAAAAAGCAACATCCCAATTGCCAGCACCTCGATGACAACCACAAAAGAAACCACTACATAGGGCAGCACTTTGGCAACTACCAGTTCCAGGGGCCGAATGGGGGTGACAATCAATTGTTCAATGGTCCCCAATTCTCGTTCCCGCACAATTGAGGTGGCGGTAAAGAGAATGGTAAAGACAAAGAGCACTATCACCATCATGCCGGGGATCATAAAATAAGCGCTTTTCAGGTTGGGGTTGTACCAGACGCGGGGTCTGACTTCGACTCCCGGCATTTTGTCAATCGGCCGGCCCAACCTTTGCTCAATAAGGTTAATGGTGACAGCCTGGCCCACACTTTGCGAGGCTGAAAAAACGGTATTGGCTGCCGTTGGGTCTGAGCCGTCAATTAAAAAGGCTACCTGGGTTTTTTCCTGGGCCTCCATTTTCCGGCCATAACCGGCAGGGATGACCAGCGCTCCGCGCACATCGCCGTGGTCAATTAAATAAGCCAGGTTGCCCTCTCTGGCTACAAATCTGACGATATCAAAAGCGTTAGAGGCGCGGTAGGCTTCAATAAGGCGGCGGCTTTCCGCGCTCTTGTCGCCATCATAAACGGCAATACGCAGGTGTTCAATATCGGTGGTGGCGGCATAGCCCAACAAAATCAACATCACCAGGGGCATCACAATCATAATGAACAACGTTCGTGGGTCGCGTCGAATGTGGATAAATTCTTTATAGACCAGATTCAAAAGTCGCAACAACATGGCTCATTTATCCGTTTGTTGATAGCCTATCGTTCAGCCCAACTTTTTCTTAAAGCGGGTTGAGGCCAGAGTGACAATAATAGCGGCAAAAATTAGAATGGCGACAACCTGCTCGTGCAGAATCTCAAGTCCAACCCCCTTTAGCAGGATGCCACGAACGATAATCAGGCCATATTTGGCCGGGATGATAGAACTGAGAAATTGCAGCGGCCAGGGCATGGCCTCGATAGGGAAAAAGAAGCCGCTCAAGAAGATGGTAGGCATGATGGTGGCAAAGGTCATTAAAAACGCCTCTACCTGTGTTTTGGCAACGCTGGAAATGAAAATGCCAATGCCCAGAGCGGTAACCAGAAACAGGCTGCACAAGCCCAAAAGCAGGGAGATACTGCCGTTAATCGGCACGCCAAAAATCAACACTCCCAGGGTTAGCACCTCGATGATGACGAAAAAAGAGACCAGAATATAAGGCAACACTTTGGCAACCACCAATTCGATGGGACGGATAGGGGTGACAATTAATTGTTCAATGGTGCCCAACTCGCGCTCCCGAACAATGGAGGTAGAGGTAAACAACGTGGTAAACAGAAAAAGGACAATCACAATTGTACCGGGGATCATAAAGTGGGAGCTTTCGAGGTTGGGGTTGTACCAAACGCGAGGCCTGACCTCCACGCCGGGTAAGCTGTTCATGTCTATACCAAGTCGTTGCTCGATGAGTTCCGTCGAAACAGATTGCCCCACTTGCTGCGATGCAGCAAAAACCGTTCTGGCCACAGCCGGGTCTGAACCATCAACCAGAAAGCCTATTTGCGCCCGTTTGTGCGCGGCCATATCACGGCCATAGCCGGGGGGGATGATGAACGCACTACGTACATCATCGTGATCAATTAGATAACGCAAGCCCTCTTCTTTTTCAACATAGAAAATAACGTCGAAATAATTGGAAGCCTGGTAAGCCTCGATGAGGTCTCGACTCTGGGGGGTTTTGTCGCCATCGTAAACGGCGGTACGCAGATGCTCAATATCGGTGGTGGCGGCATAGCCCAACAAAATCAGCATCACCAGCGGCATCACAATCATAATGGCCAGGGTGCGTGGGTCGCGCGAAATGTGAATGATTTCTTTGCGGATTAAACTAAGGGTGCGCAGCAGCATGACATTCCAGCTTTCAATAGTCCACAACCAACCGACGCTGACAAAGTGAGTATTTACTCATATGACTGAGTACGCATTCATTATACTCTCATTAGCCAAAAAATGTCAATACCTATTTAAACCTAAACCCCTGGTTGAGATAACTTAAGCATAGCGCAGACCGCATCAAACCAGTAGTATCAGGCGTAACGAATTACTGTGACAATTGTCACTATTTGACTTGGGGGGGACACCCCTGCCAAAAACAAAGCCGCATAACGCCTTAAGGCAAAAAGCAAGCGCTGCATAAGTGTTAAGGTTTAAATATGCTTACCCCGTAATTTAAAAAGCGCAGGGGGCGACTTATCGTCGCCCCCTGTTGGTACAGGCCAATAAGCCGCCGGGGCGGTATCATTTAGTTGCCTTTTCCACCACCATTACCGCCGCCGTCGCCGCTGCCTCCACCGCCGTTGTCACTGCTGCCGCCGCTATCGTTATTACTACTGCTATTATCATTACTGCTGCCGCCGCTATCATTATTACTGCTGTTGCCATCACTACTGCCACTGTTGCCGCTGCCATTATCGCCATTATTCGGCGGTGAAATCGGTTCGGGGTTTGGATTGGGATTAGCCGGTTGCGGCGGATTAGTTTCATTGGCGGTATTGCTGCCGCCGGGTTCGCCGGAACCCGGTTGATTGGGCTGCGGCCCGTATTGGTGTTGGTCGCCAACAGGTTCGCAATCAACCCCGTCGCAGGTGGGGTCGGGATTGCCGCCGGGTTCACCGGGGCCGGGTTGCGGCGTGTCGCCCTCTTGCCCGTAGTGATGCTCATCGCCAACCGGCACACAGTCGTCGCCATCACAGGCCGGTTCTGGGTTGCCGCCGGGTTCACCGGGGCCGGGCCGCTTCTCTTCGCTGTTCAGGCCATATTGATGCTTGTCGCCCACCGGTTCGCACTTGCCGTTGGCGCAAAGCGGTTCAGTATTACCGGCGGGCCTGACGATATCAGGTTTGTCGGGCATTGGCCCATATCGGTGCTGCTCGCCCTCCGGTTGACAACCTGCTCCACTGCACGGCTGGTCAGGATTGCCGGGCGACTCATTGGGGCCGCCGGGTTGCGGTTCGACCACCGGCTGCGGCGGCGCTTCCGCAGGCCGATTTTCGGCGTGTCGCCAGCGGAAGGTTTGGGGGTCTTGCAATCCGGCCTCGGCTTCCTGCCCCGCCTGGTTGAGCAATTGATAGGCTTTTCCCAGCGGCTCCTGGGCCGACTCGCCCACGCGGGCCTGCGTTTGCGTCAGGGCCTGGGTTTGGGCCTGAACCATCTGCCGGGTTCGGATGAGCAAGCCGTTCATGGTTTCATCTGGAGCCTGGGCGGCCAGGTGCAACGCCTGGTTTAAATGCAACTGGAGTTGGGTCAATGTGGCCTCACCGGGCGCGCTGCCTTTTATGGCCAGTTGCATCATTTCCTGCACCCGATTTTGAGCCATAACCAGGTGCAGGGCGGCCTGGTCAGCCGGATTATCGGCCAGGCCCAGCCGGGCCTGCTCCATTACTTGCTTTAAGGGGTAAAGCGGTGAACCGGGCAGGCTATCCGCCGAAACAACGGCGGCTCCGCCCACGGTTCCTACCAACAGGGTTATAATTAATGCTGCTTTAGCCAGCAGGGTGCTCATACGTCTTGGTTCCTTTCTTTGATAGGTATTGGCAAAGCGGGATAGACGATGAACAAACCACGTTTTCAGCCCCGGCCACAGCCCCAAAGTTACGGGTTGGCGCTGCGCCGTTGAGATAGACCGCAGAAATTCGTTGCGGTCTGATTGCAGGGCTTCCAGTGCGGGCAGCGCCACCGGGCGGAGCAGTTGCAGCGCGGCGGCTGTTTCCAGCAGAGGTTCCAAAGCGTCGTGCCGGGCGGGATAGTCAACCAGAATAGTTGCTACAGTTTCACCCCCGGCCATTCGGCGCAGGGCGGTATCAAGCGTGTCGGTAAAATTGCTGTTCATAATGGCATCTTCTCCCTGGCCGGAGCCAATTGACGCTGCAAGGCTGCCAGCGCCCGGTGCTGTAAAGATTTCACTGCGCCCACCGGCTTTTGCACAATTGCGGCTACCTCACTGTTAGAGAGTCCTTCTAAAAATTTCAGGGTGATGACCTGCTGCTGGTCGGGGGTGAGATGTTGCAGCGCGCCGCGCACATGGGCTGCCGAAAGGCTGCGTTCGGTCTGTTGCGCCGGGTCGTCGTGGGCGCTGGCCAGTTCTTCGTGCAGCGGCAGGTGCTGCCGGTGCTGCTGACGCCGGTAATGATCGACGACCACATTGTGGGCCGCGCGGTAGAGCCAGGCTTTCAAATTTTGGTCCGGACCGGTACCCTGTTGCAGGGCTTGCAAAAACCGTTGAAAGACCTCGGCGGTTAAATCGCGGGCTGTTTCTACCTCGCCCACCTGCCGGTAAATATAGCCATATAGCGGCGGGTGAAAGTCGTCATAAATAGCAGCCAGCGCAGTTCGATCAAATTGGCGGGCGCGCTGCAAGCGTGCTTGCTCGTGGTTGTTCATTTTTTATCCCTGCACTTTTTAAGACGGATGAGGCAGGCCACAGATACGGGGTTGCAATATATTGATTGAGAGGCACTCGTTTCGGGTTATGGTTGTGTATTTTTTCACAATATGAATCAAAAAAATATCTAACCGCCTAATCAACAGGTTGGTTGTACGGTAGAGGTTGGCTTGTGGTTTTTGTTTGCCGCCAGCGCCGCGCCCCAAAATAGATACCGGCGGCCAGCGCCACAACCCCAACCAGCACGCCGCTGAAATCGCTGATAAACTGGTTGATGGCCTCCCACTGGCTGCCAAAGGCGTAGCCCAGCCCACCATAAAGAACAATCCAGGTGGCTTCTCCGGCCACATCATAAACAAAAAATCGCCAAAAAGGATAACCGCCGCCGCCGGCAATGAGGTTGGTGGGGATGGCCAGCGGCGTCAGCAAAAAGCGGGTCAGGTAGATGGCTATGCCGCCCCGGCGTTCAAAGGTGTTCTGGGCATTTTTCCAGGCCGCGGATTGTCCAAAGCGGCGCTGCACCCAGCCTTTGGCAAACCGGCCAATGGTAAAGCTGGCGCTATCGCCCAGGGCGGCCCCCAGCAGGCCAAGTGTGGCGGCGGCGGTTAAATCTACAACGCCCTGGCGCACAAATGCGCCGGCGGCCAGTACCAACAGCGTTCCCGGTAAGGGCAGGCCCAGCGCCCCCAGCAGCAGGGCGATTCCCAACGCCGGCGCGCCAAAAGTGATTATTGCAGTCAAAAAATATTCGGTCAGGTTGATTTCGGTCATCGGTCCACCTGATGGGGGGGGGGATTTTCGACCTGGTATTGCCGGATGGCGTCTTTAACCGCCTCAAGCACAAGGCCGGGTTCGCCGGAAGCATATTCCTGATTCAAACGACGCAGGCTTTTCTTTTCGTTGCCGCGCGGAGGGATGTCGATCTGTTCAAAAATGTATTCGGATGGTACGTGGTAGGCGTGGGCAATATAGGGAACGGTCATCCAGCCGCGAATCTGTTCCACATTGGTGACGCCCGGCTCAAGACGGGTAAATTGAATGCGTAAGAAGGAACGTACGGCCCGCAGGCCAAAAAATACAATCAGGATAATCCCCGCTACAATTAATCCGGTGGTTAGAATTTTTTCCCAGCGGGAACGGGGGCGGGATGCCTGTGTTGACTGTGACATTTCTCATCCTGTAAGCTGATATTTTACGCTGGTATTATTGTACACCAGTTTATAGCCCCTCACTATTATCACGCCCCGTAGTTGGCAGGTCGATTAAAATTTTCAAGGCCAACCCGCCTGGATTGGCCTTGATTAACGACCCGGTTTGTTAATTTAAGCAGGAGAGAACAAATGGGTCTGTTATTATTGGGTCCAGCGCCAACCCGGTCCACCACGGCGGCCAAATTGCTGGCCGATACCGTCGGCGTGGTCGCACACGCCATCCCCATTTTCATCTACAAAACCGGGGCCGCGTCCCTGGTGAAGGCCGGCTTCGTTAATGTGCTCGGTCACTTCGGCGCGCATCAGGGTTAGCATGGCGTCGGCCTGCTCCCGGGTTAATTGTCCATTTTCGACCAGCTCATTCAACCGCTCGGTGCGAGCCGCCAGAAAGGCTTCCACGATGGTTTCAACAGCTACGCCCTTTTCTTCGGCCACCTGGGCAATAGACTTACCGCCTTGCAATTCGGCAATCAGGTCGGTGCGTTCCATACCCAACTGTTCAGCAGCCACGGCTACCAGCGAGTTCTCCGGCCCACCCCAGCGCGGCCCCATTCCAAACATCGGGCCGCCGCCCCGGCCAAATCCGCCATTGAAGCCCTGGTTGAACATTGGGCCAAAGGCTCCGCCGCCGCGCCCCATTCGAGGGCCAAATCCGGTTTGGTTATTAAACATTTGGCCCGGGCCGCCGCCTCGGCCAAAAAAGCCGGGGCCGTAACCATAACCGTCAACCGGGCCTTGGGCCAGTACTGCCGGCACCAGAGTCAGTGCGGCTACCAGTACCACAACCACAAAACCTGCCACGATACTTCCTACTATCAACCACTTTTTTGTGTTCATTGTGTATCTCCTTTAATAACTTCTCTGATTATTGGCAATCAGTGTTGTTTGTATTTTGTAGCTTCAGTATAGCAACCAAATATGGAGAAGTTATGGAGAGATTGTGTAAATTTGATAAAGTTAACGGGTTGATTTGCCGGCTTTAAGGGTGAATAGTCGATAATAAACCAAAAACAGCACGCTGAAGCCCGTTCCCAGGTAGACCAGTTTCAGCACTGCCAGCGGGCTGTCGGTGCCGGCCATTAGCCCATGGGCCAACGCCATGAGAAAGGTGGCAAAGGTGAGGTAGTGCAGCGCCCGCCAGGTTTTTTGGCCGATTAGTTTTCGAAGATAGAAACTACCGGTCAGGGCTGTACTTAAATAGAATGTCATTGTTCCCAAACCTGTCCAGAATGGTTCATAGGGGGCAGTAAAGGGCACAATCAGGTGAACAAGATTAAATTGAATGTAGGTGTCGCCCAGCAAAACCAGCGCGTGCAGGCCGGCAAACACAATTGCCAAAATCGAGAGAAACTCATGCAAGCCGTAGGCCAGTGGCGCGGCAATAAGGTTGGCCGTTACCCTGGTGCTCAACACCAGCCCCCACACGGTTGACAGCCACAGCAACAGATAGGCCGCCAGGCCCCCGGCGCGGGCCATATACCAGTAGGCCGATGTTTTACCGGCCAGCGGCAGGTCCATCAACTGGGCTTGCGCGGCCAAAAATTCTCGCGCAGCAGGCGGCAAGGTGGTTGCCAGTTGAGCGCTAATTAAGGCCAGATAACTGTGGGTTGGGTTGGCGTGATAATCGAGCCACAGCCACAGGCCAACCAGCGCCATAAGACCGCCGCCAAGGACACCCAAATTTATAAGCGCAATATTCATAACAGTTTTCAAATCTGTTGGGATAGATGGTTTGGGTTGAGTAACCATTGATTTCTCCTTTATGTTATTTGCCGGCTACATAATAATTGACCCATGTTACGACCCGCCGCTATGATTACCCCCGGCAGGCATAATCACGGGTGGCGGCGGCGGTGGAGCGGGAATAGTGGGTAGGGGGGCCAGCGTTGGCAACGGGGCCAGCGTTGGGATGGGCGCTATCTGGATAGTGTCCGGGTTGGAATTGGTGAGGGGAGTATTGCCAGAAAGCTGGTTCAAGTTAGCTGACATCAGATTCAAAGTGGGAATAGGCGCTATTTCTGGCAGGGGTGGAATGGTAGGCCAGGGCGTTGGCGCGGCCCTATTTGCAGTTGTCGCCGGCAGCGGAAAAGTAACCGGATTGAGGGTTGGTTCGCTGGCCGGAGTTGATTGTTTCTCCAGGCGGCCAATCAAATTCCAGCCGCCCACAAAACCCATTACGCTAAAGGCCGTTAGCGTTATTTTGGCGCTGGCCGTAAATTTTCCGGGCCGGCGTCTTATGCTGATTTTGGTCAAATCTTTATTCATAAATTCGCACCTCCTGTTTGACCCGAATTCTAACATCAGTGTAACGACCGGGCATGAGCTTTTGATGAATTAAATATGATAATTTTTTCATCAATACCGGAAAACAAAAAAGCCCGACGGTTCAGGTCAGGCTTTAAAGTTTAACTCAAGGCCGGGTTAAGTGGCGTACCCGCCAGGGGTAAGACGCTCTAACAGGGCGGCAAAACCAGGCGTGTAAAGAATTTTGGAATCGGCAGTGTAGATGAGTCCTTCTATACCCGGCAGCTTTTGCAAATAGGCCAGCCCCTGCTCTGCCCCCAAAATAAGGGCCGCCTTGGCGTAAATCTCGGCCACCACGGTTCTATCGGCAATAACGCTGACTGAAAGGGCGTCGGTTTGGGCGGGCCGGCCGGTGCGGGGGTCGATGAGATGGTGCATCACCTGCCCGTTACGCTGCCAGCGCCGTTTGGCAATGGTTGAGGTGGCCAGCGCCCGATGGTGCAAATAGAGCCTGGCCATAAATTGCCCCGGCAGGCAGGGGTGGACAAGCTCTATTTCCCACCCTTTTTGGCCCGGCGGCGATTGAAAGGCAAAAATATCGCCTCCGGCATTAATCATAAATGGCCCCAGCCCTTGCAGCCCGTCGGCGGCCCGGTCTACCGTCCAGCCTTTGCCCATCCCCCCCAAATCAAGCCGGACGCCGGCCGGTTTGTAGATTTCTCTGGCCGCCCGGTTCAATTGAACCGCGCGAAAGCTAACCGGTGGCCGTTGCAACGGCTTAGGGAGTCCGTTCAGGGGTACGGCGGGCAGCGCCGAGAGCGGCGCGTGATTTTCCACCTGCTCAAAGCTGCGGTCATAGCCCGCCTTTTCCAGGTTGCCAAGAATAGTGGGGTCGTACAGGCCGCCGGTAGATTGGGCAGCCAGCAGCGCTACCTCAACCGCATCCAGCAAAACGGGGCTGGCGGTGAAGGA
Organism: uncultured Caldilineaceae bacterium; assembly: GCA_964486935.1. Lineage (GTDB taxonomy): Bacteria > Chloroflexota > Anaerolineae > 4572-78 > J111 > CAZAPG01. The sequence goes on along the minus strand of CAZAPG010000009.1, from coordinate 2,911 downwards.
CTCGCCGGTGCTGGCATTCAGTTTAGATAGCTCGCTGTCAGGGTTAAAGCGAGAGAGCCGTTTTTCAAAGCTGGCAAACAATCGCTGTACCTCAACCAGTACCTCATCATCCAACAGCTGAGCATACAGGCGCGTATGCACTGTTGTGTTCATAGCCCTAAAGGAGTAACTGCGCCACTGCCACCTGTTTTCGCTAACGACTTTCTGAGCAGGTAACATCATAAAACTCTCTGATACTGTTTAATCATCATCGACTTTCCGGCCATCATCGTCATCTTCGTGCCTATCGTCATCATTATTATGTTGATTTTGACCATCATCGTCGCTTTCTCCAATCTCATCGCCTTCATTCTCGCCGGGGCCAAAGGTGCGCCGGAGGCCGGCAATGAGCGTTGCCTGCTCCGCCTCGGTTAACCGGGCTTCCGGGTGCATCAGCAAATACTGGCGCGGCGGCATCTCGCCCGATAATACTGCTTCAATTGACTCGTTCTCTTCATCGGGCCGCCAGTTTGAATAGTTCAAATGCTCGCGGCCCTCGCGCACCTCGCTGGCAATCATCCACGAAACCGGCGCTACATTTGAATACCAGGGCCACCTGGTTTCATTACTATGGCAATCAAAGCAAGCCCTGTCGGCCAAAGCCCGCGTTTGTGGCGAGTCCCACTGCGGCTCGCTGACCACCGGCGGATTGCTCTTGTCCACCGGCGCCAACTGAATGATTAAAAATCCGACCCCCACCATGATGGCCCCAAGGCCAACAACCAGGGCGATTAATTTTTTGACGTTCACAATCAGGTGTCCTTTCTAAATTTGCTTTTTTTACGACCCGCCGGAAGCGCCACCGCCGCCGCTATTACCACTGCCGCCGCCGTGACTCCCGCCACCCAACGCCTGCCACTTGATAATAGATTTCTGGCTGTCGCGGCCCAGGTCGGCGATGAACTGCTTCGTTTCCCCCTCTTTGGCGCCTTTGACGATGCCGATTTGCCAGGTGTACAGGCCGGGCGTCCAGCCAGACCAGGGGCGCAGTTCATACTCGCTGTCTTTGGTCCAATCAACAAAGGCGGAATTCTCGCTGCCCAGCGGTTTGATTTTGATATCGAACCACTCATCTGCGGCCAGTTGGCCGTAGTACGTCCAGCGTAAAATGGTGTTGCCAAACACATCTACCCCATCCGGCGGCGAGTAGCCCACAGGAATGATGCCCATTATCTGATTTGAAACAACCTGAACCGGCGCCACAGGCACGGGCGCCAGCGTTGGCAGGGTAATGGGCTGCGGCGCCCAGGCCCGGGGTGTTGGCCAGGGCGTAGTGGTAGGCCAGGGCGTGGAAGTTGGCCGGGGCGTAACTGTGGGCCAGGGAGTAGCGGTTGGCAAAGGCGTTGCGGTTGCGGTCGGCGGCGCCAGAGTTGGGGTGGATGTGGGCAGTACGGTTGCGGTTGAGGTGGGTATGGACGTCGCCAGAGCCTGGGCATTAACCGCCTGCTCAAACAGCGGGTCGATATGATTGCAGCCGGTGGTCAGGCCGGTCAACCCCAGCGCGGCCAGAGCAACGCCGGTCCAGCGCCGGGAGGTGTGCGGTTTTAATTTTGACATCTTATTTTTGGGTCGAGTCATAATGTAGTCTCCTCTTGATGGCAAACTTAAACTCAATCGTCATCATCTTCGTGCTCTTCGTGGTCGTCGTCATCGTGGTGGTCTCCACCGTGGTCATCATCGTCATCAGCGTGACCGCCGCCACCGCCGCTATTGCTCCAGGCTGCCTGCTGTTGGGCAGCGATGGCTGCCTGTTGGGCCGCAATATCGTTGTAAGCCAGTTGCAATTGAGTGCTGGCCGCTTCGATATTTTGCTGAAGCTGTTGCTCGGCGCTGGTCATTGTGTTTTGCAGACTGGTCAGTTCATTCTGATAAATGGCCGCGTCATTTTCAATGGCCTGCTGAAGCTCTCCGGCGTGAGCCTGGACGGCCTGGTTATTAGCGGCAGCCTGCTCAATCTGGCTGTTCAAATCACTCATTTGCGCCTGCAAATTGGCAATCTGCGCCTGCGAGGCCTGGTCCAGCTCGGTCAGCGCCTGCCGGCTTTGGGCGATTTGCTGCTGCAAAGCCGTTTCGCGTTGGTGGATAACGGCGTCAAATTCTGCTTGCTGTTCCTGGGCCAACTCCGGTACGCCTGAGGCTGTATCCGGTTGAGGCGCGGGCACAGTTAAAGGTTGGCTGGTTGGCTCTTGCCCGGCGCTGGTGGGGCTAATCAGCGGGGCAAAGGCGATGGTCAGCACTACAAAGGCCACTATCGTGGTTAAGCCTGCGGATAAAACTAAAGCGATACTGCGTTTCATGGTTAAACCTCCGGTATAATTTATCGACCCAACTGGGCATTGGCCTGAGCCAGCCGGGTTTGAATTTCAGTTAGTTGGCTTTGCAATTGAGTGTAACGGGCCAAGTACTGCTCTTTGGCCTGCTGCAACTGGGCCTGATAGGTGGCCAGTCGCTCGGCGCGGCCCGTTTCCAGTTGAGCCACCTGGGCCAGCAAATTCTGTTCCTGCGCTTTCAACTGGTTAAGCTGGTTTTGGGCCGCCGCAATTTGGGCCTCCAGTTGCTGAATTTGTGAGTGGTAAGTTGTCTGGCGTTCTTGCAGCGCCTGATTCAACCCGGCAATCTGCTGTTGATAAACAGCCTCGCGCTGGGCCAGGGTGGCTTCAATTTGGGGCAGGTCTGGCCCTACCTGTTCAACCACAGGGGTTGGCTCTATAACCGGCGCAGTTTCAACCGGTTGAGCTGGCTTGTTGGGCGGTAAGAAACTAAAAATCCCAACCGCGCCGATGACCAACAGGGTCAACCCGCTGGCTATAAATACACCTATTAACCATTGGTGCTAGTTTAGAGGGTGAAGTCAGCCATAGACAGGGGGAAA
>CAZAPG010000008.1:0-181499 GCA_964486935.1 uncultured Caldilineaceae bacterium | reverse complement strand
TAGGGGTGATGATGGCCTTATCGCCCGGCTTGCCGGAGGACGGTTTCTCGGCCCGGACCACAATGGCCGTGGCGAATGGAATCCCTTCGGACAGGAGTTGGTGCGCTTTTGAGAAAAATTCGTCGTACATTGGAACTCCTCTTGGTAATAAATAAACTACGCACTACGCACCACGTATTTCGTAGTGCGTAGTGCGCGCGTGGTACGTAAGGCGTGGTGGTAATTGCTCACGCATCACGTTTCACATCTCTACGCCGTGCAATTTTAGCTAACTTCAGTTTGCCAGCCCCAGCTCTTTCTTTTTGGCGGCCACATCAATACCGTGCAGGCGGGCCAGGTTCTCGCCCAAAATTTTCTTTTTAGCCTGAACGGTTAGGGGCGGGTAGCCGTACTGCGTGGTTAAATCTTCCGGCAATTCAAACTCCCAAAAGGCTTTGAGCGCCCACTGCGGATGCCAGATGGGGGTTTCGCCGCCGTAAATAATTTTGTCTTCGCCGCACCACCACAGCATTTTGGCCAGTTGTTCGGCAAATACCCGCGGATGGCGGGCCACAAAGTTAACCGTGGCCGCAATCGAGGCGTACAAATTGGGGTAGCGCACAATTTGCCACAATACCTCATCCAGCCAGGGCAACCCCACGTGGAAAATAACAAAATTGATGTCGGGGAAGTTGGCAGCCGCGCCATCCATATCCCAGGTGCGGGTATGCTCGATGGGCTGCGGCCCCAACGGCACCCCTTTGTGCACGCCAATCAGGTTGACGCCCAGTTCCAGCGCCTTTTCAAAACACGGAAACGCCACGCGGGGGTCGTCCATACGCCAGGGGAAGGGCTGGCCGTAATCATAGCGCACGTTGTAAAATTTAAAGGCCCTGGCTCCGTATTCTTTAACCTGCACCTCCATCAAATCCAGCGCCTTTTTGCCTTCCAGCGGGTTGACCGCCCCCCAAAAAACGGCCCGGTCTGGATGCTTTTTGGCCATTTCAGCGCACTTTTCCCAAGAGGAGAGACCATCTTTGAACAGGTCGGTCAGGGGCAGGGGTTGGGCCACAATCATGTCGGTATCGGAGTTGTTGATAATCATATCGTAGATTTCATCAACGCTCCACTCTCGTAAAAATTTTTCCGGGGGCAGCACCGGTTCGCCCGCTGCGGTTAAAAACTGGTGGAAGGCGTACAGGTGATTGATGAACAACTGACCCGGCGGGCCAAAGGCGTTGTTCATATCAAAGTTAAAAATATGACACACGCAATCAAACACAAAAGCACTTTCGCCATTTTTACCGTTTAACATAATAGCCTCAACCTCCTTGTTGTGCGGCTAACCGCTTCTGGCGCAGCGGCACTAACTCTTCCATGGGAAGCGTCAGTTTCGCCCGCGCCGACTCTGATAACCTGTCCATCGTCCAAACCGGGTCCCACAGCACCCGAACCTCTACATGTTCGGCTCCTGCAATTTGCCTGACCTGCTCCTCCATTATCATGTTGAGCCGGGCCACAAAGGGGCACCAGCCGGTGGTCAACAACATATCAATTTGCACAGCGCGCCCCTCAATCCGAATCTCTTCTACCAAGCCCATATCCACCACACTAATGCCCCGGTCAGCGCAACAGGGGTCGTAGCAATTCCGCAGGGCCATCATAACATTATCTTTGGTGACTTTCAATCGTTGCCTCCTCTGAAAATAAAATTGGTGGAGTTGTAGCGGAGTGAACACCTGCGCCTGCGCGCAGTGCAGGTGAAACTACAGTTTTTCATTCCTCGTTGCCGCCGAAGGCAAAGGGACTGTCGCACTCCTGTCTAAATAGTTACTTAATTACCTTAACGGCGCGTTCTGAGCCACGTTCCACAAAACCCCAGGGTGTAGAACATGGAACGTAACATTCATCAAGACACGTCCGTCGGCTGAATCTTCACTCCTCGGGCATCACCCCCTTTTCACACCTCTTGTACCACCCGAAAACCAGTGTTGCGGCTGGGCCGGTTGGGTTGGCTACTTAGCCGCCGGGCCGCCCGAACGCCCCATTCGGCATCGAACCAGGAGCCGCCGCGCAGCACGCGCCAGGCCACGGCGCTTAAATCTTCGCGGCCATCGTTGGGCTGGTAAGGGTAGCCGGCATAGGCGGTGCTGCACCATTCCCACACATTACCGGCCAAATCCATCACCCCATAAGGGCTGGCGCCGGCGGGATGAGCATCAACCGGCGTAGTGAAGCCCATCCCTTTTTCAAAACAGTTACAGCAGCTTTTATCAAACGAATTGCCCCAGGGATAAATTCGCCCCTCGACCCCGCGCGCGGCTTTTTCCCATTCGGCTTCGGTAGGCAAACGGCAGGTTTGCCGGGTGGTTTCACTTAACCAGCGACAGTAAGCCAGCGCATCAAACCAGGAGACGTTGACCACCGGATGGCCGGCCACCATTGCGTGATGGCGATTTTCGGGCCAATCTGGCGGGGCCGGATAGCCGGTCGCCGCCACAAAATCCTGGTAAAGCCGGTTGGTGACGGGATATTTGGCAATATAAAAATCTGCCAGGTACAGCGGGTGGGCGTCGTTTTCTTCGCCCATCAAAAACTGGCCCGCCGGAACTAAAATCACCTCCATGCCATTTAACTTTTGAGCACACTCAGCGGCATGTAGCAGGAGACAATCCAGTTGGGCGCGTCCACAATCTCGCTAATCTTCAAATCGGCGGCGGCGCTGCACAGGCAGTAGGCTTGTTCTTTGGTCAGGTTGTGGTTGGCCACCAGCCAGTCGATCATGTAGCGCACGGCGTTTTGGGAGTTAACAAACAAATCCGGGCCGTGGGCGGTGGTGCAAAAGTAGCCTTTGGTATCGGCTTTGGTGAGGGGGCTGGGGGTGGTGAATTGCAGTTCTTTTACAGACATATCCTTGCGCACATTGAAACGCAGCGTCACGGTCATCGGCGTTTCGATGCCGGTGCCGGTCACTTCGCCATCGCCCTGGGCCGAGTGGCAATCGGCGGTAGAGAAGAGCGCGCCTTCTACCCACACCGGAAAGTAGGCTTTGGCCCCAATCGTCAACCCGCGAATGTCGATGTTGCCGGCATTAAAGCGCGGCGGAATGGTTGGCACCCGGCCGGGTTCTTTGGGGGCTACGCCCATCACCCCACAGAAAGGCTCGTAGGGGATTTCCACCTTGTCGCTGCCTCTAAAATGGCAGGACTCTTTTTCCAGCCGCCAGTGCTGCACGTAGGGGTAATCAAAATCACCGGCCAGCAGGCCAAAGCCGGGCAAAAAACCGTTCCAGCCCCAGCCTTTGTGCTCCAGCTTGAGAATTTCCACTTCCAGGGTGTCGCCAGGCTGCGCCCCTTTGACAAACACCGGCCCGGTCAATGGGTGAATGCGGGCAAAATCTACGTTGGCCAGCGCCTCGTTGCCAGAGTCCGGCTGCACTTGCCCATCCAGCGCATCGCGGCACTCAAACACCACCGTATCGCCAGATTCGATTTCAACGCGGGCGGGGTAGGCATTGTCCCAAAAAGCGTGAACAACGCTGTCGTCCAGATAATGTTCGGCCATTGTGATACCTCCTTGTATCATCAGTCTACACTTATAAGAAACAGGCTGTTTCTGACCCAATGAAGACCTCAAAGGTTTTTGAAACCTTTGAGGTCTTGAGGAACTTATTAAGAAACTACGTTTTACTCCGTTACGCCCTTCTCGCGCAGAATTTTCCACACTTTTTGCGGCGTAATGGGGATGTCGATGTGGCGGACGCCCAGATGCCACAGCGCATCGACCACGGCGTTGGCAATAGCCGGCGGCGCGCCCACCGTGGGCGACTCGCCCACGCCTTTGGCGCCCAACGGGTGGTGCGGCGAGGGGGTGATGGTTTTACCCAACTCCCAGTTGGGGGTTTCCACGGCGGTAGGCAGCAGATAGTCCATAAAGGTGCCGCTCAGGTTCTGACCGTTTTCATCGTAAACAATCTCCTCAAACAGGGCCGGGGCCAGCCCCATGGTCAGGCCGCCGTGAATCTGGCCCTCCACTACCAGCGGGTTGATGATGTTGCCGCAGTCGTCCACGGCCACAAAGCGGCGCACATGCACCTCGCCGGTGCCCTTGTCGATATCGACCACGCAGATGTAGCTGCCAAAGGGAAAGGTCAGGTTGGGCGGGTCGTAATAATGCACGGCCTCCAGCCCGGCTTCCAGCCCTTCGGGGTGGTTGGTGTAGGCAGCAAAGGCAATATCCTGAATGGTTTTGGCCTGCTCCGGCGAGCCTTTGACCACAAATTTATCGACATCCCACTCCAGGTCATCCTCGCTCACTTCCAGCAGGTGGGCGGCAATCTTTTTGGCTTTGGCCCGAATTTTGCGAGAAGCCACCGCGGTGGCCGCTCCGGCTGTGGGCGTCGAGCGGCTGGCGTAAGTGCCCAGGCCGTAGGGAGCGGTGTCGGTATCGCCGTGTTCCACCTCCACATCGCCGGCGGGGATGCCCAACTCTTCGGCGATAATCTGGGCAAAGGTGGTCTCGTGGCCCTGCCCCTGGGTTTGCACGCCGATGCGGGCAATGGCCTTGCCGGTGGGGTGAATGCGAATTTCGCAGCTATCAAACATTTTGATGCCCAAAATGTCAAAGGTACGCGACGGCCCGGCCCCGACCACTTCGGTAAAGCTGGAAATGCCGATGCCCATCAGCTCGCCGCGGGCGCGTTTTTCGGCCTGCTCTTTGCGCAACTCGTCGTAGCCAACCATATCCAGCGCCACTTTGAGCGCCTCGGCGTAGTTGCCGCTGTCGTACTCCCAGCCGGTGGGCGATTGGTAGGGGAATTGCTCCGGCTTGATAAAGTTTTTCATGCGGAACTGGGCCGGGTCTTCGCCCAACTCGTGGGCCATAATATCGGCCATGCGCTCAATCATGTGGACGGCCTCGGTGACGCGAAAGGAGCAGCGATAGGCCACGCCTCCCGGCGGCTTGTTGGTATAAACGCCATCTACCGAGAAGTGGGCCGCCTTCATATCGTAGCTGCCGGTGCCGATGCTGTACAGCCCCGCCGGAAACTTGGACGGGTTGGCCGCGGCGTCGGCAGCGCCGTGGTCGGCCAGGGTGCGGACGCGCAGGCCGGTTATTTTGCCGCTGGCGTCGGCGGCCATTTCAGCCTCAATGTGATAATCGCGGGCAAAGCTGTCGGCCTGTAAATTCTCGCTGCGGTCTTCGACCCATTTGACCGGCTTGCCCGTGACCAGGCTGGCTACGATGGTGCAGACATAGCCGGGGTAAACCGGCACTTTGCCGCCAAAGCCGCCGCCAATATCGGGCGAAATCACCCGGATTTTGTGCTCCGGCAGGCCGCTCACCAGCGAGACCACCGTCCGGTGGGCGTGCGGGGCCTGCGAGGTCATATAAATGGTCAGGTGCTCTTTGACTTTATCCCAGTGGGCCACCATGCCGCAGGTCTCGATGGAGGCCACGTGGATACGCGGGATATACATTTGCTGTTTGACCACTTTGGCGGCTTCGGCAAACACTTTATCGGTAGAGGCTTTGTCGCCCGCTTCCCAGTGCCAGATGTGGTTGGTTTTGTTCTCTTTATCATCGCGCACAATCACTTCATCCTTGAGCGCCTCAAACGGGTCGACCACCACCGGCAGGGGTTCGTATTCAACCTGCACCAGCTCGATGGCGTCGGCGGCGGTGTAGCGGTCGGTGGCAATGACGGCGGCCACTTCCTGGGCGTAGTAGACCACCTTTTCGGTGGGCAGCACCATCTGCGTGTCGGACATGAGAGTGGGCATCCAGTGGAGATTGCCGGCCTCCTGCAAATCTTTGCCGGTGATGACCGCCACCACGCCGGGCAGTTTCAGCGCCTCGCTGGCGTCGATGTTGACGATTTTGGCGTGGGCGTAGGGGCTGCGGACAATATCCAGGTAGAGCATGCCGGGCAGCTTCACGTCGTCTACATAATTGCCCCTGCCCTGAATAAAGCGAGGGTCTTCCTTTCGTTTCATGCGATGGCCCATGCCGCAAATTTTATCCGGGGTTTTGACCTGCACATCGTGGCTGGTCGGCACATTGACCGAGTTATTTTTATCGGGGCGGGCCTTATCAAACACCTCCGCGCTCGAAGGCACTTCCGGCGAATTTTTCAGGGCTTCTTCAATGGATCGTTCTGTCATAGTAACATCTCCTGTAAGGGTAAATGGTAAATAGTAACTGGTAATTGAGCCGTTGTTGATGGGGAGTCATTGCAAACTCCAATATCGACGCCTTACAATTACTATTTACAAATAACTAATTACCGCATCTCAAGTTTGTGGGCTAGGCTTCAGCTTTCTCTTTCATTTTCTCTGCCGCATATTGAATGGCTTCCACAATTTTCACGTAGCCGGTGCAGCGGCACAGGTTGCCGGAGATGGCCCAGCGAATTTCCTCTTCGGTGGGGTTGGGATTTTGGGCCAGAAAGGCTTTAGCGCTCATAATCATGCCGGGGGTGCAGTAGCCGCACTGTAGACCGTGCTTTTCCCAAAAGCCTTCTTGCAGCGGATGCAGCCCGCCGTTGGCCATCCCTTCGATGGTTTCAACGGCGCGCCCGTTAGCCTGCACGGCAAAAATGGTGCAGCTTTTGACGGCCTTGCCATCCAGAATGACGGTACACGCGCCGCAACTGGTGGTGTCGCAGCCAATGTGCGTGCCGGTCAAATTAAGATGCTCCCGAATAAAGTGGACCAGCAGGGTGCGGGCTTCTACTTCTTGCGTCTGTTCCTGACCATTGACAGTGACGGTGATGGTGTGTTTGCTCATTGTTACGCTCCTTTGGCTCGCTCGATGGCTTTGCGGATGGCCCGCTTGGTTAAAACGCGGGTCAAATCTCGTTTGTATTCCACGCTGCCGCGCAAATCGGCGGAGGGGTCGCACTCGGCGGCGGCGGCCTGACCGGCGGCTTCCAGCACCGAATCAGTGACCTGTTTACCGATAAGTTCTTGCTCGGCGTTCTTGGCGCGCATGGGCACCGGCGAGACATTGGTCAGCCCAATGCGGGCGGCGGCGCAGGTGTCGCCATTCATGGTTAGTTGCACGGCCACAGCGGATACGGCGTAATCGCCAACTTTGCGCTCAATTTTCAGATACGCGCCGCCGGAGTTGGCTCCGGGTGCGCGGATGCGAATCTCTTTTAATATCTCGTTATCGGCCAGGCTGTTTTCAAACAGGTCAACAAAAAATTCGTCAATGGGGATGGTGCGCTGGCCACTGGGGCCAACGGCCACAACCTGGGCGTTGTAGGCCAGCATGGTGGCGGGGTGGTCGTTGGCCGGGTCGGCGTGGGCCAGGTTGCCGCCAATGGTGGCCATGTTGCGCACCAGCGGGTCGGCAATTACTCTGGCCGTATCGGCCAGCAGCGGGTATTTCTGTTTAATTAAAGCCGACTCGTCAATCTCCGACTCACGGGTCATTGCGCCGATAACCAGATGACCCGCCTCTTCTTTAATATAGCTCAACCCCTGTATCTGGTTGATGTCGATGAGAATTTCCGGCGCGGCCAGCCGAAAGCGCATAGCCGGAATAAGGCTTTGCCCGCCGGCCAAAATTTTGGCGTCAAAACCGTGCTCGCCCAGCATCGACACTGCTTCATCCAGCGTATTGGGAACAAGGTATTCAAACTTCCCTGGAATCATTTAGACCTCCTTGTCTTGGGATTTTGGATTTACGATTTTAGATTTACGATTTTTGGCGGTAATCGTTTGAAATGGGTTACATATCTTCCTCCTGGTTCATGATGACTCATTTCACGTTCCACGTTACGTGGTACATAATTTTTTCATAATGGTAGTTTTTCTATCTGGCACTTTACCCGGCCATATTCCAGATAACCCACGCCACAATCACCAAAATTACTGCCCCGGCCCCAATCACCAGCGGGCGTCGCTCCGGCGGAATCATGTCGGCCAGCATATTTTTGGCGACTCCCACGGCGAACTCGGTTTGAGAGGGAGCTTCAACCTGGGCAGGCGGCGCAGCGGGTCGGGATGGTTCGGCATCCCCGCCAGCCGATGGCGCCGCCCCGCCGTCGTCGGCCTGAGCAAGCGCCTGAATTTGTTTGTCCAGATTATCAAGGCTTTGCCGGGTTAAGGCCTTGGCCGAGCTATCAAGCAGGCGCTGGCCCACGCTGGCAATGCGTCCACCGACCTGAGCCGTGCCAGAGTAGTGCATCACGGTGCTATCGCCCTCGGTTTCCAGCCGCACATGGCCCTCGCCTTTCATAAAGCCGGGCGCGCCCTTGCCATCCACGGCCATGCTGTAAGAGTCTGGCTCGTTGATATTGGTCAGGGTAACTTTGCCCTGAAAGTTACCCTGCACCGGCCCGACCTTGATTTTAATTGCGCCCTCGTACTCATTTTCGCCCACTTGCTCCAGCTTTTCGCAGCCGGGCATCACTCTGGCCAGCACCTCCGGGTCTAGCAAGGCTTTCCAAACCACGTGGCGGGGGGCATTAAAAGTATGGCTTCCTGATAACTCCATATAGATGCTCCTTACAAGGATTTATGCTTTTTTGTAGGGTTTTAGCTTTTCCCGCAATTCATTAATGGTTGAGGTTAGCAATTGGGTGAGGTTGTTGATGCTTTCATCACCTTTGAGCACATATTTATCAATATCAATGATTGTTTGTTTGGTGGCAAAAACCGAATTGAGTTGATGGTCTAACCGCACGCTGCCCAAAACCGGCATTTTGAAGAGATTCTGTAAATCGGTGCGATACATTTTAATCAGGTCATCCGGGTCGGCCAGGTAATTTTTAACTTCAACCTGCACTCTGATAACAGCCTTGCTGCCAATGAGCGCCTCCTGAATGGCGCTGCCGCCGGTCTTGCGGTCGAGCATGATGATAATAGAGTACAAAACCGGGTCCTGGGTGGGTTTAAATCGCAGCAACTGCTCGCCTTCCGTAGCCTGAAAGCCAATGGCCGGATTGCCCAGCCGGGCCATTACCCGCACAATTTCCCCTACCAAAATCTCGTCTTTGCTCGCCCGCATTTCCTGGCTGTGCTTGAACTTTGAAACTAATGAAAACATGGTTGCGACTCCTATTTGCTTAAGCGTCCCGAAAGATATTTGGATAGTGATTGCGCTGTGGCATTGAGATGCTGTTGCAGCAAGGCGTAATTAACCTGGTAGCCCTGGCCAAAATATTGGTCCAAATCAAGCAGCAGCGGCACCTGGGCGTAAACGTAGCCTGTATCCAAATCGGCGTCGCAGGTGATGACGCCCGGTTCCGTGGCGTCCAAAAAACCACTTTTGAACTCGGCCTTGAGAATTTGCCAGGCGGCCTTAACATTGTTGACCATCTGCCCATAACCAATCACCACCCGCGCGTGTCGCCCCAACACCCTGGCCGAAACCATATCTTCGGTCAGGTTGGTCAGTTCAAAAATCAGGCGATGTTTGGAAGGCAACTGCTCAAAACGCAGGTAGTGATGCACCCCATCCGAACTCAAATCAATCAGCAGGTAGCCCGCCTCAACGCACGAGGCAATGACGCCCCCCACCAGCAAGTCGTCCATCCGTTCATTTCTAAAGATTTCGTCGTATCGCTCCCAACTGGCCTTAACCAGCGAGACAAATACCTGTTCAAGTTCCTCACTCATATACTATTCCTTTCGATTATTTATGTTTCGACATTTAGCGCCCACTCCCTATCGCAACCGGGCCAAATGCTCGCCCAGCGCCTCAAGGCTTTGCAGGTTGTGGATGGGTAGAAAATCGTCAATGAAGGGCAGGGCGGCGGCCATTCCCTCAACCTGGGGACGGTAGGTTTCTTTGCCCAAAAGCGGATTGAGCCAGATGAGCCGGTGGCAGCGATGCTGCAAAAAGCGCATTTCCCGGCGCAGCAGCCACACGTCGCCGCGCTCCCAACCATCGCTAATGATGAGGACGACGGCCCCGCGTTGCAACACCCGCCGGCTCCAGTCTCGGTTAAAGGCGCGCAAACTCTCGCCAATGCGGGTGCCGCCCGACCAGTCTACCACAGCCCGGCTGGCCTGGTTGATGGCCCGGTCGATATTTTTGACTTTTAGCTGGGGCGTAATGCGCGATAGCCGGGTGCCAAACACAAAAGACTCTACCTGAACCAACCCACGAGTCATACTATAGCAAAATTGCAGCAGCAGGCGGCTGTATTTTTCCATCGAGCCGCTAATATCGGCCAGGGCCACAATGGGCCGGGGTTTGATTTTGCGCCTCTGCCAGTGCAACCGCAGGGGGACGCCATCGAATTTGGCGGCGCTGCGCAGCATGTGGCGCAGATTGAGTTGTTTGCCCTGTTTGGCCGGGGTGTAACGCCGCGTTAGCCGGTGGCTAACCTGCCACTGCATCGACTGAATGAGCCGTTTGATGGTATCCAGTTCGGCGGGGGTCATTTGAGAGAACTCTTTTTGTTGCAGCACCTCGTTCTGGCTAAAGCTGCCGGCCCGGTCGGCCAGGTCTAGTTGAGGGTCGCCGGCCCTGGCTCTTTGAGCCATGAGCGTGGCAATGTTGAGCCGTTTGGGTTCCGGCGCTTTGCGGCGAACAGCCTTTTTAGGCGGCTGCGCTTGCCGCGCGCGCGGCGAACTCCAGAACAGGTTAAAAAGCTGGTCAAACAACAACAGGTCTTCTTTGCGGTTGACCAGCAGGCCACGGGTGGCGTAATATACCTGAGCGCGGCTACCCAGGTTGACCAGTTCCAGCGCCTGGGCCACGTCGATGCTTTGCTCCAGCGATATGGAAAGGCCGGCCCGCCGCAGGGCGTCAACAAAATAGAGCGCATTGGAGAGAAAGGGAAGCGTGGTTTGATTGTGAGTAACTGTATCAGACATCATTGTCGTCCAGATTTTGTGATGGTCAGAGACATTATCAAACGCCGAACGAAGGACCGCAAAGCGTGACAAATGACGAATAGCCTTATTTCAGCGACATTTCGTCCATCGCCCTTCGTCTTTCGTCTGTTGCCTGAAGCCGAACATATTCAAACCATCGACCGCGTTTATGCACCGGCTCAGGCGGCCAGGGCCTGCTCTACCACCTGCTGCACCGGGCGGCCTTTCATCCGGTCAACATCGTCCTGATATTTGAGCAGCAGCCCCAGCGTGGCTTCCACGGTGGCCGGGTCCAGTTCGGTTTTGTTGAGGTGGCCCAGGGCTTCGGCCCAATCGAGCGTTTCGGCCACGCCGGGCACTTTGTATAAATCTTGCCGGCGGATGGCCTGCACCACATTGACCACCTGGCTTGCAAGCCGTTGAGAAATGCCGGGCACTTTTAGCTGCACAATTTCAATTTCTTTGTCCCGGCTGGGGTAATCAATCCAGTAGTAGATGCAGCGCCGCTTGAGCGCCTCGTGAATTTCGCGGGTGCGGTTAGAGGTAATAATAATGATGGGCGTATGTTCGGCCCGGATGGTGCCAATTTCGGGGATGGTAATTTGAAAATCCGACAGCAGTTCCAGCAGAAAGCTCTCAAATTCTTCGTCGGCCCGGTCCAACTCGTCGATGAGCAGGACGGGGGGTTGCCGGTGGCTGGCGTCGATAGCCTGCAACAGGGGGCGTTTGAGCAGAAATTTCTCGGTAAAGATATCGTCCAGGGGCAGGGCGTGGCTGTGCTGGCGGGCAGCCTGAATTTCAAGAAGCTGGCGGGGATAGTTCCACTCATAAACGGCGTGGTTAATATCCAGCCCCTCGTAGCATTGCAGGCGAATGAGCGGCGCGTTGAAAATACGGCTCAACACCTTGGCCACTTCAGTTTTACCTACACCGGGTTCGCCCTCAAGAAACAGGGCTTTGCCCATTTTTAGCGCCAGAAACAGGCTGGTGCTCAGGCCGGTATCGGCAATGTAATTTTGTTGGGCCAAAACCCGGGTTGCTGCGTCAACGGTGTCGAGCATAGTTTGGAATAATATGCAAAATAACTGACTAATACAAGTACCATCCGGGCCAGAGTGGGTGGCCCAGTTGGGCCAGGTTAGTGGCCCAACTGGTTCAGCGCGCTACACCACTCCCCGGCGTACCGCCTCGGCGGCGGCTTGGGTGCGGGTTTGAACATTCAATTTGGCAAAGATTTTGCGGAGTTTGCGTTTAACAGTGGTCGTGCTCATAAATAGAGAGGAAGCTATCTGGCTGTTGCTGGCTCCGTCTACCAGCAATTTGACAATTTTTTGTTCGTCATCTTCAAATTCCAATTCTTCCGAGTCTGACTCCTCCTGGTCCGAAATGGCCCAGCGGACAACCTGTTCGGTAATTTGGGGACTCAGCGCCCGTTCGCCCCGATAAGCGGTACGCAGCGCATTGACCAGCACTTCATCAGACACGCTTTTGAGCACAAAGCCCAGCGCGCCGGCCTTGAGCGCCCGCATAATATATTCCTCATCATCAAATGAGGTTAGCATCAACACTTTGGCGTCGGGTTTTATTTTGCGGATTTGCTGCAAGATATCCAGCCCCGACTCGCCCGGCATGCGGATATCGAGCAGCGTTACATCCGGGGCCAGTTGTTTGACATGTTGCAGCGCCGCCGAACCATTTTCGGCTTCGGCGATAATTTCAAATTCATGGTGGTTGGAAAGCAGGCTGCGGATACCCTGCCGCACAATCGGGTGGTCGTCAACTACCAAAATGCGAATTTGACTCATTTAATACTCAAGTTGTTCTCTAATCTCGTAATGTTGCGAAAACTGGTCAAACCTGGCTAAAACCTGGCGCGCTTTGGGGGGCACATAGGCTCGTTCGTAATCTTCGCCGGCAAACTGCCTGACCGCCTCCCAGGAGCCGAACCACATGATGGTGATGAACTCGACCTCGTCATTGTCAACAGGCCGGCGAAATAGCTGAATACCCTTGTAGCCCGGCACGTTTTTAGCGGCTATGCCTGGAAAAATTTCATTTTTGAGAAGCTGCTCGTATTTATCGGCGTTTTCGGTTTTTGTCCAGCCGTGCCAAATTCTGCCAATCATAAATTAATTGACTCCCCTCTAAACTGAATGATTTGCGCTAAACTTGCACCGTCACTTCAATTTGAACGCCTTGCCCGGGGTTGGTTTGAATGGAAAACCAGCCGCCGATGCTTTCGGCGCGCTCGCGCATACTGAGCAGGCCAAAATTATTATGACCGTTACGCTGCACGGCCTCAAGGTCAAAACCCTGGCCATTATCAACCACAGTCAGTTTAAGCATATTGGGCAAAAAATTTACTTCAACGCGGGCGCAACTGGCCTGAGCGTGGGCGCTAACATTTTGCAGGGCTTCTTGCATCAGGCGATAAATGCTAATTTCTATTTTGGGCGGCAGGCGAGTTGGCTGGCCAATCACCTCAACCGTACAGGGAATGGCGGTGTATTGCTCAAATCGCTCGGCGTAACGGCGCAGGGCCGGGGCCAGCCCCAGGGCATCGAGGGTGGGGGGGCGCAGGTCGTGAATAATCCGTTTGATTTCGGCCTCTACCCGGTGCAAAATTTGGCGCACCATTTGCAGCGAATCTTCGGCCTGGTCAAGGTTGCCGCCGGTCAACCGTTCGCGGGCCGATTTCAGCTCCAGCATTGCGCCGATGAGCAACTGGTTGGTGCCGTCGTGCATATCCTGGGCAATGCGCTGGCGCTCGCGCTCCTGCACGTCAACCGTTTCGGTGAGCAGTTGCTGAAGCTGCCGGGCTTTTTGGGCCAGCGCCTCTTTGGCCTTTTGCAACTGGCGGGTGCGGCTGGCTACTTTTCGCTCAAGCTCTTCGTTAGCGGCGGTCAACTGCTCGTAAAGCTGGGCATTACGGATGACAATAGCTACCTGGGCGGCATAGGTCATTAATAACTGCTCGTGGTCGTCGTCGTAGGGGTCGGGCCGGTTGGCTACGCCAATCATCCCGATGGGTTCATTATGAATACGCAGCGGCACGCCCAAAAAGGTAACAACCGGGGGGTGGCCTTTGGGCTGGCCGACCCGCAACGGGTCGGCCATGGCATTATCGGAGCGCACGGGGCGATTTTCTAGCACGGCGCGGGCAAAGATGTTGGGGCGCAGGGGGATGAGGTGATTGTGCTGGTAAAATTGCCGGGTGGGATGAAAACCCTGCATCGCCACCACGTCCATGGTTTTGTTGCTGGCGCTGTTCAAGCCAATAAAACCAAATTGCGAGCCGGTCAAATCCAGGCAATGTTGCAGCGCCGTATTCAACACCGAGTCAAGGCTGCGCAGCGCCGAAAGTTCAACGGCCAGGTGGTAGAGCGCCTGTAAACGTTCATGCTGCTGAAGATGCGCTTGAGCAGGCGCAACCGTCACCATCTCTGCCAACAGGTCAGAATTGTTGTGTTTCATAATTTTGCCCCATGCCTCGTTACGGTGATTCTACAAGTTCTTGCGCCTTTGTCAATAAAGATTATTTTCGGGGGTGCGTCCCAAACTTTTGGAATTTGGGGCACCTTCGGCAGGGGGGATACCCCCTCACCCCCTGTCTGTTTCCAAAATTTGGGACAGACCCATTTTCGGCTATATTTCCAGCAACGGATAGCCCGGCTCTGGCGCGCGCCCTTCGATTAGCTCGGTTAGGCGAAGACGGCTGCGGGCCAGGCTGGCCTCTACCAGCAGGTCCAGCTTAAAGATATGGGCCTGCTGCCGGGCCGGGTGAATGGCGCTTTTGAAATATTTTTGTTTTTTACGGCGCTCTTCTGGCGTGGGGTTATCAAACAGGTCAACCAGCGCCAGAAATTCATTTTCGGTATCTGCGGTGTGAGCAAAGTTGCGCGTACCCCGGAGCATTACTTCCAGGTCGGTTGGGGGAATACGAGGGATAATATCCGGCGCGGTGATCGAGTCCAGCGACCGGACAATGGCCGGGTAATTTTGGGTTTGTTGGCGGGCTGCCTCATCCAGCGCGGCAAAGGCCAGGCCGGGGCCGATGTCTCTAAATTTCAGCCAGGTATCGCGCCGCCACATATGCTTGGATACTTCATCAACGCACAGGTGGCACAGATAACCCAGGGCAAACGCCTGCTCCCAAGGACACAGGCCGGCAAAAGGGCGGCAGAAAAAATCGGCCTGCTGCCGGATAAATTCGGCGCTGCGATGTGTGGCCATTAAATCGTACTCGCCGCTGCGGTCAAAAAAATGGGTATCTTTTTGAGTTAGCGCCGGTGAAATCTTGTCGACATCCGGGGCAATGCAGCCAAAGCAAAACATTCCGTAATGTTCACGCCAGGGGTCATCCAGGTGAGGCCAGAGTTTCTCGGCAATTAAAAAGTGGGTGTTAAAGGGGGCCATGTTGATTTTAGATTTTGGATTTGGTTGAATACAGCACGTAAAACGTGGAACGTGTACTATGTAAGTGTAATCCAAATGACCGGACTCACCAAACTCATTTACCTTTCCCAACCCAAAAGGCGTAACGAAAAGTTGTCATCAAAATGTAGTAGCCGGCCAGAACCGCGCCGCGCAGCGTGCCGCTAACTTTACTTTGACCTCCCAGCCGGGGGCGATACCGTACCGGCACTTCTTTGAGCCGTAACCCGGCCCGGGCTGCTTTGACCATCATTTCGGTGGGCCAGCCAAAGGTCATCTCTTGCATATTCAATAACAGTAGCGCCTCTTTGCGGATGGCCCGAAAAGGGCTGAGGTCGGTGACGGGCAGGCCGTGGAGCCGGCGCATCAGGCGGGCGGTCAACCAATTGCCAAAGCGTTGCTGGGGCGGCATCGCGCTGGCGGGCAGGTCACCCCGAGCCAGCCGGGAGCCTAGCACCAAATCGGCCTGACCGGCCAAAATCGGCGCAACAAGCAGCCCCATCTCTTCCGGGTAATCAGAATAATCGCCATCCAGAAAAACCAGTATCTCGCCGGCAGCGGCCAGCATACCGGCGTAACAGGCCGCGCCGTAGCCGCGCCGGGGAGCGGTTACAATTTGCGCCCCCAACGAGCGGGCAATAGGAATGGTCTGGTCGGTGCAGCCGTTATCAACCACCAGCACTTCGGCCCCAAGCGCTGCCGGAATATCGCCCAGCACAGCAGCAATACTATCTTCTTCATTTAGAACAGGTATAATAACGCTGATTTTTGAGTTCTTAGTCGGCATAGTTGCCCCGGAGTCTACAGCGCGCTTTAGCTTCTGGATTTTCATCCTCCGTAACGGTACCATGCAGCCAAACCCAACCATTTCAATATCATCACGGCTGAAACTACCCGCTTAATGGGGAGTTATCATTAGCGCTGCCATTGAGCAAAAGGCAAACAGTTCTTATTTTCCCGCCGAAATTGTAGCACACTTTGGCAGCCCAAACGAATTGGCCGCGCACTCCACAAAATCCTTGATGAGCTGGCCGGTAGCGGGGTTGTAAAGCTGGTTGCCGTGTTCCTGACCAGGCAGAACAATCTCGTGGTAAAACTGGCTCCATTCGGGCCGGTTGAGCCGGGCCGCGCCGGTATCGCCCTCGCTCACCACCGACCAGACCTGCTTGCCTTGCTGCACCATCGCCGCCACCTCTTCTTCATACGGCACATTCAGATAGCCGTTGGCCGAGAAAGCCAGCGCGCCCACGCATTTTTCCTGCCGGGCGCAGGCATAGATGGCCCCGTCTGCGCCAACGCTGGAGCCGATAGCCACCAGCCGGCTTTGTTGGGCGCAGGGCAGCGCCTGGACCGCCTTTACCGCCGCCGCATAGTCGAGCAGCCAGCCGGGCCGGTCCCAAACATCGCCACAGCTGCCCTCGCAGCCACGAGTCGTAATGGAAAATGCGCCCACGGGTGGAGTGTCCGGCGGCAAAACAGCCGCCACCTCGTTCCAGTCGTTACGGTCGCCGCGCACCCAGGGAAAGTACACTACCGTAATCGGGGCGGAACAGACCGGCGGCGGGTAGTAAGTTCCGGCCAGTTGCTGGCCATCCTGGCTAACAAAGACGCTGTTTTGTGGGCCGGGCGGCGGCGCGGGGGTTGGGCTTAAGGCGGGTGAGGGCGTGAGGGTAGGGGTTGGCGTGGGCGTCGCAGGCGTTGGCATTGGCGACTCAACCCGTACCTGGCCTGCTTCGATGATAATCTTGACGCTTTCCGCCGGGTCATTTGCGGAACATTCCAGGCCGCCCCCAACCGTTTGCGGTGGGGCGACGCTAAAGGCATCAATATCCAGGAAATACAGCCCATCATCCAGTTGCGCCAGCGCCTGGCCAAAGTCACCGGGGCCAAAATCTTGCTGCCGCAGCGGAATTAGATGAGCGGTTTCCGGCAGCGGCCGGCCGGAATTATTCCAGCCGTAGGCAGTGCCTCTCCCCTCCAGATGCAGGGAAATTTGATAGAAGCCAAGCGAAGACGCGGCGGCGGGGTTGAAGGCTCCGGGAATCAGCGGCGAAGGTTTCCAGGTAACCAGCAGGCCGTTATCTACCGCCTGCGCGCTGACGCCAACCGGCGGCTCAGGCTCATAGCCGCCCAGATAGATATCGCTGGCAACGCCGCCCGGCAGGGGCTGGCCGTCCGCAGCCAGGGCGGTAAAGGTATAGCGTCCCCCGGTCTGGGGCAGCCCCGGCACAACTTGAGTGAATCTTCGCTGTTGGCCGTAAACATCGCCGTAGGGGGGTAGCGTGATAATTTGGCCGGCGGGGGTTGTCACCGTGACTCCGGCAACCAGGTCGCTATCAGTATGAACCTCCAATATGGTCAGCGGGTCTTGACCGGCCGGCTCGCCGGCCGGCCCGGTCAGATGGCCGTACACGTCAACCCACAGGCTAATTTTCACCGGCGTGGCGGTTGGCGAAGGTTTGGGGGTGGGCGTAGGAGTCGGTGTGGCGGTAGCGGTGGGAGTAGGCGGGGCCAGTTCGGGTATCTCGCCCTCGGTAGCCCATAACCGGCGCTCCTCATCGCTCATCGGCTCCGGCGCGCCCGGCGGCCGGCCCGGCGATACCACGGCCTGCTGGCCGGCAGTTACGGTGACGCGCTCTCCCTGGGCAGTCAGCGCCACCTGGCCCCTGGCCACCGAGACCAGCGTCGTCCGGTCGGGGGCGACTCTCACGCTGAGGTCGGTATCGCGCACGGCAGCCACTGCGCCCACTGTTTCCACGGTAAATTGGTGGGGCTGGCCGGCGGTCAGGTGCGCCCACAGGCGTCCCTCCTGCAAAAAGAGGGTAGTGATTACCTGGTTCTGGTGAGTTTCACACGCTTTGACGGTAAAAAGGGTGTCGGCTGCCAGCCGCACCACGCCTTCCAGCAAAGTCAGCCGGGCGGATGAGTCTGACCCCGTTCGGACCTGCCCTCCGCCGTAAACAGACATACCGGTAACAGCCGGCTGCCAGGCATCATCTGGCCGCGGGTGGGCCTCTACCCGGTTGACGGCTTCAATAATCGAGGCCGGATGTTCCTCTATTTTGGGGATGAGCAGAAAATAAACGGCAACTGCCGCCGCTGCCAAAACCAGGCCGGCGGCCAGCCAGAGTCTTTTGTGTTTCATAATCTTTCTCCCGGTGTGTCTGCCAATCCCAACACGCGGTACACCGGAATTGGCATCGTTTTGCCTTTGGCCTGGCAGGGCGGGATGTCTCCATCCACCAGCACATAATCCTTGATTTGATTGTAGGTGGCCTGGGTGATGAGGATGGTAGCGCCGGGCAGGCCATCGTCGCCCGTTTGGGCCAGTTGCCGGGCCAGCACCTCTTTGGTGTAGCCCTCAATTCGCGAAGCGGTGTTGACCGCGTCGCCAATGACCGTATATTCCACGCGACGCCCCCGCCCTACAATGCCGTCCATCAGCGAGCCGCTGTGAATACCAATACCAATGCACAGCGGGCGGAGGTGGCGCAGCGGCCAGATTTCATTCAGGCCGGGCAGCAAGGCGGCCATCCGCAGCGCGGCCCGCGCGGCCCGCAGGGCGTGGTTGGGGGTTGGCTCCGGCGCGCCAAACAGAACCAGCAACCCATCACCCAGCATTTTGTCCAGCACGCCATGCTCGGCAAAGATGGCCTCCACCATCGCGTCGGTGTAGCGGTTGAGAAAGCGAATCACCTCGCCGCTGCGCCCCTGGCGGGTCAGCGTTTCCGTGGCCGAGGTGAAGCCCCGGATATCGGAAAAAAGCACGGTGGCGGTAATCTCAGAGCGGTCTTCGGCAATTAGCTCTTCCCAGCGCTCCAGCACCACCGACAGCCGTTCGGGGGCCATAAAACTCTCAAAGCGCGTCCGGAGCCGGCGCTTGTCGCGCTCTTCAACCAGGACACGCTCAATCAGGCCGCCGGTAACGGTGATGGCCGCCAGCCCCACCGGAGCGACCAGCGGCAGCCACAAATCGGCCCAAATGAAAAGCAGCAGCGCCCCGACGGCGTAGACCATAGCCGCCGTTGTAACCATCACCGCCGCTCTGATGGGTTGCAGCCGCCAGAAAGCCGCGCCGGTCAGGGCCACCGCCGCCAGACTCAAACCGCTCCACAGCCAGGGCGGCGCTGGCCGGATAGGGTTGTTTTGTAACAGGGAAGCAATAATATTGGCGTGAATTTCAACGCCGGGAATCAGGCTGGGCGCGCCCCAGGGGGGATTAAAGGCAGTGGGGTGCAGGTCTTGCTCCAGCGAAGTGGTGAAGCCGATGAGCACAATTTTGCCGGCAAAAATCGCCGGCGCTACCTCGCCGGTGAGCACGCGGTACATCGGCACCGTGGGGAAAGTAGCCTCGCCGCCGCAAAAATTAATAAAGAAACCTGCGCCGGTTTTGGCGGGGGGATTAACCGGGGCCGGTTGATGTCTTTGATACACCCGGACGACCTCCTGAGCAAAAGCCGGATACCAGGCTTCATTATGCTGCCACCACAGCGCAGCCTGGCGCACCACGCCATCATTATCGCGGGGCAGGTTGACCACGCCCACGCCGGCGGCGGCCTGCGCCAGCGGGTCAATGGGCGCGGCGTAGCGGGTATATTCGTAACCCGCGCCGGCCTGATGCTCAATCATGCTGGCCAGTACCGCGTTTCCGGCCCGGCGCAGGCTGCGGGCCAGCGCCTCATCTGCCGGGCCAGCGCCGGAATGAATCCAGGCGACATCCAGCCCAATCACGGCCGGCTGTCCGGCGGCAATCAGGTCAATCAGGCGGGCGTATTGGGTTCTATCCCAGGTGCGGATATTTTGCCTGAACGCATTAAAGCTCTCATCATTAATGGCGACGACAACAATTGAAGGGGGCGGACGGCGAGGGCCGCGCAGCCACAGGCGTAAATCATAGGTTGCCAGTTCCAACGTTTGAATAATGCCCGACCAGCTTAACAAATAAGCAAACAGCAAACCAGCCCCCACCATTACCGCTAGTCGCCAGGGGCGA
Organism: uncultured Caldilineaceae bacterium; assembly: GCA_964486935.1. Classification (GTDB taxonomy): domain Bacteria; phylum Chloroflexota; class Anaerolineae; order 4572-78; family J111; genus CAZAPG01. The sequence continues at coordinate 161,258 of CAZAPG010000008.1, read as the reverse complement.
GTCAACCTGATTGAAAACAGGCCGGAAATAGCGCAAGTACCGCGCATGGCGCAACCTCAATTTTGGTTCCGGGCTTGCCATCGGTCATAAAAAAACGCCGCAGGGGCAATCCGGCGGCGAAAACAGAGGTATGAGTCGGAAGGTCGGCCAGGGGTTGGCACGCCCGGCCCGAGTAATCTGTCAATCACGGCAAATATCTACATTTACCCATTTTTAGTATAAAACCAATCGCCGGCGCAGATAAGTGACACTCATCTAAATTTTTAATGACAAACGTCACCAATGGTTATAGCGGCAAACCCGTCGCCTCGATTCACTTGCTGTGGAAGCCTGTGTTATAATTGGCCCGCAATGAAACAAAAAAGTGTGCATGTGGGTCTCAACGCGCATCTACTGTCGCTGAGCCAATCATACCGGGGAGCCGGCATTAGCTGGTACATCTTTAACTTGCTCAAGAATCTGGCCGGGGCGTCGCCAGATTTTTTTAACTACAGCGCCTTTTTAAGCGACAGGTCCTTTCAACATCAGGCCGACCGGCTGGCCCTGCATTTTAGTCGCCTGCCGACCCACAGGCCGGTTGTGCGCATTTTTTGGGAGCAGTTGGTGCAGCCGCTGGCCTTGCGCCGAACCGGGGTTGACTTACTGCACGCCCTGGCCTTTGTGGCCCCGCTGGCCGCGCCCTGCCCGTTTGTAGTCACCGTGTATGATTTGAGCTTTTTGCGCTACCCCGAAGCGTTTCGCCCGTTCAATCGCCGGTATCTGGCCCATTTTACGGCCCGGTCAGTGCGGCGAGCCAGGGCGGTTATTACCATTTCCGAGAGCACGCGGCGGGATGTCGTCAATTTTTTGGGCGCGCCGCCGGATAAAGTCCACACTATTTATTGCGGCGTTGATGAGAAATTTCGGCCTCTCCCGGCGGCGCAGGTTGCCGCCTTCAAAGCCAGGCATCGCCTGCCCGACAGGTTTGTGCTGTTTTTGGGTACGCTGGAACCGCGCAAAAATATCGAGGGGTTGATCAATGCCTATGCCCAATGGCGCCGGCGCGACGCGCAGGCGCCGTTGCTGGTGCTGGCCGGGGGTAAAGGTTGGTACTACAACCAGATATTCAAGCTGGTCGAGTCGCTCAACCTGACGGAATCCATACACTTTCCCGGTTATGTGCCGCAAGAGGAATTGCCGTTGTGGTATAATGCGGCCAATTTATTTGTTTACCCCTCGCACTTTGAGGGCTTTGGCCTGCCCGTGCTGGAAGCGATGGCCTGCGGCACGCCGGTTATTACCAGCACGGCCTCATCGCTGCCGGAGGTGGCCGGCCCGGATGGCGCGGCCCAACTGGTTGACCCGCAAAATGCCGGGGCGCTGGCCGAGGCTTTGGGCCGGGTGATGGGTCAGGCTGAATTGCGCCGGGCGATGAGCCGGCAGGGGTTGGTTCAGGCGGCTAAATTTAGCTGGCAAAAAACAACAGCGGAAACCGTTAACATCTATCGCCAGGTAGTTCAACAATGAAGCGGCTTGAAGGTTTATTTAGCAACCCAACAACGGCAGCCATCATCTGGATGTTGATTGATATTTTTTTAATCAACGCGGCGTTTGTGGTGGCCTACTGGGTTCGGTACGACCTGCAACTGTTCCGGGCGGTAGACCCGGCCTTTGATGTGCCTTACCGGGTTTATTTGCCTTTTGTGGCCCTGTTTACCGGGCTGCTGATTTTGGTTTACCGGCAGCAGGGCGTCTACCGGCTGCGGCGGCAAATCTCGTGGATTGACGAATTTTACGCCATTTTGCACGGCACGGCCACGGGCATCATTATTACCATTGTTATTATTTTTGTGTACCGGGGCGCATTTTACTCGCGGCTTATTTTTCTCTACACGGGATTGCTCTCGATTGGCCTGCTGGGGCTGAGCCGGTTGCTAAAAGTGGCCGTTCTGCGCCATCTGCGCCGGCGGGGCATCGGCATTCGGCGGGTGATTATTGTGGGCGCGGGCGAGGTGGGCCGCACCGTGATGCGGGCGGTAGTCGCCAACCCCGAAAGCGGGCTGGATATTATAGGTTTTTTAGATGACCACCCGGCCAAGGGAGAAACCGATATTGGCCGCTTTAAGGCGCTGGGCAGCATTGACAACCTGGCCAATATTCTGGAAACCGAAAAAATTGACGAGGTGATTATCACCCTGCCCTGGCAGTATCACCGCAAAATTATGAGCATTATGACCCACTGCGAGCGCCGCAGCATCCGCACCCGCATTGTGCCGGATTTATACCAGATGCGCATCAGCCGCATGCAAATTGAAGAAATTGCCGGCGTGCCGATGATTGGCATCAAAGAAAGCGGCCTTGGCGGTTTGAATCATCTGGTGAAACGCAGCATCGACGTGGCCGTAGCCGGCCTGGGCCTGATTTTGTCATCGCCAATTATGCTGCTGATGGCGGCCATGATAAAAATGGAATCGCCGGGGCCGGTATTGTTCAAGCAGGAGCGAGTCGGCAAAAACGGGCAAATTTTTACCATTTATAAGTTTCGCTCGATGGTGGAAAACGCCGAGGAGCAAAAAGAGGCGCTCAAAGCCTTAAATGAGGCCGACGGGCCGCTCTTCAAAATAAAAAACGACCCGCGCATGACCCGCCTGGGGCGGCTGATGCGCCGCCTGAGCGTAGACGAACTGCCCCAGCTTTACAACGTGCTGGTGGGCGATATGAGCCTGATTGGCCCGCGCCCGCCGCTGCCTTCTGAGGTTGAAAATTACCAGGAGTGGCACAAGCGCCGGTTAGAAATTGCCCCCGGCCTGACCGGTCTCTCGCAGGTGAGCGGCCGCTCTGAGCTGACTTTTGATGAGGCGGTTTTGCTGGATATTTACTATATTGAAAACTGGTCGCCGGCGCTGGACACCAAAATCCTGCTGCAAACCATCCCCAAGGTAATTTTTGGCGAGGGCGCTTATTAGCCCTGCTCTTCAACCACCGGCTCGGTTTGCGGCCGGGCGTTGAGCATACGCAGGCGGTGGTCAACCTGGTAAAGCAGCAAATCGCAGCGCTGCCGCAGCGCATCAGTATCGCTGACGCGCTGGCGCATGTTCTTTAAGTTTAACACCACAAAGCCGCCAATCACCAGCAACATTCCCCCGCTGCTAATCAAACAGCCAATGCTGTTGATGATGACATCCTCAAGAATGATGGAGTTGATGCCCAGCCCCAGCAAGGCCAAAACAACGCCCACAATCACAATTACCGAAACCGACCGGTCGGTGGTCACATCTCCGGTGATGGCTTTGGGAACTTTGGTGACAAAGTTGCCTTTGAGCAGAGTTTTCGCTTCGGCGCGCAGTTGGTTGAACTGCTCATTGTGTTCCGGGCTGCGCATATCGCCGGGCAACGCCGACACAATCTCTTTAAATTCTGCCACTGAATTTCTGAACTTTTGCAAGTTGGCAATTTCTTGCGGCGTAAAACTCACATTCACGGGTCTACTAGACATAAAAACACAACCTTTTGGTCAAAAGGGTGCGTCCCAAATTTTAGGAATTTGGGGCACCTTCGGCAGGGGGGATACCCCCCGCGCCCCCCTGTCTGTTCCCAAAATTTGGGACAAACCCGGTCAAAATTACCGGCAGATTATAGCAAACAATAGCGGTAATGGGCAATTGAAAGGCTAACTGCTTGCTAAATCTGCACAGCTTCCGGCGCTACTCCGGGGCCATTTCTAACTCGTGTAACAGTTCGTTTTTTTGCCTTTTAAGCTGGGGGGGCGGGTCGGCGTAAACAATATCAAAAATTTCCTGGGGGCCGGGCGGCGGCTGCGCCTCAAAGGTTTGAATGGCCGACTCGATTTCGGCTGTGGCCTCCTGGCGCAGCCGTTCGTCTGTGGTCTCGGTCAGCAAGTTCTGGTCGGTCAAGAATTTGCGATACCGAATCAACGGGTCGCGTTGGCGCCATTGTTGCAACTCGGCCTCGTTGCGGTATTTGTCGGGGTTGTCGGCGGTGGTGTGCGCGCCCAGGCGATAGGTAATGGCCTCTATCAGGGCCGGCCCTTCGCCCGCTCTGGCTTTGGCCACGCGCCCGGCAATAATGTTGTAAAGGGCCAGCACATCGTTGCCATCTACCACGTAACCGGGTATGCCAAAACCAGCGGCCCGGTCGGCAATGTAGTGGGCCGCGGTTTGATGCTCTCGCGGGGTAGAAATGGCCCAGCCATTGTTGATAACCACAAATACATTGGGTGCTTTGAACACGCCGGCAAAATTCAGCGCCTCGTTAAAATCCCCCTCCGAGGTGGCCCCATCGCCGCAGGCAGCCACCACCACGTAGGGGTCTTTGCGATATTTGATGGCCTGAGCCACGCCAACGCCATGCAGCACCTGCGCCCCCAGCACCACCTGGAGCGGCAGGCAGCCGGCTTCGCGCGGAAAGCTATCAATGATGCCGCCGCCCCAGCGGTCTAGCTGAGCCAAAAGCGGCACGCCCTTGAGGTGATAGGCCAGGTATTCCCGGTAGGACCCCAGCAGCCAGTCGCCCGGCTGCAAGGGCAGGGCCATCGCCACCGAGACAGCTTCCTGGCCGTTAACCGGGCTAAAGGTGCCCATGCGCCCCTGCCGCTGAAGCGCGACCATATAATCAGAAAAGACTCGCCCAAATACCATGTAGCGATAAATATTCACCAGTTGCCCCGGCGACAGGTTGGGGAGTGGTCCAACTACCCGGCCTTCGGGGGTGAGCACCTGGTCAACAAGCATTGAGTAATTAGTGTGATTAAATGACATAAACGACCTTTTTATTGAAAATTAGCAGTCTGGTATAGCGACCGTAAGTATACCTGGGAGTATATTTTGAGAGCAATTTTTGAGCCAGTTAAAATCATCATCGCCGCAGTTGAACAATCAAAATACCTGCGCCGGCCAGCACCATTCCAACGCCTTCTTTGAGGCTAATACTTTCGCCCAAAAAGAGCAGCGCCAAAACGGGGATTTGCAGCAGCATAGCGTTGTTGATAATGCTCGACTCCATGGCCGACAGGTGACGCAAGGTTAAATTCCACAGAGTAAAGGCAAAAGCTGTATTTATCACCGCCAGCCAGATGATAATGGCCCAGTTGAGCCAGTTCAACGCGGGCAACCCCTGAACGGTCAGACCAACCCCCAGCAGCGCCGCCGACCCAATCCCCATACTTACCACCGTTACCGCCAGCGGAGACAAATTGCCGCTGCGGTTGATGTGCCGGCCTAAAATTGAAGAGAAAGCGTTGGCCAGCACCCCTACCAGGGCTACCATCACCCCAAACTGCTGGCCGGCGGGAAAAGAGGCGGGGTAAAAGAAAATCAGCGCGCCCCCCAGCGACAAACCCACGCCGGCCCACTGGAGCAGCGTTGGCTTTTCTGAGAGCAGGGCTATGCCCAACAGCGAGACAACCACCGTGGTAAAACTAAGCAACAAATTAACGGTAATGGCCGGCAGGTAGGCCAGGCTTAAAAACTGCGCGCCCTGGGTAACGGCATAAAATACCAGCCCCAACCCCAGCAGCCCCAGCCAGTCGCGGGTTGACAAATTACGCAACGAAGCCAGGTGAGCAGAGCGGAGCGCCAGAGGCAGCAAACATAAAAAGGCCAGAGTATACCGCAACGCCGCAAAAGTTAACGCCGGAATATCCACCAACCCAAATTTAATAAATACCCACGACGTAGACCAGAGAAAAGTTACAAATAAAGCCTGCCCAACAGCCCTGACATGGGGAGAAATGGTTTTGAACACAGCAGCACCTCCAGAAATAAAATAGGGATAGCGACGCGCTTGTGCGCCATCTATCCCTAGCGACCCCAACGCAGCAGGTCGATTTGCCGGCGGGATAGAGGCGCGCCAAAACGCACCAACCTCAATCCCCCAGTCTTTTATTCCCTAAAGATGTCTGCCGTTAATGGCTTTTCGTAGCGCTCGGTCCAGACCCGCCTCACAGGGCGGCGGAACCCTAGCTACTCTGTTGGTTGATGTGATATTTTATTAATTTGACAGGATGATATGCCATTCAAACCCGCAAGTCAAATCTCAACTGGCCGGATTTGGTGGCGGCGCAGTTCCCATACCTGGGTTGCCACGGCGCGGATAAAAGCCCGGTCGTGGGCCACAGCCAGCACCGTGCCGGGAAACTGGCCCAGCGCCTGCTCAAACCGCTCCCGGCCGGGAATATCAAGGTGGTTGACCGGTTCGTCCAGCAGCAAAAAGTTACAGCCCTGAGCCACCAGCAGCGCCAGCATCAGCCGGGCGCGCTCGCCGTAGCTGAGCGTGGCAATGGGGCTAAATACCTCATCGCCGGAAAACAGAAAAAAGTGCAAAAAGTTGCGCGTATCGGTTTGACTCATCTGCTCCGATACCGCCCGAATGGTATCGTAGGGCGTGCTATGAGGGTCTAAAATTTCCTGTTCTTGAGCCAGGTAGCCCATTTTGACGCCCCGCCCCAATTGAACCTGCCCGGCGGTGGGGGGCACTTCTCCGGCTACAATTTTTAACAGGGTTGTTTTGCCCTCGCCGTTGGGGCCAATCAGGGCGACGCGCTGGCCGTGGGTCAGGCTCAGGTTAACATGTTCAAACAGCAGCCTGTCGCCAAAGGCCATCGAGACATCTTGCAGGGTTAGCACCTGGCGCGGGCCGCCGCTGTCGCCGGCAAAATTCAGATTTAACTGCCATTGGCGACCCGGCTTGCCAACCTGGCCCTCGCCTTGCAGATATTCTACCCGGCGCTCCAAATGTTTGGCGCGGGCTACCGTGGCCGCGCTGCGATTGGCAAAAAAGGCTTTGGCAAACTTGTCGGGCGTGTCGGCTTTGCCCCCTTTTCTAAATTTGGCCTGCCCGCGCAGATGCCGGGCGGCCTGCTGCAACTGGGCAATTTCCTGCTGCTGGTCTTTGTAAGCCTGCCACTGCTGCTCCATCTCCCGCGCCAGCGTGTCGATATAAAAGCTGTAGTTGCCGCCAAACTCGCGCAGGGTGTGGGTGGCCGGGTCAATTACCAGGGTGCGAGTGGTAACGGCATCCAGAAAGGCCCGGTCGTGCGAGACAATCAGCACCGCCCCATCATAGTTGCGCAGCCAGGCTTCCAGCCAATCCAGCGCGTCAATATCCAGGTGGTTGGTCGGTTCGTCCAGCAACAGCAGCCGGGGTTGTTTGACCAGCAGCCCGGCCAGCCCCAGCCGTGTTTTTTGGCCGCCGCTCAATTTAGCCACCGGCAACCGGCGTGGAATATCGCCCAAACCCAGCCCGGTCAGCACCGCCTCCAGGCGGGCTTCCAGGGCGTAGCCGCCGGCAGCTTCAAACCTAAGTTCAGCTTCGGCATAGGCCGCGGTCAAATCGGCCAGGTGGTTGTCAGCGGCGGCGGCCATTTGCCCGGCGTAATGCTGCATGTCGGCCCAGGCCCGGCTATGGGCGGCCACGGCGCGGGCCAGGGCCATTTCCAGGGTTTCACCGGCTTCAAAAATAAGCGCCTGCGCCAGATAGCCAATTTCGAGCGCAGGCGGGTTCAGGCTAACCTGCCCGCTATCGGGCTGCTCCAGGCCGGCAATCAGGCGCAACAGGGTGGTTTTGCCGCAACCGTTTGGCCCCACCAGCCCCACCCGGTCGCCGGCGGCCAGCCCAAACGATACATCGGCCAGCACGGCGTCAGCGCCGTAGCTTTTTGTTAGATTAGATATCTGCAACATCAGTTCACCTCCAAAATTAAGAGCCGTCAAAGATATCGCGGCCCGGTTTGGAGCGCGAGAATATTCCAAACAAAAAGCCGCGAGGCAGTACGCCTGCGGCTTTTGTTGACAATGGGTTGGGGTAAGGGAGTCAGTTAAAACAACAATAGAGCTTGCCGGCGGTACTGCAACAATATGGCCAGGTTCTATTGTTGTTCATTAAATTTACCCCCACAAAATTATAACCTTAACGATTATATCCTGACTTTTGAGTTTTGACAAGGGTTAATTTTGGTAAACGCTCAAAACATCGTGGGCCACGTTGATGGCAACACTCAACTGAATGGATTGGCCCGGCTGCATATCTACCGCGCCGGTGGTTGCCACAAAGGGAAGACTGGCGGTGTAGGTGTAAAGGCCCGGCGGGAGCGTTACCTGCAACTGCTGGTTGCTGGCAATGGCGTAAGCCTGATTGTTGATGGTAAAGGTCAGCGTGTCGCCGGCGTAGTTTTTAATGAGCAGCCCCTCGGTTAAGGGCGACTCATCGGCCAGGGGGCCAAGTTCGCCGCCGGTAGCGGGCAGGGTGGCCGGCGCGGTCTCGGTAGTGGCCGGCTGGGTGATTACGGCGGTCTGGCCGGTCAAATCCTCGGTCTGCACTCTGAGGGTGAGGGGTTGAATAAATTCATATTCTTCACCCACTTCGTATTCGCGCTCTTTGAGCGGGTCGGCAAAGATATTTAAACCGGTAACTTGCCCCACCAGCGGGGTAATGACGCCATTGATGCTGCCGGCGGGCACGCTGGCGGTGTAGGTGTAATCGCCCGGCGCAACGTTAATTTGCAGCCGGCCCGGAATATTATTGGCGGCGGGCGCAACTTTGTAGAGTTGGCCGCTTAAATCTACCGTTAATTCATCGCCCAAATAATTAACCCAGACCAGACTGGCCTGGCCGGTTGCGGCCGGAGCGGGTTGAAAAGTATCGACCACCGGCTCTTCTGTGGCCGGCGGGGCCAGGGGGTCAAAATCAAACACTTTAACTTTATCTTTAGGGGCGGCCAGCAAAATGCCGTTACGGTCTACCGAAGGGGAGGTCTGCTCGATGATGGCGGCTTTGCCCACTACCTGGCCCGGCTCGACGGTAAATTCACCGGCAAAGCCCAACCCAACACCCGGCACGTTAGCCGCAAATTTGTGCTCACCCGGCGCCAGTTGCAGCGCCAGCCGGCCACCCTGGGGCATGGTGTCGGCGCCGGGAATGATGTAGGTGGTGTCGTCCAGGTCAAGGGTCAACTCTTGCCCAATGTAGTTGACAAAGACAAAGTTCTCGCCGCCTGTTCCCTGTTGGGCCAGCGCCGATGTTGTCCAGACGCCGGCAATTAACGCCGCTGCCAACAGCAGCGCTAAACTGATAAAGAAGCGTTTTGATAACATGGTTTTCTCCTTGTTTCTGGGCGCTTGTCTGCGGTGTTTATTGCTAACTGCAATAAACAGGTTTGACTTGCGCCGATAATTAGTTCAACGTTGATAGGGTTTATCCAAAAAACCGTGTTTGTGCAGCCAGTTTTCCAAATCGCGGTTATTGGGTTCGGTAATCATCGGGCCACGGTCGTAGCCTTTGATGGTGCGCTCGGTGGGTCGAGGCAAAAAATCGGTATAGGGTAAGTCTTCGCCGGCGTTGGCTATAATAATGGTGGGCACGCTGTAGTGATGCGTCCACTCTTTAACTCTGGCGGCCATGGCCGGGTCTTCATCAATATTAATTTCCCGGTAGGGCACGTTGTAACGTTTCATCACATCGCGGGCCAGCGCCACGCCGGCGCAGTAAAAACCGCGCACATACATAACAACTTCTTTTTCCATTCCACGGTCTCCTGTAAAATTATACAGTGACATGTTACCACAATGTTACCGGGGCATAAAAAAAGGACGGCCAAACTTGACGCGTCCGTTTGCTACTTTTTCGGAAAGTTGATAGATGGTTTAAATTCAGGCGGCAGACCCGGCCAGCCTTTTGAGCGCCTGCTCCAGCGAGACTCTGGCAGCATCAGCCGTGGTCTCTGATTTTATTTTTGACCCGTCGCGCCACTGGCTAACTTCAAAGCAGTGCTGCGAACTGCCTGCCAGGTAATCAAGCTCTACGCGATATTCCGCCTCTTGTGGAAGTTCGGGCTTGGATTTGAGTGTCCACACCAGATCATAATATTCAAGGTCGCGATGGTCATAGGCCCGGTAGTCGCTTTGCACCTGATAATTGGGCGCCGGGCGGGTACGCTTGCCCAATAGCAGGCCCATCAGGCCTTTACGCTCCGTTTCAGACTCCCCCCACAACAATTTACCAAAATCCTGTAGAACGGTTGTAATCACCGGGTCAAACTCTTGAAAATCGCTGGCCGTTACTATTGATGACATTTTTGCACCTCAGCGTTTGAGCGCAACTCGATTTGCATTTTGGTTAGGGGGCCGGCACCTCAAAGCGCGAGATGACCTGATTGTTGGCGCTGCGCAGGGTGATGACGACGCCGGGCGGCCAGGCAGGTTCTCCCTGGTTCAAAAATAAATCGCTGGGGGTATTCTGACCGGCGGCTGTGTGTACACGGATACTACCGCCGCTGAACAGAAAAATATCGGGAAAGACAAAAATACCCAGCGACGAGCCTTCCAGCTTCCAATCTCTCAAACTGGTTCCGGCCCCTTTATTTAGAATAACAACGGTTTCCTGAGCCAGATTGCCTCCGCCCATTACGCCATCAATCACTACGTTGATTTCGTCAAAAGGCGGCGGCGTGGAGGTGGGCAACGGCGTGGCCGACGGCTGGCCGGTAGGCGTGTTAGTAGGCGTGGGCGATGGGCCAACGGTGGCCGCCGGTTCTGCCGGAACAGCGGCGCCGGTGGGCAGCGGGGTCGGCGGGTCAAAGGGCAGCGGCGTATCGGTGGGGATGGGAACCGCGGTAAAGGTAGGGGTAGTGGTGGGCAAGCCGCCCAGGGGAATAACCAACTCCTGTCCCACCTGAATAAAATCCTGGTTAGTCAGGCCGTTGACCGTCATCAAATCAAAAATAGATACGGAAAATTTCTCGGCAATCAAGCCCAACGTGTCGCCCGATTGAACCTGATAGGTGACGGTTTGCACCGGCGTTACCTGCGGGGATGCGGCCTGGCCGGTTGTATCGGGCGGGGCGCCGGGTTCAACCGCTTCAACGGCTACGGTATCGCCTGGCGCAGTTGGGGTGGCAATATCACCCGGCGTCACCTGTCGATTGGCAATTAAAACCACAACCACGCTGATAATCAGCGAGATAACGGCATTAACCCCAATGATCAGCGCAAGCTGGCCGGGGGGCAACCCCACGCTGGTTAATTGCGGGTCGGGGGGATAGGCGTCATAATCATCATATTCAAAATCCGGGTCATACCTGGGGTTGTCCATGCGCTGCTAGAGTTCATCCCCTCACAATTTTACAATCACGGTTTATTGGTTTAAATCAACACAATATATAGTAGGTAAATCCTTAAATTTATTAATTTCCACACAATATATAGAAACAGGATTTACTGTGGTTTATTATACCCCATATCAATTTGCCTGACAATGCAGAGGATAAGGCATGACAGCAAATTTAAGGGTGTTGACACTCACGGCAAGTTAGTGTAGAATATCTAGGTATTAAGAGAACCAAGGTCTTTTTTGATAGTTTGGAGGAGATGGCGTGACCAAATTAGATATGAGAACCGGCAGCACCGCTGTAATGATTTTGCGCCTGCTAACCGAAAAGCCAATGTATGGGTACCAAATTGTAAAAGAGCTGCAAGTTCGCAGCGAAGGTTATTTTGATTTGGAGCAGGGCACGCTCTACCCGGCCTTGCACCGGCTGGAGAAAGATGGTCTGGTTGAAAGCAAATGGGAAGTGGTTGAAGATGGCCCCTCTCGCAAATATTATTACATTACCCAGGCGGGCCAACAAGAATTGGAAAAATCGGCCCGCCAGTGGAGCGATTTTTCTCGCCATTTGCTCAAATTGCTAGACGGCACGCTGTAGTTTATAACACCTACGTAAAATTGCCGAACATTTCAAAACGCCCTAAGACAGAAAGCAGCCCCAATATCCGCCAAATGACGCTACAACTTTTGCCAACATTTGTGCTACAGTAACGTCTGAGGAGTACCAGGTAAATGTCAGCCATCAAAGAATATCTGGAGAAGTTTCAAAATTCACTACCCCACCATCTGCGCGAAGAGGCCCGCGCCGAAGTTCACTGCCACCTGGAAGACCTGGCTCGCGAATGGCAGCAACGCGGCTTGCCCCGCCCCCAGGCCGAAGTAAAAGCCATAGAGCAGTTTGGCCAACCCAAAGAGATTGGCAACCAGTGGCGGCGTGCCGCCGGCCTGGTCGATTGGCCCGATATCCTGCTGGCCGCGCTACCCATATTGGGCATTACCGGCCTGGGCTGGCACTTTGTCGGCCAATATATCCCCATCGCTATTTACCTGCTTATTTTTGCAATTGGCGCGGTGGTGGCCTGGTGGCAGCGCTGGCCTACCTGGTGGTATGCCTGGCTGGGCTGGCTATTTTTGGCGCTGCTTATTTTACCGCCTACCCCCTGGTTTTTTGTAATTATCTTCCCCACGCTGGTCACGCTGCTGGCCATTGATAGCTGGCAACAGGCCACGCTGATGACCCTGCCCTTTACCACTTATTTAGCCTTTGCCACCCTCATCGAGCGGCAGCAGCTTGTTACCACCGGCTGGGGGCCGGGCAATATTTACCCCGGCAACATCATCTGGCTGGAAACCGCGTTTTCATTTTTGTGGGTGGTAATTTTGGCGGCCAGCCTGCGCGCCGCCCGCCCCAGCCGCCGGGGAATTTATCTGCTGGCCGGACTCATCGGCACGCAGCTTATTTACGTCAGCGTTGTGGCCATAACCGTTGTGATAGCCAAACTATTTCCAGAATATTTCATCACCTTTCTGACCACCCGCGAAGTGCTGCTGGTCAAACTCCCCAAAGGGATGCTGACCGTCGGCCTGACCCTGTACCCCCTTTTCGTCTGGCTGGTAGCCCGCTGGATTCGCCACAGCAACGCTCAACCGGGCCTGCCTGTTTAAAGATAATCAAAATCCCGGCGCTGCTATGCCGGAATTTTTTTGACCTGTATACCTAGATAATCTATTTATAGAGATATACAACAAAAGGGCGCAATTATGAACCGCACTGCCTTAACTAACGGTCAGGAATTTCATAAACGGCACGTGGCCTCGGCCGTGATGTTTGCCATCCATTACATTCCCCAGGTAGATGAAAAAACCCTGGAAGCGTTTTTGGAACTGGTCAACATTAACGGCAATTTTGACAACATCACCGAACGGCAGCTTATTGGCAAAATGGCCTTACTCATGCGGCTGGTGCCCAACGTGTGCCAGGCTTCGCTGCTCACCCTGGCCCAGCTATTGGGAGTCAGCCTGCCGCTCAATATTTATTATGAAATCAATCTTTTTTCGGAGGAATCAACCAACCTATGTTCAAGCATGTCATCGCCCTTCTAAAACTCTTCACCCATTTCTTTTTTGCCGGGCTGTGGGCCGTTGCTCTGGCTCTGCTGCTATGGTATCCCCTGCGCTGGTGGCCCGGCGACCGGCTGTGGCCGGTGCAGATGCTCAACTATTTTATGCCCTGGCTGCTGGTCGGCCTGCTGCCAATGCTGCTAATGGCCGGCCTGGCCCGCCGAAAGCGGCTGGCGGCGGCCCTGGCTATCCCCACCCTGTTAATTGGCGCCAACTTTGCCCCCCTGTTCCTGCCTCGCTTCAGCGTTGCCCTGGCCGGCGGCGCGCCGCTAAAAGTGATGAGCTACAATCTGCTCTACCGTAACGCTACTCTGGATGACGCGCTCAACCTTATTCGGCAAGAGCAGCCCGACATTTTGCTGCTGCAAGAGGTTACACCCGCCATCGCTCAGGCGCTCAAGGGGCTGGCCGACATCTACCCGCCCGGCCATTTTCATCTGGCCTACGACCCGCAAACCGGGCAGGCAGTTATCAGCCGTTTTCCCATTACCCGGCAAGAGCTGGCCTTTGAAAGGGGACGCGCCCTAAAAGTAGAAATCAACACGCCCGACGGCCCCTTAAAGGTGTGGAATGTTCACCCCAACACCCCACACCCCTGGCGGCGACAACAGCAGCAAATCTCGGCGCTGGTCAACGATATTGCCGCCGAGCGCGGCCCGCTGATTGTGGGCGGCGATTTTAACACCACCTACCACTCAGAACTGTACCGGTTGGTTGACAGCCATTTGAACAACGCCCAGTGGGAGGCCGGCTGGGGACTGGGTTTTACTTTTCCGGCGCACGCGCCCCGCGTTAAAAAAGTGCCGGTGCTATTGCCGATGATTCGCATTGACCATATTTTTTACAGCCGGCACTTTTTTGCCCACAGCGCCCGCACCCTCACCGAGGCCGGCGGCTCGGACCATTTGCCAATTGTGGCGGAGTTGTCGTTAATCCAATAACTTATCCGGGCAACCAGACTCGTTCGGCCGGGGCGCCGCTGCCCACCTGCCGGGCGTACCGGCTAACCTTGCGGGCCATCGCTTCCGGGCCGCCAAAGAGAATGTCCAGTTGCGACTCGTAAGCGGCAATGCTGTCAATTTTGATCTGCAACGCCTGGTCAGAAATAGGCCGTACCTGCGGCTCAAGCGCCAACGGCTGCAAGCGGGTCAGCGCAGCCGGCAAGTCGTATGGATTGTCCTGGCCGTGGGGAGCGTAATCGGGGTCTGCATAGGGGTAATCCTCGTAATAAATTACCGGATAGCCCTGCTGCGCTAGATGACGGGCCGCCGCGTGAACCAGTTGGTGGTCAACGTGGTTGCCCACGCCCAGCGGGGCATAGAGGGTGGGTCGCGTTCCGGGAGGAATGACCCGCTGAATCTCGGCCGCAATCTGCTGAATGAGCGGCTGCTCGGCTCGGTGAATCTGGCCGAACAGTTGGGCGTTGTTGGTGTAATACCACTCGCCCGCAACTGGCCGGCCCCGATAAATACAGTCGGCAAAATCAAGCCGGATGGAGTGCGCCGCCAGCACGGCCATCGCCGCTTCATCCTCGGCTCGCCGCGTGGCAACAACATCCTCCGGGCTGCCCCAGCGCCGGTGCAGTTCCTGGGCAAAGGGCGATAGCGGGTCGCCGGGGTTGGGCGGCGCGGCGCACACGGTAATCACCAACGCCGGCTCGCCGGCCTGTATGTGTTGATACACCGCCCCCCCGCAAGAAAGCGAAATGTCATCATAGTGGGGCGATAGGTAAACGTGTTGGTAGGAAGTTGTCATCGTTTCATCTCGCTAAAAATCTGGTAGTAGTGAATGGCGGTTTCTATTCCTTTATAAAAATTGGGTAGATGGAACTTCTCGTTGGGGGCGTGCAGGTTGTCGTCGGGCAGGCCAAAGCCCATCATCACTACCGGCGCTTGCAGCACGTTGATGAGCATACTGACCACCGGCAACGTGCCGCCCTCGCGCAGGTAGAGCGGGCTGTTGCCAAAGATTTGCTGATAAGCCTGGCCGGCAGCTTCAATAGCCGGAGCGGTCATATCGACCACCGCGGGTTCGGCCACGTGCAGCGTGTCAACCGTTACCTCCATTGTGGCCGGGCTAAGTTGCAGAACGTAATCGGAAAAGAGGCGGGCAATCTCGCGAGAGTTTTGGTTTGGAACCAGCCGCATACTTACTTTGGCGCTGGCTACCGCCGGAATAACGGTTTTGGCCCCGGTTCCGGTAAAGCCGCCTTTAATGCCGTGGATGTCCAGAGTAGGGCGCACGCCTTTGCGCTCGGCAACGGTAAAGCCGGCCTCGCCCCACAGGGCCGGCGCGCCGGTTTCGGCCAGCGCGCTCTCTTCTGTAACCACGCCATTGTTGATGGCTTCCCGCTCGGCGGGGGTGAGAGGCTGCACCTTGTTGTAAAAACCGGGAATGGTGATGCGCCCCTGCTTGTCTTTGAGGGCGGCCAGCACGCGGGCCAGCGCGTTGAGCGGGTTTTCAACCACGCCGCCGTAAATTCCAGAGTGCAAATCTTGCCGGGAGCCGCGCATGGTCACTTCCATATAGGCCATGCCGCGCACGCCGGTAATGAGCGTAGGGGTGCGGGGGTCAATCATATGGGTATCGGAAATCAGGGCGGCATCGGCCTGGAGCAAATCGCGGTTGGCCGACACGTAGTAGCCCAGGTGGGGGCTGCCCATCTCTTCTTCGCCTTCCAGCAAAAATTTAAGGTTGAGCGGCAGCCGCCCGCTTGATTGCAGGTAAGCTTCTGCCGCGGCCAGGTGAATGTAAAACTGGCCCTTATCATCGGCGGCGCCCCGGCCATAAATTTTATCCTCTTTGATGGTTGGCTCAAAGGGGGGCGTTTGCCACTCTTCCAAAGGGTCTACCGGCTGCACGTCGTAATGGCCGTAAACCAGCAGGGTAGGGGCATCCGGCCCGGCGTTGAGCCAGTCGGCATAGACCACGGGGTGGCCGTCGGTGGGCATTATTTTGGCATTTTGCAGGCCAATTGCGGTTAGTTTGTTGACCAGCCAATGGGCGGCCTGCTGCATGTCGGTTTTGTGTTCCGGCAGGGTGCTGATGCTGGGGATACGCAGCAGCTCTTGCAGGCCGGCCAGCGCACCGCTGTGATGGGTTTGGGCGTAGGTAAGCGCGTTTTGAAACATAAATGTTTTATCCTTGGGCTAAACTTTTCAGGGCAAATTATAGCACGAATCAGAGTGAGTTGACAGTTGCCAGATTATGAAATGGTTAAACTTTACCCCCCCATTTGGAAATTTGTCGCTTTTCAAGTATACTGTGCGTTTGTGTGTGTCCTGATAGGATAGATATTTTTTAGCTATTTGGAGAGTAACTTATGAAGGTATTATTGATTGAAGATGTTGACAATTTGGGCTATGCCGGCGACGTTAAAAAAGTTGCCAACGGCTACGGTCGCAACTTTTTGCTGCCGCAGCGGCTGGCCGTGTTAGCCACACCGGGCGCATTAAAACAGGCCGAAACTATTCGCAAAGCAGCCGAAAAGCGCCGCGCCCAGGAAACGGAAGATGCCAAAGCCATTGCCGGCCAAATTTCGGGCCTGAGTCTGGTATTTGAACGCCGGGCCGGTGAAACGGGCAAGCTGTATGGCTCCGTTACTTCTAATGATATTGCCGAGGCAATTCAAGAGAAAAGCGGCATTGAAATTGATAAGCGCAAAGTTAGCCTGGGCGAACCTATCCGCAGCCTGGGCGAGCAACAGGTAACAATTAAGTTGATGATTGATGTTTCAACCGAAATTAAAGTTACCGTGGTGCCGCTGGGTGGCATTTTAGACCACGACCAGCTAACCGAAGAAGAGGCGGCTGCCCTTGATGTAGAGGTTGATGAGGAAGAAGTAGAGGCAGAAAAACCCGCCCCCAAGGCCGCGCCAAAAACCGAAGAGATAGATGAAGCCGAAGAGGAAGAGGAAGAAGAAAAGTAAGGAAGCCGGCTTTTCTTTTTTTCGACCCACAAGCCCACGCCACTGCCAGGTGTGGGCTTTTTTTAATGGCAAAATACGCGGAACTATTTAGGGCCAAATAGCGTTATAATAGACAAGAACAACCCAACCGAACCAATTAGAGGAGGCAAGCAATGAAGCTGGTAAAATTTTTTTTGTTTTTTGCGGTGTTTTTCTGCACCGCCACCTTACTCTCGGCCCAACCGGCGCTGGCATGTGGCGGATTATTCTGCCAGAATATTCCGGTAGACCAGGCCGCCGAACGGATTATTTTTACGGTAGACCCCGGTCAGATATCGGCCTATGTGCAGATTAACTACACCGGCAGCGCCCCCGATTTTGCCTGGGTGGTGCCCGTGCCCAGCGTGCCAGAGGTTGACGTGGCCGAAATGGACAGCTTTACCGAAATTCAAACCGCTACCGACCCGGTCTTCATGCTGCCGCCTGTGCCCGACTGCATGTTTGACGACACAATGTTGATGGCCCCGGCAGCCGGGGCCGTTGAAGAGGCCGTCGCCGAGCAGGATGTCACCGTGTTTGCCAGCGGCGAGGCCGGCCCCTACGCCTTCGATGTGGTGGGCACAGAAACCGGCAACGCCAACGCCCTCATCGACTGGCTAAACGAAAACAACTACCGCATCACCCCAGAAATGGAGCCGCTGGTTCACGTCTATGTGCAGGAAAACATGGTCTTTTTAGCCATGAAGTTGCAGCCAGACCAAGGCGTACAGGATATACAGCCGGTAAAAATGACCTACCAATCAGAGCGCCCTATGATTCCCATCCGCTTAACGGCGGTAGCGGCTACGCCCAATATGGGCATTTACACCTGGATTTTTGGACGCGCCAGGGCCGAATCTCAAAATTACGCCAGCCTGGAAATTGCCAATGATGACCTCTCGCTGGCCGGGCCGTTTGGCGGCGGCACCAATTACCTGCAACTGGTCGCCAGCGGCATCGACCGTTTTGAGGGCAAAGCCTTTATCACCGAATACGCCCAGCCCACCTCGCAGCTTAACGTGATTGACCCCCTGCTGCAAGAGTTACGGCAGCGCTATCCATATGTGACCCGCTTTTACGGCCAGATGTCGCCCAACGAAATGACCATCGACCCCGTGTTCGACTTTAACGGCAGCCTGCCCGATGTGTCGAACGTTCACGACCTGACCTACCGCACCGATATGTACCCCTGCCAGGATGGCGCGGTGAACATTGAAGTGCCGGCCGTTTTCAGCGATAGCGGTTCGGCCACCACCAATCTGGCTATACCCTACGTTTTGCTGGGGGCTATTGGCGCGGCCTGTTTAATGGGGCTGGGCATTGCCGTTGGCGGCGGGGTAGTGTACCTGGCCCGACGCAAGTAAAACGTGGCGCGCCTTACTCAGGCTAATCCAGCCGCAATCCACTGCGGCAGATGGGGCAACAGCGACTCAAACACGCGGCGAGTGCCTTCGACAAATACCTCCAAATTTCCGTCGTAGGCCTCGCCGCCGTTACGGCCTACCAAATCGGTAACGCCGCGCAAAATCAAGCAGCGGGTATTGCTGCGGGCAGCCACCCAGGCAATCGCCCCGGATTCCCAATCGCCGGCCACTGCGCCATATTTGGCGTGCAGCCGGGGCAGGTCGTCAGCCATCAAATCGCGGTCGCCGGAAACCAGCAGGGTGCGGCGCACCGGCTGGGGGTAGGGTTCCTTCAACCACGACAGGTCAATTTGGGCGCTAAAATGGGCAATGGCCTCATCGTAGCCGGTCATCTGCTCGATGATATCGTACACTACGGTGCGTTCCGCCAGAATGATTGTTCCCTTTTCCACCTGCCCCTCAAAGCCGCCGCACGTCCCCAAATTGACCAGTAATCGAGGCGTCCAGTGGCTCAACACATATTGGGCCGAAGCCGCCGCCGCAATTTTGCCCCAGCCTCCGTGAAAAAAGAGCACCGGCTGAGTCTGGCCGGCCACCTCCATTTCAAGCTTAAACCAATGCCCCAGGGGTGAACTTTGCAAATTGACCGGCGGCAAAAGCGTCTGTAATACCTGCCACTCAATATTGGCAGAAACAATTACCGCCGTTTTTAGCGACTCATTTTTTATCATTCATTAATCCGCAGTTGTCTGTTGGGGTAGTAGGGGCAAAGCTGATGATTGCTCAATTTGGGCCTGGGGCTTAAGTGATGGCCGGCAGGTTGATAACAAACGTAGCGCCCTTTTGCCAAACGCTCTCTACATGAATGTTGCCGCCCAAACCCTCGATGTAATCTTTGGTCCAGAACAGGCCAAAGCCCATCCCTTCGCCATTTTTGGTGGACCAGCCCAGTTCAAACACCTTGTTTAGATTTTCTGGCTTAATGCCGGCGCCATTGTCTCGAACAGTTATTTCAATCAGGCCATCGGCCTGCAACCGGCTTTCAATTTGTAGCCGGCCACGTTTGCCGTTTTGTTTAACGGCCTCCAGCGCGTTTTTAATAATAATTCTGAGGGCCTCGGTCAGCATATCGGGCGAGGTTTTGACCGGAGGCAAATTGTCGGCCAGCGATTTGTGAATTACGACATTATCGCCGGTATCTACCACGTTATTGCCCATCTCTAACATTCTGTGGGGAAATGCTTTTCTAACGGCCATAATTAAACATTTGTTGACATCCAATAATTTATCCGGGGTTTGACTCCACGGCTCATGCAGGTTGTCTAAAATGTTAATGGCCCGGCTGAGATGCTCCAGCGCGCCGGCTTGCGAGTCTTGCAGTTCTTTTAATTGTGCCGGCGTAAGCTGGTCTTTAATCTCCAAAAGTTGCAGATAGGTGCGCGGCGCGCCAATGTGATTACGCAGCGCGTGGATGCTGGCTGCCGCGCTAAAGGCCATTTTGCCAAAAAGCTGGGCAATCTGGCGGCGCTCCTCGGCAATGCGATACAGCCGCGCATTGCGAATACCCACCGCCGCTTGCTGGGCAAAGGTGGCCAAAACCTCTTTTTCCCACTTGTGAAATTTGGGCCGGCGGCTGGCCACAAACAAATTGCCTACCACTTCATCTTCCAGGTAAAAAGGCACGGCCATTACCCGCTGAATACCGGTGAGTTTTTGGGCCAGGTCAGACAGGGGTTTGTTGACCACCGGACGGAACAGGTCGAACAGCTTGTCAGACTCAACAAAACGTTCTGGCCGGCCGTTTGCGCCTTTAACCGCCCGCACGCTCAAATTCTCGCGGAATCGCGGGTTGTCCAGATAAGCAACCGATTTTGAGCCAATCAACGAAACCCCCAGCTTGTCTTCTAACTGCTTGAGAATGGCGGTCTCAAAACCTATGGCGTAAGTTCGCACCGGCAGGCTGTTGTCGGCTTCGAGGGTGGCCACCATTGCCCCCACATAACCCAGGCGCTGCACAACGGTATCAACTACCAGTTGCAACACCTGGGTTTCGCTGGTGATGCTGGCCTGCATTGCCAAAATGACTCGCTCCAGCGCCCGCATTTCGGTGAGGTAGCGTTGGGTTTGAATGGCCGTGGCAGCCTGGCTGCCAAAGGCAGTTAAAAAATCAATTTCTCGCGGGGAGAAAGCCTGGCGCGAGGCGGCAAACAAATTGCCAACTACCTCGTTGCCAATAGAAAAGGGCACCGCCGCTACCTGATTGATTTCGGTGAGGCGCTGGGCTATATCAGACAGGGGTTTGCTAACTACAGGTCTGAACAGGTCGTACAGGCGGTCAGAGACCATAACTTCTGGTTTGCCGGTTGGTCCGCTAACCGCGCGCACGCTGAGATTATCTTTATATTTCTTGTGGTCAAGGTAAGCCACAGAGCGAGGGCCAATCAGGCCAACTCCTAATTTGTCCTCTAAATATTTGAGCAGGCTCGGAGCAAAATTTACCGAATAAGCCCGCACCGGCAGCGAGTTATCCATTTCCAGGGTAGCCACCATTGCCCCCACGCAGCCCAGGCCAGCTACTACGTCGTCAACAATACGCTGCAAAACGGCTTGGAGCTCGGTGGAAATGGACGGGAAGGAGGCTCTGCCGGGATTTTTATTTGAATGTCGCCCTGCGGTTATGAATGATTGAGCCAATTATTTACCAGCCCTGCAAAGCCGTAAGAAATGGCTGCTCCAGATACTCTACCACCCAGCGGAGAAAGCGGGCAGCGTCGGCCCCATCAATCAGCCGGTGGTCGTAAGAGAGTGAGAGCGGCAGCATAAGCCGGGGTTCTATGCTACCGTCATCTTTAAATTTTGGTTCTTTGCTACCCCGGCTAACGCCTAAAATTGCCACCTCCGGCAAATTGACAATAGGGGTAAAATTGGCGCCACCAATGCCGCCCAGGTTGGTAATGGTAAAGCAACCGCCCTGGATGTCATCAAGGGTAAGTTTGCTGTTGCGGGCCTTTTCGGCCACTTCGCCCAGTTCAACGGCCAGTTCTATAATGTTTTTCTGGTCTACATTGCGGATGACAGGCACCAGCAAGCCTCGCTCGGTATCAACCGCCACGCCGATGTGGTAGTACTGTTTGTAGATGATTTCCTCTTTGGCCGTGTCGATGCTGGCGTTGAATTTGGGGAACTCTTTTAGCGCCGCGGCCGCCACCTTAAGCAAAATGGCGGTAATGGTCAGCTTGCCGCCGGCCTCTTCCACTTTTTTGCCAAACCGTTTACGTAGTTGTTCCAGGTCGGTGATATCGGCTCTGTCAAACTGGGTTACATGCGGAATGGCAGACCAGGCCGCATCCATGTGCCTGGCCGTGGCCCGCCGAATGTTGCTCATTTTCTGACGCTCTACCTGGCCCCACAGGCTAAAATCGGGCAGGGGCGGGGCGGCCACCCGGCCAGCGGGAGCACCCCCGGCGGCTCCTCGTTCCCGGGCATGGCGCTTGATGTCATCTATCGAGATGCGCCCTGCCGGGCCGGTACCGGCTACCTGGGCAATATCAACGCCAATCTCGCGGGCCAGCCGCCGCACGTTGGGCGCAGCCGGAATGACGCCTCGTTCTAGCCGGGGCTGTATCTCGGCCGGCGGCGTTACCGGCCGGGTTTCTGCCGGGGCGGGTTTAGCGGCTTTGGCCGGCGATTCTTCTTTTGAAGCCGGTTCCGGTTCGGCCTGTTTGGTTTCGGGTTTGGGTTTGGGTTTTGAGGGGGTTGTGGCGGCGGTTTCGAGGGTTAAAATGACCTGCCCGACGCTGGCGGTTTCGCCTTCTGCTACGTGAACCTGTTTGACGGTACCGCCCACAGGCGAGGGCACTTCAACCGTGGCTTTATCGGTTTCCAGCTCCAGCACGCCCTGGTCTTTGGCTATCGAGTCGCCTTCTGAGACCAGCACCCCAACCACCGTTCCAGACTCAATATTTTCGCCCAAATCGGGCAGTTTAAACTCTACGGTGGCAGGGGCAGTTTCGGCTTCCGGCTCTGCGGCGGGCGGTTCCGGCTCTGCCGGGGCCGGCTCTTTGGGAGACTCTTCGGCCACGGCGGGTTCCGCTTCCGCGGGCTGTTCAGCTTCTTGAACGGGTTTGGGCTGACCATTTTCGGCAGCGCCATCTTCGGTCACTAAAATTACCTGCCCAACCTCAACGGTATCGCCCGGTTTGACATGAATGGCCGTGATGGTGCCGCTCACCGAAGACGGAACTTCGATGGTGGCTTTGTCGGTTTCAAGTTCTATCACCGGGTCATCCTTGTTAATGGTATCACCCTCGGAAACCAGCACCGAAACCACGTCGCCAGACAAAATATTTTCGCCAAGTTCAGGCAGCTTAAATTCGGTTGCCATAGTTTTACTCCTATGAAGTCATTGGGTTGAGCTTGTTGGGGTCAATTTCCAACTCTTCCATGGCGGCGCTAACCTGATCTTTTTTAATTTGGCCTTCTTTAGCCAGCGAGGTAAGCGTAGCCAGCGTAACATAGCGATGGTCAACTTCAAAAAAGTCGCGCAGCGCCTCGCGGCTATCGCTGCGGCCAAAACCATCGGTGCCCAGCGAGGCAATAGGCTTGGGCGACCAGGGGTGGATAGAGTCGGGCAACAACTTCATATAATCAGAAGCGGCCACAAACACGCCGGGCGCATCTTTGAGGCATTGGGTGATGTAAGGTATTCTGGGTTTTTCATTGGGATGCAACAGATTCCAGCGCTCAACATTCAGCGCGTCGCGCCGCAGTTCTTTGTAGCTGGTTACGCTCCACACATCGGCGGCGATGTTGTATTTTTCCTGCAATAGTTCTTGCGCCCTGAGCACCTGGTTCATAATAGCGCCGCTGCCAAACAGTTGGGCGCGCAGTTTAGCCTTTTTGTTGTCAGCCTCGCGGAATTTGTACATACCTTTGAGAATGCCCTCTTTTACCTGGCCGTTGCCCGGCATGGGCGGCATGGCGTAGTTCTCGTTGGTAACGGTGAGATAGTAAAAGATGTCTTCGTGCTCTTCGTACATGCGGCGGATACCATCGCGGATGATAACGGCCAGTTCGTGGGCAAAGGCCGGGTCATAGGTAAACAGGTTGGGCACGGTAGAGGCCAGCACGTGGCTGTGGCCATCCTGGTGTTGCAACCCTTCGCCGTTGAGGGTGGTTCGGCCAGAGGTAGCGCCCACCAAAAAGCCTTTGCAGCGCAGGTCGCCTGCGGCCCAAATCAAATCGCCAATGCGCTGCAAACCAAACATAGAGTAGTAAATAAAGAAGGGGATGGTATTGATGCCGTGGTTGGCGTAGGCGGTGCCGGCGGCAATAAACGACGACATGGAGCCGGCCTCGGTAATGCCCTCTTCCAAAATCTGGCCGTCGGTGGCCTCTTTGTAGTAGAGCAGGCTATCGGAGTCAACCGGTTCGTAAAGCTGGCCCCGGTGCGAGTAGATACCAAACTGGCGAAAGAGCGCCTCCATACCAAAAGTACGGGCTTCGTCGGGCACAATGGGCACTACCAGCTTACCCAGGTCTTTATCGCGCAGCAGTTTGGCCAAAATACGCACAAAAACCATAGTGGTTGAAACTTCGCGGCCTTCGGTGCCGGCGTAAAACTCTTCGAACAATTTTTCCGAGGGCGTAGTTAAGTAAACCTCGGTAGGTTTACGGCTGGGCACGTAGCCGCCCAGTTTCTCGCGGCGGCTGTGCAGATATTTGAGCATGGGGCTTTCTTCTCGAGGCCGGTAAAAGGGCGCGTTGGCAATCTCTTCGTCGGAAATGGGGATGCCAAAGCGGGTGCGGAACTCGCGCAGTTCATCTTCGTTTAGCTTTTTCTGCTGGTGGGTAATATTTTTGCCTTCGCCGGCCTCGCCCAGGCCGTAACCTTTAATGGTGCGGGCCAAAATTACGGTGGGCGACCCTTTGTGCTCTACGGCTGCTTTGTAGGCAGCGTAAACTTTTACCGGGTCGTGTCCCCCCAGGCGCAGCTTGCGTAGCTCTTCATCAGACAGGTGAGAGACCATTTCCAACAGGCGCGGGTCGGTACCCCAGAAATGCTCTCGAATATAGGCCCCGCTCTCAACCGTAAATTTTTGATATTCTCCGTCAACCACCTCGCCCATCCGTTTGACCAGAATGCCTTCTCTATCTTTAGCCAGCAGCGGGTCCCAGTCGGTGCCCCAAATTACTTTGATAGCGTTCCAGCCTGCGCCACGGAACACGGTTTCAAGCTCTTGAATGATGTTGCCGTTACCGCGCACCGGGCCATCCAGGCGTTGCAAGTTGCAGTTGATGACAAAAATCAGGTTGTCCAACTTCTCGCGGGCGGCCAGCGAAATAGCCCCCAGCGTTTCCGGCTCATCGGTTTCGCCATCGCCCAAAAAGGCCCACACTTTAGCGTCGCTGTGGTTTTTCAGCCCCCGGTCTTCCAGATAACGGATAAAGCGGGCGTGATAAATAGCCATAATTGGCCCCAGCCCCATAGAAACGGTGGGAAATTCCCAAAATTTAGGCATCAGCCAGGGGTGGGGGTATGAGGACAGCCCGCCGCCCGGCCGCAGTTCATGGCGAAAGCTTTCCATATGTTCAACGGTTAGCCGCCCCTCAAGAAAGGCGCGGGCATAAATACCCGGCGAGGCGTGTCCCTGAAAGTAAATCTGGTCGCCGTCGTGGTTGTCGCCCTTGCCCCTAAAGAAGTGGTTAAAGCCAACTTCGTACAGGGTAGCCGCCGAGGCAAAGGTTGAAATATGGCCGCCAATCGAGCTATCGGCCCGATTGGCCCGCACCACCATGGCCATCGCGTTCCAGCGGATAATGCTTTTGATGCGCCGCTCGATTTCCCGGTTGCCGGGGTAGGGCGGCTGCTCGCTGGCCGGAATGGTGTTGATGTAGGGCGTGTTGGCCGAAAAGGGCAACCGAACCCCGTGCTCCTCGTAGGCGTATGTTTCAAGCTCATGCAGTAGCTGCTTGACCCGCTCCGGGCCACGGCTATGCGCCACATAATCTAACGACTCAAGCCACTCTCTGGTTTCGTAAACATCTACGTCGATGTTTTCCGGGTTATTATTTTGATTGTTCTGAGTCATAATTACCTGTTCCTTTGTTGTATTTGAGAGCATTCGGTCATTCCGCGCCCAAGGCTAAGGCATCGGGCTAAAAGGGCAAAGGACGCTTAAGCGCCCTAAAGGCGATAAGCCCCATCTAATCTCAATCCAGATAAAAAACCGCAATTACGCCGCCCACCACCCCTACAGGTATAGCCCAACAGTTGAGCCAGTACCACCATTCGGGCAAATGAGAAGCGTAGCAAATACTAACCGTACACATTACCGCCGGAGCCAGAATAAAAATGATTGGTAAAAATGGGCGAAAAAGTTTAAGCCACTCGTTGAGCATACCGGCCAGCCTTTACCGGTTCAGAATAACATTCGTGACTACTCAGCCGGCGTCGCCTGGGATTCAAATCCCAGGCTAAGACTCAAAAACCCAATTTTAAGCGAATTAAGGGCGCTTTAGCGTCCTTGCACCTGTTTCAGCCCGGCGTTAAAACGCCGGGCGAACCGGCGGCTGAGTAGATACTAACATTCTTTTCAAGCGGCTGCCTGAGCTGCCTCCGGCGACGGTTGCTCCTGTTCCTCCGGCTCAACCTGCCACAATTTGGCTTTGTCCTGAATGTGGTCAAAGTAAAGCACGCCGTCTAAATGGTCCATTTCGTGCTGAAAAATGCGGGCCAGCAGGTTGTCAACCTTTAATTTAATTTGACGCCCATCCAGGTCTTGCGCTTTTACCTCAACCCGGTCGGGGCGCGCTACCAATCCGCGCCAGCCAGGGATAGACAGGCAGCCTTCTTCACCCTCAACCGGCGTATCGGATGTTTTGACAATTTTGGGGTTAACCAGCACGTAGGTAACG
This sequence comes from uncultured Caldilineaceae bacterium, assembly GCA_964486935.1. Classification (GTDB taxonomy): domain Bacteria; phylum Chloroflexota; class Anaerolineae; order 4572-78; family J111; genus CAZAPG01. The sequence goes on along the minus strand of CAZAPG010000008.1, from coordinate 134,813 downwards.
CCGCTTTGCGGGTGCGGCTCAATCTGGTCATCTTCCGAGGCGGGAATTTCTGCCACAAATATGCGCTGCATCACCCCTATTTGAGGCCCGGCCAGCCCCACGCCGTTATAATGACGCATAGTTTCCAGCATGTCCTGGGCCAGTTGTTTGAGGCCCGGCGTAAACTGTTTGATTTTTTTGGCCTTTTGGCGCAGGCGGTCATCGCCAAGGTAAATTACTTTTCTAATGGTCATAACGCTTTCCGGCATTGATATTAACAGGTGATTGTATTGCGGGACATTATAATAGTCTGCAACAGGATGGCTGTCAAGAAAAATGAAAGCGGCATCCCCGCGCAGGCCCAAATTGAACGGGCGGATTGTTTCAGGCCCGGCCTGCTCGCTTGACCAAATTTAAGCAAAAGCCTAAACTATAGCTGTTTTAGCCGGCCCATCAAAATCGAGACGCGTCGTCTCCCGTTTATTTTTTTACAGAACACGGTTTCAAAAGTAAAATTTATTGATGAACCCGTAAACAGGAGCCTTTTGTGACAGAACCTCTGCGAATTGTGCCGCTCAGTGGCGTGGGCGAAGTGGGGCGAAATATGACCCTGATTGAGTACGGCGATGATGCCATTGCCATTGATTGCGGCCTGATGTTTCCAGAAAATGACATGCTGGGCATTGACCTGGTCATCCCCGATATCACCTACCTGCTCGATAATCCCGGCCTGCTGAAGGCCATTTTTTTGACCCACGGCCACGAAGACCACATCGGCGCGCTCCCCTACATTTTACCAGAGGTTCCCGTTCCGCTGTACGCCACCCAACTGACACGGGGCTTAATCGAAGTAAAATTAAAAGAGGCCAAGCTGTTATCCCAAACAGAAATCCACACCATTACCACCGGCAGCGCCATAGAAATTGGCCCCTTTACCGTTGAGCCGTTCCACGTATGTCACTCCATTCCCGATGCGGTAGGTTTTGCCGTTTACACCCCCCAGGGCCTGCTGGTTCACACCGGCGAATACAAGTTTGATTACACCCCCGCCGATGGCAGGTTGCCCGATATTGACCGCCTGCGGGCCTACGGCGACGAAGGCGTGCTGGCCCTGCTCTCCGACAGCACCAACTCAGAGCGGCCCGGCCACACCCCCTCGGAACAGATTGTTAAAGAAACATTTGACAACATCTTTGACCAGGCCAAAGGGCGGATTATTGTTTCCACGTTTGCCTCAAACATTTCCAGGGTGCAAATGGTGTTAAACGCAGCCATGGACCACAACCGCAGGGTGGCCGTGGTAGGCCGCAGCATGGTCGATAACGTAAAGATGGCCCTCAAGTTAGGCTATCTTAATACGCCCGAAGATATTTTTATTCACACCGACGACCTGGAAGATTACCCCGACTCCCAAATTACCATTATTTGCACCGGCACCCAGGGCGAACCTACCAGCGCCCTGGTGCGGATGGCCAATCAGGAACACCGGCAGGTAAGCCTGCGGCAGGGCGATACCGTGATTCTATCGGCCACGGCCATTCCCGGCAACGAGGAGCTGGTGCATCGCACCCTCAACAACCTGTTTCGGCTGGGCGCAGATGTTATTTACCAAAGCCTGATGCCGGTTCACGTCTCCGGCCACGCCTCGCAAGAAGAGCAAAAATTAATGATTGAACTGATTCGCCCCCAATATTTCATTCCCATTCAGGGCGAATACCGCATGCTGGTGCTGCACGCCCAACTGGCCGAGTCGGTGGGTATTGCCGGCGACAACATTTTTGTGGTGGAAAATGGTCAGGTGATAGAGTTTGATGAAGAGGACGCTTACCTGGCCGAAACCATCCCCAGCGGCCAGATTATGGTCGATGGCCTGGGCATTGGCGATGTGGGCAAAGTAGTGCTGCGCGACCGCCACCTGCTCTCGCGAGATGGCTTTGTAGTGGTGGTGATGGCCATCGACGAGCGCACCGGCCGGCTGGTTGATGGCCCCGAAATTATCTCGCGTGGCTTTGTCTACGTTAGAGATTCCGAAGACCTGCTGGAAGAGGCCAAAGACCGGGTCATCGACCTGCTGGAAAGCGGCAAAATGCACCGCGATACCGCCGCCACCATCATCAGAGATAATCTGAGCCAGTTTCTTTACCAGCGCACCCGCCGCAACCCAATGATTTTTCCGGTGGTGTTAGAAGTTTAGTAATTGGCAAGTAGCGCGTGGAAGCTGTTTCTAACAATTATCAGTTACTAATTACTACTTACCAATAACCAATTATTTTTTACCTCAGCGGCAGGTCGGCCAGACTCTCCTGTTCGCTGCGGCTTTCGGGCGCTGTTTTTTTTGCTTCGCGACTTTTCAGCCACAAAAAGCCGCCGGGCAAACTGCCCACATAAATAACCCCTTGCTTAATCAACGACAGAGCAAAAGCCAGCGGTTCCGCCACGCCCACCAGTCCGTAAAAATAAACGTACAACACCGAACCGGTCCCCAACCCGCCAATGCTAATGGGAATAATGAGCAAAATGGCAATCATCGGGTTGAAAAGAAAGATGTAAATGGGGGCAATCTGGCCGCGCAACCCGGCTACAATGGCTACATCAACCAGCCCGGTTAGCAAAACCGTAACCACGCCCACGCCAAACGCCCCCAACAGAGCCGCATATTGATGCCGGTAGGCTCCAAATGAGCCGGAGATGCGCTGGTAAACCGGCCCCAACGGCGACAGCAACTTTATTTCAAACAACCTGCCCGTCAACCGCCGTAACCGGCGACTGAGCAGCACCGCAAATCCCCCGGCAATGGCTGTCATCCCCATAATAGAAATAATTGCCACCAGGGTTAAATTTTTAACCACCGTTTCTTCGCCGGCCAGTTGCCCCCGCGAGGCCAACATCACGGCAATAACGGCAGCTACCACGGCCGTAAACATAAAAGCGGCCAGCCCGATAATCCGGTCTACCACCACCGATACGGCGGCCTCGGCGCTGCGGTCTATGTAGCGGGCCAGCCCGAAACCGCGCATCACATCGCCGCCCACGTTGGCAGGTAAAAAGTTGTTAAAAAAGAAACCCACAAAGGTGTAATTGGTCAACGCCTTCAGCGGCACAGGGATGCCCTGCGCTCTAAGCAAAATATACCATTTGATGGCGTTTGTGACGACGGCAATTTCAAACAGCGCAATTGCCAAAATCAGGTACCAGTAATTGGCGGTGGTTAAGGTGGTTAACAGAACGGCCCGGTCTTGCGGGTCAGACAAAAATCTATACAGCAGGTAGGCCATTAATCCCAAACTAACAATGGCCTTTATTGCCGTAGTGAGTTTATTTTTCAAAAGCTTTACTTCCCTATGATTGGTTTGATAGACCGGCCTATTATGCGGCAAAAGGGGTGAAGGCGCAAACAAAGCGCAAACGGGCGCGTTTGCGCTTTGTTGGGGCGGCCAGGCCACGCTGGCCGGTAACTAACGTTGCTCTCGTTTAATGGGCAGGTGGGGCGAGGTAATGTTAATGCCTTTGGCGTCAACCGGGCGCTTGACTTCTTTGGTGGTCCAGGCGATATCCCAAACCACGTGGGTACGCTTGTGTACTTTATAATCCCACCAGCCCAGCATGCGAGAGTAGCCCTCGATGAAGGCCAGCACAATAAGTATCCAAACCAACCGAACAGCGCCCCAAACTTCTTCAAGGGCCAGTTTGACCAGACGGGGCAACCCCATACTGGATACCTCATAGCCATATTTTTGTTTCAGGTGCAGATGACCGGCATGATTGCGCCGGCGCTGTTTAATAAAATCGCCCAGGGTTTCTGGACCCATATTAAACACAACGGCATCGGGCGCGTACCGCACCTGCAAGCCCCGCCGAATGACCAGCGCCTCAACAAAAGCTTCGTCCATAGCCACATCGGGCGGAATCTGGTCGAACACCTTGCGAAAGGCAATCAATTCGCCCAGCCGGGGAATTTCCAGGCAAAGCTGGTGCTCCATTTTCAGGCGCAGGTGCGATAAAAAGCCAATAATATGTTCCGGCGTATTGACCGGCACTTTGTGCGCGCCGGTCATCCCCACGGCGGGGTCGTTGAACATCCGCACCATATTTTCAATGGCGTCTTCGTGGGGAATGGTATCACCGCTTTCTAAAACGCAGATGCCGGTAGTGGCGTGCTTTAAGAAGATGTTAATGGCGCTGGTTTTGCCCTCGCGCTTTTCTTGCACAAACAGTTTGATGCGCGGGTCGATGGTTGAATATTGTTGGACAATCTCTACGGTGCGGTCGGTGCAGCCAGAGGCCACTACAATAATTTCGACAATCTCCACCGAGTGCAGCCGCTGGCCGAGCATGGCATCCAGAAGGTGGATAATATTAGCCTCTTCGTTATGGGCGGTAATACCAATACTACATTTTATAGTTTCATTAAAAGCCTCGGTCAACTTAATCCCCTTCGTGTTGATCACTGTTGACAATTTTTTGAGAGAACCTTAAAAACAAAAACGACAAAAAACTACCGGCGGCCATCCCAAACGCTACGTAAAAATATTGGGGCCACAAACCAGGGATTCGGCCCAACCCCATTAAAACGGCCGGGATAATCGTCAAAATACCAACGGTAAACGCCAGCAGAACGCCTCGGGTGGCAGACAGGTCTGGCACACTATTGCCGATAAGAGCAAAAACGCCTACACCTATGGTTATTAGCGCAACTTGTACGCTCCAATAGGCCAGCCCAAAGACTTTATTCACCAAATCTAACACTGTAATGATTAAAATCAATACCAGATAGAAAAGTCCAAAGGCAACCCACGAAGACCTACCATAACTTTTAGTTTTCATTTCTGATAATCCACAATGATGATGATAAGCCGCAGGGTTTAATGATTTTACACATAACTTTTTTCATTTTACCATATCCAGACCTTATAATACAAAGAGAACATTGGTTAATTCAGCGCAATTTCCAAATGTCCGCCCACCGTAGCCCTTGCCTCTACAATAAAAAAAGCCCCTCTGTGAGAAGGGCTTTTTAACCAGAATGGTTTATTTTTACAAAGTGTTATTGGTGTGCTGGCTGCTATTGAGCAATTGCTGCAATTGATATTCTATTTGCAGGGCCTTTTCAGCCAGTTTGGCCTGGTGATGAGGATAGGCTGCGCTCAGTTGTTGCTGTTGTAATAATACTCTTAATTGACTCTCAAGCCGCGCAATTTGTAAATTGAGTACCCCATTGGTTGCCGAATGTAGCAGTTTGTGCGCCATAAAACCACCCCTTTGTAGCTATCTGCTTATTACTATACCGGACATTTGTATGACAAAACTCTGAGTATTATATGAAAATGGTTAGAGTTTTCAACCCGGCATAGAAGAAGGTGGCAAGCGATATTAAAATCCAAGATACCACAAAATTTGTTCCAAATTGTGGGCAAATGAGGGCACCATCGCCCCGGCCAAAATAGCCAATCCAATGCTAAACAGGCACACAATTGGCTTAACAAAGAATAATGGAAGCCCCAAAAAGGTTGGTTTACCGTAACTTCTGGCAACAGGGGGATTGATTACAGTAGGGCGAGTGGGGCTAAAAGAGACATTAACTGTCGGTTTCAAAACAGTCATTTCAGTGATACCTTTCGTTTGTGTGGCTAAATCAAGTGTTGAGTTAGTCAATTGGAGTTCTCTTTTGCTTGCTGTACCGTTAATAACATCATTATACAAATAGAAGCCGTAGTTGGTAAGCGTAGAATTTTCGGGTTTTTGGCCCATAATTTATCCGTAGAAACTACTGAGGTTCCATCAAAACGCAGCCGCTTTTCACAATCTAATTTATCAGAATTTGGCGTAAAAAAATATAGCCAAAGTATTGGGGTTGTGTTCAAATTCCGTTTGAAAAATTGCTACAACTCAATGGAACGCTGGCCTAATCGGGTGATTGCCAGGCGCGCAGCTTATGTGATATGATATGAGGGAAAGTTTTGTACCTTAAAAAGAAGCGTCTAGTCCAGTGAGAATCTTGACCAGGAGGCCAACCGTGGAGGGTAATCCAGAAGAACGCACACATGGTTCAACCGTAGAGTTGCACGAGCCATCGGCGCTGGAGATACTTGAGGATGTGCAGGAAATTCTAACCAAAATGATCAGGCCCGGTATGCACGCCAATGTGAATAAAGAAATTTGGCACGAGCAAACCAGAACCGCCTTAAATCTGGTGTTAAAAGCCATCACCGTGTTAAAACGTCGCAAATCAAAAAGCTAAACTATTAATTGGTAGGCCCGCCGGGCAATCGTCAGCGCAGCATCGGGCCGGGCCAGTTGGCTGGCATTGTGCGCCATCTGCGCCAGCGTACCATTGCCTGGCCGCAGCCAGGTTGAAAGCAGTTTAGCAATCTTATCCGGGCTAGACACGTACACCCCGGCATTATGTTGCAACACATACTGCACATTAGCCTCCTCCTGGCCGGGGATGTAATCAAACAAAATCAGCGGCAGCCCTGCCACAAACGCCTCGCTTATGCTGCCCGGCCCTGCTTTAGTTACAAACACATCGGCTGCTTGCATCAACTCCGGCATATTTTTAACAAAGCCAAAAATCACCGTTGGAATTTGCCACTCTTTCTCATCCAATTTTTTTCGCAGCGACTCATTTCTACCGGCCACTATAATAAGTTGCGCCTGCTTTAGCTTATTGGCAACAGCCCCGCCAATCTCCAAAATCGAGCCGTACCCCTCGCCGCCGCCGGCCACCAAAATCACCGGTCGCTCCGGGTGCAATCCCAGGCGGCGGCGCAACATTTGTTTGGCGCCCACTTTTGCGCTCAATTTCAGCGTTACCGGCTGCCCCACTACGCTTACTTTATCGGGCGACACCCCCAACCGAACGGCCAGCCGGGCAATAGAGCGGCTGGGAACAAGGCAAAGGGTGGTCGAAGGTCGATACCAGACATGCCAGCTTTGAATCAAATCGGTGACAACCGTTACAAAGGGGATGCTCAGGCCCGACCGCTCTAACACCTGCAACCCAAATTGAGTGAGCAGCGGGTGCACCGACACAATCAAATCGGGCCGCCGGCTGATAAACAGATTTAGCAAATCTGCCCGCACCAAAGGATAAACCGAGCCGTAAAAGGCGTTGATAAAAGCGGGGTGTTTCTCCAAGCGCCACAAACCTTTCCACAGCCACAGGGCTTCATTAACCATCCAGCCATACGTGTCAGCCAGCCGATTGATAGGCCAGGCCAGATAATCTTTCCAGGCGTCTACCACAGTAACGGCCACCCGGCTGCCGTACAGAAATTCAAACCCTTCTTGAATCGCCTCGGCGGCGGCCCGGTGCCCCCCGCCCGTATCCGACATCAATATCAGCACCCGCTTTGCTTCAAAGCCAACGGTTGCAGTTATTTGACCGGTTGTGGGTGTCGCAATTTTTACAGATGGTTTCATACAGGGGGAAATGGCGGAACTTGCGGGCCACGCTCCAAATGCATTTTGACCCGCCTGGCAAACTCTCCGCGAGGAATGAGCACCTTGCGCCCGCAGGTCAAGCAAACAGCGCCAATATCTGCGCCCAGGCGCACCACGCGCCATTCAGCGCCGCCGCAGGGGTGAGGTTTGCGCATCCGCACCACATCGCCTAATCTAATATCGGTGGGGTCAATCATCGTTCAATTATTAACGGGTAATATTGTTAATTGAGTTTTGGTTTAAGCCCCAGCCGCCCGCGCCACTTGTTCACCGTGGAAAAAACGTGCACCCAGGCCGGGCTAAGATGGCCGTGAATAGTGGCCTGCGGCAGCGCCGCCCTCAACTCTGGCGCGGTGGTAAAGGCGGGTAGTTCCAGATAGGCCGCGCCAATTTCCAGAGCGATGTGGGCATCGCTACCGGCGGTGGCAGGTAAATTATGGGCCTTGGCAAAGGCTTTGGCTTTGTCGTTATCTTCGGCGTGGATGGCGCGGGCGTTAAAGCTTTCAATAGCATCAATTTGGGGCGAAATAGCCATGAGCAGTTCTTCTGTCCAGGGCTGGTTGCGATGGCGGTCGAACGGATGCGAGACGCTAATTACCGCCCCCTGCGCTTTAAGGCGGTCAATGGTTTCCTGGTGCGACAACCGGGGCGGCACCCACTCGCTCACAAAAAAAGCTAAAATTTCGCCATGCTCGGTTAAAATTTCCTCGCCCACAATCACAAATTCCGGGTCAAGTTCATAAGCTACCAGCGCCCCGTCGATGCTGTTGTGGTCGGTAATGCAAATTTTGTCCAGACCCCTGGCCTTGGCTACCCGAATAACCTGGGCCGGGTGCAGGGCCGCATCTTTTGACACGCAGGTGTGCAAATGCAGGTCAACTTTAATGGTCGATTTGTTCAAAGTTCCCCTCAATCCAGAGTGATGGCTCCATCATATAACACAAACTCAAATTCAAAAAATGGCGTTTATTGCGGCTGTTCATCAACCAGCCTGGGTTTTGGGGCGACATCCAGCGCCCCGTTTAGCCTGTCAACAAACAGCATTTTGCGCCAGATAATCACCACCGCAATCCCGCCGAGCACGCCAAACCAGAGCGTAAAAAAACGAATTATTAGGGTGGCGGTGGCGGCCACATTTTCCGGCAGGTGAACCAGGGTTTGCAAAATACCGGTCATTGAAACTTCGGCGGCCCCCAACCCGCCCGGCAGGCTTGAAATTCCCCCCAACAAGGCCCCCACCGACAGCGTAAAAATAGCCAGCAGCGCCACATTCAACGAGTCGGGCACGCCCAACCCCAGCAGCACCAGATAAAAAGCAACGCCCTCGGCCAGCCAGGCCACCAGGCCAACCGCCAATCCAATCAGAAAATTTTTGGGGCGCAATAGTTGGTAGGCGCTTTCATACAAGTCGTGAAAATGATGCACAAATTTGCTGACCACCGGCAGCCGCTCGCCCAGGTTTAGCAGCCACTCCGCCAGCGGGCGAAACTGCACCACAACCACGGCGCTAATTAAGATGACAAACATAACCGCCACCACCGGCCAATAGCGGGGATAGGCCAGCGCGCCCAGCGAGGCCAACATAGCCATCGCCAGGCCATCAATAATCCGGTCCACAATAATGGAAGGGGCGGCAATAGCCGGGTCGGCCCCGGCCAGATTTTTGAGCCACAACAACCGGATGAACTCGCCCAATTTGCCGGGGGTCAACGATAGCGAAAAGCCGCCGATGAAAACCCGCAGGCTGGTCCATAAACTGATGTTATTGACCCCCACCTGCCCCAAATAGTAGTGAAATCGCAGGCCCCGCAGCAGGTAATTAAAAACAGTCAACCCTAAAATGGCCGGAAGCAAACGCCACTGGAAGGTTTGCAGCAACCGGCGCATTTCCTGGATATCGCCATACAAAGCCAACCCCACAAACACCAAAAGGCCCAATCCAAACCCAACTGCCAGCTTGCGCTTCAAATCCGTTGTCAAAAACATTCACCTCTTGCAAAATGGGGGCAAAGCGACCACAATGTATTATAATAAACTCATCTACTTGAACAAGAAGCCAGGCGCGCGCTAAAATTTTGAAAATTTTAGACCGCGCCTCAAAAGTGAAGAGATATGGCCAACACAGAATTTTTTGATGAGGTTATCACCGTTACCGCCCTGATTGACCAGAACGGACAGACCACGCCCAAAAGTTTATCCTGGCAGGGAAACGGGTACATTCTCACGGCAATAGGGCGGCAGTGGGAAGAGGAAGATGGCCGGCACATTCTGGTAGAAGCTGGCAACGGCGACCGTTTTGAAATTTTGCTTTCGCGCAAGGATTTAGTGTGGCGGCTAAAACGCGCCTGGCGAGAGGAATTAGTCGCCTAGCGCAAATTGCCTTAAGCCGGGGTGGTAAACATCAGCAAAATTAACATGCCCAGGCCACCCAACGCCGTTACCGAAAGCGTGCCAAAAATGATGACCGCCAAAATGTTGACGCCTTCATCGTCGCCCTCTTCATCCTCGTCAACATCCTGGTATACCCGCCTGGATGCTTTGGGTGAAGCCGCATTTTGGAGCGGCATGGCCGCAGGATTGGCAGCCGGAATCCCCTGGCTGCTGGCCAGCCGCGCTCTGGCTTCGGCTTCGGACATGCCGGGCATCATAGTGGTAGCGCTGGAGTGAAAGCTGGGGCTAAACGGCATATAGCTTTGCCCGTATGGACTCATCCCCAGGGTGTTTTGGGAATGAATGACCGGCGCCGGCTCCGAAGGGTTCTGGCCGTAGCCGCTCTGAAATTGAGGCGGCATGCCCAGTGTTGAACTGGAATGAATAGACGAGACCGGCTGAGACGGATTTTGAGCTTGCGGCTGGTAAGGCATCCCCAGCGTTGGGTCGGCATGCTGCGGAAACATTTGCGGCTGGCCGGGGTAATAGGGCCACTGGTTGTGTCCCACTACCGGCACCGGCTGAGAGGGGCGAGTCTCGCTGGGCGGATTGCCGAAGGGCTGCTGCGGATTGAATTGCACCGGCTGCGCCCCCTGATAAGGCTGATACGGCCTTGAATCTGGTACCTGCCCGCCGGGGCCGGCCGGTTGCTGCGGCGGCCAGGGTTGCAGCGAGGCCGTTGGCTGAGGCTGGCCGGGTTGCTGCAAACCTTCCAGCGGCGTCGGCTCCGATGGATGTTGCGCCGGCGAAAAAGCAGGCAAGACCGGCTGCGCGGGAACCGGCTCCGAGGGGCGGTTTTCCGGCAGAGGTTGGGTATCTGTTTCTTTTGAGGGCTGGGCTGGTAGGCCAAACCCGGAAACAGGTTGCCCCGGCTCAGGCATTTTTTGAGTTTGGGTAGAATTTGCAACCGGAACCGGCTCCGAGGGATGGGGCGGCTTGTCGGCTACCTTTTCAACATCTATGGCCAAAACCGAGGGCGAAGCCTGCACCGGTTTTGATACCGGCGTAAAGGGCAATTCATTGGCAATGGCTTGCGGGTCAATTAAAAATGGACGCCGCTCTTGCGGGTCGCTGGGTTTGGGAATGGGGATGGGTTGGGAGTCTCGGGGAATTTTTACAGGCCGGGAGTCGGAAACGACAATGCCCAAAAGCTGCAACCCCTTGCGGGCAATTTCGCTGTTGGGGTCGATGGCCAGCACGTGGTACAAACAGCGAGCGCGCTGCTCATCGGTATCAACCACGCTGCTCATCCACAGCCAGGCTTTATCATTATTGGGGTTTTGCTGAATTAGCAGGTTTAGTAACTGTCGGCCTTCTTCTTTGCGACCCGAACGGATGGCAGAGATTGCCAGTTCTAGAGTGGCTGCCATAAATCCCCCCGTTTTGTTGGTGTTTACAATAACGGTTTACCATAACATTATACCACAATTCAAATGGTTGGCAAGACACAGTTTACATAAACCCTTAAAGCTACTAGATATTGTGCAGTAAATTTTTGAAACTACAAAATATAGTATGTTAGTTAAATATCTATAAAAAACTTGCAGCGACAGGCCAGCCGTGATATTGCCCAGGTTTTTTGTTGACATAACACTGGCGTATGGTATACTGATTTTAACGCCTTGCCTGCAAACAATGGAGTTTGAAAGGACTTAAACCATGACAACACTCGCTCCACCCGTATCAAGAGAGGGTCCCGAATTTAAAGCCACCATTCAAGACTCGCCGGGAATGCGCATGCTCTACTCGGCGCTGAACCATTTGGATGACGCTGCCGAGCGGCTAAACCTTAACCCCAACATTCACCGTATTTTACGCACCTGCGAGCGCTCGCTCACCGTGGCCGTGCCCATTGAAACCGACGAGGGCGACATAGAAGTTTACACCGGCTACCGGGTGCAGCACACCAGCGTGCGCGGGCCGTGCAAAGGCGGCGTTCGCTACCACGCCGATGTTACCATTGAAGAAGTAACTGCCCTGGCCCAGTTGATGACCTGGAAGTGCGCCGTGCTCGACCTGCCCTACGGCGGCGCTAAAGGCGGTATTTGCGTTAGCCCCAACACCCTTTCAGAAAAAGAGCTGCGCCGCCTGACGCGTCGCTATACTTACGCCATTATGCCAATTATCGGCCCCAAAAAAGATATCCCTGCGCCCGACATCAACACCGACGAGCGCACCATGGCCTGGATGAGCGATACCTTTAGTATGCTCAAAGGCGAAGCCAGTCAAGAAATTGTAACCGGCAAGCCCATCAACCTGGGCGGCAGCCTGGGCCGCGCCGACGCCACCGGCCTGGGAGTCGCCATAATTGCCGAAAGCAGCATGAAGCGCCAAAACATCCCCATCGAGGGGGCAACGGTGGTGGTGCAGGGCTTTGGCAAAGTTGGCTACTGGGCCGCCCATTACCTGGCCCACGACGGCTGCAAAATTATTGCCATTAGCGATGTGTCCGGCGGCTATTACAACCCCAACGGCCTGGATGTCGAAGGGATGCTGGCCTATACCAAAACCTCGCCCACCCGCACGCTTGAAGGCTACAGCCCACCCGGTGTTGAAAAAATCAGCAATGAAGAGTTGCTCACCCTGGAATGCGACGTGCTCATTCCCGCCGCGCTAGAGGACCAGATTACCTCGCTTAACGCCGACCACATCCGGGCCAAATTAATTGTAGAAGGCGCTAACGGCCCCACCAGCTCCACCGCCGATAAAATTCTGGCAGCCCGGGGCATTATTGTTGCGCCCGATATTCTGGCAAATGCCGGCGGCGTGACCGTCAGCTATTTTGAATGGGTGCAAGGGCTACAAGCCTTTCCCTGGAATATTGACGAAGTACGCAAAAACCTGCGCCGCTTTTTGGATAACGCCTTCAGACAGGTTTCTGATTTTAGCGACCATCGCAACGTTACCCTGCGCCAGGGCGCTTTTATGCTGGGCGTTACCCGCGTGGCCGAAGCCGTTGAACAACGCGGCCTCTTCCCATAAAATTCAAACCCAATCCGGAGATTTTGGTGGACAATTCAGCCCTGCCGCTCAACCAAGTTATTCATGGAGATTGTATCGAAGTGCTGGCAACGCTGCCGGAAAAATCGGTAGACATTATCTTTGCCGACCCGCCTTACAACCTTCAATTGCAGCAGGAGCTATGGCGGCCCAACCAAACCAGAGTAGAGGCCGTCAACGATGCCTGGGACCAGTTTGCCAGCTTTGCCGAATACGACCGCTTTACCCGCAACTGGCTGGCGGCCTGCCGCCGGGTGCTCAAAGATACCGGCGTCATCTGGGTAATTGGCAGCTACCACAACATTTACCGGGTGGGCAGCATTTTAATGGATTTGGGCTACTGGATTCTTAACGACGTGGTTTGGGTAAAAACCAACCCCATGCCCAACTTTCGCGGGGTGCGCTTTACCAACGCCCACGAAACTCTGCTCTGGGCGCAAAAAATAAAAGGCCAGCGCTACACCTTTAATTACCAGGTGATGAAATCGCTCAACGGCGGGCTGCAAATGCGCAGCGATTGGGAACTGCCGGTTTGCAACGGCAAAGAGCGCATTAAAAACGGCAACGGCCAAAAAGCCCACACCACCCAAAAACCCGAGGCCCTGCTCCATCGAGTGATTCAGGCCAGCACCAACCCTGGAGATGTGGTGCTTGACCCATTTTTTGGCACCGGCACCACCGGCGCCGCAGCTAAAAAACTGCACCGCGCCTGGATAGGCATTGAGCAGGAATTACGCTATGTAAAAATTGCCCAAAAACGGCTCGACGCCATTGAGCCGGAACCGTTTGCCAAAGAGTTGTATACCTTCCCCGGCAAGCGAGAACGGCCTCGCGTTCCGTTTGGCGCGCTGCTGGAGCAAGGGCTGTTGAAACCGGGTCAAACGCTTTATTTTGGGCAAAAAGGGGAAGTTACCGCCACCGTGCTGGCTAACGGCCAGTTAAAACACAATGGCATCACCGGCTCCATCCATCAGGTGGGCAAGGCCATTCAAAAAGGGCCGTGCAACGGCTGGGAACAGTGGTACTATCTTGACCCCCAAACCGGCGGCAAAGTGGTTATCGACACGCTGCGCGAGACGGTTCGCCGTAAAGCGGCCAACGTTTAGGCAACCAACCCCCGCAACATTTCAATTAATTTTGACTGCTCGGCGTCCGACAGGGGCGGGGCCAGCGCCCCGCTGCCCGCAGCCACGGCGGCTTCTATTAATGCCTCATCTAACATTTGTCTATCCAGGCGATGCTCGGCGGCTATCAGCCGCTGCGGTATGCGGGTCGAGCCGCCGGCGGCAAGCCGCACATGCCCGGCCACTTTTAAGCGGGGGTGCAGGTCAATCCGCGCGGCCAGGTATTGGCCGGCAGCGGCGGAGTCTAACAGATAGTGCCCACCGGCATTAAGGGGCGGCAGGCGCAAGGTGCTCAACGGGTATTTATCAAGGGGCAGGCGGCTACGGTAACTTAAAAAGCCGGGCAGCGGCCACACCCGGGTTTCATCTTCAATCACCGCGCTTACTTCGGCATCAAGGGCCAGCAGAGCCGTGAGCAAGGGGTGGGCAGCCGGCGTGCCAACATGATGCAGGGCGTCGGCCAGAGTCCAGCCGGCGTTTAAGTTACACTCTTTGAGGGCGGTCGCAATCAACCCATTGGCAAACATCAGCAGCGCCTGCGCCTGGGTTAATTGCGACACGGTTGCCCTGGCTAAAATATGCAAACCATCTGGCCGGTTTAGCGTAATCTGCACCTAAAATCCTCCCGATAATTTCAGCGTCTGTTGCAGGCGTTCTCTTCAACCGTAATGGGCAGAGTCATCTGGCCAAAAGTGGGAAATTTATTACCCTGCACCTGATACAGGTTGACCACCAGCATAACGCCCGGCAGCGCCACCGGCTGGCGAATGAGCAGGTCCACCTCATCGCGCGCGATTTCGCCGGGCTGAATTTGAGAAAACGGCAAATAACCCCGCATCAGGGCCAGGTGGTCGTTTTTATCCAGCACGGTTTCGCCGCCCAGCGGCTGCACGGCAATGAAATAATTCTGCTCAAGCGGCTCTTCGACCCGCCAGAAGAGGGTGAGCCGTAAAAAGCAGCCGGTGCGTTTGTTGATAATACGCTGGTGAAAAGCAATAATCGACACCCGGCCATCCAAAAACTGGTTAGGCGGAACCTCTATCCAGGGTTCGGTTTCGGGCAATTTTTGCATCAATGGGCGGGGTAACAGTTCCCATAGATAGGGGTGGCCGGTGGGCGCCAAAAAAATCCGGCCCGTTTCGATGGCCCGGTTAAGCCAGGGGATAAAACCCAAATCAATGGTTTCAATATCTACCAGCACCCGTTGCCCCTGCTCAAAACGCTCTCGCAGCAGCGACACGCTGGCCGCTTCGGGCATCCGGCTGAGAGTAGTTGTCGAGAGCGGCTCGATGGGCTGGTTTAACACGGTTTTGGCGTAAATAAAATCGGGCAGCACGCTGTTATCCTGGCCAATAATTGTTAACGGCGTTCCGGCGGCGGCAATGGCCGCCACTTCCTCAACCAAATCTACCGCCTGCCAGTCGTCGCTTAAATCAACCTCGTGGTAATTATCCTCGGCCAGCGGGCGAAACAGCAAATAAGCGCCCAGCAGCAGCACCCCGGCAATAACGGTGCGGGCGGTGGTGCTGAGCCACTTATCGCCGCGCAAATCCTCATTTTTAAGCCGCAGCGTTTTGATGAACCAGCTCACCAACTGCCTGATGACAATTCCCAGCAACGTGCCCAGGCCAAGGCAAAGAGTCAGCGTGAGGGGGATGAGCATGCTATCCAAATCTGGCACCTGGTACGACACGCCAAAAAAGGCCAGCATCAAAAACGGCGGCCCAAACAGCCAGACATAGCGGCGAGCCGCCAGCAACCCGGCCATGCCGGCGATGACCCCGGCGGCGGTCAGCTGGTCGGCCTGCTGCTGAAACAGCCCGGCAAGCTGCTCAACCCAGCCGGCCAGCGAGTTGGGCGTTTGCACCAGGCCCCACCACTCTCTGGAAACCACAATAAACCAAAAAGTGTTCCAATCCGAGGCGTCGGCGTAAATCCAGCTTTGCCCCACCCGGTTTTGGGCGGCCCAGGGCAGGTAAAGATAGGTAAGCAGCGGCACCAGCGAGCAACCCGCCAAAATAACCCAGCGCCGGGCAATAATTTTCCAGCGCGGCCCGTTTTGGGCGGCGGGCAACGCGCGGTCTCGTTTTATTGTTACCCACAGGGCAATGGTGGGCGGCAAAATCAGCGCCGTACGGTGATGAACCAGGCCCGCGCCCAGCGCCAGCCCCAGCAGCGCCAGCCAGCGGTCGCGGCGGTCGTCATTCCAAAGCAGGGCCAGCCAGTAAGCCAGCGCAAAAATCAAGGCGTTCAGGCTGTATACCTCGGCCATGATGGCCGCCCGCCAAAAAATAAAACTTAACCCCAAAATGGCGCCGGCCACAAAAGCCGCCGCCCGATTGCGCGCTACCCGGCGCACAATCAGGTACACCAGCATTAAAGTCAGCAGGCTGGTAAATGTGGAAAAGAAGCTGACTCGCCAAACCGGCGTTGTCTGGACCAAACCCGGAATCAGGCCGGCAACTCGCACAAATATATTAGCCAAAATGGTGTAGAGCGGATAACCCGGCGAGTGCGGCACGCCCCAGGAGCTGCCCGTGACCTGAAACATGGCCGAGTCCCAACCTTCGACAATCCAGGAGCTGATGCCGGGCGGCATGGTCTGCCGGTACGCCCACAGGTAAATGCCCAGCAGCGGAATTAGCTCCCAGGGCCAGGGCAACAACATCCAAATTTGCTGCCAAAGCGATATGCCAGACTGAGTAGAATTGGTTTGCGAAGACATGAGCCGGTATCATAAAACAGAGCGGGTGCTTTGGCAAAAGCGTTGTTAAAAAAAGTTATGTTATAATTAAACCGTTACCGTGTATCACTAATAAGGGTCTGTCCCAAATTTTGGGAACAGATCGGGGGGCGCGGGGGTATCCCCCCGAATCCCCCCTGGTTTGTCTCCAATTTCTTAAAATTTGGGACGCACCCCACTAATAACCCACGTGGAGGTTGATAATGATTATTTCTCGCCGGGAAATTGAAACGCAGGAGGCCGGACGATTAGCCCCCTACGCCATGCTCAGTTGCGACTCGCTGGGCCGGGCCTATCCAGAGGATGAGCACCCCTACCGCGCCGCCTATCAGCGCGATAGGGACAGAATAATTCATACCACTGCTTTCAGGCGATTGGAATACAAAACCCAGGTCTACCTGACCACCGAGGGGGATTACTACCGCACCCGGCTGACCCACACCGTGGAAGTGGCCCAAATTGGCCGCACCATTGCCCGCGCCCTGCGGGTCAACGAGGATTTAACCGAGGCCATTTGCCTGGCGCACGATTTGGGCCACGGCCCCTTTGGCCACAGCGGCGAAGCAGCCCTGAACGAATTAATGTCTACCCAGGGCGGGTTTGACCACAACTACCAGAGTTTTAGAATTGTTGAAAAGCTGGAAAACCGTTTTCCCGATTTCAGAGGGTTGAACCTGACCTGGGAAGTGCGCGAAGGTATTTTAAAGCACGAAACCGAATACGACCGCAGCGACGTGACCGATTTTGAACCGATGTGGCGGCCAACTCTGGAGGCCCAAATTGTCAACCTGGCCGATGAAATTGCCTACACCACCGCCGATTTGGATGACGGCCTCCGCTCCGGCATGATTGTGCCGGAGCAACTGGTCAACATTGATTTTTGGCAGCTTGTTATTGATGAGCTAAAAATAGACCCCCACCGCGGCTTTACCGATATGGACCGGCACCGCATTATCCGGCGGCTGGTGGGCAAAGAGGTTAGCGATGTGATTAACGCCACCAACGCCCGGCTTGAACAGCACCAAATCAAAACCATCCAGGATATCCGGCAGGCCGAGGAAAATATGGTCACGCACTCCAAAGAGGTGGGCCAGATGGACCGCCAGCTAAAGGATTTTCTGTTCAACAACCTGTACCAGCATTGGCGCGTCATGCGGATGGATATGAAAGCCCGCCGCTTTTTAGGCGAACTGTTCAAGGCATATGTCTCATCGCCGGTTATTTTGCCGGCCAGCGTGCAAGAGCAAATTGACAACCGGGGGCTGCATCGCACCGTGTGCGATTACATTGCCGGTATGACCGACCGCTTTGCCTTGCAGGAGTACACCCGCCTGTTTGACCCCATGACCCGGCCTTGACACGCCAAACAAAAAGCGCGATGCAGAAACCATCGCGCTTTTTGTGGCGGCAACCAAAATTCCAGCTATTGATACTCCTCAGGAATATCCATTTCGCCTTTTTTAATATCGGCGCCTTCCTTGAGGAAAAGGTTCATCGACACGGTGAGTTTGGTAAAGTAGCTCTGGCCGCCCTGGCCCTGGGCTACTTCCATCTCGTCAATTTTGGCTTCGACCCGCAGGGCCGAGGTTTCAAAGCTAAATTCCTTACCCGGCTGGGCCAGAACCGGTTCGGCCTGCGGATTGGCATCAATTTTGGTCCGCATGGTTTCATTATTGTAGGCCGACTCGGTCATGACCACTCTGGAGAGGGTGGTGATATCGGTTTTATCAAACAGGCCCACATCAAAAGCAACCACCTGCTTGGGGCTGGTGCCGGGAATGGCCTCCATAATGCCCATGCCGCTCTCGCCCAAAAAGTCGCCATCATCTGTTTCAATGGTAAAGAACTCGTCGTAGTTATCGTCGCCCAAATTATAAGTGCCGGCCCACTGTTTGAGGGGCGGGATGCCTTCGCCTTCCCACACAATTTTTTGTTTGGTAGGCGCTTTACGGGCCTCAAAGCGGCGCCGGCCCACCAGATAGATAACGACGCCGGCCACCAGCAACCCCAAACAGCAGGCGATAATCCACTGCCAGGGCAGGCCGCCGCCGGCGGCAGGCGCTTCGGCGGGGGGCGCTTCGGCTTGAGTGGGTTCGGTGGGCGCGGCCTCGCCTGGCTGGGGCGTCAACTCCGGCACCTGGCCCTCTAGTAATTGGGCGCTGTAGGTGCTGATAGCCTGCGCCCGGGCCGGGTCGCCCTGATACTGAAGCGCCAGATCGCCAATGATTGATTTAGTGGTATCATCGCTCCAACCTTCGGCGCTTTTGAGCGTAGCGGCCAGGTTGTTAATTAACTGGGCTTCGACTCCCCGCCCGGCGGCCACGTAAGCTGCAGAGCGCTCACCCAGCATCCTGATTTTCTGCTCCGGGCCAAATCTTTTCAAGCGGTCCTGGGCTACGTCGGCTTGCTGGTTGATGAGGTATGAGTCAACCACCATTGCCATATAATGGTCCTGGTAGGCTTGCGATAATTCATCCGGGTAAGCGCCGCCGGCGTACACCGGCGGATTTTGCCGAATATAAAGCCCGACTAAACCGGCCCCAACCGCGCAACCCAAAATAATACCTATCAGCGCGCCAATTATCAGGCTTCGTTGAACCGCTTGCATTGGAGGTCTGGTTGATTCTCCCATTTACCATCTCCTCAACGGAGAGCAACACATCGCTACTCTGAATTTTTACTTAACATAACTAGATGTATATTACCATAGGTAGACAAAGTTGTAAAGCAATTCTATTTTTTTTACAGCCCAACCAACAGGAGCGCATGCGCCTAATTTATCACCGGCGTTTTGGAGGCGGCGCTCAATACTTCTACCCCATCCTTCTGCACCAGCACCACATCCTCCAGCCGCACGCCGCCCCAACCGGGGATGTAGATGCCGGGTTCAACCGTCATCACCACCCCGGCCGGCACCTCGTTGGGGTAGGTAAAGCTATAGCGGGGACTCTCATGCACGTCCAGCCCCAGGCTGTGGCCCAGGCCGTGTCCAAAATAGTCGCCAAAACCGGCCTCTTTAATCAGGTTGCGGGCCAGGCTGTCAACCGCTTCGCCGGTCATGCCTCCTTTTGCGCCGCGCAGGGCGGCTTGCTGGGCCTGATAGACCGTATTCCACACATTCAAGTAACGGTCGTCCGCCGGCTCGCCCAAACAGACCGCGCGCGTCAGGTCTGAGCAGTAGCCTTCAACCACGCAGCCAAAATCCATCGTAATCGGCTCGCCTGCTTTAATTACGCGTTCAGTGGCGCGGGCGTGCGGCTTGGCCGAGTTGGGGCCAGAGGCCACCACCGGCTCAAAGGCCAGCGCCGACGCGCCGTGGGTGCGCATGTAGCTTTCCAGCTCCCAGGCCACCTGCAGCTCGGCCATGCCCGGCTTCATCCATTGGGTAATATGAGCCAGCGCCTCGTCGGCCAGGGCAATTGCTTTTTTAATGCTGGCCAACTCCGACTCTTCCTTTAACATGCGCAGTTCTTCAACCAGCCCCTGCGTATGCGTCAAAATCAGGCGACCCTCCAAAGCGCGTTCCCAGGCGTGCAGGGTGGACACATTCAAATGGTTGGCTTCAAACCCCAGGCGACGCCCCCCCAAGCCTCGCTGGCGCAGCAGTTCCAGCATTTTATCGGTAAATTTGTAACCGACCTCAATCAATTCCCAATCGGGGCATTGCTGCCGCACCTGCTCGTAATAGCGAGAGTCTGTGGCCAGCGCCTGCTGCTTGTGGGTAATAATTAAAATACCGCTGCTGCCGGTAAAGCCCGATAGATAGCGGCGGTTGTACGGCTCGGTCACTAACAGGCCATCCAACTCCTGTTCTAACATTTTTTGGCGAAGTTTCTTTAAGCGGGTCATGAGTTCTCCTTGTAAATACGGTAGTCAGTCACCAGTAGCCACGCGTTAGAAATTTTATTATTTGTACTTTCCGGGGATACAGCCATCAAAAAAGGCAAGAGATAGTGTATCCCTTGCCTTTCATTGAAGCAATTTTAAGGTTATGCCGTTGCCAATTCCGGTTCGGGCGACTCTTTTTCCGGGGCCGCCTCGGGAAGCTGGTTGAGTTCAACCTGCTCTTCGCAGGCCAAACATTGCGCCCACTGCCTGTTTTTCTGCACCAGCAGCCCCTGGCAGTTGGGGCAGGGTTGGGGCAGCGGGCGTTTCCAGCTACTCCACTCGCACTCCGGGTAATTGGCGCAGCCGTAAAATACCCGCCCTTTTTTGGTGCGCCGTTCAACCAGCTCGCCGCCGCAGTTGGGGCAGTCGATGCCCAGCTTGACCAGATACGGCCTGGTATTGCGACATTCCGGAAAGTTTGAGCAGGCTTCAAATTTACCATAGCGGCCAAACTTCAGCACCATCGGGCTGCCGCACTTTTCGCAAATTTCGCCGGTGGGCTGGTCGGCAATGCTTACTTCCGGCATGTGCTGCTCGGCGTGTTTTACCGCCTGAGAGAAGGGCGTATAAAACTCTTTCAATATCGACACCCACTCCTGTTCGCCCTCGGCAATGCGGTCCAAATCCTCTTCCATTTGGGCCGTAAACTGCACGTTGACAATATCGGGAAAGTACTCTACCAGCAGGTCGTTGACAATATCCCCCAACTCGGTGGGGTAGAGACGTTTCTCGTATTTTTCCACATAGCCGCGCTGCTGAATGGTCGAGATAATGGGCGCGTAGGTGCTGGGCCGGCCAATGCCGTACTCTTCCAGCGCCTTCACCAGCGAGGCTTCGGTGTAGCGAGGCGGCGGCTGGGTAAAATGTTGCTCCGGCAGCAGTTTGACCAGCCGAACCGATTCGCCCTCGCTTAATTCCGGCAAAATTACGCCTTCGCTGGCATCGGGTGTGGCGTCCTCGTCTTGCGACTCTTCGTAAACGGTCAAAAAGCCCTTAAAGCGCAGGCGAGAGCCGCTGGCCTGCAAACGGTAGGGCCAGTCGTCGTCGCCGGCGGCGGGGATTGATACGCCCGCCCCAATCGCCACCGAAATGGTATCGTACAGGGCGTTAGCCATTTGGCTGGCAACAAAACGCTGCCAGATGAGCGTGTACAGCCGGTACTGGTCGCGGCTGAGGCGTTTTTTAATTCTGTCCGGCTCGCGCCAAACGCTGGTGGGCCGAATGGCTTCGTGGGCTTCCTGGGCGGTTTTGTTTTTGGTTTTGTAAACGGGCGGTTCGTTGGGGGCCATCTCATTACCGTATTTTTCGATAATGAATTTGCGGGCCTCATCCTGGGCCTGTTTGGATACGTTGGTGCTGTCGGTGCGCATGTAGGTTATCAATCCGACTGTGCCGTCGCTGTTCAATTCGATGCCCTCGTACAACTGCTGGGCAATGCCCATGGTTTTTCTGGCTCCAAAACCCAGCCGCCGCGAGGCCTCTTGCTGCAAGGTGCTGGTGGTAAAGGGGGCGGCGGGCTTGCGCCGGCGCTCACTCTTTTTTACTTCGGTAACAACATAGGTTGACTTCTCAAGCTCGTTGACAATGGCTTGCGTGCCGGCCTGATTTTTCAAATCGGCCTTTTCGTCGTTAATGCGCGTTAGTCTGGCCCGAAACTGGTCTTTTTTGGCTTTTGAGCCTTTTTTGGATAAGTCGGCCTCAACCGACCAGTATTCTTCGGGGATAAAGTCTTCAATTTCCTGCTCTCGCTCAACCACCAGCCGCAGGGCTACGCTCTGCACCCGGCCCGCGCTGGTACGGCTGCGCACTTTGCGCCACAGCAGCGGGCTAATCTGGTAGCCCACCAGCCGGTCTAAAATGCGGCGGGCCTGCTGGGCTTCAATCCGCTTCATATCCAGGTGGCGGGGGTGGGCAAAGGCGCGGGCCACGGCATCTTTGGTAATTTCATGGAAGACAACCCGCTGCGTGCGCGCTTCATCCATATCGGCGGCTTCGGTTAAGTGCCAGGCAATGGCTTCGCCCTCACGGTCGGGGTCGGTGGCCAGGTAGATTTCCTGGGCAGAGGCGGCCAGTTTCTTTAGCTCTTTCACCACCGGGCGCTTCTCGTTGGGCACCCGATATTTGGGGGCAAAATCATTCTCCACATCCACCGAAAGCTGCGAGCGCAGCAGGTCGCGCACGTGCCCTACCGAGGCTTTAACGGTGTAACCTTTGCCTAAAAATTTACCCACGGTGCGGGCCTTGGCCGGCGATTCGACGATGACAAGTTTGCCTTTGCGTTCGGTTTTGTTGTTTTTCTTTTTGCGTTTCAAAGTGGCCGGGTCGGGCGGGGGCAGGCGGTCATGGGCCGGGGTGCGGCCCATTTTGAACATTTTGGTGCCGCACACGCTGCACACGCCGCTGGTTCCGGGCGTGCCGGTAGTTGTGTAAACCGCTTCCGGTTGGTTCATTTCTTGTTTTTGTTTGCATTTTACGCAGTATGCAATGGTTAGTTCGTTACTCATAAACTACGGGATACTCCTCTGCAAATAATAGTAGCGGAGTTGTGACGGAGTGAAAAACTGTAGTTTTTCATTCCTTGCTGCTGCCAAAGGCGCAGGAACTGCCACACTCCTCTGAAAATAAAGTAGTCGGGCATCAGTTGTCGGGCGCTGGTGGCCGGCAAAAATTTTCGGAAAAGTTGCTACAGCAAGTCGACGCGGTTATTTTCTTGTAACCAGTTGACAACTTTTTTAACATCCTGGGCGCTATCTTTGTGACACACTAGCAAGGCGTCGCCGGTGTCAACCACAATGATGTTTTCTAAACCAATTACCGCAATAAAACGAGCGTCGCCTTCAATCAGGCTGTTTTTGGTATCAACCGCCAGGTTATTTTTGGCGACAATAACATTGCCGTTTTCATCGGCCTGGCTGACCTCTTGGATAGAGGCCCAACTGCCCACATCGTTCCAGCCGATATCAACCGGCACCACGGCCACTTTGGTGGCCCGCTCCATAATGCCCACATCTATGCTGACCGGCTTGATTTGCTCCCAAATTGGTTCGATGGGTTCGCCGGCCATCAAAGCCTGACCTATCTGGCTCAGATGGGCGGCAAAATCTGGCAGGTGTTGACCAAAGGCATCCATTAAGGTTGATATTTGCCAAATGAAGATGCCGCTATTCCAATAATACGCGCCACTGGCCAAAAACCTTTCGGCGGTGGGCTGATCCGGTTTTTCTAAAAACTGGTTGACCTGATACACCGGAAAGCTGTTGAATTCACCCAGGGTTGCGCCGCGCTCGATGTAGCCATAGCCGGTTTCCGGCCTGTCGGGCTTGATGCCCAGCGTGACCAGATAGCCCTGCCGGGCTACTTCTTCGGCGGCCAGCAGCGCCTGCCGAAAGCCTTCTTCATCGGCAATAAAGTGGTCGGAGTGCAGCGAGGCCATCACGGCCTGGGGGTCAAGCTGCTGCATGTGAATGGCCCCCAACCCAATACAGGGAGCGGTGCTTTTGGCGCTGGGTTCTTTGATGATATTTTTGGGCGGCAATTTGGGAAGCTGCCGGGCAATCATGGGGCCGTAATCGGCGTTGGTGGCAAAAAAGACATTTTCTATAGGTATGATGGGCAGGATACGGTCTACCGTGGCCTGCACCATAGTGTTATTGCCAATTAAAGGCAACAGTTGTTTGGGCATGTTGGCCCGGCTGCGCGGCCATAGGCGCGTACCCACGCCGCCGGCTAAAATTAATGCAAACATTAAAATGTCCTCAATCTATTTTGTATTCAACCCTGCTTTCGCGGGCAAGAATATAATTCATGCCCCCCACCTGCCGAACCATTCCTTTTAGCTCCATCATGGTCAATGTGCTGGCAATTTCGGGGGCGGGCAGGCCGGTGGCTTCGCCTAACTGGTCTACGTGAACCGGCTCTGATGAGAGCTGGCCCAGCAGCACGGCTTCGGTGTTGTTATCTGGAATGATGGCCCGGGCTTCGGTGTGCTGGGCAATCATGGTCAGGTTCAATTCTTCAGAATATCATTGACGCTGGTGACCAGTTTGGCCCCGTTTTGGATAAGGTAGTTGGGGCCAGAGCCGGCTTTACGCAGAATGCTGCCCGGCACGGCCATCACCTCGCGGCCCTGCTCCAGGGCGTAATCGGTGGTGATGCGCGCGCCGCTTTGGACACTGCCCTCGACAAACAGCACTCCCAAACTCAGACCGCTGATAATGCGATTGCGCCGGGGAAAGTTGCCGCTGTCGGGGTTGGTCCCTAATGGATATTCGGAAATCAACGCGCCGTTTTCAATAATGGCCTGGCCCAGCTTTCTGTTTTCGGCGGGATAAATGATATCCACGCCACAGCCTAACACGGCAATAGTTCGACCCCCCGACTCAAGGGCGCTTTTATGGGCCTGGGTGTCGATGCCGTAAGCCAATCCGCTGATAATGGTGATGCCATTTTCAACCAACCCGCTGACGAGCGCGCGGGTACATTCCTTACCATAGGTGGTGGCCCGGCGCGTCCCCACTACGGCCAAGGCCCACTCATCGGGCGGCATGAGGCTGCCCCGAATATACAGCACCGGCGGCGGGTCGGGAATTTTTTTGAGTAGCTGGGGGTAAGCCTGGCTATCCCAGGTTAGAACGGTGATATTTAGTTTTTCAAGTTTTTCCATTTCGGCGTCAAGGTTGAGCGCCTGCCTGACCTTGACTAAATTTTCAACCGAGCGTTTATCCAAACCGATGGCGCGCAATTCGCCGGGGTTGGCCTGCCAGGCTGCCTGAATGTCGCCATAGTAATCTAGCAGGGCGCGCAATCTGGCCGGCCCAATGCCGGGCGCCTTACTAAAGCCCACCCAAAATTGCAGCTTGCTATCTAACACTACTCCCCACTTTCAACCAACAGGGACGCGTCCCGGATTTTAGGAAATTGGGACACCTTCGGCTGGGGGGATTTGGGGGGGATAGCCCCGCGCCCCCGCGCGCTTTCCCAAATTTTGAGACGCACCCTTTCAACAGCGGCGTTGAAAAATTAAAAAGCCTTTGAAAATTTCAAAGGCTATCATGAGCGCTACCCATTTGATACTGTGGCGTAGCATACCACGAGCGTTAGGCAGTTGTCAAGACATGAAAAAACGCCCGCAGGCGTTTACGTGGTAAAGACTATACTGAATGTGGGGCTGCTGTCAAATCAGCCCCTCGATTAAATTTACGGTTATCTGGCCCTGTTCCAAATCTACAGACTTCAGAACGTCGGGGATAACCGGCAGCAAGAGTTCTTGATTATCATCATTTTTAACTAAAAATACGTCATTGGCTCCGGTTTCTATGATAGTTGCAACAATGCCCAGGTGTTCGCCTGTAGTTGCTACCACCTGCAAGCCAATCAACTCAAACAAGTAGTAACTGCCCTCTGGTAAGGGGGTAGCGTCTTCGATGGGAATCTGAACAAACTGCCCTCTGAGTTGCTCGGCCTGGGTTCTATCAGTTATGCCGGCCAGGGTTAAAAGAACATTTTTTTTGTGCCAGCGATGTTTTTCCAGGCGATAGGCAGTGGCCTCAAACTCGTTACCCAGATACACCCAGCCGGTTTCGGCAAACCGTTCGGGAAAATCGGTCAACACCGCCACCGAGATTTCTCCCCGCACACCGTGAGCGCGAGCCACCTGTCCGATGGCTAAATAACGGAGTTCGGGCTGAGACACTTCTGAGTCTTGCGCGGAGTCTCCTTTGTCGCCAGGCGGAGTTGGACCTGACGGCCCGGGCATCTACACAATCTCCAAAGTAACGCGCTTTCCTTCTTTAACAGCGGCGACTCGCAACAGGGTACGCATGGCGTTGGCAACGCGCCCTTGCTTACCAATCACCCGGCCCATATCTTCGGGGGTTACGCTAAGTTCAAAAATAGTTGCGCTGGAGCCCTCAATCTCTCGAACGATAACGGAGTCTGGATCATTGACAACGGCTTTGGCCATATACTCGACTAGTTCTTTCATTGAAGAAGACATGTTTGGGCACCTCCTTATTAGTGTATGCGATTTGGATTAGGGGTTGAGGTATAGTTAAACCTAACTTTACTTGGCGACCCACTGCTAAAGAATTCCGCTCTCAAAGATATATTTAGTTGTTATCGTCTTCAGAGGAGGTTTCTGCTGATTCTTCCGGTACGTCTTCCGTATCGGCAGATGTTTCAGGTTCGGCTGCTTCTGCTTTGGCTGCGGCTTTAGTTTTGGCCGGTTTCGCCTGAGATTGCCCGGCCTGGGCTTTGGGCTGCTCGCCATTGCCGGCCTTGTGCGCCGCTTCGGCCTCGGCCACAAGCTGGTCCAAATCTGCGCCCTGTTTCAGGCGGGCAAATCGGTCAAGCGTTCCCAAATTTTCAAGTAGCCTTTTAACCGGATCAGTTGGTTGCGCCCCCACCGACAACCAGTACAACACGCGGTCTTCATACACTTTTACAGTGGACGGTTCGGTTCTGGGGTTGTAATGCCCCACAATTTCTATAAAGCGGCCATCTCGCGGTGCGCGGATGTCGGCCACTACTAACCGATAATGTGGTTTTTTCTTAGCCCCGGTGCGGCGTAATCGAATTTTAACCATAGATGTATCTTGTCCTCGCTTACTTAATATTAAATTATAGCACAGTATCTATAATTTGTATATGATTTATTAAACAACGGGTGCGTCCCAGATTTCAGGAAATCGGGACACCCTCGGTTGGGGGGATTCGCTTGTGCCCTTTGGGTAGGGGGATACCCCCGCGCCCCCTGCGCTTTCCCAAATTTTGGGACGCACCCTAAACAACCCATCAATTAAATGGGGTAATCAACTACCTGAAGCCGCCAAACATATTCATTATGTTTTGGCGGGCGCGCGGATTGCGAATCTGCTTCATCATTTTTTGCATTTGCCTGAATTGAGAGAGCAGCTGGTTGACTTCTTGAACGGTGGTGCCGCTACCCCGGGCAACCCGCTTTTTGCGGCTGCCGTTCAGCACTCTGGGCTGACGCCGCTCCTGCGTAGTCATAGAATTGATAATGGCTTGCGTGCGTTTTAGCTGGCGTTCCATATCCTCTTGGGGAATGGCCCGCGTCACCTCGCCCATGCCCGGAATCATCTCCAGGATTTTATTGAGCGGCCCCATTTTTTTAATTTGCTGAAGCTGCTCTAAAAAATCTTCCAGGTTAAAGTTGCCTTCCAGCAGTTTTTTGGCCCCGCGTTCGGCAACTTCTTCGTCCAGTACCTCTTCAGCCCGCTCAATCAGCGAGAGCACATCGCCCATGCCCAAAATGCGCGAGGCCAGGCGGTCGGGGTGAAAAACTTCCATATCGCTGGATTTTTCGCCCGTGCCCAAAAATTTTATGGGCACGCCCGTCACCGACCGGATGGAAATGGCCGCGCCGCCGCGAGCGTCGCCGTCGATTTTGGTTAAAATCAGGCCGGTCAGGTCAACCCGGCTATGAAAACCTTCGGCTACCCGCACCGCTTCCTGGCCGGTCATCGCATCAACCACCAGCAGCACTTCCTGCGGGTTGGTTTGCGCCTTAATCTGGCTCAACTCGTCCATGAGGGCTTCATCAATTTGCAGCCGGCCCGCGGTATCCAGAATGACAATGTTGTGCGCCCCGGTTCTGGCAGCTTTAATGGCATTGGCGCAAATTTTGGGCGGCGGCGTCGAGGGGTCTTCGGTATGAACCGGAATATCCAGTTGGCGGCCCAAAACTTTTAGCTGCTCAATCGCCGCCGGGCGGCGCGTGTCGGCGGCAACCAGCAGCGGGCTGTGTTTTGATTTTCTAAGGTGCAGGGCCAGTTTGGCCGCCGTGGTGGTTTTACCGGAACCTTGCAAGCCAACCATCATAATAACGTGGGGCGACCCGCCGCCCAAATCCAGCGGGGCCGAATCGCCCAGGGTGGTCAGCAGTTCTTCGTGAACAATTTTAATAACCTGCTGGCCGGGCGTAATGGTTTTGCTCACTTCCACGCCAACCGCCCGCTCGCGGACGCGGCCAATAAAATCTTTGACGACTTTGAAATTAACATCGGCTTCTAGCAGGGCCAAACGCACCTCTCGCAGGGCTTTGTCAACATCAGCCTCGGAGAGACGCCCGCGCCGGGTTAGCTGGTCAAATACGCCTTGAAGTTTATCTTGCAGGGTTTCAAACATGTTCGATGTGTCAAAACAAAATTTAACCCTTCGATTAGCCAACCATCGAAGGGATATCGTAATACCATTACACTATAGGCAAAAACCAAAGGTGAATTGTATCGCAGGTGGGTTAATTCGTCAAATTCTATTAAAAAACTGGTTAGAATTGCCGCCCTGTTTTGGCCTCTAATCCAAATTTCCCCTTGCCTTGCCTCTAAAACCATGCCATAATCTTATCAAACCCCGGCTTAGATTGAGGTTTTTTTGTGCCAAACGGTCAAACTACCATTGAATTGAGCAAACGAGAGTTGCAAGTGCTGGAAATGGTTGTTACCGGCGCCAGCAACCAGGAGATTGCGCGCAAGCTGGTCATTAGCGTTAACACCGTCAAGGTGCATATGCGCAATATTTTTGAAAAGCTCAATGTGCAATCTCGCACCGAAGCCACCCTCAAGGCCATTCAAGAGGGGTTGGTAACGGTTGAGGCTGACGCCGAGCTGGCCGAAAATGATGAGGCTGCCATACCGCTGACCAAATCGTTTTTAGTTAACCCCAATGCAGCCCTGGTTTTGACTCCCTGGCAGCATTTCTATTTACTGCTGGCGGCTTTGCTGGCTCTGGCCGTCGCCGTGGTTCCGTTTATCCCTAAAGAAAGCCGAAAAGCCGCGCCGGTGCTGCCGGTCATTTATGCCCAACCCACCCAACCGCCTCCGCCGGCGCAGTCCGGCAGCAATGCCAACTCCTGGACAACCCACACCCCTATGCCCACCGGCCGGGCCGGCCTGGCTCTGGTAACTTACAACGGGCAAATTTTTGCCATCGGCGGGGTGCGAGCCAACAACAAAGCCACCCGCTCTGTAGAAATTTTTGACCCGGCAACCAATAGCTGGCGCGAAGGGGCCACCACCCTTGAGGCTACCGCCAACATTGCCGGAGCCGTTCTTAACGATAAAATTTATGTGCCCGGCGGCTGCACCAACGAGGGTAAAGCGGTTGATTTGATGGGGATTTACGACCCCCAAAGCGACACCTGGAGCCAGGGACCGGCGATGCCTGCTCCCCGCTGCGGCTACGGCCTGGCAGTTTTTAATAACAAACTGTACCTGTTTGGCGGCTGGAACGGCCAAACTTTTGAGGATACTATCTTTGTTTTTTCACCCGCCGCCAACGGCTGGCAGAAATCAGCCGCCAAACTGCCCCGGCCAATGGGTTATATGGGCGCAGCCGCGCTCAATGAGGCTATTTATGTGGTGGGCGGTTATGATGGTCAACAAGAGTTTGCCCAAACTTACGCCTTTGACCCCGCAACCGGCCATTGGCAGGAAAAATCTCCCCTGAATGAGAAACGAGGCGGGCTGGGGCTGGTCAGTAGCCACAACAACTTGTACGCCATTGGCGGCGGCTGGGAGCATCCGCTCAACACCAGCGAAAAATACAACCCCCAAACAGATACCTGGGAGAGTTTTGAAACCCCATTCAACAGCCGGTGGCGCAATTTGGGGTTAGCAATTATCGACACCCAAATTTACGCCATGGGCGGCTGGGACGGCGCCGAAGAAAAATATATCGACTCGGTGGTTTCGTACCAGTTTTTGTACCAAATCTTTTTGCCGCTCTCGGCCACCAACAAATAAATTTAGTGCCAGAGAAGTTGAACAATCCCAACGGGGCGACAACAAGCAATGAGAACCCGAAGTGTCAAAGAGTACTTTGGCACTCCGCCAATTTTATTTTCAAGGCAGACTGACCGCAGCGGCGCTGCCGCACCGGGTGATGAAAAAAGTAGGGGGGACACCCCCTACCCAAAAGGCGGGCACAGGCAAGCCCCCCGGCCTGCGGCGCTATTTTCACAGGAGACCTATGAAATCGCTCAAGATTGGCCCCTCTGCTTTTGAGTGGGGGAGCCAAACATATGTTATGGGCATTATTAACGCCACGCCCGATAGTTTTTCTGGCGACGGCCTGCTGCAAAATGATTTGTGGCTGCAACGCGCCGTTGAACAGGGTATTCGTTTTGTTCAGGAAGGGGCGCACCTTTTAGACGTGGGCGGCGAGAGCACCCGCCCCGGCGCAGAGCCGGTAGACGCCGAAGAGGAGTTGCGGCGGGTGGTTCCGGTTATCCGGGCGTTGGCTCAGCGGGTCAACGTGCCGATATCGGTTGACACCTACAAAGCCGGCGTGGCCGAAGCCGCTTTGGACAACGGCGCTCATCTGGTTAACGACGTGTGGGGCCTGCGTATGGACCCGCAACTGGCCGGACTGTGCGCCCGGCGCGGTGTGCCGGTTATTGTTATGCACAATCGCAGCCGCCCGCGCAACGCCGTGCAG
Organism: uncultured Caldilineaceae bacterium; assembly: GCA_964486935.1. Lineage (GTDB taxonomy): Bacteria > Chloroflexota > Anaerolineae > 4572-78 > J111 > CAZAPG01. Next base: position 103,748 of record CAZAPG010000008.1, on the reverse strand, counting down.
GAAGCTCGCCTGGGGGGTCACTATGTTGGAACCGAATATGATGACCTGCTGGGCGATATTACCCGCGAGTTGGAAGAAAGCATCAGCCTGGCCCGGCAGGCCGGTATCCCCGCCGGCCATATCATCATCGACCCCGGCATTGGCTTTGGCAAAACTATTCAGCAAAATCTAAGGCTGCTCAACCGGTTGGACCATTTCAAAAAGTTGGGGTATCCCATTTTGCTGGGGACATCCAACAAATCATTTATTGGCTACACGCTGGACCTGCCGCCCGACGATCGGGTAGAGGGCACCGCCGCCACGGTTGCTATTGGCATCGACCGGGGCGCGGATATTGTGCGCGTCCATCAGGTAAAAGAAATGGCCCGTGTTGCCAAAATGACCGATGCCATTGTGCGCGGCAAAACCATCAATAACTAGCCACAAAAATACACAGGAAGCAACAAAACCAACAGGCAAGTTTAGTAATGTATACCTTTAACCCACAATTTTCATGACTTGTTAACCGTAAAAATCTCTATATGAAAAAGGGTTGTTAAATGCGAGTTAAAAAAAAGACTATTGTATCTAGTTTGGTTTGGGAGCAGAAACCTGGGGGACTTCATGTAGCTCAGGCTGAGGCAATTCAGCAACTTGGGTACCAACATCAGTTCTTTGGCTTTGATAAAGCTATCCCTCCAGGCACTAACATAATATTGGTTCAGGGGCCATACGGTACCTTGTTGCCATTGGTTCGCCAGCTTGTAGAGCGCCCCAATTCTGAACGGCCGCTTCTGGCATATTGGTTTCAGCAGAGTTTGAGTTTTCCCCAACCAGAACGGGTCAACAAATTTTTGTTTAGAGTTTTCTCTGAACTTCACCGCGTTTATAAAGAAATCGGTTTGATAGGTAAAACTATTGAAATTGTCGCCCCTAACGCCTTAGACGGTAAAGGAAAACGTCTGGGATTTTTGGGGGATATTCTCTGGCTTCATCACCAAAATTTACTTGATGTTTTAGCCCTTTCTTCTACATTTTACGCTGATTATCTGCACCGGTACGATATTCCGTCAATTGTTGTACCCAGAGGTTATCACTCGAGTTACGGTTCTATCTTAAATTTAGAGCGTGATATTGCGGCAGTATGGATGGGCAAAATACGCACAAAACGCCGAGCTAAAGCCTTATACTGGCTGAAAGAACAATTGGAAATGCGGGGTCACAGTATGCATATTTACGACGGGGGAAAAAACGGGTTTATTTTTGGCAAAAAACGCACAGAAATACTCAACAGGGCATGGTTTGTTTTGAATGTGTTTTTCTCCGGGCCTACCGACGAGTTGAGCATAAGATTTTTTATAGCAGCGGCCAATGGTGCGGTAATTATTACCGAACCAGGAGTCAACAAGTACCCTTTCGTACCCGGCAAACACTTGTTAGAGTGCTCCATTGCAGAAATGCCGGAGACCATTACCCATTATATAGAAAGCAAAAATGAATGGCAGATTATATCACAGAATATGCTAGATTTGATTAGAAACGAAATTACTTTAGAAAACTCAATTGCGGCAATCCTGGATGAAGCCGAAAAATCCCCAAGATTATAAAATAAAAACGTCGCTAACTATTCTTAACAACCAGGCCCGGATTTGACTCAGGCGTGCTAAAACATCTTTGAACAACTCAGTAAAAGTTCAATCTCACGGCAACCAATCTGTCACAGTTAAAACACCATCTTCCGGCGGCAGATTGGCGACCAGCCCGGTTATGGTTTGCTTGAGTACAGGGTGCACAAAATCTGGGGCAATATCGGCCAGGGGGCGTAGCACAAAGCCGCGCTCGGCCATGCGCGGGTGGGGAATTTGCAGGTTGGGCTTATTCAACACCAGCCTGTTGTAAAAAATTATGTCGATATCAATCTCGCGCGGGCCAAAACGAATTGTCTTTGCCCGGCCAATCTGCTCCTCAAGCTGTTTCAAATAGGTTAGCAGCGCCTTTGGTTGCAGCTCTGTGTGCCCCTTGAGGGCAATATTAAAAAAAACGGGTTGGTCGAGCACATAGGCCGGCGCGGTTTCGTAAAGCCGGGAAACAGCCATCACTTCAACCTGTGGCGGCAGCAGGCGTAATGCCTGTTTCAGATTAGCTCGGCGGCGGCCCAGGTTGGCCCCCAAAGCCAGGTAAACAATGTGTTTGGTCATTTTATTTTAACTGAAGCTAGGGGCTAAAAATCAAGTGCCCGTCGCCCATCTCCAAATTCTCCAATCTCATTTTTTCTCCGCCTGCTCAATTTCGGCCCAGTGATAGCGGCTGATAGTCCCTTTGAGCGTTTTTGTAAATTGCGGGTTTTTTGACACCCCCAGCCGAAACAGCAAAAAACGCCCCATTGTCCGCAACGTGGCCAGCCCGTAGACCACGCTGCGCCTGAACCCAATCGACGAGGCTTCGGCAAAATAGCGCGTGGGCATGGCAATTTCACCCACTTTAAATTGAAAAGCCGTGGCCTGAGCCAGCACCTCGCTATCAAATACAAAATCATCAGAATTGAGCACAAAAGGAATGGTGGTTAAAAATTTGCGGCTGTAGGCCCTAAAGCCAGAGTGATACTCGCTTAAATTTTGGCGCAGCACCAAATTTTCTACCCAGGTTAAAAAGCGGTTGCCAATAAATTTGTACAGCGGCATCCCCCCCTCTAGCGTGCCCTGCCCCAAAAAGCGAGAGCCAATCATCATATCGCACTGGCCGCGCTGAATCGGCTCAATCAGCGCCGGAATACGGGTGGCATCGTACTGGTTGTCGGGATGCAGCATCACCACAATCTCGGCCCCTTCTTTGAGCGCCTCCAGGTAGCTGGTTTTTTGATTGCCGCCATAGCCCCGATTTTGCACATGCACAATGGTTTTGAGGCCCAGCTTGCGGGCAATCTCTACGGTTTCATCTTTGCTCACGTCATCGGTTAAAATGATTTTATCGACCACGTCCATCGGAATACTGGCGTAAGTTACCTCAAGGGTTTTGGCTGCATTGTAGGCCGGCATGATAACGATAACGGACATTCATCGCTCCGAAATTTGGTGATTAGGGCCGTGGATTAAATAACTTCCCTATTTCCTAACGCGGACAAGCCGCAACCAAACAGGAACACAGAGATGCGCCGAGATTTCACCGAGATACACAGAGATTTTATTTTTTTTCTCTGCGCGTCTCCGTGTTTTCTCAGTGAATCTCTGCGTAACAAATTTTCTTGCTCAAAAAACAAGAATTCAACTGATAAAATACTAATTACCATTTACCAATTCATTCTCCACCAGCCATTCAAAAATCAACTCGGCGGCCAGGCGATTGCCTTCCGCCGTCCAGTGGCGGTCGATGGGCAGGTAGAGTTGCGCGCCGGTAGCGGCAATATAATCAATCATCGGCTGTTGCAGGTCAACTACCGGAATACTTTGCCCCTGCAAAAAATTTTTTAATCGCCGGTTGGGCCGGTCAATTTCGGCCTGGGCCAGAATAGGGTCTGATTGGCGGAAAGATTGCAACTGCGTGTCGCTTAGTTGCGATAGCCAGACTACTTCTTCCGGCCCAATAATGGCCACGCCAAAATCTGCGCCATCTGCCGCCGCCTCCCGGTTGAATTGAGAGAGCAGCTCTTCGGCCACCTGCCAGCCGTAACGCACCTCGGCGCTTTCCTGGGGCAGATAGAGCGCGGCAAAGGGCAGCCCAAACTCCTGGCCGTAGGTTCGGCGCTCTACCCGCGAGAGCAGCAGCGGCTCCAGGCGGGCAAACAACTGCGAGTTTTGCTGCACCCAGCTCAAGCTGCCGGTCAGCCACTTTTTAGCCGCCGGACACTCTTCCCAGGCCGGCTCCACGCCGGGGATATAATACCAGGGCTGCGAGTCGAGCTGGCCATTTTGACACACCGGAAAGTAGGGCGCAAAGCAGTTAAAGCCGTTGATGGTGAGCGCGTGGCCGGGCAGGTTGTCTTCCACATCGTTGCCCATAAAAAAGAGCAGCAGCGCCAAATCGGGCTGATAGCGGCGACCCATCTGCCGGTAATAGAGCAACTCCTGCCCGGTGCTCCAGCCGATGACGCCGGCGCTGATAACCTCAAATTTTCGCTCCGGGCGGCCCAATCGTTGGTTGAGCAGATTCTCAAGCTGCTGGTGGGCCGTTTGCGACTCGTCAACCTGAAGGGTTTGGGCAAAGGAGTCGCCCATCCACAAAATGCGGAAGGTGTTCTCCGGTTTGGGCCGGGAGTGGTCGGAATCGTACATGCCGGCGGCGTTGAATTGAATGGGGTGCGAATACTCTTCTCTGGTTATGACGCCCCGGTAGTTGGGCCGCCCCAGCCAACCCAACGTGGGAGAGCAAACGTAGGTATCGCCGTAATTGGTAAACAGGCTTTCCGGCAGCGGCAGCAGCCGCGCGGCCAGTTCAAGCGACAGCAGCGCAACGGCAATGCCGGCTACAGCCAGTAATAACTGTACCCCCCTCTGCCGCCACCTGTCAAAATGTTGTTTTTGTCTCAAGGTATCGGTTCCAAAAAAGTACTTCAGCGGGTTAGCGGATTTCAAACTTTGTGAGCGTAACGGCATCTGCGCCGTTTTGCGCCGGCAAACGCTGCCCGGTGGCGGCGTTGTACAAGCCAACAACGAGCTGATACCGCCCCGGCGGCGCGTCATCGGGAATTAGCAGAACGTGCATATCCGCCACAAGCTCGCCCGGCTGCCAGCCGGAAGTAGGCCGGCGGCCATCCGCCGGCGGGCCATCATGCTGCGCCCACAAAGGGCCGCCGGTTGACGGCTTGTCTGGCCCCAGCAGGTGGGTAAACACGGTATAGTCAGCCGGCAACTGCCCCGCCGATTGCCACTTCAACAACAGGCAAATGGCCCGCCCCGGCTTAATTTTGGGTGAGGCCAGAGCATAACTATGCAGCAAAATCCGCTCGCCAAAAACGGCCTCAACCGGCTGCCAGGCCGCCTGCGGCGAGGCGATGGCCCCCAAAACCAGCGGTCCCGGCTGGCCATTGGGCAACGGGTAGGTTGCCAGCGTTACGCCCGGCGCAGAGATGCGCGCCAGTTTTTCTATCCGGGTCAGGGTCAGGTGACAGCCGGGGGCCAGGCTGCGCGTTTCAATAGCGCCAATTGTTATTGGGCCGACCCGCTGCCAGGCGTTTTCTCCCCGGGTTGCCACTTCAATTTGCCGCTGCCGGGGGGGGTACCGGCTGAAAAAGGCCAGGTAAATCCCCGAAATTGCGCCAAAGGTATCAAGGTTAGCATCATCAAAGGCAGGCTGCAAATTGACCAGGTCTTTAATACCCTGCTCTGTGCCATAGCCCCAATCGGCCACGGGCGCGGAGTAAACGGGAAACTCGGTGAACAAGTCATCAACCATTGCGCTGATATTAACCGCAGCCAACACCGCCAATCCTACAGCGGCTACGGTTAGCAGACCGCGTTGTAGTTTTAGTTTGAAGCGGTCAGGCTGTCCCCACCCTCGCTCCCAAAATGTCAGCAACAGCGACAGGCCGGCCCCGGCCAAGCCATGCAGGGTGGGTGTGGAGGTTAGCCACAGGGCTGGCTTGGGGCTGTGAATATGCAAATTGATGCCCAGCGGCGCAATCAGCAGCCAGTAGAGCCAGAAATAGCGGTTGCGCCCGCCACGCCTGAACAAATTGACCAGCCCCAGCACTATCAACGGTAACTCAAACCAGTACAGCAGCCCTACCTGTTTGAGCCGTTGAATAAAAAACACGTTGGGCTGTGAGGGGTCGGTAATAAATAAAAAGTTGGGGCTGAAATAGGCCAGGTAATTTTTTATAAACAGCGCGACGGCTACCCCACTGTCCAGATTATAAATAGAAGCGACCTCCTGAAAGCGGGTCAACCCCTGTGGCGTAAATGAAAAAAGATAAACCGGCAACGCCGGCAGAAGCAACAACAGCGCGGCCACCATTGCCGCTTGCTTTTGGCGGCGCAGTTCCGGCCAGTAAAAAACAACAAATCCGAGCAGCAGCAGCGGCAAAAAGGCCTTGACCGGCGCGTAACCATACAGGCTGACTCCGCCGGCCAGCCCGGCGGCCGCCAGCCAGCGCGGGCGAGTCAACCCCCGGCAGGCCAGCGCAATGGTGAGCATTGGCCCCAGCGCCAGCAGATTCCACTCGGCGCCAATGCGACTGAGCAGCACATACCAGGGCGACACGCCAATCAGCGCCGCCCCGGCCAATCCCGCTTTGAGGCCAAATACCCGCCGGATGGCCTGGTAAGCCACGGCCACCGTCAGCACCCCAATCCAAACCGAAGCCAGGCGGGTGCTGAACCGCGATAAATCCAGCAGCCAGACAAACGGCACGGTCAAATAAGTGTAGAGCGCCGGCGTGTAGTCGTCAAAGCCGCGGGCAAACAGGGGCAGATAGTCGCCAAACATATCGGCCCCGGTGTGGGCAATCGAAAAGGCATCATACCCGCGAGCGGCCTCATCAGTAAACAGGCCGGGGGGCGCCTTGTCCAAATTGTAGACTCGCAGCGCAAAGGCAACCAGTAACAGAACAACCAGCAGATTACGGAGGGGTTGGCCCGGTTTGTCCATCAAAGGGTGTAAATGGCGAGTCATTGAAAAGCCAAATTGTTTGCCAATAATCTCTTGAAGGTGGTATGCTGGCAAGACACGCGCTTATTTGATTTCTCTTGATGATTTGTCATTCGGCACAATCCCGGTATATTAAGCACTTCGTTTATGAGTGTCAAACACGGCTGGAACGTGTATTTCAAATCTGGCCGCTTCAACGCAACAGCCGGTACCGCTACGCATTCCGCCTTTGATTTGATTGCAAACATCATTATGGTTACATGGACCATTTTCAAACAGCCCTATCTGTGGCCGCTGGTGTTGCTGATTGCCGCCGATAGCCTGATAATAGCCACATCCGGCCCGCCGACTCGATACGCCGCAGCGCTCACGTTGCTGCTGTTTCTGCCCGGCTGGATTTGGGTAGAGGCTTTCTTCAACCCACTGCTCAATCTGGCCGAGCGGCTTGTGCTGGCGATTGGCCTCTCGTTGGCGCTGACTGTATTTGGGGCGATGCTGGCCGCTTACCTGCCCGGCCCCATCAGCGAGGCAAAATTGCTTGTCATTACCAATAGTATCACCCTGGTTGGGCTGGGCGTGGTATGGTATCAAAACTATCAGCAACGTCAATCCACCAATCAACATCCCCTAAAACACAATCCATTACTATTTACTAATTACCAATTTCTCCTCACCCTTCTCCTGCTCATCCTGCTGGCCGCCGCGCTGCGCCTGCCCCGGCTGGGTTACGCCGAATTTCACGAAGACGAAGCCGAGGCGCTGCTGCTGGGTACGCGCCTGTTTCAGGGCGAAGATTACGCCTTATTTTTACACCGCAAAGGGCCGGCTCAAATGTTGTTGCCCGTCTCATTCTGGCTGTTGACCAACCGCCTCACCGAGGCGCTGGCCCGTTTTCCGTTTGCGCTGAACAGTATTCTGAGCGTGGTCACATTATTTTTCATCGGGCGGCGCTGGTTTGGCCTGTGGCCCGGAGCCATCGCCGCCGGATTGTGGGCTATCAACGGCTACGCCATTGCCTTTGGCCGGATGGTGCAGTATCAGGCCCTGATATTCTTTCTGGTACCGCTGGCGCTCTATTGCCTGTATCTGGCCTGGCAGTTGGGCCGGATGCGCTTTTACATTGCCGGCGTTGTTCTACTGGCCGCCGGCCTGCTGGCCCACTTCGACGCCTTGCTGCTGCTACCGGCGGCGGCCTATCTTACCTGGCTCGTGTTGAGCAGAGGCGCAGAGGGGCAGGAGGGCAAGAGGGAAAATTCTTCACCCCCGCACCCCTACCTGCTAAACTCAAAAATAGCCGCTATTATTCTTGCTCTAACGCTGTTTGTCGGACTCCTTGCTTCATTTTACATTCCATTCGTCTTCGACCCCGAATTTCAAAACACCGCCACATATCTCGCCGAGACGCGAGTCAAGCCCGGCCTGCTCTATAACAATCTCGACCTGCTGCGCCGCCTTGACCGGGATTACAGCTCTCATTTTTACCTGCCGCTGCTGGCGCTGGGAATATTCAGCTTTGTGTTGTTGCAGGGTAGCAGGTGGCAGGTGGCAAGTAGCAAGGTAACAGGTCGCAGGTCGCAGGGTAGCAAAGTAGCAGATAACAAACACGCACTACGCACTACGCACTACGCACTACTCCTTCTCTCCCTCACCACCCTCTGGCTGCCAGACCTGTGGCGAGTTGGCCCACTCAACCTGGCCTTGCTGCCCTGGCTGCTGCTCGTCGGCCTCAGTTTTTGGCAGGCCGACGCCCCGGCCCGCGCCGCCTGGCTCATGTTCGCTGGGGGCTTTATCGGCTACGGTTTTCTGGTAGATGATCCCCGCACCCATCTCTATATTATGTACCCCGGCGCGCTCCTGCTGGCCGGGGCCGGATGGTCGATGTTGAATAAACGAATGGGTGCATGGGCGCATGGGCGCATTGCAAATAAATCCCCCCTGCTCCCCTGCTCCTCCGCTCCTCTGCCCATAATTGCAGGATTACTCCTGGCCGGTCTGATTATCGCCTACGAAGCCGCCCTCTTTCTGCCCACCGAGTCAACCTTTGCCCGGCTGCGGGCGCAGTGGGACGGCTCAATCTGGGAGTCGATTTACAACGATATCCCAACCCCCAGAGAATACTTTGGCTATCCGAAGCGAGAAGGCTGGAAAGCCATCGGCGCGCTGCGAACCAGGGGGCACTTCCCCGGCGATTTCCGCAGCGTCAACGAGGATTTCGTCATCCCCATCTGGTACAACTACGGCCAGGCTCGCTCCTGCTACGATACCCCGGCTCAATTTTTTGTGCGCCTGCAAGGACTGGAGACGGCTCCAATCAGCGCCTATCATCTCACCGGCCAGATAGCGCGCGAAGGCGAGGTGCGCCTGCAAATTTATTCCGCCGGCTCCGCCGGCAACGAGTCTCCCGAAACCACGGAACCCTACACCCTGGAAAATCTGGCCTATCAATTTGACCAACAGGCCACGCCCCGACGTTTCGCCCAACAAAATGAACCAACTCAGCCGGTCAACACCCAATTTGGCCCGGCCATCCAATTTGTGGGTTTCGACCTGCCCACGCCCGCCGTGGCCCCCGGCGACACGCTGCGGGTGAACCTCTACTGGCTGGCCCTCGACAACCCCGGCCAGAATTACCGCGCTTTTGCGCACCTGACCGATGGCGCAACGCTGTGGAGCCAGCAAGATGACACCCCGGCCTGCCGCCTGCCGACATCTATTTGGCGGGCCGGACAGCGCGGCCTGGGGCAATTTCGGCTGCGCATCCCGCCCGATATGCCGCCGGGCCGCTACCCGTTAATCATCGGCTTATATCAGGCCGACACCCTGGAACGGCTTCAAATTACCGCCGGCGCCGGCAAAATTGGCGACGATTTTCTGTGGCTGGCCGATGTGGAAGTGGTCGCGGCTGACTGACAATTTTGAAACACAATTGATCCAAAGGAACAAAGATAATAACTCAAAACTCAAAACCCAAAACCCGCCTGTCCCCGCCAGGGGGAAACCCGAAACAACTTTTTGCCGGCCTGCTGCTGGCGCTGGTCAGCATTTGCGCCGCTTTATTCATATTAGAGCTTGGCGCGCGCCTGCTGCCGCCTCCCTACGACCCCGGCGCCGGGCAGTTTTTTGCCTGCCACCCAACCCTGGGCTGGAGCGGCGCGCCCAACTACCACGGTCTGCTCGAAGACCCCAACTTTCAACAGAAGTTGACCCTCAACTCGCTGGGCATGCACGATACGGAACACCCGTTGCCCAAGCCGCCCAACACCCGCCGCATTTTGCTGCTGGGCGACTCGTTTGTTCAGGCGGTGCAGGTCAGCGAGTCACAAACCAGCCACCAGATTCTGGAGAATCATCTCAACGCGCAAACCACCGGCCCCCGGTTCGAGGTGTTGAGCAGCGGGGTCATCAACTGGGGCACCAACCAGCAGCTCCTCTACTACCGCGAGCAGGGCCGGCAGTTTGAGCCGGAACTGGTGCTGCTGGCCTTTTACATTGGCAATGATTTTTCAGACAACCTGCCCGGCAATGTAATTACGGCGCGGGGCTTCAACTGCTACGCCCCCTACTTTGCAATGTGTGGCGGCCAATTCAACCCCAACCCGCTCGCCTACGCGCCCGGACTGAGCGGGCTGGAAAATAATTGCAACCCGCTCCGGCGAGTCGCCATTGATGGCCTGGGCCGGCTGTACCGGCGCTCGCGGCTGTACCAGCAGTTGGAGCCGCTGCTTGTCGCCAACTTTCCGCGCCGGGAATTTGGCCGCCATTTTCCCTCGGCCTTTTCTGCGCTCTACTTTCCCACCACCGAGGTTGAACTGGAGCAGGCCAAGCAGGTTACGCTGGCCACCCTGGCCCAGCTTCAGCAAGAAGTTGCAGCCGACGGCGCGCGCCTGGGCGTCATTCTCATCAGCCCGGAAATTATTGTGCGGCTGGGCGCGCTCTCCCCGGCAGAACAGGAAACCGTGCTCAAGGATAATCCGATTCTGGCCCAGGCGCAGGCCGACCTGCCCAATCGCCAACTGGCCGAATTTCTGCAAGGCCGGAATATCCCCTTTCTTGATTTGACCGGGCCGATGATTGAGCACCTGAAAGCCAACCCGGCCCCGCTCTACATCCACGGCGAAGGCCACTGGACAGCCGAGGGCAACCGCCTGGCCGCCGAGCTTGTGGCCGGCTGGCTGGCGCAAAATAATTTTTTACAGTAGCCAACGCAACACGGCTTGCAACTTTTCCCATCTTGACATGTCGCAGTAAGCGGCAAAAGCGAAATCGGCCTGAAAGGTTTGCAGCGCGCCCGGCTGCCCGGCAAAGGCGTTGCCCGCCGGGTAGCGGTCAACCGGCGTATCGGTGTAGCCGCGGGCGGTAATGGCATTATCCGGCGTTGAGGTGGGCGAGTTGATAAAAAAGAAAAAGCTGCGCCCGGCAGAATCGGCAATGGGGGGAAAAGTAAAAACCTTGCGCTGATAATCCGACACGGTGGCGGCATCGAAAGTTTCCGAATATATTACCTCCTGCGCCGAGGAGTCAGCAGCCAGATAAAACGTTACCGGCCGGTCGTGCCGGTCGGTCAGCAGGCCCAGCGTTACCTCAATTCGATTCAGCCCGTCGCAATCCATTTGAAAGCTCTGGCCCAATATGCCCGAACCGGCCAGCGGCGGACCAAGGTAGTGGTCAATCTCTTGAGACACGGTTGAGGCCAGCACGTCGGCCTTGACCCACCAGCCGGCGGCCAGCAAATAGAGGCCCACGGCCAGGGTTATGATTATTTTGGATTGTCCGCCGGGCCGGTTATCGAGCCACAGGCCCAACCCCACAAACAAGGCAATAAAAAGCCACAGGCCGGGAAGCAGCGGCAACAGCGCCAGCAAAATGAGCAGCGTGGCCCAAAATTTGGGGGGCGACTCGCGCCGCCAGGCCGGGGCCGAAGCCGGCAGGGTGGCCGCCAGCAGCATCACAAAGGGCGCCAGCGGCAGCCGGAACCGAAGCTGCACAAAAAACAGAAGGGTGGCCGCGCTGAACGCGCCGTAGACCAGCCACAAAAAAATCTCTTGCTGCCAGTTTCGCGCCCTGACCAGCAGCAACCCCAGCAGGGCCACAACAATAGCTGCCTGCCATTCTACAGGCAGCGCACTTAGCAGGCGCGATTGGCGCACCAGCAGGGGGAAATAAGGTGAAACCAGCGGCTCGTCGGCCTGGCCAAAGAGCAGCCAGCTTTTGGCAGCGGTCAACGCCAGCCAATCGCCCGGCTGGCTGAGGATGTAGCGCAGCGCCTCGCGGGTGAGGGTGGTTTCGCCGCGCTCTTCGCGCTTGACCATCTCGCGGAAGCGCAACTCGCCGGGTTGGCCCTGCACGTGGGCCAGCGTATCCAGCCCGGTTGCATCGGGGTTGTTGCCGGTAAACAGGTTAACCCCAAAATTGTCGGAGATGAGAATGAAGCGCCCGCTGCTCCGGTAATTGTGGCCGGTAATGGGCGCCACCGCGATGATAAAGGGGACAACCAGCAGCAGCGCCTCTGCCAGCCACCGGCGCAAATGTTGAGGCCGGAATATGGCCCGCGTCCAGCCACTCGGCCCGTTTGTTGGCCGGGCCAGATGAAGCCAGAGCAGAATGACCGGATAGAGCAGCAGCGTGGTGGGCCGGCTGAGGGTAGCCGCCGCCAGCGTCAGGCCGGCGGCCAGCAGCCAGCCCCACCGCGGACGCCGGCGATACCGCAACACCAGATAAATCGACAGCGTCAACGCAGGCAGGGTTAAAAGCGACTGGTCGAAACAGGGCAAATAGTACAGGTAGTAGCTGTAGCCGGCCAGCCCCAGGGCGGCCAGCATCCCCACCCCGGGCGAGTAAACCAGCCGCCCAATGGCGTACAGGGCGGCCAGTCCGACCAGTTGCAGCAGCGCCTGTACCACCACCGGCAGCAGCAGCGAGTCGCCCGCAATAATTTTAAGCGCGGCCAGATAGATGGGATAGAGGGGAATGAAGGGAAACGGCTGGTTGCCCGGCGCGGAGCCATCCAGCAGGCCGGCGGCCCGGTTGACCATTGTGACGGCATCGACGCCACAAAAGGGCTGGGTGGTGAAGCTGCCCGGCAAGAGGCGGCGCAGCTCGGCCAGGTAGAGCATTTGCAGGCCAAAGGCCAGCAACAAAACAAGCAGCGGCGCAACTTTTTTGATTACGGCTGGACGGGATTGTCGGCGAAGGAACATATCATGTAATAATCGTTTTTGATAGCCGGGCGCGGGCACTGCTGCTCGACCAACTGAATCAGGTCGCGGCGCTGAACCGGCTCTTTCCAGGGCGAGATGAGCGACGTGCCAATCAGCACCACATCGGCAGATTGTGGTTCAAGGTAGCTGCGGCGGGGCAGCGGATAGTGGACGCGCCCGGTTTGGGGCGGAATTTCGGCGGCCTTGTGCTGGCCGGGGTAAAAGACTCGCGCTTCGGGCGGTAATTGTTTAATATACTCCACAATCTCGGCCTGAGCCTGCCGGGGGATGATAATCCAGGGCAGGCTGGCATCGTATTTGTTATTAAGCTGCTTTTGCTGCCAGTAGGGCACAATCTCACCGGGCAGAAAGACGCCCCACACGTGCGGCTGGCTGGCAAAACCCCAGCCGATTAAAACCAAAAGCACGACTCCCACCACCGGCGGCAAATAGTCAATGACGAATGACGAAGGACGAAGGACCGCGAAACGTGACCAATCTCCCAACCTCCCCCCTTTCAGCAAGCTGATAGTAATTACACACAGCAGCATAACCGCCAGCACCAATCCAAACCAGAAGTGGCGCGGCCAGCCGGTTTTGGCCAGCCCGACAAACCAGGCGGTGTTGGCCAGCCAGCCCAACCACATCGGCGCCAGCAGGTTTTGCCGGTAGGCATGTCTTCGCCACAGCCACAGCAGCGCCACGCTGCCCAGCAAAATAGCTCCAAAAATGATAGCAGTCACCCAGCGCTGCGGGTGAGCAACCTCGGATAGTAGAAAAAATTTATCCCAGAAAAATTCCGGGCCGGAATGAATTTGCAGCCCCACGCCGCTGCCGTCATCCAATATAAACTTGACCCGTTGCTGCGTGTGCAACAGGTACGAGTCGAAATCGGTCAAACGAGTCAGCACCACCCCATGAACCAGCTCCCACAACAGCAAGGGCAGAATTGTGCCGGCGCCCAGCATCAGCAACTCTGGCAACGCGAGGCGCGGGGCGTGGGCTGTGAGCCGTGAAACCCGCCTGTTCCCGCCGGGGGGAAACCTGAAACCTGATACCAGATACCAGATACCCGAAACCCATACCACTCCGGCCCAAATAAAAATGCCGCTGATAGACCACAGGGCAATCAATTTGGCGTTGAGCGCCAATCCGACCACCAGGCCGGCCCCCAAAAACCACCAGCCGCGCCGCCCGGCAGCCCGGGTAGCCGCAGCAAAAGCCAGATAGGCCCACAAAACGTAGAACATGGTCGGCACTTCGCCCATTGCCTCATAGCTCAAAAAAATGGAAAGGTGGGGATAAAAAAAGAGAAAGGCGTGAAACAGAACCAGCGCGCCCACGCCGGCCAGCCGGTAGAGAATGAGCGCCGCCAGCAGCAGAAACAAGGCGTAAAATATCAGCGGCCCGGCCCGCAGCGCCCAAAAGCCGCTGCCAAAAATTTTCAACACCAGCGCATCGGGCACAATACTGGCCGGACCAATGCCGTTGCCGGTAAAAAACCAGACGCGACCATCGGGGGTCTGAATATCAAACTTTTGGTCCACGTTGATGCCGGTCGGCGAGGTGGGGTCAACAATCGTGCTGACCATGGTGGTGTACTGCCCCCGCTCCGCCAGCGAGCGAGAGATAGACAGCATCCAGCCGCCATCGTGCTCAATGCCGCCGTAGACGTTGACAAAGGCAATCACCCGCGCAAGCTGGTAGGCGGTAAGCAGGAGAGCGAGCGCCACAAAAAAATAGTTTTTCTGAGCCAACTCATGGATGTGGACCAGTGACGTAGCGCGTAGCGCGTAGCGCGTATTAAAAATTCTTACGCAATACGCATTACGCACTATGTTTTGACTAACCCTTGGAAGCGTTTTCTCAAAAATCATAGCTTTTGTTTCAACGTAAACGATAAATTTTAATAATTGGCCCCGGCTGCTGCCGGTGGAGCGTATCGTTGGCCGGGCCGTAAACCTGGTCGTGGTAGAAAAAGCCGGAATATTGAGGCTGATAGGGCTGAAACTCGGCCAGCAACTCGGCGTTTTCATCCAGCGCCTGCATATTGGCGGCCAACCTGGCCTGGCGCGATTTATCGAGCAGGGGGCGGGCGTAGTAGTAACTGCTGGTGACCACGTACTGCACGTTCCAATCTTTTAACTGCTGCCAATCGACTTCGGCCACGCCGCCATCAGGGACGGGGGCAAAATTATAACCCGGAGACTCCAGGCCGGGCATGGCCAGCGGCGGCCCCCACGGCGGGCTGAGGAGTTCGGCGGCCACAACACTGCCGGGCGGAATATGCTGCCGAATCCACTCCAGCGCCTGGGTCCGGGTGTCGGGCCGGCTAAAAATATAATCGGCGCGCAGCGCCACGTATGTTGAAGGCAGCGTTAGCGCAAAAATAGCTGCTACCGGCAGCCAGCGCCGGGCAAACACCGGCGGTTGGGCAACCCGCTGTAGCAGCCGGATGACGCTGGCGCGAGCAGTTTCGGCGGCCAGCACGGCCAGCGGCGGCAGAAAGGGGGTCAGCCAGCGGGCAAAGTACATTTCCTGCCGCTGCATGTACCAGAAACCAAAGAGCGGTAGCGCCAGCAGCAGCAGGTCGACCCGCCGATGGCGAATTAGCGCAAAAATCACCGCTATCAGAAACAGGGCCACCAACAGCCAGCCAAACCCCCAAAGCAGGCTCTTAAAATAAAATATTGCGCCGCCGGCCGGGTCAAGGTCTAACTCTTGAAAGCCGGTTTGGGCCGACCGTAAATTTTCGCTGAAATCGGCCCAAAATTCCGGCCACTCCAGCAGCGTATAAGGAGAAACCAGCAGGTAGCTGGCTCCGGCCATCAGCCCAGCCAGCGCCACCCGCCAGCCCCCCAAAATTCGCTGCGACCAGCCCGCGTAGCGGTAGCTCAACAGGTGAGCCACCCCCAGCGGCAGCACCAGCAACCCCGCCGAGTATTTGGTCGCCGCCGACAAGCCCAGCGCCACGCCCACCCCAAAGTAATCCAACCAGCAGGCCCGGCGCAACACCTTCAAACAGAAATAGAGGGTGACAGCTACGCCCAGCGCCACGGGCGCATCGCTCACGGCAAAATGGGCCTCGCGGGTGGGCAAAAATGAGAGGCCAAAAATAATGGCCGCGCTAAGGCCCGTAACCCGGCTGTAGGCGCGTCGGCCTAACCGGTACACCAGCAGCGTGGTCAGTACGCCCAGCGCCGCGCTGGTAAAACGAGCCAGATAGACCAGCCCCGTTATCCAGGGCTGCATCGCCTGACTCCAGCCGGCGGCCAGGTCAAAAAAATCGGGGAAGGCTCCAAAAAGACGCAAGCCCCAATAAGTGAGCGTATAAACCAGGCCGATGAAGTAAGGATAAAGCATAGGGTTGTAGTAGGCCCACGGCCTGAAATCGCCGGAAACCACACCGACGCCGGGCAAAATATACTGCTGCTCATCGGGGTGGTAGGCAAAAGGCAAACCAAACTGAATACCCCACACCCGCAGCCCAAAGCTACCCAGCGTGATAATAATTAATATGGTACGGTAGTGCATATTCCATGTAGTTTTCACGGGCACGCCTGCCAACTTCGGCCAATCCCTTAGCTTATTGATTTGGGCGAATCGGGCAATTTCCATAATTTCAAAATGGCCCAGATTAGCAACCCCGTATGGCTGGCCAGCAGCGCCCAGCCCAGCATCCAGGCGCGGCCCAACCATTGCGCCCAGGCCTGGTTGACCATTGCCAGCAGGTTCTCATCACAATGGGCGCTAAAGGCCAAATCGCCGGGGATTTCCTGCCATGCGCCTGGCCGGCCCACATAGGCCGTGCCTTCGCGGTAACGGTCAAAGGGCTGGTCGTAAGTGCCGCGCAGGGCCACGGCCTGGGCGGGCGCTGTTTGCGGCGCGTCGATAAACAAAAAATAAACCTGCCCGGCCGAGTTTGCCTGCGCCGGAAAGGTAACATCGTACCAGGCGCGATCCTGGGCATCTGACGTATCAAGTGGGACGCTGTAGATATCGTTTGGGCTGTTGGGCGCAACGCGCAGATGGAACATGGCCGGCCCGTGCTCAACATGGCCGGGCAGGCCCAAATTCAAACTAACTCGATTGAAACCGGCGCAGTGAACCACAAACGACTGCCCCAACGCCAGCGGCCCGCTGACCGCAGGACTCAAAAAAAGCGCCTGAGTCTGGCTCGACTGGTGGGTAAAGGCATAAATTTGACCCACCAGCAGGGCCGCCACCGTGTATCCCCAAATAGCGATTGTCGCCCAGCCCACCTGCCGCCACTGCCTGCTCCAAACCGGCGGCCACAAGGCAAACAGCAAAAACAGGCCCAGCAGCCACCCCAACGACGGCAGCCAGGGCGTCAACCCGGCCAGCACCGCCAGCGCCGCCGTAAAGCGCCAGCGGTTCAACCAGGGAGCCTGGGCAATGAGCGCGGCGGCATACAGCATTACCGGCGGCGCCAGCAACAGCCGAAAGCGATATTGAATATGAAACATGGTGGTAAACCCAATCAGGGCAACCAGTAACAGCACCAGTAAAAATTTGTGCTTGTGTTTAACCAGTAATATCCCCAATAAAGCAGCGATAAATACGGCTCGCCAGCCCAGCGGCAAATAGCGCATAAAGGGGACGGTTTGCAGATTGTGCACAAAATAGGGCGATATTAGCCGGTCATCACTTTCGCCCACCAGCAGGTAGGTTTTGCGCCACAGCAGGTTGAGCCAACCGGCAGGGTTAGCCGCGATGTAGTTAAAAGCCTCTTGGCGGTAAACAGCACTGCCGGTCTGGTTGGCTCTGGTTCGCACATCAACCGCGTACTGCTCGCCTGCTACATCAAAGTGGTTATACAGCACGTAATCTACCCAGCCTAATCCTTCGGCGTAGGGGTTGTTGCCCAGAAAAAAAATTTCCCAACCGCTGACCGGCGCCGGCGAGAAGTGGCCGGCGGTACGATAGTTATGAAGGCTGGCCGGGAGCGTCACTATAAAAATGATGGCCCCATAAATAACGGCTTGCAGAATAACTCGCCGCCAGGGGAGTCGATTGACCAGCCACCAGAGGCCAATAATGGGGACGAGTTGAAAAAAGGTGGGGCGACTTAAAGCGGCCAGGCCGGTGGTAAAACCGGCCACAATCAGGTAGCCCAATCGACGGGTCTGTTGCGCCTTGAGCAGCAAAAAGAGCGTCACCGCAAACAGCGGCACCGACAGGGCCACCTGGGCGTAACAGGGGTTAAAAAAGATACCTGGCGCGTAAATGGCAAAGAAAAAACTGGCTACCAGCCCGGCAGGCCGGTTAAAGGCCAACCGGCCAACGCCGTACAGGCTGGCGCAGGTCAACACCTCTAGCAGAATATGGGTGACGACCACCACCCGCAAACTGACGCCCACCAGCGCGTAAACTCCGGCCAGGTAGTAGGGATAGAGAATCATGTGAAAGAAAGGTTCGTCACCCGGCCAGTCGCCTTTCAGCAAACCCTTGGCGTAAATTTCGTGGTAAGAGTTGGCATCCAGTCCGCAGAAAGGCTGGTTAACCAAAAAATCTGGATAAAGTTGCCGCAACCCGTTAAAATAGGCCAGCCTGATGGTAAAGGCCAAGAGCAGCACCAACAATTCTATAATGATAATCCAGCGGTAGGCGCGGTTATATTTCATAGCAGAATGGCTCGTTACAAAACGGCAATTATCGGGCATGGAGTCGCAATTGTCAATTGTAGGCGGCGGCAATTCGAGCCGGTTTTGCCTGGATGTCGATTTTTCACTATTATAAACGCGCCAACCCTCCGGTGCGGAGGGTTAATTTTTGGTTAGCAACAAACCGTGCTATCAATTTTCTTTTCTAACTGGTTCAAAAATAGCGCTATTTTTACGGCGCTGGCCGTTTTAATTACCTTTGTGCCCTATTCGCCGCTGGCGGTTTGGGGCGGGCTGGCGCTGGTTACTGTTTTGCCGGGGGCGCAGTTGGCGCGCTGGCTGGGGCTGTACGCTGGCCGCTGGAATTTTGAAGCCGTGGTGTTGAGCGTTACCCTGGGGCTGGTCACATCGCCGCTGTTGATTTACTGGGGCAGCCTGCTGTTTGGCTATCAGCGCTGGCTGCTGTTGGCCCTGTTTTCGGTGTATATTTTGGCGCTGGCCGCTTACGTGTCGCCGCAGCACACCCCCCTTTCCGGCGCAGCCACCGAGTCGAGCGATAGTTCGCGCGCCACCTGGTTGATGGCCGCCCTGCTGATTGGTTTTGCCGCGCTGGGCGTCTTTTTAGCCTATTTTGAGCTGAACACCGCCGCCGGTTACTACCCGGTGCAAATGGAAGATTGGCAAAAGCACTATGGCGTGGCCTTTGCCCTGCGCTACACCGGAGTTCCGCCGACCAGCCCATTTTTTTACGGTATGTTCCCCAACGATACGCTGGTTTATTACTATTTTTTACACCTGACCGCAGCCACGCTGGATTTGCTGCAAAGCGGCGGGCCGTTTTTGCACAACAGCTTTGTGTTGGTGATTGTGCTGGCCTCGCTCTGTTTTAGCAGCAGCTTTTTCTTACTGGCCCAAACGCTGTTTCGCAGCCAGCGAGTGGCGGTCTGGTCGCTGGCCTTTGCCACGGTCATCGGCGGGCTGGATGTCATCCCTATTTTGCACCGCACCATCCAAAAATACCGCCAGAATTTTCCCGATGGACCGCTGCCGGCCGGCCTCTTTTTGCCCCGCGAGCATATTGATAACTGGATATCGGCGCTGTCGTTGCGGCTGAATACCTTCTTTTCCTACCACATCTGGGTGCCGCAACACCTGACCGGGTTGACTATTTTGTGTGTGGGCTGCTACCTCTACCTGCGGGTCGAAAACCGGCGCAAGTTGCTGGTCATTTTGCCGCTGCTGCTGTTTGCCCTGCTGGGCCACAGCACCTGGATTGCGGCGATTGTGGCCGGCTGCCTGTTTTTGTTTGGACTGCTGCAAATATTATCGACTTATCGCCAACAGGGGGTTTTGGCAGCGCGCAATCTGTTGAGCGGCTACGCCATCATTGGGCTGTTGTTTGTGGCCGTTGCCGCGCCGTTTATTCTCTCGCTGGCGGGACCAAACGCGCCCAAATCGGGCATTGCCTTTGAAATTCCCCGGCTGGATAGCTGGTCCCTGCTGCGCCCGTTTCAGGCAAACTTTGGCCCAACCCTGTGGGCCAGAATCGCTGACCTGCCCCTTCACCTGTTAATTGAAATGGGGCCGCTGCTGGTGGCCGGGCTGGCCGGGCTGCTCATCTACCGGCGTGAGCGACCCAAATTTGATCCTACCGCTTACTATGTCCTGCTTCCTGTTCCCAACTCCCTACTCCCCTTCTGGATTCTGCTGCTGGTTGTCGGCACGCTGACCGTTACCCTCTTTGCTTCCGGCCGGGCCTGGGCCGATTTGGGGCTGATTCTCAACAACGACCTGGGGCTGCGCGCCTTGATGCCGGGCCAACTGGCGCTGGCCCTGTTTGCCGGCTATTTTATGACTCGCCTGCCGGGGTTGGCCGGGCCGCGCTGGCGGCATGTTGCCCTGACCGGCGCAATGGGCCTGCTGATTGCCCTGGGCGCGGCCTACGCCGGCTGGGAATTCACCTCGATGGGGCTGGCTAAATATTGGGACGCCCCCCAACTTACACCCGACATGTACCAGACGCTCCGGGCCATACCCGAAGTGACTACGCCCCAGGATAAGCCCCTGCCGGTAGTGCAGCACCGGCTGCACCGCAACGCCTCGCGCTTTCAACTCTCGCTGGGCGGGCGGCCTATCGCTTTTTCTACCGGCGAGGCCGTGGTGTTTCATCAGGATGTGCAGGCGCTGGCCCTGGCCCACGAGCTGACCCGCGAAGGTTTTGATAACGGGCTGCCGTTACGCAGCTATCAACTGTTTCACAACCTGGGAGCCAACTATATTTTTGTCGGCCCACCGGAGCGCGACCCCCTGCGCCACCCCCAAAAATATCAGCACCCCCAATATTTTCAGCAGGTTTACCGCAACGGCGATTATGAAATTTATCTGGTCCAGCCCCTGCCATTTGACCCCCATCAGCCGCAAGCCAGTTTTGATGACGGCGCCATCGAGTTCCTGGGCTATTTCATCGACCACACGCCCATTTACTCCGGCGACGAGTCGCTGGTGAGCGCGGTCAAAAAACCCGATTTATCCGAGGGGCTTGTAACCGGCTGGCGTTTGACGCGCCCGGTTGACCAAAATTACACGGTGTTCATCCATCTGGTAGATGCCGCCGGTACAATCATTGCCCAGGCCGACCACCAGCTTTGGGCCTGGGATGTCAAAAACGAAGGCCCGACCACCACCTGGCAGCCGAACCTGCTCCATCTGGACCTGACCCCGCTGCCGGAAGCCGCGCTCACCGCCGGCGCGCCGCTGACAATCCGCATTGGCCTGTGGCTGCCGGATACGGGCCAGCGCTTTCCCGCGCACAGCCGGTCGCTGCATCTTGATGAAGGCGGGCGGCTGGTTATCGGCTCGCTGGGTGATTGAGTAAAGCTAATTCTCCCCGTAAACAACAATCCCCTCCTCCTCATAAACTATCGGCCAGCCGACAATCTGCTCCAGCCACGGCCTGGCCGCCGGGCTGTGGTTGATAATATAGCGCGCGTTGCGCCCGGCCAGCGCCGCCCGGATGGCCGGTTGCAACGTCGCCGGGTCGGCCGAGAGGGCCTCTGGCCCCAGCAGCAGATACAGAAAGGCTTTGTCCAGACTGCCCTGCTCCAGGTACTCGGCCTGCTGTTGCGGCAGCCGGGCCAGCCAGCCGCCCACCAGCGGCTTGCCGTGAACCGTTTGGGCGTGCATCAGGTAATTGGCATCCCATTTGATATCCAGCACCGCAAACGATTCAGTGTTCGCGGCCAGGGTGCGGTAAAATTCGGGCAGGCGGGTGGGGGTCAAACGGAGCGGAATAGCCAGATATTCCAGGGTGACAAGCAGAGCGGCGGCAGCGCACAGCCCAAGGTTAACCGCCGACAAGTTTTGCGCCAGCCGGCCAGAAATTGCGGCCAATCCATACGCCGCCAGCACGGCCAGCGCCAGCGAAGTCATCACCACAAAGCGGCCCGGAATGCCGGTGATGGCAAAAATGGGGAAAAGCCGGCTCAACCAGTGGTAGGGCAGCCAGATATCCAAAATCTGCCCGTCAATTTGCAACTGCGGCCCCAATGCCAGCAAGGTAAACCCCAGCGCCACGGCTGCCCACCAGAGCGCCCGCCAGCGAAAGTGGCGGCTGAACAAAGCGGCCAGGCTCAGCGCCAGCGCGGTATAGCCCAAATAGGCCGACGCGCCCGGCTCGCGGTTTTGAGCGGCGTATGAAATCCACACATCTTCAAACCAGCCAGCCCAGGTGGAGGGCAGACCAGGCACAAAAAAACTGAGTAAATCTGCCGAGTGGCGCAGCGGGTTGTGCGCGCCCACCAGCGTGGTCGAGCCGAGCAGCCGGAACATAGGCAACAGCAGGGGGGAGAGAATGAGGACGGCAGCAGCTAATACAATAGCCACACGTATAAACCGAATCGACCATTGCCGCCTGACAGTTGACGAAGAACGCTGGATGATGGACGAATTGACTTGACCTTCGTCATTCGTCTTTTGTCTTTTGTCTTTCGAGGGCCAAAAAATGATTGCCAGCGAGAACAGGCCGCAGTAAACCACGTAGTACCAGGAGTTGAGCGCGGTAAAGAGCAGAAAAAAGATCGCCAGCCCCGCCGCGCGTCTGGAGCCGGTCTGGGCAAATTTTAGCAAAAACAGCGCGTAGAAGGGCAGCCACTGCACGGTTGACAGATTGAGGTGGCCCAGGTCAATCCGCAAAAAGTGGTAGGGCGACAGGGCAAAGACCAGACCGGCCACAAAACTGGCTCCTCGCCGGCCGGTCAGATAGAGCGCCAGCAGATATGTGCCCCACCCACCCAACATAAACGAGAGCAGAATCATGACGTTGTACGCGGCATCGCCGCCCAGCAGCCCGTAAAGGGGAATTGCCAGCAGTCCATCCGACACATCGAGCGGGTGAAAGAGCAAGCTGACGCCTTCCGGGTGAAAGAGGTAGTTGGTAAAAAAGGGCGTTTGGCCCAACACCAGCAGCGACTCGCGAGTCCACCACAAAGCCCACATATTTTGGCCCCAATCGCCCCAGCCGGGAACCCAGCCGCGCAGATGGGTTACCAGCGGCCAGGTGGCGGTGAGGCTGATGAGCAGGTAGAGGGTGGGGGGTAGGAGCAGAGGGGCGAGGGGGCGAGGGGGCAGGGGAGATTGGTCTTTTACCCGGCGGGGTTCATTCGCCACGCTTTGCGGCCATTCGCTCATTTGCCTATTGGCCATTGGCGCTCACCGTTATGGGGCCGAGTTCCACAAAATCTGCGCCGGTTGGCAAGAGCAGCCGCTGCTGCGTGTCGCTGTGATACAGCCCGGCTACCAGCCGATAGACGCCAGGCGGGGCTTGCGGGTCAATTTGAAAAGCGTAATCATCTACCACCGGCTGGCCGGGTATCCAGAGCGGCATTTTGTACCAGCCGCCGCCGGGCTGGTTGTCGCGCTGGCCCCACACCCGCCCGTCGGGGCCGATGAGTTGGGTGAAGACGGTCAACTCCTTTTCCACAGGGCCGTCAATTTGCCACACCAGCGAGAAGCGCAGCCAATCGCCGGGCGACGCCGGCGACCGGGGCAGGCTGGCCCCCATCAGGGTGACGGCATTGGCCAGGGTAACGGGGCCGGCTAAGGCATTGTTTGGCGGCAGGGCGCGGGGAGCGGGGTGAACGACCACCGGCAGCGGCGGAATTTGCTGAGTGGGGATGGCCACGCCCTCGGCGGTGATGGGCTGGCGCTCGCTGCCATCGGCGGCATAGACATACACGCGCAGGCCGTACTGTCCGGCGGGCAGCGGCCCCACCAGCGGCAGCGAGTGCGCGTCAAGCTGGGGGGTGCGGTGAAAAGGTTGGCTGTTGCTCTCCGCTACAACCCGGCCAAAGGGGTCAAGCAATTGCAGCGTCACCGAGTCGTTGGGCCGGCCATTGGTCCATTGCAGCGCCACGGTTAGCAGACTGCATGCGGAGGGGGGGGCGGGCGTCAGGCTGTAGGCCGCCAATTCCGGCCCATCAGCGTAGTGGAGACCCAGCGGCTGCCACGCCGCTTCGATGTTTTGGGGCGGAGAGTTGAGGGGGACATCCGCCGGCGTTACAGAGCGGTTGAGCGCGGCCAGTTGCGCGCCCGACAGGCTGGTCAACTGACCCGCCGGCAGCGGCACAATTACCGCTTGCGACTCACCGGCAGGCACGACCAGCGGTTCGGTAAAGTTTTTGCCGGTTCCGCCGGTCAAGGTCAGTTGGCTGGGCTGCTGCACATTGCTGACAAACGCCGCCGGGCCGGAGTTATGGTAACGCACCGACACGGCAGTGGGCAGTCCATCCAGTTCTGCCGGAGTAATGCCGACCTGCACGGCGTCGGCCTGGGGCCGGCAAACGGGGTTGCTCATTCGCAGGGCCAGCGCATCCCCAATTTGGTAGAGTTCCTCAATTGCCGGCAGGTAGCGGGGCAGGTCGGCCATCACCCGCTGCCATTCGTCCGGGCTGTAGGAATCGGCGTGCAGAATAACGATGTCAATCCCCAACTGCTGAACGACATCCACCGAGCGCGGGTCGGGGAAAGCGTTAAACCACTGGCGCAACTCTTTGTAAATAGGCGGGGTAAAGCCGGTGCCGCCGTTGGCCAGGCGTCGCCAGTGGTGCGAGGAGTAATACTCGTACAAAAACTCCGAAGCGCCCCGGAAGGGCAGTTCCAGCACCACGACCTCGGGCGGGGTTTCGGTGCGTAGCCAGTGGTAAATGGGCGGGATGTTCGGCCCTGCCGGAAATTGCGGCCCCACCAGCGGCGCAGACCAGGACTCCAGCAGAATCAGGGCGATGATTGGAATGACGAGTTTTAAGTTTTGAGTTTTGAGTTTGGTAATTGTCAATTGCCGGACGCCCCGGCCGGCCAGTCCAACCAGGCCAATCACTACCAAAATCCCAAAGCGGCCCGGCACGCGGATTCCCTGAAAAGCGGCCACGTTGTCATACAACCACACATAGGGAGAATATTTTAGCAGCGGGGCCAGGGCGGGGCCAAGCGCGTTTTCATTGATTCCAAAAGAGAGAAGCAACCCCAGCAGGGTGAGGGTCACTAGAAAAATAAGAACCGAGAGGTTTCCCCCTGGCGGGGACAGGCGATGGGCAGGTTTCGGGGCTTGAGTTTGCCTGCCAGTCAACAGGGTCACGCCGACCAGCGCCAGCAGTAGCCCCACTGCGCCAACCGGCATAAGTGGTTGAAACTGGTGGTCGGCCAACTGCCAGCGGCCAAACGTCCAGCCATAGAGCAAATTGTGGGGGATGGTGGTCAAGTAATCGGTGAGGGCGGCGCTGTAAATGCGCACCTCGCCGGGGGTGCGGATGGCGCCCATCACGTCGCTAAAGCGCAGGTACATGCGCCACACCGGCCAGTTGAGCAGCAGCGTTCCCCCCACCGAAATGGCTGCGGCCAGCCACAAGCCGCCTCGCCAGTAGACGCGCCGGGTAAGGGTATAGACCAGCGCCAGCAGCGCGCAGGCAATGGCCAGGTTAAGGGTAAAGTGAAAGCCGGAGAGCGCCTGCAAATTGAAAAAGATAACAAAGAGCGCCGGATAGCGCCAGCCGGGCCGGGTCAGAGTCCAGTGCAGGGCCAGCAGCGCCAGCGGCATCCATTGGGTGACCAGCAACTCCAGGTGATTGAGCTGGCCAAAGCGATGGGGCGAGAAGGCAAACAGTAACCCCGCCACCAATCCCGCCCAACGATTGGTTGTCCAGGCCGTTACCAGCAGGTACATACCGTACCCGGACAGCACAAACGTCACCAGCACCGACAGGTTCATGCCAAAGAGATGGCTCTGGGCCAGCAGTAGAAAGGGCAGGGCTTGCGCCGCAATTATTAAAAAATGCTCGCTGTAGGCCAGGGTGAGAGGGAAAGGGTAAAAGATGTTGGTGTTAAAAAGATTGGCAAGGCCCGCCGGACCGCCTAAAAAGGCGCGGGCGTTCCACTGCATCCGCCAGGCGTTGAGCAGGGGGTCAGTCGGTTCCGGCACCATGCCGCTGAGGTTGAGCGACAGTGGATAAAGCATGATGACGGTCAGACAAGAAAAAAGGCCAAGAATGGCCCAGTCTTTGTGGGATGATACGTGATACGTAACGCGTGATAAGATAGTCAGGCGCATTTTCGTTTTGAAATTTCAACAGGGAAGAGGTTACTCCTCTTGCGGCCCATCGAGTTGTTGAACCTGCCCCAGCCAGATACGGCTATCAGAAACCGGGGTATTGGGACTGTACACGGGCAGGCGTTGGCCGGTTAGCGGGTTATACATGCCCACAAAAATATCGTATTTCCAGGCCGGGGCCTTCTTTTCCATCGGCACTTCGTAGCGGTCTTCAATAATTTCGCCGGGAATCCAGCCGCTGGTGGGCGAATCGCCCTGTTTGGGGGCGCTGTCCCACTGCCCGCGAATCACCTGGTCCGGCCCGGCAGCGTGAACAAAAACGGTGTAGTTGCTATCGGCAAAAGCAAGGCTGCGCCAGTAAAGAGTCAACCCAATGGCGCCGCGATAGGCCACGGTCGGGCTATTGAGTTTGTAACCAACCAACTCAATCTCGTCGTTGAGCACGGCAGAGATGGGAGTCACGTCGGCGGGTAAGGTGTAGTTACGCTCCTGGGCCTCAACGGTAACGTGGGCCAGCGTTACCGGCTGCCCAACCGATTCGCCGATTTGGGGGTCAACTATATTGAGCACAACCGGATATTTTCCGGGCGGGGCAAAGGCCGGAATGCGAAAGCTGTAGGCCGCCCCCAAAATATCGTTTTTGCGCCATTGCGTCAGCGGGTATGACGGCGAAAGGGGCTGTAATCCGACCGTAAATTTTTCGCCCTTTGTATCGGCAAAGGCAAATTCCAGATTGTAGCTTGTGCCGGGAGTCTGTTTGGCTTGCCAGAATATTTTGCCGCGAATTTCCGCGCCTGGCGGCAGTTGGGTATCCACAAAATCGTGTCCCAGCAGGGTGAGCGCGCTGTTGACCGGAACGACCAGGCGGTTGTTAATTTTCAGTTCCTCGGCCTGGGTAAAGGTTGATGGAGGAGTCAGGGTAATCTGGCCGATGTTTTTGGCGACGCCGTAATTGTGGCCGGTTTCAAAATCGTACAGGCCCACTTCCAGGTGGTAGGTTCCGGGCGGAGTGGCCGGGTCGATGGGTAGTTTGTACTCGTCGCGCAAGTAGAAACCGGGGTTCCAGCGGATGGGCCGCCACAGGCCGGCCAGAATCAGCCGGTCTACCTTACCCCAAATGTTGCCCTGCTGGTCAACCAGATGGATGTAAACGTTCACTTTGCCGTGGTTGTCTTGAATGGAGGCGAGCGTTTCCCAGTAGAGGGTAACGGGCAAGCCTTCGCTCTCTTCCTGATAGCCCAAATAGGGGCCGCTGCTAATCAGGCCATCGGGCGAGGCGTACTTGTCGGCGGGAAACGCGGTGGCGGCCACGTCAACGCCGTAGAGCCGGGCGGCGCCGGCCAGCACGGCCTCGGCGGCAAAATCAAAACCGGTTTGCGGTTTCTGGCCGATGATGGGGCCTTCATAAATCCAGGCGTACTCGATGCCGCCAATCTCTACCACGTGGGCCGGCTCGCGCTGGCGAAAGTAGTTCAAAATTTCCTGGCTGGGGAAGCCTCGCTGCACCTGGTTGAGATAAAAGACGGTGTAATCGGCGGTGAGGGCGGCTTCCTGGTTTGACAGGTCAATAGTTTGACCTTTATAGAAGGGCGCAAACTGGTTGCGATACCAGCTTGCCACTACCGGCGGCGGGTCGGCATCTACCTTGTTGAGGTAATCGGCGGCCAGGTTCAACCCTTCGCCCCAGCCGATGTTGATGCGGTAGGGCGCGGTGCGGTAGCTGCCCATTAGCGGGTTGAAGTAGGCCAGGTAGTAGGGGTGGTAAAACAGCACAAACAGAATTTGCGCCAGCAGCGCCCCGCCAATCAGGTGGATGGGCTTGATGACAAATCGGCCCGGAATATATTTTTTGAGCAGGCCGGCCAGCCACCACAACGCCAGCGCCGAGAACATGCCGCTGGCAAAAAAGATGGGCAGAATGTAACGGTCGCCCCGGCGCTGCACCGCCGAGACCGGCGCAACAAAAATAACCGCGTAAGCAATTAGCCCCAGGGCCAGCGGCAGCACGCGGGTCAGCCAGTTATCAACGCCGCGCTGGTAAGCCACCAGCCCGGCCATTACCATGACCAGCCCGACCACAACGCCAACCGTAGTCAACGGCGTCAGGTGAAAGGGGAAAACAATCAAATAGTAGAGGGGACTCTGGTCGGTTTCCCAATCGCCCCAAAAAATGCCGGTGGTGGGATGCGCGCCGCTAATATTGTACATGTTGCGAATAATGGACTGGATGGTGAAGACCGGGCGCGTCCACATGGAGGGCCACAGGGCAAAGATGGCCGCCAGGGCAATGAGTCCCCAGACAATCAGCGCAACTCCCAGCCGTTTCCAGCGTTGCGCTGGCGATACTTCCGGCGGGGGGAACAGGGCATACAGCGCTCCGCCGACCAGCAAAATCGGCCCCAGCAGGCCGGCAGGCGTTTTGCTCAACCCGGCCAGCCCACCAAATAGGCCCGACACGATGAGCCACTTCCAGGCCCCCTTGTCCAGGTAGAGCAAAAAAGCCAGAAAGGAGAGGAACATGAAATAAGACAGGGGGGCGTCTACGTGAATAACGCGGGTGTGGGCCAGAATAAAGGGGTCAAAGGCCAAAATCAGCGCGCCAATCAGGGCCAGCCGTTCATCCAGCAGCCGTTTGGCCAGCAGAAAAATGCCCAAAATGCTCAACGAGGCCGCCAGCGCCATTGGCACGCGCACCCACACCAGAAAGTCGTAGGGGTGCTCAAATACGCCAAACCGGGTGGTCAGCTGGTCGATGGTGGTAATCAGGTCGGCCTGCACCCAGGGCAGCGGTTGCCAGCCGGCGTAGTGGGCCAGATAGCGCGCCCCCGCGCCGATGCCGCCCAGAATTACCGTTGGCACGCCGGGGTAGCCCAAAATCAGCGCGCCGGCCCAATCGCCCTGCAAGGCCGATTTAAGAAAATGGTTGGCAAACATTATCTGGTCGTCTTCATCGGCGGTCATAAATGCGCCCAGGCTGAGAATACGGGGCAGCAGCGCCGCCAAAAATAGGGCCAGCGGAATTATTAGCTGTCGCCAACGGACGCTGACACCCGTTTTTGATTTGAGCAACCGCACTGAAGTTGATTTATCCAGATAGGTTGACTTCTCGATGAATGAATTTGCCATTATTTTATTTCAACGGTTGTCAATGTGATATAGTCGCCCGTACTATCTGGCACAGGCAGGCGCTCCAGTGTTTCCAGTAAGTACATGCCGGTAATCAGTTTGTATTGGCCCGGCGGTAAGTTATCTGGCAGCGACAAGTCAAGCATATCGGTGACAATTTCTCCGGCGGGCCATTGGCCGGTGGGCAAGTGTCCGCCCAACGGCTGGCTATCTTTACCGGCAACCAGCGCGCCGCTGCTATTGAGCAATTGGGTGAACACCGTGTAATTGTGGGCCAACGGCGCGTCGGTTTGCCAGTAGACTTTCAAATTAAGGGTGTCGCCGGGCCGTAACGCCGAAGGATGCAGTTCAAAGCCGCGTAGCCACAGCGAATCGCCCAACCGCTCGGCCCGCTCGTTGGGCACAGCCTCGCCGGGCGGGATGCGTCGCCCAAAATAGATGATGTGGTCGTTATCCCACACCCGGCGGGCCAGGTAGTTGGCCTCTACCCATTGCAAATACTCCGGCAGCCAGGGCAGCCGCAAACTCCACTGCACCACCGCCGGCGCTTGATACCTTCGCGTCAGTTCAATCATATTGGCCGAGGTTTGCCGCCCGGCCTTAATTGCCACCAGCGCCACATCGCCCAGCGGCGGCGGCGTGCGACGATTCACCATAAAAACAAGAAGCTGGCTGTCGCCCATCAAAAAATCATCGGGCTGAGAAACCGCCGCCAGCAACTCCAGAGCTTGTTGCTCGCGCCCGCCGGTAACAATGGCCGCCGTTTGCCGGTTGGCCTCGATTATCGCCGGCAAATTAAAGGCCGACGCGCCCAGCAGCAGCAACCCAAGCGCCAGCGCACCGGTAGCCAGCGGTCTGGCTGGGGTGGTCCATAACCGGCCCAGATTGCCAATGAATCCCGCACCTAGCAGAATCAGCGGCGGCAGCAGCACAATAAAATGGTGCGGAAAAAGCGGCGTGTGCCAGGCCAGCATCATCACCCCGGCAATGAGCCACACCAGCCAAATAAGTTGCAAGTTTATAAAGTTTATGGAGTTTGTAGAGTTGGTTAACTCATTTAACTCTATAAACTCATTTAACAAAACGGTGCTGATTATACCCCCAAATGCCAATAACCAAAAACCCCAGTGACTCTGAAAAAAGATGGCAAACTGGCCGGCGGTTTCGGCCCAGGAGCCAGGTAGGGCGGCGCGCAAATCGCTGCGGAAGACGACAAGCTGGTCGTATATGGCCTGCGGGTCGTATATAAAAAATAGAGCCACAACCGGCCCAATCAGACCGGCGCCCCACAGCAGCAGGTCGGCCAGCAGCGCCGGCCAATGGTATGAGTCAAGCCGGAACAGGCTGGCTCCACTTCGATACCGGCGCATCATCACCAGCAGGACTACGGGCGCAACCACAAACGGATTGAGCGCCTTGACGGCAAAGCTTAACCCCAGCGCCACACCAGAGGCAATCAGCCAGGCGCGATGCTGTTGATTTAGATAGAGTACCGCCAACGCCACCGAAACCACCGCCAGCGCCGTGGCCGGAACCTCGGCCATGACCAGCCGGGAAAAAGTAAACAGCAGCGGCGAGAGAGCAGCCAGCGCCAGCGCAGCCAACGCCGCCGCTACGCCGCCGGATTTGTGGGCCAGCCAGCTCAAGGCGGCGGCCAGCAGGCAAAAACCAAGCAGCGCCACCCACCGCCCGGCTTGAATGGTTGGCCCGCCCAGCCGCAAGGCCCAGCCCACGGCCTCGATAAACAGGGGGGCCTGCACCGCCTGAGTCTGGCTGTAAAGGGGGTAGCCATCAACGGCCAGCCCGGCCCACATCAGGTGGGCGCCCTCATCGTTTGAGAGGCCAAAGGCATCAAGATTTTGGGCGCGCCAGAGCAGCGCCAGCAGCAACAGGCCCAGCCACACCAACCACCAGACCTTTAGGGCTTTTATCCGGCTCTGTGATTGTTGGGTAATCATTGTATGTTCATGCAACGCGAGCCAGTATACACCGGTTAACCTGCAATGAAAAGCGCGATTTAACAAAACGTTTAGGCATTTTTGCGTAAGAGAACAAATTTTTGCGGGTTTTATGGGTTTTTTTGGGACTTGTTGAGCTAATTGGGCAGTAAAAGCTCCACGTGGTCCGCGCCCGAAGGCAGCCGCAGCCGCTCACCGGTGGCCGGCCGGTAGTAACCAATGTGCAGCGCGTAGCGTCCGGGGGGGCGCTTCGGCTGAACGGGAAATGCCACCTTATCGACCACCACTTCGCCAGGCTGCCACAGATGGGTGGGGTAGTTACCAAAATCCGGCGCGGAGTCCTGCTGGCCGTATACCTGCCCATCCGGCCCGACCAGTTGGGCAAAGCGGGTCAGCGAGGCGGGGGTGACGTGAGCTTGCCAGACGAGCGTAATCTGCAATTGGTTGGCGGCGACCGGCGGTTGCAGACGGGTATACCCCAGCAGGCTAATTTGCCCGGCAAAATTGGCGGCAAGCGGCTGAAAGATAACGGGCGACTCAAAGTAACGCGCTCGCGGACCGCCCTGGGGCATATTCCACCAATTTTCAATGCGGGCGAGTTCCACCAGAGTGGCATCGGCGGGCAGACGCGCGGCAAATCTGGAGGGGGCGCCAACCGCCGGGAGTAAGCGCGGCCCCTGCCAGGGATCGCTTCCTTCAATTACGCCCAGAGCCAGCCCGTACTGCCCGGTTTGGCGGGTGTGCCACGGCAGCGTGTCGAAATGAACGCGCGCGACCTGCCCCACCGGCCACTGCTCTACCGGCAGCCAAACCAGCGCCGGCGGCAAGTCAACCGTTGCGCCAACCGCCTGGCCAGACTCGTTGAGCAGATAAAGCACCGGTTGGATATTGTGTAAGGGTTGCAGCGGCTCCAAATCAACCATCACCTGCACTTCTTCTTGCCGGTTGAAATGGAGCGAGAAGCCGCGCAGGCGCAGCGCGTCGCCAAAATCAACTTGCAGAGGGTAGTGGGGCGGCGAGGCGGGTTGGGTGAAGGAATAGAAGGGAGTAGGGAGTAAGGGGTAGGGAGTAGGGGAAGGGGATTGTCCGGCGGTCGGCGGTCTGTGGTCGGTGGTCGTCAAATGGAGGATGCCATCCTCAGCCGCCACAATTTGATAGCTGCCGCCGGCCAGCAGATTTTGCTGCAAGAACTGGTGCAGCCCGCCAAAATTTTTCAGGGTGGCGACATCCAGCAGCACGTGCTGCACCGGTTCGGCGGCGCGAAAGTTGGGGCCGGTAATGTAGGCAAAATCGGTGTAGATGGTCTGGCGCTGGGCCAGATGGGGGGCCAGGTTAGATTGGGCAAAAACTGGCGCGCCGGCGGGTACGGCGGCCAAAATGTCATCGAGCCGGCGATGATGTTCGGTAATGGGCGGCCATTGGAAGGCGCGGGCCAGAGGGGTGAAGCCCCGGTGATAGTGGTAGATGAGGGAGAAGGCGAGAACGAGGAGGGTGAGGAGAGGGAAGAGCAGAGGGGCAGAGGAGCGGGGAGGCAAGGGAGCAGCCCATTGGGTGATATGGCGGATGCCGTAAATAGTCGAAATGATGAGAAACGGGGCCAGCGGCGCGCCGTAGTGAAAATCTTCCAACCGCCAGGTAAAAGGGTTATCGCTGAGCAGGTTGACGGCCAGGGTGGGCAGCATGGGCAGCAGAGTCAGCGGGCTGAACAGCGCCAGGTAAGCGACAGGAAAAAAGAGGGCGCTCAGGTAGCCCAGCAGGTTGACCCGCCCCCACAAATGGGGCAGCACAATATCGGGGCGAGTGAGCAGGGTTCGCGCCATTTCCGGCGGGTTGCTGCCCAGCCAGGCGTAGCGGTCAAGCTGAATATTGCCCCCGGCGGCAAAGCGGGGCTGGATGACAAACACCGCCGCCACAAACCACAAGGCCGACACCCCGATGGTCAACCCGGCCAGCCGCCAGCGTTTCTGCGCCAGGCCGGCATACAGGCCCAACATGGCAACTACAAGGGGCATGTCCTCTTTGCAGGCCATTGCCAGCAGCGCAAACAGAAAGAAGCGGCGATTGTGACGCTCCTCCAGCGCCCAGAAGGCAAAGAGCAAAAAGGTGGAGGCCAGCGTCACCGCGTGAAAATCGAACAGGACGGCAGATTGGAGAGTGGGCAGGAGCAGGTAGACGGCGGCAAATCCAAGGGCGGCCAGTTGCATGAGATTTAGCCGGGGGGCAGGATTTGAGAGGTGATGCGTAGCGCGTAGTACGTGTTGCGGGTCCCGTGGATTGGTATTTGGTAATTGGTAGCGAAGTGCCCTTTGGGTATTGATAATTGATAATTGATAGACCGGCCATGCGCCCAGAGCAACAACGCCGGCCTGAACAATGAGCAGCAGCTCCGGCCCGCCCAGGCCCAGCCAGTAGAAGGGCGCCAAAAAGAGCAGAACCGGCTCGACGTGCAGGGCCAGGCGATTTTCGACCGGGGCCATCAGGGTGAAGCGCAGCAAGCGGCCCTGCGCTGTATTCCAGAGGGCCTGGTCAACGTTGCCAATGTCCAACCCGTTGGTCAGATAGGCGCGGTGTTGCTGCACGGCCAGGGCGCTGAAGAAGATGGCGAAGGCAAGAATGAGGCAGGTGAGGAGTAGAGGAGAAATATTGGCGCGTGTTGATTGGTTTTGCGTTGCGGTTGAGGGCTTGTTCACGGCAGCGCGACCTCGGTGATGAAGATGGCGTCGGCCACAGGCTGGCCGGCGGGGTTAAGGATGGGCAGGCGTTGGCCGTTGAGCGGGTTGTACAGGCCAGCAATCAGGCGATATTGACCGGGGGATGGGTCGAACGCAAAATTCAGCCGGTGGGGGTCGGCAATGATTTCGCCGGGCAGCCAGCCGGTGGCGGGGCGCTCGCCCGCCGCCGGAAAGCTGTCAGATTGGGCCAGCAGGCTGTTATCGGCGGCCAGCAGTTGGGCAAACACCTTGTAGCGCGTGGTCAGCGGGGCGTCGGTTTGCCAGTAGAGTTGCAGGTCGAGGCCGTTATCGGCCAACCGGTAACTGTAGCCGGACAGGGTGACGGTTTGGCCGGACTCGCCGCTGAGATGGGCCGACCCGGCCGGCGCTGCGGCTTCGGCGGGCAGGTTGTACCGGTGAGGCGGCGCGGTGACTTCAACGGTTCCCAGTGAAAAAGAATCGCCGGTGGGCCGGTTGTTATTGAACAGGCCGACCCGCAAAGTGTAGCCGCCCGGGGCTAATTGGGGCGGCACAATTACGTCGTGCCGGGAAAGCAGCACGGCTCTGTTGCCCCACTGAGTTACTGGCAGCGGCAACGCACTCTGCTGGGCGGCCTGCGACACGTCATCGGCAAACCATTCAAACCGCACCGCCGGGTTTGAAACCGGCCCGCCTTGAAACCAGGCGGCGGCCTCGCGCCAGGCCAGCCGCAGCGAAATAACATCGCCGGTGGTAGCGGTGGAGGGCGGCGAGTCGTAGCCGATCAGGTGTACGTTGGAGGCCAGTTCGGTTTCGGTGCGGTGGGGCAAATCTGGCGCGGTTTGCGTTGCGCGCCACTCGACCGGAACCTGGCCCAGCAGCAGCCCGCCGCCCTGGCCCAACGGTTGCCCGCCGGCCGGTAAGGGTTGGCCGGAGCCGGGGTCGTACAGGCCGACCTCCAGCCGGTAGTTGCCGGGCGGCGTGCCGGGGGGAATTGGCAACTCGTGGGCATCCTCGATGAGCATATCCGGCTGCCAGCGAGTCGAGGGCCACAGGCCCATAACCGGCGGGCTGTCGGCTCTGGCCCAGATGTGCCCCTGTTCGTCTACCAGCCGCAGGTAGACAAAGCGGCCGGCGGGGGGCGTCGCCAGAGCCTGCCAGTAGAGGGTGATGATTAGCGACTGGCCGCCGGCAGCGGGTTGGGGGCGCAGGTTGTACCCCAGCAGGCGGGCCTCGCTGCCAAACTCGCCGGCCAGGGGATATTGGGGCGCGGGGTCGGGCCGGAAGCCGGCGATGGGGCCGGGGTAAACCCAGGCGTAATCGACGCCGGCCAGGGTGACGGTGTATTCCGGCTGGCGGCGCGCGCGGAAGTAGTGAATGATGTTGGGGCCGGGAATATTGCGCTGCACCTGGTTGATGTAGAGCACGCTGTAATCGGCGGTGATGAGATTTTCGGGCGGCACGACCGGCTCGGTTTGGCCGTGGTAATAGAGGGGAAAGAGCCACTCGTACCAGGCCGACACCCGAGCCGGGGGTCGTTCATTTAAATAGCGGGCGGCGACATCCAGCCCCTCGCCCCAGCCGACCAGCAGCGCGTTTGGCGCCCAGCGCCAGCCCAGCGCCAGCGGGTTGTAGTAGGTAAAATAGTAGGGGTGGTAGAATAGGGCAAATGCTGTTACGGTAATAATCGCTATTATCTGGGGTAATTGGTAATTGGTGATTGGTGATCGTTGTTGAAGGTATTTCACAAGAGATTGGCCCATCTGATGGAAGGCAAGCCCGGCCAGCAAGTAGAACACGGGAAAGGCCGGCAGCATGTAGCGAATGGATTTTTTGGAGGCGATGGTCATTATTACCAAATAGGTGAGGGCGAAGAGCCAGAGGGCAAGGGTTGCAGGTTGCAGGTTGCAGGTTCCACGTTCCACGTTCCACGTTCCACGTAAGGGAAACGCGCTACGCCCTACGCCACACGCAACGCTCAAAAATAACCCAACCAGCAGCCAGGGCGTCGATTTGAGCAAAAACGCCACCGGATAAAACAACGGGCCGGGGTCCTGCGCAAATTGCCCCAGCCAGAACATGCCCAGATTGCCGGCGCCCGCTTCCTGGTCGTTGAGGAGTTTGCCAAAGGTTAAACTCAGCGCGCCCCAGGGGTCAACCCACATGGCCGGCCAGAGCGCAAAAAAGATGATAGCCGACACGCCGCCCGCAGCCAGCAACCCGCCGGCAACTCTGAGCCACCAACGGCCATTGCGCCACGCGCCGGCAGTAACAGCCCAGCCCAAAACCAGCGCGCCCAGCATTGGCCCCAGCAGCAAGGCGGTGGATTTGGTCAGCAGCGCCAGCCCGCCGAATAATCCGGTTAGCAACAGCCAGCGGTTGCGTCGATGGCGCAGCCACAACAGGCTTGATAGTCCGGCCAGAGTTATAAACAGGGCCAGTGGCGCGGCAATGTGCAGCAAGCGGCTGTAGGCCAGGGTGTAGGGGTCCAACGCCAGCAGGATGACGGCTATCAAAGCCGGTTCGCGCCCCCACAACAGTTTGGCCTGTCCGTACAGCGCCAGCAGCAGCAGGCCGGTTAGCAGCGCGAGTGCCGCCCGCCCGGCCACGTAAGCCCCCCACTCCGTTTGAAACAGGCTGACGGCCGGCGCGGCCCAACCGGCCACGGTGACGCCGGGATAGCCAATGCCCAGCGTCTGGCTGAAATTGCCGCTGCTTAGGCCGGCGGCAAACTGGCGGGCGTGCGCCAGAAACAGCGGCTCATCGGCGGTTAAAAAGACATTCAGGTCCAGCAGCCGGGGGATGAAGATGAGGGGGAGGAGGAGAAGCCAGTCGATTTTGGATTTTAGATTTTGGATTTTAGATTGAGGTTTACTCAACGTCCAATTCCCCCAGCCGCACCGCATTTTCGCCGCTGGTATCATTTTGCACGGGCAGGCGCTCGCCGGTTTCCAGCAGATACATACCCACCCACAACTCGTAACGACCGGGGGGCAGGTCGGGCGGAATCGCCAGCAGGCTGCTTTCGCGGATAGTCTCGCCAACCGGCCAGAGCGTGGTGGGATAGAGATTATCCAGCGGGCGATGGTCGGCCTGGGCCACGTTGCCGCCTTCCGGGCGGCGCAGATGCACAAACACAGTGTAATTGTGCAATACCGGATTCAACGCTTCCCAATAAAGGGTCAGCCGCAGCGACTCGCCCGGCGAGGGCTGTTCCGGCTCAAGGGTGTAGCCGGTCAGTTTGACTACCTGGCCAAGCACAGCCTGCGCCGGATGAGCCGGAGCCGGCTGGAGTGGCTGCGGATTGGCTTTTGAGCGCAAAATAAAAATACCCTGGGATTCAGTAATGTAATCGGTTTGGGCCAGAAGTTGCTGCTGAAAGGGCAGGTCGTAATATTCTCGCTGCAAACCCCAGCGCTCCAGTACCAGCCAGACGCGATGGTTGGCCAGCGTTTGGTGCAAATCGGCCTCGGTGCGGATAGCCGGCGAGGCCAGCCAGCGGTCCACCGGCCGGTTGTCAAGGGTTAAAATCCGGTAATCATACCCGCCGCGCCGCTGGACGCTGTAAAAATCGTTGCGGTTCAGATAAAAGGCGGCGGCCGCAGGCGTGCCGGTGAGAATGGTGTCGCCTTCACGCCAATGGGCCTGCACGTAGGCAAAGGCTGAATCGTAATCATCGCCGGTGTTGGCCAGCAGCGTTTGAGCTTTAGGCCAGGTAAGGGTAAGAATGAGGGCCGTGAGGAGAATGGTCAGGAAATTGTAAATTGCCGAAGGTTGTGAATTTGAGGATGATGAGCGACGAATGACCAATGACAAATAGCCAACCAACAGCGACATCCCCTGCCCGCCCAGCAGCAGCAGCGCCGGCAGCAACATAAATTGATATTTGTCGTCGCGGCGGTCGGGCGAGACCAGTAAAATCATTTCCAGGGAGGTGATAACCAGAATTAGCGCCAGGAAAAGGGTTGCCAGTTTCGGGTTTCCCCCTGGCGGGGACAGGCGGGTTTTGAGTTTTGGGTTTTGAATTTCGAGTTGGGGGCTGCGGGTTAAAAGGGCAAGGCTGTAAAGGGCTGCGATGAGCGCAAAGGGGATAAAAATGAGGGCAGGCAAGGTGAAAAAAAAGGGCGCAATGGCCTGCCAGCCTGCCATAATATTGAACGAAAAATCGCTGTAAATTTGGAAGACCTGCACCAGCCCGGTCACAGCCTGCCCGGCGCTGCCGTCGAGCGGCTCAATCCCTTTGGGCTGGCCTGCCCGTTTCACCAAAAAGGCAATCAGCAGGATAAGGCCCAGAGCAACCACCTCGAGCCAGATTTGCCAGCGTTTGAAGCGGGGCAGAGGAGATTTCACCTCTGTACCCCTGCGCCCCGGCTCCGTTGCTCTCTTGATGTATCTCACTGCCAGCAAGGCCGCCGCCAGCGGCGGAGCCAGGGCCACGGCTGCAAATTGAGTGAGCACGGCGCCCAAATAGGCCAACAGGGCCAGCCAGCGCAGCCGCGCCCTGTTTTGAATAACGCCTTCATAAGCCAGCCACAACGCCAGCAAAATCAGCAGTTGCAGCAAGGCGTACATTCTGGCCCGGCCACTCCAGTGAATGGCTGCCGGCGCGATGGCCAATCCGGCCACGGCCAGCAACCCCACCGCCGTCGAGAACCAGCGCCGGCCCACCCCAAAAATCAACAGCAGGGTTAGCAAGCCGCACAGCAGGCTCGCGTAGCGCGCCGCCCACGGCGCCGAACCAAAAAGCCCGGCCAGGCTACCTAAATATGAAAAAAGCAGGCCGTGGTCGTAAAACAGGCCAGAGGGCATCACCGGCAGGCCCGTTTCGCCAATCATGCGCACGGCCAGCAGGGTCACAAATTCATCCGGGTAGAGCTGCACGGTGTGGACAAACTGCCAGCGCAGCCACAACCCCAGCCCCAGCGCAGCCGCCAGAGCCAGATAGATAATTATTGATTTGAGGGAGCTTCGGCCTAGAAATGTCATTAGCCAATATTGACGGCTCAAGTAGATGAAACGGCTACTCATTCAAACTTCACAAGCGGTCTATTTTACCAGAGAAGGCCCAATGCTCCAATCAAGGGTTGGCCCAACATTGCTAAAAAATTCGGTTGCCGGTAAACTATCCGCTTAATTATTGTCAGGGTTATCCAATGGTCGTTAGAAATCGCCGGACAATTTTTTGGTTTATCATCCTGGTCGTGCTGCTGCTCGGTCTGAGTCAATTTTTCTTTCAAGCGACCCACTATCAAGACTCAAACCCCATTATCAACGAGTTTGTTGCCTCCAACCGAACCGGGCTGACCGACGAAGATGGCGATTACTCTGACTGGGTTGAAATTTACAACCCCGGCCCCGCCCCGGTCAACCTGTCCGGCTGGGCGCTCAGCGACGACCCCAACCACCCTCAAAAATGGACTTTTCCCGATATAACCCTGCGCAGCCAGGAATATCTGGTGGTTTTTGCTTCCGGCAAAAATCGCCAGCAGGGAGCGGCGCTGCACGCCAACTTTCAACTGAGCCGCCAGGGTGAATTTTTGGGGCTGTACAACATTCTTGATGAACGCTGGCTGGCGCTGGAAATTCCGCCCCAATTTCAGGATGTAGCCTATGGCCGTTACGGCAGCGAGTCGGCATATGGCTATTTGACGCCCACCCCCGGCCAACCCAATCCTGACACCCCCCTGTGGGCCGGGCTGGTGGACGAAGTAAAATTCAGCGCCCGGCGCGGCTTTTACAATGCGCCCTTTAGCCTGGAACTGAGCAGCGCCACGCCCAACGCCGTCATCCGCTACACGCTCGACGGCAGCGAACCTACCGAGTCGCGCGGGCAGATTTACAGCCAGCCCCTCCAGATTAGCCACACCACGCTGGTGCGAACTGCCGCTTTCAAGCCCAATTATAAAGCCTCTGGCGTAAAAACCCACAGCTACATTTTTGTTGAGGATGTGCTGGCGCAGCCGGCCAACCCGCCCGGCTTTCCCCCAACCTGGGGGGTGCATTTTGAAACCATCAAAGGCTTTGAAGCCGGCGCGCCCGTGCAGGCCGATTACCAGATGGACCCCCGCGTTGTTAACGACCCGCGCTACCGCGCCAGGCTGTTAACCGGCCTCAAAGCCATCCCCTCCATCTCGCTGGTTATGGAAGCGCAAAGTTTTAATGATATTTACGCCAACCCCAGAGAAGAGGGGCGCGTCTGGGAGCGCCCCGCCTCAATCGAGTTCATTGACCCGCACAACCCGGAGGGTGGTTTTCAAATTAACGCCGGGGTGCGAATACACGGCGATTTGGGGCGTCAGGAGTACATGCACAAACACTCGTTCCGCTTCTTTTTTCGGCGCGAGTACGGCGAGGGCCGGCTGGAATACCCGCTCTTTCCCAACTCGCCGGTTGAGCAGTTTGAAACCCTGGTGCTGCGGGCCGGCGTGCAGGATAGCTGGCTGGGGCTGCAAGCCGAGCGCCGGCGCGATGCCACCTACACCCGCGATGAGTGGCTGCGCGCCTCGCAGCTTGACATGTCGGGCTACGGGGTGCATGGCCGCTTTGCGCATTTGTACATCAACGGGTTGTACTGGGGCCTGTATAACCTGATTGAGCGGCCCGACGACGCTTATGGCGCGTCGTACTTTAACGTTAACCGCGACGACTGGTTTGCCTTTAACCACGGCGGCAACATCAACGTGTCGCTGGAGCAAGCCCAGGCCATGTTTGAGGATTTTATGCACGCCACCCGGCCAGAGGCAAAATACGCCGCTATTGCGCCCTTAATTGATACCACGGCCTTTGCCGATTACGTGATTCTCAACTGGTATGCCGGCACCGGCGAATGGGCCGAAAATAACTGGTACGCC
The DNA here is from genome assembly GCA_964486935.1 of uncultured Caldilineaceae bacterium. Lineage (GTDB taxonomy): Bacteria > Chloroflexota > Anaerolineae > 4572-78 > J111 > CAZAPG01. The sequence continues at coordinate 63,141 of CAZAPG010000008.1, read as the reverse complement.
GGTTATCACCCGCAGGCCAGCAAAATCAAGTTTTTTGGGTGGGATGGCGAACTTATCTGGAAGGGCAACGCCCCGGAAATCACCTTTGGCAAAAGCAACCCGCCCGGCTATCTGTGGCCCAACACGGTTGAGCAGTTTTTTAAGGCGCTCATCTACAACCCGGATTTCAAAATGGAATTTGCCGACCGCCTGTACAGGCATCTTTACCACGATGGCGCGCTGACCGATGAAAACGCGCAGGCCCGCTTTGTCCAAATTAATCAGCAAATCAACACAGCCATTACCGGCGAGTCGGCCCGCTGGGGCGACAGCAAACATCGCCCGCCGCTCACCCCGGACGACTGGCAAAAAGCGGTCAACCAGGCCCTATCAGAAATGGAAGGCGCAGCCGATAAACTAATTTCTCTGACTCGCCAGGCCGGCTACTACCCGCCAATAGACCCGCCCGCGTTCAACCAACGCGGCGGCCTGATTGCGCCGGGATTCGCGCTGACCATGTCAACCCGGCCCCAGGACCACGGCCTCATCTACTACACCACCGATGGCTCCGACCCCCGGCTGCCCGGCGGCGCGGTTAACCCCAATGCCAGGGTGTACCAATGGCCCTTGCCGCTGCCAGGCACAACCCACCTGAAGGCCCGCCTGCTCGACGGCCTAACCTGGAGCGCCCTGGCCGAAGCGCGCTTTTATTTTGTTGAACAGGACTCGCCGCTGCGCATCACCGAAATTATGTACAATCCGCGCGGCAGCGACGATACCGAATTTATCGAGCTGCAAAATATCGGCAGCCGCCCCGTTGAACTTGCCGGCCTCTCTTTTGAAGGCATCCGCTTCACCTTTCCGGCCAACACGCCGCCCCTTTCCCCCGGCCAGTTTGCCGTGCTGGCGCGCGACGCGCCGGCCTTTGCCCGGCGCTACCCCGGCATACCCATTGCCGGCCAGTACGATGGTCAGCTCTCGAACAGGGGTGAAAAAATTGTCATCAAAGACGCCCAGGGGCGGGTGGTAACTGAGGTTGAGTACGATGATGACAACGGCTGGCCTCTCAGCGCCGATGGCCGGGGCGACTCGCTGGCGCTGGTCAACCCTAACGGCGTCCCCAACGACCCCAAAAACTGGCGCGCCAGCACCCATCTCCACGGTTCGCCCGGCGCAGATGATTTCAACTACGACGAGTAAATTCCCCTGACTATTGCCCTATTGTTTTTTGGCCGGAATAACCGGACAATGAATGGCAGGGAAGATTAACGACGCCAGACCAGGAGGCTCAAATTGCTATCCCCCGGCCAACGATTGTTTGAATATGAGATTGTCGGGTTGTTGGGGCAGGGCGGTTTTGCCGACGTGTACGAAGCGTACGACCGTATGCTCGACCGGCGCGTAGCCATTAAACAACTGCGGCTCGACAAAGCCAAAGATGAAAAGGCCGTCAAGCGTTTTATGCAAGAGGCGCGAATTGCCGCCGCGTTGGAGCATCCCAATGTGGTAACCATGTACGCCCTGCGAATTGAAAATCAGCGCATCTACATGATTATGGAATATCTCTCTGGCGGCAGCCTGACCGATTTATTGAAGCGGCAAGGCAAACTTCCCGTGGAACAGGCCATCAAACTGACCGGCGGCATCTGCGAGGGACTGGCGCGAATGCACGCCAAAGGCATCATTCACCGCGATATTAAAGCCGAGAACATTCTGCTCACCGCCGATGGCCGCCCCAAAATTACCGATTTTGGCATTGCCCACGTCCCCGAAGCGGCGGGCGGGATGGGGCTAACCCAGGTGGGGTTTCAGCCCAGCACGGTGCTGTACAGCTCGCCGGAGCAGTTCAGAGGCGAGAAACTGGACCCGCGCAGCGACGTGTACCAGATAGGCGAGTTGCTGTACCACATGCTCACCGGGCGGCACTATATTGACATGCAGCTTATTGACAAACAGGCGCAGGCGCTGGGCCACAACATCAAAGAAGAGTTAAAGCTCTTTATGTTGCTGGAAAAGGCAATTTGCAAAGACCCTCCCCCCGGCCTTGACAGGCTGTGGCAGGAAGCCGGCGGCGTGACCGCCGTTGTAGAAGTAGCTCTGGCCAAAAAGAAAGAAGACCGCTTTAACGACACCACTGAGTTTGCCGCCGCCCTCAACGCCATTTCCGCTCAAAAGACTCAAATGCCGGTCAAGGTCAACAAAGTGGCCATGCAGCATTAGAGTTTAACGAGTTTATAGGGTTTAATGCGTTAAACGACTCGTGAAACTTCACACACTCTACAGGCCCTATAAACTCTATTGAGATTTTACTTCACCCCAAATCGACGCCTTACCCGTCGTTCAACTTCCCTCAGTTCGTCCGCTCCCAGCAAATAGGCCAGGCCAAAATATACGCCCCCGCCGATAGCGATGCCGGCCACCCCCGGCAACCACAATGGCCGGGCCGGTAGCCACAAGTTTAGCAGCAAAAGCGCAGCAGCCATCCCCGCTGCCGCCAGCCCCATTTTCAAAATCGACTGCCCCAGGCCGGGTTGGGCCAGACCGCCCATCGGTTGGCGCAGCAGCATCAGCAGCGCCGCCATCTCCAGCGTCACGGCGATGGAGTTGGCCAGGGCCAGCCCGCCGTGCGGCGCCCAACCCAGCCGGTCGAACAGCCGCATCAGCACAATGCTCAAGCCAATGTTGACCGCCATCGCCGCCACGCCGATACCCACCGGCGTTTTGGTATTTTTGAGCGCGTAAAAGGCGCGGGCGGCAATCTCAACCACGGCGTGACCCACTAGCCCCAAACTAAAAAAGGCCAGCGCCCAGGCGGTAGCCGAGGTCGACTCGGTGGTAAACGCGCCGCGCTGCAACAGCAGTTGCACAATGGGAGTCGCCAAAATAAGCAGGCCAATGGCGGCGGGGAGAGTTAAAAAGAGCAGGCTGCGCAGCGTAGCGCCAAATACCCGGCGCATCTCGGCCTGCTGGTTGCCGGCGGCCAGCGCGGCCAGTGTGGGAAAGAGCGCCGTGGCCACCGATTGGGCAACGATGCCCTGCGGCAGCAGCATAATAATCCAGCCGTAGTTGAGGGCAGTCAGGCTGCCGGCGGCCAGGCCGGAGGCCAAAATGGTGTTGACCAGAAAATTCAACTGCACCGCCGCCAGCCCCAGCACGCGCGGAGCCATCAGCCGGCCAACTTCGTGCAGATGGGGGTCGCGGGCAATGAATACCGGCTGGTAGCGCAACCGCTGCGGCCCCCGCGCCAGGCCGGGAAGCTGCACCAGCAGGTGGCCGGCAGCGCCCAGCACCACCCCGGCGGTCAGTCCCCGCACGCCCCAGGCAGGTCCCAAAAACCAGGCTCCCAAAATAATGGACAGGTTATAAACAACCGGGGCCAGCGCCGGCAATAAAAAATGCTGCTGCGCGTTGAGAATACCCATCAGCACGCCGCTGACGCCAAAGATAACGGTGGAGATGAGCATCCAGCGCATCAATTCGGTGGTGAGGGCCTGCTGGGCGGGGGAAAAGTCGGCATAGAATAGCTGCACCAGCGAGGGCGCAAAAATGGCGGCAACGCCCCCCAACAGCGATAGAATCAACAGCGCCCAATTAATCACCGCCGAAGCCAGCCGCCACGCGCCGGGCATATCTTTTTTGGCGAGGTAGCCGGCAAAGGTGGGGATAAAAGCCGAGCCGAGCGCGCCGCCGGCCACCACGTAAAACAGAAAATCGGGCAAGCGAAAGGCGGCCAGGTAGGCGTCCATTTGGGCGCTGGTGCCAAATTGCCGGGCAATGACAATTTCTCGCAGCAGCCCCAGAGCGCGGCTGGCCACAAACAGCAGCATCACCAGCGAAGCCGCGCGGGCAATGCGCCCCAAATGCGAGGGGGCAGGTTGAGCCTGGATTGTTGGAGGTAAGCTATCGGTCATAAAAATTCTGATTTATTGAGTGGCAAAATTGTAACACACAACTACCCTTACGCCAATGAGCCTTCTGGCCGAGGCTGGCAGACAGGTTGCAATATTTTTAAGTTTTGTCTGCGCTTTTTGCTTGACATAACAAGAAATCGAATGATAGAATTTTAGAGACACTGTTGATTGCCGAAAACTTTGGGTCTGTCCCAAATTTTGGGATGCGCCCGAAACTTTAGCCCTGGACATTTGAATTTTTATAGCATTTGTGCTACTTATCCTGTTGTTTGAATTATCAGCCTGTGAGATAGAGGTCTCTCTATGCGAAAAATCGCCGTTTTAGGCTTCAAGGGCGGAATTGGCAAAACCACCACCTGCGTAAATTTGGGCGCGGCCCTGGCCCTGCGCGGCCACCGGGTACTGTTGATTGATACCGACACCCAGGCCAACGTGGCCGTCTCGCTGGGCGTCACCAATTACCAAAAATCGCTGGTTGAAGTGCTGACCCGCAAGGCCAAACCGGAAGATTGTATTGTTCGGGCGCGCCAAAATTTAGACCTGATCCCCGGCAGCCTGGATTTATTTAAGGTGCAGCAGCGCATGGTGCTGGAGATGACCCGCGAGGAGATTTTTGAGGAGGTATTTGCCGGACTGGAGGGCTACGATTACCACCTGCTCGACTGCGCCCCGTCGCTATCGCTGCTCACCATCAACGCCATTGTATATGTTGATGAAGTGTTTATCCCCGTTTCAATGGAGATGCTGGCCATGGCCGGCGCCCGGCAATTTATGAGCTACCTGCAAAACATCAGCCGCACTCTGGGCCGGGCCGCTGCCATCCGGCTGATTATCCCCACCATGTACGACCCGCGCCGGCGCGTCAGCAAAGAAGTTGTCAAACTGCTGAAAGATTTGGGGCCACGGGTTGCCCGCCCCATTCGGGTGGACACCCTGCTCTCAGAAGCGCCGGGCCAGGGCCGCACCATTTTTGAGTACGCCCCGCGCAGCCGGGCGGCCATAGACTATGCCCGCCTGACCGAAACCGTAGCCGAGATGCCGCCTCTGAACGGAAAAAATGGCGCCGGCCAACCAACAAAAAAACAACCCGCTTAGTTTATTTCTACCCACACTCACCGGGCCGGCTCAGGCCGGCCCTTTTTTATTGCTGCGGCTATTCTTGAACTTTTGGTCTATTGTCAGCAAATTAACTTTGGCTTATACTTTGGCTAGTATTTAACTTCACTCGCCGCACCAGTCAGCCTGAACAGCAGCAACTTGACAAAGCCATTATCCCCACTACACCGTAACCTCACCAGGTGGCGAGGTATCTTCATCACTATTTGAAAGGTTCATCTATGAGCGCGCACACCGCAGAACGGCTAATGCTATCTCAGGGAGAAAAACTGGCCCAACTGATGACCACTTTGGAGCAATCGCTGGCCAATGAGCACGAGCAGTTGCTGGTAAAAACATTTGAAACCGCCCCCGAAAATGTCGCTCCCGACTCCAACGATTATTATCCTACCCTGAACTATCACCTGTATCGCTATATTTTAAGCGGTTACAAACACAAACAAGATAACATTTGCTTTTGGCGCTACATCAAGCGGCTGTCTGACGACCAGCTTGATTTTGAGCATGAGGTCGACCCGCACCTGCAATTTATGGACCACCTGATGCGGGTCTACTTTTATTCCGGCCCGCTCGATGACCTGACCTGCATTTTCATCCCCATTAGCGATGACAGCCTCATTAAAAAATATCTGGACTGGATAAAAAGCTACTTTTACAACGTCAACTACCCCACCAGCCTGTTGTGGCTGTATGCGCTCGATAGCTCGCTCTCCAGCCTCTTTCCCGATGAAATCATCTACTTTGGCAAACGGGCCGACACCCGCGACCCCAACATTATGATCCCCGATTTTACCTACGCCGACACGCTGCTGCTCAAACGATATTCCGACGAACCGACCCATTTTGTGCAGCTACAGGGCGAAAGCGCCAACAGCGAGTTTCAGCACATTTTCGACTTTTTGCAGCAAGAATATCGAGACCGCTGCCTGAGCCATTCGGTGCGGCAAGAAGGCGGCAGTCGCAACGGCTCCTACAGCAAAGAGTGGGAAAAGTTTGAAAACGTGCTCAAATTTGGCGTGGCCGACACCAACGAGAGCGGCTGCATCAGCTTTTCTGACTTGCGGGCCAGCACCGAATTTTTAAACACCTTTGGCAAAGAAGTCTACCTTAACAGAATTCAGCAACCCTTTTTTGAGCAGACCAAAATTATCAGCCGCCGCTTTGCCGGGCGCATCGACAAATTTATGGGCGATAACGTGATGTGCGTCTTTTTAAATAACAATATGCCCTGCGAGTCGCCCGCCCAAAAAGAAAGCGAGGCCATTTTTCGCAACTTTTTTGCCGTTTTCACCCTCTGTAAAGTTTTGCAAGATATTATTGCCACCGAGGTTGAATTTACGCGCTCAAAACTTGGGCTGCGCAGCGGCCTCACCTTCGGCAACCAGATTTTACGCTCGAATCTTGGCAACGAAATTGTGCGCGATTTTACCGTTACCGGCGATACCGTTAACCTGGCCGCCCGGCTGGAGCACATCTCCATTAGCGAGTTGATTATTCACAACCAGATGTACTTTGAAAAAGCCATCGAGCGTTTCCCCCAAATTAGCGAACTCATCGCCATTGGCGAGAATTTTCAAAACCTCAACCGCGAAACCCAGGCCATTATGCGCCAGTACACCCTGTACCAAAATATCGTCTCCAACCTGGAAAAGCTCCAGCACGTCAAGTTTGATATTCGCTGCAACGAGCCATTTTACAACATTTTCAAAAGCCTGCTGGAGCAAAAAGGCTACAAACAACTCAACCCCGAAAAGTCAGAAATATATGGCTACGAAGAGTTCGACATCGAGGGTTTTCAATTTACCTTTTATTTCTCCTATTACAACCCCAAAGGCTTCAGCGATTTCAAACGCATCTGGATTTTGCCCGTTGAAATCGAAACGCTGCAAAATCTGGATATTACCACCATAAAATAAGGCAGTTGACCTCGCCCCGCTTTTGGGCTATACTCTGCCGCCCATGGCCAACGCTGAACATCTGGAATTGGCCCGGCGCTATGCCGCCGGAGAAAAAAATATGCGGCTGGAAATGCTCAATCTGTCCGGCGCGGATTTGAGCGGGCTGGATTTTTCTGACGCCTGGTTGCGCGACACAGATTTGAGCGGGGCCAACCTGCGCGGCTGTTGTTTTGCCGGCGCGCCGATGCCGGGCGTCAACCTGACCGGGGCCGATTTGACCGGCGCAGACCTGCACGGGGCTATCGCTGCCGGGGCCATTTTTCAGGGAGCGGCGCTGGTTGAGGCCAATCTCCGCTCGGCTGACCTGTACGGGGCCGACCTGTCGCAGGCCAACCTGACCGGAGCCGACCTGACCCAGGCCGACCTGTCGCTGGTCCAGGCGGCGCAGGCCAATTTTAGCGGCGCCAGGCTAACCCGCGCCATTCTGTTCAGCGCCAATCTAACCCGGGCCAACCTGCGCCACACCAATTTGGACCAGGCCGAAAACGTCAGCAGCGCCAAATTTGAAGGGGCGCAGCTTCCGCCCAACTATCAGCCGCTGAACAACCCCCGGCGTTCGCGTTTTGGCCGTGGCTTTTTTGGCAAAAAGTAGATTTGTCACTGGTCATTCATCACGCGCTGATAGATTATGAGCAATTCTTGACCCATAGGAGCATCGTCATGTTAGACCCATCTGATTTTGCCAGCGTGCAGTGGGGGCGCAAAATGAGCGCCCTGGCTAAAAACTTCCAGGGCCTTTCGCCCGATGAGCTGCGAAAATTCGGCGTCTTTTTGCAAAAGCTGGCCGACCTGCGCCACAGCGAAGCTGAACTCTCCGAGGCGCAATTAACGGTGATTATGCAAAACCTGCGCAGCAAAGAGCTGGTCAGGCTGGAGAGTCAAAAAGGCGGCGTATTGGTAGAGTTTACCGGCGGCGGTTTTGAGTACGAGCGCTTTTTGCTGCGCGACGATGGCCGTATGCCCAACAGCCGCTATGAGTCAAAAAAGGCCAGCTAACACCCAAATCTTCTCAAAAAATTGGGGCAATCTTGTCAAACCCTAAAGGTTTTGAAAACCTTTAGGGTTTCTTCCACAAAAAACAGGGCCGATGCGCAATCGCATCGGCCCTTTGGTTTTGCGGCCCTAAATCAGCCGCTATTCTTCCGGCTTCTCTTCGGGCGCGTCATCTGATTTTTTGCGGCGACCGCGCTTTTTGGGTTTTTCCTCCGGCGCGCTGTCCTCGTCCGGTTCGGTTTCACCGGCTGCCTCTGCCGGTTCCGGGGCGGCTTTATCGGCGTCATCAAGCGCGGCTTTGATTTTTGCTCTCAATTCATCTTCGGACGAAACGCGCTCTTCTACCGACACGTCCGGCGCCGGTTCGGCCCAGCGAACCCGCCGGCCACCCCCGCCGGGTGAATACGACGGCCCTCGACTGGAGTAAGGATAGGTAGCGGGCGCATAGGGCCGCGTGCCAAAGCGGGTCAGCAACACGGCCCCCAGACCGGCCAGGCTGATAACCAGGCCGGCTAAAAATCCTGCCAGCCCCAGCAGCCAGCCGATGCAGGGAATTTCGCCAATGATGGGCATATTGGTCACAACGGTCAGCACCCACACGCCAACAATGCTAGAGAGGATAAAATTGGGCTGGGGCTGTCCGCTGGCTACCAGCAACCGCTCGCCGACCATCTGGCCCACCACAATCCAGCCAAACAGGGTAGCGATGCCCAGCACGGCCAGGGCCACCACCGGCACAAAGGCCAGGCAAATGGTCAGAATGAGGGCAAAACTCACGGCCGCCACCAGCCACGAGATAACGCCAACGCCAAAACTGAGCGGGGCGGATTCGAGGATGGTCTGGCGCGCGTTCATCATTTGCTCCGGCATGAAGGCGGCCACCACCCAGGTAATCACCCCCAACGTTACCAGCAGCGAGATAGTCCAGACAATATCGCTGACAATGCGGCCAAGCAAGCCCAAAAAACCAGAACCACTTTGGGGAAAATCGGGTACGGGCGGCACGGGCGGTATGGGCGGCGCTGCCGGGCCATCAACCTCGTCATTGCGGTGGCCGGGGCCATATTCAAAATCAAACTGATTGGGGCCGCGAATCTCGCCTTCAATCACGGCGCCCTCGGCCACGTTGGGTTGGCCGCCTACCAGGCCAATATCCCCTTTGACAACCGCCGTTTCGCCCAGGTTGATGTTGCCGCCAACCAGCCCCACATCACCATCAATGGCGCCGGAGACGGATACATTGCCCCCGAACACAATCATATCGCCATCAACCGCGCCCTGGATATCAACATTACCGCCAAACACGGCCATATCGCCGTTAATCTGGCTGGTTTCATCTACCAATACCCTACCCCCAAACACCACCACATCCCGGTTGAGGGTGGTTTCGTTGGTTACTTCAAGGTTATTGCCAAATACAACCTGCGCGCCGTCGGGTCCCTGAGCAAAAACCGGCGTGGCAAACACCAGCGACAGTAACAGGCTTAAGAGGATGATAAATATCTTTTTATTTCTCATTGTATTATCTCCAGTAAGTTGGAAAGTTTTTTTAAACAAGCAAGTCAACCTGAACAAACGCTCGCCGGGCCAATTTTTGGATTGAGCGCACCCACAGCCAGACCAGACCAAGCGCAATGACAACATAGCCCCAAAAAATGGGTTGACCCATTGTGGCGTAGCTGGCCCGCAAAAAAATGGCCGATAGCCGCAAAAAGAGGCGCAGGCCGGCGACAGACTCGATAAAGGTTATTAACCAGCGATAGAGCAGGTCTGCATCGAGCAGGTAAAAACCAAGGCTAACGACCGTCAGGCTGCTTACCAGCGCCCAGGCCCCTACAAACAGCGCGCCCAGCAGCAGGGCGGCCACGGCCAGCCACAGTTGCCACGGCTTGCGTGCCCGGTGCCGGGCCAGCCGGGCTTCAAACCTCTGGCTGAAGTGGGGCGCGGGGGCGGCCATATGCCGGCCCGCCGAGTGAAAAAGCCGGTGAACCTGCTGTATTGACTGGTAAACCTGGCGGCAATGTTGGCAGTGGGCCAGGTGGTTTTTGAGTTCGGTTACTTCGGCCGGGCTGAGCTGGTCATCCAGCCAGAGTGAAATTTTTTCGGTAAAGGTATCGTTAGACATAGCCATCTCTCCTCACTAATGCAACGCTGCGTCCTGCTGCTGGGCGGCTTCGGCCAGCATTTGTCGCGCCCTGAATAACCGGCTTTTGATGGCGCTGACGCTGGTATCCATAGTTTCTGCAATTTCATCGTACGACATATCGTGCCAGTACCGCAGGATGGTGGCCGCTCGATAATCGGGCGGCAGGGTGTGGAGCAAATCGCGCAAGGTATCTTTGGCCTCGCGTTTCAGGGTAGCCTCTTCCGGCTGCGGCCCGGTATCGGGCAGCCAGCGCCAGGGCGGCAGGTCGTCCCAGGAAATTAGCTGGTAGCGGCGCTTGCGCAGCCGGTCGATGCAGTAGTGCGAGGCAATAGAGAACAGCCACGACGAGAATTTGCGGCCAGGGCTGTAGGTGTCAATTTTGGTATAGGCCCGCAAAAAGGTTTCCTGGGCCGCATCTTCGGCCTCAACCGCATCGCCCAGCATACGGTAGCACAGGTTGTAAACCGGCCTCTGGTAAGCGTCGACGATGTTCATAAAGGCGGCGCTATCGCCCTTTTGGGCGGCCAGCGCCCAGGCCTGCTCCTGGGCTTGCATTTCTGGGGTTATGTTTGACTCCGTTGCAACGGATGAACTCATCGGAAGGCGTCCAAATGGAACAGAATTGACCATGATGCAGTCTGACTTCCTTTCTGTCTGCACCATGCTCTACGGATTATAGTTGCAAAAGTTGCAAAAGCGGGAACGGGGATTTTAGAAATGGAAAAATAGAAAACAAAAAGGGCCTCGAGAAATTCTCAAAGCCCTTGTCTGTTTTTTTTAGTTACCTGTTTTCAGGCCGTCAGCGGCAGAAATACCTGCTCATCGGTGGCGATGAGGGGCTGCTGGCCGGGCAGAACGCCGCGCAGGCTCCAGGGGCCGGTCCAGGTAATTTCAACATTCACCAGTTGACCCTGCCAATCCTTGCCGCTGTCATCCTCAAAAAAGAGCAGTTTGTTGGTGCGGGTGCGGCCCTTCCAGCGACCTTTGTGTTTTTCTTCCACCAGAATTTCCACTGTTTGCCCCAGCAAATGGCTGTTGATTTCGGCCACAATCTGCTCTTGCAACTGGTTGACCGCATCCAGCCGGCGCTTTTTTTCTTCCGGCGGCACGTCGTCGGCCATAATTTTGGAGGAGACCGTGCCGGGCCGGGGCGAGTACATAGCTACGTGGCACACATCCAGCTTGAGTTCGGCCAGCCAATCGAGCGTGCGCTGGAACTGGGCCTCGGTTTCGCCGGGGAAGCCGACAATAATATCGGTGGCAATGCAGGCCCGGGGCATGCGGGCGCGGATGCGCTCGATGAGCCGGGCGTATTCGGCCATGCTGTATTCGCGCTTCATGCGGCGCAGCACGTCGTCGTCGCCGGCCTGGTTGGGCACTTCGATATGCTCGCACACCTTGGGCAGTTCGGCCACGGTGTCCAGCAGTTCGTCGCTCATGTAGTTGGGGTGACTGGTCAAAAAGCGCACCCGGCGCAGGCCGTCAATCTGGTTGACCACCCGCAGCAAATCTTTCAGGCGCGGGCCATCGGGGATGTCGTAGCCGTAGCGGTCAACAATTTGGCCCAGCAGGGTTACTTCTCTGACGCCCTGAGCGGTCAGGCTTTGGATTTCGGCGGCAATTTCGCCCACGGGCCGGCTGCGCTCGCGCCCCCGGCGCGAGGGGATAATGCAGAAGGCGCAAACGTGGTTGCAGCCGTAAATCACCGGCACGTGAGCCGTGACAAGATTATTTTTTTGGTGCAGAGGCAGCACCAGCGAGAGTTCTTCGCCATCCTGCAACTGGTAACGGTAATTCAGCTCTTGCTGGGCGCTGTCGCGGGCCAGCAAAAAATCGACCAGGGGGGCCGGTTCGCTGGGCGGCATAAAGACATCGACGTGAGGAAAGGCTTTGGCCAGCTTGTCGCCGCCGCGCACCCCAACCATGCAGCCCATCAGGGCGATGACCTTGTCGGGTTTGGCTTCTTTGACGGGCTTGAGACTCCACAAAAAGCCGGTGGCTTTGTCCTCGGCGCTCTGGCGCACCACGCAGGTATTGAGCACAATCACATCGGCGTTTCGGTAGTTGGCAGTGTAGCGATAACCCAGCTTCTCCAACTCCGACCCCGCCCGCTGGGAATCGGCCACGTTCATTTGGCATCCGGCAGTCCAGATGTGGTATTTCATGCAAACAACCTCTACTCAACTTGTTTCAAATTGAAAGATGCGTAATTTGTCCGGCTGATGGCTTTAGTATAATGGATGTTGTTGCCTTTGCCAAGGCAACCCAAACACACAGGGATTGTAATAACAGACTGCCCGGTTGCAAAATTAACGCCTTCGATTTGGAATCATCAAGCGCTCTATGATCTATCTATTACCCACATCTTTGGCGCCCGGCGTTCGCCCCGAATTGAAATTCAGGGCTAACACTTGCGCCTGCGCTGCAAGTGCAGGTGTAACTAAAGTATGCTAAAGCACACTGTTTTCACTCTGACAAGGACATTTTGAGTCGGCTTTGAGCCGACTTGAGCTATTAGCCTGCGAATTCATTCGCAGCAAGGGTGGCTCAAATGACTTGTGGGTAATAGATAGGCTCTATGATGCCTGATTACCTTTCTGCCAGATTTTTTTGAAGGAGTAGGCCAGGCCCAGCAGGGCGACCAGAGCGCCCAACCAGGGCAAATAGGTAACAGCGGCGGTTGGCGGCGGCGGAGCCGGAACCAGGGCGGCTGCCTGAGGGGTGACGGCGTGGCGGCGGGCCAGTTCCAGTTTCAGGCTCTCTTCGCCTTTGGCCATGGCCCAGCGGTGGTTGGCGGCAAAAACAGGCTTGAGCAGGGGCGACAGATAGCGCAGTAGCGGCTTGTCGGCCCGAATTTGCCAATCATAAATAATGTTGACCCAGTCGCCATCCGGCTCAAAAGTCCAGATACCGCGCCCGTCAAAATCGCCCCAGGCTTCCAGGGTGAAGCCGCGCGGGTAGCGACTCTCGATAACGCGGAACTGCCAGCGCAGGGTGTAGGGTAGCCAGCCTTTGGTGTACAGGCTGACCGTTTTGCCAATACCCTGCGCATCGCCCGGCTCCATCTCCCGCACGTCCAGATAAACCGAGGGCCACCAGCGCATCAAATCGGGCGCGTTACTGATAATTTCAGAAACTTCCTCAACCGTGCTTTCAACCCGCCAGTAGGTGATGAAATGATAATCGTTGTTAAACATTAAAATCTCTAATCTCCTGATGATAACTGATTTTGCCACAAATAGCGATTGATTCGGGCGCTGGTCAGCTTAAAACCGATGCGCTCGTAAACGCCAACGCCCATCTCGGTGGAAAAAAGCACGGCGTAGCGATAGCCCATCTCTCGCGCTTTGAGTAGCGGCTTAAGGGTAATCGCCGCGCCAATACCCTGCCCCCGCGCCGAGGGCAGCGTGGCAACCGCGTAAACGCTGGCAACGCCGCCGCCGTTGAAGAGCATGTTGGTAGCTACGGCTTCGCCGTTTAAATAGCCGACATACATGCGCCAGGGCGTCTGGCCAATGCCTACCTTTAAGGCTGCGTCCACCCAGGCTTGCCCGGCCCAATCGGGGATTTCGTAGCTGTCTACAAAGACCCGCTTAAAATCGAGCAGGGCGGTTTCGGTGTGCGCTTCCTCGATGGTGAAGCCGGGCGGCGTTTGGGCGAGCAGAGCTTCGTTCATCTGGCGCAAGTCGGCCACCATGCCGGGCGCGCCGGCAGCGGTTTGCCTGATGCCGGGGGCCAGATCCTCCATTTGCTCTTCCATCGAGAGCAGCCCGCGGGCCATTAAGCGTTCCCCTAAATCGCGCGGTTGGGTTCCCGGCCCGGTCCACCAGAAGAAAAATGGCGCGTTGCGGGCCTTAAACCAGGCGATAGTCTGGTCAATAGCCGCTTCCACTTCATCAGCCTGCAGGCGCGTCTGCCAGACGCCTTTGAACATCGGATTGGTGGGAAAGGTGAGATGGTAACTGAGTTTGTCGCTCTCTACAATTTCGCTATCGGGCAGAATGGCGGCCATCGCCCGGAACAGGTCAAACAGATTTTCTTCCACCGCCGTCTCAAGTTGGGCTTCGGTTAAATTGGTTAGGGCGACATCCGGGTTCATAGGGCTACTTTATCATCTATAATCTCGCCATCGTGCCACTCCGGGTCGGCGGCGAGCAGCGCCCGCAGTTCCAAAAAACGCTGGTGCTGATTCGGGTTGGCCGCGTTGGTATGATAAGCTTCCCGGCTTTCAAAAACTGCCACCAGGTATAACTCATTGGGATTGGCATCCATCTGGTAGACATATCGAGCCACCTGACCTGGCGCCAGGTCAAGCCGTTTGGCCAGGGCCTCCAATTCTCCAATTTTCTCCGGGTTAATGCTAACTTTGGCGATAGTGCCGTACATGTCGGCCTCCTGTAACTTTTAACACTTCAATTTTAATGTTTCTAATCATCCGGCGATAGAGGCGGCCCCAAAAGGCTCATGTTATGTTTTTCAAAAAGTGGGGCTAATTTCTTGGGGTCTGGTGGACCGCTGCGCGCAATAGGCCCAAACTCTTCAAAAAACTTGTGTCCACCACCCGGAACAAAAACAACAATAACTTCGCCCGGTTCATCTGTTAGGTTTAGGAAGGCATGGGGGAAGTCCGCCGGCAGAAAGGCAAAATCCCCTGGACCGCAGTAGAAAATTTCGTCGCCGCTCCGTATTTTGTAACGGCCTTTCACAACATAGATTGTTTCGTGTTGCCCATGGTGGACGTGCAAAGGCGGACCGCCGCGCGGCGCAACTCCGACAATAAAATAATCGAAAGCCCCGCCAGTATCATCGCCAGTAACCTTGAAAATAAGGTCCCTGCCGGGGCCTGACTGGAGAATCAATCCCTCGCCAGCGGGGACAGCTCTGGGTTGGTTCGTTGCCATTTTTCAACTCCTTTTGATTTCTCCGGCCAGCGCAGGCTGGCCGGAGCCTTACTTGTAGCGTGACAAAAGATTTTTAGTCTAGGCCTGGGCCGGGGGTGAAACGATGCCGAGCTGCATCAACAAACCGGCCATATCATCATGCCGCCAGAATTCTGCAATCTTTCCATTGGCCATGCGGAAAACATCAACGCCATTGACCGTTACCTCTTTACCGGTCGGGGCCACCCCCATAAACGGGCCGGAGTGTTTGGCGGTGTGGGTATGCAGCACGCTTACAAAATCGCCCTCGCCAATTAGTTGATGCGCCTTTACGCGATGCCCCGGAAAAGCGGCATCAAATATGCCCAGCACCTTCCTGAAAAAATCTACCCCCGATACGGTACCCAGAAAAGGGTCGTGGATGACAACATCCGGGGCAAACACCTGGTCAATAACGCTTTTGTTCTCCTGATTTAGCAACTCGTCATACACACGGCTAACAATCACTTTATTTTGTTCGGTTGACATTTATAGTTCTCCCTTTTTTGAAAATTTTGTCAGTATGATTAGAATTGGCGGCCTGATCCGCCATTTTGACCGCGCCACAGCACCAGCCCCAGCCAGATATGCCAGACGGGGTTGACTACAAAACCGGCAATTAATACGGGAATCACCAAAATCAAATTGGCCGGGTCAAGAATAATCAGGCGGGCCAGATAGAGAATAATAAAGAGCGCCGCCAGCAAATAACCAAGATAGTGTAACCCCTGCGGAAATCCCTGGCTGCGCCCCATTAACCAGGTAACAACCAACAGGGCAATACCCATCACCCCAAAAGTAGTCAGGCCGCGCGGGTCAATCTGGCTGGGCAGGGTAGCCAGCCCGCCGATTAACTCATCGCTCAGGCCGGGCCGGTGAAGCGCATTGCCTAAATCATAGCCGCCGTGGATAGCCGCCCCCAGCGAGCCGCCCAACCCCAACAACAGCGCCCACAGGGCAAAGGCCCCATCAACCATCCGCAAACGTTGATAAAGCGCCGTTACGGTGGTCGTCACCAGCAGGCCGCTTAACAGCAAGCACAGCGCGCTGAGCAGCCCCCCCAACTGCGGCTGGCTGCGGGCAATGACCACAAAAGCGACCGCATACAAAAAATTGATAATTCCGGCGGCGATGGTGCAGCCGCCGGCAAATTTTTCAAACGAGGGCGCGGCCACCCGTTCCTCGGCTGATGTGGCGGGCATTGCATTGATAGTCATTTGGTTCCTCCGTAAATTATTTAATCAACTTTGCCAATCAGGTAGTTTGGCCAATGTTAGTTGAGGCCCGACGCCCTATGGCTATAAAGAAATAAGCCAGAATCAAACCGGTAATCATTAACGTGAGGTGGAAAAGATATTCAATTACTAACAGGCCGGTTAAGTTCATCCCGTTGAAGACATGCAGGCTATCGTGAGGCCACCAGCTAATCAGCAGCCAAACAATCGAGATAAACGCCGCCCAGGTTAACCCTTTTGAAGCTACGCCCAACCCCTGTACGAGCGGATATCCAAACATCAAAAAGGCTATCCCCAAACCAAACACCAGCGACTCGGCTATATTTAGGAAGAGAAACAGGGGCAACTGCCCGCTACTGGGAACGGGAAAACTTGGGTCCGGCGCCCAAAACGCGCCCAACGGCCCATTGGGGTTTGATAAAAATGTCAGCACCCCAAAGAAAAGGGTAACAACCAAAATTTTATGCCAGGTTTTCATAGAGCCTCCCTATTTTGTTAGAGTAATTATCTTTAAGCAGGAATTACGCCAAGCTGTTGCATCAGACCCATTAAATCGGCATTGAGCCAAAGCTCAACCGCCGCGCCGTTTTCTATGCGGAACATGACAATGGCGCTGACGTGCGCTTTTTTCCCGGTAGCCGGAATCCCCTGGAACTCGGCCTGATGCGTACCTTGCAGGGTGTGTCGCGCGGCAACTTTATCACCTTCGGCAACAATATCGTCGATGCGGAAGTGGGCGTCCGGGAAACCGGCCAGTATCGCCGACATAGCGGCTTTGTAGCCCGCCGCGTCTAATGTTTCCGCAGCCCAGCCGTGAAACCGGCAGGCGGGCGCGCAATATGAAACAACCCCATCCAGGTTATGGTTATTGAGCGCCTCAAAGGTGCGTTGAACCAGCGTTCTGTTTTGCTCTACAGACATTCAATTACCCTCCACTGACTATGATTGCCCGGCCAGCCTGCCCCGACCGGAGAGTTTTATTTAACCGCGACAGGTCGGGTTATACCCTCTAATTTGTTTACAACTCCGGCAACAGGCCCAAACAGCGCAGCAGTCCGGCTACATCCCAAATGTGGCTGGCTTTAACTATTTTGCAATCGGCAAATGTCAAAAAGGTGGCTCCCCGCGCAGTGATAGGGCGTCCGGTGGCCGGAATATTGAGCACCTTGCCCTGATGAGTCCCCTGCGCCGTCCAGGCCAGGGCGGCGCGATTATCATGGGTAATCAATTCGTCGAGCGTAAAGTGTAAATCGGGGAAAGCGGTTAGATAGTGGCTCATCGTCTGGCGCACTCCCTCTGGCCCGGTGCGGGGAGAGGCCAAGGCCACATCGTCGCCGGTGTACTCATCGGCGTAAAAGGTTATCAGGCGGTCAAGATTATGACTATTCCAGGCTATCACCAAATCTTTCACCAACCGCTCTATTTCGGTAGACATATCAGCATCCATCCATAAAAAAACTACGATTGCTCTGTTGAACAATCGTAGTTTATATTAGGCGGGTGCTCACATGCCAGCTCAAAAAATGCTCATTTTTTGCTCATTTTTCCAGCCCGTCAATTTCTTGCTGCCAGAGTATTTGGGTGGTGCGGGCCAGACCCGTTTTCAAATGACGCCGAAAGGTGCTAAATGGGAGGTTCAGCAATTCGGCGGTCTGCTCCTGGGTGGAGGCCGGTTGAAAATAGGTGTGGTACAGGGCGCGATAGAATTTAAGCTCACGCGGCGAGTTTTGCAGCGAGTCAGCCGCCTGTTGCAGCAGGGTTTTCAAAACGGCGGCTCGCTCGGTTTTAGGAGCATTGGCTCCGGCCTGTTTAACCACCAACCGCGATTGCGTCAGGGGGTTGGTTTGCAGCATATCTGGCTGTAAAAAGTTATGCAGGGCATCTTTTACCGCGGCTTCAAATTCGGGTTGGCTAAGAACCAGCAACGGTTGAGGCGGGGCAGGCGGCAAAACCTGCTCTCCCTGGGCAATGGCAATTTCCCGGTTAGCCAGCAGCGCCAGCCAGTTGAGGGGGGGAACCACGCGCCAATCGTGGCCGTACATTCCGTAACGCCGCCCGCCAATTTCAAAATCGGCTTGAGCAACTCTTTGCAGATCGGCGTAAGCAAACATTGGCCCCCAAAATTCCGGCTCGGCGCAGGGCAGCATGGTATAGGCCAGGTTGGGTGTGGTAATGTAGTGCTGAACCATAATAATAAAAATAAGGCTCTGAATGGGCGAAACCGACTGATAGGTATCGCGAGCCAGCCAAAAGCGAAAAAGGGTGGCTTTTTGGCCGGGTTTTAGGGGGGCGCGCTGCTGCAAATAACCAAAAGCGGAATGAATGGCGGGGTCTGTTGCCAAATCCTGGGCGTCAATCTGGTCCAGGCTCACCATGAGCAGCAGGCCGCTTGGCTGCATGTCAATATCTCTAAAAACGCGCGCGCCCTGTGGCTGGCGGCTGCACCAGTAAGCGGCCAGGCGGGCCGACTCGTCGCCTTCGTGTTTGGCAACTATGGTCATCAGGCTGGGGATATCGGCCTGTTTGAGGGTGTCGGTTAAGATGCTGCCGCCGCTTTGCCACTCAAAAAAAGGGCGCACCATCGGATTATCCCGATGCAGGAAAACGTAGTCGAACAACACTTGCTGCTGCGCCCGCCCGGCTGTTTGCTGCAAATGCAAGGTATAGTAGCTGCGGGCGCGGCGATGAAGCTCGGCGTACCAATCGGGGTTGCGCCAGCACAAGTCGGCTACCAACGCCTCGCGGATTAAATCGTGCGGAAAAAGCCCTTCGGCGTTTGTTTCGATGAAGGAGAGCTGGCGCAGCCATTCAAAAAGTTCGCGTACCCCCTGTTGGGCCGGGGTGGAAACGGCCAGCATTTCGGCCAGCAGCGCCTCGGTGGTAACGCGCACAATGGCGCAGGCTTCTAGCGCGGTGCGGTGGGCCGGGCTGGGAACTTTCTGCACCAGACGTTCCAACAGGGCCTTAATCATATCAGGCGGAGCCTCAAATTGAAGCTGAAGATTTTGGCGCTGGGCAAACAAATCGGCCACCAAAGATAGGGCCAATGGATGGCCATAGGTAAAGCTTAAAATTTGTTGATGTTGTTCAAGCGGAATTTGAACGTTGGTTAAATAAGTCTGGCTTTCCTGGGGGTTTAAATTGCGTAGAGGCAAAATTTTTAGGACGGCCTGCCAGCCGGGGTCGGTGCGCCAGGCCAGCGCCGGACTATCGCGGCCGGCCAGAACGGTCAAGACATTATCCGATAATTGGGGGAGAAAGTATTGCCGCAACCACCGGTCCAGAGGCATCAGCATTTCATAGGTGTCAATCAACAGCACGCTGCGCCGGGTTTGGGCCGCCAAAAATTCAACCGGCGAAGCGGGCGGCGTTAAACCCAAAGCCGCTTGCAGCGCCCTGAGAAAAGATTCGGGGGTTGGTTCGATATCGCGGCCATCGAGGTGAATGACTGATACCTGGTGTTGCTCGCACTGGTAAACAAACTCTCGCAAGAGAGAAGTTTTGCCAATGCCGCCGGGGCCAAAAATATACAGCACGTAAAAGGGTGGGGATTCTGCCGCCAGGGCAGAATTAAACAGGGCCAACTCCGGGGTTCTCCCCACAAAATTGCGACGATGCGCCACCCGTAAACGATCCGCCAAACGCATTGTAATAGTTGCTCCCGCCAACCGGCAATTGAGCCAAAAATGTTTATTGACTTGTTGCAAATGTAATTTCTAATTGAGAAGGTGGGACAATCTGTGGAAGCAGGGATGGAAAAGGATTTAACCCGCTATTTGGTAACGGAGCAGTATACACTCAAGCCAGGCTGTCTGCAAGTATATTTTGCCCGTAAGAAAACGAACCGATTTACCCCTCTGGTAAACGAGCCACAAGCACCGCTTCCCACAAGCTAAAGTACAGGGTCTCATCGGCCCAGCGAGGCGCAAACAACGGTTGCAGCGCGTCGGGGAGGCCGCGCATCATTTGCAGCAGTTTCTCTTTGTTTTCATTCGACACGCGCTGGCGGTCGGCCCACTCATGAAATTCCATTTCTTTACTAAGCTGGCGGGTAGTTTTTACTTGCAGACCCGCTTGCTCAAACATGGCCTGCAAACGCACCAGCGGGTAAACCCAATTGTGCGAAGGATCGCGCAGCTTTTCAAAGGCGTTGTAGTAACCGGCGGCCTGTTTATCGGGCACGGTCACATTATCGGTGAAGCCCAGCACGCCGCCGGGTTTGAGCACCCGCGCAAACTCGCTAATAGCCTGGCGAGGGTTGGGAAAATGATGAAACGCCAGCCGGCAGGTGACAAGGTCAAACGAGCTGCTCTCAAAGGGCAAATTCTCGGCATCGGCGGTTCTGGTTTCAATATTGGTCAGGCCGCGTTGTTGGGCCAGTTCGGCGGTTTTAGCCAGCATTTGTTCGGTCAAATCGGCAGCTACAACGCGGGCCACATAGGGCGCAAAGCGCAACGCGGTATGACCCGCCCCTGTTGCCACATCTAACATATGCCAGCCTGGTTGCGGTTGGGTCAACTCGATGAGGACATCCAGGCTCTCGCCTTTGGCGTGAATCTCGCTGGTGGCATAGCCCTGGGCAGAGGGGCCGAATTGGGCTTGCGCTTTGGCTTTTAAATCGTCAGACATATTTTTACCTCAAATCAGGCTTTTTCCTGCGCATTTTTCAATTGGCTCACAAACGCTTCGTGCTCCGGCGAGTCTATCCCGGCTTGCAGGGTCGCCAGCATTTTGGCTAAATCACCGGCCCAAAAAGCGGCAGAATCTAACCGCAACCCCACAAATATGTCGCTGCGCAGCAGACCATTTTCATCGGGTTTCAGCGATTGGTAAACACCCTCGCGCAGCGCAAACCAATCGAGCTGCTTTTCGTACATTTGAATAACCAAATACTCCCGCACGCCGTTGCGGGCGTACACCCGCCGCTTGTCGTGCAGGTCATAGCTGGCGCTGCTGGCCGCAATTTCTACAATCAGTTCGGGCGGGCCTTCCAAATAATCGTCTTCGGTCAGAGTTGATTGGCCGCCAACGGACGGCTCCAGCCGCAGCAGGGCGTCGGGCTGCACCTCGTTTTCAAAATCAAGCCGGACGGTGGCATTATCGCCAACGTCTGTTCCCGGTGTAGCTGCCACAAAATTACCCAACCAGGTCATTATGTGGGCATGGGGTTTACTATGCTGCCGGTGTCTAATGGGTGATGGCATATAAACAACTCCCTCGATGAGTTCAGCTTTTTTGATTTCCGGGTGCGCCTGGTACCGGCGCTCAAACTCTACCCGCGAGAGCCGGTCGCCGGATTCAAGCGGCGGCGCTCCGGCCACAGCAACCATCTGAGGGGATGCGGCTTTATCTGGTTGGTGAACGATAGATGCGCTCATGGAAACCTCCTGCATACGGTTTGGGGCGCGTTTCAAAATTTTAGAAAATTGAGACAGACCCATATGGTTTATTTTACCGGCGATACAGTCAAACACAAATATTAGAGATTTCTCGGAAAATCATATTAATACCAACGCATTGTCTCACCAAATTGGCCTGCGCAATTACCTGCCGGTATAATTGCCACTTATGTCTGTAGCTAAAAGGTTGGCTGATGAACCGGCGGCAACTCTTCAAAAACAGATTTAAACTGGCCGCAGCGCTGTTGTTGTTGTTTGGCTTCTGGGTGCGGGTCTCGTTTATGCAGGGCGAAATTTACCACATCGACGAGTTCATCAGCATGCTGGCGGCCACCATGGTGGCCCGGCGCGGCCTGCCGATTTTGCCCTCCGGCCTGTTTTACGACCACGGCCTGCTCTTTTCCATGCTCTCCGGCGCGTTTGTGGCCCCGCTGGGCTTTAGCGAAATTATCGCCCGCTGGCCCACGGTGCTGATTAGCACCTTTACCATTGCCGCCTACTACGCCGCCGCCCGCCGATTGTTCGACTCGCCGATGGCGGGATTGCTGGCAGCCGCCATCGCTACGCTCGATGAGCTTTCAATTGTCTGGGGCGCGCGGGCGCGCATGTACTCGCCGGCGCATCTGTTTGTGCTACTCAGCCTGACTCTGCTGCTTGACAGCACCCTCAAACAGCCCACCGAACGGGGGCGCTATCTGTTTTTGGCGACTCTGCTGGCGGCGTTGCTCTCGCATACGGTGGTATTTTTAATCCTGGCCCCGTTGGGGGCCACGCTGCTGTTGTTTAGCCTGCTCTACCGCTTCGAGTGGCTGCGCCAGCCGCGCCTGTGGCGGCAAGCCATTGTTGCCGCCGTAATGCTGGCCGGAACATTGTGGATTGTGTCCAAAGGACAAACCGGCAGCACCGTTTCATTGCAAGACCCCAACGCCACCGCCGCCGCGCCGCCGGGCCTGGATTTTTTGCGGGGTTTTTTCAACCCCGGTCTGGCCGGCGACCGCTTTGACGACCTGCTCGATTTTTTTGCGGTTGCCGATTACCGCTGGCTGCTGCCGCTGGCCGGCCTGTCGCTGCTGGTCAGCCTGGCGCGGCTGCTGCGAAAACGCTTCACCTTTGGCGATATTGCCTTTTTGTTTCTGGCGCTGTTTGGCGCGCTGGTTATTTTTGAGCAGGGCGCGCTGCTAACCGGCAACTGGCAAAAATCTCGCTACCTGTTTATGATTGTGCTGCCGGCCTTTTTCCTGCTCGGCGCCGAAAGTATCGCCCGGCCGCTGCGCTGGGCCGCCGGCCTGATGGCAAAGTGGAGGCCGCAGGCCGGCCAGGCATGGGGGGCCAACCTGCTGCCGCTGGCGGGCGTCGCCCTGATTGCGGCGCTGTGGAGTCAGGACGCCTGGGATACGGCCTTTGCCCAGGGCGCCGGCAACTACCACACCGCCTTTGCTTATGTTAAAGAACAGTTGCAGCCCGGCGATAAAATTATGACCATTCACCCGGCGGCGGCTTACCTGTACACCGGCCAGGCCGACTATTACGCCAATCAGGTTTCGGCCAAAGTAATTGACGATGATGAGGCCGATACCTTGCTGGACCGCTACGCGGGCAGCCCGCTGGTCGACTCGGTAGAGACATTCAACCGGGTTCTGGCCTCCGGCGAGCGCATCTGGTTTGTGGTTGACCGCTCGCGGCTGTATCGTCGTTACGACACCCTGTTCACCCAGCAAATTTTTGCCCAAATGGACCACGTTTACGATACCGGCGGGGTTGATGTGTTTGTCAGCCGGCCTTTTCCAATACCGCTGCCGGCCCAACCCGCCCATACCCTCAACGGCAACTTCAACCATTTGATTGCCCTGCAAGGTTACACCTTGAACCCGGCCACCCTGGCCCCCGATGGGGTGATTCCGCTGGCGCTCTACTGGCAACCCCTGGCCGAATCGCCGGCGGCAATGGGTCAGCCCAAGGTATTTGTGCAGCTACGCAACCGGCGCGGCCAGATTGTAGCCCAGGCCGACCATTTTCTGTACGAGGGGCTGCTCACCGAGGAAGCCGGGCGCAACCTGCGCCAACAGGGCCACTGGCTGCGCCACACCGCCGATTTGCAACTTCCTATCCCCTGGCCCAAAGAGGATGGCCCCTACCAGATTTTTGTGGGCCTTTACAACCCCGACACGTTTGAGCGCGTCCCCCTGCTCGATGACGCCAGCGGCGAGAATGCGGTGGTGATAGATTTCCCGGAGTTGTAAAAAGTGTCAAGCGTCATGTGTCCTATCTATTACCCACATCTCCTGCCAGCGGTGTTCGCCCCGAATTGAAATTCAGGGCTAACACTTGCGCCTGCGCTGCAAGTGCAGGTGTAACTCAAATACGCTGAAGCGCACTATTTTGTCCGCTAAAAGGTTGTTTTGAGTCGGCTTTGAGCCGACTTGAGCTATTAGCCTGCGAATTCATTCGCAGGCGACACTTGACACGCTCGGGTGTGTCCGACATTTTAGGGGGATGGGGGGTGTGGGGGGTATCCCCCCAATTCCCCCCTGCGCTTTCCACACCTGTCCAGCAAAGCTGTGCGGCGCTGGGAAAATTTTGGACGCACCCCCACGCTCAACCCGCTTGCCCCTGGCCCGGCCCTCGTGGTACAATCCCCTCAGACCCCCACAATTTTGGAGCAACTGCATGGATTTTTTAGCAGAACTTAATCCCGCCCAGCAACAGGCCGTCACCACCATCAAAGGGCCGGTGCTGGCGCTGGCCGGGCCGGGTTCCGGCAAAACGCGGGCGCTGACCCACCGCATTGGCTATTTGGTGCGAGACTGCGGCATCCCGCCCTGGAATATTCTGGCCGTTACCTTTACCAACAAAGCCGCCCGCGAGATGAGAAACCGGCTGGAATTGATGTTGACCCCCCAGCAGGTCAACGCCTTGAGCGTAGGCACCTTTCACGCTCTGTGCGCCCGCTGGCTGCGGCAGGATATTGAAACCCTGGGTTACTACGATAGCAACTACGTGATTTACGACACCAACGACCAGCAGGCCGTGGTCAAACGCGCCCTGCGAGACCTGGAGCTTGATGAGAAAAACTGGCGGCCCGGCCCCATCAACCACGCCATCTCCCGCGCCAAAAACGAAATGTTCACCCCCGACAAATTCCCGGCCCGCACCTACCAGGAAGAAATTACCCAGCGCGTCTACGAGCGCTACCAGCAAATTCTGGTTGAAAACAACGCCCTTGATTTTGACGACCTGCTGCTGGTAACGCACCGCCTCTTTGGCAAGCATCCCTCGGTGCTGGAAAAATATCAGCAAAAATATATCCACGTGATGGTTGATGAGTTTCAAGATACCAACATGGTGCAATACGAGCTGACCAAAATGCTGGCCGGCGGCTACAGAAATATCTTTGTGGTGGGCGACCTGGACCAGGGCGTCTACTCCTGGCGCGGGGCCGATTATCGCAACGTGCTGCGCTTTCGCGATGACTACCCCGACCACCAGTTGATTCACCTCTCGCAAAATTATCGTTCCACCAACACCATTTTGAAGGCAGCTAAAGAGGTCATCCGCAAAAACCAAAACCGAATTGAAAACGACCTGTTCACCCAACGCGGCCAGGGGCCAAAAATAAAAATTGTCGAAGCCTACAACGAGCAGGAAGAGGCCGTCTTTGTGGTCAACGAAATCAACCGGCTGGAGCGCGATGAAAAGGTGCAGCCCGGCGAGATTGCCGTTATGTACCGCACCAACGCCCAAAGCCGCGTGCTGGAAGAAACCTTTATTGCCCACGGCATGCCCTACATTTTGGTGCGCGGCACCCGCTTTTATGACCGCAAAGAAATTAAAGACGCGCTGGCCTACATGCGGCTAATTCACAACCCGGAAGACAGCGTTAGCCTTGACCGCATCATCAACACGCCCACGCGGGGCATCGGCAACAAAACCGTGGCCGAGCTGAATCGCTGGGCTTTTGAATTGGGGGCGACTCCCTGGCAGGCTATTCAACAGCTTGTGGCCGATGCGGAAGTGGAGCAAGAGTCTGCCCCCGGCGATGAGTCGGCCTACCGCCCGGCCCGCGTGCCGCCCCCGTTCAACACCCGCGCGCGCAATTCGCTGGCGCAGTTTGGGCAAATGATGAACATGCTCATCAGCGCCAAATACAAGCTAAACCTGGTGGAACTGTTTGATTTGACGCTGGGCCGCAGCGGCTACAAAAACTTTATTAAAGACAACACCCAGGAAGGCGAAGAACGCTGGGAGAACCTGATGGAATTACGGCGCGTGGCCGCCGAATTTACCGACCTGGAGGCCGCCGAGGCCCTGGCCCGTTTTCTGGAAGATGTGGCCCTGGTTTCTGATGTGGACGCGCTGGGCGAAGAAGGCGCTGCCCCGGCGCTGCTCACCCTGCACACGGCCAAGGGGCTGGAATTTCCGGTGGTGTTTATGGTAGGCATGGAAGAGCGCATCTTTCCGCACAGCCGCAGCATGATGGACCCGGAGGAAATGGAAGAAGAGCGCCGGCTGGCCTACGTTGGCATTACCCGCGCCAAAGACCGGCTTTACCTGACCCGCGCCTTTCGCCGCCAGACCTACGGCTTTGAAGAGCCAACCGAACCGTCGCGCTTTCTCAGCGACATCCCGCCGGAGTTGATTGAGGATAACGGGCGACAATTTGCCGGCGGTGGTTTTGGGATGAGTGCCAGCCGCTTCACCACCCGGCAGGCGGCCCAGCAAATCAGCAGTCGCTGGGACAAGGGCAGCAGTTCGGCCAGCACAACGCCAAAAAGCGCCAGCTTCAAAACCGGCGACCGGGTGCGTCACGGCAAATTTGGCGAAGGAACGGTCATTTCGGTAGAGCTGGCCAAAGATGACGAGTATGTGCAGGTGGCCTTTGCCGGCCAGGGTATCAAAAAGCTGGCCGCCAGCATTGCCCGGCTGGAAAAGCTGTCATAAACTGACCGTTGTTAAAAAATTATTTCTGCGGTCGGCGGTCACAATTGTTTGCTCCTTCACTCTCGCCATGCTATAATTCTTTGCCGGCAGTAAAATAGCTAATTGACCTCTTGGGGAGGTGCCAGAGTGGTCGATTGGGGCGGTCTCGAAAACCGTTGTGGGCTTCTGTCCACCGTGGGTTCGAATCCCACCCTCCCCGCTGTTCATTGATAATTGTATTTGGAGAGGTCGCATAGTCCGGTCTAGTGCGCACGATTGGAAATCGTGTAGGTGTAACAGCCTCGAGGGTTCAAATCCCTCCCTCTCCGCCTCTGGTTGGTAATTAGTAAATGGTAATTTGGGTGCGTCCAGAATTTTTGGAAAGCACAGGGGGAATTGGGGGGATACCCCCCGTCCTCCTAAAATGTCAGACACACCCGGTAATTTTATTACCAATTACTAATAACTAATTACCAATTGTTTCGAGGTGATGGCAACCGGGTAGCGATGATTGTTGGGTCTTGCGCGGCAGGAGCCTGCGAATCAGGTCAGGTCCGGGAGGAAGCAGCCTTAAGTAGTCACTTCTGGGCGCCGCAGGGTTGCCTGGCATGAGCTGCCCGGTTGTCATCATCTTGAAGGCTGAAAAAGGCGGGTCGCCAGGCCCGTCTTTTTTATTGGCTAAATCACCCGGCCAACTTTGCCCCAACACAAATTTTGAGGTAGTCTCAATATAAACACGCTCAGGATTTATGTTAAATTATGGCTGTTCAGGCTGAACCTACCATTTCTCCGGCCCGGCGATTAGGCCGGTTGCCGCGCCAGCAGCAGGTCAAACTGGGTTTTTGGCAGGGCATAACGCTGGCCCTGCTGCTGGCAGCCCTGTGGGCCGGTTACGTGTTTTCCGGCCAGCCGGTCACGCTGGTTATCAACGACCAGCCGCGCCAGGTGCGCACCCATCAGGCCACAGTAGCCACAGCTCTGCAAAATTTAAGGGTTAACCTCAAACCGCAAGATATTATTCAACCGCCGCCCGACACGCCGCTGGCCAACGTTGAAACCATTACCATTCAACTGGCCCGGCCCGTAAGCGTGCAGGCCGATGGCCGTACCTGGCAACTGCTTACCCATCACCAAACCGTCAGCCAGATATTGGCCGAAACCGGCCTCAGCCTCAACCCCCGCGATGAAATTTACATTGACGGCATCCGGGTTGAGGCGGCAGCGCCATTACCGCCCCCTCAACCGGCCCCCTCAACCAGCAAAACGGCTCACTTGCTATTGGCAGCCACTCCCGGCGGCGCCGTCACCGCCAACCGCCCCCACCCCATCCAATTGATGGTGCAGCGAGCCGTACCCATCACCCTTAACGACGAGCGCGCCCGCAGCACCTTTTACACCGCCCGCGCTACCGTGGGCCAGGCCCTGCAAGAGCAGGGCATCACCCTGTTTCCAGAAGATAGAGTGACTCCCCCCCTCGATACGCCGCTGGCGCCGGGCCTGCATATTTTCATCGAGCGCTCCACCCCGGTCACAATTATCGCCGATGACCGCACCATCCAGACCCGCACCCACCAGCCAACCGTCGGCAGCGTGCTGGCCCAGGCCGGACTCGCGCTGATGGGGCAGGATTTTAGCCGCCCCGCTGCCGCCGAGAAAATCTCGGCCAACGATATCATTCAGGTGGTGCGCGTCCGCGAAACATTTGAAATTGAAGAAGAACTCATCCCCTTTGAAACCAAATGGGTGCCCGATGACCAGATGCAGCTTGACCAGCGCCAGGTGCGCCAAACCGGCGCGACCGGCGTTATCAAAACCCGCACCCGGGTGCGATACGAGAATGGGCAGGAAATCTGGCGCATAGTTGAAGATGAATGGCTGGACCAAAACCCCAGCGACCATATTATTGCCTACGGCACCAACATTGTTATCCGCACCCTTGAAACAGAAAACGGCCCCATCGAATACTGGCGCAGAATTTCTATGCTGACCACCGCCTACAGCGCCGCTACCTCCGGCAAAGACGCCGACCATCCGCGCTACGGCATCACCCGCAGCGGCCTGCCCGCCGGCTACGGCGTGGTAGCGGTTGACCCCAAAGTCATTCCGCTTATGACCCAGTTGTATGTACCCGGCTACGGCCAGGCCATCGCCGGCGATACCGGCGGAAGGGTCATCGGCAAGCACGTTGACCTGGGCTATGATGAAACCCCACCATTAATGTACGAGTGGCGAGATGTCTATATTTTGACCCCCGTTCCCCCCGCCGATAAAATTCGCTACGTGCTGCCTCAGTGGCCGCAGCAGTAATCTTTTTTTATGACACACTCCCTGCCAACCCTGCTAAAAAAATACAGCCTCCAGCCGCGCAAGGGACTGGGGCAAAATTTCCTGACCGACCCGTTTCACCTGCAAAAAATTATCGAAGCCGCCGAATTATCTCCCCACGATACAGTGTTGGAAATTGGCCCCGGCCCCGGCACGCTCACCCAACTGCTGGCCGAATCTGCCGGCCAGGTTATCGCCGTAGAGTTGGACCCCCACATGGTCAACCTGCTCAAAAATGAATACGGCCATCTGTCCAACCTCACCATTATCGAGGCCGATATCCTGAACGTGTCAATTCCCGATTTGCTGTCAGCGGCCAGCGGCCAGAAACCTCAGAACTCTGAATCCGAAACCCGAAACTATAAAGTAGTGGCTAATCTGCCCTACTACATCACCTCGGCGGTGCTGCGCCACCTGCTGGAAGCCGACTCCCAACCGCGGCGACTGGTTGTAACGGTGCAAAAAGAGGTAGCCCAGCGCATTGTGGCCGGGCCGGGCAATATGAGCGTGCTGGCCGTCAGCGTTCAATTTTACGGACAGGCCAGGCTGGTGCATCATATTCCGGCGGGCGCATTTTACCCACCGCCCAAGGTAGACTCCGCCGTGGTGCGGGTCGACACCTACCCGCAACCGCCTGTGGCTGTGGGCAATGTTGACTTCTTTTTTCAAGTGGTCAAGGCCGGCTTCAGCCAAAAACGCAAGCAGCTCAAAAACTCGCTGGCCGGAGGGTTGCGCCAATCGACGGCGGAAATTGTAGCTGCCATGCAGCAGAGCGGCATCGACCCCACCCGCCGCGCCGAAACCTTGAGCTTAGAGGAGTGGGGGCGGTTGGTAGAAGCTTTACAGCAGTGATATAATGCAGCCTCAGAGTAATTAGTAATTGGTAATTTCCAATGGCTAATTACCAATTACCCAACCCAAAGGAGGTATCATGAACACAGGCTCATACATTAACGGCCAATGGATTCACCCCAAATCGGACCGGATGGTGCGCAACACCAACCCGGCCGATGTAAATGACGTGATTGCCGAATTCCCCATGGCCACCGCCGAGGATACGCAACAGGCCATCGAGGCCGCGCAGGCCGCCTTTGTGGCCTGGAAAAAAACCCCCGCCCCGGAGCGAGGCCGCGTCATCTGGCGAGCCGCTGAAATTTCTCGCCGCCGGGCCGATGAAATTGCCCGCACCATGACCCGCGAGGAAGGCAAAATTCTGAAAGAAGCCAGAGGTGAGGTTCACAAAGGCATCTCTCTGCTGGAATATTACGCCGGCATGGGCTTTCGCATTGGGGGCAAAACCCTCCCCTCCGAGGCGCGAGACACCTTCACTTACACCATTCGCCAGCCGCTGGGCGTGGTAGGGCTGATTAGCCCCTGGAACTTCCCCTGGGCCATCCCGGTCTGGAAATCGGCGCCGGCGCTGGTGGCCGGCAATACCGTTGTGTTCAAACCGGCAGTGCTAACCCCCGCCACCGCCAGCCTGATGACCGAAATTTACGAAGAGGCCGGCCTGCCGCCGGGCGTTTTCAATATGGTCGTTGGTTCCGGCAGCCAGGTGGGCGAAATCATTGTCAATCATCCGGCTATTCGGGCCGTTTCTTTTACCGGCTCAAACTCGGTGGGCAACGCCCTGTATGTTAAGGCCGCCTCACGGGGTATCAAAGTGACTTGCGAAATGGGCGGCAAAAACGCCATCATTGTGATGCCCGATGCCGACCTGGATAAAGCGGCAACCGCTATCCACGGCGGGGCGTTTGGCTCTACCGGCCAGCGCTGCACGGCCACCTCACGGGTCATCGCCATCGAGTCGGTTAAAGGGGCGCTGCTGGAGCGGCTGGTCGAGAGGGCCAAAAAAATCAAGGTTGGCCCCGGCCTGGACGAGTCGGTGGATATGGGGCCGGCGGTGGATGAGGGTCAGCTTAAAACCGATTTGGACTACATTAAAATTGGCCGGCAGGAAGGGGCGCGGCTGGTGCTGGGTGGGGGTCAACCCAAAGGGCTGGCCAACGGCTACTTTGTGGAGCCAACCATTTTTGATAATGTGTCGCCCGGCATGCGCATCTTCAAAGAAGAGATTTTTGGGCCGGTGCTGTCGGTGGCTACGGCCAAAACGCTGGATGAGGCCCTGCAATACGCCAATGGGGTTGAGTACGGCCTGACGACCTCTATTTTTACGCAGGATATTGACACCATTATGCATTTTATTGACGACGTGGAAACCGGCATGGTCCACGTGAACGAGCCGACCATCGGCGGCGAGGCGCAACTGCCTTTTGGCGGCATCAAAGCCACCGGCGTGGGCGACCGCGAAATGGCCGAAGAGGGGCTTAACTTCTTTACCGAGTTGAAGACCGTCTTTATCAACTATTCCGGCAGCGCCGAACGGCAAATGTTCCGGTAGCGGCAATGACGGAGAATTTTTTGCGCGGCGGGTTGGCCGGCGCGGTTATCGGCGCGGTTGGCGGCCCTATTTTTAGCGGCCTGGCGGGCTTTGTTATTATCAGCCTGGTCTGGCTGGCCCAAGAGTTAGCCGGCGCCTTACCCCAGAGCGCCATTTTACCTTTTGCCGCCGTGTTTGGCGTGTTGATTGCGCCCATCGGCGCTTCGATTGGGGTGGTGGTTGGGGCCATTATCGGCGCGTTTGACCGCTGGTTTGGAACCATGCTGAACGCCGCCAGTTTTGGCGGCATGGTTGGTTCGGTGGTGGGGCTGCTGGCGGCCATTGCCCTGTTTGCCGGCGATATCGTGAGCATCGGAGTCGCAATTATCACCCTGGCCGCCACCGGCGTCGCCGTGGGCTGGGGGGTCAAACGGTTACAGCAAAAATTGAAGAAAAGATAGCCGGCCGCGCCTAAATGCTCTTGCCGCGAGAAACAACCGCTCGCGGCTTTTTTATTGGGCCATCTACCCTACGCCAATCCGTCGCCTTAACCGTCAGTAGAATATCAGACGCCAGTTTAGCAAAAAGCCCGCCGTTGTGATAGCATGACGGGTGGAAAAATAGTGTCAGCCGGTGGCTGTTATCAACAAAATTGACTTGCCAGAAAACAGGTAATGCGCGTATTAATTTTTACGCAATACGCGCTACGTTTCAACTCTTACGAGGATTCTATGAAAAAAATAATTGCCCTGATCATTTTAACCTTCATTATCATCACCGCCTGCACTCCCGGCGCAACGCCCGTTCCGCCCGAACCAGAGCAACCCGAGGCTCAGGCTGTTGAACCAACCCAGGGCGTAACGCCCACCCCTACTGAAGAAGCCGAACCGACCCCGCCCATTGTGCTGCGTACCTCGCCGGAGCCGGGCGAGGAGCAGCCGGTTGACGCCCCCATCGAGATTGTGTTCGACCAGCCCATGGAGCGCGACAGCGTGGAAAAAGCCTTTGCCATCGAACCGGGGGCCAGCGTGGATGGCGTTTTTGAATGGGCCGACGACCGCACCCTGCAATTTACCCTGAACGACGGTTTTGAGCGGGGCCAGCGTTACAAAGTGCGCGTCATCGAATCGGCCAAAAGCCAGGCCGGGCTGGAGATGCAGCGCCCCTTTGAACTGCGTTTCAGCGCCATCGGTTTTTTGGAAGTGACCAATGTGCAACCCGCCGATGAAACCGGCGAAGTTTTGCCCGATTCAATCGTTACCGTGCTGTTCAACCGGCCGGTGGTGCCGCTGAACGCCATCGACGCGCAGCGTGCCGCCAGCCTGCCCGATCCGCTCACCTTTGTGCCGCCGGTACGGGGCCAGGGCGAGTGGCTCAACACTTCCATATACCAGTTTACGCCGGATGAAGGCTTTGAACCGGCCACCGAATACACCGCCCGCGTCTCGGCCGGGCTAACCGACGCCACCGGCAACACCAGCCTGGAAGACGATTTTGAATGGAGCTTCAGCACAGTCATGCCGGCCGTGGTCGCCAGCCTGCCCGCCGGAGGCGATACTTACGTTTCGCCCAACCCTATCATCAAACTGGCCTTTAACCAGCCAATGAATCACAACAGCGTGGAAGAAAATTTCAAACTGGTTGAGGATGCAACCGGCCAGGAAATTACCGGCGAGTTTGAGTGGCTTGAGGGCGGCATCGACCAGCCCGCCGGCGATGACGATTTTAACGGTTATTACGAGTACGAATACGACGAGGGCGAAGGACCGGAGACCGTAGGCGTCGAAACAGTGGCCTTTGCGCCCGATGAAACGCTAGAATTCGACGCCGTCTACCGCATTGAATTGCCCAAAGACACCCAGGGCGATATTGGCGCGGCCAAAACCGGCCGGGATTTTAGCGCCGCCTTTACCGTTACCCCCTACCCGGAAATTGCCAGCACCTACCCCGAAGATGGGGCCGAGGCGATGGAACCGTGGCAGAGCCTGCAAATCACCTTTAACGCGCCCATCAACCCGGAGAGCGTAAAAATCGGCCAAAATCTGGTCATCGAGCCGACCGTCTCCGTAACCCAGGTTTACACTTACTGGTGGAGCAGCAACACCAACCTCGAAATCAACTTCCCCACCGAAGCCAGCAGCGAGTACACCGTTACCCTTGGCCCCGATATCGAGGGCCGTTACGGCCAGCAGCTTGGCGTCGAAACCCAAATCACCTGGCAAACCCGCGCCGAAAGCCCGCTGCTCTACATGCACAGCCAGGGCCGCATTG
The DNA here is from genome assembly GCA_964486935.1 of uncultured Caldilineaceae bacterium. Classification (GTDB taxonomy): domain Bacteria; phylum Chloroflexota; class Anaerolineae; order 4572-78; family J111; genus CAZAPG01. The sequence continues at coordinate 29,592 of CAZAPG010000008.1, read as the reverse complement.
CCTACTACAACGCCTACACCGACACCCTGGCCTTTTTCACCGCGCGTAACCTGGGCCGGATCAACTTCAGGCTCTACCGCCTGCCCGGAGACGATTTCATTCTGCTAAACGGCAATAACTGGTGGGAAACCTGGGACAGCTACAACCGCGCCGGCGAAACCCCGCTGGCCGCCTGGAGCCAGAATGTCACCCCCCAACTCAACCGCAACGTCATCTACCGGGTCGATTTGGGCCAGCGCAGCGGCCTGGGCGACCGCCTGCCGCCCGGCCTCTACTACCTGGAAGCCTCGGTCTCGTCCGACGATATTTACGATGAGGCCAGAGGGTCAAACGGCCAGTACGACCTGTCGCCCGAACGCAAAATGCTGGTGGTCAGCAACCACAACCTCACCTTCAAATCCAGCAACAGCGAGGCCCTGGTCTGGCTGACCGATTTGGAGAGCGGCCAGCCGGTAGACGAGGTGCCCATCACCGTTCGGGCCGATGACGAAACGCTGGAGACCGAAACCGCCGGCGGCGGCGTGGCTATGGTTCAATACAGCAAGTCGCGCGACCCCTTCAACGCCCAGTTTGCCTTTGCCGGCGACCCCGACAACCCCGGCGATGACTTTGCCGTAGCCGTCAGCAACTGGGCCGACGGCATCGAGCGCTGGCAGTACGATAATCTGTCTACCGAAGATTACCTGCAACCCTACACCGGCCACTTCTACACCGACCGCAACATCTACCGCCCCGGCCAGTTGGTCTACTTCAAAGGCGTTATCCGCGCCGATGACGACGCCAACTACAGCCTGCCCACCGAGTACGAGTCGGCGACAATAATTGTGCGCGACAGCCAGGGCAAGGAAATTTTAAACGACGAGTTGCCCATCAGCCAGATGGGCACGGTGAACGGCGCCTTTGCGCTGGATGAAAACGCCGCGTTGGGTTTCTACTCTATCGAAATTCAGCTTGACCCCAACACCTATTTTTATGACGACTTTCAGGTAGCGGCCTATCGCAAGCCGGAATTTCTGGTCTCGGTAGAAACCGACAAGCCGGAGTACGCCAACGGCGAAACCATTAACGTTACCGCCAGCGCCGAGTTCTTCTTTGGCGGGCCGGTCTCCAACGCCAACGTGCGCTGGACGCTGGTCACAAACGATTACAACTTTAATTACACCGGCAAGGGTTTTTATGACTTCACCGACTACGACGCCAGCCGCAGCGGCCAATTTTACAGCAGCTTTGGTGAAACCCTGGCCGAGGGTACCGGCAAAACCGACTCCGATGGCCGCTTCACTTTTGAGGTTGAGGCCGATATTGCCGAAAAAATCACCAGCCAGCGCTTCACCCTGGATGTGGTTGTAACCGACCTGAACAACCAGGAAGTGGCCAGCCAGGCCAACGCCATTGTCCACAAAGGACTCTTTTACGTGGGGCTGCGCCCGGAGCGATACGTCAGTACCGCCGGGCAAGAGACCGCGGTTAACGTGCTGGTGGTCGATTGGGACAGCCAGCCGGTGGCCCGGCAGGAAGTGCAGATAGTTTTTGCCGAGCACAACTGGTACAGCGTCCAAAAACAGTACGAGGACGGCTCCTACTACTGGGACAGCGTGGCCGAGACCATTCCTGTTTTTACCACCACCGTCACCAGTGATCAGGATGGCCGGGCCGTGGCCGAATTTACCCCGGAAAGCGGCGGCATCTACCGGGTTATGTCAAGCGCCACCGACCGCAGCCGCAACGAAATTCGCTCATCCACCTTTATGTGGATTAGCGGCCGGGAATACGTCAACTGGCGGCAGGAAAACAACGACCGCATTGAACTGGTAGCCGACAAACGCGAGTACAACGTGGGCGATACGGCCACCATTCTGGTGCCGCACCCCTACAGCGGTACGGTGCAGGCGCTGGTTACGCTGGAGCGCGGCCACATTTACGATTATTTTGTGACCGAACTGGAAACCAACAGCGAACAGCTAGAAATTGAAATCACCGAGGAGATGATTCCCAACATGTTCGTTTCGGTGGTGGTGGTCAACGGCGCGGATGAAGAGGCCGGGATTTTGCCCAGCTTCAAAGTGGGCTACGCCAGCCTGCCCATCAATACTGCCGCAAAAGAGCTGCAAGTCACGTTGACCCCCAGCCCCCCCCTTAATCCCCCCCCTCAAGAGGGGGGGGCCTGGGGGGGGTACCAGCCTGGCGAAACGGTTGAATATTTTATGAATGTCACCGACGCCCAGGGCCGGCCGGTTGAGGCCGAATTCTCGCTGGCGCTGGTTGATAAAGCCGTGCTGTCGCTGGCCCCGGAAGTGCCGGGCCAGTTGCTCAGCACCTTCTGGCGCGACCGGGGGCTGGGCGTGCGCACCGGCGCGGGGCTGACGCTGGCCATCGACCGGATTAACCTGGCCGTTGCGCCCGACGCCAAGGGCGGCGGCGGCGGCTTTGACGAAGGCTTCGGCGTCATCCGGGGCGAGTTCAAAGACACAGCCCTGTGGGTGGCGGATTTCAAAACCGACGAAAACGGCGAGGGCGTCATCGAGGCTGAACTGCCCGACAACCTGACCACCTGGACCATGACCGCCAAGGGCGTCACCGGGGCCGATACGCTGGTGGGCGAAAGCCAGGTAGAGATTGTCAGCACCAAACCGCTGCTGGTTCGACCCGTTGCGCCCCGCTTCTTTGTGGTTGGCGACGAGGCGCGGCTGGGCATGATTGTCCAAAATAATACGGCTGAAACGCTGGATGTGGAAGCTCGTTTTGAGGCTGTCGGCCTGGAGATTGGCGACTGGCGACTGGGCGAGTCGGCCAATGGCGCGGGCAACGTGGGCGACTGGCAAAGCAGCGGCGCGCCGGAATTGACGGTTGAGCCGGGCGCGCGGGTCAAAGTGGAGTTCAATGTGACGGCGCAAAATATCGAGCAGGTCACGCTGACCATGGGCGCCAAATCTGCCGAACATGGCGATGCCCTGACCTTTGACCTGCCTGTCTACCGCTTCAGCACGCCGGAAACGGTCGCTACTGCGGGCATTCTGGAAGAAGACGGCGCCCGCATCGAAGCCGTTGCCCTGCCCGGCAGTTTTGACCCGACCCAGGGCAACCTGACCGTGCAGGTAGACCCCAGCCTGGCCGCCGGTATGCGCGATGGCCTGGATTATCTGGAGCACTTCCCCTACGAATGTACCGAGCAAACCGTCAGCCGCTTTTTGCCCAATGTGTTTACCTTTAGGGCTTACAAGCAGCTAAACATGGAGCGCCCGGAGCTTGAAGCCAAACTGCCGGGACTGGTCAGCACCGGCCTGCAGCGGCTCTACAACCAGCAGCATTTTGACGGCGGCTGGGGCTGGTTCATCGCCGATGATAGCGACCCCTTTCTGACAGCCTACGTGCTGCTGGGGCTGGTTGAGGCCCGCCGCAGCGGTTTCAGCGTGGACGAGCAGGTTGTTGATAACGCGGTCAGTTATCTGGAAGCCAGCCTGGTTGCGCCCAAAGATGTGGACATCGCCTGGAAAGCCAACCGGCAGGCCTTTATTTTGTACACGCTGGCCGAAGCCGGCGCGGGCGATATGGGGCGCAGCGTGGCCCTGTTCAACGAGCGCGAAAAGCTGGATATCTTTGGCCGGGCTTATCTGGCCATGGCCCTGCGCATTCTGGATGATGAGGCCAGCCAGATTGAGACCCTGCTGGGCGACATCACCAGCCAGGCCATTGTCAGCGCCACCGGCGCGCACTGGGAAGAGGCGCAGGTTGACTACTACGCCATGAACACCGACACCCGCAGCACGGCCATTATCATTGCCGCGCTCAGTCGCATCCAGCCGGATAACCCCATTTTGCCCAACGCCGTGCGCTGGCTGATGAGCATCCGCGAGAACGGCGGCCACTGGGAAACCACCCAGGAAACCGCCTGGGCCATTATCGGGCTGACCGACTGGATGATGGCCACCGGCGAGTTGGAAGGCAACTATCGCTGGAGCGTCACGCTCAACGGCCAGGGGCTGGGCGAAGGCAGCGTGAATGAAGACAACATTGATGAGACCACCAAACTGCGCGTTGAAGTGGGCGAGTTGCTGGCCGATGAAGTCAACCGGCTGGCGGTAGAGCGCGACCCGCTGGGCAGCGCCGTTGAGGGCAGTCCGGGCCGGCTCTACTACGCCGCCTATCTCACCTACTACAAGCCGGCGCAAGAGGTCAAGGCGCTGGACCGGGGCATCATCATCTCGCGCAAGTACACCCTGGCCAATGATGAGGATGGCAAGGCTATCAGCCAGGCCGAGGTGGGTGATGTCATCGAGGTAGAATTGACGCTCATCGCTCCCAACGACCTGCACTACGTGGTAGTGGAAGACCCTTTCCCCGCCGGAGCCGAGGGCATCGACACCAGCCTGGCCACCACCAGCATTGTTGGCGAAGCGCCCAGCATCGAGCGCACCGACCGCCGCGACCCGTGGGGCTACGGCTGGTGGTGGTTCTCGCACAGCGAACTGCGCGATGAAAAAGCGGTGCTGTTTGCCAGCTATCTGCCCAAAGGCACCTATGTTTACCGCTACCAGATTCGGGCCTCGCTGCCCGGCGAGTTCCGGGTCATCCCCACCCACGCCGAGCAGATGTACTTTCCCGAAGTGTTTGGCCGGGGCGACGGCGGGTTGTTCAAAATCACGCAGTAACGACCGCCGACCGCCGCAAAATTAAAAACCGCCGCGAGAATCAAGACTTGCGGCGGTTTTTTGTTGGCAGTGGCCAGTTGAAACGCTGAGACACTGAATCATTGAATTCGCTGAAAAGATTTAAGATCAAGAAATAAATAACTTCCCTCTGATAGCGGCACAGAAGATTGAAAGCTATGCCGCAGGATTGTCTTTCAACAATTTCTTCAACCGGCCCCCCGATTTTCCAATCCAACCTCGTGATGTGGTATAATTCGCCACCCGCCCCAACCGGGGCGGGATATCTTCTTTAGGAGCAATGATGAAACACCCCAACCGCATCACCCAACTAATCCTGCTGCTGGTCCTGTTGCTGGCCCTCTGGCCGGCCCCCGCCCTGGCCCAAACCGATATTGCCTGCGAAACCGACGTTGTGGTGCAGGCCGATGACTGGCTCTCCAAACTTGCGGCCAAGGCTTATAACGACCCGCTGGCCTATCCCGCCATCGTTGAGGCGACCAACGCCCAAGCCGCCGGCGATAGCAGCTACGCCACCATTACCAACCCCAATTTGATTGAAATCGGCTGGAAGCTGTGCGTTCCCGGCCCGGCCGACGCGCTGGCCCTGCTGGGGCAAAACGCCGGGGCAAGCCAGTCGCCGCTGCCCGACTCGGTGGTGCCGATTACCCTGATTCATCTGAACGATGTGTACGAAATTACCCCGGTGAGCGGCGGGGCCGAGGGCGGGCTGGCCCGCGTGGCCACACTGCGCAAGCAACTGCTGGCCGAAAATCCCAACACCTTTATGATGCTGGCCGGCGATTTGTTCAGCCCCTCGGCGCTGGGTACGGCCAGAGTCAACGGCGAGCGGCTGGCCGGGCAGCAGACCGTCGGCGTGATGAACGCCATCGGCCTGGATTTTATGACCTTTGGCAACCACGAGTTTGACCTGAATCAGGAGCAGTTCCTCAAACGGATGGGCGAGTCGCAATTTACCTGGGTGTCAAGCAACGTATTTGATGCCAGCGGCCAGCCGTTTCCGGGAGTCGAGCCAAACCACATTTTCACCGTCACCGGCCAAAACGGGCAGGAGGTGCGCGTCGGCATATTTGGGTTGACGCTGGGCAGCAACCCCAAGGATTATGTTACCTACACCGACCCTTTTGCCGCCGCCGCCGAGCAGGTGGCCGCGCTGCGCGAGCAGGTTGACATCCTGATTGCCCTCACCCACCTGGCCGTTGAAAGCGATACCCAACTGGCGCAGCAGTTACCGCAGATTGATTTGATTGTAGGCGGCCACGAGCACGAAAATATGAGCGTTCGCCCCGGCCCGGATTTGGCCCCCATTTACAAGGCCGACGCCAACGCCCGCACGGTCTACATTCACAATCTACTGTATGACCCGCAAACCGGCGAGCTGCAAATCGACTCTCGCTTGCAGCCCATCACCGCCGCCATTCCCGATGACCCGGAAGCGCAGCAGGAAGTTAACCGCTGGACCGGGCTGGGCTTTGAAGGCTTTCGGGCCGATGGTTTTAACCCGGAGCAAATCATTACCCGGGTTGACATTCCGCTGGACGGCCTGGAAGCCAGCGTGCGCAATCACCCCACCGACCTGACCGATATTATCGCCCAGAGTATGCTCAACGCCGCGCCCGGCACCGAGTTAGCCATCTTCAACGGCGGCTCCATTCGTATTGACGACATTATCCCCCCCGGCGACATTACCGAATACGATGTGATTCGCATTTTGCCTTTTGGCGGCAAAATTGTGTCCGTAGAGATGAGCGGCAGTTTGCTGAAACAGGTACTCGAGCAGGGCCGGGCCAACGCCGGCAAGGGCGGCTATCTGCAAACGGCCAATGTTACCGCCGGCGCTAACGGCGGCTGGCTTATCAATGGCGAAGCGCTGGATGAGACCCGCGCCTACCGCGTCGCCATTAACGACTTTTTGCTGACCGGCAATGAGCAGGGCCTGGATTACCTGACCCCCGATAACGAGGGCCTGACCGTGCTGCAAGAGCATGATGATGTTCGAGCGGCCACCATTGCCCAACTGCGGCAAACCTTCCCGCCACAATAGAGACAAATTCGTCAAAATTTTCGCAACAAAAAACGCCGTGAGTTCGCTTACGGCGTTTTTTTGATAACAACAGGGTGGGGCTACCTGACCACTTCCACCGTCACGCGGCTCGATACCGGGTTGCCGGCTTCGTCCAGGCCAACGGCCTCAAAGGTGTGCCGGCCCGGCGACATTTGCCACAGCGTTTCCCATCCTTCGGTCAAAAGTTGGCCGTTGAGCAGCAGCCTGACCTCGCCAATCTGTACGCCGTTGGCCGGACGCGCGCTCACCTTGATTTTTTGCTTGTCCAACGGAATGTTGGGCGCAAGCCTAAAAACGCTGCCCTGGTCGGGGCTGGTGAAGACAAGGGCCGGGGCGCCGGGTAGCAGAGGGGCAGGGGCAATTGGCTTTTCGTCGTTCGTCATTCGTCCTTCGTCTATTGTGGCCGCGCTGCCGGGGCACAGCGGGGAGTAGAGATTCGGCGGCTGGGGCACGCCCTGTTTTCTGGCCCAGGCCTGGGCCTCGGCGGGATAGAAGGTGTAGGTTTGAAAGGTGACAAAATCCAGCGGGCAATCTGGCCCGGCCAGCAACCCGTTGCGGCGATCCAGGGCCACGGCCCGGTGCCAGTCGTCAAGCTGGGTGGGTTCTGTGCCTTCAATAAAAATTTCGGCGATGGTGTGGGGGCAGGGAGTCATCAGTTGGGAGTTCAGCGTTGAGAGTTCAGGGCTAAGTGTTGGGGATTGTGGATGACGAAATCTCTGAACTGAAAACTCTGAACCCTGAACCGGCAACAAGCCATTTGCCGCGCAAACCGTTTTTTCCACCAACCCTTCCGGCACGGGGAAAATTTTGGCCGGGCGGGCTTTGAGAATCTCGGCCATCACATCGCGCCAGATGGGGGCCGCGCCGGTGACGCCGGAAACGTGGCGCATCGGCTCGTTGTCGGCGTTGCCTACCCACACGCCGGTCACCAGCTCGGGCGTGTAGCCAACCGTCCAGTTATCGCGCCAATCTTGCGTAGTGCCGGTTTTGGCCGCCGCCGGGCGAGTCAAATTGAGCGGGCTGCCCATGCCAAAGGTGGAGCGGCGGGCGTAATCGTCGCTCAAGATATTGGTGATGAGGTAGGCCGCGCGCTCGTCCATAATTTGCGGGCCGGGGTTCAGGTTTCGGGGCGACTCGTAAATTACGCTGCCGGCGGCATCGGTGATGCGGCTGATGGTGACCGGCTCGACCCGCCGCCCGCCGTTGGCAAACGCGCCGTAGGCCGCGGTCAGTTCCAGCAGGCGAACCTCGCCGCCGCCCAGGGTAAGGGCCAGGCCAAACTCTTTGTTGTCAAAGGTGGTAATCCCCATCGAGCGGGCCAAATCGGTCATCGCGTCAAGGCCCACGTAATCAAGCACCTTCACCGCAATCAGGTTGTAGCTGCTGGCTAAACTTGGACGCATCAGCACCGGGCCGCGCCAGGTGCGGTCGTAATTTTCCGGGGCGTAGGGCTGGCCCTCTTTGGTAACAAAAGCGGTGCGCGCGTCCACCATCATCGAGGCCGGCGTGAGCGGCAGATAACCGAATTTGGCCGCAATTTGGGGGTCAAACGCGGCGGCGTAGGTAATCGGCTTCACCGACGAACCGGGCTGGCGGGTAGCGGTGGTGGCGTTGACCGCGCCGTCGATGCGGGGATCAAAATAGTTGGGGCTGCCCAGCATGGTCAGCACTTCGCCGGTGTGGGGGTCTAAAATTACCACGGCGGCGTTGCGCACGTTGCGCGGCGGCAGGCCATCTTTGTGTTTGGCCAACTCCTCCAGCCGGTAGCGAACCAGCCGCTGGGCGGTGTTCTGCATGTTCAAATCAAGGGTGGTGTAGACCTGCAAGCCCTGGCGGTAAATAGCTTCCAGGCCGTAGCGTCGCTCCAGTTCGCCCCGCACGTACATAACAAAATGAGGGGCCTGAATGGGAAATGAGACCGAGGCAAAGCCCAGCTTTTCCCGGCGCGCGCTTTCGGCCTCGCCGGCGGTTGCGTAGCCTTGTTTGACCATCAAATCCAGCACAATGGCCTGCCGCGCTTTGGCCGTTGCCAGATGCTCCAGCGGGTTGTAGTTGGCCGGGCTTTGCGGCAGGCCGGCCAGCAGGGCGCACTCGGCCAGGTCCAGTTCGGCGGCGTGTTTGCCAAAGTAGGTGCGACTGGCGGCCTCGATGCCGTAGGCCAGGTTGCCGTAGTAGGTCTCGTTGAGGTAGAGGGTCAAAATTTCATCTTTGCCATAGGTGCGAGCCAGCCGCCAGGCCAAAATGGCTTCGCGCAGCTTGCGGGTCAGGCTCACCTCGGTGCGCTCCTGCGGCGAGAGCAGCAGGTTGCGGGCCAACTGCTGGGTGATGGTGCTGCCGCCGCTCAACACCTCGCCGCCTTTGAGGTTAATGTAGAGCGCCCGGATAATGGCCCAGGCATCAACGCCGGGGTTGCGGTAAAAGCTGGCATCTTCGGTGGCAATGGTGGCTTCGATGCAATTCTGCGGGATGTCATCCAGGGCGAGCGGCGTGTGCAACCCCTGGTGAGGGTCGGTAATTTCGTACAAAAGGGCGCCGTGCCGGTCGAAAATTTTGGTGGAGGGCGCGCTGGTGTGCTGGTACAACTGGCCGGGGTGGGGCAAGTCGACCAGCAGCCAGCGCTGCACGGCGGCAAACAGGCCCAGGGTGAGCAGAATAACGGCGGTAATCAGGCCGGTAATAATTTTACGGTTGCGCGAGATTGGTTTCATAGATTCGTGTTGCGTATTACGTAGAACGTAGGACGTGGAAGGAATACTCTTCGCGTACTACGTCCCACGTTATTGTATCACAAACAGGGGTAAAGCAATCAACCGGCGGGAGTTATTTATCAAACAGGCAGCCTACGCCAATCCGTCGGACGGCCTACCTGAGAACTTTGAAGATAATAAACGCCCCGCCAATCAGCACCATCAGCCCGCCCAGCCCGCCGAACACCAGCCCGCCCCGATACATTGAGTCTGCCTGGGCGCGTTTGTAGGTAAGGTAATCCTGGCGCGTGCCGCCAAAAATCAGGGATGCCTGCAAAGCCGGCCCGTCGCTGCTGGCAACAACCTGGCCGATGGCAAAGACGGGGTCGTTAATTTTGAATCCCTCCAGCCGCACTGTTTCGTAAGACCTCAAGCCTTCGGTTGACTGCCAGGCAGCCGGCGGATTTTCGATGGCATAATTGTTGTTTGACAACCGCGCCCGGCCACCGGCCACATCCAGCCACAGAGCCGGGGTGACGCGCTCATTCTCCTGCCAAATCGACTCGCAATCGCGGTTGCCGTCGTCGTCCGTTTCGCAGCGTTCGCCCTGGTACTGGCGGCTAATGTAGGCTACAAAACCCTGGCGATGCAGCTCGTTACGCTCGGCGGCGCGCCCCTCGATGACGGCCTCAACGCCGGGCCGGGTGTCGGCCAGTTGCACCGCGCTCAATTGCGGCAGCGACGCAACCCGCTCCAGTTCTTGATAAGCGCCCGGCGACGAAAGCCAGAAAATCAGACCGACCGCCAAAAAGATAGCGCCAATGCCGGTCATAACCAGACCAATAATAAAGTGGGGCTGTTTCAAAGCGGGCTGCTCCTTATATAGAATAGACGAATTGCAAATGTGCGAATCGACAAGTTAGCGCAGCGCCTCGATGACGGCGCTGACATTCTTTTCGCCCAGGTCCCGGCTCAGGGCCAGTTGATACACCTGCGCCGCCACCACCGACATGGGGATGGCCTGCTCAATTTCTTTGGCCATTTGCACGGCGTAGGCCGCATCTTTGTGCATCCAGCGGGCCGAGAAGTTGACAAAATCGTGGTCATTATCGACCATCCGTTGGGCAAAGGCTTCAACTAAGGGGCTGGCGACGGCCCCGCTGGTCAATGCCTCGACCACGCGCTCCATGTTTAGCCCGGCCTTTTGGGCCATCAAAATCCCCTCGCCCAGGGCCACGGCGTGTACCGCGCCCATCAGATTGGCAATCAACTTGTAGGCCGTGCCCGCGCCCGGCGGCCCAAAGTGGATGATGGTTTGGCTGTAGGCGTCCAGCACCGGGCGAGCTTCGGCCAGCACCGCTTCTTCTGCGCCGACCAGCAGGGTCAGCGTGCCGTCTTCGGCCCCGCCGCGCCCGCCCGTTACCGGCGAGTCGATAAAGCGCAACCCGGCCTCGGACAGCGCGCCATGCAATTTTTTGACCCACCCCAGCGAAATGGTGGTGCTCTCAACGGCGATAGCGCCGGGCCTGAACTGCCCGGCCAGCACGCCGTCCGGCCCCAGCCAAACCTGCCGCGAGGAGTCGTCATCCCCCACAATCGAGATAATGACATCGGCATTGTAGACGGCCAGGGCCGGGGTGTCGGCCCTGGTTGCGCCGGCCCGCGCCAGCGGCCCGGTTTTGGCGGCGGTCCGATTCCAGACAGTCACCTCAAAGCCGGCCTTAAGCAGATTGTGGGCCATGCCCGCGCCCATAATGCCGGTTCCGAGAAGGGTGATTTTGGTCATTTGAGTTGCTCCTGGTGGTGAAATTGTTTGAGACAATACGAAGCTATGATGATTCTTAGTGCGGATTGCGTGTTCCGTTTTATTCGGCAACCTCTAACCCGCGGGGGATCCGTTTTTCACGATCAAAAAATGGAAGCGATACAACTTTGCATTGATGATGCCCTTCATTATCGCCCAAAGTCACGGTTTCACCCAGCCAGCTATCTTTCCCCTGCGCGGGCTGGTAAAAACGCGCGTAGCCAATCCCCTTGTCAAGGGTGGGGGACCAATCGCCAATCTGTATCTTTCCGACGACTTTACCATCGCTGAACAGTTTCATTCCAACCAGCGGTATTGCTGTTTCACAAACCAATCCAAACAATAAACAGGTTTTATCGGCTGTTTCTAAGGCCAGGCGACCGACAAAATCCGGCTTGGATAGATCAACAAAGGCGCCCAATCCGGCGGCATACGGCGTCATATCGGGTTCAATATCTGTACCGTAATCCAGAATTCCGGCTTCGATCCGGCGCACCCCCATTGACGAGGCGCTGCTAAATTCCAGGCCGTAAGGCTTCCCGCAGTCAAACAGGTGATCCCATAAGGCATGGTGATCCGTGGACCGGCTGCTGTATATCTCTACCCCTACTTCGCCTGTCCAACCGGTCCGTGAGACCAACAGTTCCTGACCGCTAAAATTAAACATGCCGGCGTGAAAATAGCCAAAGCTGGCCGGCACCTGACCACCTGTTGCGGCGTTTAAAACATCCAATGATTTTGGCCCTTGAATTTGCAAAACACGCGATTGGGGGTCGGTGACTTTTACATCCAACCCATCGGCATAAGCTTTCAGCCACGTTTCAAATTCACCATTCGCCTTAACATACCAAAAATGATCCTCGGCCAGACGAATTAAGACTCCATCCATCAAGACTGTTCCCTCTGGTGTGCAGGCGATGGCATACCGAGCGCGCCAGATTTTGAGGGTATCGATACGACGCGCAAACACCCGCTCTAACAAAGTAACCGCATCTGCCCCTTTAATTTCCAGCGGCTTTTCGGGCACGTCGTACAACAAAACGCCCTGGCGTAATTTCCAGTAGTACTCAAGCACCTCTTCTCCCATATTCAAGGGGTAAAAGCGGTTGCAGTAAATGGCAAACACCGTTTGGCCGGTTACATATTTTTCTAAATACGGAGATTGCTCGATTCGAAAGGAATTTAGCCGTACAATTGGGTGTGACTCGGCATAAACAACTTTTTTGGCCTCAATTTTTCCGCCTGTCATTGTCATAAGGTTCTCCTTGTTTCACTATGGTCTTGTTCAAGTTGGATGATGAGCCGTGGTTGAAAATTCAACTATCCATGCCTGCTCCCGGCACTGCCGACTGACCCACCAGCCAATCGAGTAACTGCTCTACGGCCCAGCGATGCTGCGGCGATAGCTCATCCAGCACATATTTTTGACGCTCGCCGGCCAGAATTTTGCGCAGCACGCGGCCCAGGGCCTGCACGTCGGGCGGCACGCGGGGGTCGCTGCCGAGTTCGTCGGTAAACTCCCACAGGCGCTGCCAGAGCATCACCTCGCCGGTGCAAGCCTGGGCCACCTTTTCGACCAGTTGCTCAAAAGTGATTTCCTCGCGCTCTTCCTCTTCATCGGATGCAGGCGCTTCGATAGCGTCGAGCGCCTCCCAGACTGTTTCAGCCAGCTCCGGCGGCAGCTCTTCAACCAGGGCAATCGGGTCGCGCTCGCCGTTGACCACCCGCAGCAAGGCGCGGGCCAGGGCGCGGGCTTCGGGCGGGGCCAGTTCGCCGGCGGCAATCTGGGCCAGGGGCAGGCTAATCTGGCTGTGGGGAATCTCGCCCCGCGCCGCCGATACGCTCAACGAGACCATCTTTTCTATTTTTTCGTCGTAATTGTTATCATGATGATGTTCGCTCATAACCACTGCATTATAGCACCACCAAACAAGATGATGAAACGGGCGCGCTTATCTGGGAATTATACTCTATTGCCCCCTGTCTCGTTTTGGAGTATAATTCCCCACAATCTTATCTTAACCATAAACGAGGTTGTTGCATCGTTGAAATTGGGTGTAAACCCCTCTGGAATCTAATTTAGGCCCTCACCTGTTTTTTGCTGCACGCCATCACGCTATCAGAATTAGAGGCCCCTTTTTATGGACACAGACCAGTCGTTGAGCATGTCCGTTGCAGAAAAAGCAAATAAAGATGTCACTCAATATACCCTGGTCAAGGCCAACCGCCAGGCAACGCTGCTCAATGCGGCGGCTCAAGTAAGTCGCATTATCTCCTCAATTTTAGACCCCGATGAACTTTTAGCCAGAACTGTTGATATTATCTGCGATGAGTACGGTTTTTACTACGCCGGCATCTTTTTAATTGAAACTCTTGATGACGGTAACGATTGGGCCGTGCTTAAAGCCGGGCGCGGCAAAGCGGGTCGCATTATGCTTGACCACCACCACAAGCTTCAGGTTGGCGGGCGCTCGATGGTGGGGGCCTGCACCGCCTTGAACGAGGCCCGCATTGCTCTGGACGTGGGCAAAGAGGCCGTGTGGTTTAACAACCCCTTTCTGCCCGATACCCGCTCGGAGATGGCGCTGCCGCTGGCCATTGGCGGCAAGGTGATTGGCGCGCTGACGGTGCAAAGCATTGAAGAAGCCGCCTTTTCTGATGAGGATGTGTCATCCTTGCAGGCCCTGGCCGACCAACTGGCCGTGGCGATTACCAATGCCCGGCTGCACCAGCAAAATTCGCAATTATATCAAGAGGCGACCCGCCGGGCGGCGCTGCTGCAAGCCGGCTCTGAAGTGAGCCGCAACATTACCTCGATTTTGGATTTGGACGTGCTGCTATCCAGCACCGTGCACATTATTTGCGAAGAGTACGGCTTTTACTACGCCGGCATCTTTTTGCTGGAAACCCTGGAAGACGGCAAACCGTGGGCCGTGCTCAAAGCCGGGCGCGGCGAGGCGGGTCGCAAAATGGTAGAGCGCGGCCACAAGCTGGTCGTCGGCGGCAACTCGATGATTGGGGCGGCCACGGCCTTAAAAGAGGCGCGCATCTCGCTGGATGTGGATGAGGAAAAGGTGTGGTATCCCAACCCGCTGCTGCCCAAAACCCGCTCGGAAATGGCGCTGCCGCTGATTATTAAAGACAAATGCATTGGCGCGCTCACCGTACAAAGCGAGGAAGAAGCCGCCTTTTCCAAAGAAGATATCTCCAGCCTGCAAATAATGGCCGACCAGTTGGCCGTGGCCATTAATAACGCCCGGCTGCTACAAGATTTAGAGGCGGCCAACAACGAGCTGGTGCGCACCAAAACCTTTGAAACCATTGCCACAGCTACCGGCGAAACCATTCACTGGGTGGGCAACAAAGCCGCGCCCATTCCCGGCTGCGTTAGCCGTACCCGCGAGGATTTGAGCCGCTACCTTTACATTGCCGGACAGCTACTTGAAAGCGCCGGTAATGAGTCTATAAAAAATGACTCCCTGGCCCGGCTAATCATCGAGGCGGGGCAATTTTTGCGGCAACAACAGCCCGACCTGCCGGAACAGGCGGCGCGCCTTAAAAATAAACCGCTCAAAAAACTGCGGCGCATGCTGGCTATCGAGTCGGTGTTGGAAGATTTGGAAATTATCGAGGAGAGCGCCAACACCATTTTGCAAATTAAGGAAGACCTGATTGGCCCGGCCCGCCGCCAAAAATGGCAGCCGGCCGATATTGTGGCCGTGGTCAAAGAAAATATTCGCAGCTTTGCCCTGCCGCCCGGCACGGTCTCCTACAGCATCGACGGCGAAATTTCTTTGGTGCGGATTGACCCGGTGCAGTTTGGGCGGGTCATCATCAACCTGGTCAAAAACGCCATGGAAGCGATGGACGACCAGCCTCACCCCCATATTTTTGTGGCCATCCGCCAGCTCGATATTGAATTTGTTACGGTTGAAATTGCCGATAACGGCTGCGGCATTCCCGAAGATGAGCTAACCAAAATCTGGTTGACGTTTCATACCGGCAAAGCCAAAAAAGGCGGCACCGGCCTGGGCCTGCCGGCCTGCTTGCAAACCATGGAGCGTATGGGCGGCAGAATCAGCGTAACCAGCCAGGTTGGGGTTGGCTCAACCTTTACCCTGCACATACCTGTTTATAAACCAGGCGATGAATTGGTGGACGCTTAAAAAGCTGAAGAGTCATTGGCAGGTAGTAATTAGTAATTGGTCTAACCAGCCAAATTTGTCAATTACTAATTACCAATCTCCAATTACCATCCTGAAACTGCTCATTAACAAACTTTCAATACCGAGGTAAAAGACATGGACCAAGCTCAAATTGAAGCAAACATAACCCTTGAACAAGCCCTGCGCCGGGCCAACCTGCTGGCCGCCGCCGCCGAGGTGAGCCAAAATATCACCCACATTATGAATATCGAGGAGTTGCTGCCCAAAACGGTAGATATTATCTGCGAAGCGTATGATTTTTATTACGCCGGCGTTTTTTTAATTGATGAGGCCGGCGAGTTTGCCGTACTCCGGGCCGGGCGCGGCGAGCCGGGCCGGATTATGATAGAAAACAACCACAAGCTGGCCGTCGGCGGCAACTCGATGATTGGGGCCTGCACCGCCCTGAACGAGGCCCGCATCTCGCTGGATGTGGACACTGAAAAGGTGTGGTATCCCAACCCGGTGCTGCCCGATACCCGCTCGGAAATGGCCCTGCCACTGGCCGTTGGCCACAGGGTAATTGGCGCGGTTACGGTGCAAAGCACCGAGGCCGCCGCCTTTTCCGATGAAGATGTCTCCTCGCTGCAAGCCATGGCCAACCAGTTAGCCATTGCCATCGACAACGCCCGCCAGCGCCGCGAACTGGAACAAACCCACGCCCAACTGCTGCGGGCCAAAACCTTTGAGGCCATTGCCACCGCCACCGGCGACGCCATCCACTGGATTGGCAACAAGGCCGAGCCAATTGGCGGTTCGGTTGCGCGCATGCGCCACGATTTGCAATTGATGGTTTGCGCCATTGCCAATATTTTACAGGATGTTCAGCTCGACGCCGTTAGCGCCGCGCCCCCCGCTCCAGAGGGTCAACCCAAAGTGGGGCAGGCGGCGGTTGACAGATTAAAAAATCAACCTCTGATTCAGTTAATTTTAAAGGAAGCCGCCGCTATTCAACAGAACAACCCCAATATGGGCAGCGCCGTTGATAAAATTAACAGCCTGCCGCTGGACAAGCTGGAAAACCGGTTGAGCCTTAACTCGATACTGGAAGACCTGGAGATTATTGAAGATGCGGCCCGGCTGATTATGAGAGTGAAGGAAGATTTGATTGGCCCGGCCCGCGAGCAGGCGCCCCGCCCGGCCATGGTTGACGATATTGTAACCGATACTATTAACAGCCTGAACCTGCCGCCCGGCATAGTAACCCTAAAATGCGAAGAGCAGTTACCCCTGGCCACCGCCGACCCGGTGCAACTGAACAGGGTATTTACCAACCTGATAGTTAACGCCTACGAGGCCATGGAACATCAGCCGCAGCCTCAAATTAATATCACCCTTCGCTCCAGCGCCAAAGCCGGTTTTATTAGCGCAGAAGTAGCCGATAACGGCAGCGGCATTGCCCCGGCCGACATGGATAAAATCTGGATAACTTTTCACACTACCAAAGGCATTAAAGGCCATGCCGGGTTGGGCTTGCCGGCATGTCGGTTAATTTTGGAACAATTGGGGGGCGGCATTACGGTTGCCAGTCAATTGGGCCGGGGGACTACATTTACGGTTAACATTCCGGTTGATAAAAGTAACGAATCCAAAGCCAAAGGCGAGTCCGGCAAGGGCAAAATTTTGTTGATAGACGATGACGATAGCTGGCGACGATTTGCCGCCGCGGCCCTGGACAAGGCGGGATTTAAAGTAACGGTTTCCGGCAAAAACTACAGCATTGATAACTTTGGCCCGTATGATTTGATTATTGTGGATGATATACTGGCCGGCAAAGACTCACTGGAAGTGTACCAGGTCATTAAAAACGCGGGGGCAATTTCAAAAACGGTAGCGGTTTCCTCTAACCCGCGAGTTGAACGCACCAAAGAGCGCATGTTGCTGGGCGTCTATAATTTGTTGCCCAAACCGTATACTCGCGCCGGTTTAACCCAAAACGTAAAAATTAACTTAAGCGCGCTGCGTTAATATCAAGGCCAATGCGTAAGGAGTCAGATTGAACAGATGGACAGCGAACCAAAACTATTGCTGGTAGACGACGAAGAAAATATTTTGCGCAGCGTTGAAAAAAGCCTGTTCAGAGCAGGCTTTGATGTAGAAACCGCAAGGGGCAATATCGAGGCAATGGCCGTGGCTCGGGCAGCCGCAAAAGAGGGTGAACCCTTTGACCTGGCGATTATTGATTTGAATATGCCCAATTTTGAGGGAAAAGAGTCAAAATATGCCGGGCTGGAGCTGTTAGAGCGACTCAAAAAGGAGTTCCCCGGTATGCCGGTGATTGCCAATTCGGCCTGGGATGAGGTTGAAACCGCCAAAAAATGCATCGACAAAGGCGCTGCCGATTATTTTGTCAAAGGCCGCAACGACCAGATGCTCAAAAAAATTCAGTTGGTGCTGGGCCTGTCAAATATGAGCCGATAACGCCTCAAACTCCTCGGCGGTGATGATATCTCCGCCAGAAGCCTCTTGGTCAACCAAACGATGATTGGCATCAAATCTGAGGGTTACTTCGACCCGCTCAAAACAGAGTTGGTTGCCAACCAGGGTTTTTCTAACCAGGTATCCGCCCTGGTCATCGGGGTTGAGGCTGTGCTGCAAATCGAGCCGGGTTTTGATACCCTCGCCACAGCGATGGCAGCGAACATATATCCAGTAACCGTTATCCCCCCGCTTTGGCGACCCGCCCGGCGCAAAGATAGATTTTAAAGAGTCAAAAAACCCCATCGCTACCTGTCTCCCTGCTCATCTAAAAAGGTAAAGGGCTGCTTGCTGCACCCTATCAAAACCAGGCGACGCAACCCCAGGCTGATACGCTCGACCTCAAACCCCAGCACCTCTCGCTGGTACATAAACAGGTCGGCATTCAGCGGAGCCAAAATTGCGTCAATCAGGTAAGGGATATCCAGATTGTCGGCCTCGCCATTTTGTTGGGCCAGTTGCAGCAGCGTGCCAATTGTCTGATGTAGCCACGACAGCCACAAGTAGGGCGCACTATGTTGAGAAGTAGCCGCGTCATCGTTGCGCAACACGCCTTGTTGTTGGGCCTCGCGCAGCAGCGGGGCGTGAAAGTCTAAAAAACGAACCAGGCTATCTAAAAAGGCATCGAGTTGAACCAACGCCGGCCGGTTGTAATTTTCTCTAAAGAAACGCAGGGTCTTTTCCTGAAAATTGCGCATATCTTCATCCATCAGGGCCAGGCATAGTTCGCCTTTGTTGGCAAAACCTCTATAGAGCGTACCTTTGCCCACTCCGGCAGCCTCGGCAATGGCGGCCATGCAGATATTGGCCACGCCATGCTCGGCAAACAAGCGCTGGGCAGTCTCTAAAATCAGCTCGCGGTTAGCCACCGCATCGGAGCGTTTGGGCCGTTTGGAAAAGGAGTCTGTCTCGGTTGTTTGTAATGGAATTATTTCGGATTTATCAAAATTCATAGGAAATAGTTTTGACAGACAAATTGCTGCCTATTATAATAACCCATATTAAGTGGACTATAGTCCATTTAAAGCCAGTTACCCCTACCCATTTGTCAAGGGTTAAGAAAAGTTAAACCTTATTAACCATTATATTAACCAATTCATTAGATGCAAGAATATAAAAGAGTAAGGAGCAAACAGTATTTTCAAATTTGAAAAAATTTGGCTATACTTGTGGTGAACTTCACCAACAACCAAAGCGTCATCTCGTTAACGAAAGGAGAAGTGTAATATGACAGATGTTATTATCATTGGCGATGGGCCGGGCGGGTTGAGCGCCGCGCTGTTTCTGGCTAAAAATGGGCAACAGGTAACTGTATTTGGGCAGGATAAAACCGCCATGCACTACGCCCTGTTGTACAACTACCTGGGTATCCCCAAAATTTTAGGCAGCGATTTCCAAAAGATAGCTCGTGAACAGGTTGAAAATTTCGGCGCGACCATTCAAGAGCAAAAAATCGCCACCATCGAGAAAACTTCAAACGGATTTACCGTTACCACCGAAGATGGGCAAAACCATCAAAGCAAATATCTGATTATTGCCGAAGGCAAGAACCTGGAACTATCCAAGAATCTGGGGCTGTCAACTACCGATGAAGGCGTAGTGGTTGACCGCGACTTTCGCACCTCGCTTGATAACCTCTACGTGGTTGGCCGCAGCACCCGAATTCAGCGAAGCCAGGCGATTATCTCCGCCGGCAGTGGCGCGGTGGCCGCATTGGATATTCTCTCCAGAGAAAAAGGTAAACACTTTAACGACTTTGATACGCCGCCCAAAGAGTAAATCTGTTTAATCCTAAAAGACCCCAAAAAAGATGAACCTCGCCCCGGTTCATCTTTTTTTGTCTCATCCACTATGCATTAAATTTTCGCAATAACCCCTGTTTGTGGCACAATACCCCCTTTACACGTTACAATCGCCCAAGGAAAAGAGATGCGTTTTCATTTTGCCGGGCTGGTTACGGCCCTGGCGCTGGCTGCCTGCGCCGGCAGCCCCGCCGCAGAACCGGCCCCAACCCTATTGCCCGCCGCCACTGCCAGCCTACGCCCAACAGCCGCCGCGCCCCAACCCTCGCCGGTGGGTAGCACAGCCACGCCCCCCACCGGTACGGTGGCCGGCCGGCTCTGCTACCCCGGCGCCGAAACCCCGCCGATGACTCTGTACCTGGCCGGCGTCGATGGCCAGATTACCCAACTCAACATCGAACGCGGCCAAACCACCTACCGCGCCAGCCTGCCGCCCGGCCAATATACCGTCTACGCCAAAACAGCCGGCATGAACTTGCTGGGGGCCTACACCTGCGCCTCTTACGAGCCGTGCCCGTTTGAGGTGTCGGGCGGCCAAACTACTACGGTTGATTTATGCGACTGGTACAATCCACCCGGCTACAAACCACCCCTGGCCAACCAACCAGATAGCGAAGTTTGGGTCAGGCTGGCGCAAAACATGCAGGCCCGCACCGGCCCCCACCTCAATTTCTCGGAAGCGGGCTTGCTCGAGGCCGGTTCGCTATTGCCGGCCATTCGGCGCAGCAACGATGGCGAGTGGCTGCTGGTCAGACACCCTGGCCTGAACGTTACCGGCTGGCTGCACGCGCCGCTCACCCAAATTATGGGCAACCCCTTCAATTTACCCATCGAGGCCGAGTCGCCCCCGCCGCTTGAGCCGGCCGGCCGGCAATTTACGCCCGCTATCTGGCAATCATCATTCAACCAAAACATTGTTCATTTCAAAGGCGAAATCAGAGACGAGGCGGGCCGGCCCGTTAACGGCTACAGCATTCTGCTGGATAACGGCACCTGGAGCGTGCTCTCGCACCCAACCGGGGCCAGTCACCATTACCCCGATGTGGAAGATGGCAAGTGGGATGTGGTCATCTCTAACCAAACCGACGCTGCCGGCTGGTGGACCATGACCGTGGTACGCTACAACTGCCCCCATTTTGAAATTGGCTTCAATGCCCAGTGCAAAGAGTTTGTGCCGCTATCCGAAACCAAAGTAGTTAAAGTTGTTCACCCCGACGAAAACGTGATTGAAGCCAACTGGACCTGTCTGAAAAATTGCGACCAGGGTTTGTATGTCAAACCCTACCGCCGCCCGGTTGAACCCATTGCCGACCATTTGCTGCTGTATATAGAAGACCGCTCGCTCAAATCATCGCCACCCAGCCCGGTGTTCGACCAGCCGGCCATGAAAACGCTGTACGACAGCCTGCCCGATACCCCCACCGGCCTGACAAATTTTCTGGTCCGCAACCGCCCCCGTCTCTCGCCCAATGGACGCTATCTGCTGGTCAACGCGCCCAACAACATCACCTGGCTGGCCGACATGCACAGCGGTGAGCTACGCCAGTTCAGCCGGCCCGCCGTGGCCGCCGCCTGGAGTCCCACCGGCGAGCAGATTACCTACTTCAAAGAAGACACGCTCTACCTGCGCAGCCTTGCCGGCGATGAGTCGCGGGCCATCTGGCAGCAGCCGGGCCTGCCAAATCCGGTTGTGAATTGGCCCAACCAGATTACGGTTGAAGCCGGTCAAAGCGGCTGGCGCATCCGGCCAGATGGCCGGGCCGAGGCTTATCAGCCCGAAGCCATGCCGGAAGCGCTCCGCCAGGCCGTGGCCGAACGGGGATATCTCCCGCCTACAACCTGGGCCGTGTCGCACAGCGGGCAGCAGGTGGCCTTTAACATTTCATTGGGCGACCCGCTAACCAACGCCATTATCCTGTTTGACACGCAGCGACAAACTGTCACGCCGGTTGGCCCCATCAACGGCTACCGCGTGCCGGAAATCCGCTGGACGAGCGACGATGACCTGTTGCTGATTGGCGCAACCAACCCCAAATTTCCGTCGGGTGGGGCCATTTTTACCATGCTGCCCCAACCCGGCGTTTTGCCAGAGGCACTTCTGGAGAGCGACACGGCCTACCTGGTCGATATCTGGCCGGAGCCGGAATAACGCAATTACAGCGAATATGCTATAATGGGTCGGTTGGGGCAGGCGCAACCGCCCGGCCCTATCCAACATCAATAAGGAACTAATCAATGACATCCAACATCCAACAAACCGCCCACCGAATCAAATCCGGCAGGTTGGTCGCCATTATTCGCGGCGACTTTCCGCTAGACAAACTGATAGAAGTGGGCGACGCGCTGCTGGCCTCGCCGGTGTTAACTATGGAAATCACCATGAATACCAGCAATGCCTTAGAAGCTATTGCCCAAATGCGCCAGCGCGCCGGCGATAATATGCTGGTTGGGGCCGGAACCGTGCGCACAACGCGGCAGGCGCAAGCTGCCCTCGATGCCGGCGCGCAGTTTTTGGTAGCCCCCGGTTTTGACGTTGCTGTTGTAAAACTGGCCCAATCCAAAGATATTCTGCACCTGCCCGGCGTGCTAACCCCCACCGAGGTTGAAAGCGCCGTGGCGGCCGGCTGTCGCATGCTCAAACTCTTTCCCGCCGACGCGCTAGGACCAGGCTATTTAAAGGCGCTGCGCGCTCCGCTGGATGATGTTGAGTTTGTGCCAACCGGCGGCATCGGCGTCAACAATCTGGCCGATTATGCGCGGGCCGGAGCCGCCGCCGTGGGCGTGGGCGGCAGTCTGGTTGCCGGGCCACACAGCACCATGGCCGAAATCATCTCTACCGCCAGGGCCTTGCAGGCGGTGTGGGAGCAGGCCCAGTTAGGTAAGTAACTATGCAAGACCAAGAGATTCACCCGGTCATCAAAATTTTGCGCCAAAAAGCGCAGAAATGGACGCCTGCCCTGGTTGACGACAAAGCCAAAGATGAGTGGGGGCCGTACCAAATCCTCATCGCTACAATTCTGAGCCTGCGCACCAAAGATACACTCACCGCGCAGGTGGCCCCTAAACTGTTTGCCCTGGCCGATAACCCCTACGATATGATTCGCCACTCGCCGGAGAAAATCGAAAAAATTATCTATCCGGTCGGCTTTTATCGCAACAAGGCCAAAAGCATCCTGCAAATCTCTCAAAAGCTGATTGACGATTACGGCGGCAGCGTGCCGGACGATTTGGATAAACTGCTGGAACTGCCGGGCGTAGGGCGCAAAACCGCCAATCTGGTTGTCACCGCCGGCTTTAACAAACCCGGCATCTGTGTAGACACCCACGTTCACCGTATTTGCAACCGCTGGGGCTACATTCAAACCAAAACCCCGGAGCAAACCGAGTTTGCCCTGCGCGACAAGTTGCCCCAGGAATATTGGCTTGAAATAAATGGTTTGCTGGTGAGCATGGGGCAAAATCTCTGCACCCCCCAATCGCCGTGGTGCAGCAAATGCCCCCTTATTGAATATTGCAACCGGGTTGGCGTAACCCGCAGCCGGTAAACTCGCCATTTTGTGCTTTAGGGCCGCCGGGAGTAAAATTTTAGGCAATGGGTAGGGGCAAACCAACAGATTTATGCGTCAAAAACTGTTCAGTCCGCAACTTATGGCCGCAGCGTTGCTGTTGCTTCTGCTGGCCTGTGGCCCACTCGACCGGCTGCAAGAACTTAACCGCAAAGGGCGCGTGTTAGCCACCGGCGTCGCTATCATCGACCAGGGCGATTATCTGGCCTTTGAGGCTTACCACAACCTTAAAAAACTCCCCGGCTATCAACTCGAAAGCCGCACCACCCTCAGAGACAACAACGGCGCTCTTTCTACCATCACCACCATCCTTCAGCACGACGCGCAGGGCAACAGCTACAGCGTGACCCAATCCCCCAACGGCGACCGGATTGAAACCTACATTGTTGATGGCCGCGCCTATGTTTACGAGTCAACCTATAAAGGTTGGGTTGAAACAACACCAGACTCCATGCCCTCCGGCAGCCCGGCAACATCATTAACCCATCCTATCCGGTTAATATCGCAATTGGGGGCCGTGCCCACCAAAGCCGGGCAAGAAACCCTCCAGGGCCGCGCCGCCACCCGCTACAATCTGGAATACATCACCGCCGAGTTAGCCAAAACCCTGGGCAAAGGCCAATCTGCCGGCGCGGTAGAGTTACACGGCACGCTGTGGGTAGATGACCAGACCGGGGCGTTGTTAAAATCAGAAATATTATTTTACGAAAACAACGCCCGCCAGCCCAGCCAGGAGTATTTGCTGGAAACCAGCCAGATTGGCAACATCCCGCCCATCGCCGCGCCATCGCCGCTGGTAAACCCCGCCGCCGTTGTCGATGCCACCGCCACGGCCCAGGCCTGGTCGGTGTTGCAGGTCAAGCTAGACCACCAGGGAAGCATCATTTCGTTTGAAGTCATCCCGGTGGAAATTGGCCAGCATAACAGCAGCGCCGGGATGCGCCTGATTTTGCGACAACTTCCGGCCAACCTGCTCTCAGAAGCTGACGCCCAGGCTTTTTTAACCCGGTTTGGGCAGCAGCTAAAATTGAGCATTCCCCAACAGAATCTGGTTACTGCCAGCGCCGGGTTTGAAGCTCAAAGCCTAAGCCCTCAAACCCAATCCATTGAAGTTATCTATTTTTTTGAGGTTGATTTGAAAGAGCTTGACCATGTTGAACTTGTTTTAAGCAGTCCGGGCAACCCGTTGTTTGCCGCCGTGCCCGTAGCCAATAAAGATTAACCCCACTTGAAAGGAAAGACCAATGAACAAAAAAACCATCAAAGATGTTGAGGTTAAAGGCAAACGCGTGCTGGTTCGCGTTGATTTTAATGTGCCTATGGAAAATGGCAACGTGACCGACGACCGCCGGATTCGGGCGGCCTTACCCACCATTGAATACCTGCTAAACCAGGGAGCCGGCGTTATTTTAATGAGTCACCTGGGCCGACCCAAAGATGCCCCCGACCCCAAATTCAAAATGGACGCCGTGGGCGCGCGGCTGGGCGAACTTTTGCATCGACCGGCAAAAAAGCTAGATGACTGCGTGGGGCCGGATGTAGAGTCGGCGGTAAAAACCATGCAACCGGGCGATATCATTCTGCTGGAAAATACCCGCTTTCACCCCGAAGAAAAAAAGAACAACCCCGACTTTGCGGCCAAACTGGCCGCTCTGGGCCAGGTATACGTAAACGACGCCTTTGGCAGCGCCCATCGCGCCCACGCCTCAACCGCCGGCGTTACCAACACCCTGCGCCCGGCGGTGGCCGGTTTTCTACTGGAAAAAGAGCTAACCTATTTGGGCGGCGCGCTGGCTAACCCCACCCGCCCATTTTTAGCCATTATGGGCGGCGCTAAAATCTCCGATAAGATTGCCGTGATTGAAAATTTACTGAGCAAGGTCGACTCGCTGCTGATTGGCGGCGGTATGGCCAACACCTTTTTTGTGGCCCAGGGGTACGGCGTCGGCAAATCGCTGGTGGAAGCGGAAGCTATCGACACGGCCAAAAAGCTGCTGGCCCAACATAGCGACAAGCTAATTTTGCCGGTCGATTGCGTCATCGCCCCTGAATTTAAGGCTGACGCCCCGGCCAATGTTGTTTCGGTTGAGGAAGTGCCGGATAACTGGATGATTCTGGATATTGGCCCGGCCACCATCGCCCATTTTGCCAACCGCCTGGCCGCCGCCAAAACCGTGGTGTGGAATGGGCCAATGGGCGTGTTTGAGTTTCCTCGCTTTGCCGAGGGCACGTTTGCCATTGCCAAAGCATTATCCGGCCTGGAAGAGGCCACCACCATCATCGGCGGGGGCGATAGCGCCGCCGCCGTCGAGCAATCAGGCCTGGCCGATAAGATGAGTCACATCTCTACCGGCGGCGGGGCCAGCCTTGAATTTTTAGAGGGCAAAATTCTGCCGGGCGTGGCCGCCCTGGATGATAAATAGAAGGAGAAAATATAAATAAATTAAAGGGGCGCATGGCCAGGCCATGCGCCCCTTTTTTACTCGCCGGCTTCTGGCAGGGGCGTGGGGGTGGGAATGGGCGTGGGCGGCGATTGCGCGGTAGGGCACTCGCGCAGGCCGGCCCAGGCGGGGTTGTAGGCGCTGCTATCTTTCTCCAGGGCGGTCAGCAGCCAGGGGACAGCCTGGTCGCACAGGTCTAAATAGGCGTAGGCCAGCCCCAGCGTGTAGTAATACTCGATAGGAGCCGACAGCCGTTCCTCAAACTGAATATTGGCTTGAATTTTTTGGTTGCCGTCGGGCTGGGCGTACCCCACGCTGTCAACTCGATTGGGCCAGAAGCGCACTTTAACTTCGTAGGGCGTGTCTTGGGGGTAGGGCATATTGTTAACGTCGAGCAGCAGATTGCCGGTGGTTAAATTGAGCGTAGCCGTACCGCCGGTCTGGCTGAAAGCCTGGGTAAACTCCAGAGACTCGGTGGGGCCAAGCCGGGTTAAGCCCGGGCTTTTGATAGATTGCACAATTTCGGCAACGCAGGCCGGCGCGTCAGAAGCCTCATCAGCAATTTCCGGCTCAACAGGTTGATATTCGATGGGCTGAAGTTGGGCCACATAGAGCAACTCGCCGCCCTGTTGGGGCGTGGAGAAGCGTCCCCGTAAAATGGGGATGGTTTCCGGCCCGGTGAGGGTTTGAACCTGGGCGTGAATTTCAACCTGGCGGGCGCGCTGCAAAAACTTGTTTTCAGACAGCTCAATGGCTTTGGGCAAATATTCAATGGCGGTTTCAAAATTTTGGCGGGTGTAGTAAACCAGCCCCAAATGGCCCCAGGCCCGGTCAAACGAGGGGTCAACCCCAAGTCCCTGCTCCAGGGCGTCGATGGCGCGGGTGGGTTCGCCGTTGGTGTGGTAGGTCCAGCCCAGGCGGTCGTAGGCTTCGGCGCTGGTGGGGTTGAGGCGAATAGCCTGTTTGAAGCGCTCTTCGGCCAAGGCGAGATCGCCCAGCCAGTAGTAAGAGCGGCCGGCGGCCACGTATAAGGGGGCCAGATTGGGGGCCAGTTTAATGGCATTTTCATAAAACTTCACCGCATCCTGGTAACGCCCCTGAATTTCCCGCACATACCCCATATTGTGATGGGCATCCATACTTTGAAAGTTAGTGTCAATGGCCTGCTGGGCGGTGTTGACTGCCGAAATCCAATCGCCCTGGTCGGCGTACACTTCGGCTAAAAAGGCGTAGCCTTCGGCGTAGGCAGGGTCTAGCTCGATAGCGCAAGAGCAAGCGTTGAAGGCGGCTCCGTATTGCGCTTCCCAATCCAGAGCGCGGCAGTAATAGGCCATATTTTCGGCGCTGGCGGGGTTGAGCAATAGGGATTGTTCGGCCCGCTCCAGGGCTTTGGAGGTGTTGCCGGTGTAGATAAGCAGCCGCGATTGGCGGATGTAAGGCACATGATTGGCGGGGTCAATTTGAATGGCCTGTTCGTAGGCTTCAATTGCCTGGTTGAGTTTGCCCTGGGCAAAAAATTCATCGCCATCGGCAATGTAAAGCGGAGCCGGGCGCGTGGGGGTAGGGGTGGGGCCAAAGCGCTGGGCCATGGTGGGCACTTCCACTTCAAAGTAACCCACATATATTCCTAACAGCGCCACAAACACCGCCGAAAAGGCAACCAGCATGATAAATAACAAAAAGGTAACGGCGGGGTGCCGGCGTTTTTCTCTGGGGCGATAGTACATGGATCAATTATCAATTAACAATGAATATTGAGCGACGGGTAAAGGTGGTAGCGCCACATTAAACCGTGATTGACCGCCTGGGGCTAAAGCCGCCAGGCTAATATAGGTGAAAGCCGATTAAAACCGGCTCATAAAGCTTATTTGAGCCTGCTTTAGCGGGCTTGCACCTGATGTAGCCGGGCGTTTTAACGCTCGGCGGACGCCGGCGGCATCGACTACAATCTAGCGCACAGCTACCTAATTGTTAATTGCCAAACGGTAATTGTCAATTTTGCACCGGCAGGGCGGTTGTGGCGGCCGCGGCCTCTTCTAAAATTTCGCGGGCGCTCTGGCGGGTGCTCTCGCTGAGGCCGCCCAGCATTTGGGCCAGTTCCTCTACCCGGGCCTCATCTTTTAACGGCTGAATACCGGTTTGGGTGCGACCATCGCTTACCTGCTTGCTGACATGGTAGTGGAGTTCGGCATATCCGGCAATTTGGGGCAGGTGCGTAACGCACAGCACCTGATGCGCGCCGTTGTGGGTAAGTCCCCGTAATTTTTGGCCCACTTTGCCGCCCACACGCCCGCCAATGCCCTGGTCTATCTCGTCAAAAATCAGGGTAGGGGTGTCATCGGCATTGGCCAGCACGGTTTTGAGCGCCAGCATAATGCGGCTGGTTTCGCCGCCAGAGGCAATTTTAACCATTGGTTTGAGCGGTTCGCCAGGATTGGGGGAGATTAAAAACTCGATGCGGTCAATGCCGTTTTCATCAAAAGCTACGGTTTTAAGCTCGCCCTCATCGCCATCAACGTAAACGCCGTCGGGCGACTCGTTCCACTGGATGTCAACTTTGAAATCGGCTTTTTCCATGTACAGGTCGGCCAGTTGCGTAACGACTTGTTGGGCCAGCGATTGGGACGCGGTTTGTCGCGCTTTAGAAAGTTCCACCGCCAGTTGACCAATTTGATGGCGCAGCTTTTCTTCTTCCTCGCGCAGTTGTTCAACCCGCTCTTCGTTGTGGCTAAGGGTTTCGAGTTCTGCTTGCGCCCGACGCCCAAACTCTATAATTTCTTCGATATTGCTGCCGTATTTTCGTTTTAAGCCAAAAATCAGGGTAAGTCGCTCTTCTATCTCTTGCAGCCGCGCCGAGTTAAAATCGATACTTTCGTTATAATCGCGGATAAAAGTGGTCAGGTCTTCTATTTGATAGGTCAGGTTATCGACCATCTGGCGCTGCTCGGCCCAGGTTTGGTCTAATTTACCCAGGTTGTTGATGACCCTGGTAAGCTGGCCCAACAAATCGGTAATGGAGGTCAGCTCGCCGTCTTCGCCGGTCATCAACAGGGCGTAGGCTTCGCCGGTAAGCTGGCTGAGTTGTTCGGCGTTGGCCAAACGATTACGTTCCACGTTCAGTTCGTCTTCTTCGCCGGGTTTCAGGTTGGCGGCCTCAATCTCTTCTACCTGAAACGAAAGCTGGTCGATTCTGCGGGCCAGATATTGTTCGTTGCGCAGCAGGTCGGCCAGTTCCTGGCGCACCTGGCGCAGACGGCGCACCACGGCAGTAACCTTTTGGCGCTGGTTTTCAAGGCCGCCATAGCGGTCTAAAAATTGCTGATGCTGTTTAACCCGCAGCAGGCTCAGGTGTTCGGTTTGGCCGTGAATATCCACCAGCGGGCCGGCGACTTCTTCTAAAAGGCTCAAATTGATGGTGCGGCCATTGACCCGGCAAAAATTGCGCCCGCTGTTGCGAATCTCGCGGCCCAAAATCAAAATATCCGGGTCATCGCCTTCCAGCCCTTCGCGTTCAAGAATGGGGTCGATGACAGCCCGCAAACCTTTTGAGAGTCTAAAAATGCCTTCTATTCTGGCCTGCTCGCATTTGGCCCGAACAAAAGTGGTATCGGCCCGCCCGCCCAGCAGCATGGTCACGGCATCGATGATGATAGATTTGCCGGCGCCGGTTTCGCCGGTGAGCACATTGAACCCGGGAGCGAATCTTAATTTTACTTTGTCGATAATTGCAAAATCCTGAATGGTTAGCTCTACGAGCATGGTTGTAAACCTCGTTTGACTCGTTCAAATGAAAACTACTTCTAAAATATTGAGTATAGCACAAGCGTTCGGGCTTTGCCAAAAAATTTACAGAAAAGAAAATGACATAAAACAAAGG
>CAZAPG010000007.1:0-198535 GCA_964486935.1 uncultured Caldilineaceae bacterium | reverse complement strand
GGCCTGGCCTTTGAAACCGAATACGTGGAAGGGATGCAGTTTGACCGCGGCTACATCTCCCCCTACTTCATCACCGACCAGGAAGCCATGCAGGCCGTATTAAATGAACCCTATGTGCTCATTCACGATAAAAAGATTTCTGCCGCCACCGACCTGATTCCGGTGCTGGAAAAACTGGTGCAAAGCGGTAAGCGCGACCTGCTGATTATTGCCGAAGATGTCGACGGCGAAGCCCTGGCTACCCTGGTGCTCAACAAACTGCGGGGCACCTTCAACGTGCTGGCCGTCAAAGCCCCCGGCTTTGGCGACCGCCGCAAAGCCATGCTGCAAGATATTGCCGTTCTGACCGGCGGTACCGTTATTACCGAAGAGATGGGCCGCAAACTGGATAGCGCCACCCTGCAAGATTTGGGCCGGGCCGATAAGGTAACAGCTACCAAAGACGACACCACCATCATCGGCGGGCACGGCTCCGACGAGGCCATCAAGGGGCGGGTCAACCAGATTAAAGCCGAAATTGAAAACAGCACCAGCGATTACGACCGCGAGAAACTGCAAGAGCGCCTGGCCAAACTGGCCGGCGGCGTGGCCGTTATTGGCGTGGGCGCGGCCACCGAAGTGGAAATGAAAGAGAAAAAGCATCGCGTTGAAGATGCCCTGAGCGCCACCCGCGCCGCTGTAGAAGAGGGTATTGTGCCCGGCGGCGGCGTGGCCCTGATTACCGTAGCCTCGGTGCTGGAGAAAGTAACCGGCAGCAACCCCGATGAACAAACCGGTATCAACATTGTGCGCCGGTCGCTCGAAGAGCCAATGCGCGGCATTGCCCGCAACGCCGGCCTCGACGGCTCCGTAATTGTGCAAGAAGTGCGCCGCCGGCAGCAAGAGCAAAATAGCAAACGCATTGGCTACGATGTGATGACCGACCAGTATGTCGATATGGTCAAGGCCGGCATCATCGACCCAGCCAAGGTAACAAAAGGCGCGCTCAACAACGCCGCCTCCATTGCGGCTATGATTCTGACGACCGAGGCGCTCATTACCGACGTGCCGGAACCGGAAAAACCGGCAGCGCCCACCCCACCCATGGATTACTAAAATTATAAGGCCAAAACAAATTTACCATGACCGGGATTACAGACTTACACGCCACTCGCCGAGCGTTGCAAGAGTTGGCTCATGTGGTTAAGTCCACCCGGCAAACGCTGGCAGCAATGCTGCAAGAAAACAGGGCGACCGGCCCGGTGATGGCCGGTCGCCTGGCCAACACGCTGGAACATCTGGGAGAAGTGCGCGAAGGCTTTATTTTAAGCCAGCGGACTTCTCCTCAGGTTTCACTTTCAGAATTGAGAACGCTGGTTCAGCATGTGCTTTTTGATTGGGGTTGGGTGCAGAAAGATTTCAACTGGAATTTGACGCCTGCCGATCAGCCAGAGTTTTTAGACCACCAGCTTGTGGTTTTCAATCATGCGCTGGTAGCGCTGGCGGTGCTTCCTCGTTTGCCGGCTGAAGCCATCACCTTTCCGCAGCGCCAGCCCACCTACGGAGATGTTAGCGTGCCAGGCTTACCCGGCGAGCTGCTGGCCCGAATTGAAGAAATTGAGCGCATGATTTATCAGGCCGAAATTCAACCGGTGACATCACTGGAGTATGAACCCTTCAGGCGAACTTATGCCTTTTTTGAAGCAAGTAGCTGGTTAGTAAATAATTACCTGGCCCCGTTTCTGCACGACTAATGCTGCGAATGAATTCGCAGGCTAATAGCTCAAGTCGGCTCAAAGCCGACTCAAAATGTCCTTGTCAGAGTGAAAACAGTGTGCTTTAGCATACTTTAGTTACACCTGCACTTGCAGCGCAGGCGCAAGTGTTAGCCCTGAATTTCAATTCGGGGCGAACGCCGGGTGCCAAAGATGTGGGTAATAGATAGATTTATAGATAATTGATTACCCCGTTCGATACCCGACGGGGTAATTTTTTTGTCTTAAGCTATTCTTAAGCTCAACTTAAAGTTCAATTAAAGAAACTCATTTATTCTATACGGTATTGTGCCGAACATCCCTGCCCCCTTATATTCAATCAGGAGGACGCTATGATAGAAGTTACCAACCTGACCAAATCGTATGGCCCCATCGAAGCGCTCAAGGGAATCTCTTTCAAAGTGGCCGCCGGCGAGGTGGTGGGCCTGCTTGGCCCCAACGGCGCCGGCAAGTCAACCACTATCAAAACCCTCACCGGCTATCTCCAGCCCGATACCGGTATTGTTAAAATTAATGGGCTGGACGTGCTGGCCCACACCAGAGAAGTGCAGGCCGGTATTGGCTACCTGCCGGAAACTCCGCCTGTTTACCCGGAACTCACCGTACAATCCTATCTGTTACTAATGGCCGACCTGCGCCAAATTCCCCGCGAAGAGCAGCGAGAGCGCATTTCAGAGGCCGT
Organism: uncultured Caldilineaceae bacterium; assembly: GCA_964486935.1. GTDB lineage: Bacteria > Chloroflexota > Anaerolineae > 4572-78 > J111 > CAZAPG01. The sequence goes on along the minus strand of CAZAPG010000007.1, from coordinate 196,099 downwards.
GTACGCTACCGGCCTGACCGACCACCTGACCCGGCCTATCGGCCAGCTTAGTAAAGGTTTTCGGCAGCGGGTCGGTTTGGCCCAGGCTATTTTACACCGGCCCAAACTGCTCATCTTCGATGAACCCACCATTGGGCTGGACCCCACCCAGATTGTCGAAATTCGCCGGCTCATTCGCCGCCTGGCCCGCAACAGCACCGTGCTGTTCTCATCGCATATCCTCTCGGAAGTTGAGGCCGTGTGCGACCGGGTCATCATTATTATGAACGGCCAGATCAAGGCCGACTCCCGCCTGGCCGACCTCTCCACCGGCAGCGATGCCTTGCTGGTGTTACAGCAAGACAATCCGGGCGTCGAGTCGTCGCTCAAAGCGCTGGCCGGCGTGCAGCATGTCGAAAAATTCCACGCGCCCGATGGCAAACCTGCCTACCGCATCCGCAGCCTATCCCAAACAGACCTGTGCCCGGCCATTTATGAGCTGGCTCGTCAAAAAGATTGGCCTGTGCGCGAACTCAAGCAAGATGTGCGCACCCTTGAAACCGTCTTTAACCAGTTAGCTACCACAGCGTAATTGTCATTGGTCAGTTTACCAATTACCAACCACTAACTACTGACCAATCCTAACAAGGAGGACTCATAATGAAACAAATCCTATCCCTGGCCCGCAAAGAACTTAACAGCTACTTTGGCTCGCCCATGGCTCTGATATTTGTGGGCGTGTTTCTGGCGGCCACCTTGTTTACCTTTTTCTGGGTAGACGCCTTTTTTGCCCGCGGCATTGCCGATGCGCGCCCCATGTTCCGCTGGATGCCCATTTTGCTCATCTTTTTGGTGGCCGCGCTGACCATGCGCCAGTGGAGCGAAGAAGAGCGCAGCGGCACCCTGGAAATGCTGCTCACCTTGCCTACCAGAATTGTGCAACTGGTTCTGGGTAAATTTTTGGGCGTGATGGGGCTGGTAGCCGTAGCCCTGGCCCTGACCATCTTTTTGCCTGTTACTGTTTCGCTGCTGGGCAATTTAGATTGGGGGCCGGTGTTTGGCGGTTATCTGGCCGCGCTGCTGCTGGCCTCGGCCTATGCGGCCATTGGCCTGTTTGTCTCCTCCCGCACCGATAACCAGATTGTCTCCCTGATTCTGACCATTCTGGTTGGCGGGCTGTTTTATCTGGTCGGTTCGCAGGGCGTCACCGCCTTTTTTGGCGATAGCGTGGCCGAAATTCTGCGCGCCGTTGGCTCCGGCAGCCGCTTTGAAAGCATTGAGCGCGGCGTGGTAGACCTGCGCGATTTGGTTTACTATCTCTCCCTAACCGCCCTTTTTCTCACCTTCAACGTCATCTCGCTGGATAGCAAACGCTGGAGCAGCGGCCAAAAAACCATGCCCTACCGCCGCAGCCTGCTGCTAACCGGCGCGCTCATTGCCGTCAACCTGATTGCGCTCAACGTTTGGCTTTTCCCCGTTAGCCAGGCCCGCGCCGACCTGACCGAAAATCAGGTTTACAGCCTGTCGCCCGTCACCAAAGATTTACTCAACAACGTTCAGGAGCCGCTGCTCATTCGCGGCTACTTTAGCGAAAAGACCCATCCCCTGCTGGCCCCGCTGGTGCCGCGCATCCGCGACATGCTGGAAGAGTATCGCATTGCTTCTAACGGCAACGTGCAGGTTGAAATTGTCGACCCCATCCAAAACCCGGACCTGGAAGCCGAAGCCAACCAAACCTACGGCATTCAGCCTACCCCGCTGCAGGCTGCCGACCGCTACGGGGCCTCGGTGGTCAATGCCTATTTCGACATTCTGGTGCGCTACGGCGACCAGAGCCAGGTGCTCAACTTTAGAGACCTTATTGAAATTCAACCTTTTCCCAACGGCCAGGTTGACGTGCGCCTGCGCAACTTTGAGTACGACCTGACCCGCGCCATCAAAAGGACCGTTTACGGCTTTCAAAGCATCGACGCCGTTTTGGCCGGGCTGGAGAATCCGGCCAGCCTGACCCTGTACGTTACCCCCGACGCTTTGCCCCAATGGCTGGCCCCGGCCCCGGACACCATCCAGAAAGTAGCCGGAGAAATTGCCAACCAGTCAAACGGCAAATTCAATTTTCAGGTGGTCAACGTGGATGACCCCAACAGCAGTGTCAACCGCCAAACCCTTATTCAGCAGTTCGGATTGCAACCCATCCCCGTGGCCCTCTTCTCCGACCAAAGCTACTACCTGCATATGATTTTAGACACCGGCGACGGGCAGCCGCAACTGCTCTTCCCCTCCGGCGATTTTAGCGAGGCCGATATCCGCACCACCATCGAGTCGGCCCTGAAACGCTCATCCTCCGGCTTTCTGAAGGTGGTTGGGTTGTGGACCCCGCCCGACACGCCCGCGCCCAACGCTTTTGGCCAACCCCAGCCCGGCTTTAAGCAATACAACACCATTGCTGAACAGTTGCGGCAGGAGTACAGCGTGCGCCAGGTCGATTTGTCAACCGGCCAGGTGCCCGCCGATGTGGACGTGCTGCTGGTCATTGCCCCCCAAAATATGAGCGATGCCGAACGCTACGCCATCGACCAGTATTTGATGCGAGGCGGCTCGGTGATTGTAGCTGCCGGTAACTACGCCCTCAACCCCGACCAGTTCACCGGCCAACTGGGTGTTGCCCCCATTGAAAACGGCCTGCGCGACATGCTGGCCGGCTACGGCATCACCGTGCAACAGGCTATGGTGCTTGACCCCCAAAACGAGCCGTTCCCGGTGCAGGTAGCCCGCGATTTGGGCGGAATTCAGGTGCAGGAAATTCAGGCGATGCCCTATCCCTTCTTTGTTGACGTGCGGCCCAACGCTATGGCCTCCAACAGCCCTATGCTGGCCAACCTGCCGGCTGTTACCATGAACTGGGTTTCGCCCGTAACGGTTGCTGAAGAACAAAACGCCAACCGCGATGTCACCGTGCTGCTCGAATCCAGCCCGCAATCGTGGCTGCGCAGCGATATCAACATTCTCCCCGATACGCAAACCTACCCGCAATACGGCTTTCCGGTAGAAGGCGAACAGAAATCGTATCCGCTGGCCGTGGCGGTGCAGGGCGTGTTTGAAAGCTACTTCAAAGACAAACCCAATCCGCTTACCCAGCCTCAGGGCAATGAAGCCGCCGCGCCGGCAGAGACTCCAACCAACACCGTCGGCACCATCGAGTCATCGCCCGAATCGGCCCGGCTGATTGTGGTTGGCAGCGCCGAATTTCTCAACGATATCGTCTTTGAAATTTCATCGACCCTCACCCGCGACCGCTATTTTAACAGCCTGCAATTTGCCCAAAACGCCGTTGACTGGTCGGTTGAAGACCTGGACCTGCTCTCTATTCGCTCGCGGGGCACGTCGGCCCGGGTGCTCAACCCGCTCACCGAAACCGATGAAACCTTCTGGGAAGTGGCTAATTACGCCGTTGCCCTGCTGGTGCTGGTGGCCCTGGGCGTTATCTGGCGCGTGCGCCAGCAAAACGAAAAACCCATAGAACTGGTGCCGCCCTCGCAACTGCCCGGCTCCGACGCCCCGCAGGCCACAACCCCGGCTTAGGGAGTGTGACGGTTCCTATGCCTGCGGCGACACCGAGAATGAAAATTTGGAACACAAAGCACGCCAAGAAGCACCGAGATACACCGAGACTTTTATATTTTTTCTCTGTGTTTCTCTGTGGCTGCTCCGTGTAACTCTGTGTAACATTTATTTTATACGAGGAGGACTAATTTATGAACAGACTGAACCAAATACTCATCATCATTTTAGTCATTCAAGTAGGAGTGGCCGCTTTTGCCTTCTGGCCCAAATCTACGGCCCAGGCCGGCGACAATCCCATTTTGCCCAATTTTACCGCCGCCAACGTGGTCAAATTGACCATTAGCGATGGCGACGACAACACAGTGGTGCTGGCCAAAAACGGCGATAGCTGGGTGTTGCCCGAAGCCGGCGATTTTCCGGTTGAGGCTGAAAAAGTGTCTACCCTGCTGGATAAAATAGCCGCCATCAAAACCAACCGGCTGGTTACGCAAACCGAAACCAGCCACCGGCGCTTGCAGGTAGCCGCCGACGATTTTGCCCGGCTGGTTGAATTGGAAAGCGGCGATGGCTCCACCCACAAACTCTATATCGGCAGCACTGCCGGAGCCGGAGCCACCCACGTGCGTCTGGATGGCCAATCCAACGTCTACCTGTCCGCCGATTTAACCAGCTTCGAGGCCAACGCCCAGCCTTCCGGCTGGATTGACACCCTTTACTTTGAAGTGCCCAGAGAAAACGTGGTGGGCCTGACTCTGGAAAATGAAAATGGAACCTTTGAATTTGAAAAAGAGGGCGAAAGCTGGACAATGGCCGGCCTGGCCGATGACGAAGCGTTCAATGAAACCGGGCTGACCGGCATGCTCACCGGCATCACCTCGGTGCGGCTGGCCGCCCCGCTGGGCAAAGAAGAAAAAGCCGAATATGGGCTGGACAACCCGCTGGCCGTGGTTACGCTAAAAACCTCCGGCGAAGAGGGCGACAAAACCTACACCCTGACTGTGGGCGCCAAAAACGACACCGGCTACATCTTCCACTCTTCCGAGTCGCCATATTATGTGCAGATATCGGAATTTGTGGGCAATAGTCTGGTTGAGAAAACCCGCGACGACTTTTTGCAAGCTCCCCCAACCGAAGAGTCGACCACTCCCACCGGCACCTCAGAATAATTTATCGCCGCTTTACCAGCCAGGGACGCACGAAAGTGCGTCCTTTTTATTGTCTCCAAATAGCGTCCCACGCTTGTAACCCCTCTGCAGAAGAAAAAAAACCAATTGTGATAAATGTCACAATCAAAATGTGACAGATAACACTACTGACCGCCGCTGAGTTGTGTTACACTCTGACAGGATTTCAAAGTTTGTTTTGTGAGAGGTCTATTATGATTAAAACCAGGAAAGATGTAACTGAAAGTGAACACCCCAGCGGCGACCCTCGCTTTAAACTGGTAGACCGCACGCTGAAACGCTTTCAATTTCAACAGGACGCCTTGATAGAGGTTCTGCATACCGCTCAGGAAGCGTTTGGCTTTTTGGAGGATGATTTGCTAATTTATGTGGCCCGGCACTTGAAATTACCTTTTAGCTGGGTTTACGGAGTAGCCACCTTCTATCATTTTTTCTCATTAAAGCCGCAAGGCGAGCATACCTGCACTGTTTGCATGGGCACTGCTTGCTATGTCAAGCGAGCCGCGGAAATTATCGCCCAGCTTCAGGCCGAGTTTGGCATTGAGTCGGGTCAAACCACCCCCGATGGCAAATTTAGTCTGGCAACCGCCCGCTGCCTGGGTAGCTGCGGGTTAGCGCCTGTGTTGGTAGTTGATAACCAGGTGTTGGGCCGGGAAACCCCTGAGTCTACCCTGGAATATGTTAAGGCGCTGGTCAGCGGGCAGCCCATTAATGGCCGCCAAAAAGCGGTGGTATCGCTGCCGGCAGAAAACGACACACAGGAGGTTGAAGCCCCATGAACCGAGCAGATTTACAAGCTCTGGCCGAGCGCGAACTGGAAAAACAGCAGCAATTCCGCTGCCGGTTGCTGTGCTGCGGCAGCACGCCCTGCCTTTCGTCTGGCGGCACGGCGGTGCAGGAAACCCTCAAAGAGATATTAAAAGAAAACAAAGAATTGCGCGCCGAACTGGATGTGGTCTCTACCGGCTGTATGGGGCCGTGCAGCCGGGGGCCGCTGGTAACGGTTCAGACGCAGGGAGAAGCGGACATCATTTATGAAAACGTAACCCCCGATATGGCCCGCGACATTGTTAAAAAGCACGTGGCTAAAGAAGCCGTGCCGGAATTGAACAGCAAAGTATTGCCTCCCGACATGCCCTTTTTTACCAAACAGCGCAAGGTGGTGCTGTCCAACAGCGGCCTGATTGACCCGGAACGACTGGAAGATTACGTGGCTCGCGGCGGCTACAGCGCCCTGGCCCACGCCCTGCGCGAGATGACGCCGGAGGAAGTTTGCGCGGAAATTATCAACAGCGGCCTGCGCGGGCGTGGCGGCGCGGGTTACCCCGCCGGCTTAAAATGGAATCTGGTTCGCAAAGCCGAAGCCGATAAAAAATATGTGGTTGCCAACGGCGACGAGGGCGACCCCGGCGCTTACATGGACCGCACCCTGATGGAATCTGACCCGCACCGGGTGCTGGAAGGCATGGCCATTGCCGGCTATGCCGTGGGCGCGGAGCAGGGCTTTATCTACGTGCGCGGCGAATACCCCATCGCGGCCAAACGGCTGGAAAAAGCCATCCGCATGGCCGAACGGCGCGGCTTGCTGGGCAGCCGGGTAATGGACAGTAACTTTAGCTTTAGAATTGACCTGCGGATTGGGGCCGGCGCGTTTGTTTGCGGTGAGGAAACCGCGCTGATGGCCTCGATTATGGGCAGGCGAGGCCAGCCGGTGCCGCGTCCCCCCTACCCGGCGGAGCAGGGCTTGTGGCGCAGCCCCACCCTGCTCAACAACGTGGAAACCTTTGGCAGCATTGCGCCCATCATCAGCAATGGGGCCAAATGGTTTGCCGATATTGGTATGCCCAAAAGCAGGGGTACCAAAATATTTGCCCTGGCCGGTCAGGTGGCCAACACCGGCCTGATTGAAGTGCCGATGGGCATCACCCTCCGCGAAATTGTGTTCGATATCGGCGGGGGCATTCCCAACGGGCATGAATTCAAGGCGGCCCAAACCGGCGGACCCAGCGGTGGCTGCATTCCCGCCGCTCATCTGGATACGCCGGTTGATTACGAAAGCCTGCGCGAGTTAGGCTCGATTATGGGGTCCGGCGGCCTGATTGTGATGGATGACACCACCAGCATGCCCGATGTGGCCAAATTCTTTATGGAATTCTGCATGGATGAAAGTTGCGGCAAATGTGTCCCCTGCCGGGTGGGCACGGTGCAATTGCACCGCATCTTAGAGCGCATTACCGCCGGCCAGGCCACCGAGATGGACCTGAAAAATATGGAAGAATTGTGCGTGATGATGCAGGAAACCAGCCTGTGCGGGTTGGGACAATCCGCGCCCAACCCGCTGTTGAGCACCCTGCGCTTCTTCCGCCACGAGTACGAAAAGCTGATTGCCGGCAAAGCGGGCCGGCCCAATGGACGCTTTGCCACCGCCGGCCAGCCGGCCCAACCCGCCGAGGAGGTGCTGTAATGTCAGTTGTAACCCTAACCATCAACGACGAACTGGTCAGCGCCCGCAGCGGCCAATCGCTGCTGGAGGTCATCAGAGAGCAGGGCATCTATTTGCCAACGCTCTGTCACCTGGAAGGGCTGAGCGAGCGCGGCGGCTGCCGGATGTGCCTGGTTGAAGTGCAGGGCATGCGCGGCCTGCCGGCCTCGTGTGTTACCCAGGTGGCCGAAGGCATGGTTGTGACCACCCACAGCGAACGGCTGCACAACTATCGCCGCATGATTCTGGAACTGCTCTTTGCCGAGCGCAACCATGTTTGCGCCGTTTGCGTGATGAACGGCCATTGCGAGCTGCAAGCCATAGCCGCCATCGAGGGGATGGACCACGTGCGGTACGACTACCTGCACCCGGAGTTACCTGTGGATGTGAGCCACGAGCGTTTTGGCATGGACCACAACCGCTGTATTTTGTGTACCCGCTGCGTGCGCGTCTGCGATGAAGTTGAAGGCGCCCACACCAAAGATGTGATGGGGCGAGGCGTAAACTGCCTTATCATTCATGATTTGAACCAGCCCTGGAGCAGCAGCCTGAGTTGTACCAGTTGCGGCAAATGCGTGCAGGCCTGCCCCACCGGCGCGCTGTTCCACAAAGGCTCATCTGTGGCCGAAATGGAAAAACGGCACGATTTCCTGGCCTGGATTACCGCCGGCCGGGAAAAGAAACAGTGGGACCACAGCGACAAAGAACCCTATTATGCCGCCGCCCGCCGCGACGGGGACCAGCAAAAATAAACACTGGAACAAGGACTAACCGATGGCCCAAAAGAAATCGCAAAAAATTAGATTGGCTACGGCCTGGCTGGGCGGCTGCTCCGGCTGCCATATGAGCTTTTTAGACCTGGATGAGCGGCTGCTGGAGCTGGCCGCCGCCGCCGAACTGGTCTACAGCCCCATTGCCGATGTCAAAGAATTTCCCAAAAATGTGGATGTGACCCTGGTCGAAGGCGCGGTTGCCAATGTTGACCACCTGGAGCTGGCTCAACAAATCCGGGCGCGCAGTAAAATTGTCGTCAGTTTTGGCGACTGCGCCGTAACCGGCAACGTAACCAGCCTGCGTAACCGCCTCAACGTTGATGATCTGCTGACCGAAGTGTACCGGGAAGGCCCCGGCAACGCGCCGCGCGGCCTCGATAGCGATAGAGTGATGCCGGCCCTGCTGCGGCGGGTGCTGCCCCTGCACCAGGTTATTCCGGTAGAGGCCTACATTCCCGGCTGCCCGCCCGAACCCGACCACATCTGGGCCGCCGTCCGCGCCCTGCTCAACGGCGAGCCGGTTCGCTTGCCGGAGTCGATGCGGTACTTTGGCTAGTGCGATAACCAATTGCTACGCACTACGCAATACGCACTATGAAACATCTATTTTGTGTTTCATAGCGCGTAAAATCACTACACTATGGAGACTAACTCATGACCAAAACCATCACCATTGACCCGGTCACCCGCATTGAAGGGCATGCCAAAATCACCGTTCACCTGGACAGCAACGGCCAGGTGGCCGATGCCCGTTTTCACGTAACCGAATTTCGCGGCTTTGAAAAATTCTGTGTTGGGCGCAGTTTCTGGGAAATGCCCGGCATCACCGCCCGCATCTGCGGCATTTGCCCGGTCAGCCACCTGATGGCCTCGGCCAAAGCCGGCGACGCCATTTTGGGCGTCAAAATTCCGGCCAACGCCGAAAAGCTGCGCCGCCTGATGAACTGGGGCCAGCTTGTGCAAAGCCACGCCCTCAGCTTTTTTCACCTCAGCGCGCCCGATTTGTTGCTGGGCATGGAAAGCGACCCCACCCGCCGCAACATTATGGGGCTGATTGAAAAATATCCCGAAATTGCCCGCAACGGCATCAAGCTGCGCCAGTTTGGGCAGGATGTCATCCGCATTTTGGGCGGCAAAAGCGTTCACCCGGCCTGGACGGTGCCCGGCGGCGTCCGCGAGCCGCTGAACCCCGAAAATCGGGACCAGATTAAGCGCATGCTGCCCGAAGCCTTTGACATTGTGGAACTGGCTCTCGACCTGCTGAAGGACACCTTTGACGACAGCGCCCCGGAGATTGAAGCCTACGGCAACTTTCCCAGCCTTTTCATGGGGCTGGTAACACCCGACGGCGGCCTGGAACATTACGACGGCCTGCTGCGGATTATGGACAGCGAGGGCCGTTTGCTTGAAGATGGCCTCTCGCCGGAGCGTTACCGCGAGGTTATTGGCGAGGCGGTGCAGCCCTGGAGCTACCTGAAATTCCCCTATTACAAACCGCTGGGGCTGGAGAACAACGCCGGCATGTACCGGGTTGGCCCGCTGGCCCGGCTGAATGTGTGCGATTTTGCCGGCACGCCCCTGGCCGACCGCGAACTGCGCCAGTTTCGGCGGCTGGGCGAACGGGGCCGGCCCGTGTCGGGCAGTTTCTACTACCACTACGCCCGCCTGATTGAAATTTTGTTTGCCTTGGAAAAAATTGAAGCGGTGCTGGAAGACCCCACCCTCATCGGCAACCACGTGCGCAGCAAAGCCAGCGTCAACCAGCTTGTTGGCGTGGGCGTTAGCGAGGCGCCGCGAGGCACGCTCTTTCACGAATATCACGTTAACGGGGACGGTATCTTGCAACAGGTCAACCTGATTATCGCCACCGGTCAGAATAACCTGGCCATGAACCAGACAGTCAAACAGATTGCCCAGGCTTACGCCAACGGCAGCGGGTTGAGTGAGGGCATTCTCAACCGGATTGAGCACGGCATCCGCGTCTTCGACCCCTGCCTGAGCTGCTCAACCCACGCCGTGGGGCAGATGCCCATTCACGTGCAGCTTCTGGCCGCCGATGGCACGCTGCTTGACGAAAAAATACGAGATTAACCCCATGATTTTGATTGTGGCTTACGGCAACAGCTTACGCACCGATGACGCCGCCGGGCTGCATCTGGCCCAACTGGTTGAACAGGCATGTCAGGCGCAGCAACTGGCCGTTGAGAAAATTATCACCCACCAACTGCTGCCGGAGCTGGCCCCGGAAATTGCCCGCGCCGAGACGGCGCTGTTTGTTGACACCCGGGCCGTGCCGCCCGAAGAATTTGAGCCGGCCGTCCAGATTCAACCCATTGCCGCGGACATCTCCCTGGTCAGTTTGGGGCATCATCTCTCGCCGGCGGCGCTGCTGGCCTATGCCGGCTTGCTGTATGGCTGCCGTCCGCCGGCCTGGCTGCTGACCGCGCCCGGCACAGATTTTGCTCACGGCGAAGGCTTGAGCCAACCAGCCCAGCGGGCGCTGGCCGCCGCCAGACCAATTGTGGCCAAACTGCTGGCGCAGCTTGGCCCAATTCAGCCGGTCCAGTGACGAACTAGCTGTTTTACGGTATCCGCCTATGCATGAACTATCTGTAACCGAGGGGATTCTCTCGGTAGCCATAGAAACAGCCAAACAACATGGCGCGCAGCGCATCACCCACATTGATTTGGTAATTGGCGAGTTGAGCAGCGTGGTGGATGACTCGATTCAGTTTTATTTCGACATCCTCAGCCGGCCAACTATAGCCGCCGGGGCGCGGCTGAACTTTCGGCGCGAACCGGCCTGGGTAGCGTGCGACGCTTGCGGTCATCGCTTTCCCGCCGCCGCGCCGCTGCCGCCGCTGTGCCCCGTTTGCCGCAGCAGCCGGTTGCAGGTATCCGGCGGCAAAGCGTTTTATGTGGAAAGCATCGAGGTAGCGTGATGAAGATTCCTGTGGTGAAAGAAATCCTGACTGAAAATGACCGGGTGGCCGCTGAAAATCGAGCGATACTCGATAGGGCCGGTATCTTGGCCTTGAACCTGATGGCCTCGCCGGGGGCGGGCAAAACCAGCCTGATTCTGGCCACGGTTGGCCGGCTGCCCGTTGACCTTCGTCCCGGCGTTATCGAGGGGGATTTGGCCTCTCGCATCGACGCCGACACCATTGCGGCCCGGGGCGTGCCGGCAGTTCAGATTAATACCGGCGGCGGGTGTCACCTGGACGCGCCGATGATTCGCGCCGCCCTGCCCGACCTGCCGCTGGCGGAATTGAACCTGCTGTTTGTGGAAAATGTGGGCAACCTGGTCTGCACGGCCAACTTTGCCCTGGGCGCGCATGTAGCCGTGGTGGTGGCCAGCGTGCCGGAAGGGCATGACAAGCCTTACAAATATCCTGGCATCTTTGCCAACGCCGATGTGGTGCTGCTCAACAAAGCCGACCTGATAGATATGTTTGAGTTTGATGTGAACTATTTTCGGCGCGGCCTGGAGATGGTCAACCCCGGCGTATCCTGTTTCGAGGTTTCTTGCCGCAGTGGAGCCGGCCTGGACGCCTGGCTGGATTGGTTGCTGGCGCAGCGCGAAGTTATTTTCAGACAAGTCTTCCAAAATTTTTGACAGCCTGCCGGTCAAAGGTTATACTAAAACCCCTTTCTAAAATGGTTTCCCGCAGAATTGGTCAATAACTAATTGCCGATTACCAACGCCTGATTTCAATCTGATTGACCCCCGTGAATGCCTTTGAAGATGCCGCCACAAAGCTGAACCGGGCATCTTTTAAAAACAAACGTTGACAATTTATCACTACAAGGGAGTTTTTTATGAGAACTCTGGCTGTTCTAATGGCCGGCGGCGCTGGCACTCGTCTGACGGTGCTGTCCGACAGGCGAGCCAAACCGGCCGTCCCCTTTGCCGGCAAATACCGCATTATTGATTTCACGCTCTCCAATTGCGTCAACTCTGGCATTTATGATGTGGCCGTGTTAACCCAATATCGCCCCCACTCGCTCAATGCCCATATTGGCATCGGCAAACCGTGGGACCTGGACCGGCAGCGCGGCGGCGTGCATATGCGGCAGCCCTACCAGGGCAGCAACGCCGATTTGGACTGGTATCGCGGCACCGCCGACGCGGTTTACCGCAATCTGGATTTTATTCAGGAGAAAAACCCCGACCTGGTGGTGATTCTCTCCGGCGACCATATTTACAAAATGGATTACCGGCCCATGATAGAGTATCATCTGGAAAAAGGGGCCGATTTAACCGTGGCGGTGATGAATGTGCCGCTGGAAGAAACCGACCGCTTTGGCATTATGACGGTGAACCGCAACATGCGCGTTACCGAATTTACCGAAAAGCCCAAAGAGCGCGATAAAGGCACCCTGGCCTCGATGGGAATTTACGTATTCAATACCGACGTGCTCATTCAGCGGCTTTCTGAGGGTACGTCTGAATCGCCGCGTATTGATTTTGGCAAAGATGTCATCCCGGCCATGATTACCCAGGATAAAGTTTACGCCTATGCCTTTGAAGGCTACTGGGTAGATGTCGGAACCATTCAATCATTTTGGGAAACCAACCTGGCGCTCACCGACCCCTCCATTGACGAGGTGTTCAGGTTGCACGACCCGGAGTGGGTTATCCACACCCGCAGCGAGGAGCGTCCTCCGGTGAAAAGCGGCCCGCAGGCTCAGGTTGTTAGCAGCCTTATCTCCAACGGTTGCGTTATTAGAGGCCGGGTGGAGCGTTCGGTGCTTTCGCCGGGGGTGTATGTATCGCCGGGGGCGGTGGTCAAAGAGTCTGTCATTATCAACGATACCTGGATTGGTCCGGGCGCGGTGGTAGAGCGGGCCATCATTGATGAAAACGTGGTGATTGGCGCCGGCACTTTTTTGGGCCACGGCGACGATATGACCCCCAACCGCCAGATGCCCGACAAGCTGGACACGGGCATTACCGTAGTAGGCGCCGGCGCGCAAATACCGGGCGGGTTAGTGATTGGCCGCAATGTGCTGATTCGCTCCGGGTGTCTTGAAAGCGATTTTCCTGGCACGGAAATTCCCAGCGGAGAGACGGTGTAATTATGAAAACATTAGCGATGATTATGGCCGGCGGCGCCAGCGAGGATTTAAGCGTATTGACCGCCGTTCGGGCCGAGCCGGCTATTCCCTTTGGCGGCAAATTTAGAATTATCGACTTTACGCTGTCAAACTGCGTTAATTCTGGCATTTACAATGTGGCGCTGCTCACCCAGTATATGCCTCGCTCGCTCAATGACCACGTGGGCGTGGGCAAACCCTGGGATTTGGACCGCTCTCAGGGCGGGGTGCGGTTGCTGCAACCCTACCTGGGGCCGGGCTTGAGCGGCTGGCAGCGCGGCACCGCCGATGCGGTGCGTCGCAATATGGATTTTGTAGAAGAGCAGCGGGTTGATACTGTGCTTATTTTGGCCGGCGACCATATTTACAAAATGGACTACCAGCAAATGCTGCGCTTTCACCAGCAAACCAACGCCGATGTAACGGTTGCCGTGCGCCGGGTTAGCCCCTTTGAAACTTACCGTTTTGGCATTGTGAGCGTTGAAAACGACATGCGGGTAAGCGGCTTCAAAGAAAAACCGCGCCGCTCCAGAGAAACGCTGGCCTCGATGGGGATTTACGCCTTCAAATACGAAGTTCTCCGCGAGCTTCTAACCCAGGACGGTTTGAACGATTTTGGCCGCGATGTGCTGCCCTCTATTTTGCGAACCCATAAAGTTTACGCTTACACCTTTGAAGGCTACTGGGCCGATGTGGGCACGCTGCAAGCCTATTGGGAAGCCAACATGGCCCTGCTGGCCGAAACCCCCGCGCTTGATTTGTACGACCCGGAGTGGGTTATCCACACCCGCAGCGAGGAACAACCCCCGGTGCGGCTGGGCGCCGAAGCCTGGGTGGGTGGCAATTTGCTCTCTAACGGCTGCGTAATTGAAGGCGTGGTGGAACGCTCGGTGCTTTCGCCGGGGGTGCGGGTGGCCCCTGGCGCTATTGTGCGCGATTCGGTGGTGATGAATGACAGCATTATTGGCCCCAATGCCAGAGTTGAGCGAGCCATCATTGATAAGGAAGTTTATGTGGGCGAAGGCGCAGAAATTGGCTACGGCGTGGATAATATTCCCAATCGCCAGTTTCCAGAGCGCCTCAATACCGGCCTGACCGCCGCAGGTAAACGCGCCCGGATTCCGGCCGGGGTTAAAATTGGGCACAATGTTATTATCAACCCCGGCGTAAAAGAAGGGCAGTTCCCGTCTGATTATGTAGCCAGCGGCGAAACAATATAGATTCCAGTTGAGTTGGAAGGGTCATAAAGCAAAAAACCGATGCCGCCAAAGCATCGGTTTTTTTTGCATAAGTTGGGCGCAAAAAATTGTCAACTATTTTGGCGCAGCTTCAACAGACCGGCCAGGGGCAGGGCAGCCAGCATGGCCGCGGCCAGCGCCATCACCCAGGTTGACTCTTGCCGGGGCAATTCGCCGCCCACGCCGGGCAGCATAAATTTACCATCAACGCCCACAATATACTCAAACTTGGTGTTGCTAAAAGGCAAAAAGTTACCGTTGGGCGTTTTGAGCTGGTCTACCTGCGGAGGCGGCACATTGCCGCGATAGAAGCCCAAAAAAACCGTCCACACCTCATCCTTGCCGGTTGACTCGATGAGAATGTTTGGGTTGATGGGGTGGGCGTCATCGGGCAGTTTCAGGTTTAAGATAATTGGGCCTTCGCCAAAACGGGTTTTGTAAAAGTAAAACGACCCGTCTGGCTCTGAAACCCAGAATATCTCAAAATCAACCCCGGAAGCAATGACCGGCACGCTTTGCGAGGGCACCGCAAACCACTCAGACTCGGCCGGGTTGTTGGGGTCGCTGGGGTGAAATTCAAAAACCTTGCCCTCAATCTTGGTTCTGGCCAAAGGCCGGAAAATGCCTTCCCGGGTTAAATTGTCGCAGGCATCTTCTAACTTGGCAATAAACTCGTCGTTGCTTTTAGGGTTTTCTTTCTCAATTCGCTCAAATTCTTCAGAAAGGTCAACCACTTCCCACGGGTCTTTTTCGGTACCGTCTTCCTCTTCAGTTTCCAGACACTCAAATTTTTCGGGATTCATTCCGCCGATGACATCGTCGGGGTCGCCGGCTTGAGTGGGGGAAAAGTCAACAAAGGTGAGAACGAGCGCCATAATCAGCGCCAGAAAAATAATATAGTGCCTGTTTAATTTGTCCGCATAGGTTTTCATCAGAAGCGCTCCTATGAAAATGCGCCGCAGGCCGGGGGTTGGGGGGGTCCCCCATTTTCACCCGTGTCGGGTACAGGCATCCTTGTGTCTGATGCCCCGGTATCAGGGCGGCTCCCTGGTAACAACTTTCCATAATGATGACAATTTAATTGTATCATAGCTGGGGGATTCAATCAACAGAGCGAGGGAAATTTGTAATCTCTGCGCTTAAACGACTGCCGGTAGTTCATTGCCGGCGTCAACAACGGCCTGTTTTACATCGGTTAGGTAAAGCAGCGCCAGCCCAACCACAAAAAAGAGCACCAGCGAGAGGATGGCCACGCGCTGGGTGCCGGTCAGGCTGACAGCCAGGCCAAACACAATGGGGCCAATCCAACTGGTGCCGCGCTCGCTGATTTCGTAAAAGCTGAAATATTCCGACTCGCGGTTGGCCGGAATCATTTGGGAGAATAGGGAGCGACTGAGCGCCTGCGAGCCGCCCAGAATGGCGGCCAGCACAACGCCCAAAATCCAAAATTGCAGGGTGGTGTATAAAAACCCAAAGGCATAAATCAACAGCCCCACCCAAATAACCAGGTTGATGAGAATTGTATTTTTAGCCCCAATTCGCTTGGCCAGCAGATTAAAGAGAAACGCGCCTCCGGCGGCCACAAACTGAATCATCAACACAACCTGTACCAGCGTTTCAATGGGGATACCCAACTCGATGGCTCCAAAGGTAGATGACACCACAATGACAGTTTGGATGCCGTCGTTGTAAATGAGATAAGCCAGCAAATAGCGCAGGGTTTTGGGGTATTTTTGCCACATCTCGCGCAGGGTGGTTGCCAACTGTTTGAGGCTGTGCGACAGGTAAGACTCGCCGGGCGGCAGGGTTTGGGTCGGCTGGCGCTGAATTAATCGCTGTTGGGGAAAGAGGTAAGTAAATAGCAGCCACCAAACCCCGGCGCTGGCCAGGCTCAGCCGCACCGCCAGCGATTTGTCGGCCATAAAGGAAACCAGCACCAAATTGAGCAGCAGCAACGTTCCCCCGCCAATATAGCCAAAGGCAAACCCCTGCGAGCTAACCGAGTCGCGCTCGTCCGGCCCGGCAATATCGGGCAAAAAGGCGTTGTAAAAAACAATGGCCGCCCCAAAGGCCAGGTTGGCCGCAATAAACAAGATGCCGCCCAGCACAATCAGATTTTCCTGCACCAAAAATAGCAAGATGGTCGAGACCGCGCCTACATAGGCAAAAGTCAGCATCATCAGCTTTTTAAGGTTGGAATAATCGGCAATGGTGCCCAAAATAGGCATAAATAATGCTACGGCAACCACCGAGATCTACACGCAAAAGGGGAAAAAAGCCGCGCCCTCAATTTGCAGCCCCAAAACATTCACTTTGCCGCCGCTGGAGGCGGCCAGAGCCGCCAGGTACGGCCCTAAAAAAGTCGTCGCCACGGTGGTGCTAAAAGCCGAGTTGGCCCAGTCGTACATGGACCAGCCCAGAATCTCGCGTTTGTTGCTCAAGGTGCGCTCCTGATTGGGCAAAGGTAGTTTAATCGGATTCGGCTGAGTCGTCGGCGGGTTTGTTCTGGCGACGGCCATCGGCGGCGGCGCGTAGCTCTAACAAGCCCTGCATTTTGGCGCGTAATTTGTAATGCTGGTAGGTGTCTTCAAAATATTTGGCCCGTTCAATCAGCTCTTCATCGGCAGGGGCGGCCTGGGGCGACGCCTCAAGGGCAGGCTCGATGTAACCCAGCAAAAAGCTGGCCGCAACGTGGTTGCACTCGGGGCATTGGTAATTAATGATTTCAAGGCCGCCCTGGGGGGTCGAAATAATTTTTACCGGCGTTTTGCATTTATAACAAACGGGGATAACCATCGCTACTCCGACACCGATAATAATTCTGCTTGGGTGACTCGCATCAACTCGGCGGGGGTCAGGCGCATCATGGCGTTGATATCGCCGCCGCCGCCAAAAATGACGTTTAGCTGCATAATGGCCGGGTCTACCAGCGCGGGCAGTTTTTGCCGGTGTCCAAAGGGCGGCATACTGCCCACCACGTAGCCGGTAATTTCAAGCGCCTGCCCGGCGCCGGCAAATTTTACCCGCTTTTTGCCCACCTGAAAATGGTTGGCCAGTTTGCGCGAGTCTACCCTGGCCAGGCCATTGTTGATGACCAGCAGCGGTTTATCGTTGATAACAAACACCAGCGATTTGATAATCTGCTCCGGTTCAACGGCCAGCGCCCGCGCCGCATCGGGAACGGTCGGGGTGTGCTCGGCCATGCGCAGAATGGTAGCTTCAATTTGATGGCGGTTGATGAAATTTTGCAGGTCGATACTGGTTAGAGGTTGCATAGGCAGGTGGCAAACAAAGGATATGAAACTAATTTTGGCCTATGTAGGGTCAATTGTCAATTACCGACATCAGCCGTGAGTAACAGCCCGGTAAACATTGGCGGTTTGACGCGCAATTGCGCCCCATTCAAACAGGTCGCCCAAAGCTTTGGCCCCCTGCGATAATCTGGCTTGCAGAGCCAGATTGTCGGCCAGCAGAGCAATGGTTTGCGCCAGCGCCCCGGCATTTTGAGGCGGGGCCAGCAGCATATTTTGGCCCGGCTCAATTTCGGGGATGAGAGCCGGGTTGGCGGGGGTGGTGCTGACCACCGGGCAGCCATGTTGCAGGGCGGCAATCAACGTGGTGCGCCGAAAAGAGACGCCATCGCGGTAGGGCATCACCACGGCATCGGCGGCCAGCAGGTGGGCCGATACTTGCGGCAGGTCAACGTAGCCGGTGCGGTAAACAACATCGGTTAGGCCGCGCTGCTCGATGAGCGATTGCACTTTTTGGGCGTAGGCCGCGTTGGTGGGGTCGGCATGGCCCACATCGCCGCCAATCAGCAGCAGGCGGGCGTCAATGCCTTGTTGGCGTAACAGGGCCAGCGCCTCAATCAACTCTTTGCCGCCCTTGCTCTGGTTGAGAAAGCCAAAATAGGCCAGCAGCAGCGTGTCGTTATTAACTTCATATCTGGCCCGCCATCCGGCCCGGTTGAAGCTGGCCGGCGGCTGCGGCTGCACGTTGCTGCCCAGCGGAATATGGGCCAGCCGCGGGGGGGGTAAAGCAGAACCGGCTAATTGGTGATAATCTTCCCGGTTGGTGCAGATAACGGCGTGGCTGTAGCGGGCCAGCGCCAGCATCGACTTCCAGCGCAGAGGGCCTGCTTTGGGAAAGATGTAAGGGGCGCGCAAGTCGTGAAAGGTGGTCACAATTTTGGTGTCAACCCCTGTTTGGCGCAGATACCAGGGCAGCCAATTGACCCAGCCGCCCAGGTCGAAGGCGGCGGCCTGATATTGAAGGTGCAACACATCGGGCCGCCGGGCGGTTAAAAATTTGGCGACAGCCCGCCAGCAGCGCCAGCCCCAGTTGGGAACCAGCGGATAAACCGGGGGCGATTGCGCCGGCGCCGGTTGAGGCGTTTGCCGGGCCTCCAGCCAGCGCCGGTTGATAAGAACGGAAGACTCAACGCCCAGCGGGGCCAGGTGGTTGGATAAATGGGCAATGTGGTCGGCAATGCCGCCCTGCATGGGGGGGTATTCGCCGGTAAGGAAGGTGGCGCTAAGTGTCATATGGCAAAAAACAAGGCCGTGATAAAGGGCCTATTGCGTGAAAATATTCTACGCAACAGGCAATACGCGCTATTTGATAAAGTTGAACTATGGTTTTGTCCATAACGCTTTTAGCACCTGTCTATACGCCGCCATTCGCTCGCGGCGCAGCGCCCGGCGATGGCCAAAGAGCCACTTGGCGCTTTCTTCGGCCCCCTGATAGGCAAAGGTGGCCCACAAAAAAAGGCGGAGTGCGGCAGCCCAGCCAGCGCCAAAATATTTTTGCGCGTAGCGAAGTTTACTGCGCTGAAAACGAATGGTTCGGGCGGCGATGATTTGCTCGCTGGACTTACCCTCGTAGTGAATCACCTGGGCATCGGGCAGATAATGGATTTCCCAGTCCGCTTCAGCAGCGCGATGACACCAGTCGGTTTCTTCAAAATACATAAAAAAAGACTCGTCAATGGGGCCAATCTGCTGCCAGGCCTCCCGCCGGATGAGCAGGGCTGCGCCAACTACCCAATCGACCCGCTGGGGATGGTCGGACAATTGGTCAAGCAGGTGATAGCGCTGGGCATGTCGATTGTGGGGGAACCATTGGCCCAGCAGCGTGCTTTCCCAAAACAGGCTGCCCAAAGTAGGGAAACGGCGGCGCGAAGATTGTACCGCGCCATCGGGCCAGAGCAGTTGGGGGCCAGCCGCGGCCACCGCCGGGTGCGCGTCCATATAGTTGACCAGCCGGGCCGGCGCATTGGGCCGCACCACGGTATCGGGGTTGAGCAGAAAAAGGTAACGGCCCCTGGCGGCTGACACGCCGGCGTTGTTGCCCCCGGCGTACCCCAGATTTTGCTCGCTGGCAATGAGCCGCACCTGGGGGAATTCGCGGCGCACCATTTGGGGGCTGCCATCGGTTGAGGCGCTGTCAACGACGATGATTTCGGTGGTTAAGTTGCCAATCTGGCTACTCAACAGCGAGCGCAAACATTGCCGCAGCAGGTCTTTGACATTCCAGTTGACGATGATAATGGAGAGGTCCACCGGTCCTCGCCCATTAAATATCGCGGGTGATAGTGTAATCGGCCAGGCCGTGCATGGCCCGGCGATAGGGGTTGTCGGGCAGCTTTTCCAGAGCGGCGTGAGCCTGCTCGATGTAGCGGCTCGCTTCTTTCAGGCTGTCGTCCACGCAGCCGGAGGCGCGAATCTGTTCAACTACTGCCAGAATTTCTTCGTCCGACACCTTTTCGCGGCGCACGGCTTTGAGAATGGTGGGGTGGTTGGGCTGTTTCTGGTTGAAGAGCATCACCGGCAGGGTGGCAATGCCCTGGCGCAAATCGTTGGCGACCGGTTTGCCAATCTGCTCTTCATCACCTTTGAAGTCCAGCATATCATCAACAATTTGAAAGGCCATGCCCAGGTAGTAACCGTAATCGCGCAGGGCTTTAATTTCGGGTTCAGGGGCGTGGCACAGTATGCCGCCGGTTTGCGTGCCGGCCGCAAACAGCGAGGCGGTTTTGGCGTAGATGCGCTGCTGATACTCGTCCATACTGGGCACGTTGCCGTGACCGTCGTTAAAAAGCTGGTTCAACTCGCCGCCAACAATGGCCATCAGGGTGTCGGCAAAAATATTAACAATGCGTACATTGTCTGTTTCGGCGGCCAGTTGGGCGGAGCGGGCAAACAGAAAGTCGCCGGTTAAAATGGTTGCGCCGGGACTCCAGCTTACGTTGAGGGTGGGCATACCCCGCCGAAAGAGGGAGTTGTCAATCAGGTCATCGTGGACCAGCGTGGCGGTGTGCAGCAGTTCTACCGAGGCCGCCAGCGAGTAGGATTTCTCTTTATCTACGCTGTAAAAATTGGCGGCCATTAATGTGAGCGCGGGCCGCAGCCGCTTGCCCCCGGCCCCCACCAGGTAATCGACCACCGCTTGCAAATCGGTATGTTTTTCAGAAATGCCGGAGCGCATTTTTTCTTCAACGTGTTTAATATCATCAGCCACAATACTTAATAGCTCTTCTGCTCGTGACATTGGGTTTCCTCGTTAAGTAGGGTTAAAGTGTAATTAACATAATCTAAATTCAGGTTAGTAGATATTCGTGGTGCGTGGTACGTGGAACGCAGTACGTGTTTAGATTCTACGCTCCACGTTTCACGTTTTGTTGGGCAGATTAAATAAGGCCATTGTATTTTCTGTTAACTGCCGGCACATAACCTCGAACGACAGCCTTTGCAGGCCGGCAATTTTTTCGGCAATCAGCTTGACCCGCGCCGGTTCGTTGCGCTTGCCCCGGTATGGGTGGGGCGAGAGAAACGGCGCGTCCGTTTCTACCAGCAGCCGCTCCGGCGGCAGGGCCGCCACAATAGCGGGCAGGTCGCGGGCGTTTTTAAATGTGACCGGCCCGCTGATACCGATGTAAAAACCCAGGTCAATCGCTTCTTCGGCCATTGCCATATCGCCGGAAAAGGAGTGCAGCACCAGGCCGGGGTGGTTGCCCCCTTTTCCCCACTGCCGCAGCACGGCCATGGTATCTGCTGCCGAGTCTCGCTGGTGGATGATGACCGGCTTGTTGACTTCTTTAGCCAGCGCCAATTGCCGCTCAAACACCTCTAGCTGCCTGGGCCGGGGGAAGGTATCCCAATAATAATCCAGCCCAATTTCGCCAATGGCGACCACTTGGGGGTGGCCGGCCAGTTGGCGCAACGCTGCCAGGGCCGGCTCGTCAAAGGCGCCGGCATCGTTGGGGTGAAAGCCAACGGCGGCAAACAGGTTGGGCGTTGCTGCGGCCATCTGCGTAATCTGGCGGCTATCCTCCAGCGTGGTGGCCGGGTTGATAACGGCGACGACGCCGGCCTCGGCGGCGCGGGCCAGCACCTCGGCCCGGTCCTCATCAAAGGCGTTAAAGTTCAGGTGGCAGTGGGAGTCGATGAGCATTTATATGCCAGCCAACTCTCGGCCTGCGTTTAGCAACTCGTCAACCCGTTCGCCGTGGGTAGTTTCGCAGTAGATGCGCAGCAGCGGCTCGGTGCCGGAAAAGCGGACAATCAGCCAGCCGCCATCCTCCAAGCCAAAACGGAAGCCGTCAACGGTGACGAGTCCGGTCACTTTCAAACCGGCCAGCTTGTCGGGCCTGGCCTGCTGCATGCGGGTTAACACGGCCTGGCGCTGGGCGGCGTTGTAGGTTAAATCAATGCGGTTGTAGTAATGCGGGCCGATTTGCTCAAACAGATAATCGACCAGCCCGCGCATGGTGCGGCCGGTAACGGCCATGAAATCCAGCAAAAACAGGCCCGAAACAAAACCGTCGCGTTCCGGGATATGGTCGCCAAAGGCGTAACCGCCGCTCTCTTCGCCGCCAAACATGGCCCCCACATCGACCATTTTGGGGCCAACGTACTTAAAGCCGATGGCCGTTTCATGCACCGGCAGGTTGTATCGGGCGGCCAGCTTGTTGGCCATGGCGGTGCAGGTAAGGGTGCGGACAATGGGGCCGCGCAGCCCGCGCACCTCCAGGGTGTAGAGCAGCAGCAGGGCGTAAAGTTGCAGCGGATTGACAAATTGGCCCTGTTCATCCAGCACGCCAATGCGGTCGGCGTCGCCATCGGGGGCAAAGCCGATATCGGCCCCCTTTTTGACCAGTTGGGCCAGCGGCTCCAGGTTGTGGGCCAGCGGCTCGGGGTTGTGCATACCGGGAAAGTTGGGGTTTGGCTCGCCGCGAATTTCGGTGATGGTGGTGCGGCCATAAGCCAGCAGCTCCGGCCACAGGCCGCCGCCCGCACCGTGCATGGCATCGACCGCCACGTTGAAGCCGGCCGCTTTAACGCGCTCAAGGTTGACCATGCTTTCTACTTTGGCCCGGTAGTTGGGCCAGGGGTCAATATCGGCAATCAGGCCGCGCCGGCGGGCCTCGGCCAATGGCATTTGCAGCGAGTCGGCCTCATCGGGAATCTGGGCTTCGATGGCCTTGACAATTTCCGGGCGGGCCGAGCCGGCGTAGTCGGGCCTGAATTTGAAGCCGTTGTAGTTGCCGGGGTTGTGGCTGGCGGTAATGATAATGGCTCCGGCGGCCTGCTTGTCGATAATAGTGTACGACACCGTAGGCGTGGGGGCCGGGCGCCGGCACAAATAAACGGGAATGTTCATGGCCGCCAATTTTGCAGCCGACACATCGGCAAAATCTTTTGAGCCAAAGCGGGTGTCGTAGCCAATAACCAGCCCTTTGCGGGCCTGATTTTGGTTGAGCAGGTAACGGCCCACGCCGGCGGCGCAGCGCCGCACATTGGCGTAAGTATAGGTATCGGCGATGACGGCCCGCCAGCCGTCGGTGCCAAATTTGATGGGGATAGGTTGAATCATGATACAGCTTATAATTCTTTCAGAAATTTACGAAAGTATACCAGAGGCAATAGGGCGGGGCAAATGAAGTCTGCGATGATTTTCACAAGCAGGGGATGGCATGTCATTAACGGACCAGCACGGCCAGAAATATGATGCCATGGACCGTAATGACCAGGGCCGGCAATATCAAAGTGCGAATACTGCGGCCGTAATCAGCTACCTGGATGTTGCCAAACTCGTCAATGTCGGGTTCGCCGGGCAAACTGTCCAAAAGTACGGCCCGGGTTGGGTTGCGGGGATCGTACACAAGCTGTTCCTGGGCCTCGTCTTCTAAATTGTAGGGGGTGTGGCTGCGGGCGGTAGCCTGATAGGTTTGGCCGTCGTCGGCCATAAATTCAAAGGTGAGTTTGTAAACAGTCTGATTGTTGATGCGGGTGTTGGTGGGTTCTTTTGAGACCAGCCGGCCCAGGCCCATCTTGCCCTCTTTGAGCAGCCGGTTGCCTTTATAGCCCAAATACATGCCGGGGCCAATCATACCCAGCCCAACCAGCGGAAAGATGCCCACAAAACATAACACCCAGGGGCTGAATGTTCCGCTGCGGGTGTTTTGAATACGGGCAATGTTGGGGTTGCCGGGCAGGTATTCTATCTCTGCGGTATCGCTGATGCTAAAGTTTTGGCCGGTTGTGTAAGATACGCTCTGAAATTCGGCTTCCAGCCGTTCTACTCTAAAGGTGAAGTGATTGGCGTAAACGGGAACATCATTCTCGCTGGCGCCGGTGCTTTCTATCGCCGTGATAATTCCGGGGGCAATATCCGGGGAAATGAACCAGAAATAGACATCGTTGAAACCGGTGAGGGAACCAAACGCCCAGACAAACAGCATGGTAAAGCCAAACCACAGCCAGCCAAAAAAGTTCAAAAAGCCGCCAAATTGTACCTGCGCCTGCACCGGCCATGGTACGTACCGGGGCGGCGCAGCCAGAGAGAAATAGTTGTTGTTCATAATGGTTGCTCTATAATTTGGGCAACAGCATATAACAAACCGGCTGGCGCGTCAATTAATAAAAATAAAAAATGCCCCCTGAGCTATTCATCAGGGGGCGCCCAAAAAAGGAGGAGAAAGAAATGCCGGCTACCTTAACGCAATTTCCTGCGGCGCGTTAAAGGAACGGGCTACGGCCTCGATAGATTTTTGCTGGCCCGCGCCGGAGATAACGTACACATCGCTGTTGGCGTTGATGAAAAATTTAGTAACCTGCCCGCCGCTGCCGTTGGAAAAAAGCAGAATGCGTTCGGTGGGCAGCCCGTGAATGGTTAGTTGCTGGCGGGTCAGCACAATATCGCTGCCCAGGCTGCGGTTGACAAAGCCGGTCAGCCCATCGGCGGGCAGCAGGCCGGCGGCCTCAATTTTTAGTTGGGTCGACTCGTCGGCGGCCTGCAAAATGACGATCTTACTGGAAAGCTCTTGTTTGACCCAATGGGCCGGGTAGCGAATGTCGAACCCAAACAGGTTGTCAACTACAGTAATTTGCTGGCCGGCCAGCGGCTGAACGGCGCGCGCCTGAACTTCTTCAACGGTGGTGGCCTGGGCCATAATTGAGCGGCTGACCGCCGGAGCAGCGGCCTCTGCCGGGGAGTCAACCTGCGTGAGCGTGTAACCGGCCACCAGGATGGTGACGCAAACGAGCACGATGGTAAGCATCCAGCGAAGTTGGGTTTGGAGTTGCATGGTTTCACCTTAATAGGTACGCTTGTGCTGCTATAGTAACAGTATGCCATAACCCCTGCCCAAAAACATCGGCTGATTGCCCAGACTTGCCATAATGGAATCTCTTAATTGGGCCATGGTCAATGCGCGTAGGGCATAGGCATATTGGCGTAGGTAAAGCCCCGCAGACGTTTGTAAAGCGGATGCTGCCGGCAGTTGAGGTTGCTTTGCATTTATTTCAGGTGTACTATTGTTGCAGAGTTGTGGGGTACTTATTATTTGAGCACTCAAGGAGGCTGCGCTGATGAAATTACGCGAGAAATTAGGCACATTTTTGCTGGCCCTCTGGCTAATTTTAACGGGGTTGGTGACGTTGACCAACCTTAATATTCCTTCGGGGCAAACGGTTTTGGCTATTATTGCCATTGTGGCCGGCATTTTGATTTTTCTGGAAATTAGAGCCGCGCCCACCAAAAATTTGGGGCGACTTTTGCTGGCAATCTATCTGGTTCTGTTGGGGATAATCCCCTTATTGGCTATCAGCTTTCCGGCCAGCGGCACGGTGCTGGCGGTGCTGGCTCTGGCCGCCGGGGTGCTGCTGCTGTTGGGCCGCTAACTGCGCGTTAGGGGATTTTAAAGAAGGTGAGCGGGCAGATTCAACGTTACCAACCGTCGCTATTTCCAAATCATACGGCCCAATTTCCATCCACCCGCTATCAGGGCAGCAAGGCCAGGCTGGCCGACTGGATTTGGGAACAAGTCGAAAGTCTGGATTTTACAACCTGCCTCGATGCCTTTGGCGGCACCGGCGCGGTAGCTTATCGGTTGAAGCGGGCCGGCAAGCAGGTAACTTATAACGACATGCTGCGCTTTAATTATTATTTTGGCCGGGCGCTGATTGAAAATAATCAAACCCGCCTTGAACCGCAGGAAGTCGATTGGCTGCTGCGGCGACACCCAATTATTGCCTATCCTCGCTTTATTCAGGATAATTTTGGCGATATTTACTTTACCGACGACGAAAACGTCTGGCTTGATCAGACCGTCGCCAACATCCGCCAACTGAGCGACCCCTACAAATTTGCCCTGGCTTTTTTTGCGCTGGCCCAGGCGTGTATCATCAAGCGGCCCTTTAACCTGTTCCACCGCAAAAATCTGTATATCCGTTTGGCCGAGGTGGAGCGTTCCTTTGGCAATAAAACCAGTTGGGACAGGCCCTTTGAGGAGTGGTTCAAAATTTTTATCGACGAGGCCAACCGGGCCGTGCTTGATAACGGCCAGTCCAATCGCGCCCTGAACTACGATGCGGCTCAGGCTCCCGGCCGGTACGATCTGGTGTACATCGACCCGCCCTACATTTCAAAGCGTGGTACTGCCGTCGATTATTATGACTTCTACCACTTTTTAGAAGGGCTAACGATGTATGACGACTGGGGCAAGCAGATTGATTACAGGTCAAAGCACCGCCGGTTAAAGCGGCAGTCGAGCGCGTGGACTGATAAAATGCAAATTCACGCCGCATTTGAGCAGTTGTTTGAGCGATATAAAGATAGCATCATCGTTGTTTCATATCGTAGTGACGGGATACCTGCGGAGGAAGAGTTAGTCGCTATTTTAAAATCATTCAAACAAAATGTGCGTGTTGAGCATTACGGGCAATACAAGTATGTTTTATCAAAGAATTCCAAATCCAGGGAAATTTTGTTGATTGGTACTGATGGTTATTCGATGAATTATTTGACCAATGATATGGCGCGAGCCATTGACTCGGACGTGCCGTATCGTAATCTTAAAGAATATTGGATTTGGCGAAACCGGGCTAATAAGAAATCAACATGAACTTTGCCGCAATGCAACTTTGATTTATAAATCAGGCAAAATGCTAGAGGAGTATTTAAATTGACCAACATCGTATCCATTCAAAACATTGCCCAACACGTTGGCAAACAAGTAACCATTCAGGGCTGGCTGTATGCCAAAACCGGCAAGGGTAAATTGCAATTTTTGCAGGTGCGCGATGGCACCGGCATTATGCAGGCGGTGCTTTTCAAACCCAACCTGC
Organism: uncultured Caldilineaceae bacterium; assembly: GCA_964486935.1. Classification (GTDB taxonomy): domain Bacteria; phylum Chloroflexota; class Anaerolineae; order 4572-78; family J111; genus CAZAPG01. The sequence continues at coordinate 169,153 of CAZAPG010000007.1, read as the reverse complement.
CGGAAGAAATTTTTGAGGCCGGCAAGCGGCTGGGGCAGGAGTCGGCTTTAATTGTAACCGGCCTGGTTAAAGAGAACGAGCGCGCCCCCGGCATTCCCGGTGGGTACGAAATTGACACGGCTGAACTGCAAGTGGTGCAAGAGGCCGAAGAGTACCCCATTACGCCCAAAGAGCACGGCGTAGAATTTTTGCTTGAAAACAGACACCTCTGGATTCGCAGCCGCTTGCAGTGGGCCATTTTGCGGGTGCGGGCCACGGTTATGCGCGCCTGCCGCGATTGGCTGGACAGCCACGATTACCTTGAAATGAGCACGCCAATTCTCACGCCCGCCGCCGGCGAAGGAACCACGACCCTGTTTGAGGTGGATTACTTTGGCGATAAAGTCTATCTGGCCCAAACCGGCCAGCTTTACAACGAGGCCAACATCTACTCCTTTGGCAAAGTCTACTGCTTTGGCCCCACCTTTCGGGCTGAAAAGAGTAAAACCCGCCGCCACATGACCGAATTCTGGATGCTTGAGCCGGAAATGGCCTACTGCGACCTGAACGGCCTGATGGACATGGAAGAGCAGTTTGTCAGCTACGTGGTTCAACGCTGCCTTGAGGAACGCGCCCACGAGCTAAAAGTGCTGGAGCGGGATGTCAGTATGTTAGAAAATGTTACCCCGCCCTTTACCCGCATCTCTTATGACGACGCCGTGGCCCGTGTCCAAAAAATCCGGGCCGAAACCGACGACCCGGAACTCAAGGAACTGCTGGCCATCGAATGGGGCGAAGATTTTGGCAGTCCCCACGAAACCGAACTGACCAAAGAATTCGACCGGCCTATTTTTGTGTACGGCTTTCCCACCCAGGTTAAAGCCTTTTACATGGAGCCGTGGCCGGGCCGCCCCGAAGTTTGCAAAAGCGTTGACATGCTGGCCCCCGAAGGCTACGGTGAAATTACCGGCGGCAGCGAGCGCATCAGCGACCCCAACCTGCTGCTCCAGCGCATTCGCCGGCACAACCTGCCCGAAGAAGCCTTCAAATGGTACATCGACCTGCGGCGCTACGGCAGCGTGCCCCACAGCGGCTTTGGCCTGGGCATCGAGCGCACCGTAGCCTGGATTTGCGGCATCCATCACGTGCGCGAGACCAACCCCTTCCCGCGCACGCTGGGGCGAGTCTATCCGTAGCGCGTAGAACGTGGAACGTGAGCATGAACACGTCCCACGCAAGGCCCTAACTTTCGACAGGTTACTTTTCTGTTGACAACTGGTATATTCAAACCACCATTCTACCCAACAAGGAAACAGGCATGAGCCAGCTTGTCAACGATGTTCACTCGCAACTCAACCCCACTCAGGTTCACCAGATAGTGGCGGTTGACTCATTGGCCGCCGTCCGGCAGGCAGTGGTCGAGGCGGCCCGTCAAAACCGGGCCATCTCCATTGCCGGCAAGCGACACGCCATGGGCGGCCAGCAATTTGGCCGCGAAACCATTCTGCTCGATACCACCCGCCTTGACCGCGTGCTGGATTTTGACGAGGAGCGAGGCATTGTTGAGGTTGAAGCCGGTATCCAGTGGCCGGCGCTGATTAATTATTTAATCGAGGCCCAGCAAGGCCGGGCGCACCAGTGGGCCATTGCCCAAAAGCAAACCGGCGCGGATAACCTGACCCTGGGCGGCACCCTGGCGGCCAACGGCCACGGGCGGGGGCTGCGGATGCGGCCCATCATCGCCGATATCGAATCCTTCAAACTGGTTGACGCTTACGGCCAGCTTGTCACCTGCAGCCGCCGGCAAAACCGCGAATTGTTCCGGCTGGCGATTGGCGGGTACGGGCTGTTTGGAGTGGTCTACAGCCTCAAACTGCGGCTGGCGACGCGTCAAAAGGTGCAGCGCGTGGCCCAGGTCATCACCCTCAATCGGTTGATGCCCGCCTTTGAGCAGCGCCAGGCCGAAGGTTTTTTATACGGCGATTTTCAATTTTCTACCGATGAGCAATCGGCTGGATTTATGCAAGAGGGGATTCTGGCCTGCTACCGCCCGGTGGCCTGGACGACGCCGCTTCCCGACGGCCAGCAGGAGCTTTCGGTGGATGATTGGCGGCACCTGTTTTACCTGGCTCACGCCGACAAAGCCCAGGCCTACCGCCAGTACGTGGGCCACTACCTGGCTACGTCCGGCCAAATTTACATGTCCGACACCCACCAGCTGAGCGTTTATCTTGAAGACTATCATCGTGATTTGGATAGGAAGCTCGGCGCAACCCGGCCCGCCAGCGAAATCATCACTGAGGTGTACGTGCCCCGTCCGGCGCTGGTTGATTTTATGGCCCAGGCGCGAGAAGATTTTTTGGCCAATAAGGTCAATGTCATCTACGGCACTATCCGCCTGATTGAGCGCGACGACGAGAGTTTTTTAGCCTGGGCCAAACAGCCCTACGCCTGCATTATCTTCAACCTGCACACTGAACACACCCCGGCGGGTATCGAACATTCGGCGGGGGCCTTTTGCCGGCTGATTGACCTGGCCATCGAGCGCGGCGGCAGCTACTTTTTAACCTACCACAAATTTGCTGCGCGGCAACAGCTTGAGACCTGCTATCCCCAAATTTTAGAATTTTTGCGGCTCAAACGGCAGTACGACCCGGAGGAGCGATTCCAGAGCGACTGGTACCGCCACTACAAAACCATGTTTGCCGGTGTTTTGCAGCAAGAGCCATAAAACACAAAAACATAGCCTTGCTGGGGCTATGTTTTGTGGTTAGCAGAAAATTTCCCTCTGGCCGGTTACAGAGGGGGATGTTATTGCTGGCGGGTTGGGGTTTTACGCCTTACTTTCGTCGCCGGCTGCGGCTTCGTCATCAGAATCTTTGGAAGACTCGCGGAACTCACGAATAGACTTGCCCAGAGCGCCGCCAATTTCCGGTAATTTACCCACGCCAAAAATAATAATCACAATCACCAAAATGATGATCCATTCCCAACCGCCTAATCCGCCAAATCTCATGATTTACTCCTTCTCCTAATTAAATGCTTCGATAGGATGAACAGCCCGTAATGGCTGTTAGTGGCTGTCATTATAGCATTGAGGTTACAGTGTGGCAAAATAACGGCCAATTTTATCTGCCCGGTTGCGGGTGTCAAGCTGTTTTGTCATTTACCCCTGCCCGAATTATAATGAGCCAGTTTGCGCCCGGCCGCATTGCCAAAACCAAATATGAAAGTGAGGAGAACATGCCCAAAAACGTTTATGAGTCATCTCATCCGTTGGTCAAGCATAAGCTCACCATTTTGCGTAATAAAGCAACGAAACCCAAAAAGTTTCGAGAGTTAATCAGAGAGATTGCCATTTTAATGGCTTACGAAACCACCCAAGATTTAGCCCTCGAGCCAACCCCGGTAGAAACTCCTATGGGCGCGGCGTCGGGGGCTTTATTACGCGAGCAGATTGGGCTGGTGCCGGTATTGCGGGCCGGCTTGGGGATGGTTGAAGGCGTGTGGGAAATGATGCCCGGCAGCGAGGTGTGGCACATTGGCCTGTTCCGCGATGAGCGCACCCTTAAGCCGGTAGAGTATTACAACAAGCTGCCGGTTGCGCCCACGGTGCAGGTTTGTATTGTGCTCGACCCCATGCTGGCCACCGGCGGTTCGGCTTCGGCCACGGTCGATATTCTCAAACGCTGGGGCGCTCAACGGATTAAATTTATGGGCATCATCGCCGCGCCGGAAGGTATTAAAACTCTGCACGACGCCCACCCCAATGTTGATATTCACGTAGCCGCCATCGACGAACGCCTCAACGAGATTGGCTACATTGTGCCCGGCCTGGGTGATGCCGGCGACCGCCAGTTTGGCACAGGGTGAATAATTACTACTTACTGATTACCAATTACCGGGATGCAGTGTTAATATTGGCCGGTAATTGGTAAATAGTAACCGGAGATTTTTGTGGCCTGGATAAAAATTATCACCGAAGACGAAGCCGAAGGCGACTTGGCGCAGCAATACAGCCAATTGATTGAACCCTGGGGCGGGGTAGACAACATCCTCAAAATTCATAGCCTCAACCCGGAATCGCTGCGGGCGCACGTGGTGCTGTACAAAACGCTTATGTATGGCAAGTCGCCCATTAAACGCCCCCAGCGAGAGATGATTGCCGTCGTTGCCTCGGCGGCCAACCGCTGCCATTATTGAATAAAGCACCACTCGGCCGGTTTGGCCCGCCTGGTGCGAAACGATGAATTAGTAGCCGCCCTGCAAACCGACTACCGGCAGGCCAAACTAACCCGGGCCGAACGGGCCATGCTGGATTACGTTTACAAGTTGACTCTCACCCCCTGGGACATGCGGGAGTCTGACGCGCAAACCCTGCGCGAGCACGGCTTTTCTGACCGCGCCATTTTGGATATCAATCAGATTACCGCCTATTACGCCTACGTTAACCGCATTGCCGACGGTCTGGGCGTCCCTTTAGAGGATTTTTGGGCGGAGCTAACTCAAGGTTAAAAGCCTGATAGCCCGCCGCCAAGGCATAAAAATCAGGAGCACAGAGAGCGCAAAGAAGGCGCAGAGATACGCAGAGATTTTTTATATTTTCTCTCCGAGTTTCTCTGCGACCACTCTGCGTAATATTTAATTTCACACGAGGTAAACAATGTCGATTTCAAAAGAAACCATCACCCAAATTGCCCAAAACTTTTTAGCCACCGAAGCCCAACACGCCCCCATCGAGCCGGTAGCCAAATTTTACCAGGGCATTACCCCGGCCGAAGCCTATCGGGTGCAGCAGGCCGTACTAACCGGCCTTGCCGGGCAGGGACACAAAATTGTGGGCAAAAAAGTAGGGGCCAGCAGCGCCGCCGCGCAGTCGGCGCTGGGGGTCAGCGAGCCGCTGTACGGCATCTTGCTTGATACTTACCGGGTTGAGTACGGCCAGCCGGTTTCTACCCGCCGCCTCATTACCCCCCGGCTTGAGTGTGAAATTACATTTATTATGGACAAACCGCTGGCCGGCCCCAACATTAGCGCCGATGACGTGCTGGCGGCCACCCAGGCGGTGGCGGCCTCGTTTGAAATTGTCGACTTTCGGGCCACCGGCTGGCAGCCCGGCCCCGGCGAGGCCATCAGCTACAATGTGTTTGCCAGCGGCTTTGTGCTGGGGCAAAAGCGGGCGCCGGTCAGCCAGGTTGACTTGCCGGGCGTCAGGCTAACGCTTAAAAAAAATGGGGAAAAAGTGGCCGAAGCCACGGGCGAGGCCGTGCTGGGCAACCCGGCCAAATCGGTGGCCTGGCTGGCCAATAAGCTGGCCGAAAATGGGCTGACCATTGGCGCGGGCGAGATTGTGCTCTCCGGGGCAATTGCCGCGCCGCACCCCATTGAGGCCGGCGACCATTTTGAGGCGGTGTTTGACCCGCTGGAGACGATCTCAATCAGGTTCAGTTAAAAACTCCTCCCTCAACCCTAACCCTTCCAAAAATCAATCAGGCGCTGCCGTTCCGCCTCGGAAATGTGGATGCCCTGCACCCGCTGGGGCTGGTTGCTGTTGGGCGCTTTGTAGAGCATGTCGCCCGGCCCCAGCAACTCTTCGGCGCCGGCGCTATCTAAAATCAAGCGCGACTCGGCCGGCCCCATGGTTCTAAAGGCAATGCGTCCCGGAAAGTTGGCTTTAATTGTGCCAGATAACGCCTCGGTATCCGGGCGGGGAGTCGACAAAATCAGGTGAACGCCTGCGCCCCGCGCCCGGCGAGCCATGCGGCTAATCATCAACTCTACCTCGTTGGCCGAGGTCATCAGCAAATCAAACACGTTATCAATAACAATGACAATGTAGGGAATGGTGTCTTTATCTTGCCGGGCCAGTATCTGGTTGTAGGCTTCTATATTGCGAGCCTGATTCTCGGAGAATATCTGGTAGCGCCGGTCAATCACTTTGTCAACCGTGCCCAGCGTGTCCAGCGCCTGATTAGAGCGCGTAACCACCGGCGCAAAGAGGTGAGGCAGGTTGTTGTACACTCTCAACTCAACGGTCAGCGGGTCTATCATTAAAAATTGCAGCGCATTGGGCGGATAGGTACACAGCAGGCCGGCGATAAGGGCGTGCAGGCAGGCGCTTTTACCGGCGCCGGTGGCCCCGCCAATGAGCAGGTGGGGCAGCTCGGTTAAATCGACCAGCACCGGCGCGCCAAACATGTCAAGCCCCAGCCCTGCTTTTAGCAACCCGCTATGCTGCCGAAAGGCCGGCGTATCGACCACCTGGCGTAATTTAACCTCGGCGGCCTGGCGGGCGGAGTGAGCCACCAGCACCGACATGACCGGCTGCTCCGGGCTGGGCGGCAAAATTTGCACCGGCGCGCCGGATAAGGCAACGGCCAAATCGGTATCCAGATTTTTTATTTTAGAAAGCTGCGTGTCGGCATCTGGCCCCAAACTAAACAGGGTGACTCGCGGCCCCTGCTTAATCTGGTGAACCTGGGCCGGATAGCCCAACTCGGCCAGGGTGCTTTCGATGATGCGCTTGTGCCGTAAAATGTTGGGGGCAGCGGTTTGGGCCGGAACTTCATCCAGAATATCGGGGATGGGGGGTAACGGCCACGCCTGGTGAGTCATAATCCGGGCCTAATCTTCCCCTTTGTTTTGCAGGGCGCGCTCAACAAACTCTCTAAAATCGGTGGGGGGATGTTCCAGCAGCCAGCTTAACACGTTGGCGTTGCCGCAAAAGTGGTAACTATCGTAATACTTAAACATTTTGGCGAGCGTGTCAAGCTGGTAGCTGTCCAGTCCGGCGGCCTGCGCATTTTGTCTCCAGCTTGTCAAAGATATTTGCTCAACCCGAACCGGTTGTTTCAGGCAGTCGCTCAATATGGCGGCAACTTCAATTTGGGTTAAGTTTTCCGGGCCGGCCAGCTCGTAAATTGCGCCAACGTGGTCCGACTCGGTTAAAACGGTAGCCGCCACGGTGGCCACATCTTGCAGGTCAACCATAGCCAGCCGGGTTTCGGGCGCGTAGGGCACCTGGTAAACTCCCTGGTTAACAATGGCCGGCCAGCCGCCCAAAATGTTTTGCATGTAGGCCGCCGGCTGCAAAACAGTGTAATTCAACCCCGATTCAAACAACATTTCTTCAACCCGCAATTTGTTCCAATGATGAGACATCTGTTCCGCCTGCGGGTGCAGCACCGAGTGATATACAAAATGCTGCACTCCGGCTGCGCGGGCGGCCTGGATGACCTGCCGGCCAATGACTACCTCGTGAGGGTTCATATTAGGGCAAATGTGGTAAATGGCCCGTACCCCTTGCGCCATTTTTTGCAGCGCGGCCTCATCGCGCAAGTCGCCCACCAGAGCTTCTGTAGCGCCCAACTGCTCAAGCAGGGCAATCTGCTGGGGCCGGTAAACAAAAGCCCTTACGGCCACGCGCCGTTTGGCCAAAGCTCTAACCACAGCCCGTCCGGTTTTTCCGGCAGCGCCGGTTACTAAAATCATAATTTGTTCAACCTTGCCTCTGTTTTCAGGTCATTATAAATCGGGCGGCCTGAAATGTAAAAGGTGTTTCAATATTAGAACCGGCCCGTTTACCTATTGACATTTTAATCTTAACACTTGATAATACCACCAGTATAAAATTTTGGCATGCAAAATGACCACCCCCGAACTGTTAGAAAAATTAGCCGCTTACGTGCCCATGCCGGTGGCGTATGCCATTTACCATGAGCCTCGCCCGCTGACCCGGCCAAATTGGCGCCGCTTTCCGGCAGCGGTGTTGTTTGCCGATATTTCCGGCTTTACCCCCCTGAGCGAACTGTTGAGTCGAGCCGGCCCCACCGGCGCCGAAGAGTTGACTCATCTCATTAACCAGTATTTCACCCGCATGATTCGCATTGCCCAAAATTATCACGGCCAGGTGGTTAAATTTTCTGGCGACGCCATGACCGTGCTTTTTCCCGCCGATGACGTTTCGCTGCAATTGGCTACCCGCCGGGCCGCTGAGTGCGCGCTGATAATGCAGGCCAAAATGCACCACTTTGCCGATATCAACACCTCGCAGGGGCGCACCTCGCTTTCAATGAAGGTGGGCCTTGGCGCAGGCGAGGTGCTGGAGTGCAGCATTGGCGGGGCGCTGGGCCGGTGGGAATATGTGGTTGGCGGCGACCCGCTGGTGCAGGTGGGCGCAGCCGAATACCACGCCCAACCCGGCCAGATTATTTTAAGCCCGCAAGCCTGGGCCAGAGTTCAAAAATTTTTCAAAGCCGCCCCTGCGCCCAACAGCCACGGCTTTGTTAGCCTTGAAAAAGTGGTCGACTCGCTGCCGCTGCTGCCGCCGGTCAGGCTGGATTGGCTGCAACTGCCGCCGGAGCACCACGAGCAGGCCGGCAAGGCGTTGCAGTGCTACATTCCGGGGGCCATCAAGGCCCGGCTCGATGGTCAGGCGGAGTGGCTGGCCGAGTTGCGCCGCATCACCATTCTGTTTATTGGCATAGGCGGCTTTGATTACGAGGCCGACGACGCCGGGCAGCGCCTGCAAAACTTTTTGCAGGCCGCCCAGGAAGTTACCTACCGCTACGAAGGCTCGCTGGGCAAGGTAGAAATTGCCGATAAAGGCACCGTGCTCATTATTCTTTTTGGCGCGCCGCCCTTTTTTCATGAAGATGACTCTAAGCGGGCGGTAGCCTGCGCCCTTGGGCTGCAAACCGTAGCCAGAGAACGCCACCTGCGCATGTCCATTGGCATTACCGAAGGCTCAATTTTTGCCGGGCCGGTGGGCGCTCCCGAACGCCGCGAGTACACCGTCATTGGCGACTCGGTTAACCTGGCTGCCCGGCTGATGGAGTACGGGCGCGGCGGCAGCATCATCATCAGCAAGCGGGTCAAAGAAAAAGCCGGGCCGCAATTTATTGTTGAAAGCCTGGGCCGGCTGTCAATCAAAGGCAAAAAAGAATCGCTGCCGGCCTACCAGGTTACGGGCGAGCAGGGCGTTCAGGATGAAATTTTAAACAGATATCTGCTGCACGAAGACCCGCTCATTGGCCGCAAAGCCGAGCTTGAGCAAATCAGGCGCATGGCCAGCCGCGCCCGCGAGGGCAAACGCCAGCTTTTGTTCATTGAGGGCGAGATGGGGCTGGGCAAAAGCCGGCTGGCCGCCGAAATGGTGCGCGAGTGGATGATGGAAGGCGGGGCCGGCTACGGCAGCAAATGCATGAGCTACGGCCAGCAAATTCCCTACCAGGCCTGGCGCGAGGTGCTGGTAGCTATTTTTGGGTTGACTCCCACCCTGTCAGCCCGGCAAAAGCTAACCCACCTGCAGGCCGGCATTGCCAACCTGCCCGCCCCGCCCAACCAACCCAACCACTGGGTTGACCGGCTGCCCCTGTTGGCCGATGTGCTGGGCATCGACGCGCCGCCCAACGAGTTCATCCGGCATATGCCCACCGAACTGCACCGCCCCAACACCTTTGCCCTGATTGAAACCATTCTGCGGTATCAGGCCCAAAAATACCCCCTGCTCATTTTGCTGGAGGACGTGCAGTGGGCCGATGAACTGTCGCTGGCGCTGCTGGCCCATCTTACCCAAACGCTGGCCGATGCGCCGCTGCTGCTGGGGTTGATTTACCGGCCCGAAGCCAACCTGTCGCTGCTGGCAGAAGTCAAAAATTTGCCCGACGCCCATACCCTGTACCTTGAACCCCTTTCGGCGCAGGAAAGTCTGGATGTCGTTAGAATCTCTCTGGGCAGCAAAACTCTTTCGCCAGAGGTAGAACAGGTGATTCTGCGGCGGGGGCAGGGCAACCCCTTCTTTTTGCAAGAGTTAACCGGCGCCATTTTAGATGTCATCGACAACCATCAGAAACAAACCAGCGACCTGGTGGAAACGCTCAACCTGCCCGATACGGTGCAGGATGTTATTTTGGCCCGCATCGACCGCCTTTCTGAAGATGAAAAACTGACGCTCAAAATTGCCTCGGTCATCGGCACCAATTTTCAGCGCCTGCTGCTGTCGGAGGTGCACCCCATGGTTGATGCCCAATACCATCTGCCGGCCCAGCTCGCTCGCCTGGAAACCGAAAAGCTGCTGCGGCTAGAGCAGCCTGCGCCTCGCTGGGAGTACGTGTTTAGAAATGTCATTGCCCAGGAAGTGGTGTACGAGGGGTTGTTGCTTACCCAACGCCGCCGCCTGCACGCCGTGGTGGCCGAAGCGCTGGAGAATATTGCCCCCGACGAGGTGGAGCAGTTGGCTTTCCATTTTAAGCGCGGCCACAAGTGGGATAAGGCCCTGCATTACCTGAAAATTGCCAGCCAGCGCGCCAGCCGCGAGTATGCCAACCACGCCGCCATTGGTTACTATTCGGAAATTCTCGGCTGTCTGGTCAACCGCGCTGCGCCAGAAGAGGGCGACCCGCCCGCCATTGTGGTTGAGCCAGAATATTGGGATACCCTGCTGGAGCGAGTTAAACTTTACAACCTCATCGGCTGGCGAGATGAGGAATTGGAAGATTTGGGCACGCTGGGCATTATGGCCGAAGCCCTGGATGACGACTATCGGCGGGCGCTGGCGGCCCGGCAGTGGGTCCACCTGTACGAAACCAGCGGCGATTACGATTCTGGCCTGGAGATGATTGAGCGAACGGTGCAGTTGGCTCAGAAAGTTGGCAATCAGCAATTGATAGGGCAGGGGTTCAGCCATTGGGGGCGACTGCTTTACCTGCGGGGCGATTATAAAACCGCATCCGACTATTTGGAACGCGCCCTGCAAATTGCCCAACAGCAGGGCGATGAGTCCACCCGCGCCCAATGCCTGAACAACCAGGGCTTGATAGCCTTTTATCAGGGCGATTATCAGACTGCGCTCAATATTTTGCAGCAGGCCATCGACCTGCGCCAATCATTGAACGACCAGGTGGGGGTGGGCAACAGCACCTCAAATTTGGGGCGGGTTTACTATGCGCTGGGCCGTTATGCCGGGGCAAGGCGCTGTTACGAACGCGCCCTGGAGCTGCATAAAACCATCGGCGACAGGGCCGGCGAGGCGCGCGCCCGGCGCGGGCTGGCTAAAATTGCCCGCAGCCTGGGTGATTTTGAGGTGGCCCAGCGCCTGTTTGAAGAGTCGCTGGCCTTTTACCAAACCATCGGCGACCGCCACCAGGAAGCGCAATGCATGGCCGATTTAGGCTTTTTGCACAGCCGCCGCTCAGAGCACGAACCGGCGCTGGTATTTTTAGAAGAGGCCATCCTGCTGCTAAAAGAGCTTCACGCGCCGTGGCAAGCCTTGAGCCAGGCCTTAATGTATTTTGGCTGGGCGCTGCACAATACCGGCCAACTGTTTGAGGCGCAGCAGCAGTTAACCCAGGTGTTGGAGATTGAGCCTGACGCGCAACATCAGGTGGGTCTGGTTGAAGCGAAGGCGCTGCTGGCGCGAATCGCTCTGACGCTTGGCGAGCCGGAGCGGGCCGACGCTTTGGCCCAACAAGTACTGCATTTTATTGACCGGCAAGGCATGCAAGGTATCGAGCATCCGGGAATGGTTTATTTGACCTGCTACCAGATTTTGCAGGTCGGCCAAAACAGCCGGCTGGCCCAAACAGTGTTGGCCCAGGGGCAGCAGTATCTAGCCGGCCAGGCGGCCCAACTTGATGACCCCACCTTGCGCCACTACTACCTTACCAACCTGCCTGAAAATCGGGAGCTTCAGGCGTTGCTTGCTTAGTTTTAATAAGTCTTTCATGAAAAAAGAGCTTCGGTGGTTGCGAGGCTCTTTTTTGGCGCGCGTTTTAGAATTACTCTTTGGTTGAATTGAGGGGGACCAGTACCCTTATTTCTGTGCCTTTACCAATTTCAGACTCAATGGTGTAATCGCCCCGGCAAATAGCCACGCGCTCCCGCAGATTGACCATGCCGTAGCTGCCCCGCTCTTCATAATTTTGGGTAACGCTGCCAACATCAAACCCTTTGCCGTCATCCTCAATAGAAACAGTCAGTTGCTGGCCGGCCTGCGCCAGCTTAACGTAAATGTTTTTGGCCTGGGCGTGTTTGATGGCGTTGTTGACGGCCTCTTGCACAATGGCAAACAGGGCGGCTTCGCTTTTGGGTTCCAGCCGGCTAATCTGGCCGTCCGGCTGGTCAGAGGTGAGAACCAGGTGCAGTGTTGTCTGCTCAACGCCCTCCTGCCGCCGCTGGATAAAGGTTTCCAGCGCCGCCACCAGCCCCTTGGTTTCCAAAATCAGCGGGCGCAGCTCAAACAACAGGGTGCGCAGTTGGTGGGTGGCCCGGCTGGCTAGCTGGTACATCTCGCCAAGTTCTTTATCGGCCATACCCAATTCATTATGCTGAATGGCCTTGCGGCAAAACTCGATGCTCATTTGAATGGCGGCCACCAGTTGGGTGGGGCCATCGTGCAAATCTCGTTGCAGCCTGTGGCTCACCTCTTCCTGAGCGCGGATCACCCGGTCTCTTTCACTGACCACATTTTGGTGCAGTCGCGCGTTATCAATAGCAATACCGGCGTAGTTGGCAATGGAGCTGAGCAGCAATTGGTCTTCCTGGGTAAAACGCCCGCTTTTTTTATTAAAGACTTCCAACACTCCGATTATTTTCTCGTGAGTTAGCAGGGGCACGCACAGAATGGATTGGGTGACAAAGCCGGTGTCTTTATCAATTTGCTTGAAGTGGCGGGGGTCGTCCTGAGCGTCGTTGACAATAACGGGCACGCCGGTTTCGGCCACCTGGCCAGCGATGCCCTGCCCCTTGGGCACTCTGAAGGGTTCTGACACGCTGCCCAGCACCACCTGCGAGACCAAATCGCCCGAAGGCTCTTCAATCAGCAAAATAGAGCCGTCTTCAACATCGATGGCGTTGTAAACGCGGCGCAGCAGCCGGGTTAAAACTTCATCCAGATTTAGCGTCGAGGCCAGATTTTGACCAATTTCCTCAACCAGGGCCAGACCCAGCGCGTAGTTCTGGGCCGAGCTGAAGCGGTTGGTTAATTTCTGTACCACCTCATGCTCATCAGATAGAGCCTGGGTGGTCTTTACGGCATAATCGACAAGCTCGGCCTGGTCCCATTCCTTGAACGCCTCGCGCAAAGCCTCTTCCCGGTCATGGGTTGTGGCGGCATCACTTTTCATCTGGGTTGATTGAGTTTCTGCTGACCCCATAAGCGTTACATGGCCTGACTATCATAAGGGTTATTTTTAGGTAAGCGTTTATTATATGGAGAGTTTTGTATATTACAAGTCGGTCTTAACCTGCTTTGACTTTAGCCAAAATTGATGTTACAGTGATTTTTTAATGTAAATTCACCCAAAAATTGGAAAGGACGCGGCAAACCATGTCCAAAGACAGGCAATATGGCTTTAATACGCGCTCGCTTCATGCCGGGCAGCGGCCCGACCCGGCTACCGGCTCGCGGGCCGTGCCCATTTATCAGACCACCAGTTACGTTTTTGAAGATACCGAGCATGCGGCCAACCTGTTTGCCTTGCAGCGCTTTGGCAATATTTACACTCGCATCATGAACCCCACCACCGCCGCTTTTGAGGAGCGCGTGGCTGCCCTGGAAGGCGGGGTCGGGGCGCTGGCTACCGGCAGCGGGCAGGCCGCCCAATTTTTAACCATTTTTACCCTGCTCAACCCCGGCGATGATCTGGTGGCCAGCAGCACCCTGTACGGCGGCACCTACACCCAGTTTGATATCAGCATGCGCCGGAAAATGGGGATCAACACAATTTTTGTCGATAACCGCGACCCGGAAAATTATCGCCGGGCGATTACCCCGCAAACCAAAGCGCTCTACGCCGAAACGCTGGGCAACCCCAAAATTGACGTGCTGAATATCGAGGCCGTGGCCGCCATTGCTCACGAGCGCGGTATCCCGCTGATTGTCGATAACACCTTTGCCACCCCCTATCTGTGCCGCCCCATCGAGTGGGGCGCAGATATTGTGGTTCACAGCGCCACCAAATTTATTGGCGGCCACGGCACCAGCATCGGGGGGGTGATAGTGGATGGCGGCAAATTTCCGTGGGACAACGGCAACTTCCCCGATATGACCGGCCCCAGCAAGGGCTATCATGATATCCGCTTTTATGAAACCTTTGGCGATTTTGCCTGGATTATGAAAGTGCGGGTTGAAGCCTTGCGCGATATGGGGCCGGCGCTCAGCCCCTTTAACGCCTTTTTGTTTTTGCAAGGACTGGAAACCCTGGGCGTGCGCATGGAACGGCACGTCAGCAATGCCCGCGCCGTGGCCGAATTTCTGCACAGCCACCCTAACGTGGGCTGGGTCAATTACCCCTCGCTGCCGGATAGCCCCTACTACGACCTGGCTCAAAAATATTTGCCCAATGGGGCCGGGGCCATCTTTACCTTTGGCATCAAGGGCGGCCTTGAGGCCGGTAAAAAGTTTATCGAAAGCGTGCAAATCTTCAGCCATCTGGCAAATGTGGGTGATGCCAAATCGCTGGTGATTCACCCGGCCAGCACCACCCACGCTCAAATGACCCCGGAAGAACAGGCCGGCGGCGGCGTGTCGCCCGATATGATTCGTCTCTCGATTGGGCTGGAGGATGTGGAAGATTTAATCTGGGATTTGGAGCAGGCGCTGGAGCGGGGGGCGGTAATTAGTAAATAGCAATTGGTAAGTGGGCAAACTTCAAATCAGGTTGAAGCTTGTCACAAGTGACAAATGACAAATGACGACTGAAAAAGGTAAGTGAGAATGGCTAAAATCATTGATACCGCAGCCGGACGGCTGGAGATTTTAAACAAATACCGGCATATTGCTATGGTTGGACTCAGTGGCAACCAATACCGCCCCAGCCACTTTGCCGCTATCTATCTGCTGGCGGAAGGGTATGATGTCATCCCCATCAACCCCGGCGAACCTGAAATTTTGGGGCGCCAAAGCTACCCCTCGGTGACGGCGCTGGCGGAAGCGAAACCCGGCTGGATTGAAGTGGTTGACATTTTTCGCAAGCCGGATGATGTGCCGCCCATTGTGGAAGAAGCCATCCGGGTAGGGGCCAAAATCATCTGGATGCAGTTGGGGGTTATCCATGAGGCGGCGGCCCAAATGGCGGTCAAGGCCGGGCTGGATGTGGTGATGGACCGCTGCATGAAAATTGAGCACGCCCGCTTTTATGGCGGTCTCAATACCATCGGATTGAATACGGGGGTAATTACCTCGCGGCGGCATCGCCTTTAATAAGATTTGTGGCGTTGGGTGAATTATCAAACTCTATAAACTAATCGAGAGCCAGGGTGAGCTGCTGCCAGCTAAAGGAGCTGTTGCACAAACTGCAAATAATGGGCGCATCGCGAATTTCTTTGGGGCTGACCAGGATGGAGCGGCCGCAATCGCAAAAAAGGGGGACGACCATGACACGCTTCTTGTTTTGGGTGTAGACATACTGGCCCAGTTGGTCGGTGGGAGTCAGGTACGTTAGCCCGTTGCCTGGTTCTTCAGTGCGCTTGCCGCTCTTTTTGGTGGCTTTTCGGGGAGCCGAGCCATCAAAGCCAATCGCCATAATCCGTTGCACCTCGCGGAGTGGAGTGGGGTTGATTGGCTCAATTATACGGGTTTAAATATTTATGTCAACTCACTGCTGATGATTTGGGATTTACCTACTACATTTAGTAGGTAGGGTAAATAATGATACTATATTTTGTGGGTTGTTTTTGTTGCTTGCCGTTCGGTGTAAGCGGCTCTGGCCCGCTGCACGTACTCGGTCAGCAGCGACAGGCTGTCCGGCCCGGTAATGAGCGGATGGCCGATGACCACAATATCGGCCCCGGCCCGAACCGCCGCTGCGCCGCCGCCCACATCAAAACTGCTGGCACCCACCGGCACATTAACCGCCGCCCGCACTGCCGGCAGCAAATCTATGGTATCCCGGCTGGGGTCTTCGTTGCGCTCGTCCGCGCCAAAGTGAACGTAAACCACATCCGCGCCCATAGCGACGACTTCCCGCGCCCGTTTGACTTTATCCGGCGCGGCATACAAGTCAACCACCACCCGCGTCCCCGAGTCCTGCCCGGCCTTCACCGCCGCCCGAATACTGGCGTCGGCGGCCACCCCGCAAATGGTGCTGAGGTGCGCCCCCTGCCCGGCGGCGGCCAGCACGTACTTGCGCACGCCATCCATCATTTTGAAATCGGCCAGCAGCGGCACGCCGGGGAAGGCCTGGCTTAATGCGCCGATGGCTTTAACGCCTTCAAAGGTGATCAACGGCGTGCCGGCTTCCAGCCAATCCACGCCGGCCTTGAGGGCGCGTTCGCCCACGTCCAGCGCCTCTTGGATGGTCAGCGTGTCGATCGCCACCTGAATGATGGGGCCATTTGCGTCCGGCCAGATGTCTATCACGGCTTGTCCCCGTGAACCAGTTCAAACAGCCGGTTGGGGCTGAGCGGGATTTCCAGAATCTCCAGGTCGTAGTCGGCCAGGGCGTTTTCCACGGCCTGGACAAAGAGCGGTGCGGCGGGGATGGCCCCGGCCTCGCCCGCGCCCTTGATGCCCAGCGGGTTCAGCGGCGAGGGCGTTTCATGGTGGCCAATCTCGATGCGCGGCACGTCCAGTGAGGTTGGCAGCAAAAAGTCCATAAACGAGGCGTTAAGCAACTGCCCGTTCTCATCAAAATGCAACTGCTCGTAAAAGGCGTTGCCGATGCCCTGGGCCACGCCGCCGTGAATCTGGCCGTCCAGAATCAGGGGGTTAATCACCTTGCCGCAATCGTGCACCACCACGTATTTGTTGATTTTCACCAGCATCGTTTCCGGGTCAACTTCCACAATCATAGCGTGGACGCCGCTGGCGGTGGTGCCGCTTTCCGGGCCAAAATAGTTGGTGGCTTCCAGGCCCGGTTCGGCGCCGGGTTTGACTGCGCCGCGCAGCGGATTGGCCTCCGCCGCCAGTTGCCCCAGCTTGATGGCCGTTTCCGGCACGCCCTTCACCCGCACCTCGCCTTCGCCGAGTTCCAGGTCCTCTTCGGCGGCTTCCAGCTTTTCGCCGGCCAGCTTCAGAATTTTCCTGCGCACCTCGTGGGCGGCATTGTAGATGGCGTTGCCGGCCACCACCGCGCCCCGGCTGGCAAACGTACCCGCGCCCCAGTGAAAGGCGGCGGTATCGCCGGTAATCATGTGCACGTCGCGCACGTCCACGCCCACTTCATCGGCCACAATCTGGGCAAACGAGGTGAAATGGCCCTGCCCCTGGGTGCCAATGCCGGTAGACACGCTCACTTTGCCGCCGGTGCCCACGGTAACGCGCGCGCCCTCGTAAGGGCCAATGCCGGTGCCTTCCACATAGGCCACAATTCCAATGCCGACGTGTTTGCCTTCGGCCCGGAGCCTGGGTTGCTCTACTTTAACAAATTGCTCATAGCCTATCATCTCGGCGGCGGTTTCCAGGGCGGGCAGGTAGTTGCCGCTGTCAAAGGTGAGCGGCGCGAAATCCTGAAAGATAATCTGGTGATTGTAGGGGAACTGCTCCGGCTGAATGAAGTTGCGTTGGCGGATTTCCACCGGGCTAAGGCCCAGCTCTCTGGCGGCGATATCCAGCAGCCGCTCGATGACAAAGACGCCGTGCTGCCGGCCCGCGCCGCGATAGGGGGTCACAATGGGTTTATTGGTAAAGACCGATTTGAACTCGCCGTAGTAGTTGGGCGTGTCGTATGGCCCCAGCGCGTTGGCCTGGCTGTTGATGGGGATGGTCAGGCCGTAGGGGTCGTACGCGCCGTTATCGTGCAGGAAAATGTGTTTGAGACCTACAATTCGGCCCGCTTTGGTCAGGGCCAGTTCGGCCTGGTGAATCTGGCCGCGCTCCTGAGTGGTGGCAAAAAAGTTTTCCTGGCGATCTTCAATCCATTTGAGGGGGCGCTGTAATCGCATTGAGGCCCACGGCAGCAGCATCTCTTCCTGATAGCCCATCATAATTTTAGGGCCAAAGCCGCCGCCGATGAAAGGCGCAATCACCCGCACCTGATGCTCGGCCAGACCCAGCGACCCGGCGACGATGTTGCGGATAAAAATAGGGGCCTGGGTCGTGTCCCACATGGTTAGCTGGGCGCTTTTGGCCTCCCAATGGGCCACAATGCCCCGATTTTCCATCGCTGCCGCCGTGCCCCGGTCGTACAGCAACCGCCGTTTAATCACCAAATCGGCTTGTTTGGCGGCTTCGTCATAATTACCCTTTTCCTGGATGACGTGCGCGGCCATATTGGAGGGCAAATCCTCGTGAATCAGGGGGGCGTCATCGGCGAGAGCCTGTTCCAAATCCACTACCGCGTCCAGCGGTTCAATATCGACCCATATTTCAGCCACGGCGTCTTCGGCAATGTAGCGGCTGGCGGCGACAACCATCACAATCGGCTCGCCCACAAAGCGAACCTTGTCTTTGGCCAGCGGCACCTGAGTGCGCTGGTGGAAGGTGACGCGCTCGATGGTGGGCGGCGGCGGCACCAGCAGCGGCCCCGGCTGCCAATAGTCGCCCAAATCCTCGGCGGTGTAAACGGCCACCACGCCGGGCCGCTCTTTGGCGGCGGATACGTCAATGGAATTGATGCGGCCGTGGGCGTAGCCGCTGCGGTAAAAGGCCACGTGCAGCATGTCCGGCAGGTCAACATCATCCACGTGCAGGGCCTGGCCGGTAAGCATGCGGAAATCTTCGTTGCGTTTGATGCGTTGTCCAAAGTATCGGGTTGCCACAGGTTACTCCTTCATCTTCTCAGCCGCCAGTTTGACCGCTTCCACAATATGCTGGTAGCCCGTGCAGCGGCAGATGTTGCCGGAGATGGCTTCGCGGATTTCCTGCTCGGTGGGGGTGGGATTTTCTTGCAGGAAGGGCAGCAGGGTCATCAAAAAACCAGAGGTGCAAAAGCCGCATTGCAAGCCGTGGGCGTCGCGGAAGCTGGCTTGCAGCGGGTGCAGGTCGGCCACATCGGCGGCGTTGGGAGACAGCCCCTCCACCGTCAAGATTTCGTGGCCGTGGGCCTGCACGGCGAACATAATGCAGGAGCGCACCGGTTCCCCATCAAACAGAATGGTGCAGGCGCCGCAGACGCCGTGCTCGCAGCCCACGTGAGTGCCGGTCAGCCCAATTTCGTGCCGGATAAAGTCAGATAGCAGCAGCCGGGGTTCGATTTCACGTTGATATTCAGTTCCGTTGATAGTGACGGTTATGTTGAAAAGGTTGGTCATATTCCCTCCGGGAGTTCAGAGTTCTTCAGTTCAGAGTTGTTTAGTTCAGAGTTGATAACCCTGCTGAAATTGGTCGGCTGTGATATATTTCTGGTCAAATGCCACATACAATTGGGATTGAACTTCATTTGCGGAAGCTTTTGAAATTGAAAGAAACCTCATAAAATCCTGGTTGCTTTCTCGCCCGAAACCCTCAGCAATGTTTGACATAACTGATACAGCGGCCTTTCGGATTTGCTCTTTTAAGTCATAATCGCGAGCAAAAGCATCTCGTTGAGTAAGAGTGTAAATGAAATTTGTTAACTCACGCGCTTTCTGCCATCCCGCAATCTCTTCATAACGATTTATCGTCGCCATCACACAACTCTGAACCCTGAACTGTTTAACCCTGAACTCTTTCCGCAGCCCTACTTAAAACCCGCCGGGCCAATACTTTAGCCAGATGGCGGCGGTAGGCGGCGGAGGCGTGAATATCGCCGGGGGGGTCGATGTCTTCGCCGGCGGCGATTTCGGCGGCGGCCGCAATGGCTTCGGCGGTGAGGGGCTGGCCTTGCAGCGCGGCCTCGGCCTGATGGGCTTCGGTGGGGCCGTTGCCGACGCTGAAGTAAACCAGCCTGGCCTGCTCGCAGCGGTTGTTGTTGTCCAGGGTAACGGTGGCGGCGACGCCAACCAGGGCGTAATCACCGTGGCGGCGGGAGACTTCTTCAAAGGCGTAGCCGGTGCGGGGCGACATTTCCGGCAGGGTGACTTCCACGAGCAATTCTTCCGGCTCGAGGGCGGTGGCGAACAGGTCAACAAAAAATTCACTGGCCGGAACCCAACGCTCGCCGCTATGGCTGCGCAGGCGCAGTTGGGCGTCGAGCGCCATGGCCAGCGCGGGCAGTTCGGCGGCGGGGTCGGCGTGGGCAATGCTGCCGCCAAAGGTACCCCGGTTGCGAATTTGGGGATGGGCGATAAAGGGCATGGTTTCATGCACCAGCGGGGCGCGCTCGGCAATGAGCTGGCTGCGCTCAACGGCCCGCTGGCGGGTCATCGCCCCAACCGAGACCCCGCCCTCGTTGGTGGGCCGGATGTAGGCCAGTTCGGCGATGTTGTTTAAATCAACCAGCACGCCCGGCTGGGCCAGCCGAAAATTCATGGTGGGAATCAAACTTTGCCCGCCGGCCAGTGCCTTGGCCTCGTAGCCGTGCTGGGCCATTAGCTCCAGGGCTTCGTCAAGCGTGTCGGGCGCAAAATATTCAAATGGCGGTGGTTTCATAAATGATTACTCTTATTATTTGGGGTGAATGCAAGATGTCAGAATTGAATAACAATCGTGAGACGAAGGACGGATGACGAAGGACGAAGATTCTTGCCGAGATTCGTCCTTCATCATTAGTCATTCATCCTTTGTCTTCGGCAACCGCTGGAACCATCGCGGCGACTTTACCCCCTGTCCACCTTGCCACAACTGGTAGGTGATTTGCATGTGACCCAGGTGCAGGGCGCTGTGGTCAACCACGTGCAGAATGGCCCAGCGAACGGTGACTTCTTTGTCCCAGGCGATGCGCGTGCCGGTCAGGTCGGCCTCGCTCAACGTGGCGAAGACTTCTCTGGTTTGCCGGCCCACGGCTTCCAGACGCTCAACCAGGGGCGCGGCGCTATCAACCTGGGTAACAAATTCCGCGTCGCGGTTGCGGGTGGCCGGCAGGCGGCCTGTGACCTCGCCAATCCAGAAATGTTCGGCGCCGGCCACGTGCGCCGCCATCACCGCCAGGGAGTTCATGGCGTGGTCGTCGCTGCTTTCGATGGGCCGCCAGTTGAGCGCCTCGGCGGGCAGGCCGTCAATCAGATTGCGAATCTGGCCGCGCAGGTTTTCAATTCTGTGAAGGTAGTTTTCCAGTTCTGTTATCATTGTGTTTGTGTGCGGTTAAATTATGAATAAGAACCAACTTTGGATAACTGACGAACGACGATGGACGAAGGACGAATCTCGCTAAAATCTTTCGTCATTGGTCATTCGTCAAGTCACCCCTCCCTAAAAGCCACAAACCGGCCCCACATCGTTTCCGCTTCCATCGCCTTTTGCATAAACGCGCCGATATAGTACCGGCCGCTGGGGGCGTTGGCAATCGCGCCGCCCAGATTTTCGGCGTGGACGATGCCTTTGGGGAAGAGGTTGAGGTGGGTGTCCTGGTAATATTTATCCAGCGGGAACATTTCATCCCAATCTTTGCCGAACTGTTCCACCAGTTTGCGGTTGGCTTCGGCAAAGGTTTTGGGATGCCATTGGCGCTGGATGGTATTCATCGGGTGGTCGGCGCTGACCGCGTCAATACCAATCCATTTGATTTTTTTGGCGACGCACCAGTCGGAGTAGTCGGGCGAAGGGCCGGGGTGTTTAATCATATAGCGGAACTCATCGGAGTCGGGGCTGTTCCAGCCATATTTGTGCCAGCCGGTTTTGAGGATGAGGATGTCACCCTCGCGTACTTCAACCACGCTTTCAATCATCTCCGGGGTGTAAACGCTGGAGTCGCTGACCAGGTGGGAGATATCGGCGATGACGCCGGGGCCGACCCACTCATCCAGCGACATCTGGCCGATGGTGCGGCCTCGCGGCCAGAAGTGAACCTCGCCGTCCATGTGGGTGGCCAGGTGGATGCTGGCTTCGCAGATTTCGCCGTTGCGCCCCATGCCAAAGTTGTGGCCGCCGACCCGTTTGTGGTAGGTGACGGTCAGCGGCACGTAGTTGGCCCATTGGGGTGTCTGCACGCTGAAGGGTAGGGTCAAATCCAGCATTTCCGCCGAGGCCATCACCTGGAAGAATTCGTCCTCGCTCATACCGGCGGGCGGCTGGTAGGCGGCTACCCGCGCCCAGGCCGTGCCGACTTCCATAAAGGGGATGGGTTGAATCATTATCCAGGCCCGCTGGTTGTTGAGTTTGTCAATTTCGCCCACAATCGATTCGGCCAGCAGCAGGTGTGCTTTGGGCATGGTGATGTGGGTCATTTCATAATATTCATCCGGCGGGAACATCTCGTCCCAGCTTTTGCCGTACTCGGCCTGCAATTTGGCGTTGGCTTTTTCAAACTCGCGGGCGTGGCTGTGGCGGATGGCGGTGTTCATGGGATGCTCGGCGCTGCCGCAATCTACGCCGATAACCTTCAACTCCATCTCCAGCGCCCATTTGAAAAAGTCGGGCGAGGGGCCGGGGTGTCGCACCAGAAAGCCAAACTCCTTCGATTCCACGCCGCCCTGGGCCTCGGGGTTGTGCACGTCGGGCTGGTCCCAGGAGTAGCGGTGGTAGCCGGTGTTGATGATCAGAATATCGCCCTTTTTCACCGTGGCGCGGGCCGTAATCATCTCCGGGGTGTAGAGGCTGTAATCAGACACGGCGTCGGAAATATCAACCACCACACCGGGGCCGCACAGGTCGGTCAGCGGAATGTCGGCAATGGCCCGCGCTCCGGAGTGGAAGGCCCGCTCGCCCACCAGATGAGTGCCGGCGGTGTTGCTCCACTTCAAAATCTGGCCGTTGGCCCCCTGCCCGCCGCCATACGCGCCGGTCAGCCGTTTGAAAAAGTGAATTTCCAGGGTGTGGTCGCCGGGCCAGGGCGGGGTGAAAATACTGAGGTCCTGGGTTAAATCATACAGTTTGGCAGTTGACAGGGTTTTGATGAATTGTTCTCGATTCATAGCGTCTTCGCTCCAGCGTTTAATTTTCTTAACACAAAAGACACAAAGAGTTCACAAAGATACACAGAGTTTAATTGATAACTCGTTTGATGCCATGTTTGAGTAGTGGAACATTGAAGTTTATCAAGAGTCCTAATTTGCATTTTGACAGGCGTAAATAGGTCAAAACTTGAGCCAGATGGATTGGATGCAGGTTATCAATGGCTTTAATTTCCACAATCAATTTATTTTCAATGAGTAAATCCACCCGATAGCCGCACTCAAGTTTTACCTGCTCGTAGACCAATGGCAGCGGCTTTTCCTTTTCAACAAATAACCCCCGGTTGGTCAGTTCATAATGCAAACATTCTTGATAAGCAGACTCTAACAGCCCTGGCCCTAACGCCTTGTGAATTTTGATTGCACAACCAATTGTTATATTGGATAATTCATCCTCAGTCATAAAAACGCTTTGCGTACTTTGTGTTTCTTTGAGTTCTTTGTGTTTAAATCCCATACTTCTCTGCAAACGCCACCAGCGCCGCTTCAAAAACTTCCATCGGAGGGCGCACCAGCCCGGCCCCAATCTGGCCAACGCCGGCTTCTTTGTGGGCAATGCCGGTATTGAGGCGGGGGGTGATGCCGGTTTCAACCACTTTGCGGATGTCGATGCCGGTGGGCGTGCCCCGAAAGTCGAGCGGCGGGATGGTGAAATATTTGTGCTCGGCGTAGTTGATTTCGTACATTTCCAGGGTGGTGTTGACCGCGTCTTTGGGCGTGCCGCTGACAAAGCTGATAATGGCCGGGGCCGAGGCCATAGCAAACGCGCCGATGCCGGCGGTTTCGGTGATGGTGCTGTCGCCGATATCGCCGCTGCCGTCCTCGGCGGTAAAGCCGGGAAAGTAAAGGCCCTTGGGCTGGGCCACCGGGCCGGTAAACCACCGGTCGCCAATGCCGCTGACGCGAATGCCAAAATCGGTGCCGTTGCGGGCCATCGTGCTGACAATGGTGCTGCCTTCGATGCCGTGTCCGGCGTCGGCCATGGCTTTGCAGGCGGCCATCACCGGGTTGAGCACGGCCAGAGCGTTATCGCCGATGGCTTTCAGCACGTCGCTGGCGGTTTGGGCATCTCTGGCTGTTTTGGCCACGTGCGGAGCCAGCGCCTTCAGATAAAGAATGGAGCCGGCCTTGTTGCGATTGTGCCCTTCATCGCCCATTTGCAGCGCCTCGGCAATGAGGGCTTTGATATCAATGCCTCCGGCGGCCTCGATAGCATCGCCCAGGGTTGGGCCAAGCACGTCGTTCATCCAGTGCAGCCGCTCCAGCACCTCTTCGCTGTACGCGCCGTAACGCAGCACCTTGCCGTAACCCTCGTTCAGGTTAGAGTAGCTTTTGTTGCCGTGGGTCTTGTTTTCCACAATGTAAACCATCATCGAGGCGGAGGTCAACCCGGCCATCGGCCCGACGGATTGGTGATGGTGGCACGGCTCCAGCTTGATTTTACCAGTCTCGATGAGCGCCTTCGCTTCGGCTTCATTTTTGGCCTTGCCCTCAAAAATCAATGCGCCGGTAATGGCCCCGCGCATCGGGCCGGAGGCGCGCTCCCAGGTAATCGGCGGGCCGGCGTGCAGCAGCAAATCCTCCCGCATATTGGGGATTACGTCAATTGCTTTGCCGACGCCCACCAGCACCGGGTGCGCTTCCATCATTCGCTCAACGGTTTGCTGGTTTGCTTTTTCGATGTCCATCAGGGTTTTCCTCCAAAAGATTTATTTGATATCCGGACGAATGACGAAAGACGGATGACGAAAAGGTAATTAGTCCGTTTCGGATGAATATGTGATTGGCTCTTCACGGAGCCAGGATTGTTGGGGCGCAATGGTCTTTCGCAGGGTATGTAATCAGGCTTTTATCTTTAAGAAATTCACGGCGATTGATAATATGTTGACAGGCGACTGTCTCCAATAAGGAGCGAAAAGCGAGTCCTAAAAAGCGAGCTTGCTCCGCATCAGTTTGACCTGTTGAACCCTCGGCAATATTAATTAAGCGCGACTGAGGTGGCTGCCCGTACAATTTGCGATTTTAGATTGTACTCTTCGCTTTTGGGAAGCTGGTTGGCAATCTGATAAATCAGGTCTATGTAATCCAGGGCTAACTGCCAGACTTCCAGCTTCTCAAATTTAAAGGGCACGCCCAAATCCCCCAATCTTCGCCTTTCGTCGTCCGTTCTTCGTCCCCATTACCTTCTCTTCATCCGCTCCAAAATCCCCATCAGCTTCTCGTTGCCGCCCGCCGGGGGTTTCCAGTTGACATGCACCACCGGCGCGCCCTGGGCGGTCAGACTCTCGGTGAACGATTCCAGCCCCACGTTGATGCCGGCCAGCGGCTGGGTGATGGCCTTCAAATCAACCGGTGGCAGGCCGCCGGGGGCGTTGAGCGATTGCAGCCGTTGGCCCGCGTAACAAATAGCGGCCTCGTTGTTGGTTTCAACCCGCGCTCCGGCGGCTTTTAGCTGAGCAATCTGCTCCGGCATATTTTGGGGGTCTTCGTCGGTGCCGGCCACCACCGCGACGATTTCCAAATGTCGCCCCCTGGCCCTGGCGTCGGCTATAGCCGCTTTAATGGCCGGGGCCAGCTCGCCGGCAGGGTTGGGATGCGCCCCGTACCCCAGCACCACATCCAGCAAAATCAGGGCGACCTCCGGGTCGGCGGCCTCTTTTTCCAGCCGTTGAATGCGCAGCGTGTTGTCCATCATCGGATGCAGGCGGCCCACGGTGAACTCATCCTCGCCCAAATCCACAATGGTGTGACCCTGGCTTTTCAGCGAATTTTCCAGCTTGAATTTTTTATCCAGCGGCGCGTTGGAATAGACCGCGGGCAGATAATCCCGCAAAATCAGCAAAGCTTCGTAAGCCAGCGTTCCGCCGGAAAAGAGGCCGCGCAGGTAACGTTGGCCAGGGGCGAAATTCATTGAAACCTTTGAGGTTTTTAAAACCTCAAAGGTTTGGGGGGTATTAGCCAATTGCACAGCCAACTCAGCCGTCTTATCCAACGTAGCTGCAAAATGTAATCCGGTTTGACCGGCCAAATGGGCGGGCGGGGCGTAGCCAATAAAATTAACCACTACCGGCTTGCCGGTAGCGCGGGCCACCCGCAGCAGTTCATCGGCCACGGCCTGGGCCGGCGGTTTGGAGATGAGCACAATTACCTTTGTGTCGAGGTCGCGGCTCAACAGGTCAAGCCCCTGCCGGGCGGTAATCGCGCCCACGGCTTCCGACAGGTCGCGCCCGCCGGTTCCCAGCGCGTGGGTGATGCCGCTGCCCAGTTGGTGAATCCGGGCCGTAACCTGCTGCAAGCCGGTTCCCGAAGCGCCCACCACGCCGATGGCTCCCCGGCGCACCTTGTTGGCAAAGCCCAGCCCCACGCCGTTGACAATGGCCGTGCCGCAATCCGGCCC
The DNA here is from genome assembly GCA_964486935.1 of uncultured Caldilineaceae bacterium. Lineage (GTDB taxonomy): Bacteria > Chloroflexota > Anaerolineae > 4572-78 > J111 > CAZAPG01. Next base: position 142,869 of record CAZAPG010000007.1, on the reverse strand, counting down.
CATCACCAGCAGGCTTTTTTCGGCGGCCTCTTTTTTTAGCGCAATTTCATCCTCTAGTGAGACATTATCGCTGTAAAGGAAAACGTGTTTGTTGTGGCGCAGGGCCTCGCGGCCCACGCCGGCGGCGTAGCGGCCCGGCACCGAGACCAGCACCCAGCCGGCCTCGGGCAGCATTTTGGCGGCAGACTCGATGCTTTGGGGCAAATATTCCTGGTCGGCCAATACGCTGCGCCGGCGGGTCAGCAATTCATCCACCTGGCTCAAGGCCAATTGGGCGGCGGCTTCGTCGTCGCCTTTAATAACCAGAATCAAGTCATCGGGCAGGGCGGCCTCGGCTTCGGGAGTCAGCAGGCCGCTCTGGGCCATCAAATCTTTGTTAGCCTGAGTGCCCATCATCACCCCCACATCAACCACGCCGGGTAACTGGGCCAGATTCACCTGCAACTGCATCAAAACGACGGAATCATAATACGTGCCGCGTCTGATTTCTGTTTGGGTTGCCGTCATAGCGCAAGCTCTTTATCTTATAATTTGGGGGGTATTGAGTTTTGCGAAAATGGGTGGGGATGTGAGGAGACCGGTGTCCCTCCCCTCACAGCATCAATTGGTTCGACTGTACAAAAATAAGGTCAGGAAGCACGCAATATAACATGTTTTTAAGGCGGAGTCAAAGGATTTCGCCGGGGGCTTCTTTCCAGCTATGGTTTTGGTCTCAAACAACGGCTACTCTGGCCGGACAACGAAAAAAGCCGCCTGGATGCAGCAGACAGCTTTTGTAAATCACTGACCGGAGGTGGGCGGTACAAGACTCGAACTTGTGACCTCCTCGGTGTAAGCGAGGCGCTCTAGCCAACTGAGCTAACCGCCCAACTGAATAATTAATTATACTTTAGCGCCAGGGTTTGGGCAAATGCAATCAGCGGCTGCTTTTGCTGTCTGCTGCGCCTTTCGGTACAATCTGGCAGTAATCCATAACCCGGCTATATTTTTATGATGAACCTGAAACCCAAAATTCTGATAGCCACCCTGTTGGTTTTGGCCGTAAGCGCGGGCATCTTTTTTACCCGCCGCCAAATTGACCAGCTACTCTTCAACCTTACCGGCGAAGAAGCGACCCTGCCCCAAATTTCTGGCGTAATTCAATATGGGTTGACTCGCTTTCAGCCGCCGCTGCAAACCGCCACCGACGCGCCGGTGCAATATGCCGCGATGAACCCCTACGGCGTCAACACTTTTCTGCAAAACGAGGTCGAGCCGCACAAGCGGGAGGAGGCCATGCGTCTGATTGCCGAAGCAGGCATTAAGTGGATTCGGCAGGAGTTCACCTGGGAGGATATCGAGATTCACGGCAAGGGCGATTTTGAGGACCGCCGCCATGAGCCGTACAAGTCGGCCTGGGAAAAGTATGATCACATTGTTGACCTGGCCGAAAAGTACGACATCAACATTATGGCCCGTCTCAGCAACCCGCCCGCCTGGAGCCGCGCCCTGACAGACACGGTCGGCGCCTTTGCCCCGCCCGATGATCTGACGGATTATGGCGATTTTGCCGAGGCCGTTGCGCTTCGCTACAAAGGGCGCATCCCGGCCTACCAAATTTGGAACGAACCCAACATCTACCCTGAATGGGGCGAGTACCCTATCAGCGCCGAGGAATATACCCAACTGCTCAAAGAAGGGTACCGCCGCATCAAAGCGGTAGACCCCGACGCCATCGTCGTGATGGGCGCGCTGGCCGCCACCATCGAGTTGGACCGCGCGCGCCGTTACAATGCCGGCGGGCAGCCCATCAGCCCCGGCGGCCTCAGCGATGTGCTCTTTTTGCAGCAAATGTACAACGCCGGCGCGGCGCCCTATTTTGACGTGCTGGCGATGCAGGGCTATGGCCTGTGGAGTGGCCCCACCGACCGGCGCATGCAGCCCCGCGTGCTCAATTTTTCTCGCCCGCTCTACATCCGGGATGTGATGGTGCGTAACGGCGACGCCCACAAAGCTATCTGGTTGAGCGAGTTGAGCTGGAACGCCCTGCCGCCCGATAGCGGCCTGCCGCCGGTCTATGGCCAGGTGACAGGGGAGCAGCAGGCCCGTTACGCCGCGCTGGCCTACCAACGCATGCAGCGCGAGTGGCCCTGGTTGGGGGTCGGTTTTTACTGGTTTTTTAAGCAAGCCGACGACCGGGAGCGGGGCGTCAGCCCCCAATACTACTTTCGCATGGTCGAGCCGGATTTTACGCCGCTGCCGGTTTACACCGCGCTCAAGGAGCAGGCCCATCAACCGCCGGTGATGTATGCCGGCTGGCATCAGGCCGGCCACTGGGCGGTGAATTATTCCGGCAGTTGGGAGTCAACCTTGCAGCCGGAAGCCACCTTTGGCAAGGCTCTGCTTGGCCAAACGGGCGACTCCGCCCAATTTACTTTTGAAGGCAGTAATCTAGCCCTGGCCCTTATTGGCGTTGGTGGACGCCTGCGCGCGCAGGTTGATAACATGCCCCCGGTTGAAATTACGCCGGGCGACAGGTCGCCACATGTTTCAATTGCCGGCGGGCTGTCTCAAACCCAACACACGGTAAAATTAGAGGTGCTTGAAGGGCCGGTCATCATTGACGGTTACATTATCAAAAGTCGCCCCGCTTTAACGCTCAACCGCATCGGCAGCGCCATCATGGTGCTGGCTACGCTGGCCGGGTTGTGGGCCATCTGGAAATTCCGGCGCGAAGCGAATACCTAACACATATCAAATTTGATTAACGTTGACTTGGGGCAAGTAAGCGGATATAATTCCTGCACAGCGCGCAGGAGGGATAATATGTTACAGGTTTTGGTTAAAGAAGAGTATGCCGAGATACTGGATCCGCTCCAGGAAAGTGTTGATGAGGCGTTACATCGCTATGCGCTTGACAAAGTCCACAGCCGCCTTATTAAGATAGAACAGCGGGTGCAGCAATGGGAAGAAAAATATGGTTGTAGTTACGATTTGTTTGCCCACCGTACCGCCACCGACGATGATTATGTGGAGCAATTAGAGGCGGAGCCAGAGACTCAACAATGGGAAGGTGATCTGGTTTCCTGGGAATTTGATGTTGAGGAATTGCGAGAGTGGCGACGCCATTTACAAAAACTATTGACCAGGTAATTGCTCAATTTCAATCAGCTTTTGCTCAAGCTGTCACTACCCGCCGTGATGAAAGACCCCAACGCGCAATTTTAGAGATAAAAGGCTATTATGGAACTTACCGGGTCCATCTGCGAGAAGTGTGGCGGGTTGATGGTTCCAGAAAATATGCTTATTATGTGTTACATAAATCCAAAATAATTACTGGTTTTGATAACGCTCCTGACCCCAGAGCGTTGCGTTTGAAATATGGCGCAGACTACGCGGGTCATCGTTTGGAATTAACCCCCATCGTCATTCGGCTGACAAGAGAACGATAGAACTTACCGATGAAATGGATTGTTTTGCATTTATCGGCTGGATTCAGCAAAATTTGCCCTCTCTTCAACCATAGCCTGCCCTTCTGATGAAAAGCAAGTTGCCTCGTTCTTTGCCGCCCATCGTCGCCATTTTACTTCTGGCAGCGTTTCTCCGCTTTTACCACCTGTCTGCCCAATCCCTCTGGTCCGATGAAGGAAACAGCGCGGCGCTGGCCCGGCGCGGCTTTACCGAAATTGCCCAACGCGCGGCTTTTGATATCCACCCGCCGCTCTATTACTGGCTGCTCAAAATTTGGGTGGTTATTTGGGGCAACAGTGAAGCCGGGCTGCGCTCCCTCTCGGCGGCGCTGGGGGTGGCGCTGGTCTATGTGGTCTGGCTGCTGGGCCGGAGCTTATTTGGCAACCGGGTGGGGTTGATTGCCGCCTTCATTGCCGCGCTGTCGCCGCTGCAAGTTTACTACTCGCAGGAAGCCCGCATGTACATGCTGCTGGCGCTGCTGGGCAGCGTAACGGCGCTGGCAGCGCTTTTTATATTTGAAGATTACGTTCGCCACCCGTTACGCACCACGCAATCCGTAGAACGTAGTGCGTGGTATGTAGCGCGTAGTTGGGTATTGAGGCTTTCTTATATTCTTGTTGTCGCCGCCGGATTGTACACTCACTACGCCTACCCGATTATGCTGCTGGTGGTCAACCTGCCCGCTGTTATCTGGTTGACTCATCTCCCAAAATCCAAAACCCAAAACTCAAAACTAATCAACTGGCTCGCGCTCCAACTCATCCCTCTGCTGCTCTACCTGCCCTGGCTGCCCATTGCCTGGCGACAAATTACCACCTGGCCCTCGGAGCGGCAGGTTACCTCCTTGGGCGAACAACTGGGGGCTGTATCCACCACGCTGTTTTTTGGCCTCTCCTGGCCCGGCGATAGCCAGGGGTTGGCAGTGGTAATTGTGGGGTTTGTGCTGGTCATCACTTTGTGGCAGGTGGCAGGTGGCAGGTGGCAGAGGACAAATGCTACGCGCTACGCGCCACGCCCCACGTACTACGCAACCCTCCTCCTCTGGCTCCTGCTGCCCGTCGCCCTGACCCTCCTCATCTTCAGCCCGGCATTTCTCAAGTTTCTGCTGGTGGCCGCGCCGCCGCTGGCGATTTTAACAGCAGCCGGGTTGAGCCAGTTGACCGCTGCGGTAAAGTGGAAATGGGTGGGCTATACCCTGAGCGGAGCCAGCTTGCTGGCCTTGAGCGTTGCTTCGGCGCTGTCGCTGTACCACTACTATACCAACCCCGCCTTTGCCCGCGATGATTACCGGGGCATTGTCCAATTCATCAAGGCGGTGGGCGGGCCGGAGGATGCCATCATTCTCAACGCCGAGGGGCAGCAGGATGTGTTCAATTATTACTACCGGCGGTCGCCGGTTCTGGCTGCGCCGCTTTACCCTCTGCCCCGGCAGCGCCCGCTCGATAAGGCCGCTACGCTGGCAGAATTGCAAGCCATTGCCGATGTGTCGCCCAAAGTATACGCGGTGTACTGGGCCGCGCAGCAGGCCGACCCGCAGGGCCTGATTGAAGGCTGGCTCGATACTCACCTGTTCAAAGCCACCGATAAATGGTACGGTAACGTGCGGCTGGTCAGTTACGCCAGCCCGCAGGCCAGCGCCAATTTGAAACTGAACCCGGTTGACGTTCAATTTAACCCGGATATTCGGTTGACCGGCTACGCCGTGCCAGCTTTGCAGATTGCGCCGGGCGACATTTTGCAGGTGGCTTTGCAGTGGCAAACCGGCGCTCCGCTGGCCGGGGATTACACCGTTTTTTTGCAGGTGCTGGATGCCAACAACCATCTGGTCGGCCAGCGCGATGCCCGCCCTCTCACCCCGACGGCTGAGTGGCTGCCCGGCCAGCCCATCCGCGATGCTCACGGCGTCTTTATCGAGCCGGGCACGCCGCCCGGCCCGCACCGGTTAATTATGGGGTTGTATAATAGTCAAACCGGCCAACGGTTGCTATTGGCCGAAAGCGGGGTTGATTTCATTGAACTGGCGCAGGTTGAAATTATCCGCCCGGCGGTTCCGCTGCCGCCGGGGGCGTTTGATATTCAAACTCCGCTGCACGAGTCGCTGCTGGGGGTGTCGCTGTTGGGGTATGATTTTTACAAGGTGGGCCATCGCTCCAGCCCGGACACGCCGCTGCACCCCGGTGACCCGGCGCAGTTGGTGGCTTATTGGACGCCGAATGGGTCGGCGCGGCAGTTTAACAAGGTGGGGCTGAACATTGGGGTCAAAAAAATAAACGGGGCTGACACGCCGGCAACGCAAATTGTTCCCCTGGCGGGCGTTCATTATCCACGTGACCGCTGGCAGCCCGGCGAGATTGTGCGGGCGCAGTACAGTTTCTTTTTGAGCGGATTGGAGCCGGGGCTGTATCGGCTGGAGTTGACGGTTTATAGCCCCAACTCCTTAGAGCCGGCCAGGGCTTTGACCCGGCCATTTCAGATAGAGTAAAGTTGCCCTTACCAGTTCTTGCGCCAGTTGGCCACAATAATGGAAGATTCCCAGGTGGTTTCCACCGGCACCGGCTCGGAAAGTTCTGCTTTGACGGTGACGCCGTCATCGGACTCAACCACGGTCAGTATCCACAGGCAGGGGATGGGTTTGGTGTCAACCGTAACATCATAAAAGCCGGGCGGCCAGGTGTGGCTAACGTTGTAGGGGCCTCGGCCAACCGGGCCGGAGGGATTAGAGATAACCGTATAATTTCCGCAACTGGCCCGTACCGAGACGCCGTTAACCGGGTTGCCGGCCGCATCTTTGATGTCGCCCAAAAAGCGGGTCAGGCCGTAGTTGGTATCGCCCCACCAGCCGGTGGGTTCAAACTGGTATTTGGGCGGCGGTGGCGGCGGCGGGCTGTTATCGGCGGCGGGCTGCGGCTCGATGGAACTGGAGGCTTGGGGCGGCGGCGGCGCTTCGGCCACAGGGATATTTTGGGTGTTGCTGGCATTCACCACAGAATTAGCCACCCAGCCCAGCCGGTCGTCGGTAATTCTAATTTGCCACCACGAGCCATCGGCGTTGCGGCCTACAATGGGCATGGCCGTATTGGCGTTGAGCGTGCCAATCACCTCGTAAGTAAGGCCCGGCCCGGAGCGAATGTTCACCGCGCCCGGCGCAACCAATTGCGGCTGGGTTGACTGTTGCGCCTCTGGCTGGGGCGGGTCGGGCTGGATGGGGTTGGCGGCGTTGTGACCATCGAGCACGCGGGTGGCCGTGGCGGTTGGCTCCGGGGTTACGGGTTCGGGAGTGGGCACAATGACAAACGGCTGGGCCGGGGCAGGGGTAAAGGTTGGCTCCGGGGCGCGAGTGGCGTAGCTTCCGGTAAAGTCGGTTTCTACCAGACGCGTAAAGAGCGTGGCAAAAATAATATAATTGACCAGAATTAAAACAATTGCTAAACTCCAGTAGCGGGCTTTCATGGACTCACCCTCTCCTAACCTTACATAATATGTCTTTGAAAGCCGTTTTTATTATACCACGTAAATTCGTATAGGTACAAACTAACATTACGTCAAGTAAAGATTTTTAATGAAAGCCAAAAAAATTTCCTTGATTTGCACGGTTCTCAACGAGGGCGAGTCGATAAAAAATTTGCTCGACTCGCTGGCGCGGCAGACCCGCCCGCCCGACGAGATTATTTTTGTTGATGGCGGCTCAACCGATAACACCGTTGACACGTTGCAGCGTTTTGCCAACGCGCGCGGGCTGCCTATGCGGGTTATTGTTGCGCCGGGGGCCAACATTAGCCGGGGGCGCAATCTGGCCATTGCGGCCGCGGCCGGCCCCATAATTGCCAGCACCGATGCCGGCGTGCGGCTGGATGAGCAGTGGCTGGCGGAACTCATTAAGCCCTTTCAGGCAGACCCGCCGCCGCAGGTGGTTTCCGGCTTTTTTACGCCCGACCCGCACACCCCGTTTGAAGTGGCGCTGGGCGCAACGGTGCTGCCTCGCGTGTCGGATATTAACCCCGGCACTTTTTTGCCCAGCAGCCGGTCGGTGGCCTTTCTCAAAGCGGGTTGGGCGGCAGCCGGCGGCTACCCGGAGTGGCTGGATTTTTGCGAGGATTTAATTTTTGACATCCGGCTGCGCAGCCAGGCCGGGCCGTTTGCCTTTGCGCCGCAAGCGCTGGTTTATTTCAGGCCGCGCAGCAGTTTGAGCGCATTTTTTAAGCAATATTACCGTTACGCGCGCGGCGATGGCAAGGCCGACTTGTGGCGCAAGCGACATGCCGCGCGCTACCTCACCTATCTGCTGGCGCTGCCGCTGCTCATCATTTTGGGGACGGTAGTTTCGCCGTGGTGGTGGCTGGTTGGCGCTGTTTTGGGTTTTGCCGGCATGTTCTATACCCCCTACCGGCGCTTAACGCTGCTGTGGAAAAATCTGTCTCCGGGAGAAAAACTAAAAGCTATCCTGTGGGTCCCCATTATCAGAATAACCGGCGACATCGCCAAAATGCTTGGCTATCCTGTAGGCTGGCGGTGGCGTTTGGCCCGGCTATCGACCCAGCCGGAACTGCGCTGGCAGCCAGAAGAAAATGCGCGCTAAAGTGTCAATTGTAATCAAGCTGTAATCATTTTTTACAAAGAAAAATGTTATGATAGAGGGTGGAGGTATAGAGGGATTACCAAATATCTTGGCTTTATATATCAACTGAGGTATAATCAGCTGATAAAGGTTTTGTACCATCCATCTACTAAACGACCTGTCAACGCGCATCTTGTACCACATATGGGGCGAGTATAACATTTAGGAGCAAACCTTGGTAGGGAATGTTCTCGGCAACCGCTATAGAATCCTCCGTGAAATTGGCTCTGGCGGCATGGCCAAAGTATATCTGGCCGAAGACATCAAGGGGAATGAACTGGTTGCCGTTAAGGTACTTTACCCCCAATTTAGCGAGGATATCTCTTTTATTCAACGCTTCACCCGCGAGGCAAAGCTGGCCGGCACTCTGACCGACCCCCACATTGTAAAAGTTCTGGATTACGGCGCCGACCGCGACCTGCACTACCTGGTGATGGAATATATCGAGGGCAAAGACCTCAACGAGATTTTACGGGAAAAAGGTCGGCTCGATTGGAAGTTTGCCCTTGAAATCATCGACCAGTTAGCCACTGCCCTGGAACATGCCCATTCTCACGGCGTAGTTCACCGCGATATCAAACCTCAAAATTTAATGCTTAACGATAGCGGGCTATTGAAAGTGCTGGATTTTGGCATTGCTCGCGTGCCTACGCTACCCTCTCTTACCCAATCGGGTTTTATTGGCAGCCCCTACTACGCCTCGCCGGAGCAGGCCATGGGCGAAGAGGTTGATATTCGCTCCGATATTTACTCTTCGGGCATTGCTTTGTATGAACTTTTGAGCGGCAATATCCCATTTGATGCCAAAAGCCCATGGTCAATCATCAGCCAGCATATCACCACCGAACCCCCTCCCATTGATTTAATCGATGGGGAATTTCCCGGCAACGTAAAAGATTTACTGGATCATATGCTGGCCAAACGGCCGGAAAATCGTTTTCAAACCCCCACGGCGCTGCGGGCAGCCATTGCCGAGGTGCTGGCCGGCCGGCCGCTACCCCCCGATACCCAGGATACCACGCCGCTGGACTCATCAAACAGGGCCGCGCTGATTGAAAGCCTTTACAAACGCGCCAGCGAAGCTATGGCAAGCCGCGAATGGGAGCGCGCAGTTGACCTGTTTAGCCAGGTAGCCAGGCTGGACTCATCTAATGCGGATGTTTCCAGAAAACTGGCCCACGCCGAACGCGAAGCCCGCTTAACCGCGCTCTACAAATCGGGCTGCCGGGCAATGGATAATGGCGCCTGGGAAGAGGCCATTAACCACTTTAACGTGGTGGTTGAACTTGCGCCCAATTACAAAGACACCGACCAGTTACTGACCAGAGCGCATCAGGCCCTGAAAACAGAAAACACCCAGCAATTTATTTCAACTCGCTACAAAGAGGGCCTGGCTCACTTTGAGGCCCAACGCTGGCAGGGCGCTATTGATGCCTTTGCTGAAGTTGAACAACTTGCGCCTGATTACAAAGACGTGCAGCAACTCTTGGCCGAAGCCAAAGAATATGGCAACCCCACCCTAATTCAACAACTAAAACAAACTTATCACAAAGTTAAAATTCAAGATATGTGGCGCTGGGGTTTGGTGATGGCCGGTTTGATTGCCATTGTTTTTTTGTTTTTTGCCTTTGGCCCCAGCAACCAGGCCGCCGGTGATGACGATACAAAAGATCGGTTGAAAATACTTTATGAAGAAGCCCAACTGGCTATTCAACAGGGCAACCATCAAGAGGCGCTGGCCAGACTTGATCAAATTCTTATCGAAGACCCGGATTACGCCGATGCTGCCGTGTTAAAACGAGAATTAATGGCTACCCCCACCCCCATGCCCACCATTCTTGTTGCCACGGCAGTGCCGGTAGAAAATCCCCTGGCCCAGGCCTTGGAAGACGCTCAAGACTCGCTGGAACTGGCCTTGTGGAGCGAAGCAATTGATGCGCTCAAACAATTGCGCGCCGCCAATCCAGAATATGAGCGCGCCAGAGTAGCCTCGCTGTTTTGCGATGCCTACGTTGGTCGGGGGCTGGAAAATATTGCCAACATCGGGCCGGGCGATGAAGAAAAAGAAATTATAGAAACTGCCCTATCTGATTTTGAAGCTGGCGTGGTAGAGTGTCCCCGCAGAACCGACTTGAAAGAACAGGCCGAGCGCGCGCGGGGCTACCTGCAAGCCCTTAACACCCCCCCCCATAATTTCGATGCCCTGATTCCACTGCTAACCCCAATTGTGGCCGCTGACCCCAATTATGCCAACAAAAACGCCAAAAATATGTTGTATAACGCCTATTTGGAGCGCGCCCAGTTTCGCCAAACTGACCCCTCGGCCATTGCCGCCGCGCTGGGCGATTATGAGGCCGCGCTGGCGCTTAATGTGGATGACCCCAGCCAGGCCCAAACCCTGCGGGCCGAATTGTTACTTTCCTTTACCCAGCGCCCGCCGGCTCAATCAACAACAGAACCTGAACCCACGGCCATTAGCAGCAGCGGCACGGCCCAGGCCACGCCTGCCGCAACGCCGGCTGACTCTCCTACCCCCGGCCCGCCGCCGGTGCGGATTAAATACAGCAAACCTCAACTTATTGCCCCGGCAGATGATACCATTTTTAGCGGTAAGTTTGCCGAAGTTTTTTTGGAGTGGGAACCAATTGGCGAGTTGGCCCCGGACGAATACTATGATTTGACCATCATGCATCTGTTTGCCGAGCAGCCCCAATACACCGGCAGCATGCGCACCCGCGACTCGCGGGTCAAAATTGAAAGCGAAAGTATTGGGGTAGGCCAGGCCGGCAACGACCGGTTTTATTGGTGGGTTACGGTTAGAAAAGATGGCACTGCCCCTTCGCCCAACAGTTTGGATTTACCCCTTAGCCCTCGCAGCGAGGCCGGCACATTCATCTGGTCCCCTTAAAAATCTATCAGAATTTTCGTTTACCCGTCTTATGCGGGGGTACCTGTTTGTGCCTTACGGCTTACTTGCCAAAATTACAACAAACCCTCTCCTCCTATTGCCCCGCCAAATTCAATAAGCTATAATGAGAGTGTCAGGTTGATACCTCTAAAAAATTAACGATGGACTCAAACCAAAATTGACGCATCTCTTTGAATTTGCCAGGGTGAGAAATTGGGTTATTGAAGCCGGGGCAATTGCCTTAAAGTATTATCAGACCCAACTTCTCAAACATCAAAAAAGTGATCATAGCCCCGTTACCGAAGCTGATAGAGTAGTTGAAAATTTTCTGCTCGATAGAATTCAACAAGCCAGCTCCGCCTATGATTATGATATTATTGCCGAAGAGTCCGTAGGAAACTGGCAGAACAAGGAATTTTTATGGGCGGTTGACCCGATTGACGGCACGCGAGTTTTTATCAACGGCGTGCCGTTATGGTGCATTAGTATTGGCCTGCTCAAAAATGGAGAACCTTATCGCGGCGTGGTTTATCTGCCTGTCACCAACGATATTTACTACACCGATGACAACGGCCATCCCTTTTGGAACCGGCGCCCTTTAAAGGGATTGTTAGCCACAACCTGGGATAACGACTCCTTTATAGCCGTGCCGTCGGGAGCGCACCGTTACTTTGATATCCAATTTCGGCGCTTGCGCGCGCTTGGCGCGGTGGCTACGCATCATGTTTTTGTGGCCAGCGGGGTGTCGGTGGCGGCTTTACACCGCAAAGTAAACGTGTGGGATATTGCCGGCGCGCACGCTATTTTAAGCGCCGCCGGAGGGCAGGCCGTTTACCTGGATGGCGCGCCCCTCTCCCTGTCCCAGGTTTTAAGCCGGGGCCAAACTATGTGTCAAGGCCCTATCCTGGCAGGGCACCCCATGGTATTAGAAAATTTGATTCAATTGATTAAACCTTATCAAACGCCGGTCTCTGTTGGCAAGGATGGATAAATTATTTATACTATTAACAGTTGGCCGATTAGCCCAACTCATTACCAAACAGATTGTAACAAAGGCGCGATAAATCAATGGCTCAAGTTTATAGAACCGACCTGCTGGAAGCCGCACTCAAAGAATTGTGCTCTAAATTACATGGCGTTCAAGGGGCCGTGATTGTTAGTATTGAAGGTTTTGTGGTAGCGGCCTACACCCCCCACGAAAGCGACATGGACGAAGAAGGGCCAACCAGCAGCCCCCAGGTGGCGGCTATGGCCGCTACCCTGATTGCCTTGGGCGAGCGAACCCTCTCCCGGCTGGCTCAGGGTGAAATGCTGCGCCTGTTGATTGAAGGCAATGATGGCGGTATGCTGGTTGTTCCGGCCAATAGACGCGCCTCCGTGGCGGTTATGGTGGGGCGAGAAGCCAAAATGGGTCTGGCCCTGTATGCCTTGCAGCAGAGCGCCAAAAAAATTAGCGAGATTCTTGAGGGCGAATACAATTGATGGCCGATAACACAACAAAAGACAACCACCAACTCTTAAAAGAGGTGCTGGATGAACTGGTGGTTCACAACCCCAACATCATCAGCACCATTGTAGTCAGCGATGACGGCCTAAAGGTTGCCTCAGGCATTCCCCATCAACATGATGATGACGTGTCGCTGGTGGCCTCTAATTTAATGGATACCGCCAAAGAATTCAGCCAGCAGTTGCAGCAGGGACGCCTGAACCGGGTGGTGCTGGAGGGCGAACGGCGCACTACCGTGGTTATGCGGGCCGGCAGGCGCACTGTTTTGGTGGTGTCGGTTCCCTCAGATGAAAAATTAGGGGTGTTGTCGCTGTCGATGCGCCAGGCCGCCGCTAAAATTGCCAAAATTTTTACCTGATATCATTTGAAAATAAAAAGGACTTCTACCGGCGGGGTAAAAGTCCTTTTTTGTCTGCAAAGATTTGCACAGTTACAAATTTACGGCCCCCACGACATTCGCTCGTTGCTCCATTCCCGGTCGCCAGCGCCCCAGGGGTTGGCTTTGGGAAAATCGAACAGTTTTACTACCTGCCCGCCGCTGGTGGGCGCCGCATAAACCGCCCAGGCCCCTTCGCGGTTAGAGGCAAAAGCCACCCAGTTTCCATCTGCCGAAAGCGTACCTACCCCATCTTGAGAACCGGGGCTGTTTGACACATTAACCGGCTGGCCGCCGCTTTCCGGCATTACGTACACTTCCCAATCGCCAGACTCTCGCGACATAAAGGTAATCAACCCTGCCTTGGCATCGGTGGGGGTTACGCTGCTGCCATCAACCAGCAGTTGCGGAGTTTCGCCGTTACTGGTGCGTTTGGTAGCCCAGGAACCGACAATATACATGCCGCAACGACCGCCGCCGGCCCAGGTGTTGCAACCTTTGTAGGCAATCCTGTCGCCGGGAAATGTCCAAACCGGATGCGAACCGATAATATCACCCAGGCCGCCGGCCGGAACAATCACCAGAAAATCGGCTACGGCGGCGCATTTATCGCTCTCTTGGTTGGGCGGCCTCAGCGAGCATTGGACAAACAGATACGACTGATACCCCTGAGAGCCAAACGCTAACTGCGGGTTGCTAAAAACCAGTGTGGTGCCATCGTTTTTGTAAAATGGAAACAGGTCGCTGGGAGAGCCGCTCACCGGCCTTTCAATTGCCCCTGCTGCGCTGGCTTCCCACACATTTTCGCCAAAACCGCCCCCTTCGCCGTTAACCAGTAGCTTTTGCCCATCGCTTCTGAAATTGGGCTGTCTGGCCCCTTTGATAATGTTAATCGGGCTGCCATCGGGCATCGAAACAACATACACGTCGTATTTACCGCCGCCATCATCTACGGGAAAGGCCAGCCTGCCGCCGGGAATGGGCGGGCGTTCCGGCGTGGGAGTATCGGTTGGCACGGCCGGGGTGGGCGTATTGGTTGGAACCACCACTACCGGGGCGGGGGTGGACGTGTCGGTAGGAACCGGGGTGGCTGTGGGGGTGGGCGTGTCGGTAAAGCTGGCAATTGCTTCGGCCGTAGCCGCCTGAGCCGTGCCCTGGGCTTCGGCGGTGGCCGCCTGCACGGTAGCCAACAGACCGCCAACCAGGGCCGCATCTCTGGTGGCCTGGGCAACTTCGGTAGCGGCAGATTGTTCGGCGGCTGCGGTAGCGGCTGCGGCGGTTTGGGTGGGGGCTAAAAATTCAGCCGTAGCGGCTTCGGCGGTTCTTTCGGCGGCAAGTTGCGCGTTGACGCTTGCCTGCTGCTCGGCGGTGGCGGTGGTTATTGCGGCTATCGCCGCCGCTGTTTCGGTAACACGCTCCGCCTGCTCCTGCTCGCTGGAGGCATTACCCCACACCACCGAGGCAATAATGCCCCCCACAATTAAAACGGCCACTATCGCGCCTGCGCCAATAAATATTGGCAGCATTGTTTGTGATTTTCCGGCGCCGGTTATGGTCGTGGCCCCGCTGCCCGGCGATAAAACGGTTGCCCCGCCATCCGGGCTGGGGGGGCTGTAGGTGCGTTCTTCGGCGCTAATTAGGCCGGTGGAGTGTTCAATTTCTTCAATTTGGGGCGGCGGAGAAATGGTTGTCAGCGGAGAGTTTTGCAGGTTTTCATCGGGCGATACCCCCGCCGCGCTCCGTAAAGCAATAGCCATCTCTCCGGCGGTTTGGTAACGGTCATCCGGGTTTTTGCTCATGGCCTTTAAGATGACCCGCTCGACTGCCTCTGGCACATTGGGGTTGATGGTTGAGGGCATGGGCAGGGGTTCGCTGATATGCTTCATGATGACGGCAAAGGGGGTGTCGGCATCGTAAGGCACTATGCCGGTGACCATCTCGTACAGCATCACCCCCAGCGAGTAGATATCGCTGCGTTCGTCGCCGCGTTCACCCTGGCCCTGTTCTGGCGACATGTAGGCTGGCGTGCCAGACAGAGCGCCGGTTTGGGTATATTGGGTAGCGCCCATAATCCGGGCAATGCCAAAGTCGGTTAAAACCACCTGCCCTTCTTCGTTAATCATTACGTTAGCCGGCTTGATATCACGGTGAACCATGCCGCGTGAGTGGGCATAGTCAATGGCGCTGCACAACGCTGAAAAAATTAACGAGACTTCTTTGAGCGTAAAGGGCTTGTTTGCCTCTTTTCGGGCCTTCATTTCATCTTTGAGGGTGGGGCCGTTAATAAACTCCATAGCCATAAAGTAAGTTTCACCCTCGCGGTCAAAATCAACCGCCTGCACAATGCTGGGGTGCCGGAGTTTACCAATAGCCAGCGCTTCGCGCTCAAAGCGTCCAATGAAATCCTGGTCATCAACCAGATGCCCGTGCAATACTTTAATCCCTACATACCGGTCCAGGCCAGGTTGATAGGCTTTGTACACCTCGGCCATGCCGCCACGGCCAAGTCGGGCAACCACGCGATATTTGCCCAGGGTTCTGCCAACTAAACTTGCCATACTATGTTTACCTGATTTAGCCTTTATGTAATTTTAGACCTGACAGGTCATGGTCTGTCAGGTCTAATTTTTAGCGAGTGTGTGTCATTATAACATTGCTGCTATAGCCCGTCAATGAGCCTTTTATGGCTATTTAGGGCGCCCAGGAGATACGCTCTTCCAGCCAGCCTTTTGAGTTGGGTTCATCGCGGAGCACAATGCCGTCGGGGGAGCCTTTCATATCAATCAGTTTGCGCTGATTGCTGCCGTCGGCGTTCATCACCCAAATGGCCCAAACGCCGCCTCTGTCCGAGGCAAAGGCAATGCTCTGACCATCGGGCGACCAGGTCGGCAGGCCATCATTGTTGTTGTTTTCAGTGAGCCGTTTGGGGTTTGACCCGTCGGCATTCATCAGCCAAATTTCCCAATTGTTGGCGCCGCCCCTAGCGTTAGACATAAACGCAATTTTGCTGCCATCGGGCGAGGGGGCCGGCGCGGTGTCCGAAGGGTCGTCGGCAATTTTTACTTCGCCGCCGCCCCGAGGCCCCATGACAAAAATGCCGCAATCTCCGGTAGGCGTACAACCTTTTACCACCAGCCGGCCATCGGGCATGGTGGCCGGATATTCACCCTGAAAACTCAGGCCAATGGGCTGCTCGCCTAACTGGTTGCCGATGTAGATGCGCGGTACGCGGTCGCCTTCTTTACGGCTGGCAAAGGCAAAGGTAAAGCCATCGGGCGCCCAGGTGGGCATGCCATCTTCTACAAAGCGGGTGACAATGCCGCCCCGTCCGCCTACAAAATCTTTAAAGAAAATACCTCGCGTGCCCAAATCCCACGAACGGTAAGCCAGCAAATTGCCATCTTTGCTAAAGGCCGGCTGGCTGGCATTGCTTAAAAAGCCGTTTTGCTCGCCCGAAGCCACATCAACCAGCCACAAATCAAAGGTTTGGGTGCCGGGATTATAGGCCGGGTAGATGATTTTACCGCTCAGGGCGGCGGCCGGAGGCGCCGGTTCGGCGGTTGGCTCTTGGGTGGCTTCGGCTGGCGCTGCGGCCGGCGCAGGCTCCGCCGGCGCTGAGTCTGACGTTGCGGCATCGGGCGCATTTTGTGAGGCAACCGCATCGCTACTGCCGCTCGAGGCGGCGGTCGTACCGCCGCCGGCGTAATATTCGGCCAGTTGTTCGGCGGTAAAGGGGATGGTTAACTCCTGGCCAATCCGCAGCCCGGTGGGGTCGGTAATGCCATTTTCAGATGCCAGCAGGTCAACATCAACGCCAAAGCTGTTGGCAATGCCCAGCAGGGTGTCGCCCGATTGAATCTGGTAGATCACCGGCTTTAGGTCGGTTTCCGGGGTGGCGGTGGTTTCCGGGGTTGGGGGGGCGGCGGGAGTTGCCCCGGATTGGCCGGTTGAACCGCCGGCGCTGCCTGCCGGAGGAGTGGCGTCCAGGGCAGGTTGCTGAGCGATAACGGTTTCTGCGCCAAAGCGAAAGCTGTTGATCATTTCTTGAAAAACAGGTTGCACCATGTTCCACTCGCCGGCAGGGGCCAGGGCAACCAAAAAGTAACCGTTGCCATCTTTGTTGGTAACGGCGATAGTGGCAATGCCCTGCCCGCCCAGGTTGTTATCTTCAAACTGAATTTGGGTAGAGGTCCAGGTTTGCGAAGCAATGCTGATGGTGCCGTCGTTCAATGTTTCGGCGTTGGCAGGAAAGTTAGAGAGGATGGTTGCCAGCAGGTCGGCAATATTTGTAACTTCGGTTGTTATACCAATGCGCATACCGGTATCGTTAAGCGCGTTAGGGTCTAGTCCTTCGGCCGAGGGGGAGAAGATGGCCTGCTGGGCGGTTTCTGTGGTTTGCCAAACTTCAGGATATTCCAGGGTAAAACCTAAATCGGGGCTGCTAAACATTACCATCGAAAGCGGCGCGGGTGTATCGACCGGGCCAACGTCGGTAGGGGTGGGGCCGGGGGTGGGCGTAGTATCGGGCGCAATGCCGGTATCCAGCGTAGGGGTTGGACTCTGCACCGCCGCAACGCCGCTGTCAAATAGTCCCCCGCTAAACACAGAAAAAGCGATAAAGACAAAAGCAAATATCACCAGAACTACCACCCCAATGGCCAATGTCCACAGGGTGCTGGGAAATGAACGCAGCACGTCGCCAAAGGTGTAGCCTTTTTCTTCGGTTTCGGCCGGTTGGGTGGCCGGGCCAGGAGCCGGTTTTGAGATGACATTTTCCTGGGTAGGCTGGCGGGCGCGTTGAGCAACCCGAAGCTGCTGGCTGGTATCGGAGCGGGCCGCCGGGGTGGTGGTAATTTTGGGCAGTTGTTGAGTAACCTGCCGGTGGCGGGCGGGTTCGGGCGACGGCCCGGCTGCGGGGCGGCCTGTGAGCGGCACCGGCTCCATGGGCATGGTGTCATCGTGAGCGCGCCGGGGTTCTGGCCGCACCGGTTTGGTGGGCATTCTGGCCCGGGTGGTTGAAGGCGACGAGATACTCGATGCCGTTGAGCCGGTGGGGATGATGATGGTTGGCTCATGCGGCGTCGCCCGCCGGCGAGGTTGAACCGGTTGGGCCGTATCGGAAGGGGTGCGCCGTTTTGCCGGGGTTTCCGCTTCCAGTTCTGGCTCCGGCTCTGGCTCGGGCCGGGCTTTGCTTTTTTCAGCCGGCGGCTCGCCCATGGGCCGGGTTCTCCGGGGAATGTACTCGTCTATTCTGGGCGCGACGCTGCTTGTGACCACCTCTTCAGTAGGTTCCGCAGCCCGCTTAACTCTTGGCGCAGGTTTTGATTTTGGGGCCGGTTCGGGTTCGAGTTCATCTTCCTGAACGTCGGGTTCGGCCTCAAATACGGTGATAACCTCTATATCGACCACTTCGACCGGCGGCTCGTCATCCTCAAAAAATTCGGCAACTGCGGGTTCGCTTTCAACTTTGGGTTTGGCTTTTTTGGCCCTGGGCGACTCAACCTCGTGTTCCAAAATAACCGGCGGGTCTGGCGGAACATCTTCGGCCGGTTCGCCGGTTGAGTATTTGAGCCATTGCTTGCCATCGTGATAATACCAGGTTCCTCCCTGGGGAGCGCCCTGGGGTGGTGTAGGTTGGTCGCCTGGGGTAGCCGCAGGTGAAGGGCCGGTTTGCCATTGAGCAGGTTGTGGGGGGGGCGCCGAATAGCCTTGCGCCGGTGGCTGGTAAGGTGGTTGCTGATAGTAAGGGGCGGTTTGTTGTGGAGGCGGGTAAGCAGGCGCGGCCTGATATGGGTCGGTTTGCATCCCGCCGGCCTGAAATTCATGAGCAGGATGCCAGCCATTTTCGTCGTAAAAATACCACTGGCCGGTTTTTGCGCCAATGGTCCAATATCTGCCTTCGTCATCTTGAAATAATTGGGCTTCAAATTGACCGGAGGAGTCGGCGGCCTGTTGTTGGGGCGGCTGATAGCCGTAGCCGGCCTGGGTTGCTGCGCCTGCCGAAGTTTGTTGCTGTTTACTTTGCAGCGACGAGGGGGCGCGGGGGTCATCCTGCCCCGGTTTTACCCATTCCCCGGTTTCGGGCTGGTAATAATACCAATCGCCGCTTTTGGCTCCTTTTTGCCAGTAGCGGCCCTGGTCATCCATAAAAGGCAGTTTCTCCCGGTCGCGCGGGTCGGCCTGATGCCAATCGCGGCCATCGTAGTAGTGCCAGGCGCCGCTTTGAGAGCCTAGCATCCAGTAGCGGCCCCAATCATCCTGAAATTGCAGTTTGTCTACTTCTGAAACAAATGTCGACTCATCAAATCTGCCGGTTTGAAAATCATAAACCAGCTTTTGATAACGACGTTCCAGTTCCTCTATTTTTGCTTCCACCATAAAACTGTTCCCATTCTCCCTCAGCTAGAGGGAAATTTAGAAATTACCTCTCCTTCGTCTCTCTTTATAATAATTAATTGCCAAACTATATTATTGAATTTCCCAAATTCAACAATTATGGCAATGGTTCTTGCGCAAAGGTACATGTTACACCATTTTCATGAATCTCCAAAAATCAGTCGCCCAGCCAGAAGCCCCTATTTTTAGGCTTTTAGAAAAAACTGGTATAATCTGCCAATTATGCCTAAATATTTATCCATTTTTTTGAGCGTTCTGTTGCTGGCTGTGGTTATTATTGGAACCAGCATCTGGATTGGCGCATTTAATCGCTCAATTCAAAATTATCGCTCACCATTGCAAAACGCAGAGTTGACCGGCCAATCTGCCTTGCTGCCGCAAATGGCTCAGGTGGTTGTGGTACTGGTAAGCGGTTTGGGTTACGATTCTGCCCAAACGCTCAATTTGCCAACCTATTCGCGCCTGGTTCAAACCGGCGCTAACGCTGCGGTGCGTAGTTTTCCGCCAACCTATTCGCAAAGTTCTCGCATAACCTTAATTAGCGGCGCGCCCCCCGAAACCAACACCGCCCCGCCGGTTGACCTGCCCGTAGAGGCGCTATCGCTGGTAGAGGTCGATACCATTTTTGCCCAGGCTCATCAGGCCCAACTTAATACTGCGCTGCTGGGTACCGCCGATTGGCAGCGACTGATTCCGCGCAACCATCTGGATGACACCTTTTTTATTAACGCCGCCGGCCCAGAGGCCGACCAGATGATTGTCGATGCGGCCCTGACCGTGTTAAAAACCACGCCCCCCGATTTGATGTTGATTCATTTAACCCAGCTTGATGTTGCAGCCGCCTCTCAGGGGGGCACAGCGGGTAACGCTTATCGACAGGCAGCGGCCAGAGTTGATGCCCACCTGGACCGGATTAGCCGGGCGGTAGATTTTAATCGTCAGGTCTTGCTGATTGTGAGCGACCACGGGCACATTGCCGGCGGCGGGCACGGCGGCGACGAAGTAGAAGTTATCTGGCAGCCGCTGATTATGTTAGGCGCCGCCATTACCCCCGGCAACTACAGCGACGTTGACCAAACCGATATTGCTCCTACCGTAACAACGCTGCTGGGGCTGGCGCAGCCGGGGGCGGCGCAGGGCCGAATTTTGTTTGAAATGCTTCGTCTCAGCAATAAAAACAGAACCATCGCTCAACTGATGTTGTCGCAACAGCGGGTAGAACTGGCCCAGACTTATTTAACCCAAATTGCGCCAAGCTCTGCCGCGCCGGAAACCTTAATTGCCGATTTGAATCAGGCCGGTAACACGCTTACCCAAAATAATATCGACGGCGCATTTCAACTGGCCCGGCTTACCCAGCAGCAGGCCGACACGTTAATGACAACCGCCCGGCACAACCGCTTGCGGGCAGAGCAATGGCCGCGTTTACTGGTTGCTTTGCTGGCCTTGTCAATCTTAACTATTACCCTGTGGCGGCGTCGGGGAGCTTACGCCGGGTTGATTATTGTTGCCGCTGGTATTACTTTAGGACTCTATCATATTCTTTATCAAATTCAAGGCTACAGCTACTCTATTAGCTCCCTGAATAATCTGGCGGACCTGCCGTTTGATATCACCCGGCGTACGGCTGTAAGCCTGCTGGCCGGCGGCGGGCTAATGCTGGTTGTGCTGATGTTATCCAATGAAAAAGATTGGGCAAGCTTGCTGGGCGCCGGCTATGGCTTTAGCGTGCTGGTAACGTTTGCTTTTGGCCTGCCCCTGTTTTGGGCATTTTGGCAGAACGGATTTGTGATAAGTTGGCACTTACCGCCGGTTGGCTCCCTTTTTTGGCAAATCACCAGCCTGCACGAGGCAAGGGCTGCGGCCATACTGGGGCTAATACTGCCCTGGCCCATTATGCTCTTGAACCTGCTGGTCAACCGGGCGCGCCGTTACCTGGATGAAAGTCAACCCAAACCCGAGCCGGACGCGCTGCCGGGATTACATTTATAAGGATAACCCTATGCGAGTGATAATTACCGGAGCCACCGGCCAACTGGGGCAGGCGCTACAAAAAATATTCTACCAACAAAATTTTGATGTGCTCGACACCCCCCGCCTGGATGTAAAAGACCACGCCATTGTGCAACAATTATCAGACCTGCGCCCGGAGTTGGTAATTCACGCCGCCGCCATGACCGATGTTGACGGCTGCGCCAAAGACCCCGACGCCGCGTTTAGCGTGAACGCCTTTGGCGCTCAAAACGTGGCCCACGCCTGCCTGCGCTGCAATGCCGAAATGGTTTACATTTCAACCAACGAGGTGTTTGATGGCCGCGCCGGCCGGCCCTATACCGAAGAAGATAAACCCCAACCGGTTAACCCCTATGGCAGTTCCAAACGGGCCGGCGAGCAAATGACCGCCCACTACCTGCGCCACGAAGGGCTTTATGTGGTTCGCACGGCCTGGCTGTACGGGGGCGGCAACAAATTTCCGGCCAAAATTATTGCCGCCGCCGACAAGCATGGCCAGCTACGTGTTGTCACCGATGAAATCAGTAACCCAACCTACACCGTAGATTTAGCCCAGGCCGTGGCCCAACTGGTCAAAACCCACGAGTACGGTATTTACCACTTTGTCAATTCCGGTTACTGCTCCCGCTTTGATTTTGCCAAAGAGATTTTGCGGCTAAGTGGCCGGGAAGATATTCCCATCGAGCCTATCACCCTGGCCGAATTTCAGCGGGCCTCAACCGTGCCGCCCTTCACCCCGCTGGCCAATATGCGCGGGGCAGAACTGGGCATCGAATTGCGGCCCTGGCAAGAGGCGCTCAAAGCCTATTTTGAGAGCGGCGTCATAAACTAAAGAACCATGGAATGACGGCTAACCCCCTCCTCTCCATTATTATCCCCAACTACAACGGGGCGCGTTATTTGGCCCCCTGCTTCAACGCCTTGCGCGCCCAAAGCTATCGCCCCCTTGAAATTTTGCTGGTTGATAACGGCTCCAGCGACGAGTCGCTTGACCTGACCCGGCGCAACTTTCCCGAAATAAAAATTATAGAACTGGGCCGCAACCTGGGCCTGACCGGAGCCATCAACCGGGGCATCGAGCAGGCGCGGGGCGACATCATCATCCCCCTCAACAACGATACCGAAGTAGCCCCCAACTGGGCGCAAGCCCTGGCCAACGCGCTCAACGCCCACCCCGAGGCCGGCATGGCCGCCAGCAAAATGTTGCTGTTTGACCAACCGGACCGGCTCCACTCGGCCGGCGATGGGTTTGGCACCAACGGCCTGCCCCTTAACCGGGGGGTGTGGCAAAAAGATGAGGGCCAGTTTGATAACGACATCTATATTTTTGGCGGCTGCGGCGGCGCGGTCGCCTATCGCCGGGCCATGCTGGCCGATATTGGCTACTTTGATGAAGAACTGTTCATGTATCTGGAAGATGTTGACCTGAATTGGCGGGCGCAGTTGGCCGGCTACAAAGCCGTATTTGCCCCGCAGGCGATTGTTTACCATCATCTTAGCGCCACCGGCGGCGGGGTAATTGCCAGTTACTACACCGGCCGCAACACCATTTTTGTGCTGGCCAAAAATTTGCCCGGATTTCTTTTTAGACGCTACGGGCACAAAATAATCATCGCTCAACTTAAAATTGCCCTTGATGCGTTGCAAGCCTGGCGCGGCCAGGCCGCCAGAGCGCGGCTGCGGGGTCAACTGGCCGGGCTGGTGGGTTTGCCCAAATGGCTGGCCAAACGACGCGCTGTGCAGCAAACAAAGCGGGTCAGCAATACATATCTTGAAAACCTGCTCACCAGGATATAAGAAATGTGGTATACTTGTCACAAATCTAGTGTAATGTATCAATGCCACTATGAAAATACGAATCTGGGGCACGCGCGGCTCCGTCCCCGCTCCACTTAAACCCGAAGAAATAGAAGACAAAATTTTTCACGCCATCTATGGCATGCCCAACATTGACACCCATGATGTTGAAGCCGTTTGGGACCATATCAGCGAACTGCCGTTTCTGATTCGTGGAACTGCCGGCGGCAATACCTCTTGCATAGAAGTCCAATCAGGCAATGAAACCATCATTATCGACGCCGGCTCCGGTATTCGAGACCTGGGGCTGGAGTTAATGAAAGGCCCTTGTGGTCGTGGCCAGGGCACTATTCACCTGCTTTTCAGCCACGCTCACTGGGACCATGTTCAGGGATTTCCCTTTTTCCGGCCCGCCTTTGTGTCCGGTAATCGCCTCTTTATTTACAGTATCCACAATATGCGCCAGGCGCTTAAAGACCAGCAGCGCTCGCTCAATTTCCCCGTTCCGCTTGAGTATATGCAGGCCGACATTCAATTTGTGCCGCTCAAAGCCGGTCAGCCGTTTAATATTGGCAAAATACGGCTCAACTCTATTCTCAACCCCCACCCCGGCGATGCCTACAGCTACCGTTTTGAAGATGAGCACAGCGTGTTTGTTTACGCCAGCGATGCCGAATACAAACAGCTAGATGATGCCAGCGTGCAACCCCACATTGAATTTTTTCGCAACGCCGACGCCCTCATCTTCGACGCCCAATACACCCTGAAAGAAGCCTGGCTCAAGGTAGATTGGGGCCACAGCTCGGCCATGATTGGGGTAGACCTGGCCCGCGCCGCGCGAGTCAAACGCCTGATTCTGTTTCATCACGACCCCACCTACTCCGACGCCCAACTGCTAGAGATCCAATCCACCGCCATTGCCTACCAGGCCCAAGACCCCACCCGCCCCATTTGTGAGATATTGGTGGCCTACGAGGGCCTGACCCTGGACCTGACCCCGCCCGGCGCGGTTGAACTGCAATTAATGCCCGACCAGGAAACCGCCGTACTCACCCCCACCAGCGTTTTTGATGAACGTGGCGTAGACCGGCTGGTGCAGCAACTCTCCAGCTTAAGCGAGCAGGGCAGCTACTCCGGCTCAATTATCGACCTGTCGCAAGTGGAGACGCTCACCACAGCCAGCCTCAAATTGCTGGTTGCCCTGCGCCGCGAGGGTGAAAACGCGCCCATTGTGCTGGCCGGCCCCTCGGATAGCGCGCTGCGGGTGATTAAACTGGGCGGCTACGAAGATTTTTTTGCCATTTATCCTTCGGTAGATGTGGCGCTATCGGCCCTGAGGGCGCGCAAGGCGCTAAATTTACCCGGCCAGCTCATTGCCGGGCGTTATCAAATTGAAAAGAAAATTGGCAGTGGTCAGCTAGGGACGGTGGTTAAAGCCATTGATACCAAACATAATCGACCGGTGGCCTTAAAGGTGCTATCGCCCGCCTTTAGCGTAGAAACCATCGACCGTATTATGCGCCAGGCGCAGCAACTTATTAGCCTGGAACACCGGAGCCTGGTAAAAATTTACGATGTTGACCGCGATGGTGATATTGCCTTTATTGTAGAAGAGTTAATGGACGAACCGACGCTGGATGAGCTTTTAACCGGCGGCAGCCCGTATCTATCGGCCGACCAGGCCCTTGACATTGCCCTGGATATAACCCTGGCTCTGGAATATATTCACAGCCGGGGCATCACTCACGGCGATTTGAAACCCCAAAATGTTTTTATTACCGAGTACGGCGCTAAACTGAGTGATATTGGCCTGGGCCGGCTGGAAGAGGGGCGCAATTTACAAAATGCCCCTATTTTGCACCTGACCGCTGCCTATCTGGCTCCAGAACAAATTTTGGGGCAAGCCCTTGATGCCCGCACCGACCTGTACGCTCTGGGGGTTATTTTGTACCAAATGTTCGCCCAGCGGCTGCCGTTTCAAGGAACCGATAAAGAGGTGATGCATGCCCATCTGCACGAGGCGCCCCATCCGCCGCGCAACTTTACCCCGCACATTTCACCTTCGCTGGAGCATTTAATTCTCAAACTGCTGGTCAAAAACCCCAACGCCCGTTACGCCAGCGCCGAACAGGCGCGACGCGTCTCCAGCAGCCTAATTGTCAATGTGGGCGATACCCGGCAGCAGCGTGAAGGCCCCCTGATTGGCCGCGAAGAGCAATTGAAGGTGCTGCAAGTTTGTTGGGAAGAGTCGCTGGCCGGGCGCGGCCAACTGGTTTTCATTACCGGCGAGCCGGGCATTGGCAAAACCACGCTGGCGCATCAGGCCGCCCTTCAGTTTGAACCGCCGGCATTGCTGGTAGGGCGTTGCGTAGAGCCGGAAGGCAGCCCCGTTTACCACCCTTTTATCGAGGCCCTACGCACCTATTTTTCATTAGTGCCGCCAGAGTTGTTTGACGATGAAGCCCAGCATCTGATTGGCAATTTCTTCCGGCTGCTGCCAGAAATTCGACAGGCGCTGCCCAACCTGCCAGAACCACCCCCGCTGGAACCAAAACAGGAGCAGTTGCGCCTGATGAGCAATTTAACCCACTTTATCAAGCGCGCCACTCAAGAAAGGCCCTGGCTGCTCATTTTAGATGACATGCAATGGGCCGACCAGAGTAGCCTGGATTTGCTGCGATACCTCAGCCACCACATGGCCTCGATGGCCCTGATGATTATCTGCACCTATCGAATCGAAGAGCTGGACCGCGGCCACCCCCTGCGAGACTTGCTGCGCCATGTGAGTCGCTACCCCATGTATCGACAAATCACCCTGGACCGGCTCGACCTGCCTGGCGTAAATGAAATATTAACTCACATTTGGGGACAACCCGCGCCCAGGGCGCTGGCCGAAAAAATTTACCAGCACACCGAAGGCAACCCCTTTTATGTTGAAGAAGTAGCCAAAGCCCTGGTTGACGACGGGTTGATTATTTTGCAGGAAGGCGAGTCGCACTTTCCGCAAATTGACGAAGTGCGATTGCCCCGCAGCGTGCGCGAGGCCGTCTGGCGGCGCATTCACTACCTTAGCCCCGATACCCAAACCCTGCTGCGGCAGGCCGCCGTGCTGGGCCAAACTTTTAGATTTGAAGAGCTGCAGGCCATGAGTGGCCTCTCGGAATGGGAGGTGCTGGAGCATCTCGACGTGGCGCTGGAGCGTCAATTATTACAAGAGGCTTCAGCTTCCGACGGGGCGCTGCTGCACTTTAAACACCCCGAAATTCAACATGTTCTCTACACCGATATGGGCACGCTGCGCCGCCGTATGCTGCACCATCAAGCCGGCGAGGCCCTGGCCCGCCTGGCCATGCCCGAACCCAAGCGCATTGCCGAGCAACTGGCCTACCACTTTAGCGAGGCCGATGAATTTGAAAAGGCCCTGGTCTACAGCATTCAGGCCGCTCGACAGGCCCAATCGGCCCACGCTAACGAATCGGCCCTGCTCTGGTACAATCGCACCCTTGAAATGCTCGACCAGCTCCCCCCCGAAGAAGTTGCTCCATTCCAGCGTTTGCGGCTGCCGGTTCACCGCTACCTGGGCGAGGTGCTGACCCTGATAGGGCGTTATGATGATGCGCTTCAGCATTATCAGGCGGCACTGCAACATGTCCAGGCAGAAACGTTATTGGTGGGCCGTTCTCATCATCTGGCCGGCCTGGCCTGCCAGATAGCCGAAGTTTACGAGCGCCGCAGCGAGTATGATACTGCGCTGGAATGGGTTGAAAAAGGTTTGAATTTTTTAAATGGCGACGAGCAAAGCAACGAGGCCGCTCGCATCTACCTGATTGGGGCCAGAACGTTTGACCACCAGGGCAAGTTAGACAAAGCAATGGACTGGTGCCAAAAAAGTTTGACCATTGCTTCGCAAATAAAAACCCGCGAAGCCCAGCAAACCACCGCCCAGGCTTATACCCGCCTCAGCGCTATTTCGCTGCTGCGAGGCAATTTTGATTTAGCCGTACCCTTTGCCGAAGAGAGCGTGCAGATTTATCAGGAAATTGACGACATCGCTGGACAAATTAGCCCTTATATCAATTTGGGTATGGCCTGTTTTTATCAGGGCGATTGGGAACAGGCCAGCCACGCCTTTAGCAAAAGTTTAGAAATTGCCGAAAAAATTGGCGATATCGACGGCCAAAGCCGGGCCAATAATAATTTGGCGCTCATCCATTTAACTCGCGGCGAATGGGATGAAGCCATATTTTTATTTGAAGAAAATTACACCATCTGGAAACAGATTGGCATGGCCAAAGATGAAGCCAAAACCCTTAGTAAACTGGCCCAGGTGTATATTTTTAAAGAAATGTGGCCCGAAGCGCAAAGCAGTTTAAGCCGCAGCCAGACAATTTTTGCCGAAGTTGGCGCCGATGATTACCTGCCAGAACTAGAGCGTCGCTGGGGCGAGTTTTACCTGAAAACCGGCAAATTTGACCTGGCGCTGGTCCACACCCAACGCGCCATTGACCTGGCTGTTGAACAGGGTAATCCGCTGCAAGAGGGTAAATCATGTCGGATGCTAGGCCAAATTCATCTGACGCGAGGCCAACAGGCCCTGGCCGAAACCGCCCTGCAACGCAGTTTAGAAACCTTGACCCGGCTGAAAAGCAAATATGAAGTTGCCCGAACCAGACTGTGGCTGGCCCAGTTGGCCTGGCTGGCAGACTCAACAGACCAGGCCCGCCAATATCTGGCCCAGGCCAAAACAACCTTAACCAA
This sequence comes from uncultured Caldilineaceae bacterium, assembly GCA_964486935.1. Classification (GTDB taxonomy): domain Bacteria; phylum Chloroflexota; class Anaerolineae; order 4572-78; family J111; genus CAZAPG01. The sequence goes on along the minus strand of CAZAPG010000007.1, from coordinate 115,049 downwards.
ACTCGATGCCAAACCAGATTTGGCCCAGGCAGAAAAGCTGGAAGCCCAGTTCAACTTTTATAAATAAAAAAACATGTTCCACCTACCACCCACTACGTAGCGTAGAACGTGAAACGTGGCCCAAAGCGTCCCGTTAGGTTAATCAAGCAGCTATTTACAAAGGAGCAGACCTTTGAGGTTTTCAAAACCTCAAAGGTCTAGACAATTTGCTATTCTCAGAGGAGTTCTCCATGCAGCTAACCATCTCGCTGGCGCAAATAGATATTGCCTTGGGCGACCCCCAGGCTAACCTGCAAAAAGCCGAAACCTGGACTGCCGAAGCCGCCCGGCGCGGCTCCGACATCATCATTTTTCCAGAAATGTGGACCACCGGCTACGATTGGCCCAACCTTGAACCGCTGGCCGCCCAACACGCCGAAATTATTCAGGCCGTTGGCAAACTGGCCCAAAAGCACAACATCTGGCTTCTTGGCTCCATGATGGCTCTGAATGAGCAGGGACAGCCGGCCAACACCGCCCTGATGTTTGACCCGCATGGCCGGCAGGCCGGCCTTTACCGCAAAATTCACCTGTTTGGCCTGATGGACGAAGACCAATACCTGGCCGCCGGCCAGCATCTCACCATGGTTGAAACGCCGTGGGGTCAGCAGGGGTTGGCTATTTGCTACGATTTGCGCTTTGCCGAGATGTTTCGCGCCTACGCCCTGCAAGGGGTCGGCCTGGTCTACCTGCCCGCCGAATGGCCCCACCCCCGCCTGGCCCACTGGCGCACGCTGATTCGGGCGCGAGCCATAGAAAACCAGATGTTTATGGTGGCTGTTAACCGGGTGGGCAGCGATACCGCCAACAGTTTTTGTGGACACTCGGTTATTGTTGACCCCTGGGGCAACGCCGTGGTCGAAGCCGGCGAGTCAGAAATTTTGCTCACCGCCACCATCGAAACCGATACGGTGGCCGCCGTGCGTCAGAAAATTCCGGTTTTCAAAGACCGCCGCCCCGAACTCTACCGGCTCAATTCCTGACTCAGTCAAAATCCTCTGCCGCCCTACCGGGATTGGATAACCTTAAAACAATCACAGCTATTAGGGGATGAGATTTAATCTCCCAACCCCCAACCTTCCTTTCTGTGTAAACGTCAATGGCAAGCGCGTAAATAAATTTATGACAACCCAACCCTCATCATATCACGTATTGGCTGCCATCAGGGGTAAGGATGACTTTAAACCTTTACTCTATCTGGGCTATCTGCTGGCCAAGGCTAACGCCGGCCGGTTGACCCTTGTTATTGTGCGTCTAACAGAGCAGCGCCCGGATTGGCTGGAGATTCCGGCTTTACTGGCCGATATCCCCATTGAAACCAAAGTAATACAAAGCGAAGCGCCGGCCAAAGTAATTCTGCGGCAGGTTCGGCAGCTTTCGCCGGAACTGCTGCTGGTGAGCTGGCGTGGCGGGCCGCCCAAGCGCGGTTATCTGCTGGGCAGCACGCTCGATCACGTACTTCAACAAGCCACCTGCAATCTGGCCGTTGTCAGGGCCAACCCCAACTGGCCGGATGACGCTTTTATCAGAAAAGAAACCATGCGGGTGCTGGTGCCAACCGCCGGCGGCCCCAACACGCCACTGGCAATGAATCTGGCCCTCAGCACCCCAAAGCAGGCCCATATCTGTTCAGTATACGTAGTGCCTGCCGACGCCGACGCGGCCAGCGTGGCCGAGAGCCGCCGCTGGTTACAAGAAATTACGCAGCCCTGGGCCGACACGCCCGGCTTTGAAATCAAAATTATTCGGGATGATAACATTATTCAGGGCGTGCTTGCCCAGGCCGAAACGCGCGATATTACCATGTTGGGCTTTACCAACGAGAATGTCTTTAGCCAGCTCTTATTTGGCGCCATTCCCCAGCAAATTGCCGCCCAAAATAAAGGCCCAACCGTGCTGGTCAAACAGTTTGATGGCAGCTTTGGCTCCCTGACCCGGCGGGTGTGGTGGCAGGCCACTCACTTTTTGCCAACGCTGGCTTTTGATGAACGGGTAGAAGTTTACAAGCAAATTCGGCGCGGGGCGCGGCCCAAAATAGATTTTTTCATGATGATTGGCCTGGCCGCCGGCATTGCCGCGCTGGGGCTGCTGCTGAACAGCCCGGCGGTGATTATTGGGGCCATGCTGGTTGCGCCGCTGATGGCAGCGATTGTAGGGCTGGGGCTGGGCATGATTCAAGCCGATGGCAAGCTGCTGGGGTTAGCCGCCAGCGCCACCTTGCGCGGCATGCTGCTGGCTATTGGCATGGGGCTGCTGGTTGGCTTAATTTTGCCCGATTTGGAACCCACCAACGAAATTCTAAGCCGAACCGCTCCTACCTTGTTTGATTTGGGCGTGGCCCTGATTTCCGGCCTGGCCGGGGCGTATGCTATTTGCCGCAAAGAGATGTCGGCCTCGCTGCCGGGGGTGGCTATTGCGGCGGCGCTGGTTCCGCCGTTAGCCACGGTAGGTATTGGCATTTCCTGGCTAAACCGTGATATTGCCCAGGGCGCGTTGATTCTTTTTTTGACCAACCTGGTAGCCATTAGCGCGGCCAGCGCCCTGGTTTTTTTCCTGCTGGGCTTCAGGCCAAAACTAAACCGGCAGGGCCGGCTGGGTGTTTTTAGCGGCGGCGTGTTAAGCTCGGCTATTTTGCTGCTGCTGATGGGCTGGGTGCTGTGGACGCTTTCTCTCGACTCATTTACAGAGGCAGCCCGGCAGCGCGAGATTCAGCGCGCCTTGAATCAGGAAGTCTCCCACCTGACCGGCTCGGCCACGCTGGATAGCTGGAAAGTATTAGCGCCTGATGATGAAGAAGCCGAAGAAACGCTCAAGCTAGAAGTCTGGATCAGGTCCGGCACCAACCCCTCGCACAACAGTGTGGTGGCCCTGCAAAACAACGTGGCCCAAAGGCTGCGCGAGGCCGGCGTGTTTGGGCTGGACCAGCCTTTGGAACTGATTGTGCTGGTTATCCACACCACGGCGCTTGATCCCTTTGTGCCGCCGACGCCCACCCCAACCGCCACTTTTACCTCTACGCCTACCCCGGGGCCAACGCCTACGGCTACCCCCACCGCCACGCCCACCGTTACCCCCACCGCAACCCCGTCGCCCACATCTAATCCACCTACAGCAACCGCCACTTCCACCGCCACCGTTACTCCCACGCCTACGGCTACCCCCACTGCCACGCCCACCTTTACCCCCACGCCGGTTTTGGCGGTGGTGGCTAACACGGGCGGGCAGGGGGTCAGGCTGCGCTGGACGCCTGCCGGCCCCATTGCCGGAACCCTGCCGGAAGGAACCACACTTCGGGTTTTGTACGACCGCGAGTCGGCAGAGGGGATTGAGTGGGTCAAAGTAGACGCCGGCGGCGGGCGCATCGGCTGGGTAGCGGCGGAATATCTGGTGGAGATCAGATGAGCAGTATAGCATAATCCAGACCACAGAGGTTTTCAAAACCTCTGCGGTCTTGAAACCCAACCTGCAATTTGGACATCTCTTGAATAGCCTGATAAATTAATTGGTGTTTTTGCCCCACAAATTAACCGGGTTGCCAAAAGACTCGGTAGCGAATGTTTCTCAGCTAATCACCATTGACAAGGATTTCCTGACAGAGAAAGTAAGCAACTTGCCTGTTAATATTCTTGAGCAGGTTGAAAGAGGGTTGCGCCTGGTACTGCGCCTGTAATTTTGTAGGCCGACCAGACCGCAGAGGTCTCGAAGACCTCTGCGATCTAGAAACCTCTGTGGTCTTTTATCTGTTCCGCTCTTTGCGCACGAACAGAAACGTCCCGATCATCAAAAATACGCCAAACAAAACCCCGCTGACGGTGAGGTTGAACAGCGGACCCTGCAAGACCACATGCGCGTATTCCGGCGAGCCGGCGTAAAACACATCCCGTATCAAATCAACCGCATAGCGCATGGGCGAGATTTTGCTGAGAATATCCAGATACCAGGGCAGGTTGTCAATGGGCGTGAAGACGCCGGCCAGAAAGAACTGGGGCAGCATTATAAATGGAAAAACCTGATTGGCCGCCCGCTGGCTGTTGAGGTTGGCCATGATAATCACCCCAAAAGCCCCGCCAAACAGGCACACAATCAGCGCCACCGGAGCCAGGGCCACGGCCTGCCCCGGCGACATGGGAATACCGATAATCACCGCAAAGGCCACAATCCCTAACCCTTGCGTCATCGAGACCAGCGACTCGCCCAGCACCTTGCCAAAAATGATGGCGTAGCGCGAGATGGGCGACACAAAAATCTCCTGGCTGAAATCGTTTTCCCGATCCTCGATGAGCGAAATCAAACCCAGGGCCGAAGATTGAAACAGGGTTTGGGCCAGCACGCCGGTAAAGGTGAAGGTTAAAAAACTAAAGCCCAACTCATCGCCAAAGCTGGCCTCGAAACTGCCGCCCAGCACGCCAATGAAAATCAGCGGAAAAATAAAGGTGGAGAGCATGCGCACCGGGTCGCGCAGAAATTTTATCAGGTCGCGGTAGGCTACGGCGGAGATGGCGTTGAAGCTGGTCATTTTTCCTCCACAATGGCCAGGTAAGCGTCTTCAAGGGTGGGGTTGTGCGTTTTTAAGGTTGAGAGCGGCGTATTGATAGATTTCAGCAGGCGATGGCCGGTGCGCCCATCGCTCAACGGAATTTTGAACAGGGGCGTTTCAGTAAAGGGGGCGTTTAGCGCGGTTAGCTCGGCCCGCAGCGCGGCCCGGTCCGACGCGTCAATTAACAAATAGGTTTCAATCAGGTCGGCCTTGACGGCGGCGGGCGTGCCAAAAGAGACAATCCGGCCCTTGTTGATAATGCAAATGGTGTCGGCCTCCTCGGCTTCATCCAGATAGTGGGTGGTTAAAAATACGGTCGTTCCGCTTTCCCGCCGTACCCGCCGGATGTACTCCCACAGGTTGCGGCGGCTGGCCGGGTCCAGCCCCACGGTTGGCTCGTCTAAAAAGAGCACCCGGGGCCGGTGAATCAGGCTGCGGATAATTTCCAGCTTGCGCTTCATGCCGCCAGAGAAGGTTTTGATGGGCTTGTAAATCTCATCCTGAATGCCCAGAATGGCGCTTAACTCGTCAATTTGAGCTTTGTAGGCGCGGGGCATGGTTGAAAAGGTGGGCCGAAAAGGATACAGCCCGTACAAAATGGCGTGAAAGCGCACGTTTTCCTCGGCGGTCAGGTTCATGTCCAGGCTGGGTTTTTGAAAAATAATGCCGACATGCCGCCGCACGGCGCTGGCCTGGCTCACCACGTCGAAGCCGTTGATGCGGGCCGAACCGGAGGTGGGCGAGAGGGTAGTGGTCAAAATGGAAATGGTGGTGGTTTTGCCCGCGCCGTTGGGGCCAAGCAGGGTAAAAAATTCGCCGCCGGCCACACTAAACGAGATGCCATCGACGGCGTTGCTCTGGCTGTTTTTGTAGCGTTTGGTTAAATTTTCAACGTCAATAATCGTTGTCATATCTTTGCAAAATCCAGATTGAAAAATTTTGGACCAAATTGCGGGGCAAGTTGCCGGTAGAAAAAGGCGTTTAATCGGCGACGGCCAGTATTTGGCGCACTTTGCTAATCAGGGTATCGGGTGAAAAGGGTTTTGTAATCAGGTTGATGCCGGCTTCAAGCAGGCCGTGGTGGGCCAGGGCCTTATCGGTATAACCCGACATGTAAAGCACCTTTAGATGCCGCCCGGCGGCGCTCAACGCTTCGGCCAACTGGGGGCCGCTAAGGCCGCCGGGCATCAGCACATCGGTGAGCAGCAGGTCAATAACGCCCTGATATTGTTCGGAAAGGTGAAGCGCCTCCGGCCCGTTATGAGCCTCAAGAACGGTGTAACCGCTCTCGCTCAAAACCCGGTGCGCCAGTTCTCTAACCGCCTGCTCATCTTCTGCCAGCAGAATGGTTTCTGAACCGCGATGCGGCTGAATGGCGGCCGGTAACGGTTGGGGCAAGTCGGGCGACGTTTCTGCCTGCGGCAAATAAATTATGAAAGTAGTGCCCTGGCCCGGTTGGCTATGAACCCGAATGAAGCCGCTGCTTTGGGTGATGATACCGTGCACGGTGGCTAACCCCAGACCCGTTCCTTCACCAACCTCTTTGGTGGTAAAAAAAGGTTCAAAAATGTGAGCCAGAATCTCGTCGGCGATGCCGGGACCGGTATCGCTGACAATGAGTGTAACAAATGGGCCGGGTTCTACCTCTGGCTGGTCATCCAAATCGGCGCGGTTTAGAATAGCCCCGGCGGTTTCAATCGTCAGCCTGCCGCCGCCGGGCATAGCATCGCGGGCATTAACGGCCAGATTCAAGATAACCTGCTCCATTTGGCCGGGGTCGGCTTTGACAAAACCCAAATTCGGGGCCAGGCGAGTTTGTAGCTCAATATGTTCGCCAATCAGGCGTCTGAGCATCTGTTCGGTATCGGCAATTACGGTATTGAGGTTCAGCGCCCTGGCCTCGAGCACTTGCTGGCGGCTAAAGGCCAGCAGTTGCCGGGTTAGCGAGGCGGCCCGCTCGGCAACTTTTTTAATCTGTTCGACATCTTTGCGCAGCGGATTGTTTTCTTCAAAGTTGTAAAGCAGCAACTCGCTATTGCCAATGATAACGGTCAGAATGTTATTAAAATCGTGAGCGATGCCGCCGGCCAGCCGTCCGATGGCTTCAAGCTTTTGCGAATGTCGCAATTGCGCTTCCAGATTTTTGCGGCGGGTAATATCTTCAATAACGGAGATAAGATATTTTGGCTCACGCGATGAGTTGCGCACCAGTGAAACGGTAACGTGGCACCAAACGGTTGAGCCATTTTTATGAGTGTAGCGTTTTTCAAGGGAATAGGTTTGAATTTCGCCGGCTGTAATTTGGCGGATATATTCAAGGTTTAACTCGATACTATCAGGGTATGAAATTTCAATAAAAGTTTTGGCCAGCAGTTCATCTCGCGTGTAGCCAAGCATGTGGCACAACTTCTGGTTAACTCTAAGCCAGCGGCCATCTAACCCTACATGGGCGATACCCACGGCGGCCTGCTCAAAGGTGGCTCTAAACCGTTCTTCGCTTTCGCGCAAGGCATCCTCGGCCTGCTTTTGTTCGGTAATGTCAACCGCCACGCCCACCACTGCCGTTTCCTGGCTGCCCCAGGCGGTAAAGGGGATTTTTGTGGTCTGGTAAATATGAACGTTTCCCTGGGCGTCAGTAAATGTTTCTTGGGGAATAAATTTGGGTTGGCCGCTGGTGATAACCTCTAAATCATCCCGCAAAAATTCAGCGGCATCTTTTTTTGAGGGGATAATATCTATTTCTAACCGGCCGGTTGCTTTTTGAGGGGTGGTTCCCATATTTCTGGCGGCGGTTTCGTTAATTAGAATAAACCGGCCCTCGCGGTCTTTGGCAAAAATCGAGTGAGGTACCAGGTCAATAATCTGCCGCAGGCGGGTTTCGCTCTGGCGCAGGGCCGTTTCAATCCGTTTGCGCTGAATAGCCGCGCCCAGCGTGGCCCCGGCCGCTTTTAGGGCCTCCATTTCTGCGGCCGACCACTCCCGCTCGCGCAAACAATCGTCAAAGCCCATAATACCCCACCATGTTTGGTCCACAAAAATGGGCATCACCAAAATAGATTGGATATCGTGGTCTATGAGCATTTTATTTTCCTGGTTGGGCAGGTGGCGGGTATGGCTGCAAATAAGCTGACCCTCCTGTAAAAGCTTCATCCAGCGACCAAAACCTCTGGTTTGCCAGTTTAAATTTTGCAACTCCGGGTTATCTATTTGAACGGTAATGCCGGCGGCTGCCCATTCGTAGCGCTGGCTTACCTCCAGAGAGCCATCTGGCCCGGGGTGGTTTTGGGCAATGTAAACCCGGCTAACGCCCGTAGCCTGGCCCAATTGAGCCAGCACGTTTTGAATATTGTCTGCCCAGGCGCTTGTCTTTAAAAATTGCTCGGCGGCAAAGGCCACTGCCGCTAAAATTGCTTCCCGGCGTTTTAACGCTTCGGCGGCGCGTTGGCGTTCGGTTAAATCGGCGGTGATGGCAATGGTACCGGTAATGTGGTTGCCTTCCCAACGCGGAACAGCCGTAACCAGCGCGTGCATAATGCTGCCATCGCTCCGGCGCATGCGCAGGTCGTAATGGGTGGCTTTGCCAGAACGGCGTTCGTCTCTGGCCTGAGACAATGTTTCCCAATCTTCTGACAGGGTAAAATCTTTGGGTTGTTTGGAAAGTATCTTTTCTTTTGAATAGCCCAGCATGTGGACATAAGCCGGGTTGACATACTCAAAATAACCGTCATTGTTGGTTACGGTAATGCCCTGCCCCAGCGCGTTCATTACCTGCACGGCAAAATCGCGCTGCCGTTGCAACTCCTGTTCAATCTGGTTGCGTTCGGCAATTTCCTGGCGAAGCTGCTGGTTGGCCTGCTTCAACTCGGTGGTGCGGGTCTCTACCAATTCTTCCAGGGTGGCTTGCTGCTTTTTTATCTGCTCTTCGTTGCTGCGGGCGCGTTCCAGGGCTTTGTTCAAACTGCGAGTGGCAACATATACAAAAACCGTTGCCATGACAAACAGCGCCGTTTTATTGGCCCATACGGTTGTTGGGCTGGTTCCCTCTAAGGGTTGGGGCAGAATGTTGTAAAGTTTGGCCACAAGAAAAAGTAACCCGGCCATCAAACTGAGCATGGCAAAGCCAATGCCGGCCCGCCAGCCCAAAGTCAGGCCGGCGATGAGAATAATCAATATTAAATAATTAAAGGTGTTGCCCTCGATGCCGTTAAAAAATATCGAGGCAACCGCCAGAATTAGCCAGCCTCCCCCACTAAAGAACAGGCTGGCCCGGTCAACATAACCCCGATACAATAAAATTAGCGTGGTCAACCCCAACAGCATTGTAATAGCAACGGCTAACAGAGCAAACGGCGTGGGCGAGGTAGCCATAAAAACGCCAAATGTAGGCAATATCAGCGTAATCAGCATGGTTAGCACAATAAAATTCAGCACGCTGGCCTGGCGAGTTTTTTCTTCATCCTCAAAAACAGGGGCAGAAATGAACCGGTAAGTTGGAAAAAGCATAATGACACCTTGGCAGCTACATCAGCAACATTTACCACAATTTCAAAATTATAGCACAATTTAACGCGAATGCCCCGAAATAGTTGTGTTGACATTGCCCCTCAATTAGATTAAAATCCCATAATTAATTTTATGGCCGACTCCTGAACAGCAACTTTTCAAGAGGTACAGTTTTATGACTATTAGCAGCGCCGAAGCCCGGCAAGCGTTCTTAGACTATTTTGCCCAAAATAGTCACACCATTGTGTCCAGCTCCTCGCTGGTACCCGCCGATGACCCCACCCTGCTCTTTACCAATGCCGGCATGGTTCAATTTAAAGACGCCTTTTTGGGCCTTGAAAAGCGAGAATACAGCCGCGCCGCCACCGCCCAAAAATGCATGCGCGTTTCCGGTAAACATAACGATTTGGAAAACGTTGGCCCCTCGCCGCGGCACCACACTTTTTTTGAAATGCTGGGCAACTTTTCTTTTGGCGACTACTTCAAACGCGAGGCCATTCGCTTTGCCTACGAATGTGTGACCCGGATTTATGGCGTCTCGCCCGATAAAGTTTACTACACCGTTCACCAAGATGATGACGAAGCCTTTGACCTGTGGACCAAAGATATGGGCATAAACCCCGCCCGCGTTTACCGCATGGGCGATGCCACCAACTTTTGGCAAATGGCCGATGTTGGCCCCTGCGGCCCCACCTCGGAATTGCATTACGATTGGGGCCAGGAGTTTTGCACTTGCGGCCAGCCGGATTGCTCGGTGTTGCTGGATAACGGCTGCGGTCGCTGGCTGGAAATTTGGAACCTTGTTTTTATGCAGTTTAACCAAACCGCCGATGGCCGCCGCAGCCCGCTGCCCAAACCCGGCGTTGATACCGGCATGGGGCTGGAGCGCATCGTCTCCGTAATTCAAAACAAACGTTCCAACTACGAAACCGACCTGTTTACCCCCATCTTTGAGCGGGTGCAGAAATTGCTGGGCCACACCGACACCCAGGCCGCCGAACATACCATCGCCTACCGCGTCATCGCCGACCACGGCCGGGCCATTACCTTTATGATTGGCGATGGCGTGATGCCCGGCAACGAAGGCCGGGCCAGCGTGCTGCGCCTAATTTTGCGCCGCGCCGCCCGCTATGGCTGGATGGCCGGCTTTGAAGGCCCCTTTCTGGCCAAAGTAGCCGATACGGTCATCAATGAAATGGGCGACCATTACATTGAACTCAAGGCGCGTCGCCAGTTTATTCTAAACGTCATCACCCAAGAAGAAGAACGCTTTTTGCGCACCTTCAACAACGGCCTGGAGCTGATTACCGGGCTGGTAGAAAAACTCAAAACCCAGGGCCAAACCCAAATTCCCGGCGATGAAGTTTTCAAACTGTACGCCACCTACGGCTTTCCCAAAGACCTGACGAGAGTCATTGCTCAGGAAGAATACAATTTTACCATCGACGAAAAAGGCTACCGCACTGCCTTTGAAAAGCACGCCGAAATCTCCGGCGGCAGCAAAATTGGCGAAATCGCCGTCGATGCCATAAAAATCTACTCGGCCTTGTTTGACGACCTGAAACGCAGCGGCGCCTTGCCGGCCAGCGGCGTTATCCACAACCCCTATGTTGGCGCCAAATTGCCCGGCATGGTGGTGGCCATTTTGCGCGATGGCCAGCCGGTTGAGAGCGCCGCCGAGGGCCAACATGTCGAGATGATTCTCAGCGCCACCCCCTTTTACGTAGAGGCCGGCGGCCAGGTGAGCGATACGGGCCAGATTGTCTCCAAAAGCGGCAACGGCTCCGGCCCGGCCTGGGCCATGGATGTGGCCGAGGCGCTCAAACCGGTCAACGGCTTAATTGTTCATAAAGGACTCCTCACCCAGGGTTCCGTAAAAGTGGGCAACCCCGCTCTGGCCAAAGTAGATAGCCAGCGCCGCTGGGATATTATGCGCAACCACACCGCCACCCACATTTTGCATCGAGAGCTGCGCCGCGCCCTGGGCGACCACGTGGCTCAGGCCGGGTCGCTGGTGGCCCCCGACAGATTGCGCTTTGATTTTAGCCACCCGCAAATGGTCTCAAAAGAAGAGCTGGAAAAAATTGAGGCCGCCGTCAACCGGCATATTCTGGCCGACTACCCCGTGCTTGATCATCAAAAAAGTTATGGCGATTTAAAGCAGGCCATCAGCTCCGGCGAAATTATGGCCCTGTTTGGCGAAAAATATGGCGATGTGGTGCGGGTGGTGCAAATTGGCGACGACGACCACCCCTACAGCCGCGAATTGTGCGGCGGCACCCACGTGGAACACACTGCCCAAATTGGCAGCCTGCACATTACCAGCGAAGGCAGCGCCGCCGCCGGCATCCGCCGCATCGAGGCCGTAACGGGTCGGGTGGCCCAACAATTGACCCAAAAACGGTTGCGCGACCTGGAGAAAACCGCCGCCTCGCTGGGGGTGCCGCCTGATGAAGTTTACCAGCGCGCCCAGTTGCTGGTGGCGCAGGCGCAAGAAAGCGAAAAGAAAACCAGAGAACTTGAGCGCAAGCTGGCCCGGCTGGAGTTTGAAAAGCTGCTGGCTCAGGCTCGCCAGGTAAATGGCGTCAAGGTGGTTTCGCTCAAGGTAGACGCCCCCGACGTGGCTATGCTGCGTGAAATGGGCGACTGGTTCCGCGACCGGCTTGGCTCCGGGGTGGTGGTGCTGGCTACCGTTATCGAAGGCAAGCCCAGCTTTATTGCCACCGTTACCCAGGATTTAACCAAACAGGGACTGCACGCCGGAAAAATCGTTCAACAGGTAGCCCAGGTAGTAGGCGGCGGCGGCGGCGGCAAACCCACCATGGCCCAGGCGGGCGGCAAAGATGCCTCTCGCTTAAACGAGGCCCTGGCCAAAGTTGACCAATTAGTAAAAGAAGCGATTGGGGAAGCCTGATTGATAATTGGCGATTTATCAATTTGGATTTACGGTCAGGTTTGTCTATTGAATAAATCGTAAATCCAAAACCCAAAACCCAAAAATGGACTTTCTGCGCTGGTTTCAGCCCAATAAGCGACCAAATCCCACGGCCTACAGCATTATTGACGTAGGCCGCGACAGTGTAAAAGCCGTTGTAGTGCAGATGAGTCCGGATAGTGGGACGCCCCAGGTAGTGGGCTATGGGTTGGCCGAAACCGGCGGCCACGATGTAACCGGCGGCCGGCTGGAAGCCAATGCGGTTATCCGGCCCGTCAACGCCGCTCTCACTCAGGCCGAAGACAGCACAGAGCAGTTTATTGGCCACAAGGTTGTGCCCGACGACGTGATTTTTGTGCTGGCCGGGCGAGCCGCGATTGGGCAGTTAGCCTCTGTGCAACAAATTCGGGCAAAACCGGCGCTGCCTGTTTCGGCCAAAGAGCTAAACGCGCTCAGACATCGGGCCGAGGAACAAGTTCGCCGCGAGTTGGCCGGCTCTTCATTTGCCGGGGGGCAGTGGCAACCTTTGGCCGTAACCGACGCCGGAACCCGGCTGGATGACCGACTGGTGCTGGATGGCGTCGGGCTGACCGGCAGGGAGATTAACTTTTCTGTGTTTGGCATGGCCGGCCAGGCCGGGGCGCTGCGCGCCCTGGAAGTGCTGGCCAGCCGCCTGGATTTGCTGATTACCAATATTGTGGCCTCGCCCCACGCGTTGGCCTCTGTAACCCCCCACCCCGAAGCAATTATTTTAGACATTGGCTTTTCCGGCACCGATATCTGTTTGATTAAGCACGACGCTCTGGTAGCCACCGAATGGGTACCCTTTGGCGGCCACTTTTTTACCCACTCGCTGGCCGCAGAGTTGGACATCGACCCGGTTAAAGCCAATATTCTAAAACACGCCCTGGCCGCCGATAACTTCCCTGCCACCGAGGCCGAGCGCGTGGATATTCACCTGGAAACAGCGCGGTATCGCTGGTTTGATGAAGTAATGGATGTGTTGGACCAGTTTGCCATTAATGAACCATTGCCCCGCCGCATCTATATGACCGGCGGCGGCAGCCTGTTGCCGGGGCTTGACCGGCTGCTGCGGGCCAACCCGGAACCGTTTGACTCTGCGCCTGAAATCATCCGGCTGGGGAGTCAACCGTTGCCCACCGTTAAAAACTTAACCGACTCATTGAATTACAACCTGTTTGCGGTTGCGTTAAGCGCAACTATTGGCATCCCCTAGCGCAACGGGGGATTAACAAGAACAAGCTTGGCGATTAGCCGGAATCAGGCTAAAATGTCTGATTGTTAAATTTTTTATCATTGAAGCGCTATGGAACAAATCATAAAACTTGAAAATTCAGACGATATTACGGCAATTCGCAGCCGCATAGATTTTGCCTTAACCAACCTGGTTCGAGAGGCCGCGCAGGCTGGCGATAAGGCCGGGCCGGCGCGGTTGTTGCTGATTGTGCCAAACAAAAATATGGCCCTGCGTAACCTGGTCAACATGAAATTGCTGGCGCGGGCGGTTAAAGCGCGCGCCGTGGAAATGGCAATTGTTAGCCCTAACCCCACCGTGCGAGATTATGCCAGAGAGGCCGGCGTCAAGGCATTTGGCAGCGTTTGGCGGGCAAAATGGGCCGGCTGGATAAAAAAGCAAACGCCCGTCGCCTCACCCCAAGAAACCCTGCCGCCCCCTGTAACCGGATTACCGGCAGATTTGAGCGCGGCTTCAACAGTGTTGCCCCAAAAAGAACGCCGGCGCGTGCAAAAGAAAAAGTATCAGGTTGTTACAGGTAGCAACAGGCCCGGCCTGTTTAAGCTGGCAGCCCAGCAGCTAGGTATTTTGGCGCTGATAGCTATTTTGGCGTTAATATTGGTGGCCGGAGCCATTGCCCTGCTGCCTAAAGCTACCGTCACGTTGACTCCTGTGGCCCAACCCGTTCAGGCCGAACTTATAACCAAAGCCGACCCGCAGGTAAAATCGGTGGATTTTGCCGAGCTGAAATTTCCGGCGCGGGTAGACCAGGTAGAGCTGTCGCTGTTTGGCGAAATTGAAACGGTTGACACCGAATTGGCCCCCACCGGCTTTGCCACCGGCCGGGTGGTATTTATTAATCGCACCGAGCAGGAGCAAACCATCCCCGTTAGCGTCACGCTCTCTACCTCGGCAGGGCAGCCGGTAGAGTTTACCACCGCCGAAACCGCCACCATCCCTGTTGGAGTAGGGGCAACCAGCACGCCCACCCTGGTTATTGCCAACGAGCCTGGCCCACGCGGTAATGTATCGGTGGGGCAAATTAACCGCTTTGAAAACCCCCAATATAGCCTGATTGCGCGGGTCATCAATGAAGAACCCTTTACCGGCGGCCGGCTTGAACCGGCCAGAATTGTGGAGCAGGATGACAAACCCCGCCTGGATGCTTACCTGCGCCAACTGGTTCAGCAAGAGGGTTTGCGCCAGCTACAAGAGCGCCTGGGCGAGCAGGAATTCATTCCGCCCCAATCGGTGCAGGTGATTGTGCTGGATGTAAAATACCGCGAATTTTCCGGCGATTTTTCCGACACCTTTGGCGGCGAAATGCAGGCCGTGGTCAGGGCCACGGTGGTGGGCGGCTACAACGCCAACCGGCTGGCGCTGGCCGCGCTTCAGGCCCAGGTTCCGCCGGGCTATGAGCTTGACCTGGAAGGGCTGAACTTTGGCGCGGGTGAAATGCTGGATTTTCAGGATGGGGTAGTTACCTTTAGAGTCTTTGCTTCGGGCAAGGCCGTGCCGGTAATTGACCCGCACGCCGTTGCCGATGATATTGCCTGGCTATCCATTGGCGAGGCGCAAGCCCTGTTAACCCAACAGCACAAACTGGCCACCGTGCCGGGCGTTGAATTAGAGCCGGCCTGGCTGGTTGACTGGATTGGGCGGCTGCCCTTTTCGCCCTTGCGGATAAACGTGGTGGTTAATGACGCCGTTACCCTGGTAGCCAGCGATGGCTCAAATTGAGCGGTGATGGCTGGTATGTCGTTGATGGCCCTGGATGTGGGCGACCGGCGCATTGGCATTGCCGTTAGCAGCAGCGGTATTATTGCCACCCCCCACAGCGTGCTGTATCGAAAATCCAAAAAAGAGGATTTTGCCCGGCTGCAACGCCTGGTGAGCGAATTAAAAATAGAGCGGATAATTGTCGGGCTGCCCTACTCGTTGAGCGGGCATGAAACAATAGGGCCGCAAGCCCGCCGTATCAAGCGGTATGCCGAAGCCCTGGCTAAAATTATTGCCGTTCCCGTTGAATATTTTGATGAAAGTTACTCCACCGCCGATGCCGAAGCTTTTCTGGCAGCCTCTGGCAAAAAAAGGGCGGCTGTTGACGCGGCGGCGGCGGCAGTGATTTTGCAAAATTACCTGGACGCAACCCAACCCCCAGCTCCCGGTAAGGGGGACGGTATCTAAAAATACCTCTGTTTATGAGTCAGCCTGAAGTGGGCTGACTTTTTGTTTGTGGGATATTTTTACTCTTGTGCAAAGTTGCAGAGTTTCGTAAAATGGATAGATACTGCAACAATTTACGATTAAACGGACGCAAATAACTCAATCATCAATCGCAGATAAGTCGCTGGCAAAATTTTCTTAAAACAAGATCGACAATTTTTTGTCGATATGAAAACGTAAGCGCCTAAACAACGGCAGCGGTTACATGGCAACCATTCTTTACATTGACCAGGATGAGATAGGGCAAAAATTTATAAAAGCCACGCTGGGCCACCAATACAATGTGGTAACAGTTGCGGATGGTTCCACCGCTATTCAATATTGCGCCATGATTCAACCCGATTTGATTTTGATAGATGTGGACCAGGCCGACGTTAACGCCCAGGAGTTAACCTCTCGGCTGAAAATGTTCATGCCGCAAACCCCTATATTGGCCTTAACCGGCCAGGTTCCAAACGGCAGCAGCGCCGAAGGTTTACCCCCTACCACCGATGGGTTCATTACCAAACCGGTTGACGAAGATAAACTCTGGAACAGTATCTACGCCTTTTTGCCCCAACCCGGCTCAATATCCCAATTTGTTTTAGCGCCGGGCTTGCTCACCGATAAAATGGTTGAGCAACTCGAAGCCCAGATTGACGCGCTTAATCAGGCTAACAAGCGGCTGGCGTCGCTCAATACTATTAGCGCGCTGATTGGCACCAGCCTGGATTTGGAGCATCTGACCGATGAGATTTTGCTCCAGATTCACAAAACCATCGACTTTGACAGCGCCACCCTGTTTTTGCTCAAGGGCGATATTTTAGAGGCGGCCGCCTCGCGGGGATTACCGGATTTCCGGCAAGGGATGAATGTTTACCACAAAAGTGATAAAAACTCGGCCTGGCGGGTAGTTCAAAGCAAATTACCGCTGATTATCAACGATGTTACCCAAAGCGAATATTGGGAACCCCGGCCAGAGCTGGAGCGGGTGCGCTCGTGGTTGGGTGTCCCTTTAATTTACAAAGAGCGGGTGGTGGGCGTTTTAACGCTTGATAAAAATGAGCCGGATGGCTTTATCGAGGCCGATGCCCGCTTTTTCTTTACGCTGGCGCACCAAATGGCGATTGCCGTAGAAAATGCCCAGCTTTTTGAAGAGTGGGAAGACCAGGCCACCCGGCTTAAATTGATTAACGAAGTTTCTCAAGAAATTACCACCATTCTCGATGTTGATAATTTGTACGATGCCTTAGCCTGGGCTATTTTTGAACGTCTAAGCTACGACCGCGTGGCGGTTTATGAAGTGGAGCGCCCCAAACGGTCGGCAATACTGCGGGCTTACTACAGCAAAACTACCCCTAACCCGGATAGCGGCCCCAACCGGCAACTCCTCAACCCCACCCTGGTTGAGCAGGTCATCAAAACCGGACGGCCGGAGATAGTGAATGTGATTTTGGGCCAAACAGGCAATAACGCCATAAACGGCCTTGAAAATAGTCAGGCCCACCTGCTCATCCCTATTCTGATTGACAGCAAAGTTGAAGCCATTATTAACGTTAACAACGATACTCCCAATCGGTTGGGCGACCAGGATTTATGGACTCTGAGCAGCCTGGCCAACCACGCCGCCACCGCCATTGAAAATGCCCGGCTCTACCACAATATTGACGCCTACTCTGAAATGTTAGAGCGAACAGTTGTGGCCCGCACCCAGCGCCTGCAGGCCATCAAGCGGATTAGCCAGGTGGTTAGCCAGGGGCTAAATGTTGACGAATTACTGGCGCTGGTGGGTAAGGAAATAAGCCAGATTTTTACCCCGCCAGAGGCCGGTCGGGAAATTGTAAAGGTTGTTGTCGGCCTGGTTAATGGCTCGCGGTTAACGGTACGGGTAGTGCACTCAAGCCAATCTGCCGATAACTTGCTGGAAGCCATTTACAAAATTGATTTTCAAACGCCCGCCGGCCAGGTCATCAAACAATCAAAACCTATGATTTATGATAACCAGGATATGCAATCCATTTTTAATGCAAAGGTTAACCTGCAAAGCCAAACCGCCAACTCGATTATGCTGGCTCCGCTAATTACTGCCGGAAAAACCATTGGCCTGGTTATTATAGAGCGCCAAAAGGCCAGCGCTTTTGATGATAGCGACCTTGAAACGCTGGAGTCGGTTGCCTATCAGGTGGCTACGGCGGTAGAACACGCCCGCCTTTTGAGAAAAACCAGAGAGTTAGCCATTGTAGATGAACGCACCCGCCTGGCCAGAGACATGCACGATGGCGTGGCCCAAAACCTGGCCTACCTGTTGATTCAGGTAGACAGATGCTTGAATTTGGTAGAGGAAGGCAGTAAACTGGAGGCCCAGCTTGAGCAAATTAGCGCCGTACTTAAACAGAATATCGACGAGTTGCGCCGCAATATTTTTGACCTGCGCCCGGTAGACCTTGAAGGCAAATCGCTATTTGCGGTTCTGGAAAATTTTGTATCGGAATTTGGGCGGCGCTGGAATTTAAAAACAAACTGCCGGGTTCAGGGCGATACCGCAGACGTATCGCCCGAAGTTGAAAGCAGCCTCTACAGAATTTTGCAAGAATCGTTATCAAATGCCAGAAAGCACGCGCACTGTTCGCAGGTATGGGTTGAGTTAACCGTTAATAGCCAAACAGCAACGCTGGAAGTTAAAGATGATGGCCAGGGGTTTAACGCAGGCCAGGCCGGCGACCACTTTCAACGGGGCAAAAGTAAAGGGCTGGGGCTTATCTCTATGCGAGAGCGCGCCGAGGGCGTGGGCGGTCAGTTGATTGTCGAAAGCCAAAACGGCACCCGCGTTTTTGCCGAACTCCCTTTGAAGACCAGCACCCTGGAAACAAATTAATGGCAACAGTCCAAACCAAAAGACGCGATTAAAATGAGCCAGCGCCGCAGGCGGGAGGTATCCCCCAACTCATTTTGGTCGTACCCAAACCAAAAGGCGGAGAAACAAACCATGAGCAAAATAAAAATATTACTGGCCGATGACCACTCGCTGTTTAGAGAAGGGATGCGCTCGTTGCTGGATGACCAGGAAGATATTGAAATTGTGGGCGAAGCCGAAGACGGGCTGGAGGCGGCCCGGCTGGCTTCTGAATTAAAGCCAAATGTAGTGCTGATGGATATTAATATGCCGGTAGTTGACGGCGTTGAAGCGACCCGCATGATTATAGAAGAAAATGAGTCGGTGGGTATTATTATTTTGACCATGTACCCCCAGGATGAATATGTGCTGCAAGCTCTAAAAGCCGGCGCAAAAGCCTATTTGCTTAAAGATACCCGCTCTAAAAAATTGCTGGAAGTTATCAGAACCGTACACAACGGGCAGGCCGTTATCAGCGCCGAAATGACCGCCCGCCTGCTAGATGAGTTTAGACGCCTGTCAACCCAAAAAGAAGATGACGAAAAGCCCAAGTTTCAAGCTCTGACCGAGCAGGAAAAGAAAATTTTAACCCTGGTTGCCGAAGGAGCCAGCAACAAGGATATTGCCGCCGACCTCAATCTATCTGAGCGCACTATCAAAAATTACCTGTCTATTATTTTTCAAAAACTCCAGGTTAACAACCGAACCGAGGCCGCCATCAGGGCCATGCGCGATGGCCTGGTAGACACCTGAAAAATTTAAGGTACTTTTGGGATAAATTGACCGGTACCTTTTGCCATATTTTTTAATGACCCCTTGTCAGTACCTTTGCCTCTGTAAATGCCATCATGCATCCCTTATAATCTATACTACCCTTAAGGTGTCTTTGGCTGGGCGCTTATTTTACTTGTAGAAATGCAGATATCTGCAAACTGGCCGGTATGCCACCTTAAAAGACAAAAACTGGTTGTTGTAACGTGTCGAGTGGATTAAAATGAGTCAACAAATGCGGATACTAATTGCAGATAGAGATGCGCATTTTTGCAAAGGACTGCAAGAATTTCTTAACCAGCAAGAAGATATTACCGTTATCGAGGTGGTGCAAGATGGTCAAGGCGCGGTATCTGCCTGCAAAGATGCCCTCCCCAATATTGTGCTAATGGATTTGCGCCTGCCCGTGCTGGATAGTATCCGGGCGATTAAAGCCATCCTGGCTCAAAACGAACACATCAAAATATTGGGGATGACCTCCATTCCCAACGACCGCTACGCGGTTGAAGCCGTTAAGGTTGGCGCCAGCGGCTGTATTGAGAAGAATGGCGATATGACTTATAATACAATAGTTAAAGCCATTAGACAGGTAGCAAATGGAGAAGTACTATTAAGCCCCGCCCTGGCATCTGGCATTCTTCAAGAGTTTCACCGCCTATCCGAATAAAAGCTGTGCCTTTGCCGGGTAATAAAACATCCCACTCCCATTTTTGTACTTTTCCAATTTAAGGAGTTTGTTCTATGTCAGCACTAAAAGAGTTTGCCAATTTCATTACTCTGAATATGGCAAGTCTGGCCGAAACTTATGGGCAGCTATTGGCCCAAAGTAATGCTGGCTACCGGCTTTTCTCGGTTGAGAGCCGAGAAAGCTCGGCGCGCAGGCTTTTAAAGGCGGTGATAGAAGCTTGCGATACACAAACTTCTGACCCGCTGCTTCAGCTATTTTCTAAAACCGATATCCAACGCTGGACAGAACATATTACCCCCCCAAACCCTCTGGCAGAAGTAGAGTGCCTGGGGCAAACCCTCACGCCCGTTGTTCCCAACCTTGAAGCGGGCAAATTTCTGTGGCAAATTCTTTTTCAGGTTCGAGCCGCCATCCCCCTGCCTGTCCAGCCCGGCCATCCACCAGACACAACCCAATCAGTTTCAATAGACCACCAGATGGCAACGCTGGTAGCCAAAGAAGCGCTGCAAAAGCAACAAAATGAACTCCAGCTCATTTTAGACTCTGTACCGGCCCTGATTTGGTACAAGGATGCCGGCAATAAAATTTTACGGCTTAATCAATTGGCCGCCGAAACAATGGGGCTGACCGTAGAAGAGGTTGAAGGAAAATCCGTTTACAATCTGAACCCCGACAAAGCGGCTGAATACCATCAAGATGATTTGGAAGTAATAGAGTCTGGCCGGCCCAAACGCAATATCATCGAAAGCCTGACGAGGGCCTCGGGCGAAACCCGCTGGCTAAAAACCGATAAAATTCCCTACATCGACGAAAGCGGCCACATTGTTGGGGTCATTGTTTTTTCAATTGATATTACTGACCAAAAAGAGCTTGAGCAGCAAATTAAGGAGTCGCTTGAGCGCCGCGCTCAACAGGTGCAAACCAGCACCGAAGTGGCCCAGGAAATTGCCGCAGCCCCGGCTCTGGACGACCTGTTTCAACGGGTGGTCAACCTGGTCAAGAAACGGTTTGGCTATTACCACGCCCACCTTTACACCCTGCAAGAAATCCTCGTCTCAGAGGGCCAGGCCAGGGACGACTACCTGGTTATGCAAGAAGGAACCGGCCCGGCGGGTCAAAAAATGAAAGAGGCCGGCCATAAAATTGCGCTTTCTGCCCCAAAAAGTTTGGTGGCCCGCGCTGCCCGCAGCGGCAACCCCGTATTGGCCCCAAATGTAGCCAATGAGCCAGACTGGCTGCCCAACAAACTACTCCCCGACACCCAATCTGAGCTGGCGGTGCCTATCAAACTGCAAAATCGCGTGCTTGGCGTGCTCGATGTGCAAAGCGTTGAAGTGGCGGGGCTAACCGAAGAAGACCAGCTTTTGTTGATGGGGCTGTGCGGCCAAATTGCCGTTGCTATTAACAACCACCAAATTGAAGCCGAACGCCAGCGTACCCAGACAATTTTATTAGAGTCCGAACAAAAATATCGTGAACTTATTAATGGCCTGCCTGTGGGGGTTTATCGCAATACCGGCCCGGAAGGGCGTTTTGTAGAAGCCAACGCCGCTATTGCCGCCATGTTCGAGGCCGACTCGGTAGAGGAATTTCTTAAGCACAACGTTACCGAACTGTACCGCAGCCCGGCAGACCGCGAGGTATTTAGCCAAAAAATACGCCGTTTTGGCTTTGTTAAAGATGAGGAATTGCAGCTTAAAACCCTCAAAGGACGGGAAATTTGGGGGTCTGTTTCGGCGGTGCTAAAAAAAGACGCCGGCGGCCAGACCTATTTTGAGGGAATTATTGAGGATATTACCGAACGAAAAAAAGCTGAAATTGAACTGGGGCAGTCTGAGGAATTTTTGAATAAAATCATCGACTCCATCCCCGACCCAATTTTTGTAAAGGATGAGCAGCACCGTTTCCTGATTTTAAACTCGGCTTTTTGTAACTTTATAGGACACCCCAGAGAAGCGCTTTTAGGCAAATCGGATTATGATTTTTTTCCAAAAGAAGAGGTTGATGTTTTTTGGGAAAAGGATGAATTGGTGATGACTACCGGGCGCGAAAATATAAATGAAGAAGCCATTACCGATGCTTTGGGCCAACGCCATATTATTTCAACCAAAAAAACCGTTTTTACCAATGCTGCCGGCCGCAAAACCCTGGTTGGAATAATTAGCGATATCACCGATTTGAAAGCTGCCCAGGAAGAAGCGCAGCGTCGCGCCCGGCGAGAGCAGACCATCCGCGAAGTAACCGAAAAGATGCGGGCCGCAACCAGTTTGCCGGAACTGGTCAAAACCGCCGCCGTTGAATTGGGCCAAAAACTCTCGGCTGGCCATGCTGTAATAGAGTTGGGCCTGTTGGAAGATGATGTTGACTCCCTTTCCTCACAAAATGGAAAAAATCAAGAGTAAAACGTTTGTGCGTGTAATGGCGCATAATTTTTTTAGAGCGTAATTTTTAATGGAGTAGCGGCATGTTTAATATCCCTTTGCCCCACAACCATCATCCGGGTTTAGTTGTGCTTTCAATTATCATTGCCATTTTGGCCTCGTATACGGCCCTGGACCTGGCCGGGCGCGTAACAGCCGCCCAAAAGCGGGCGCGTTTAGGGTGGTTAGTGGGTGGGGCAACGGCCATGGGCATTGGCATCTGGTCGATGCACTTTACAGCAATGCTGGCTTTTAGATTGCCCATACCGATTCTGTATGATGTGCCAATAGTTATTCTTTCATTGCTGGTGGCCATTATTGCTTCTGGTATTGCGCTGTTTGTAACCAGCCGTAACAGGTTAACCAAAATTCAACTGCTGCTGGGCGGCATTGTCATGGGGCTGGCTATTGCGGCCATGCACTATATTGGCATGGCCGCCATGCGGCTGCAAGCCTCGTTAACGTATAATTCCATTTTCTTTGCGCTTTCCATTGTTATTGCGGTTGTGGCTTCTCTGGCGGCCCTGTGGTTAGCCTTTGAATTTCGCGGCGCTCCTTCAAACCGGTGGAATTGGCTAAAGTTGAGCAGCGCCGTAGTAATGGGCGGCGCAATATCTGGTATGCATTACACCGGTATGCACGCTGCCATATTTTTGCCGCTTGAGGGCTACAACGGCGCGATCACCTTTTCGATAGATATTACCCAACTGGGTACAGCCGCCATTGTGGTTGCAACCTTTCTGGCGTTAGGGCTGGCGCTGTTACTTTCCATTATTGACCAGCGGCTGGCGCAACAGGCTGCCGCCCTGGTAAAAAGTGAGCAGCAATACAACGCCGAATTACAAAAACTCAACGACGACCTGAAAGCTCGCGTTGCCGGGTTGCAATTGGTTGCCAAAGTGAGCCAGGCGACCACCTCTATTCTTGATTCCCGACAACTGATGCCCGAAGTTGTAGACCAAATTCAGGCCACCTTTAATTACTACCACGTACATCTTTATCTTTTCGATGCATCGGGCAAAGAACTGGAGGTGGTTGCCGGTACCGGCGGGGCCGGCCAGGAAATGTTAGCCAAAGGCCATAAAATTCCAATAGGCAAAGGGCTGGTAGGCCGCGCCGCCCAAATAAACCAGGAAGTGCTGGCCTCAAACGTAAGCCAACACCCAGATTGGCTGCCCAATCCGCTGCTACCCGATACCAAAGCCGAAGCCGCCGTGCCTATTTCTATAGAAAACCAGGTATTGGGCGTTCTGGATGTTCAGCAAAATTCTGTTGATGGGCTAACCCGGTTTGATGTTGACTTGCTCAAGTTGGTGGCCAGTCAGGTTGCCATTGCCATTCGTAACGCCCGGTTGTTTGCCCAGGTTGAAAGCGCATTGACCGATGCCAGAGCCGCCCAAGATCAGTATGTCAGGCGCTCCTGGCAGGGCAATATCCGGCAAAGCGGCCGGTATCATTTTACCCAACCCAACGCCGCAGAGGTTGACGAGGCCGCGGTGCGTAAGGCCAAACAACTGGCGCTGGCCCAAAAAAGACTGGGTCTGGTTGCCATTGACGATATCGACACCGGCGACTCCTCAGATTCCAAAACGCAATCTATTGTAGCGCCCATCACCTACCGCGATAAAAAGATTGGCGTTTTGCAGCTACATCCGGCCAACACCGGCCATACCTGGACAGAAGATGATTTAGCAATTGTAGAAGCGGTTGTAGACCAGCTTGCCCAATCAGCCGAAAGCTTGCGGCTATTTGAAGAAACGCGGCAACTGGCCGCTGTCGAGCAGCTAATCGGCGAGATTTCCCAAAAATTGCGGCGCGCCCCTACCCTGGATGCCCTGGTTAAAACCGCCAGCGAAGAGTTGAACAAAGCCCTCAACGTATCGCACAGCCTGGTAAAAATTGGTCAGGCTTTACCCAATGCAAACTCAAAAACCAACCTTGAAATCATTAAGCCATCTCACAATGGGCAAAACTGATTATTGATGGGCCACATTGAACGAGGTTTGCCAAAATGAAGCGTCTAATCAGAATAAATAGTATCGCAACGCTCATTTTACTGTTTATCAGCAGCGTAGTTTTTATAGGTTGCGATGCCGAAACCGGCGCCTCAAAAATATATCGGGTGGGGTTACTTTCCGGGGCGGATGTGTTCAACACAACGCTTGATGGCTTTAAAGCCGAAATGACGGAATTGGGTTATGTTGAAGGCGAAAACATTATCTATGATTTTCAGGCCGCCGGCGGCGACTCACAAAAAATGGAAGAGATTTGCCAAAAATTTGTAGCCGATAGAGTAGATTTAATTGTAACCACCACCAACGCCGCCGCTCTGGCCGCCAAAGAGTCAACCAGCAACGCCAATATACCGGTAGTGTTTACTATTGTGCTGGCGCCGGTAGAAACCGGCGTAGTTGAAAGCCTGCGCCAGCCCGGTGGCAATGTAACCGGCGTCCGCAACCCGCTCGAAGATTTTGTGGGCAAACGCATTGAAATTTTGCTCCAAATGAACCCCTCCATCAAGCGGCTATGGGTGCCCTATAATCCGCAATATGTAACGGTTGAAACGGTACTAAATCGGCTGCGCCAGACGGCCCCAATACTTAAGGTAGAGCTGGTTGAAACACCGGTAAACACGCCCGAAGAAATTGTAACCGAACTGGAAGCAAGAGTTGCCGCCGCTGATATTGGTTTTGACGCAATTATTATTATGCCAGATTTAACCGTGCAAGACCCCAAAGGCTGGGAAGCTATTTTAGCCTTTGCCAACCAGTATAACCTGCCAATTTCAGCCAACACGGCTAACCAGGTAGAGCAAGGGGCGCTGTTTGCCTATCTGTCTGATAATATTGAGTCGGGCCAACAGGCCGCGCCCCAGGCCGATAGAATTTTGCGAGGCGGCAACCCGGCCAACATCCCGGTGGCCAGCGCCGAACCTCACCTGCATATCAATTACAAAGTTGCCCAAAATTTGGGTCTCACCATTGAGCAAGGATTATTGGCCCAGGCCATTGAAATTATTCGTTAAGTGCAGGATTGTGCAAGTTGATTCCGAGTTAGTCGGTTGTGAATTGCGCGTTTCTGGAGTGAAAAAGTGCACTTTTTCGCTCCTAAACCCGGAACAGATTTATGCAAAACTGCGCTAAGGCAACAACCACAGCCGGGTGGTTTTAAGAGAGGTAGAAGATGTCAGAAGTTTCTACAGCTGATAAGTCAACCAAATCTGCCAGCCTGACCCAAACGTTAACGTTAGCTTTTGTTACGCTCAGTGTATTTTCGCTGTTGCTGATGGGGATTTTGCAGTTGGGCCTGGTGAACTTTCCAACCCAGCAACAGGTGGCCTCAAACCAGCAGCAGTCAAATGCTGTGTTTGCTGCTACCCAGGTGTCGGGCTTTATTCAGAGAATATTCAGCGCCCTCGAAACTACTTCTAAAGTTAGCCGTCCGCTGATAAATAACCCCGCAGAACGGCTCTCTTTGTTGCAAAATTTGCTGGCTCTTGAGCCGGCGCTTCGTCAAGTTGCCATTTTAAATAATCAGGGCCAAGAAATTGCCAAAGCTTCGCGCCAGTCAATTGTTACCCCCGATAACTTGATTAACCGGGCCAATAGCGACCTGTTTATTCAAACCAGCCAGGGAGTCCGGCACGTTGGTTCGGTACGTATTGATGAAACTACCAGCGAACCCCTGGTTACTTTGGGCGTGCCCATTGAAGATGTATTTGGGCAATTTCAAGGCGTGTTAGTTGCCGAGGTAAATTTAAAGTTTATGTGGGACCTGGTTGACCGTTTGGAAATTGGGCAAACCGGTCAGGCTTTTGTGGTTGACCGGCAGGGCAACTTAATTGCCTTTGGCGACACACTGCGCGTGCTAAATGGTGAAAATGTGCGGGGCTTAACTACCGTAACCGAATTTGTAGGCAGCTACAACCCGGTTGATAGCACCGGCGCAGAAATTACCACCGGCATTACCGGCGATACCGTATTAAGCACCTACGTTCCGTTGGGCACCCCGGATTGGGCCGTGGTAACTGAAATGCCCGTATTCGAGGCGTATCAGGGTATCATCCCCAGCGTTCTTCTTTCTGGAGCGGTTCTGTTGGGCGTGGCTGCTCTATCAGCGGTGGCCGGCATTTATATTTCGCGGCGGCTGGCTGCCCCCGTGCGCAATCTAACCCAAACCGCCACCCAAATTGCTCAGGGCAACTTAAACCTCGAAGCCCCCCTTGAAGGAACAGCCGAAGTTAACCGCCTGGCTGTCGCTTTTAACAGTATGACCGGCCAACTCCATGAGTTAATTCAATCGCTGGAAGAACGAGTGACTGCGCGTACCCGCCGCCTGGAGTTAGCGGCCACCCTCGGCGAGCGGCTGTCAGCCATTCTTGATTTTAACCAGCTTCTCAATGAATTGGTAAACCAGGTAAAAGAAAGTTTTGAGTACTACCATGCCCACGTTTATATTATTGACGAAAATCGCCAATATCTGGTGATGACTGCCGGGGCAGGAGAGGCGGGCGCTAAAATGAAGGCCAGCGGCCACCGTATTGCGTTGAACGCGCCCACCAGCTTGGTAGCGCGCGCGGCCCGCACCGGCCAGATTGTGTGGGTTGATAATGTGCGCCAGGCCGACGACTGGCTGCCCAACCCGCTGCTACCCAATACCTACTCAGAAATGGCCGTACCCATTATTGTCGGTAAGCAGGTGGTTGGGGTGCTCGACGTGCAGGATGATGAAATAGCCGGCTTAGATGAGGGCGACGCTAACCTGCTGCGCTCGCTGGCCAACCAGGTGGCGGTTGCAATCCGTAACGCGCGCCTGTTTGCCGAAGTTGAGACCGCCCTGGCCGACGCGCGCGCTGCCCAGGAGCGATACGTTTCTGAAGCATGGGAAAAAACCCAACTGCTGCAACAGAATGTTGAATATCACCTTAGCCAGCCTGGTGCGCCCCCCCTTGACCAGCAGCTTGCCGCCAAACTTGAGCGCGAGGCGCTGGCAAAAAACGAACCGGTAGTAATCGAAGTAACCCGCCAGGAATCCTCGCCGGAAAAATCGCCGCAAATAAAAACAGCGCCGGCAAACGGCGCCGTTGTTGCGCCAATCAAACTTCAAAATCGGGTTATCGGCGCTATTCAACTGCACGATGCTAACCAAACGCGGCGCTGGAACGAGTTGGAACTAACCTTGATTCAGGCCGTGGCCGACCAGGTAGCCCAGGCTGCCGAAAACCTGCGCCTGTTTGAAGAGGCGCGAGAGCGGGCCGGCCGCGAGCAAACCATCCGCGAGATTACCGACAAACTGCGCTCGGCGCCAACCATAGAAACATTACTTGAAACCGCCGCCCGGGAGTTGGGGCAGCGGTTAGAGGTGCGCCATACCGTGCTGGAGCTGGGTATAGAAACCGGCTCAAACGGCTCGCCGGCTGAAAACGCAAGGAGCTAACCGATTATGTTTGAACAATGGTTAAATGACCCAATTCAAACGTTGTTAATAGTTGCAGCCCTGCTGGTATTTGTGGCTTTGATTGTTCGCTATCGCCGCCGGGTAGGGGCGCTGAGTAATCAATTACTGCTGGCCTTTTTGGGGGTTGCGGCTATATCGCTGGCGTTGGTGGTAGGCGTTGTTATTTGGCAAACACAAACTATCTTGACCAACCAAACCGGCGAGGCCTTTACCGCGCTGGCTCAATCTAACAGCCAACGGCTGGAAGAGGGACTGGTTAGAGAAATTGAATTACTCCAGAATTTGGCTAAACAGGCCTCTTTATTTTACAGAATTTTTGGCGCCGGCTCGGTAACGCTTAGCGAGTTGACCCCCGAAGAGCGCCAGGCAATGATGCAATCGCGCGAAGAAAGCTGGAACTCTCTGGCCGGCGAGTCTGTGCGCGCCCAAATTGGAGCCAACCCGGTTAGTAGCGACCTTAACCGGTTTATTAGTGATTTTCCGGCCCATAGCCAGGTGATTTTTGTAAATGAGTATGGCGCGGTAGAGGGCATTGGCGGCGATATGCCCGAACATTACTACTTTGGCAACGAGGAGTGGTGGCAGCAGGCCTGGAATAATGGCCAGGGGCAGATTTATTTGGGCAATTTGAGAATTGTGCCGGGCCGCTTAGAAGCCACCATTGATATTGTTGTGCCGGTTCGCCAGCCCGACGCGGATATAACGCGCGGCCTGTTGCGCTCTCGGTTTAAAATTTCTAACTTGAGCGCGCTGGTTAATACGCCGCCTGTTGGCGATACGGGCGAGTTTCTGCTGGTCAATAATGATGGCCTCATTATTCATAGCACCCGGCAAAATCAAATTGGCGCTCAGATAGCCCCGGAAATTTCGCATCATATCAGGCAAAGCCCGGTCGACTGGTCGGTCAATACCGGGCCGGATAGCTCCCCGATAATTCATAGCCACGCCGCCCTGGTTCCCGCCGCCGAAAATGATTACCTCTCTAACTTGGGCTGGACGCTTATTGTGCAGCAGCCGGCCTCGGAGGCGCTGACAACCGCCGGTCAAATTTCTACCTGGGTGCTTGGCGTGGGGCTTTTGGCGCTGGTTTTGGCCGTGGTGGTGGGCCTGGTAATTGCTCGCCGGTTGACGCGCCCCCTTGAAGAATTGACCCATTCGGCGGCGGCTATTGCCCAGGGGCAGCTTGATGAAAGCGTAAAATTATCGGGACCGGCTGAAATTCGCCTGTTGGCGCAAGCCTTCAACAGTATGGCCGAGCAGCTCAACCAAACTCTCACCGGCCTGGAAAATCGCGTAATTGCCCGTACCCAACGCCTGGAGTTGATTGCCAACCTGGGCGAGCGCCTGAACGCCATTCTTGAGATTGACGAATTACTTAACCAGGTCGTCACCCAACTCAAAGAGCAATTTCATTACTATCACGCCCACATCTATCTGGTTGACGAAGAGCAAAATAAACTGGTAGTGGCTGCCGGCACAGGGCGCGCCGGAGAAGAAATGCTGGCTCGGGGCCACAGTATTCCGTTAAATGCCGTTACCAGTTTAGTAGCGCGCGCCGCCCGCCTTGGCCAGGTGGTAAAGGTTGATAACGTGCGCGAGTTTGACGACTGGCTGCCCAACCCCCTGTTGCCCGATACCTACTCGGAAATGGCTGTGCCAATTGTTTTGGAAGATAAGGTGGTGGGCGTGCTCGACGTTCAGGAAAATAAAGTAGCGGGCCTGGATGAGGCCGACGAAAATTTGCTGCGCTCGCTGGCCAACCAGGTAGCTATTGCCTTGCGTAACGCCCGGTTGTTTAAACAGGTGCAATCTCAATTAGAGGAGGCCCATGAACTTCAGCGGCGCTATATTGAGCAGCAGTGGGATAAAGAGCGGGTGGTCAGGCGCGGCGCCAGACGTGTTAAATTTAGTTTGGGCGAGTCAACCACGCTTAACGAAACCGCCATTACCCAGGCGCGACAACAGGCTTTTTCGCTTAAAAAACCTGCCATTGTTGCCTATGGTAGCCAGCCCAATGACAGCGGTCAGGCGGAAGAAGAGCAGCCATCCGCCGGCCAGCATGCTCTGGTAGCCCCAATTATGCTGCGTAATGTGCCCATTGGTGATTTGCAGTTACATAATGTTGATCCCAACCGGGTTTGGAGCGAGGGCGAACTGGCGCTGATTACCGCCGTTATTGATCAGGTAGCCCAAACCGCCGAAAACCTGCGGCTAATTGACCAGGCTCAAGAAAGGGCCAGCCGCGAGCAGCTACTCGGCCAAATTAGCGACAGATTGCGCCGCGCCCCCGATGTTGAAACGTTGATGAAAGTTGGTGTTGAAGAGCTGTCGAAAATTTTAAGGCCGGCTCGCACCTTTGTTCAATTTGGCGCAAAAGAAGAACTGAAAGAACAGATTGCCAGTTTCAAGGAAAGCGGCCAGGATGCCTTGCCGCGGCCAACCCTTGCCGCTAATGTAAAGCCCGATAACTCACAAAACGGACATGGAGAAGAGCGTTATGAGTAGCCTGGAATCCACGCTTGAAGAAACCTCAACAACCCTGCTATCAGAAGAAAACATAAAAGCCACCGACCTGGATTTTTACGCCTTGCTGCGTCGTCAGGGCAGTGAAGGCCGTCTCTTTTTTAACCAGCAGCGGGCCGTTATTTTTAATGTTGAGGCAATTGGCGCGCTGCGGCAGCAATTGTTAGAAGCCCTGGGGCCTCATCTGGCCGAAAATATGCTGACCCGGTTTGGCCACACTCAGGGCTACAAAGATGCCGACAAGTTGAGCAAACTGAACTGGGAGAGTGATGTCGATTGGCTGCTGGCCGGATTTTCGCTGCGGAGTTTAGAGGGAATTGCCCACGTTGAAACTGATAAGCTGGATTTTAACCGTGAAAAGGGCCATTTTTATTTGCAGGGCAAATGGCGCAACTCCTTTGAAGCCGAAGATTACCGGCAACGTTATGGCCTGGGCGATGCCCCGGTTTGCTGGATGTTAGCCGGCTATGCCTCTGGCTACGCCAGCCGCTTTTTTGGGCAAAAGCTGCTGGCAGTAGAAACCCACTGTTTGGCCAAAGGCGACGATTGCTGCCGTTTTGAAATTCGCCCCGCGGATGAGTGGGACGCTACCGCCCAAGCCCGGCCCCAGGTTGAGAGCGCAATCAACCATATTGGCAACCTGGAAGATAAGGTAGAGTTTCTCGGCACCATTGTTGATAATATCCCCACTATGGTTTTTGTAAAAGATGCCGAGAATCTGCAATTCATCCATTTTAACCAGGCCGGCGAAGAATTGATTGGCGTATCCCGGCAGGAGATGATTGGTAAAAGCGATTACGACTTCTTTCCCCGGGAAGAGGCCGATTTCTTTACCTCCAAAGACCGCGAGGTGCTGGCCGCCGGAAAATTGGTTGACATCCCCGAAGAATCAATTCAAACAGCTAAACAAGGCACCCGTATTTTGCACACCCGCAAAGTGCCGGTAATGGGCCGCGATGGCCTGCCTAAATATCTGCTGGGCATTTCAGAAGATATTACCGACCGTAAACGGGCCGAAAAATCGCTGGCCAGGCGAGTTGCCGAGCTTGAAACCGTAGCCGAAGTAAGTATTGCCACCTCTACCATTTTGGATGTAGGGCAACTGTTGCAAACTGTGGCCGATTTGACCCAACAACGGTTTGAGTTGTATCACGCTCACATTTACCTGCTTAACGAGTCAGGCGACACCCTAAATTTAGCGGCCGGCGCCGGCCAGGTTGGGCGAAAAATGGCGGCCCAGGGCTGGAGCATCCCCCTGGCCAGAGAGCAATCCCTGGTAGCCAGAGCGGCCCGTACCCGAACCGGCGTAATTGTTAACGATGTTCAACTGGACCCCGGCTTTTACCAAAACCCGCTGCTGCCCGATACCCGCTCGGAGTTGGCCGTACCCATTATTGTGGGCGATAAGCTGATGGGCGTGCTTGACGTCCAATCTGACCGGGTTGACCATTTTACCGAGCAAGAAGTGCAAACCCATACAATTTTGGCTTCGCAGGTGGCTATTGCTTTGCGTAACGCCAATCTTTATACCCAGGTACAAGAAGCCCTGGCCGAAACCGAAGTGCTGTACGAAATTAGCGCCCAGGTGAATGCCGCCGTAACCCTGGATGAGGCCCTGCAAGCGGCTGCCTCGCCGGCAGTAGCTACCGATGCCCAAAGCGCTGTGTTGCTTACTTTTGAACTTGATGAAGATAAACAGGAGCTGGACTGGGTGACAATTGCCTCGGTTTGGAGACAACAGCAAAGACCAGATATGCCCGTTGGCGCTCGCTTCCATTTATCTGAATTTCCCTTTGCCCAGCTATGGATGAAAGACCCGCACAACCCCATTCTTGTTGGCAACGCGCAACAAGACCCCCGGCTCAACCCGGCCACCCGGCGCATATTTAAGCAGAATGGTGTTGGCGCCTTTGTGCTGATGCCACTGACCCTGACTGGACGCTGGATTGGCCTGATAGTTATTTACTGGTCAATGCCTCACGAATTTACCCACATCGACCAGCGGCTTTACAAATCTTTGGCTACCCAAACCGCCGTCGTGGTTAACAACCTGATTTTGCTGGCCGAAGCTCAAAGACGCGCGGCGCAGCTACAAAAACTCGCTCACGTTGAGGTAGCCCTTTCTCAAGCCAGCAACGAAAACGAAATTGTGGCCGCTATTGCCAGCCTGGTTGACGTTGAGCAGTCGGCGCAAATTGGCCTGTACTACCTTGAAAGTAACGCCGAGGGACACCCGGTTAGCTCGCATCTGGTTTCGTACTGGCAGCAAGGGGCAATTAAAGCCGACCCTCTCGGCCTTGACCGGCCAACCCCGCTCGACCAGCTATTAGCCAGCCGGCTTTGGCTAAACAACCATGAAGCCGTAGTTCTAATAGACAATGTTGAACAAGACGCCCGGCTTGAAGAAAGTGACCGGCGCATTGCCGCCGGGTTTAAATTGAACCGGGCCGCTGTATTTCCGCTGCATATTGGTGGCCGCTGGCAAGGGGTTTTGGTTGCAGGCTGGCCCAGGGGCGCGGGCTTCACCTCCGAAGAACACTTTGTTCTGCAACAATTGCTGGAACCCGTGGCCGCCGTGGTGGCCAGTCGCCGGGCTTACGTGGCGCAGCAACAGGCCCTGGCCGAGGCCGAAGCCCTATATACTGCCAGTCAGCGCATTAACGAAGCCGGCGACCTGCAAGACATTGTGGCCGCCGTAGCCGAAACCGGCCCTGTTTCTGTAATTGACCGGGCGGTACTGGAAATTTTTGAATACAACCCGACCGGCCAACAAATAGAAGCGTTAACTGTGGTGGCTAACTGGCAGCGCAGCCCTAATCAGGTCTCGGTTACGCCGGTGGGAAAACGGTATCCATTGACCAGCTTCCCCCATTTGAAAATGTTACTATCTGCTCAACCTCTCTTTTTTGATGACGCCCAGCGCGACCAGCGAATTGAAGCCGAAATGCTGGAATTGTTGCAACGCCTGAATATTCGCGCGGCAGCGGTGCTGCCTCTGTGGGTAGGTTCGCGGCAGTTGGGCGTACTTATGCTGCAATCGCAACAACCCCATCATTTTACCGAGTACGAGATGCAGCCATACATCGCCCTGTCTAAACAGGTGGCGGTTGCCCTTGAAAACCAGCGGCTCTTAATAGAAACCAGTGAGGCGCTGGCAGAAGTTGAGGCTACCCAACGCCGCTATACGCTTCAGGCGTGGGAAACTTACCTGAGCAAAAAACAGGCTATGAGTTATGAAATCGCCCGCGACCATGACGAAATTAACCAGAACTCATTACAACTATCAGCCCAAAACCAGAGCGAAGAGCCGGCGCTGATGAGCTTTCAACCTCAAGATGCCGAATCCAGGCTGGTGGTTCCCATGATGGTGCGCGGCGAAGTGATTGGCCTGTTAGGGCTGGAAGAAACAGAAACGCGCGAGTGGACCCCCGAAGAGCAAATTCTGGTTGAGGCCATTGCCCAACAGTTAGCCCAGGCTGCCGAAAACCTGCGCCTGATTGATGAAACCCAACAACGGGCTGCCCGCGAGAAACGGCTCAATGAAATTAGCGATAAAATTCAGGCAGCCCAATCGCTTGAAGAAGCCTTGCAAATTGCCGTAAAAGAGGTGGGCTTAAGCCTGCAAACCCCGGAAACATCTATTGAATTGGGCCTTGATTGATTTGACCACCTGTAAATGGAGTTGGCGCAATGAATAACTCTGCCAATCAACCGCATAATCCAACAAATCCCTTAACAAACCAAGCCAAAAATTCGCTCTGGTCGGCTATTTTGCTGATTACAGTTACCATACCGGCAACGTTATTTTACCTGTACTTTTATTTTGTTACCGGCCATTGGCAATTACTGGCCGCAACCGGAGCCGTAGTAATTGCCCTGATTGCCGGCTGCCTGCATGGGTGGCTAACCCGCCAGGGCAAACCCGCCCTTGGCGCTCAGATTTCGGTTTATGGAGTAGGTTTATCCTTTTTTACATTTGCCGTTTTTATTGCCGATTTGGGGCTTGTGTTGGCTCTGACCGTCATGATTGTGGCTTCAATCATTGCCAGCCTTACCCTTTCTGCAAAACAAGCAACCTGGGCGGTGATAACGAGCGGTATTCTGGTTTTTGCCATCATCCTTCTGGATTTTGCCCAACTGCCTTTTAGAATAGCGGTAGCTCAATTTCAGTACCTTACGCCGGTTGGGTTGGGCGTAATGGTTTTGGCATATGGCGCTTTTTTATTTCGCCAATTCAAACACTATCGCTTGCGTACCAAGCTGATTATTGCCTTTATTGCCGTAACCCTAATTTCTATAGGCGCTGTAGCCTATATCACCCACCAGGCTACAGACGCCGCCCTGACCCGCGCGGCAAACCAGCGGCTGTTAGCTGCGGCTCAACAATCGGCCCAAACCATTGACGCCTTTATTAGAGATAACCTGGAGTCTGTCCGCACCGAGGCCGAATTGCCGGCCCTGTCAGAATATCTGCTTTTGACGCCCGAACAGCGCACCCGGGAAAGTTTGCTGCGGCAAGAAGTTATCGCCATTCTCCGGTCGTTGCAGCGCCGAGACCTGGTGTTTATTTCGTCGTATGCGCTGCTTGACATTGAGGGCCAAAATATTCTCGATACCTCAACCAGGCTGATTGGCGTCAATGAGTCTGGCCGCGATTATTTTGATATACCGGTTAACACCGGCCTTAGCAGTTACGTGTCGCCTGTAGAATTTGACCCCGAAACCGGCGAAGCCTCTTTATATTTTAGCAGCCCGGTCCTCGACCCCAGCCGCAACGTTATTGGCCTGTTGCGGGTGCGTTACCAGGCCAAAGTATTGCAGCAATTTATTGAAACCGGCAGTTCAGCCGAAGAAAATATCTTTGGCGTATTGTTTGATGAAAACCAGTTGCATTTGGCCCACAGCACCGAACCCGCCGCCCTCTTCAAACTGGTTGGGTCGCCCGACCCTCAACTTGTGGCCCAATTACAGGCCGAACGGCGTTTGCCGCCGGGTAGCGCGGTTAAAGACCACTTTACCAATTTACCCGACCTTGGAGAAAAATTAATCACCGCTCCAACCCAACCCTTTTTTACCGCCAAAGATGTAGCTACCGGCGACAAAATAAACCAGGTGGCTGCGGCAACTGTCAACTCTCAGCCGTGGCTGGTAACTTTTTTTCAACCCCAGGAAGTATTTTTGACGCCTGTTGATGAACAAACCCGCCGCACCCTGTTGCTAACCGCCGGTATTTTAACGGCTGCTGCCGCAGTAGCCGTGGTTTTAGGCCAGCGATTGGCCAACCCCATTGTCAACCTGACTAAGATGGCTCAACAAGTAGCCGCTGGCAATTTAGAAGCCCAGGCTGTGGCTGACACTCAAGATGAAACCGGCCAGTTGGCCCAGGCCTTTAATAGTATGACTACCCGGCTCCGCACCTTGATTGGCTCGCTGGAAGAGCAGGTAAAAGCCAGAACCGCAGAACTGGCTATTTCTATAGAAGTTGGTCAAAAAGCCGCCGCCATCAGAAACCTGGATGAATTATTGCCCACCATCACCGAATTTATCCGCGAGCGGTTTGAACTTTATTACGCGCATGTCTACTTTGTAGATGACCTGGGCCAAAACCTGGTGCTAAAATCTGGCACCGGCGAGG
The DNA here is from genome assembly GCA_964486935.1 of uncultured Caldilineaceae bacterium. Lineage (GTDB taxonomy): Bacteria > Chloroflexota > Anaerolineae > 4572-78 > J111 > CAZAPG01. Next base: position 79,188 of record CAZAPG010000007.1, on the reverse strand, counting down.
TAGGCAAACAGCTTTTAGCGCGTCGCCATACTTTGCCTGTTGGCCCAGGTTCTATTGTGGGCCGGGTTGCCGCCTTGGCTCAATCTATTGTAGTGCCCGATACGGAAAACAGCGATATCCACATGCCCAACCCGCTTTTGCCCAGAACTCGCTCAGAAGTGGCTGTGCCGCTTATGGTTGAGGGCCGGGTTATTGGCGTGTTAGACATGCAGGCAACCAGGGTTAATACCTTTACCGCTCAAAACCTGACAGTTTTTGAGGCGATGGCCACCCATCTGGCTATTTCAATTGATAGCGCCCAACAATGGGCCGCCGCCCAAGAAGCCCAACGCAAAACCGAAGCCGCGCTAAGGCAGCTTACCCATCAAGCCTGGTCCGAAACGCTATCCTCTAAAAAACAGCGGTTGAATTTTGTGTACGACCTGACCCAGGTCTCGGCGGCAGAACCGAACCGCCTGAACAAAACGCAAAACGGAGCGTTATCTGTGCCGGTTCTGGTGCAAAACCAGCCTGTCGGCCAGCTTTCGGTGCAGGTTCCGCCCGATAAAAATTGGACTGAAGAAGAGCAGCTATTTTTAGAAACCGTGGCCCAGCAACTGGCCCAAAAAGCCGAAAACCTGCGCCTGTTTGAAGGGACTCAAAAACAGGCCGCCCGCGAGCAACTTACGCGCCAGATTACCGATAAAATTAGAGCCAGCCGCAACATTGAAGCTGCCCTGAGAACCGCCGCCGAAGAATTGAGCAAGGTTTTGGGAACTGCCAGCGCCGCTATCGACCTGAAGATAGCGCCTAAAGAAAATGGCTCAGAGTAAATTGCCGGCCAAAATCCTCTGAACAATTAATAGCTAAGAGACACGCAATTATGGAAGATACAAACAAAACCCAGGCAGAATTATTAAAAGAAGTAGCCGAACTTCGCCAGGAGATAACCCGGCTAAAACAGGCTGAATTGCATATTCAGCAGAGTGAAACCCGAAACCGCGCCCTGCTTAACGCCCTGCCCGACTTGATATTTCGTCTCAGCGAAGATGGCACTTACCTGGATGTTAATGTGCCCGCCGATTATCCCACAATTGTGGCGCTCGATAATGTGATTGGCAAGAACATTTCCCAGTTATTGACCCCCGAAGACACGCAGCGCCGCCTTAGATATATAAATTTGGCGCTTACCTCTGGCCAAACCCAAATTTACGAACAAAGTGTGTGGGTTGCTGGCAAAGAATATTACGAGGAAGTTAGGGTAGTGCCTATTGGCGCAAAAGAAGTACTGATGATTGTGCGCGACTTTACCAGCCGCCGCCAATCGGAGCAAACATTGGCCAAACAGGCCACCGAGCTTGAAACCGTAGCCAGGGTAAGCACCGCCGCTTCTACTATTCTGGAAGTAGACCAACTGCTGCAAGAAGTGGCCGATTTAACCAAAGAAAGTTTTGGCTTGTACCACGCTCACGTTTACCGCCTTAACGAAACTGAAGACACCCTGGTGCTGGTGGCCGGGGCCGGCCAGGTAGGCCGGAAAATGACTGCCCAGGGCTGGAGCATCCCGCTAGACCGCGAACAATCGCTGGTGGCCCGGGCTGCCAGAACCCGGCAGGCTGTTATTGTTAACGATGTGCGCCAGGAGCCTGATTGGTTGCCTAACCCGCTACTGCCCAAAACGCGCTCCGAGCTGGCCGTGCCGCTGATTGTTGGAGGGCAGGTGTTGGGCGTGCTAGACGTACAGGCTGATACGGCCGGTTACTTTACCCACGACGACGCCCGGATTCAAACTACGCTGGCTGCCCAAATTGCGGTAGCGTTGCAGAACGCTCGCCAATACCAGCAAACGCAGCAAGCCCTGCAAATAACCCGAAGATTGTTTGAGACAGGACGCCGTCTTAGCGCCGCCGACGATTTGCAGGCAGCCGTGGCCGCCGTCGTCGAGTCGGCGCCGGGGTCGGGTATTAACCGCGCCCTGCTGTTAATTTTTGAACAAGACTTGACCGGCAAAATGGAAGCCGCCACGGTTGAAGCTAACTGGTACAGTGGCGTTGGTACCCCGCCTGCCCCCATTGGAACACGATACCGGTGGGAAACATTACAAGCCCTAGATTTTGCATTGGGGTCAAGACCCTTCTTTTTTGAAGATACCTTTAATGACAATCGGGTTGAAGATACAGCCCTGGCAATCTTTAAAAGTCAAAATATTAGGGCAATTGCCGCCTTGCCTTTATGGGTAGGGGTTAGACAAATTGGCACGCTGCTGCTGGAGTCAGAAGAGGTGCACCACTTTGCCGAAAGCGAAATTGAGCCATATATTGCCCTGGCAGGGCAGTTGGCTATGGTCATCGACCGGCAGATGCTGGTTGAACAAACCCGGCAACGCGCTGCCGAACTTGAAGAAACTACCAACTTTTTGAACTCGATTATTGGCAATATGCCCACCGGCCTGTTTGTTAAAGATGCCCGGGATTTGAGCTTTGTAGAGTGGAACAGCGCCAATGAAGCCTTAACCGGCCTTAAAAAAGAAGAGGTGCTGGGCAAAACCGATTATGATTTTTTTCCTCAAGAAGAGGCAGATTACTTTGTAAGAACCGACCGTGAAATTTTGGCCGGTAACAAAATGGTTGAAATTCCAGAGGAGTCAATTCATACCGCTCATAAAGGGGTGCGCTGGCTGCGTACCGTAAAAATTCCAATTTTGGGCGTAGATGGCAACCCCAGATTCCTGTTAGGCATCTCTGAAGATATTACCGAGCGCAAACAGGCCGCAGAAGCCCTGCGCGCCAGCGAAACCCGAAACAGAGCCTTGTTAAACGCCATCCCCGATTTGATAATTCACTACAATAGCCAAGGCGTCCACCTGGATGTGAAAGAACCGATAGGCTTTAAAACCTTTCTGCCGGTAGAGGAGTTAATTGGCAAAACAATGAATGAAATTTCGCCGGGCGAACTATCTGAACTGCGAATGCACTACTTAACCCAGGCGCTTAAAACCGACCAGGTACAAGTTTACGAACAGCAAGTCCCTACCGAAAAAGGTATCAGTTACGAAGAGGTTCGTATTGTGCCCAGTGGCCGGGATGAGGTTTTTGCGATTATTCGCGATATTACCGCTCGCCGGCAAGAAGAAGCAGAGAGGGAAAACCTGCTGGCCGAAGTGCAGCGATTGGCTACTATTGTAGAAAACCACCCGGATTTTATTGGTATTGGCACGCTCGAGGGGCAGGCGCTCTACATAAACCCGGCCGGGTTAAGAATGATGGGGCTGCCCGCCGACCACGACGTAACCACCATGCAGGCCACCGACTTTTACCCGCCAGAAGATGCCGCGCTGTTGCTTAAAGAGGGCGTGCCCAAAGCTATGCAACAAGGCCGGTGGGCCGCCGAGGCCAACTTGCTGCGGGTTGATGGCGCTACCATCCCCGTTGAGCAAACCATTGGCCTTAACTACGATGCCGCCGGCAAGCCCTACAGTTTTAGTATTACCATGCGGGATATTAGAGAGCGCAAACAGGCTGAAGCTGAACGAGAGCGGCTGCTGTTAGAAGTGCAAGAAGCCTATCGCCAGTTTGTGCGCCGGGAATGGGACAAGTTTTTAAGCCAGCAACACCACCAAAATTGGCGCTTTGAATTTCAACGTGAGGGCGCTGGCAAGTCTGCCAACGCAGACCGGTTGGTTGAACTTCAACATGAAGTATTGCGTAAAGGCCAAACAAAAGTTGTTACCGGTGGCAATGACGCAGAAGCCGGCCCGGCGGTAATAGCCCCCATTACCTTACGGGGCGAAGTATTGGGAACCTTGCGCTTGCAAGATATTGACCCTGACCGCAAATGGAGTAACGACGAAATTGCTTTGGTTGAAGCCATATCCGAGCAACTGGGCTTGACCCTGGAGAACCTGCGCCTGTTTGATGATACCCAACAGCGGGCCACCCGCGAGCAGCTCGCCCGTAAAATTACCGATAAAATGCGCGCCTCGCCCGACGTGGAGACTATTATCCAAACCGGCATCAACGAGCTGGCTCAGGCGCTGGGCGTTTCCAGAACCTATGTTAAATTACTCCCAGCCTCAGAGCGTTCTGCCGGCGTTGACGATATTAGAGAGCAACTTAAACAGGGAGTCAAACAGAACTGGTCAACCACCCAAAATTCGGAAGCCAACGGCAATACAACCACGCTGGCCTCCGGCCAAATGGAGGAGAATTAACAATGGTTCAACTTGAAAACTTGCCCTCCACTGGCCAATCAAATGACATTCAACAACGCGCCATTAGAAACAGCCTTGTTTTATTAGGAGCAACGGCGCTGGTTACGCTTGTTTATTTTGTTTTGGCCTTTACCATTAACCGATGGCAAATGTATACACTGGCCGGGATTATTTTTACGTTTGGTCTGGTGGTAACAGTCGCTTTAGCGGCCATTAAGCGAGAACGGGTAAAATTGGGAATGTGGCTGAATATTGGCGGAATGTTGCTGATTTTTCCAATAGCCGCTGCGCTGGTAGCCGATGTCGGTTTTATTTTAGCCGCTTGCCTGGTATTGCTGCTGTCGGCTGTTTCTGTTCAGGTATTGCCGGGTAAACAGACAGGTTGGGCTGTTGGCGCCGGATTAGTTGCCGGAGCCATCACCATACTTATCGACATAGTTGGCCCGTGGGAACGGCTGGTTGTTCCAGAATTGCAGTTTTTTCTGCCAATCATTACGGCAATTGTGTTGATTATTTACGGCTTGTTTATTTTACGCCACTTTAAAAGCTACACCCTTCGTACCAAGTTGATAGTTGCCTTTTTGGCCATAAGCGTACTGGCCGTTGGCCTGGAAGCTTTCTTTACCAACCGGCTGACCAGCGCCGCCTTAACGGATAACGCGGGCAACAACCTGCACAGTTTGGCTAACTCGCAGGCTTTAAACCTGGGCAACTTGATGGCGCGCCAATTAGACGTGCTTGAATCTCTGGCATTGAGCCGGCGATTTAGAGACAGGCTAATTCAAACTAATACCAGCTATGGCCTGAACCCTGACCAGATTAAAGCAGAGCTGTTGAAACTTGACCAGGAATGGGCAGCAGCCACCAGCGACGATGATTTTGTGGTGAGAATTCGGCTGCAAAATGCCTTATCCAGAGAGTTGCAAGCCTTTCAGGCATCATTTCCCGACCATGTTGAGGTTTTTGTAACCGACCAGCACGGCGGTCTACTGGTGGCCACCGCCCGCACATCCGACTTTTATCAGGCCGACGAAGATTGGTGGCAGAACGCTTATAATAACGGCCTGGGCGCTACCTACATTAGTTTGCCCTTATATGATGAAAGTAGCGATGCCCTGGGGATTATTATTGCCCTGCCAATTTACGATGACAACGACGCGGTGCTTGGAATTTTGCGCAGCACCTACAGCCTGGCCCCCCTGCAAAACCTGATGAACTCGGCAGAAATGCAGGCGCAAAACACCCACACCGATATCCTTTTTCCAGATGGTCAATTTCTTGAGGCAGGGGTTAACCAGCCCCGGCCCTTATTGGCCGATGTTTTGGCTCAACTCAATGCCTCAACCGGCTCAAATTACAGCGAATTTGAGTTTGGAGGGCAGCCAAGTTTGGTTAGCCAGGCCTCTGTAACAGCCATTACCGGTGAGCCGGAAATAGCCGCGCTGGGCTGGAGATTGATTGCCCATCAAAATCGAGATCAGGCGTTGACGCCGGTGCAGGTGCAGCGTCAGAGCACCTTTTTGCTGGCTGTGTTAATAGCCGGCGTGGCCGTAGTAGCCGCTTTATTACTGGCCCAGTTGCTAACCCAGCCTATTGTTAACCTGACCAACGTGGCTCAACGTATTACCAGTGGCGACCTGGCCGCCAAAGCTCAGGCCGAGTCGGGCGACGAAATTGGCACGCTGGCCCATGCCTTTAATACAATGACCGGCCAGCTTCAAAATGTCATCGACACCCTGGAAGAGCGGGTGTTGGACAGAACCCGGCAACTTGAAACAGTGGTAGCCGTGAGCCAGCGCCTGAGCGGTATTTTGGATTTGAGCGACCTGATGCGGCAAATTGTCGTTCTCACCAAAGAAACATTTAATTACTACCACGCCCATATTTATTTATTAGATGACGCCCGCCGCACTTTGATTATGGCCGAGGGGTATGGCGAAGCCGGCGCCGAAATGAAGCGCCGGGGCCACAGCATTACCCTGAGTGCTCCCAAAAGCTTGGTGGCCCGCGCCGCCCGCGAGGGCAGAATTATTACGGTTGAAAACGTGCGCATGGACCCCGACTGGCTACCAAACGACCTGTTGCCCAATACCCACTCAGAAATGGCTGTGCCCATTATTTTAGGAAGCGAGGTAGTGGGCGTATTAGACGTACAAAGCGAGAAAATCGGCGGCTTAACCGTAGAAGACGAGAGCACCTTGCAAGTTCTGGCTAACCAGATTGCCACAGCCATTCGTAACGCCCGCCTCTTCTCCGAAACCCAGGATGCTCTATATCAGGCGCAGAAATTGCAGCGTTTGTACACCGAACAAGCCTGGGAGCGATTTGCCGCCAAGCAACCTGTCACCCATTACGAATATCGCCAGCCCACCCAGCCCTCATTAGACAAGATTTCCACGCCCGAAGCAATGGCCGCCCTACAGCAGGGCAAAACGGTTAGCTTGCGGTTAAGCGATGTTGATAATGGCGGCGCCTCCCGCGAACCAGATAATAATCATCAAAAAGAGATAGAAAACACGCTGGCTACGCCTCTAAAATTGGGCGAAAAAATAATAGGCGTGTTGGGCATTAGAGATGCAAACCCAAAACGTCAATGGACAGAAGAAGAAATAGCCCTGATTGAAGCCGTTAGTGAACAGATGACCCTGGCTATTGAAAATGCCCGGCTTTTTGAGCAATCACAGCGAAATGCCTGGCGAGACCGTGTGGTAAGCGAGTCGACCGCCAGGGTATGGTCAACCGCAGAAATTGAAGAGGTATTGCAGGCAGCCGTGGCCCAATTGGGCGATACGCTGCATGCTTCTGAAGTGGTGATTCGGCTAAAATCAGAAGCCGAAATGTTACCAGAAGAATATTAGACCCCAAAACCAACATTAGCATAAAGAGAACACCAAATGGCCCACAACAAGCAAAAATATCCCCACATTATTATGGTATTCATCACTATCATCGCCCTGGCCGGCTGTGGGTTAACCGGCCAGCCGGAGGCTGCGGGTCAACTCACCCCGGTTACGGTTCAACTGGCCTGGGTTCACTCGGTAGAGTATTCAGGATTTTATATAGCCCAGGAAAATGGTAACTATGCAGCAGAAAACCTGACTGTTCAGTTAAACCCGTTGGGAGAAGTCTCCCCTATTGATGCAGTGGCCCAGGGGCAGGCCGATTTTGGCATTACCAGCGCCGACACGCTGCTGGCAGCCAGAGCCAACGGCGTGCCGGTGGTAGCTATTGCCACCATCTACCAGCGCAGCCCGGTAGCCTTTATCTCGCTGGCCGAAAAAAATATTACCCGCCCCCAGGATTTAATAGGGGCGACGGTTATGGTTCATTTTGAAGGCACAACCGGCCTGGTTTACAATGCCATGCTCAAAGCCGTCGGCATCGACGCCTCGCAGGTTAACTCCGTTCCCCGCACAGATTTTAGCAACGACCCGCTGCTCAACGGCCAGGTAGATGCAATGGATGCTTTTGTGGTTAACCAGCCTGTTCAGTTGAGCCTGCAAGGACACCAGGTAAATGCCATTCTGGCCGCAGATTACGGCGTTGACGTGTACGCCAACGTAATCTTTACCAGCGAAGAAAAAATTGCCAACAACCCGGAACTAATTGAACGGTTTCTGCGCGCCACCATTCAGGGTATGCAAGAGGCCGTTAATAACCCAACTGAGGCGGCCAGGCTGGCCGTGCAACACAATCAAGAGCTTAACCTCGAAGCCGAAACCGAATCCCTGCAACGCGCCCTGCCGTTAATCACCCCGGCCGGCAGCCGACCCGGCCTGATGACTGATGAGAATTGGCAAATAACCCGCCAAATTTTAATTGAGCAAAATGTTTTAGATGAGTCCTTTCCAGTTGAGCCGGCCTATACCCTAAGCTTTCTTGAAAAGGCGCATAATCAGTTAGCAACCAAGTGAGGTAGCTCATGAGCGTACAAAAAAACATTACGCCCCAGGCAGAAATAGAATCCGCGCTTCCTTTCTGGCGTCAGATACGCTGGAATCTGGTTCTGGCGTTTGCAATTCTTACCATACTTCCGGTGGCGCTGGTTGTGCCCCTGATTTTATCGTGGTTAAGCGCCCAGACCGGAGAACAGGTTATCAACCAGCTTGAATCGGTGGCCGAGCTAAAACAAAGCCAGTTGACGCGCTGGTTAAATGATAGCAGCTTTGCCATGGATGTTTTTTTGGCCGATCCAGAGACCCGCAACAACCTTATTGCCTTTAGCGCCGCCACCTTAAACAACACCTTTGCGTCATCATCCGCCGAGGCCAACCCGTATAACCAGCAACTTACCCGCCTGGTCAGGTCTGAACCATTCTTTGAAGAATTTTTTGTTTATAACGCCAACGGCCAGGTGGTTGCCAGCTCAAACCCGGTTCAGATTGGAAAAATCATCACCCGCCAACCCTACTTTGCCCAGGGGCTTGCTCAACCCACAATTCAAGCCCCTTATTACGAAGTAGACGTCCAGGGCGGGAAATTAACTATTATTGTCACCCGCCCGTTGCTCAACTCTGGCACCGGACAGGCCGTGGCGGCTCTGGCCGGACGTTTAGATTTAAGCATTCTGGGTCAAATTATGACCGACCGCACCGGCCTGGGTGAAAGCGGCGAAACTTATCTGGTGAGCTTGCAAAACAATTACCTGCTAACCCCCAGCCGGTTTGAGGGATACCCCTTGACCCGCGCTTACCGTAGCCAGGGAATTGACAACGTTCTAAACGGTCAAAATGGCGCCGGCCTGTATGAAAACTATTTTGAACCGCCCGTACCGGTATTTGGGGTCTACCGCTGGATTCCCCAACTACAAGCCGGCTTGGTAGCCGAGGTTAGCCAGGCCGAAGCTCTGACCCCCTTTGCCAGGGTTCGTAATTTTAGCGTAGCGTTGGGGGTGGTAGCCGTTTTAGTGGCCGTGGCTGTTGGTTTTTACAGCGCCCGCCGAATTTCAAACCCCATTACCATTTTAACCCGCGCGGCTACCCAAATTACCGGCGGTAATTTAGACCAACGGGTCGATATTCCCCAGCAAAACGAAATTGGCCTGCTGGCCCAGGCTTTTAACACTATGACCGAACGCCTGCGACTTTTTATCGACACTCTGGAAGAGCGGGTCAGCGAGCGAACCCGCGCCCTGGAAACCAGCGCCGAAATTAGCCGGCAGATTAACGGTATTTTAGACCTTAACGAAGTGCTCAAACAAGTGGTCAACCGTATTCAGGTTGAGTTTGAATTTTATCATACCCATATTTACCTGCTCGACGAAACCGGCGAAGAACTGGTTATGGCCGAAGGTTCCGGGGAGGTAGGCCAGCAACTAAAGGCAAAAGGTCATCGCCTGGCGGTTGGCCGGGGTATTGTGGGAACCGTAGCCGCTACCAGCCAGGCTCTTATGAGCAATAATGTTGACGAGATACCAAACTTTGTCCGCAACCCCTTGTTGCCCAATACTCAATCAGAATTGGCCGTGCCCCTGCGAAAAGGCGATAAATTGTTGGGCGTACTGGATATTCAAAGCGAGCAACAGAATCGCTTTACCACCGTGGATATGGAGTTGATGCAAGCTTTGGCAAACCAGATTGCCGTGGCTATTGATAACGCCCGGCTGGTATCTCAAACCCAGGCCGCCCTGCAAGAGGTTGAGCGCCTCAACCGGCGCTTAACCGGCGAAAGCTGGCAAAAATTCATCCAGCAAAAGCAAACCGCCGGCTACCGGTACAGGCGCGGCGCCAGCATGGCCATTACGCCCGATTCTGATATTTGGCTGTCTCCCATGAAACAGGCGCTAACTAAAAAGCAACTGGTTAAGCAAAGCCGCCCCGGCAATGGCCAACCCTCAGAAGCCGAGTTGGCCGTGCCGCTGATATTGCGCGGTGAGGTTATTGGCGTGCTGGGCGTCAAACGAGAAAAAACGCTCGATTGGGCCGAAGAGGAGGTATCGGCGGTAGAAGCCGTAGCCGACCAGCTTACCCGCGCCCTTGAGAATGCCCGCCTTTCAGAAGAGCAAGAAAAAACCATCGAGCAGCTAAAAGAAGTTGACCGGCTCAAATCAGAATTTCTCACCAGCATGAGCCACGAACTCCGCACTCCACTCAACTCCATTATCGGTTTTGCCGACGTGCTGCTGCAAGGGATTGATGGCGACCTGAACGACATGGCCCTTAATGATATTCGGCTAATTTACAACAGCGGCCAACACCTGCTGGCCCTGATTAACGATATTCTGGACATTTCGAAAATTGAGGCCGGCATGATGGAACTGGTCCGCGAACCGCTGGATATGAAGGAGATTGTTTACGACGTTCTGGCTGCCTCAAACTCGTTGGTTAAAGATAAGCCGGTAAAAATTGTCATTGATGTGGCCGATAATTTGCCGCCGGTATTTGCCGACAAACTGCGGCTGAACCAGGTATTACTAAACCTGGTGAGTAACGCCGCCAAGTTCACCCATCAGGGCAGCATCACCATCCAGGCCAATCTTAATGAAGAAATGCCCGATAAAATGCGAATTGCCATTATTGATACGGGCATTGGAATTGCGCCCGACAAAATTAATACAATCTTTGACCGTTTCCGCCAGGCCGATAGCTCTACCACGCGGCAATATGGCGGCACCGGGCTGGGGTTGGCCATTTGTAAACAATTGGTAGAAATGCACGGCGGCGAATTAAAAGTAGCCAGCCAGGTAGGCCAGGGGTCAGAATTTTACTTCTCTATTCCGTTGGTAGAAACCATAACATTGCAAAGATAAACGTGGCCTCATTTTGGGGTAAATGGGAGGTGCAAAGGATTTCCTGCTCAAAAAAATAAAAGTAACCCACCGCCGAATGGACTGCCTATCTTTGAATGAATTGTTGTTTAGCCGCAAGAATGTTAAAATAAGGGCTATCGCAGATTCACTAAAAATGGGTTGGGAAAATTCGATGCCAAAGTTGAAATCATATATCACCCTGGTAACTTGCCTGGAGTGTCAAAAACAATTCAATTACTCATCCGGTTCAACAGTTTGCCCTTTTTGCGGGGGCGTTTGGCTGGATGCCGTGTATGATTACGAAGCGGTTGCCCAAATCTGGAAAAAGGGGCTGCTGGGGCGGCCCAGTTCATTATGGCGCTACGCCGAACTGCTGCCCGTAGTTGATTTGCAAAACCTGATTACGATGGGCGAAGGCTACACGCCCTTAATTAAAGCAGCCAAAATTGAAAAACGGTTAGGGCATCCCGCCGTATTTATTAAAGATGAACGACAATCACCCACCAGCTCATTTAAAGACAGGCAGGCCGCCGTAACTGTTACCACTATGCATCAGGTAGGCATTAAAGAGTGCGTGCTGGCTTCTACAGGCAATGCTGCCGCAGCTTACTCGGCTTACTGCGCTCGCGCCGGTATAAAGTTGTGGGTTTTTTTAACCAGCCTGGTGCCGGCTGCCAAAATGCGCGAGGCGGCGCTGTACGGAGCAGAGGTTATCAAAGTGGCCGGCACTTACGACCAGGCCAAAAAAGTTGCCGCCGATTTTGCCACCCGTCGCCAGATTCATCTTGACCAGGGGGCCAAGGCTATTCCCGGTAAAGAGAGCATGAAAACCGTGGCCTTTGAAATAGCCGAAGAACTGGCTAATCTGCTGGGCCAGCCGGATAGCAACGGCAGATGGCAAGCCCCCGATTGGTACATTCAGGCAGTCAGCGGCGGTATTGGGCCGTTGGGCGTCCAAAAAGGGTTTGAGGAGCTTTATAAAATGGGTCTAATCGACCGCATTCCCAAAATTGGCGTGGTACAGGTGGCCGGCTGCTCGCCGATGGTGCAGGCGTTTGCCGCCCACAAATCCACCGCCGAGCCGGTGAAGCCCGAAACCCATATCACCGTTCTTTCTACCGGAGACCCCGGCCTGGGTTACGAACTGCTGTACCGGGCCAATCAAAAATATGGCGGCTATATGCTGGATGTAACCGACGAAGAAGCCTTTGACGCCATGCGCCTGCTGGCCAAAACCGAAGGTTACTCGGTTGAGCCGGCTACGGCGGTAGCCTTTGCCGGGCTGGATAAACTCATTGGGCGGGGCATTATCAAATCCAATGAAATTGTGGTCATTAACTGCTCCGGCCATACCTTCCCGGTAGAAAAACACATTATGGATGAGGAAAACGTGCTCGATGTGCGTTTGTCCGAGGCCAAAGAAATTGCGCCGGGTATTCCTATGGACGGCCTGGGTTCGGCCCTGAAGCAGTTAGACGAGCAAGTTACCACCATTGTTGTGATTGATGACAACCCCATGGACAGCCGGCTCATCAGGCGGTTGCTGCAAGCCAAAAAACCTTATCGCGTGTTTGAAGCCAACAGCGCCAAAGAGGGGCTGAAACTTGTGAAAGAGCGACTCCCCGACCTGGTAGTAAGCGATTTGACCATGCCGGAAATGGATGGGTTCTCGCTATTGGAAAAACTAAAAGAAGACCCGCGCACGGCCCATATTCCGGTAATTGTGGTATCGGCCAAAGATTTAACCCCGGAAGACGAGCAACGATTGGCCGGTCAAACCTCATCAATTTGGCTGAAAGGCTCATTTTCTACCAAAGATTTGGTTGAGCATGTGGTAGACACCCTTTCCGGCGCTGAAACGCCAGATGGCGATGCGCCTTCTAAGCGGCGGCGCAAGCGGTCTAAAACCAAAGAGCTGCTGAAACCAAAATCAGGTTTGCCCTCAAAAGCAGCGCCGGATACGGCAGAAATTAAAAAAGTTGTGCTCATTGAAGACAACGCCGTAGATGCCCGGTTAATTAGCCGCATCTTGCAAATGAGTCGCCCTATGGAAATTAAACAGGTGCAGGTAGGCCGGGAAGCCATAAATGTTATTAAGCAAGAAAAACCGCACCTGATTATTTTAGATTTGGTTATTCCAGATAAAAGCGGTTTTCAGATTTTGCAGGAATTAAAACAGGATGAAGAAATGGATGCCATTCCTGTGGTGGTGATAACTGCCAAAGAACTGTCAGACGCTGAAAAACAGTTGCTTATTTCAAATGACGTGTCTTCAATGTGGAAAAAGGGGAATTTGGACCGGAAAAAATTGATTGAGCACATCGATTCTCAATTAGAATGAGCAACTATTTTGAGAGAGGAAATTAAAATATTTATTGTTTTTTTAACCAAAGCTGTAAAAATTTTAATGGCAGGAGAAAGCTGAACTAATGTTGATCTTATATGTTGAAGACAACTTTGAAAACAAATTATTTGTTCGCCGGGTTATTGAATCGATGGGGCATGAAATGGTTGAGGCTGAAACCGGATTAGACAGCCTGATGATTGCCGCCGAGCGGATGCCTGATTTGATTCTGATGGATGTAAACATTCCGGGTATGGATGGTTTGGAAACTACTGTCAGATTCAAACAAAATCCAAAGTTATCGCACATCCCCATTATTGCCCTTACGGCTAACGCCATGAAGGGCGATAAAGAGCGATGCCTGGCGGCAGGCTGTAACGGTTACATGCAAAAGCCTGTCGGGGTTTCGGACCTGCGCAAGCAGATACAACGTTACGCCGAAAAAAAAGAAACCAATAATAAGGCTTAAACCAGCTTTTGTTTTTGGCAAGATGTGCCGGTCAGGGTGTCCAAATAAGCTAAAACAGGGCGAGACAAGAAACCGGATACCTTAGAGTAAAGTATCGGCTAACTCTATCAATTGAACACAGTAGTTGCGCGTTATTTGTTAAAAATATCCCGGCGATGCAAAAGTCACCACTCCCTTAAGGTGACTTTTTTGCATTAAAAGTGGCAGCCATTTGTAATTGTGGTATAATGGGAGAGTTAACATAAGTTTTTAACATTACTATCCGTGTTGTAAAAAAATTTGCCCCCCACTTTTCTTAAAGTTTTGAACCGGCCTTTTTAAATTACGAAGTGGCAACAATTTTTATTTATGGTATAATGGAAGAGTTAACATAAATATTTGGGTGACGACAACAACTATTTGTGGTATAATATTTAACAGAAGATGTCGGTCTGCCCACAAAGTTCTACAGTTACCGACCACCACCTGACCGGGGCAAAAAAGGGGTACAATCGTGCCAAATATTTGGGAGGTAATTGCCGATGGCAAAAAGAAAACGGGCTAGTTTAAAGGATAAAAGCCCAGAGTCTTTAGGGTTAACCCAGAAAAAAGGCAAAGGCATTGATCTGCTTTTTGGCGGACCCGCCGAAACTCAAGCGGACGACGCTGGGCAACCCGACGCCGAAGCAGAAAGCGAAAACGAGCTAAACGTTTCCGATAGTGACAGCGCCTCTTCAGATGCTTTTTTTTCAACAGAGGCGGTTGATGCTGATAGACCCGTAGACGAGCTTGGCTTGCCGGTAGCCCTGGAAGCTCCCCCCGACGATTTGATTTTGGCCTCAGCCCCTACCGAAGCGGCTGCTGGTCAGACTGGCGACGAAATTATTGCCGACCTTGCCACGTCCCCCTTTGCTATGCCCGTATCAGATGTTTCAACCACCGGCGAACCTGTAAGCGATGCCAATGATTTAACCGGCATATTAGGAGAGGAAAGTTTACCCACCCCAGCGGAGGAGGAGGAAGAAAACTTGTCTAGTTCACGCGACGAAAATGATTTGACCGGCATTATGGCAGAAGGCGCGCCATCCGATACCGGGCCGGCAGATGACCTGTCTGGTATTGTTATAGAAGAGCCGGCAGGCGAGGCGTCTGCCGATACCTCGGCCACCGACCTGTCCGGTTTGTCTGCTGCGGGCGAGGATTTAGCTGCGGATATGGGCGCTGCTCCAACCCCATTTCCATCTCCCGCTCCGCCGCCAACCACAGCGGCCCCAATTAGCGTGTCGCCCATGCCGGCAACTGCGCCTTCTGCGCCGGCTGCATCAACAATGGCCTATGCGCCCAGTACCTCTACCGCCGGCTATACGCCATCGCCTGCGCCAGCCGCCGAACCCGCTCCGCCCCCGCCGCCCCGTAACATTGAATTAGAGGGTTTATCTGGCGGCGTTACCAGAACGCTGGGAGCCTTTGGCCAGGATTTAACCAGAGAAGATTTTGCCCCCAAAGACGAACTGCCAGACTCTGCCCTAACCGTTACCGAGCGAGAAAAGTTAGCGCGCGATGACGCTATTACCGAAAAGGTATTGCAATACATTGGCCCGGAACGACGCAATGAACTGTTTGAAGAAATCAGGGCCTTGCACGATAAAGTTGCTACCCGTTTAAGCGGCAACAAAACCGATGTTAGCTTTGCTCTGGAAACTTTACGCCAGGCCAACGATATTATTATAGAAGACCCGCGCCAATACGATGAAGCCCTTTACCGGGTGGCGCTGGTTAAAACAATGCTGGTTCGTAAAGAAACGCTTAGTTACTGGTCTTACCGGATGGGGTTATTAATTTTGCTGTACGGCGTTATTTTTACCGTACTTTGCATACTGGGTTACTTTGCCCCCATCGACTTTAGCGCCTTGTTAAGGGGCGATCAATTAGGGCCAATATTCGAGGCCGTCTGGTTCTCTGGTTTGGCTGGCGGGTTGGGCGGCTCAGTCGAAATTTTCTGGCGGCTTTACTATCGTGTTTCCGTTAAACAAGATTTTGACCCGCAATACCTGATGTACTACTTGGTTAAACCTATTTTGGGCTTTGTGCTGGGGTTGATTATGTACTTCCTGGTGGCCGTTGGCAGTTCTATGGTAGGCGTTGATACCAACACCATCTTACCCCAGGCCGGAACCAACACCGGCTTTTTGCTGGCAATATTTTTAGGGTTTATTGCTGGCTTTCGCCAGGAGTCCGTATTTGATATGATTTACGTGCTGGTTAAAAAGATTGCGCCCGCTGCCCCTGAAGGCGGTTCAAAACCGGTAATACCCGTCGAAGAAGAGCCTCATATCGTTACAGACTCTTCATCATAAATTCAGCAGGTTCAGATAAAGTGCCAGACCTACGGTTGCAAAATCACCCACAGATTTGCCTGTGGGTGATTTTTTGCCCAAATTTTTAGGAAAAACTGTATCGCTATGGTAGAAAAAACATTAATTGCCGGCGTCGAAGCACTCCCCGAAGACTCTTTAACCAGAGCAGATACCTACAGCCCTGCCATAAAAAAAAGAAAAACCCTTGAGCCGGATACAACCCTGACCAAACCGGCTGCTCCGCCGGTAAGCTCCGAACAACGCAAAAAGCTAGACGAGCAAATTGAAAGTTTATACAATCGGGTAGCCAAAGAATTAAATAGCAACCCCAAAGATGTTTCGTTTGCGCTGCAAAAATTGAGAATAGCCCAAAGTATTGTGATTGAAGA
Source organism: uncultured Caldilineaceae bacterium (assembly GCA_964486935.1). Classification (GTDB taxonomy): domain Bacteria; phylum Chloroflexota; class Anaerolineae; order 4572-78; family J111; genus CAZAPG01. The sequence continues at coordinate 62,713 of CAZAPG010000007.1, read as the reverse complement.
TATTCGACAGTATGAACAAGCCCTGTATTGGGTTGCGGTTGTAAAAGAAATGCTGGTTCAAAAACGTAATCTCCGGCGCTGGGCTTATACCTGGGGCCTGTTTGTATTTTTTTACGGATTATTCTGGCTGCCCGCATTTATCGCCGGCCTGTTCATAGATATCCCGGAATTTGTGGTGGGGGCTAAAGAAGCATGGTTCTCGGGGCTGGCCGGCGGTATCGGCGGAGCCGTAGCCATTTTACAGAACATCTCCTGGCAGGTATCGGTCAGGCAGGCATTTGACCGCCGCCACACCATGAAATATCTGGTTCAGCCGATTATGGGCTTTCTGTTGGGGATTGTTATATTTTTTATTGTGGGCGCCGGCTACCTGATAATTGGCGCGCATAATTTTGACCCCAACAACATTGGCGATAGAACTCGCTTTATTGTGGTTCAAATGTTGTTGGGGTTTATTGCCGGCTTCCATCAAACCGTAATTTATCACCTGATTGACCGGATTGCGCAGCTTTTGACCCCCAAAACTGCCAAATAACCCGATAACCGCGCCCGGATATCATCACTCATTAGCGGGTGTGTCCGATATTTTAGGAGGACGGGGGTGTGGGGGGTATCCTCCCAATTCCCCCCTGCGCTTTCCAAAAATTCTGGACGCACTCCTCATTAGCATAAAGCTGGCAAAACTATTGGGATGACATTATAATCATAATATATCGACAATTACGGAGGACAACAAATCATGGCAGAACTTGGGCTTAAAGAAGGACAAATTTACTTGCTAGATGGCAACGTGCTGGTAGAAGCCACTTTTAACGACTCCACCGGCCTGTGGCAACTGCACGAGCCGGAAGACCGCTCCAGCTGGATGGTTTCGCCAAATGGTAAACTGCTGGCCATGCAGTTTGATATTGCCCGCGATGTTTGGCTGCTTGAGCGCGAACCCGATATTTGGACCGTGGGCGACCTGCAAGAAGCCGACGAAAAAACCCCAAAGCTACCCAATTTGCTCCGCCAGGCCGAACGCATTGCCGAAGAAAAACACGGCGGCCACCTGACCCTCATGCGCCTGAACACCGGCTGGAAAGCCATGTTCGGCAGCCCCGATATTGCCAGCGAAGAGGGTCAAAAAGAAATTCAAAAACTAAAAACCCACAAAACCCTGTACGAAGCCGTTCACTCGCTGCTGTAAAAACGGTTTCATTATTCATTTTCATCGCCCAGCAAGTCGAGGCTTGGCCTCGACTTTTCTTTGTTTTGCGCCCCCGCCACAGTTAGTCAAGCCGTACAATTTGTGCTATATTTAGAACCTGTCTTAAGCTAACCTGTCACCTTTCAACCTGGAGGAATAGTAAACAATGATCCATTACATTGAATCCTACACCGAAAACGGTTCGCCCATTCGTATCGAGGTTGAGGACACCTCAAAACCCGCCGCCGGCTTTACCCGCCACACCTCCCCCTCCGACCTGTCCAGCGATGCGGTTAAGGACGCCTACGACCAAACCCTCAATGTTATCAAAAGCTGCGCCAACGGTATTATCGACACCATTCAAAATTTAAGCGCGACCCCCAGCGCCGCCGCCGTAGAATTTTCCGTAAAAATTGATGCCGAAGTGGGCGCAATGATTGCCAAAGCCAGAGACGAAGGTCAATTCAAAGTTTCTTTGAGCTGGAAACAAAGCGAGCCGGATAAAGACGATTAAACAACCCCGGCGACACCCCGCTATGACTCTCAAAGCCGTAGACGAACAGCACTTTTACATCGACGACAAACTGGTTGATTTGGTTTGGATTGGCTTTCAGGCCAAAAAGCAAACTAACGCCGCCAACTACCACCAGATGAACCGCCATTTGAACTGGCTAAACAAACTGGCGCGGCGACTGTTAACCAACAACATTACCCCAAAAGATGAGCAAACCGCCAAAAACAGATTAACGGCCCTGGGCCTGGGCTGGTATTTTGATTAAACGCGAGGCAAACCGGCATGTCCCCTGATAGCTCAATTGACCCCCAAACCCTGCAAGCCACCCTTGACACCCTGCAAACCATTGTGGGGCCAGAACGGGTTTCGGCTACCCAGGCCGACCGCGCCCAGCACGCCAAAGACCAATCCTCGCATGCCCGGCGCCTGCCCGATGTGGTGGTTTGGCCCCAAACCACCGCCCAAGTTAGCGCCATTTTGCAGCACGCCAACCAGACGCGCCTGCCCGTAACGGCCTGGGGCGCAGGCACCAGTTTAGAAGGCAACCCCATTCCCATATTTGGCGGCATTGTGCTGAACTTTCAGCAGATGAACCGGATTGTCAAAATCCACGAGTCCGACTTTCAGGTAACAGTGCAGCCCGGCATCTTTTACAAAGATATGAACGAAGTGCTGGCCCGCCATGGTCTGTTCTTTCCGCCCGACCCCGGCGCAAATGCCAGCATCGGCGGCATGATTGCCAACAACGCCGCCGGCATCCGCACCGTAAAATACGGGGCCACCAAAGATAACGTGCTGTCCCTGGAAGTTGTGCTGGCCAATGGCGACGTGCTGCGCACCGGCTCCCGCTCGGTCAAGCAGTCATCCGGTTATGATTTGACTCATCTCTTTGTGGGGTCCGAAGGTACGCTGGGCATTGTCACCGAGGCCACGCTCAAGCTGTCACCCCTGCCGGCCTATTTTAGCGCGGTAACAACCGCCTTTGCCACCGTTGAGCAGGCCGCCGAGGTTGTCTTTAATATCATTGGGGCAGGGCTTGGCCCCAACGCGCTGGAACTTTTGGACGCCTCGGCCGTGGAGATACTCAACACCCAGGAAGGCACCGACATGATCGTCGCGCCCAATTTGTTTATGGAATTTAGCGGGGTCAGCGAGACTTCGCTGAATGAGGAGCTGGTTCTGGTTGAAGAAATTTGCCGCGACTACAACTGCCAATCCTACCGGGCCGGCGTAGGCCGCGATGTCCGCGCCCACCTGTGGCGCGCCCGCCACCGCATGTTCGAGGCGCTGCTGCGCACCTTTCCCGGCCACGATTATTTGCTAACAGATGTGGCCGTGCCCATTTCGCAATACCCGGCGCTGGTGGCTTCGGCCCGCGATATTATGCTGGAGTTACAGGTAAAAGGCGCTATGGTTGGGCACGCCGGCGACGGTAATCTGCACACCTCTGTTTTTTTTCCCGTCGATGACAATGTTGGGCGGCGCAACGCCCAACGGGTAAATGACCATCTGGTGGAGCAGGCGCTGGCCCTGGGCGGCACCTCTACCGGCGAGCATGGCGTTGGCCTGGGCAAACAAAAGTACATGCTCAAGGAACATGGTCAAATTGGCCTCAATTTAATGCGCCAGCTCAAAGCCACGCTCGACCCCCATGGCATTTTAAACCCCGGCAAAATATTGGCTTTGGAATAATTTAAGCTGGGCTATTTAATTTGCCGCAGCTTCGACCCGGCTTTTGATACTGCGCAGCATCTTTTGTTCCATTAGAAAGTGGAGCGGCTCGGTGACCACCTGCCAGGTGATGAAATTGGCCACAGTTGGCTCATAATCGCGGTGATTGCGGGTGATAAGCCGGGTGGTGCTGGGCGCAATTTCATCCAGATAAAACAGCCAGAAATCCCTCACCGAGGGCGCCTCTTCCTTTGGGTCGCCGGCACTTAGCAGAAGATACGTCTTTGGCTCGATAGCTGCGACCGTATAATATGGATAGCCTTCTGGCCCCAGCCGCACCCGGTCGCCAACGGCCAACTGCTGAAACTCTGGCAAAATCCGGTCGGCATTGTGAATGTCGCAGCCTGCCAGATTTTCCAGCCAGTCGTAGCTGTAAAAACCGCCCCGCCCCTGGCCTAACTGGGCCAGCCAGGGCCAGATGTCGGCGGCGGGAGCGCCAATGGTAATGGCGCGGGTAGATGATTGCTTGGGGCGAGGCGCCAGCTCGTCACCCGGCAACGAGCGGTTGACTTCGTTGGAGGTGGCCCCCCAGCGCAGATGCCATGGCCGAAAGACCCAGGTGTAAATAGCTATTACCGCTGCCCCTAACACCCCCAGTCCGGCCCATTGAGATAGCGCTTTGCCTGTCATGATGATCTCCTTTCGTTGTTGAAATTGAAATGGCGCGCTTCAATCTATTAGCCTAACTTATGCCTAACTGGCAGGGTAGTGACAAATGTCATCAATTCAGGGGGCAATTTGTCAGGGTCTCAACGCGCGTTTTAGCCGGCTCATTTTCACTATTTGCCGCCGGCGGGTGATTTGACTCTAAACCGGGATAGGGTAAAATAAGAAGCGTACTCAAAAATTTATTGCTATAACAACGCATAAATTTTGTTTCTGATGGCGACGTAGCCAAGTGGTAAGGCAGAGGTCTGCAAAAACCCTGCCCTCCGCTTCTCGACCAGTAAAGCTTTTTTGTTTCTGGCGGGAATAAAAACCCCGCCCACACCGGACGGGGTTTTTCTGTTTGCCGGCCATGGTGGGGAACAATAGCCAATCCCAGAGGGAAGCGCCCGCGGGAAACACTATTGCTCCCCATCTTGGCCGCCATCGAGTATATTATGAGCCAAAACCTCTCCCCAACGCAAATTATAGACATGTTGGTAAAACTGCCCCCTGGTGGTAAAATTGAGGTTGAGAAGAGCCATGACGGAGATTTTACCGTGTCCGATAACACCCCCCCCACCAAAACCCAGCTAATTCAGCAAAAATACAGCCACCTGGCCGGCCAGGGTATCTCCATCACCGACGCCGCCGACAAGTACGGCATACCGAGGGGGGCAATAAAAGGTTGGGTTTATCAAAGTGGCTACATTCACTTTGTGGACCAGGACGCCTATCCTCAACTCATCGACGAGTCCGAGGTGGCCCTTTGCGCCGACATCTACCGCCGGCGCCAGGCTACCGGCACCAGCGGTCTGCCCTATTTTGATGAGCGGGATGCTGTCATTCAGGAAGTCAAGCGCCCCGCCAGTTCTCGTAAACCTCGCAAAAAAGGCTGATGAAGCGCAAGCTACTTGTCGGCATTTTAGGGCTAATTGCCCTTACCATTTCAGGCTGCTGCTTCCTGGGCGTGCTGGGCGCGCTCTTGGGCCGCCAAAACGCCCCGCCCCCCACCAACACCCGCCTGCCCACCTTCACCCCTACTCCCCAAACCCAAAACCTTGTTACCGAAACTCCCGCGCCGCAACCAGAAACCCCAAACCCGCAACCCGCAACCGCCATCCCGCCAACCGACCCGCCTCAACCAACCAACACGCCTGTACCTCCAACCGCCACCCCCAGCCCAACCGCTACGCCCCTGCCCACGGCCACGCCCCTGCCAACCAATACCCCGCCGCCTCCAACCGCCACCTCCCAACCGCCCACGCCAACACCCCTGCCCCCCACGCCCACAACCTACGCCGGCTGCGACTGCTCCCGCGACGCCTACAATTGCTCTGCCGCGCATTTTAGCAGCCGCGCCGAAGCCCAGGCTTGCTTCAACTACTGCCAGGCCCAGGGCGCCGGCGATATCCACCGCCTGGATGGCAATAATGATGGCATCGCTTGCGAAAACGGCCTCAACTGAGACGAAGGTCAGTAGCCCGCCTGCGCCTTGCGCAGCGCCGCCCGCAACGCTCCCCTCAACATTTCATCCATAAAAACCCCCTTTCAACTAAAACTTGAAACCCGAATCCCGAAACCATTATCCCCCTACCCCCAAAAAACAACACCCCCTTTTTTGCATGAAGTTGGAATAACATATTGACACCTATTCCGACTTATGATAAACTAGACTCATTCTATCGGCCAGGGCGGCCACGGCCCAAACGAACACAGGCCCGCAGAGAGTGGCGCTCCGGGCGACGGAAGCGGCGCGCTTTGTCTCACCTTCGCCTGCAAGCGAACACAGGCCCGCAGAGAGTGGCGCTCCGGGCCAACAACCTCATCGCCTGGCCGGGTTCCGTGGCAGCCGGCCAGGCCCCTCCTTAGTAGCTACGCAAAAGGAGCCAGCCATGACCAAAACCAACCGCGACACTCGAGAACTATTCCCCGACCCCTTTCTGGCAGCAGCCAGTCAGGCCGCTGCCGGCCAGCCCCCGGCGCTCACCGTCGCCATGCGCCTGGCCCTCAGCAAACTGCCGTCCCAGGCCCAAACCGACCCTGGCTGGCAACCCATGTTGCTCATCATCTTGGGCGTGCCCCGGCTGCGCCAAACCATCACCCCCTACCTCAACCTCAAGCAAGCCTGGGTAGACGTGCCCGGCTACCAGGCCGAAATGCGCGGCCTGCTCTCCTACAGCGAAAAGTGGCTGGCCGCGCTCGCCTTTCACCTCTTCAACAACACCCACCCCCTGCCCAAAGAGGGGCTGGCCGGCCTGCGCTACCTGGACCGCAACAACTTCGAGCTGGTCCTCACCGCCCTTCGCCTGGCCCATACGCCCGTTACCATCCAAAAATAATTCAAACAGAAAGGAGCCGCTATGCCCAAATCAAAAAAGTTCAACAAGCCAATCTAAAAAAAAGAGCCTCCCCACGGGGGGAGACTCTCGCCACATATCGTTGGCCATAGGAGCAATCTATGACCGCAGACATTGTTATTTTAGCACATAAACAACTGAAAAAGCAACACGGCCTCAAAAAGACCCGGATCGGCACGGTCAGGCCCGACAACTACGATCCCTACCGCGCCCTGCTGGCCGGCGTGGCCCTCCAGGCGGTGCGCGATGCCATCTGGCCCACCCAAAACGTCAGCCTCGCCGAGCGGCAAGACGCCATCGAATTTCTGGCCGCCGAAGCGCCACTCTATCTGGCCCTGGGTATACCTGTTACCAAACTCCAAAACCTGTGGGATGATAGCAACGAGGGCGCAGCAGGCGCAGAGTGCGAGGGCGTCAATGGATGCTGACAAAGACGCCCTCTACTGGCAGCTGCATCGGGAATTTACCGATGAAATGCGCCGCGCCAAATGGTGGCACATTCACCGCCGCCGGGGCACGTTTCGCAGCTGGCGGCAGCGCCAGGCCCAAGAGCTATCTCGCCAGGCCGAAAATGGCGTAGCCAAATACCTGCGCGGCCAGGGCTACCAGGTCAGCCTCACCACCCACAAAACCCCCTTCGATCTGTGGGTAGCCGATGGCCAGGGCCGGGCCGCCTCGGTCGAGGTCAAAATCAGCACCTACCGGGAGTCGTCCAAGGGCGGCCGCTACCAGGCCACCCTCAGCCAGGCTGAATTAATCTGGGCCGACCTGGTCGTCTTCATCGCCCGCAACGGGCGCGATTGGCCCTTCATCATCCCAACGGCGGCCATCAAGCCCCGGCGCAACATCGCCCTGTGGAGCTACTGCCCGGGCGATTACGCCGGCCAGTGGTCGCCCTACCTCAACGCCTGGGGCAACCTGGAGCAAGCCCTGGCCCAAAAACCGTCGCAAGCCTGGCAGCTCTCGCTCCCCCTGGGGGTGTACCAATAATGTACCAGCAGCAGCGCCCCCTAGAAGAGGCCGTAATTGCCGCCGTAGATGTCGAGCGAGTTCTGGCCGCCGGCCTGGCCGCCATCGACAACAACTTTAACCGCCTGCTCTTCATTCTCAGGTTGCAAGGCTACAAAATTGCAGACATGCACCGGGAATTCGCCTTTGATGTTACCTACAAGGCCCTTGAGCACCGCCACAGAAGAGCCAGGCAACAATTTATAAACGCCACATTCAAACAAGGGGCGTTCTTGCCCCAGGAGCATAACCAATGATCACCTATGAAACCATCAAGATCATCGCCAAAGATCACGGGATCAAGGTCGCCGATCTCTGCGCCCTGGCCCCCAAAAACGATCCCTTCTATACCGGCCGGCCTTCCGAAATCCTTGCGGCCCGCTGGTTTGCCGACCTGTACCAACAATTTCAATACGGTGCCGGGGTCCACCTCCGCCGTATCCATTATCGCATCGTCAGCCAGGAAACAGCCATCACGCGGCCTGATGGGACGCTCTACCTCAACACCCAGCGAGACTGGGATTATCTCAACGAGGCCAGCAAGTGGGCGCGCTACCTCAACCTGGTCCTCCCGGACCGCTTTGTTGACCGCCGCAACCCCGAAGCCATACTCTACGCCCAACACTACCCACCCGGCCACTTCTTCTATGAAGACCCCTCTCCCGGCTACGAATTGCTTGACGCCACCGGCGACGACCTGGAAACCTACCGGTTGCCCCAGTTGCCCCAATTGCCCAACCTGCCCAACGACCTCCCTCTGCGGCCCGCGCTTCAACCCCAGGGCTACGATGGCATCCAGCAAGCCTACCACCTGGAGGTCTGGTGCGAAAAAACCACCATGAACGACGTCTTAGAGCCAATCTGCGCCGCCTACAACGCCAACCTTGTCACCGGCGCCGGCGAAATGAGCATCACCAGTTGCGTAGAATTTCTCAAGCGCGTCCGCGCCTCCAATAAACCCGCCCGCATCCTCTACATCAGCGATTTCGACCCGGCCGGGCTGGGCATGCCTATCAGCGTGGCCAGAAAAATAGAATTTTTCCAGCGCAACAAAGGCTTCGGCGATCTGGATATCAGCCTGCAACCCCTCGCCCTTACCGCCGATCAGGTGGCCGAATTCAACCTGCCGCGCGTGCCGGTCAAAGATTCTGATTTACGCAAAGCCACCTTCGAAGCCAACCACGGCGAAGGTCAGGTCGAACTCGACGCCCTGGAGTCCCTCTATCCCGGCGAGCTACACAACCTGGTAAGAACCGCCCTGGACCAATACTACGATCACACGCTCACCCGCCGCGCCCGGCAAACCAAAGCCAACCTGAAAGAGCACCTGGACCAATTGGCCGAAGAAGTTTACGAAGACTACGAAGACGATCTGGACGACCTGGCCGAAGATTACCAAGGCTTGCTGAACAACTACTTCACCACTCAGGAAAAGTTCGACAGGCTCATCGCCGATTTTCAACCCGACCTGGACCAGTACCAGGAAACCCTGGCCGGCCTGCGTGCCAGAATAGAAAACCTCTACAGCCGGCTTTCCGACGCCTTGCAAGAGCGCGCCGCCCAAATAGACCTGGGCGAACTCTACCCCCTGCCAGAACCCGACCTGCCCCCGGAGCCAGACAACCTGCTCTACGACTCCAGCCGGGATTTTATCCGCCAGCTTGTCGTCTACAAAGCCTATCGCGCCGGCGTCGATTTCAACGGCAACAACCTCAACGGTAGCGACCCCCTCAACGGAGCAGACTTATGAACACGCCCGTCATCGGCTTTCTAACCTTTTCGGATTTTCTGGAAGAGATCAAATCGCAACCACTCTGGGGCGAACCTGTTCGCGTTCAAGATTATTACAAATCCACCCCTGTTAAATCGCTGGCTCCTCTGGAGTGGCTAACCTTCTTCGTCGAAATCGCTATCCACACCAACAGCGCCATCCTGGTTTGCCGCTTTCTCACCAGCCGCATTCAGGTTTTCGCCCGCGACGAGCAAGAAAAAGTCGAACGCTACAACCGCCGCAACAAGCGCGCCGCCCAAATCGTGCGCTCGCGGCTCGAGCGCGAAGGCTTCAAAATCCGGCCCGGCCAGGTCGCCGACGCCGCCGACAGCAAAACCGAAGCTTCGCCCGATGGCCTTTGGTCAACCTGGCAGGAGCTAGACGATGACCCGCAACCCGAAGCGCCGCAGCCGGCCAACGCCGAGCCGCTGGCTCAAAATTCATAAAATCAGCCAGGCGCACCTGGCCCCCGGCATGTGCCTGCACAAATGGCAGGCCATTCTAAATCGCCACGGCGTTGGCGATGGCCGGTACGGCTGGCAATCTATACCCGATGAAACCATCGACCAAATCATTGCAGAAATCGCCACTATCGTTCGGCAAAACCCGCAACCCCCATCTTCTGGCCCACCCCCCGTCGGGGGAGTTAGAGGGGTAAACCGGGGGTAAATCGTGGGCTACTGGGAGGAGCTCAAAATATGACCCAAGGGATGACCGCATGTATCGCTCTGAATGTGCAGTTCTACAGCGGCCCGTACCAAACCATATACAGCGTGCCGTTAATTACCTGCACCCGCCTGCTCTACCGCTGGTGGAGCCTCAAACTACAAACGCGCCGGCAGGCGCAGCGCCTGGCTACTGCGGCCACCGTTGCCGGCATCGGCCTGGCCGCCCTGCGCTTTGGGTTGGGGGTGTAACTATGAACCTCTGCCCCAACTGCGGCCGGCCGTTGGGTGGCCGCCTGCAACAGGTCAAAATAGCCTATGCCGGCTACAAGCGCCGCCGCTGGGCCGAGTTCCAGAGCAGCGCGGATAACGCCCTGGAGCCATGGGCGCCAAAGCCGCCGCCGCAACTGCCCGGCAGTCCGGGCGGCTATTTCGAGGCCCACCGCGAGCGCCCGGCCCGGGCCATGAATGTCGAGAGCGATGTCATCACGCCGCTCTTTCAGGCCATGGCCCTGGCCGCCTTCGTAACTGGCGCCTTTTACCTGGCCGGCTATGTATTTATTGCCCGGATTACCTGGTTGGCCGCCTGTTTCAGCGGCCTGGTCAGCGGTGGTGTGTTTTTCTTTCTGGTGGTGCTGGCCAACCGCCGGCTGCTGTGGATCGCCGAAAGCGTCATCAATGATGACGTTGATAACGATGGTCGCGTTGGCCAGCCGCCGCCCGCGCCGCCGTCGCCGCGCCCGCCCCTGGAGGTGCTGCACAGGGATGAACGCGGCAATCTCCGGGCTATGCACCGGCTCGACCTGCCAAACACCATCACCGATGAGCGGCTGGCAGAATTTGCCCAAGGTGCGCCGGTTAAGGGCCTGGCCCAGGGCGTCTGGACCGGCCGGGCCGGCCTGTTCAGCCGCAGCGAGTTCGACGCGCTGATGGCCGAGTTGGAACGCGCCGGCATCGTCGCCTGGGTAGACCCGGCTAATCGCTCCCAGGGCCGCAAACTGACCCGGGCCGGCCAATCGGCCCTGCGCTATTGGTCCCAAACCCAGGACCAAACCCGCGCGAGCACGCGCGCGCAAGCCGCGGGGGCTCAAATTGGTAAATTTGACTTCATTGAATAGGGAGACCGAAAAATGCCATACGAAGGATTGCCGCTTAGCGTGGCCAAAGAGCTGGGAGAAGTCACTCCCAGAAACACAACCCGCGCCACAAAAACATACACGCTAACCGTCACCGTCCAGGTGACAGGCGAGCAAGACTACCTCAACTGGTTCGAGAAAAATATCATCAACCAGGGCTTTACGCTAACCGACCAGGACCTTGGCTGTGACGGCGACTTCTTTATGCCCGATTACAACGGCTGGCTCGATGACGACCTGTTCTGCGAGCACCCCGATAATTACGCCTACGACGCCTGGTGCGAAGGCGTGGATGTAAAAATTGCCGTCCCTCCCCGGGTCCCCCCCGGGGAAAGCGAGGCAAAATGACCAGCCAAACCATTCACCGGGTCGGCCTCGATATCGGCTTTGGCGACGTCAAAGCCGCCTTGATCTGCCCCGATGACAAATTGTCCGCCGTCAGCTTCCCGGCCGTTACCGGCCACGCCCAGGCCCTATCCAACTACACCACCGGCTTGGGCCGGGCCGCCCGCCGCCGCGCCACCCGCATGCTCTACCAGGGCGTCGAATACTACGTTGGCGACGACGTGCTGCGCCACAGCAGCTCCACCCAGGCCGGCCGGCAAGACCCCGGTCGCATCGGCTCCGCCGAAGAGCGCATCCTGGCCCTGGCCGCCCTGGCCAGGCTGGGTGTAGAGCATGCCTGCCTGGTTACCGGCTTGCCGGTGCTCTGGTTCGAGCAGCGGCGCAAGCTCATCAACAGCCTCAAGGGAGAGCACTGCTTTATCTGGGGCCGCCAGCCCAAAACCATCGTCATCCACCGGGTTATCGTGCTGCCCCAGCCCTTTGGCGGCTTCTATGCCCACGTCCTCAACCAACGCGGCCTGGCCGCCATCCCCGAAGAGGAAATTCTGCGCACCTATGCCTGCCTCGATGTCGGCTGGAACACAACCGACATGTCCGTTATCCGTAGCCTCGAGCCGGTTGACGAATGGCAGGGCGGCGCGCAGGTGGGCGTGCGCAACGTCATGCAGCTGGTTGGCGACGCCATTCGCCACGAATACGGGCTTGACCTGGCCCCGCGCGAGGTAGAGCAGGCCATCCGTAGCCGCCAGGTAGAAAGCTACGGTCAGTTCCATGATATTGGCAGCCTGGTTGCCTCCATCACCACCAACCTGGCCCAAAAAATCGTCTCGTCCGCCACCGAACTCTGGGGCAGCGGCCAGCGTATGAGCCAGGTACTCGTTTTTGGCGGGGGCGGCGGCTATTTTGGTGCGGCCATTCGCGCCACATTCCCGCGCAACAGCGTTGTGCTGCCCCGGCCAGCCCTGGCCAACGCCGTCGGTTTTTGCTACTACGCCCGGCGCAACATCTGGCCAGAGCGCTTGGCCGAGTTGTTCAAATAAGCGTCAGACAAAAATCACAAAATAGATAAAGGCGGATAAATGTCTGACAAAAAACAAAACAACCGGAGACAGGCCAACCGGGGCCGGGGCCGGCCGCCCATACCGGGCCGGCAACTGCGCGTTACCTTCCGGCTGCGGCAGGGGCGCTCGCCAGCCGAAGACGGCTTGCTGGAGCGGCTCGACCAGTTGCCCGCCCGCCATCGCAGCCGCTTTATTCGCCGGGTGCTAACCACCGGCGATATCGACCCGATTTTAGACCGCGAGCTGGCCCGAGAGAGCGCGCGCGTGGGCAGCGCCCTCGATGCCCTGGCCACCTACTACGACGAAGGGGACGACAATGAATTTTAGTTTTCGCATAGCTATATTGCTACCAACCGGGCAAACCCGGCCCGGCCCAGAGATACCCGCATGAGCGCTACTACCGAACCTGCCTCAACCGGGCAAACCCGGCCCGGCCCGGACCATCTCTGGCGCGACGTATTGCGCCAGCTCGAGCTGCAAATGGCCCGCCAAACATTTACCGATCTACTCACGGGCGCGCGCCTGCTCTCCCTCAACCGCGACCCCGCTGGCCAGGCCGCAGTCGGGGCGGTCGGGGTCAAAAGCGTCTTCGCTAAAGAGTGGCTTGAGAGCCGGCTCAAAGCCTCCATCGAGCGCGTTATGGAAAACGTCGTTGGCCAGCCGGTTGCGCTAACCTTCGTCGTCGACGAGAACGGCGCACCGTCAGTCCCGCCAACCGCAACGCCGGACGAAACGGGCGCCCAACAACAAGTGGCCGATATGCCGGCCGAAATGCGCCAGGAGCTGCTCACCACCGGCCAAAAGCTAGCCCAGGCCGACCCCTACGCCGCTCACTTCGATAAAGGCGGCGCCGGCTACATGATGGTCAGCAACTACCAAAATATCTTCTGGCTGGCCTACCTGGGCGGCGAAGCCTACGCCCTCTGGCAGCGCCTGGCCAACGAGCGCGTCGCTACGATCAGACAGCCCCAGGATCGCTGGACCGAACCCAAACGGTACTCGTACAGCGAGATGGCCGGCTGGCTCAATCTATCCCATCCCTGTTATATTTCGGGCTGCATCCGAGAATGTCACAACTCCCGCCTCCATATCGCCGAAACCGGACAAGAGATATCCCCCTGCTGCCGCAACCACTATCCCCAGGCCCGCGTCAAGGTAGATGGCGATGGCCGGCAGCGTTGCATGTATTGGAAAACTGGCCTGCTCCAAATTCTCCACGCCCAGGCCCTGGTCGCCGTCAAAGAGATCAAATCCGTCAACAAACAGGCCGCCCGCGCCCACGTGCTCGAAATCCAGACCTGGCGTGCTCTGCCGCCTCTGACGCCCCACCAACTGCAAAACCTCAGCTCAGACCTGCAAAAAGAACACGACCGCTGGATAGAAACCTGGGGGCCAAAGCTTTACGGCGTTACCCTGGCAGAATGGAAAGAAACAGCCGAAACCATCATTGTGCCGCTCATGGACGGGCACGCCGCATATAGCAAACTCCACGGCCCCTACCGCCCCGACGAATATTTCCATCGCCTGGAGCGCCGCCGCTGGGAAAATGAAATATCCCCGGCTTTTCGTGAATCATGATTCACGAAAAATTAACATAATCAGTCTTTTCGTGAATCATGATTCACGAAAAATGGCAGAACAAAATTTTTTTCGGCAATTTTCATGAAAAACGCGCACGAAGTTTTTCATGGTTTCATTCCAAACATCAACCTCGGGGGGCACCACCCGCCCCGGTTTTCGAGAATCTTGTTTCGCAGTTTCGGGGGGTTTAAAAAGGAATATAAAACTCCCTAAAAGAGAAAATTGAGGTATCTCTTTGGAAAAAGAAACCTTCACCCTGCTGCACCGGATCAATCCTCACCAAAATGAACGGCGCTTCTATGCGGTCATGATCGGGCCAACGCTCGATGAGCCGCTGGCGGTCATCCGCTTCTGGGGGCGCATCGGCGGCTGGCAGCGGGTGCACATCAGGCCATTCGACACCCCGGAGGAGGCGGAGAAATTTGCCGGCCGCCTGGTCGCGCTGCGCCTCAAACGGGGCTACAAAAAAATACAAATCAAGGAGCAAAAAAAGGAGTCAAAAAGAAAATGAAACGAAAAGGATTTTGGCACAAAACACCCCAAGGGAGACTGGTCCATGTGCTGGGCGATCCCGGGCTTGCCAACGATTCTGAATTCATGAACGCCCTTGATGAGATGGCGTTCGCCGCAGAACAAATATCGAACAAGGCCCGCGACAAAAAAATATGGTGTGTCGTTTGCCAGGACTACATCGCCCGCAGTGAACTTAAGCTCTGGTCCGGCGACGACGCCTATCATCACCTGTGCCCCGGCTGCGATAACGACCTGCTGCCCGTCCAAACAGAGGCAGAGTACTTCGGTCTCGATGAGGAGAAAGACGATAATGGATGCTGACTACAAAAAATACTACGAGATAGAGCTGGCCGTTTTCTTCTTTGATGATGGCCGGGTCTTTTTTGCCAACGTCGAATTACTCGAAGAGGGTGAGGCCAAACGTGCCGTCGAGGACAATATTTTCGCCGAGGTCAACATCCCCTACCACACCGACGAGGCGATCTACTGTTTCACCTGCCACATCTTCAACAAACCCAATCATATCCCCGCCATTCCGGAAATAGTCGTGCTCAAGCAAATAGCCCCCTGGCTTCACAACAAATTCAAATCCGAGTGCAAGGAGGTCTCTCTATGACCGCCGACGATATCATCATCGCCCTGACGCCCAGTGGCCCCGTGCCGGCCTGGGTGCAGCAGGCCGCCCTGCTTATGCACCCCAACGAATACAATAAAATATATGAAACAACCGCCGTCAACTTCTTTCCGGAAACAACCGTGCGCCGCCCCCAGGACGGCCGGACCCGGCGCGGCCGGGCCCGCTTCCAGCGCCGCCGCATGGATCTGGTCGCCCTGGTTCAGCCTCATTACAAACAGTGGAACCCGGTGGTAATCGGCGTTGAAATCAAAGTGAGCGAGGCCGACCTGGCCGGCGACAATAAACTGTACGACTACCTGCATTATTGCCATCTCTTCTATCTGGCCGTGCCGCACCACCTATACGTCACCGCCCTGGCTAAAATCGAATCCAACGCAGCCCTGGAATGCGCCGGCCTGCTGCTGGTTGACCCGCACCCCGAGCCGGAAAAGATCGTTGAAGCGCGCCGGCCCGCGCCCATCATTCCCGACCCCGCCGACCTCGCCGGCCTCTACGCCGAACTGCTGTTGCGTCCCTTCAAAAAAGCCAAAAAAACCTGCAAAAACTTTTATGAATTTGCTCAAACCGAAAGGAGTCAAACCTGATGCAATCTACCCGTACCGTCAAAGTCACCATCCAGGGCGATCCGGCCATGGTCGAGGCCGTGGCCGCCCGCATCCGAGAGATGCTGCAAATCACCTATGAGTCCAAAAACAACCACGTCCAGGGCCGGCCCGGCGACGTTCGCCGCTGGCTGCGGGTGCTACCTGTCGAAGTAGAGGTTGGTGATGGTTAATAAGTTTCCTCCTAATGAGCTCCCGCCTAGCGGACTGGATGAAATAGCCAACCTGGCCAACAACGCCAGGCTGATTTACGAGCCGGAAAACAGCCCCATCCGGCCGCCCAATATCCCCGGTGTTATAGCCAGCGCCAGCCTCAGCCTCAGCCTCGACATCGCCGACGCCGGCATCATCGTCCTGATCCGCTTTCCTTTCTCCGATGGGAACAGCGAACTGGGCCTCGAGGTGAAATAGGGGAGACCTGCGCCGGCGAGGATGGCGCAGGTTCTTTTTTATGGCCTCTTCCTGGTTTGACCAGGACCTTTTTATGAGTTCTTCCCGGGGCATTTATGGGGATTTGGCCTCTTCCTGGCCTGTTCACGGGCAAATCATAGCCTTATGGCTTGCCCCCTGGGATGTTTATGGGGTTTTTACATTCTTGCATCTAAATCTAACGTGGCGCTGGCGTTGGTGGCCTCCAGCACTGCCCCACGACCATCAACTGAACTTCCCGACAACGACACCTGAATCCTGATTGCTTCTGTGGTAGCCACTGCCCCGCCCAACGTAGCGCAGGCTAGCGCCCCGCCGCCACCCACCCACACCCTGAAATGAGATGGAGATGACGCTATCAGAGATGGGGCTGACCTCATTATTACAGGGTAGCGGAATGGAAAATAAATTGTGTGTGACGCATTTACTACCATCCCCGCTGCCACCTGTTCATTTGCACTTCTCGATCCATCCGCCGCGCGATGAAAATACCTTAATGCCCAATCATGGTCAATACCATATGGATTGGGGTGAAAACTGTGAGTATAGGGAGATAGCATTGGCTCTGTTATGTAAACAGTAGCGTTGGCTGGGTTGGTCATCCCGATAGGCCCCAAATAATTGCCAGATATCCACGCCTCTGTAGTTGCGTTTTGATACGTCGAACCGGCTGCGAGTACAAAGGAAACGCTCATCCTTCTGGCATTATCAATTGTCCAGGTTCCGATACTGGGAGCAGGGACAAAACCAGAGATATGTTGCCATGTGTTAGCGGTTAAAGTTAGGGGGACAATATAACTTACAGTAGAACCACCGTCTCGAAAGGACAGAGCGTATGTACCCGAAACAGTACACATAGCCTGAAACGAATAATAAAAACCTCTTAGAATGAAGTCGGACACGTAATAACCCTCAATGGGGTTCAGGATAAACGCATAGCTTGCCGCCGCGTAGGAGCCGCCTGTTACAGCTAAACTCAACGAATACGGGCTTTTTGGGTTTGCAGGTCTTGTTGTGCTACGCGCTCCCGTAACCGTCCCACCCGAAACACTAAATACTTGGGCGTACTGATCTACAATGTACGCGCCACTGCCGGCAGCCCCACCGGCGTTACCCTGCTGGTCGATCACAAATTGGCTGTTACAGAAGTAGTTGTACAACCCGACCAGACCCGTGGGTAGCCAATTCAGCCCGTCCTCTGATTTTTCAAACAAATCAGTATTACTGCTATAGCGCACCCGCTTGGTTTTGCTGGCTATCACCACCCCGTCGAGCGCCTTGGCCACATCGGCCACCTCGGCGTGCGCCGGCGAGCCGGCGGTGAAGTTGACAAAGCGAACGTTGGTAAAATCAGAAATCAAACCAACGCTACCCCCGCTACCAATCTCGGTATCCTGAGCGGAAATAATCAAATTGTCGGCTGAGATAATCCCGCCCTCGGACTTGGAAGCGTAAACCTTAATTCTCCCATTGTCGCTATCGTATTGGGAGAAATCGGCCGCCAACCAGAATATCTCATTAGCAGCTAACAAAAAACTTTCGGTGGCAATGACAGTACGGGTTCCGCTCACCCACTTAACCAATTTTATGGTATCTCCCGCGCTGTCAGCCTCAACGGCGTACATCGTCCAGCCGTTGACATCTACCATCGAAACGGCTTTCACAAAAAACGCCACCCCCGCCTGTCCATCATTCTCTTTGATATAGATGCCGGCCTGGACTGAACCGGTGATGATGTCAACCACATCAAGGGGTTTGTAGGCTATGTACCAGGCCCCGCCGTGGAAAGCCGGATCAAAACCCGGCCCAAATGAAAACGGCTTGGACGGCTCGCCCTCGCGATTCCCCTCCCGAATATGCCACGGCCCAAACGTCCATTTCCACGACCCGCCTGTGTCGTTCACTTCGTCCGGGTCGTCTGGATCAGCCTTGACAATTCGCAAATCATCAAGACGCACCTCCCACGAGGCGTTGGGTGTTCCATCCAGGTTGGACAGGCTTACGCTGATACTTTCGATATGATCCCAGCTGGGGGCGCCGCCCCCCAAATCCTCTGCCACAAAGGATCCTCGTTTGATTTTGATGTAGTTCCACGTGCTGGGGATCACCTGGTCCGGCACCGAAATAAAACCGGCAAATCTCGATGAGCCGCCGGCCACAGAATTGAAAGCGATCTGGCCAAATGGCGCGGGAAAGCCGTAGTCGTTAAACTCTTCAGAGGCCCAAAACGCAAACACCACGTAATCATCATCGCTGAACCGCTGCTCCCCGGTAAAATCCAGGGCCGGCGAGAATATTTTGCTAAATCCGCCGCCGTAAACCCCATCCCCGTCATCTACCCCGCTATCGCTGGCCGCTTTACCCTCAACCGCGCCAGATAGTATGGCCGTTTTATCCCAGCCGTCATCCACATTGTCCAGGCCCAGCCAATACAGGCTCTCCTGATCAGAAAAGCCGCCAGGCCCGTAGCCATACCGGTCAAACCGATCCTGGACGGAATCATAGCCGGCCACGGCCTTGTCCCAATCGCTCCAGTCGCTGTTGTTTCCTGCAAAATCAATGGCTCGCACCCGGTACCACTTAATGGTTTCTGCGCCGTACCGGCGTAAAACAGGAAAGTCGCTCAAAAAAAATTGCCCCAGCGAAGCCGCGTTGGTTCCCTGGTCATCATCCGCAATTTCTATCTCAAAGCACTTCAAACCCGGATCGTTTAGCGCGGCATCATCGCCGCCCATTACCAGCCGGTGACCGTTGATATCATTAGCCGCGCTAAACGAGTCCGGAACGGGCGGTGGGTCGCTATCCGTTACCCAGCCGCTCACCTCGCTCTCATTCAGCCCGGAAATGGCCGAGACCGCAAAATAAATAAATGGTGACTCGTAGGGCGCCACCACCGCTGTTTCGGTCGTAATTCCCAAATCGTCCGGGCTGGTTTCGTCCGGCGTGTCGTTGCGGTACAGGTGGTAGCCGGTGGCCCCCGGCACAGCCGGCCAGCTCACCAACCAGCCGTCTTTGGTAGCCGTCACGTGAATTTGCGGCGGGGTGGGCAATGGGTACCCCAGGCCGCTATAGTTGGCGTCCTCATCAAATTGGTCCAGCACCGCTAACAAAATCGGCTGGCCCTGGTGCGTGCCCAGCCGCACGGCCTGTCCCCGGATCAGTTTGCTGCGGTCGATATGGCCCGGAATTGGCACGTTGGCCCGGATTTCATCGCCGCCAACGGGCCGCACCGTCACGGATTCCGGAAAAATCTCCACAATCCGGGCATCCTGCACGTTGGGCGTTTGCCGCCGCAAAAGGCTCTCGATGCTTTCAATCGCTTCTGTTTTTGCCATAACGCCTGCCTTACTAATGAGTGGTAAATAAATCGTTTGCCCGCAAACGGCGGCCAGCTTCCCCGCCGGCGCGGTCAAAAATGCACCCGGCAGAATCGTTGCCGCCGTCAAAAAAACCGCCATCAAATTCAGGATTTTGGGTTTCATACGCCTCCCTCATAAGGCTACGCTCGCTCTGGCGCCGATGGTCATATCAGCCCGTTGGCCCTCGATGCTGTAGGATAATTTTACATCGTCAACCAAAAAATCCCCGGCCAGGCCCTGCTCCGAGACGATAATCCCCACGCTGTCCTCCGGCTCTATTCGCAAATCCGGCAAGCCGTCAAACGCGGCCTCTTGCTGGCGCTCGGCCACCTCCTGGGCAATGGCCTGGGCCTCGCGGTAGGCAAACTCATAATGGTAAATATCGGGGTTGTGGACCATCTGAAAATGGCGGCCTCTGGCCAGCATCACCGCGCTGGCGTATTCGGCCCAGGTGTACGCCCCCTCCACCCGCACCACCGATAGAAAGCGGTCGTTGTTCCGGTAATCAGATTTTACCAGCGTATCCTCCAGGTTTGGCCCCGCGTCATGCATGCCGAAATAGCTAAATTTGATGGCCCCGTCATACTGAAAAACCGCCTTGATCCGCCGGCCGCTCAACACCTGGCGCACCGCCTCGGCCATGCTCTGGTTGACCTTCAGCGGCGCAAAAATGGGCACTTCGTACAGTTCCGGCACGGCGATGTCACTAAAGGTGGCGTTGCCGCCGGTGGCGTACAATCCAAAATAGAGTCCCAGGCTGGTGCTGTCGATAAAATGGCCGGCAAAGTTGCCGGCAACCCAAATGGCGTACACATTGCCCCGCGCCGTTACTCGCACCGGCGTCGGCTTCCCCGGCTCAATCTTTATCGGCGCCGGGCTGTAGGCCCGGGCCGATGTCACCTCTGCCCCGCCGCTGAAGCGCCGCTTGACCGCGTAATAATTCACGGTTGAGCCGCCGCTGTTGGCCGTGCTGTGCGCCACCAGCCCTATTTTCACGCAATCATTGGTCGTGCCGCTGTCCACCCCGCGGACAAACACCCCGGCCTCGTTGGTGTTGGCCGGGATGCTCACCTTGAAGGTCAGCGTCGGGTTGGTGGCCGGCGTACCGTAGCTATAGAACGCGCCGGCGTTCACTGCCCGGCTGGCCTCCTCCACCTTGGCCGTAAACCTGGTCTCCGTCCAGCCCTGCCAGCAGCGCCGCCGCAAATGCTCCTCCATTGTCCGGTCCACCACCGCGTCCGAGAGATGAATATTCCAAAAATCCACCTCGTTGATGGTCCGCTTGATGTAATTCTCGCCATTTCTCAGCGCGTCCCACACAATCCCGCCGTGCCCCCGGCCAATGATCCCAAACTGGCTGGCTCCAAACCGGCCGCTTTTGTGGCTAAACGCCAGCCGCCACAGGTTCGGCGCGCCGGTCGAATGGTAGCGATAAAAGCAGTAAATCGTCCCACCGACCACCTGCATCCGCAAATCGGCCGGCTTGCCCGGCGTCAGGCCGGTGGCGCTCAGGGTGGCCACATCTTTGTGCACCCAATTGCCCCCGGAGTAATCCGATACCAGCAGATAGAGCCGGTTGGAGCCGGTCACGCTGTAGGTTGCCCGGTCAAAATTTTCACCGGTCCAGGTGTCATCCGTGTGGCTGCTGCTGGCAAAATTGCTCTGGTGCTCCCAGACAAAGGCATACTTTCGGCCTGTCTCTGGCGCATGGCAAATCAGGCCGGCCATCACCGCATATTGGTAAACCGTATTCC
This sequence comes from uncultured Caldilineaceae bacterium, assembly GCA_964486935.1. Classification (GTDB taxonomy): domain Bacteria; phylum Chloroflexota; class Anaerolineae; order 4572-78; family J111; genus CAZAPG01. The sequence goes on along the minus strand of CAZAPG010000007.1, from coordinate 41,413 downwards.
AGATCGAACCGCCATACCCGCCCGTGCGCCAGTCGATGCGCGTAATGACCCCGTTGGACCAGACGGGGGTAGCGTAAACCTGGTTGCCGTCGGCCGCCTTGAAATTGAAATTGCCAATATTGTTGTCGTCGCCAAACCGTACCGACGCCTCAATGGCCCCCTCTACCCGGGGCGGCAACCCCAGCCAGGTAATATCCTTAAACCAGCTGCCCTTATACTGCTGGAGCAGGTCGCCCCCGGTCTGGGCAAAGGGAAACGATTTCAGCCGGTAGCAGGCCCGGCCGTTGAGCGCCCCAAACTCGCCGGCAAAAAACTTGTTGGGCCAATTCATGCTGGCCACCTGCCAAACGCCCTTGTTAATGGCCACGTGCTTAATGGGGTCTGTTGGCGCGATAAAAATATGGTTGTGCGCCAGCTCGTCGCCCAGGGCCTCGGCCACCGTATTTTGCAGCATCAGGTCCGCCCGGGCGTTGATCGCGGCCGACTCGCTCAGGCCGTCCTTTCCGGCATCCAGGCTGGGGGTAATCTGGTCTATCCAGCCCTGGGCTACCTGCACCGTCTCGGTCGGGATGCCAAATCTGGCCCGCACCAGCAACCCCTTCTCCAGCGTGCCGGCATGCGCCGGCGAGGGGTCGAACAGGTCGGCGTCTACTCGCATCCCCAGCCGGTTGTTCCAATCCGCGCTCCAGCCGGTGGCATAATCGGCCAAGTCCAACAGCGGCGTATCCACCGACCCCACCGCCGCCGCCATCTCGCTCTCGTATACCGAGCGCCAGCCGACGGCGTATAATGTTTGGTTGCCGCCGTGGTTTATCTCCACCATCGCCGCCGCGGTCAGGTTATCCTGGTCGCCAAGGCGCTCAAAATGGGTCAGGTGTGAGCCATCGCCGGACAATTTGGCCCAAACCACCTCCCGCAGCCGGGCGATAACGGGCGCGCTATTGCTCTGCTGAAAATCGGCCGGCTCCCTCAGCCGGCTCCAAACCACAATATTGTTGCCGCCCACCTGGCAACCCCGCGCAAACACCGGCAGGTGCAGCCGCTGCCCGTCCGTAAAATCGGCCCGGTCCACCTCCGCCCCCGGCTCCCACCAGCCGCTATCGCGGTGATAAATAAAAGAGCGCAGTCCCGCGTTGTGGGTCCAATAGCCGCGCCGCCGCCAGTGGATGGCCCCAAACGTCACCGCCACCGTGTTGGCGTCTATCTCATTGACTGCCAGGCCGCCGCAGGGCCGCTTGCCCCATTGGGCCACCGTACCGGTGCTGGCCGCGTCGTAATCCAGGTTGTCCTTTACGGCGTGCCCCTCCATCAGGGTGTGGTAAGGAAAGGTGTAACCATCCAGGCTCCAGCTACCAGAGTAGGCGTAGCGCCGCACCAGCGTGCCGTAAATCGGCTTTTGCCAGCCGGCCTGGCTGGCCTCTACCTGGCCGGTGAACAGCGCAAATATCTCATCCTGTTTGCAGGCCCCAATCTGCATGCTGGCCAAATTGCCCGCGCCCAGGGTGGCAATCGTGGTCGCCCCGCCAATAGCCGCGCCGGTGGCCAGGTTGTAATCCCGGTGTACCAAAGCGCCGGTCGAGGCCACAATATAAAAAACGCGGCCCGTCCACGTGCCGGCGTTGTTCCAGACCGCCGCCGCTATCGAGCCGCCATAGGCCGCCCCGCTGTTGTTGCTCCAGGCCGGGTGCATCAGGCCGGTTACGCCCGTGTCCGTCCACAAACCATCCCACGTGGCCGGGGCGGCCAGGTCCGCGCCCTTCACAATGCTGATATACAATTTTCCATCCTGGGGGTTGGCAAAGCTGCCCGACCTGGCTCTAAAGAGGATATCTTCGCCGGCGCCGTTGGCGTCTGCGGCCACGGCCGCCGCGTGGCCGTGAGCGTACTGCTCCAGCTTGCCGCCGGACAGCCCGCTAATCCGGGCCGTCCACTTGGGCAGCCATCGCTCCGCTGTCAGCTCGCCGTAGGGCGTCCGCTCCAGGCTATTCATTTCAGCGGTCAAGGCCGCGCTCAATGTCCGCGCCATCTACACCTGCCGTTTCCGCAGCGCCAGGGTTATCTCCAGCGGCGCGCCGGGGTGCGACCGGTTCAAATCATCCATCTCCGGCAATTCCCCCTCAATAAATACGTCAATAGACGGCGAGCCGGCCAGGTCCACAAAGGGCACGTAAACCTGCGCGTAAGCCGCCCGCAGGTCGTCCAGGTCGCCGTAATTGGGGTCGCTCTCGTTGTGGTAAACCCGCAATTTGGCCACAAACGCCATATCCGTAAAAGCGAAGGTTTGCGAGAGCGTTTTGCCGCTGAGGCTTACCCCCGTAGACTGGCTCTTTTTGCGCCGGCTCTCCAGCGAAACCGTGTGGTACCGCTTCCCATCCAGAGTAATATAGCTCATCCTGTTACCCGCGAGCCTGGCCGAACAGCCGCTCGAGCTCGGTCCGCACCGCCCGGGCCACCGCCTGCGGCTCGCGCGCCCCATCGATGCGAATTTCAACCGGCCCGATCGGGCCGCCTGCCCCCGCTGCCGCCAGGGTCTCTTCTCCCGGGGAGAAATTGGGGATATTGAACTCCAAATCCGGCATAGCGTTGATCGCCTGGCCAATCCCCCGCAGTCCGCGCTCAAACGGCGTCGGGCTGCCCGGTATCAGCCAATCCGGCAGGCCGGTGGCCCGCTCTATCAAATCCCCAATCTTCCCTGCCAGCCGTTTGAATGGCTCAATCGCCGCGTCTACGGCTCGCTTCAGGCTGGTCAAAAATTCTACGAGCATCTTGACCTGATCAATGCTGTTCTTGATCCGGCCCGCAAAAAATTCAAGGGTTGGCGAAAGCATATCAATGTAAAACAGCACAAAGGCCAGGGCTATTTTCAGAAACCCCAGGGCCGCCGACAAATAATCCGTATCTTCCACACCAAACCCTAGCGCCTCAAACAAATCTTGCAAGGCGGTCCACAAATCGGAAAGAGCCGGCTGCAACTCGCTTTGCCACACATCTACCAGCGTTTGCCACACCTCTTGCAGCGCCGGCACCAGCTCCTGCCAAAATTCGTTCAGCGCCTCTTTAAGCCGCTCCCAGTAGGGTTGTAGGTCGTCAATCGCCCCGGCTACCGCGCTGCGGATACCCCCCCAGTCGTTCTCCCAGGCGTTCCGGGCCAGAGAGATAATCGCCACCAGGGCCAGGCCCGTCGCAATCACCGGCGCCGCCGCCGTTACAATGCCGTACAGCGCCGGCAGCACCACCGCGGCAATGGCAATCCCCAGGGCAATTAAAATATCCTTCCAGCTAACGAACTCGGTCGCCATATCCACAATGGGCTGCACGTTCTCTGCAAACCAGGCCGATAGCCCCGGTAATATCTCGTCGCGCAGCGAGACCAGAAAATCCACCACCCCCGGCGGGGCCAAACCCTCGATGGCCCCGATAAAGGCGTCCAGGGGAGCTTGGCCTTCCTGGAGATTGGTGATAAACGACCCGATCACGCCGGTGACTGTTTCCACCGCCGGCGTAACATAGGTATCCAAAACCTCCTGGATTTTTGGCAGCGCGCCCTCGGCAACATTTAAAACTTTGCCCGCTAACCCGCCAAGCGAGTCGCCAACTTGCAATAGCGCCGTGGAACCAAACGCCTTCAGCCGCTCGATGGCGCGGCCCAGGCCCTTGTCCATTGTCTCAAAAGCGGTATCGGTCGCCCCCGCGCTGTTGGCCATCGCGTCCAGGTTGGCAGCGTATGTCTCCGATCCTTTCCCGGTCAAACCCAGGGCCGCGTTGCCGGCCTCGACGCTGCTGAATAAATCGTTAATACCTATACCCGATGCCTGCGCTGCCTGCTCCATAATCGCCAGGGCGTCCGCCGTGTTGCCGCCCTGGGCAATAAATTCCTTAAATGTGACGCCGGCCATTTCTTCAAAAATCTGCGCGGCCTCTCCGCCCGATTTCGACAACTCCACAAAAAGCTGGCGCATCTGTGTTGTGGCTACACTGGTCGGCGTCCCCTGAGCCGTCAGCGAGGCCAGAGCCGCAGTCACATCGCCAAATTCAACCCCCAGCGATGCGGCCGTGGGAATCACGTTAAACAAAGAGCCGGACAATTGTTCAAAATCGGTTTTGCCGAGTTTGACGGCGGTGAACATCAGATCGCTGGCCCTGGCCGCGTCAATCACGTCTGCGCCATAGGCGTTCACCACCGAGCTAATGCCGTCCACCGCCGTCTCTAGTTCAGTCACGCCGCCAATTGCGGCTTTCTGCGCCGTTTCGAGAAAGCTAAAAACATTATCGGCCGGCACGCCAGCTGAAATAGATTGGTATAGCGCGGGAACAACCTCGTTAGGTAGCGCGCCAAACTCTTTGGAAAATCCTATCACCTGGTCGGTCATCTCGTCCATTGCATCTTTAGAGATGCCGGGCAACAACGTGAACACCTCATTCATTTGCTGCTCAAATGGAATAAATGCTGACAGGCTAGCCGTCCCCGCCGCTACCGCCGCCGCTCCAATCCCCAGAATACCGGCCGCAGCCCCGGTCAGCGCCAGGCCGCCAATTTTCTGCACATTGGCGCTCACGGCGCCCAGTGCGCCCTCTATCTTAGAGCGCGCCTGCTTCAAATCGCCGTCTAATTTGTCCAGCGTCGCCCGGATGGGGACAAACGCCTCACCTAATTGGCTACTCATTTACTAGCCTTTGCCGCCTGCTCATTAATTCGTTTAACATTCTCCGCCGTGGCCATCTCGCCAAACTCTTGCCGCCGCCGGCGCAGCTCCTGGCCGCTCAACTTCCGCGCCGGTTTGGATCGCGCCAGCAGCGATTTCAACGATGGCATACGTTTCTGTCGGCCCAGCGCCGCCGTCAGCCAGGCCATCGACATCCGCTGCCGTAAGCGTTGATTTTCGCGCCAGCCGGCCGCCTCGATGGCCATGTATGTTTCCCGCGGCGTCATCTCCCAAAATTCCGCCACGGCCAGCCCACTGCGGAGCGCCTGCTGCAATAGCGCCTCGAGGTCTAATTCCCCGAGGCGCTGTTTGCGTTTTTTTCGCTTTCGTCCTGGGCGCTCTCATCCTCGTTCTCGGCGTTGTAGCCCAGCACCGCCGATACCGCCTCCAGCACCACCTGCATCACCGCCCCAAAGCCGACCTGGTCCAGCACCTGGTAGGCTTCTTTCAGATGGATGACCCGGCCCGGCTCTCGCGCGTCGCGCCGGGCCGCCTCCATGCCGGCCCGCAGCAGGTGCGCCAGTTCGGTCATTCCGGAGCGGCCGTCCAAAAACCCCTGCGTCGCGCCGATGATTGATTTCTCGGTCTGTCGCTCAAAGTCCGCCAGCGCCCGGTTGGTAAACAAAACCCGCACCTCCCGCCCGCCGGCCTCGATAATCCCTTCGCCTCGCGCGCCGGCCATTAACTGCCAACCTCCTGCCAGAAGCCGTCAATCGTCAGCGATACGCTGATCGTTGCCTCCGATTGGTCCGGGAACGCCTCGGATATCGAGTCTATTTTGGCGCTCACAATCTCCTGCACCACGCCCTCCAGCTCGCGCGCCACCAGGATTAGCTCGCCATCTCTGTTTGCTTTCCGCAGGGCCAGGTAGGCCGCGTCGTTGGGCACGTACAGCGCGTCCAGCGATATCGAACCTGAAAACCGGCCCGGCAAAACCCGCTGCGCCCGGCTGCTCTTGTTCGAGATGTCAATCGTGTCCGAGCTTTCCTCTATCGTCGCGTCTCGCTGGCTGCCAACCGCCTCGTACACCGGCGTTTCAGCCGTGCCGGTGTTGGCCAACAGCAATAAATTAGTGCCACTCATTCCCATTTTTACGCCTCCTGAAACTAAAATTCATTGTTTATAATTCTGTGGCTATCAGGCTCACGCTGATAACTCGACCGTACACGTCGCGTTCATCGGCCACAATCGGGCCGGATACATTGGATAAAATCCATTTGAAGCCGTTGATGTTGAGCGGCTGCCGGTGCAGCAGCGCCCGCACCCGCTCCGCAATCGCCTCGATGACCACCGCGCTCCCGTCCGCCGCCGCGTAACAGCGCACATCCCTGATCAAATCCCGCCCGCGCGTCGTCTTGGTATCAAACGGCGCCTGGCTCACCTCGCCGGCGGTCACAATAAAGGGCAGCGTCGCGTCCCCCGGCGCCGGGTCGGTGGTAAAAATGGCCGGGCTGCCCTTGTAGGTAGATAGCAAATCGACCAGCGTCGTGTCGCCGGCCAGCTTGTCGTAGATTGCTGCTGTCAAGATGCTCATTTACCCGCCAACAACGCTACAATTTTGCGGCCGTTCTCAAATACCGCCGGACGCAAGAACGGCTGCGCCGGGGCGGTCGAACTGCCCATCTCGATGTAAAATCCGTGATGTCGGGCCTCGTTGCTCACCGCCACGCCAACCCTGATTACCACCTCATTAAACCCGCGCTCCACCTCGTTGCGCAGCAACCGGGCCACCAATTTCTGGCGATATCCCGCGCCCCATTCCGGCTCTTTAATGGACACCAGCCGCCGCCGGGCGTCCGTCTCTACAAACTTGCCGGCAATCTCGCCGTTGGCTACCAGGTCGTCCATAATTTTCTTTTTCAACTGCTCCGGCGACCACGATTTGATGTTTGACACCTAACTACCCTCTTCCAGCGACGCCTCCGGCTGCCGTTCCCGGCAATCAACCTCCAGGTGTTCCCCGGCCTGCGATGGCTCGCGGACGGCCTGAACCTCGACCGACAAATCTCCCAGGTCTACCTGGTCGCCGCGGCGAATGTCCGTCCCCGCCGCCACGTAGAGCACGTGGGTAATCTCCCGTTCCTCTTGCCGGGCCGCCTCCCGCTCCCGGCTCGATGCTGGCCGGATGCGCCCCCGCGCCGTCCCGATCTCTGCGTAATCAATCGCCCAGCCGCCCCGCCCATCCGGGCTACGCCTGCGCCGCGAAATGGTAAATTCATGATTGAGCAAGCTTTGAAAAACAGTCATTTTACGCTCGCTTAATCCGATACTTGTCGAGCATATCCTTCTCGCTCATCAACAACATCCTTGCCGCCGAGGCTCCCATCACGCCCTCGCCGCTGCCGCCGCCGTGCTCGCTGCCATAACTCACCGAGAAATCACCCAGCGATTTGGCCTGCACCCCCACCACCGCGTCGTCGTTTGCCGCCCGCAACCCGGCCTGGTAGCCCCTGGCCGCTGCCCGGGTAGCCACGGCGATGATTTCATCCGGAATCGGCTCGTAGCCGTGCGAGTAGGTGATGGCGATGACTTGCACGCCGCTGGCCCATTTGCGGCCCACGCGGTGCAAAATGCCGTACTGCCCCAATTTGTAATCGTCATCTACCGCCAGCGCCTGACCATCCTCGATGACGACGGAGACCTCAATGACCGGCAACTCCGGCAAGAACAGCCGCGCCCCACCCGTCGAGTCGAGGTTGATTGTCTCATCCTCGACTTTCTCCAGAAACTGGTGGCAATAATTGCGAATGGCCGCCGTCACCTCCGTCAGCGCCCGCTGCGCCGAGTCAACTTGCTCCACCGTCGAGATTTCTATCTGGAGAAAAGCCTCGATGTCCTCAACCGTAGCAAAGTTAGCCATTTCTTCTCCTGCGAAGTTTGATGAGCTTCTTTCAACGCTTCCCGCGTCGCCATCAACCAGACCGGTGGCTGGGTGCGCCCGCTCAAAACCGACAGCCATACCCGCCCAAATACCAGCGCGGATAGCCGCTCGCGCCACCCCATCTGCCAGCAAGAGATACACTGCTCCCCATCGGTCCAGACCCGCAGGGGCAAAATCTCATCTTCCTGGCCGGCCGGGGCGTTGAGGGTTACATTGGTAAATTGGTGGTCAATCGGCTTCATCAGGGTTTCTCCACTGTTCGATGGCCTGCATCGCTTGCGCAGACACATAATCCAGGGCCCCGGCCTGGCGAAGCTGCTCGAATGTGACGATCCCCCGCGCCTGCAAGGCCCTGGCCGTTGCCGGCCCTACGCCGGCAATGATCGTAAAATCATCTTTTGGTTCAGAGTTTTGCGACTCATCACCCGAACCCTGAACCCCGATCTCCGAACCCTGAACCCTGAACCCCGACCCCTGAACCGTTTTATCCCCGGCCGGCTTGAGCACCTTATCGCCTGCCGGCGGCCTGGCCTTGATGTACCCCCGGGCCACAGCGTCCGTCTCATGCATCTTCACATACCGGCCCGGCGAAATTTCCACCCGTACCAGCGGCCCCTTCCTGGCCCGCGTTTGCGGGGTAGACAACTCAAACGATTTACTGCTCAAAATTGCCACTATCCAACCTCCTTCTGTCGCCTGAAATGCGCCAGCACTCGCTCTTCATCGCCGGCGTGACACTTTACATACCGGCCCGGCTCTAACTCCACCCGCACCAGCGGCCCCCCCTTCGACACGCCACGGCCATGCTCCGTTACCTTCATATTCGCGATGTTACTTGCCAACCTGCCCGCAACGTTACTTGCCAGCCAGGAGGTGGGCAGCACACACAACCTCGGCTTCACCTGGTATAGCGCCCGCAAAAAAGCCAATCGCTTGTCTCCGCCCCCGGCGCGCTCCTCGCTCCAGCGTTTAACCAGAGCCGCCCCGTCCTCATTTTTGCGTACAAACAACAGTTCGACCGCGTGCAGCAGCACCCGCAAATCGCGCGCAATGGCCTGCGTCGCGGCCCGCTCTTCGGCTATGCCTACATCCGCCGCTGTGGTTCCGTAGCGCCACAGCGGAACGGACGCATCCCATTTGTCCAGAAAATGCCAGGCGGCCGGCAGCAGCCCCCAGGGAACGCGCGTGCCCGGCTCGACAAATAGGGTCTTTTCAAAGGGGATTTCATATGAGCCAGAAACCATCACCGGCAACCCGGCCTTTTTGCCCCGGCCCTGAATGGCCGCATCCTTGCCGCCTAGTAACACAATTCCTCTGCTCATTTAATTGGCCTCAGCGTTACAAACATCGATGACTTTGCCTTGTTCAATTGCGGCCCCTTCAAGAGTTGCCATTTGCGCTCCGTATAAAAGCTGTGCTCCCGGCCCAGCGCCGTCTTGGGCAGGAATACGTCAAACGAGCGCAGGCTATAGCGCCAGCGATGAGTGGGGTCGGCGTAGGCGTTGTCATGTTGCCAGTGCGGCACTTTCACCTGCAATGAGCCGCCCGGACGCAAAATACGCCAACACTCATCCAGCGCCTGCACCAGGTCAATATCCAGATGCTCAAACACGGAATGAGCAATAATCCGGTCAAAAGAGCTGTCCGGCCACGGCCAGGGCAACACATTCAGGTCGTGCGCCGTTTTTATCTCGGGCCGGTGTTTTATGCGGTCGTGGTTGATCGCGTCCTTTAGGGGTTTATTGCCCGCTCCCAGGTTAAGAGTTTTCATCGCCTGCCTTTTGTTTGTTGCTCAAATACTTTGACTCTTTGCCAGGCTATCTGGCTGTCAATCCGCCCCGGGATTAAACCCTTCCAGCGCCGCGCCCGGCCCGGATAATGCCGCAGCCCGGCCGTCTCGATGCCTTTGGAATATTTCTCAAACGTATTCCACTCGTTGCCCAGCACGTAAACCCTCAGCGGGTCGGCGTACATGGCCCGGATGAGCGCCCCCTGGTCGCGTTGAGCGTGCTTCTCCCACTCGCGCTGCCACCGCTCAAAAAACGCCGCCACCCGCTCGTTGCGGCCAAAGGCCCACACCCCGCCGTTAAACTGGAGGGTGTGCAGGGTGAGGATTTCCCTTTCTGTTTCTCGTAATTCAGCCAGGTTGTTGTGCCGCTGGAACGAGTGCATCGTGTCCATCAAATGCGGGTCTTTGGCAATCACAAACTCCCAACCATCCTCGATGAGCTGAAAATAAAACCGGATATCGCCGCAAACCTCGGTGTCCACATCAAGATAGAGCACCGCTTGCCACTCGGCCGGGGCCAGCTCGTAGGCCCGCAGCTTGGCCCGCCGCCCGCCCACGTCGCTGTCCGGCTGCTCGATGAAGACATCTTCAAGGCCAATCGGCTTGGCCCCCGCCAGGCAAATCGGGATTTCCGGCAGCCATTCCTTCGCCGTTTCCATCATCCGCCGGGCGCATCGGCGCGCCGGCTCGCCGAAAGCCACGCAGTAAATCCCTCGTTTCATTTGACTGGCGTAAAATCTAAATAAAAATCCTTGCCCAGCTCAAATTCAGCTAAAGCGGCGGGATTTGACACAAACATTTTTAACTCACCCGTGGGTGTGGCCTCCTGAAAACGCTGGTCTTCAGGGATGCTTTCATCATACTGCGGCTTCGCTTCGATTTCAGTGCCACCATACAAATGATTTGTAATCGCAGTTACCGTAAATTTTGCGCGGACCATCCGTCCACCCTCCCTTTTTAATTCCAAAAGATAATTTCTTCAAACGCCTGCCGGTGCTGCTCGCACCAGGCCAAAATGCTGTACGGCTCGGTTGCGGCCCGCAGCGCCTCCCGATCCACGTGAGCGCGCGTCTGCGTCGCCTCAAACAACGCCCGGACGCAATCCCCGGCGTCGCCGCGCCGGTAGCGGTGGATGCCCGCCAGCTCAGGCAATTCATCCAGCAGCCCCACCCCCCTCGGGATTACCAGCGACACCCCGCAAGCCAGGGCCTCCAGCGGCGGCATAGGGACGCCTTCCACCGTCGCGGTCACAATCAAAATGTCCAGCGATTGGTAGAACGCCGGCATCTCTGCCCATTTGTACATTCTGGTCGGCGCCGGCCAGCCCCGGCCCGAGGCCCGCCATTCCAAATCCGGCTGCGCCCGCACCAACACCCGGGCCATACCTTCGCCCTTGCGCCCGTTGCCATACGTGTACCCGCTGAAGCCGGCCACCAGCTTCCCCCCTCTCCCGTGAACGGGAGAGGGGCCGGGGGTGAGGGCAAACCTGCGTCGCTCCACCGGTGGGTTGATCTGCGCCGTCGGTCCGTACTCCGCCAGCGGCCCGGCATACATCGCCGCCGTCGCAATCCGAAGATCGACCAGCCCGGCCACGCTGTGAAACAGCCTGGCCTTGCTGTTGCCCGGCGGCTCCTCCTCGATGTGCGTAAAGTAAGCCGCCACTGGCCGATCCGCCATGCCCTTTCTCATCACCGGCCATTCAAAATACCCGGATAGATAATAAGCATCCGCCGCTGTGTCCGGCCTGGTCGTCAATTGCCAGCCCAGATGATCCCGCAGATACCGGCTGAAACGCGGAATCACGCGGTCATCATTCAAATTCCGGCATAAAACATTGACGGCCAGGCCCATCTACAACCTAACTGCCCGCTTCTAGGTCCACTTCAACAAACGCGCTAGGCCGGATCACGCCGAAGGCGGCCCGCATCTCGGCCAGGATGGCCACCATATTGCGGATGAAGAAGTCGCTGTGGCTGTCCGTCACGCTGACCGTCGCTTGCTCGCGATCCCACAGCACCGCCTTTCGCCAGTTAGCCAGCCAGCCCGCGCCCTGGGTCTGGAAAAACCCCTGGGCCACGGGAGACGACCACAGGGTGCGCGTTCCCATAGCCATTGGCCCGCCCCAGTAGTAGCGCCCCTGGTCATCTTTTAACAGGTCAACCGCTTCCCAGTCTACCGGATTGAGCATCCAGGCGGTGGGTATCTGCTTGCCGGTGACCAGCAGGTGGGTCAACGCCTTGCGGGTGGTGGTCGGAATATCCGTTACAAAGGCTTGCGCCAGCGTGTTGGCCACGCTAGCCAGGCCGGTAAAGTTCTCGCCAACACCGTCGCCGTTCAAAATCTGGTCCTCCAGCTCCTCGGCCAGGTCGTCGCGCAGCTCCATATCAATCAGGCCGCGCAGCTGGGCCGCGTCGCTCAGGGCGCGCTTGGTGGCCGGTATCCAGACCGCAATGGTTTTGACCGGCTCGGTCACCCGCTCAAAGCGCATCGTCGCTTCCGGCTTCTCGCCGCTAATTTCGCCGGTGGCCCCGCTCGGCGTGGTCACATTGGCCTCCGGGGTCGGCGCGGCCTGGGTCACCTGCTGGGTCTGGCGCACAAACTCCACCGTGTCGCTCGTGGTCTGGCGCACGCTAATCAGGTCGCGGATGGTCAGCGGGTAGCGGCCCAGAGGCTCATAAATGCCGGTCCGGTCGCTCTCTACCAGCGCCCCGGCGCTTACATCGGATACGCCGGTCAATAGCTCTTTGCGCCCGAACAGGCCAAAATCCTTAACCTCAAGCGGCGGCGAGGTGATCCCCTTGCGGCTGTCGGGGATAACGCCCCCGGAGGTGTTCTGCTTCAGCCAGGCTACCCAGGCGTCGGCCGTGGTAAACCGCTCGCCCAGCGTTTTGCGCCGTTGTTGCTTGCCCTCTCCCTGCTGTCCAGCCTCATTCAGTTCAATCCCCTCGCCGAGTTCATTCACCGCCCGGCGGATTTCATCGTCCGCCTTGGCCTGCTCCAGCAGCTTCTTTTTCTCGCGCGCGGTTTTGAGCAGGTCGCCCACCGATTTCCGCTCATCGTCGGTAAAATCGCGCTGCTCTTGCTCGGTCAAATCAACTATATCTCGCGCCTTGGTCAGCGCATCCTGCATTTCTTCTTTGGTTTTGTTAATGTCTAATGGCATCCTCCGCCTCCAATTCAATAAGTTCAATTTGAGCTAAAACAACCTGCGGCCCGATCCCGCCGGGCTTACCGTCATCGCCGGTTTCGGCGCTTTCAGCCTCGCCTCCCTTGTCGTCCGCATTTTTTAAATCCTGCTGCGATTTAATCGCCACCGTGCGGGTATCAATACCCGCGCCGCGCGTCACCGGCCCTACGCCAACCACGTCCATTTTTTTCAAAAATCGCACCTCTTCGCCCGCGTGTTGGCCCCGGTCGGCCTCGATGATATCAAAAGTGTAAGACCACTCCGCCAGCGCCCCCAGATTTTTCACCGTCTGGTAATTCTCCCGGCCCGCGTTGGTGTCCAAAAAAAATTGCCCCTCTATCCAGGCTTCCGAATCATCGGCTTTGATGACGCCCTTGCCGGCCGGCAGCGTCCAGTCGTGGTTCCACGGCTCAACAACAACTTCCTGCTTCTCAAACGCGCCGGGCATGGTCACATCGCCGTGGTGGTCTACCACGTTAAGCGTGGCAAAGACCGCCTTGAACTCGCCTCGCTCCCCGTCTCCTTCCGCTTTTAACTCCAATGGCGCGGTAAATGTTTTTCGTTTCATGTCTCGCTCCTTACGAAAATTCCACACTACACTGACAATTGGCCACGTTCTCCGCGCCGCCGGCCGGGTCGCCGGGCCAGCGCATTCTGTTGCTAAATAAATCCCGGATGCCAACCGTCTCCCCGTTTAGCGCGGCGTGCCCGTCGCGGGGGTTGCTGCTGTTGACTCGCCAGGTTTTTTGGCTCAGGCCGCCGGCCCGGGCCGCCTCGTTGGCCCCAAAACTAATCGCCGTGGTTACGGCGCTCACGGCCTGGCGCGTAGCCCACGCGGTAAGCGCCTGGCTAAAAATGTTCTTCACCGCCTCCAGCGGCTCCGGCTCTTGCAGCGCCCCGGCCACGGCCTCGCGGGTTTGCTCGTTGATGTTTTCAGCCTGGATGCGCGAGTGCTCTTGCAGCCAGGGCAACATCGCCTCCTCGGATATCTCGATTTCCATTTGTTCAGCCAGCCGTTCGGCCCAGGCCACAGCCGTCAACCGGTTCAGGCGGAACAGGTCGGCCGATAACTCGCTATTCCAGCGGTCGTCATCCCACCAGACCCCGCCAATGTCCGATTTTCCTCCTACGCCGCCGGCCGGCACGCGGCTCACAATGGCCGCCTCCTGCCGCCGGTAGTGCCGCGATAGCGTCTCCGCCCACTTCTGTTGGTGTCGCTCCCGCAGCCTGGGCGCGTGGCTATCAAACCCTTTTGTTGCCTGTTTGCGGGCAAACATTTCCCGGCCGCGCTGCTCCGGCGCGCTATCGCGCGGCGACGCCTGCCCGCCAACCAGCACGTTCAACGGCGTCACCAGCTCGTCGGCGTCGCCGGTCCGGCTGGGCTTGTTCATCATCGCCCTGGCCTCGTTGGCCGTTAACCAGGGCCGGCCCACGGCCGATTGCAACGCCTTGGCTTGCTCCTCAAAATCGCCCTTGAGTTTTTCGGCGATGTTGAATTCGAGATAAACATCATCGCTATCCTCAAACTCCGTTAGGAGTTGCAGTTCGATGTCCTGTTCGATCATCACCAGCCACGGCCCCAGGGTGTCCTGGTACAGGTTTTTGTGCTGCTCCCGGATATTGCTAAAGGTGGCGTGGTCCAAAATGCCAACGAGCGGCGGCGGGATATGATACGCCCTGGCGCACTCCTCCCGGGTCAATTTTCGCCCGCCCAGGTATTCGCTTTCCTGGGGGGTGAATGTGTTAGGCCGCCATTTCATCCCTTCTTCCAGGACAGCCGTTTTGCCGCTATTCGCCTCCCCGGAATACAGCTCTTCAAATTCGGCCTTGAACCGTTCCCTGGCCGTTTCGCTCCACTCCGGCGCTTCCGCCGGGCGCTCGACCACCCCGGCAATCCGGGCTGCATTTTGCCAAAAGCCCTCGCGGTAGTTGCCGGCCGCGTGCTCCTCGGCCAGGATGCGGCGCAATGTCTCCGCCGGGGCCAGGCCGCTAATAGGATTTTCCGGGTTATACCCCCAGAAATGAATGATTTCATCCGGCCCAAATCGTCTCGTCCGGCCGCCAATGGTCACTTCGTACTCCATCGGCGCCAGGTTGCCGTAGGGCGTCACATAAATTGGCGGTATCCGTAACAGCCCCAGCTGCCCACCCCGCCTGATTTTGAGCCAGTAGGCGTTGAAATAGATGCCAAGATCGCTCACCAGCGCGTTGATCAGCCGGAAGCGCGTCATTTTTAGTTGGACCGGCAACGGCCTGCTCAACAGCTGTGGCAAGGGATGGTCGGTCAACCGCTCGCGGTCAATGTCAGACACGCGCCGGAACGCATGCAGGCCCAATTGGGCGATATTCCTGGCCAAAAAATCAACGCAAACCCGCATGTTCGGCTGCGTGCGGTACAGCGTGGCGTAATCGTAATTGAATTTATCATACAGCCGGATGCCGGTCCGCAGCGGGCCGGGCGACCACCAGGGCTGCACCATCTCCAGGCCGTTGGGCGTTTGCACAAATGCCATCATATCACCTGGACGAAATCCACGTGCTCTAGCAACACCACTACCTCGCCCCTGACCGGCGTCAATTTTTTGTCGGCCTGGCTCAAAATCTCTGCGTTCCGAACGACCAGGAATGGCCGCTTGACTCGCCAGACTACCCCCCGGAACGATGTGCCGGATTTCAAATTTATAATTGCCGGCTTCAACTCAGGATATGGCCGGGTCCATCCCAAAAATTTCATGCTGTTATCAAACCCCGCTGCTCGTAAACACTCGATTTAACCAGGGCAACGCCGGCGGCCAGGGCGTCGCTTCGCGCCTCCCAACTCAGAATCGCCGCCATCGCCGCGTCGATCTTGTGCGGCGAATCCGGCCTCTCTTTGTAGATGGTCCACAACGGCTGGCCGTCCTCATCGCGCAATTTGAGGTATTTCCGCACCGCATTGCCCACGTGCCGCCGGAAATGCTCGTTGCCATCGTGGAGCAGCTCGCCGCCGGCGATGGCCGTGCTGAATGATTTGATGGCGTAGGCCACCTGCTTCGGCCGATTGGTCCACCACTCAAGCACTCGTTTTTCGCCGTAGCGCCCGGCCCACTCTGCAACAGCCGTCTCCCAATATGGTGGATCGCAGTAGGCCCGCCAAACCTCGTATTCATCAAACGCCCCGGCCATTGCCTGGTCCACCTCGTCGGCCGGCGTCTCCCAACCCTCGATATTTTCTGGCTGTTCCCACAGGCCAATGAGCCATTGGAAGCCCGTCACAATCTCCGTGCCGATAATTGCCGTGCTGTCGTGCCAGCGCCCGCCATCAAACCCGATGGTAATCAACGCTTTCGGCTGCGGCCGGTAATCCAGGTCGACCAACGCTTTCCACCGCTCCACATCAAACGCGCGCTCGCTGCCGCGCACCAGGCGATTGAGCCAGACCCGCTCCAAATAGGATTTGTCACTGGTCGGGTCGGCCCATTGCTCGCAGATGCCGTCGATATCGCTCCACGCGGCCGCCGGCCCGCTCGCCTCGACCACCGCTGCTCGCACCCCCTCCGGCGCGCTTAAATCGTGGTCGTCCGATGCCTGGCGGTGGAAAAAGAATAACCGGCTGTCCTCGATAGCGCCGCCGGCTACCTGCCGGGCGTAATCCATCGTGTCCTCGGCCACCGAGTTCTCCCCCGGCGCCGGCGCGGTCGTAATTTCCAGGCTCCAGGCATCGGCCAATCGCCGTTTAGGGATGTTGGCCAACATTGTTTTGTGCGCCGCCCGCAGCCTCGGCGTGGTAAATCGGTGCGTCTCATCGAAGACCTGGAACGTGGTCCGCGCCCCATCCCTGGCATCCGGCGAGGTCGAGAGACTGACCGCCTTCCCGTCGCCGCCCGCGCGCATAATCCGCTCCAGGCCAATGTCGAAATCGCCGGCCAGCACGCTGTACTCCAAAATCGCCCGCAGCGCGCTGTACGCCAGTTCGTCGCTCTGCTCCTCCGTATAGGCTACCATCGGAATGTATGGGTCGCGCACCCCAACCCCAATAGGCTGCCCATTGGCGTCGAACCCGTCGCATCTTACCGGCCCTTCCGGGTGCAGCTCCACCGCGGCCAGCCACGCGGCTAACTCCGTTTTGGCCGTCCCCTTGCGCAGCGAGATACCAACCCGCTTGAAGCGCCTGCGCCCGGCCTGCGGATGAGAGCACGGAAACACCTCGTACATCCGGTAAATGAGCGCCCGCTTTTCATCGTCAATGATGGCCGGCTGCCCCCGCAGGTCGCCCGGGCCAAACACCAGAAACGACTCGATGAAATCGCACACCTGCGGCCCCAACGTCGGCCAGGCCGATTTTTCATCAAAAGGCGGAACGGTCAACACGCTCATTCCAGCACCTTGCGCGGGTCGCCACTAACAACCTTCGCCCGGCGGACGCGCTTCTCCTCATACCTGTCTTTTGCATCCTCCGCCTGAGACACGCTCCACTCCAATCGCCGGCGGCTCAGCGGCGTCAACCCGAACTCCCGCTCCAGCAGCCGGATCTCACGAGCTACAGCCAGGTCCATGGTCTTCCAAAATGTGTCAACTAGCGTTACTAGCCGGAATAGCGCCGGCTCATCGCCCCGCAAAAACTCATGGTGCATCGGCGATGTCCACACATCATCCCACCACCGTCGCGCCATGTTGTGCCAGCCACCATCATTCGGGCACTTCGGCAGACTCGGCTTCTCCTCTCGCGGCTCAGTCTCAGCCGGCAGCATCGCCCGCGTCGCCGATTTGTTGCGCCGTTGGCGCAAACCAGGCGGTTTTGGTGTTGGTCCTGGCAAATTTCCAATCCTGTAC
Organism: uncultured Caldilineaceae bacterium; assembly: GCA_964486935.1. GTDB lineage: Bacteria > Chloroflexota > Anaerolineae > 4572-78 > J111 > CAZAPG01. The sequence continues at coordinate 24,041 of CAZAPG010000007.1, read as the reverse complement.
AGAAAAAAATCTGGTTTCCGCACACGGTCTCGCGTTGATTGTCTCTAGCGATTTCGACGCCCTATCCTGTTGCCAAATCCACCACCGAATTTGGCGGTGTGACGGCTGTGACAACTTTTGCACATGCCGCGCAGATTACTCCAGGCGTTCGTTCCACCGTTTCGTAACGGAACAATATGATCAACTTCGGTTGCTTCCTCGCCGCAGATACAATTTGGGTTCTGCTTCAGGAACGCAGACCTGGTGCGCCGCCATTTCGCATCATACCCCCGGCGAGCCGCCGATGGCCTGTTGTCTGCCCGGCGGACAGTTTGGTGTATCTGGCAATTCAAGTTGGGGCAGCCTGGCTGTGAGCAAATCCTGTTTTTCTTGCGCATCGAGCACCTGGTCTAACTGGCGGGCTACCGGGGCACACAGCCAGGTACTTGCCGGAAGGCATAGGGGGCTATTCTCCAGCATCCTCGTCAGCATATCCCTGATTATCGTCGTCTAAAGTCAGCATATCCCTGATATCCGAGCGCGCCAGATATCCCGCCGCGCTTGTCCCCATCGAGGTCAAAAGCGCCGCCAAAAACAAAGCCACTTCCCACGGCATCTCTAGTTCATACACCTGGGCCAGCCACACCAACACTGCCGCCAGGCCGGTCAGACTCAGGCCGGCCCCCATCACCGCCCGCACCTTGCGCACCGGCGCTTTACTATTTGCATTCATCAATGACCGTTCCCTTTCTGCCATAAATCATCGTGAATCATCGCCCACAGCCGGCTATCGGATATCCATAGCTTCATCACCGCCGCCGCCAGAGCATGCCGGATTAGCCGCGTCTTATCTCGCGGCAGAATTACCAAAATAAACATAATGACATTGAGGATTGTGTTCGCAACGGCGAACGCCCACAACAACTTTTTGGCAAAATCGCTCAATCTGCTGCCCCTCCATCAATTCAAAAAACCGTTGATAACCGCCACAATCGCCCCGACCAGGCCCGCGCCGTTCAGGGCCAATCCGATTTTAACCCCTTTCAACGTGTCCTGAGCCGATTGGAGAGTTTTCTCGACGGTCGCAATGCGCTGCTCGCTGATGTCGAGCCGCTCGCCAACCCCTCGTAGCCGGTACTGCTCGCTGCCATACACTACAATCTGTAGTTCCATCATCGCCTTATTCAGATTGTCGAGTTTGGCCTCCAACAGCCCATCATTCTTGTCAATAAAGTCGCGCAGGTCGGCCAACGCCACCTCAACCCATTCGATGCGCCGTCTCATCTCCTCAACAGTCGCCATTTTATGACAACGGTCTCACATACAGGTTAACGATTGGAGACTTGTCAGCCCGCTCCAACAACTGCTCCCGCTGCGACTCGCTAATTTCGCCCGCTTTCACAAAGGCCTTGAGGATGTCGTTTGAAACTGCCCTTTTTACCACAATCACTTTGCTGGCCAACGAGTCGCCCAACACATCAACAGCCACCTCTGGCGGAACCGTCACCCGCTCGCTCTGGCTGATAAAAACCCGGCCTTTGCCCGGAATGTCCAGGTCCTTGTATTTCACCTCGACCAGGCCGGCCTTGACCGCTTTTTCAATCTCCGTGTATCGTTCGGCCAGTGGAGCCAAACTGAGCAACTCCTCAACCATTTGCCGCAACTGGCTTATTGTCGTTCTAGCCATCGACGCGCCTCCGTGGAATAATCAGCGAATTGCCGGCGTGGATCAGGTGGGGATCGCTCAATTGTGGATTGGCCAAAAAAATCACCGGCCACAAAAGCGGATCGCCATAAGCGCACTCAGAAATGCGCCACAGCGTGTCTCCGGGTTGAATGACGTAAATCGAGTTTTGCTGGATAAGGCACGCCTTATCGGGGGCAGCAGGCGTTGGCGAAACGGTTGCGGTTGGGGTAGGCGTCGCCGTAGAGGTAGGGGGGGGTGATATCGGCGTAGGTGTTGGCGTAAAAGTTGGCGCCGAGACAATCGCGGCTACCGTTGGGGTGTTCGTCGGCGCGTGCGTCGCGGTCGGTGTGGCCGCCGGCGATGGCTTGGGAATCAAAAATTCCAGGCCGCAGATCACAATGGCCGCTATCACTAGCGCCAGAGCAACATATAAGAAAAAAACGTCTCGCGTATCCTTCATTTGGCCTCCTAAATCCGGTCCACCGCCGCCCTAAGCTGATCCACGCTACAGTGCGTATAAATCGCCGTCGTCTCGATGCGCTCATGGCCAAGCAACGCCTGGATCACATCCAACTCCTGGCCGGCCTCGCGGAGCGACGTGGCAAATGTGTGCCGTAACACGTGCGGATGAAGTTTTTTTTGCAAACCGGCCTCTCGCCCAATTTGCTCGATGAGCGACCTGAGCCGGCGGTTGCTAATCCGTCCGCGGTGCGTCATAAACACCGGTCCGGCGCGCCGGCCGGCCAGGTGCTTCTCCATCGCCGCCGCCGCGTCCGGATGTAATGGCACCAATCTCTGCTTAGAGCGTTTGCCATGACGCACCAGGAGTGTCATCTCCTCAAAATCCACATCCGGCGTGTCTAACATTCTCAATTCATTACTTCGCAAGCCGGCATACAAAAACGTAGCCACAATTGCCCGGTCTCGCGTTGGCAACTCGGTGGCCAGCAACCTTTTCCGCTCGGCCCGGGTTAGCCAGGTCGGTAACTTTCTGGACACGCTCTAACTCCTTATGGCCGAAAATACGCATTTTCGGCCATTCATTCCCGCCATCCGCCCCCCGGCCTTATGGACAAGCCCCCGGGTCATCCCTGTAAAATCACTGCTGTAAAATCACTGGCGTTGAGGCCAAACACGCATCAAAATCAATCAGCTTCAGGCTTACGGCCACGGCCACCGCGTGGGTGGTATTGGCCGCATGCAACTTCTCTCGCGCTCTAAACAAATACACCCGCACCGTGCGCGCCCCCAAACAGAGCCGCCGGGCAATCTCCAAATCCGTGTGCCCATAGGCCGCCAGGGTCAGGGTTTCCCTCTCGCGGCGCGAAAGCGGTTTAAAACAAAAACCGGGGCAGCCCCCAATTAAGGACTGCCCCGGCGCTGTGGCTCTGTCGGGCATAAAAAAACATCCTTCATTTTTCAGGATGTTGTTTGCTATTGGATGGTTGGTCTTAGCCGCTGGCACGCCATCGGCGCGCCGCTATTAATTAGCCAGCCATTTTCATTAATTGTTAACACCAGGTGCGCCTGGCAGCCAAAAGACCTGGCATACTCGGCCACCCGCTTCAATTCCGCATCGATCTGCTCAATCTGCGCCCAAGTCAAAAAACTAAATCCTTGGGCTGGAGGAATGACATGTTTTGGCATGATCCCATCCTATCATAAATAAAAAAGCCCTCAAGTCGTCATTTTAGGAACAAAAAAACGCGGAGCAGCTAAATAGCCACTCCGCGCGTGCTTCGCCCTGGAGAACAAAATGATTATATAAAATTGTGACCCATCTGTCCAGAGACTATCGGGCAAAAGGGCCTGGTACTATTGGCCTTGATACTGTTGGCGATACTATGGACCCTGCTTCCCATTGGCCATCCGGTCCAAACCCCTTAATCTATCCGGGTTCAGATTGCTGGTTTTTCCCCGGATAACAGCCCTCACCGGCACATTCTTGCGGTACACAATCTCTATGTTCAAATTGGCCCGCTCCTCCGGGGTCAACCCCCGCAGATACGTCAATGCCCGCCGGCGAACCGTCGCCTCATCATCCCCCTCGTTTTCAAACCTTATGTTAACCGTCGCTTGCCGGCTCTGCCCGTTCCATTCCAACGAGCCATACTCCGGATGCCGTTGTTGCCGGATACGTTCCAACAACTGTTCAAAAGAGTCCTCCGGCTCAAATTTTTGAGATTGAGATTGGTTCATGAAAATTCTCCTTCAAATACACCCGACTCTTCCCCAATTGAACGCCCGTGCTAATATTGTACCCTCACTTCGGCTTCACACAAATGACAAATGTCACAAAAAACCCGTTACAAGGAGGCCCCCATTGCTTAATTTCAACATAAATATCCGCAACAACCAGCTAATCATCACCCTGGCCGGCCTGCCCTCCGATTGTCGGACCATAACCATCAACCTGCCCGATGGCCGCCGCCTTAGCCACCCCCTGTCCAACAACAGCCTCTCCCCGCCCGCACCTCTCCCCCTGGCCGAATATCTCTCCGGCTTTCTCAATTACCTGGACGTGTACGAAAACCGCCGCCCCAATACCCTGGCCGGCTACCGCAAGCGCCTGGCCCAGTTTGCCGCCTGGTGTCAAAAAACTGGCCGCAACCCCGCCCAGCCCGATACCTGGCTGGCTTACTACGCCGGCCTCAAACGGCGCGGCCTCAGCCCCTATACCCTCAAAGGCCATTACCACATCCTCAACCGCTTTGCCCGCTGGCTGGTAGATGCCGGCCGCCTGGCCGCGCACCCCCTGGCCGGCGTGCAGCCCCCGGACCTGCCCAAAAACAACCTGCCCAAAGCCATCCTCAAAAACAACATCAACAATATGCTGGCCGCCGCCCAAACCCCCCGCGAGCGCGCCCTCCTGCTCTTCTTTAGAGATACCGGCTGCCGCGCCGCCGAGGCCCTGAGCCTGACTTGGGGCGATCTTGACCTGGATACCGGCGCCGCCGGCGTCATTGGCAAGGGCAACAAACGCCGGGATATCTTCCTGCGCCCCCCCACCCGCCGGGCGCTCAAAACCTACCGCCAAACCCTGGCCTGCTCCGGCCCAAACGACCCCGTCTGGCAAGGACGCCAGGGTAAGCTAACCTACGATGGCCTCTACAAACTATTCAAAAACCTGGCCGTCCGGGCCGGCCTCGACGAAGAAATCTTCAGCCCCCACGCCTGGCGGCACGCCTTTGGCCGCGATACCACCATCGCCGGCATCCCAACGGCCCAGCTTCAGGAGCTGCTGGGCCACAGCGATATCAGCACCACCAAAATCTACGCCCGCTTCGATACCACCGAACTGCAACAGGCCCACGCCCGCTACTCACCGGTGGAGAGCGACGCCGTACAGAGCGATGCCGCAGAAAATGATAATTTGACTCAAAACGCAGATGGGATACAATAAGGGGCACAATCAAATATTTCCCCGCCAGTCAAAGCTTTATTTGGTCCCGGCGACGTAGCCAAGTGGTAAGGCAGAGGTCTGCAAAACCTCCATTCGCGGGTTCGAATCCCGCCGTCGCCTCTCAAAAAAACCGCTCAATCGGGCGGTTTTTTGTTTTGGGACAGGTACAGGTACACCGCTTTCAACTGCTCGGCCGCGTTTTGCCAGGAAAATTGCCCGGCCCGCGCTATCGACCGCTGTTTTAAATCCGCCCTGAGCGGGGCGTCTGCCAGCACGCGGCGCAGCGCGGCGGCCAGCGCGGCGGTGTCGGCGGGGTCAATCAGCAACCCCGCGTTGCCAACCACTTCCGGTAAACTGGCGGCATTGCTGGCGACGACCGGCGTACCGCAGGCCATCGCCTCCAGCGGCCCCAGACCAAATCCTTCGTATAGCGATGGAAATACAAAACACTCGGCCAGGTGGTAAAAAGCCGGCAAATCGGCCTCAGCCACATAGCCGGGGAAGATGACGCATTCCTGCAACCCCAACGCCTGCAACCGCTGAAAGAACGAGTCGTACAGCCAACCCTTTTTGCCAACCAGCACCAGTTTTAAGTCAGGGTGGTCAACCAGTAGCGATTGGAAAGCATCGAGCAGTCGCGTGAGATTTTTGCGCGGTTCGATAGTGCCCACGTGCAGCATAAACCGGGCGGGCAAATTATATTTTTGCCCGACCCGCTTCAGTTCGATGGCATCGGTGGCGGGCTGAAAATGGGGCGCTGCCGCTTCGTAAATCACCTTTATTTTAGATTCCGGCAGGCTGTAAAATTTGATGGCATCCTGCCGCGAGCATTCCGAAGGGGTCACAATCATATCTGCCGCCCTTAAAAAACGGGGCATGGCCAGGCTGAGATACCAGCGATTGTAAGGCAGGTGATATTGGGGGTAGCGCAGAAAAATCAGGTCGTGCAGGGTAAAGACGGTGCGGGCGCGGCGAAAATGAGCCAGCAGATGGTTGGTGGCGTGAAAAATATCCCCGGCCCCAAAGGTTTTATCCATCGGCCAGCGCGCCAACTGCGAGAGCAGCACCCCCATGCGCCACGGTTTGTTGCCAATGTTGAGGCTTGTGTGAGGCACCTGGCTGAGGTAATCGGGCAGCGCGGCCTGGCCCTGGCGGTTGAAAAAAAGCGACAAATCAATCTCGCTATCGCCAGCCAGGGCGCGGGCAATCTCGCCGGCATAGCGGCCCAGCCCGGCGTGTTTTTGGGCCGTGGGAGAAACGTCGATGCAAACGCGCATTAACAGCGGGGGTATGGAGTAGGGAGTAAGGAGCAGAGGAACCAATATACATCCCTCCCCTTACCCCCTACTGCCTACTCCCTTGACTCCTTTTCCAATTAGTTGTTGATACAACTTTATCAACTCGGCTGCCATTTTGGGCCAGGTAAATTTAGCGGCTTGAGCCATACCGGCAACTGATAATTTGGCGCGTAACCGGTCATGGGTCAAAATCTGGTTCAAGGCCGTTGCGATTTCATCGACGCTATACGGGTCTACCAGCAAACCAGCCTGGCCGATCACTTCTGGCAGGGCCGACTGATTTGAGGCCACCACCGGCGTACCGCAAGCCATCGCCTCCAGGGCGGGCAGGCCAAAGCCCTCGTACAGCGAGGGGTAGGCAAACAACGCGGCGGCGCTGTAGAGCGCGGGCAGGTCGGTATCGTCTACAAAGCCGGGAAAATGAACCCGTTTTTCCAGGCCAAGTTGGGCAATCTGGTTGAACACCGATTCATAAGCCCAGCCTTTGCTACCCACAATTACTAACGCAACCGGCGGGTCTAGCCGGGCCAGCGCCTGAATGAGTCGCCCGTAATTTTTGCGGGGCTGGATGGTGCCCACGCTCAATACAAATGGAGCCTCATTGAGATTGTATTTTTTACGGACGGCGTTCAATTTGGCGGCGTCGGTGATTGGTCTGAAGGCCAAACCCACGCCATGATACAGCACGCTGATTTTTTCCGGGGGGGTGCCGTACAACTCAATTAAATCTTGCCGCGTGGCCTCAGATACGGCAATCACGTGGTTGGCCCGCTGCACCGACAGCGGCGCCCAGGTATTCAACTGCCGTTCCATGCCCGTCATGGTGGTTTCTGGCAGGCGCACAAAAGAGAGATCGTGAACCGTTACCAGGGTTCGCGTTTGGCGACGCACCGGCGGCAGAAAAAAATCTGGCGCGTGAAACAGATTTAGCGGGCCGGTCCAGGTTTGAACAGGCAGCGGCAGCCGCAGGCGGTACCAGAACCGGGCCAGCCAGCGCTCGGTAATTTGGGTGGGATGCCAGCTAAAATTAGCCGCAGGCGGCGGCAGATGAAAATTGCGCCCGGCAGCGGCTACAAACAGCCGATATTGCGGGACGAAGCCATTGTTTTGCATCCCGGCCAGGGCGCCAACCAGTTCTCGAACATAGCGGCCAATGCCCGCCGTTTGATGGATAGCGGCGGTGTAATCAATGCCTATTTGAACCGTCATGGTTTAAATATGGTCGTAATTGGGGTTCTTGTCAATTAACTGTTTTATGGATTTGTTAGAATGTGATATAATCCAGATAATCTGGCAAGGGGTAATTTTGCTAGCCACACGGAGGAGCATCTCAATGACAACGCGGTTAAAGATTGACTTATCCGAAGGTGTTCTGGAGGTTGAAGGTAGCGAGTCTTTTGTAAAGGCCATCTATACGGATTTCAAAGCCCATTTTATTAGCGAAGAGGCCGCCGAAACGTCACTGGTGCCTCGCCGAACCCGTAAACCCCGAAAAAGCTCCAAAACCAAAGCCGCCAGCAAAGCGCCCGCCAAAGAAGAAAAAACGACTGTTATTGAGGCTTCGGAACCCGCCCCGGCCCCCCTACAGGAAGAACAGCCTGCCGCCCAACCTCAACCGGAGTCGCCTCAACCCAAACCCGCGCCGCAAAAACCAATTTACACCTATTTAGATAATCTCGACCTGTCTGCCAACGGTGGCCGTCCTTCTTTGGTAGAGTTTATGGATGCCAAATTCCCCATCACCAACGAAGAACGCAACCTGGTGTTTTTGCACTATTTACAAAATATGCGCCATCTCAAATCCATTACTACCGACCACGTTTATACCTGCTACCGGGCGGCCAGAATCCGCGCCCCGCTCGATTTGGAAGCCAGCCTGCAATCAACCGCCCGGCAGAACCGCTGGATAAAAATTTCCAAATCAGGCAACCTGAGCGTCACTCCCGCCGGCAAGCTGTATGTAGAGAAACAGCTCCCCAAGAAAGTTAAAAGTTAAAAAGTCAGATTAAATTGAGATAATTTTATGACTTACAAGTTTCTGACCGAACTTGATAACCGTCCCTTGCTGTGCGATGGCGCAATGGGAACAATGATTTACGCCAAAGGCATCCCCTTTGAACGCTGTTTCGATGAACTCAATCTAAGCCACCCGGCCCTGATTGCCGACATTCATCGCGGCTATATTGAGGCTGGCGCTAACGTGATTGAAACCAACACCTTTGGAGCCAATCGCTACAAACTGGCCGAGCACGGCCTGTCTCACAAAGTGGCCGATATCAACCGGGCCGGAGTCTCGCTGGCCCGGCGGGTGGTGGATGCCGCCTTCAAAAATCTGTTTGTGGCCGGCACCGTTGGGCCACTCGGCCTGCGGCTGGCCCCGCTGGGGCGGTTAAGCAGCAAAGAGGCCCACAGCGCCTTTGTTGAGCAGGTGAGCGCCTTAATTGAAGCCGGGGCAGACCTGCTCATCTTCGACACCTTTTCTGACCTGCACGAGCTGCGCCAGGCCGTACAGGCCGCCCGCGAGGTGTCGCCAGATATCCCCCTTGTGGCTCACGTTACCTTTACCGAAGATATGCGCACGCCCCTGGGCCACACGCCGCAAAAAGTGGCCGAACTACTGGCCGGCCTGCCCATCGACGTAATTGGCATTAACTGCTCTATTGGCCCCGCCGGCGTGTTGCGCGCGCTCCGCACCCTGGGCGAGTTTTTGCCCGGCCAAACCCGCCTTTCGGCCCAGCCTAACGCCGGCTGGCCGGAGCGCGTAGGCGAGCGGATTATGTACCCGGCCACCCCCGAATACTTTGGCGAGTACGCCCTGGCTTTTATCGAGGCCGGCGCCCGGCTGGTGGGCGGCTGCTGCGGCACTACCCCGCAGCATATAGCCTACATGCGGGCCGCGCTGGATGACCCAACCCGCCACGCGCCCGATTTGCCCCGCCTGCCGGGTGATGACCTGTCGGCAGGCCGAACGGTTGACGTGTTGGGGCCGACCCGTCTGGCCCGTTGCCTGTCAACCGGCGAGTTTGTTGTTACCGCCGAAATCAGCCCGCCCAAAGGCTTTTCGGTAGAGCGGGTGCTGGCCGGGGTGTCTACCCTAAAATCTGCCGGAGCCAACACCATTAACGTGGCCGATAGCCCCCGCGCCCACATGCGCATGAGTCCCTGGGCGGTCTGCCATCTGATTCAAACCCGGCTTGACCTGGAAACGGTGCTGCACTTTCCCATCCGCGGGCGCAATATTTTGCGGGTGCAGGGCGACCTGCTGGCCGCGCACGCGCTTAACGTGCGCAATATTTTTGCGGTGATGGGCGATCCCACTTCCATTGGCGAGTATCCCGAAGCGCTCAATGAGTATGACCTGGTGCCTACCGGCCTGATAAAACTGCTCAAGCAAGGGTTCAACAAAGGGCTTGATTACGGCGGCGAGCCGCTGGCCCAACCTACCAATTTTTTGGTTGGCTGCGCCCTCAACCTGACCCCTACCGACCCGGAGCGAGAGCTAAAAATATTGCATCGCAAAATTGAAAGCGGAGCCGATTTTGCCCTCACCCAGCCTGTTTACAATGTTGAACGAGCCAGAGCGTTTATAACCCGATACGAAGATGAATACGGCCCGTGGCCGCTGCCCATTATTGCCGGGGTGCTGCCCCTGTACAATGGCCGCCACGCCGAATTTTTGCACAACGAAGTGCCCGGCATCTATATTCCCGATGAGTACCGGCAGCAAATGCGCGCAGCTGGCGATAACGGCGCGGAAATGGGCGTCGGGCTGGCCCGCGATTTAATCAGGCAACTGCAACCCTTTGTGCAGGGTGTTTATCTGATTCCGGCTTTTGGCCGGTACGACCTGGCCGCCGAGGTGATAGAAGTGGTTGCGGCGGGGGTTGGGCAAAGTTAGGGGATAATTATGGGAAGCATCGCTGAAATTGTATCAGAATTGAAATTTGGACGCTCAACCCTGCTCGACGCCATTGACGGCCTATCTGAGCGTGAGTTGACCCAAACGCCCATCTACGAGAACTGGACGATAAAAGATGTGCTGGCCCATGTGATTGGCTGGGACCGGCGCGTGCTGGCAACCCTGCCGCTAATTTTGCAAGATAGAGCCGGTGAAATACCCGGCGTTGAGGTTGAAGAGCACAACCAGCAGTCGGTGGCGGCCTGGAAGGATAAATCACTGGCGGAAGTGCTGGCTGCAATTCAATCGACCCACCAGCAGATTTTGGATATCATCACCTCAATTGACCATGTGGAGATTGACCGCCGGCACGAACGCCGGGGCCGGGTGCTGACCATTCGCAGTTACGTGATTGATATTATGATGGAGCACGAGCGTCGCCATGCCATAGAGATTGAGCAATGGCGTAAAAAACTGGAAGCCGCGATAGAGCCGGCGGCTATTAAAGCCGAGCTGTTAAAGCGCCGCGCCCAATTTATGATTGTTTTGGACAAGTTCACCGAAGGCGATGTGCTGGCCAAAGGTGCGGTAAATGGCTGGTCAATTAGCGACCTGGTGGGGCACATTGCCGATTGGGAACAGGTAATCCTGATGGTTGCGCGACACATTCACGACCCCTCTCAGCCCGCCGTAGAGCCGGTAGCCCAAACCATTGCCGGGTGGAACGAAATTATGGCCGCCAATCGAGCTGACAAAAGCTGGCCCGAAAATCACCACTATCTGCGCGAGACCCAGCGGGTTGTTGATAAATTTGTAACCAAACTTAAACCCGGCGATTGGAAACTACGCGGCTCTTATCCCTGGCTGGGCGACCGGGGCACGCTGGCCGAACTTATCACTTATATAAGTGAGCATTACCATGACCATTTGCCCGATATAAAAAACTGGTACGAAAAGCGACACCATGAACCCCACCCTTAAACCCTGGATTCGCTGGCTCTATAATGAAGAAGCCACCGGCTTGCTAAAAAAAGAGTACAATGCCGCCATTAAACGGGCCGGAAAAATCTGGAATATTGTGCGGATTATGAGCCTGCGGCCAGCTACGCTGCAAGCCTCGATGCGATTGTACGGCTCCATAGTGCACCAAAGCAGCCCCATGTTGGGCCGGCCAGAGCGAGAGATGATTGCAGTGGTGGTTTCTCAGGCCAACCACTGCCATTATTGAACGCAAGCCCATTTGCACGACCTCCGTGAAGAGGCCGATGACGACGCCCTGGTTGACCGGTTTGCCCAAAATTGGCGCTCGGCGGGGCTGCCGGAACGCACTCAGACAGCGCTGGCCTTTGCCGAGAAATTAACGCTGACCCCCAGCCAGATGAGTCAGGAAGATATCAAACAATTGCGGCGCTGCGGTTACAGCGACGAGGAAATTCACGATATTACCCAAATTGCCGCTTATTTTAACTACATCAATCGTATTGCCGATGCTCTGGGAGTCCCCCCCGAAGAAGATTTTATGGAACGTTGGCCCCGTAAAGATGGCGACTGGTAACGGCTCTGTTTTATTGTGACCAGGCGTAAATAATCTCACACCGCGCTGACAATTTGGCAAAAAGTTTCCTGATATGTTATCCTTCTCTATCCTGAAAAACAATGGGTAAGGTATGGATTCTGCAACCCGATTTGCCATAGACCAACATTTGATTACAGCCAAGGCTGTTTTTTATCGCACAATTTCGGGCGGATTATTTGAAGTGATGCCTCATTGGGTGCGGGGCTACAGCGGCGTTCACCTGCCCACCTTCAATACGTTTATGCCGCTTGACCCTAAAGGGTTAACAGAAGATACCCTGGCCGATACTTCTGCCTTTTTTTCATCCAGAAATATTCATTATGTGGTAGAAATTATCCACGACCAGTTGCCCGACGGGCCGGATTATCTAAGCCAACTGCGCTACCAATCGCTGCCGCCGCAGCCGGCCATGATGTTGCAGGGCGCGCACGATAAGGTAGAGCTAAATCCAGATGTTACCGTTCAACGGGTTACAACCGTGCCTTCGCTCACTGCTTTTTGCACTACCTTGCATGCCGTGTTTGATTTTCCACTCAAGGATTTGATTAAATTTTACCCGGCACGGCATTTTGAAGAGCCGCGCATCAAACATTACCTGGCTTTTTTAAATGAGCAACCCGTAGGCGCGGGAACCATCATTTGCGCCGATGGCGTGGCCAGCGTTTGGAACCTGTGCACCATCGACCAGTTCCGGCAGCGGGGCGTCGCCACCACCCTGCTGCACAGCATGCTGGTTGATGCCAGCGAATTTGGCGCGGATATTACTGCGCTCTTTTCTACCGCCCACGCCTACCACCTGTTTAACCGATTTGGTTTTAGCATTTATACCCAACACCAATGGTTTTTGCCGCCCGGCATTGATTACGAAGATTAATTCTTGGCAGCGCGCCGCAGGCTCATGACGATTCCTCTGAAAATAACGGTGGCGGAGTGTCAAAGTATACTTTGACTCCCCAGGTTTTTATTTACTGTGTCTGCCCGTGTCCTTTGGGTATGGGTGTCATCTTGTTGGAACTGTCCGACTCCAGGTAAAATTACCATGAGACCAATTTATATTTTAGTTCCTCATTGGATGGGCGATTTTAGCCCGCTTCACGCCGCCGTAGCTCGACATACCTGGCGGCTGGTAACTCCTCTGTTGCCCCAGGGCAGCCCCACCCGGCGAATGGGCGCCCTGAACCGCGCCCTGGCCGACGAAGTAGCCGCCGTGCGGGCCGAAGGCAATCTGCCGGTGGTTATAGCCGGAGATTGCACCGCCAGCATCGGCGTGCTGGCCGGCTTGCAGCGCGAGTCGCCTAATTTTACCCTGGTTTGGTACGACGCCCACGGCGATTTCAACACGCCCGACACCACCCCCAGCGGATTCATCGGCGGTATGCCCCTGGCCATGTTATGCGGCCGGGGTGAGCAAACTATTGTTGAAGGCGCCGGCGCTGAAAATCACCCCGAAGCCGATATTATTTTGACCGACGCCCGCGACCTGGACCCCGGCGAAGCCGAAGCCGTGGCCGGTTCCGGTCTTACCCATCTGCCCAACGTCGCCAATTTAACCGCGCATAAATTGCCTGACAAATCCATCTACGTTCACTTTGATTGCGACGTGCTGCAACTGGCCGACCTGCCCGCGGTAAGTTACCCGGCCCAGGGCGGCCCCTCTTTAGAAACCGTCGAAGCCTCGCTGGCCCATTTGACCAACACCCGGCAAATTGTAGCCGTTTCGGTGAGCATGTGGAACCCCGAAATGGACACCGACCGCGCTGCCGAGCAACTGGTCATCAGCCTGATTGACCGTTTTGTTGACCGCCTTAATAAATAGCGCCGCAGGCCGCAAGGCCGGGAGTATTCCCCGTTTTTGTCTACGCCGGGTACAGCCGGCAGCTGGAGGTTGACTTCTATGAACGGCAAAATCCAGTTCATCGACAAACCCGTTGAACAAACTACCGCCGCCACCGATGCTGTTTTAGCCCTAATGGCCCTGGCGGCGGTGTTTTATATCCTCCAGATTGGGCAGCAACAGCCGTGGAAAGCCCAACTGTGGGCCTGGGCGTTTGGCCTGCTGGCTCTGGCTTCCATTTTAGGAACCATTGCCCACGGCTTTCAACTGGCCGACGCCACCCGCGCCCTTATCTGGCATCCGCTTTATCTCTCGTTGGGGCTGCTGGTGGCTTTGTTTATGGTGGGGGCCATCTACGATGTTTGGGGCCAGGCTGTCGCCCGGCGCGCTCTGCCGCTGATGCTGGTTGCGGGGGTTGTCTTTTTTGGAATTACGCTGTTATGGCCCGATACCTTTACTGTATTTATTGTTTACGAAGGCGTCGCCATGCTCTTTGCCCTGGGCAGCTATATCTGGCTGGCCTGGCAGGGCCGGCTGGATGGAGCCTGGTGGATGGTTGCCGGTATTCTGGTGACAATGGTTGCCGCCGGGGCGCAAGCCAATAAAGCGATATTATTTACCCTAATCTGGCAGTTTAATTACAACGGCGCGTACCACCTTATTCAAATGGCCGGTATTGCATTGCTGCTGGTCGGGCTGCGAACAGCGCTGCTCTCTGACAAGGCTGGAGCGGTTTTGAGAGGTTTGATATAAAATTTTTATGGAGGCAAGATTGATGAATGCGCAACAACTCAAAGCGCTGCAAGCGCCGCTAAAGCAAAAATATCAAGAAGAACCCCAGGCAGCGGTGATAACCTTAAAAGCCCAGGGCCGAATTGACGAAGGGATCACCTGTAATGTGGAAACTGGTCGGGCGCTGGTTAAAGCCGGACTTCATCCGGCCACCGGCGGCGATGGTTTTGCCGCCTGTTCTGGCGACATGCTCCTTGAGGCGCTGGTAGCCTGCGCCGGAGTTACGCTCAATGCGGTGGCAACCGCTATTGGGGTAGAACTACAGGGCGGAACAGTTACAGCCGAAGGTGATTTGGATTTTAGGGGTACGCTGGGCGTCTCCAAAGAAGCGCCGGTTGGCTTCAAAGATATTCGGTTAGCCTTTGACCTGCAAACGAACGCCAGCAAAGAAGAAGTGGCAACCCTGGTCCGTTTGACAGAGCGTTATTGTGTTGTCTATCAAACCCTGCGCCGCGCCCCTGATGTTGAGATTTCTTACAACGCTGTCTAGCCGGTACGGTTCGCAATCCTCCGTTAATTGCGCCCCAAAAAGGTTTGTATCCCTTACAGCTTGCTGATAAAATGTTAGTAATAAAACTGGCAGGTGTAACCAATGCAACTTTCGGGCGTAAATTTACAAACAGAGCAGCCCCTGCTTGAGAATCCCCACAAGGTGGCCGAACTTGGCCGGATGAAATTTATTGCTACCTCGCTGCTGGTGGCGGCCTTTATTATTTTTGTGGTCGCTTCGATATTTGAGGGTAGGGCCGTGTGGATAGGTTTTGTGCGGGCCACGGCCGAGGCGGCCATGGTCGGGGCGCTGGCCGACTGGTTTGCCGTTACGGCTCTGTTTCGACATCCGCTGGGGCTGAAAATTCCGCACACAGCCATTGTGCCCAACCGCAAAGAAGAAATTGGCCGCCAGTTGGGGCTGTTTATTAGAGACAACTTTTTGTCCAGAGATGTTATTTCCGAGCGATTGCAAACGCTGGAAATTACCAAACGGGTGGCCGTCTGGTTGAGCCGGCCCCAGAACAGCCAATTGATTGCCAAACACCTGGCCGAAGGGCTGGCCGCCGCCGTGCAGGTAATGAAAGATGAGGATGTTCAGGCGCTGATAGAGCGAAGCATGGCTGCCCAAATTCGCACCATGCGCTTTGCGCCGCTGCTGGGCAATTTGCTATCGCTGGTGCTATCGGGCAACCGCAAACAGGAACTCCTCTCCATGTCGGTCAAAACGGGCGGGCAATTTATCCGAGAGAACAAAATCATCATCAAACAAAAAATCAACCAGGAGACTCCCTGGTGGCTGCCGCGCAACATCGACAACAAAATTTATCAAAAAATTGTCGATGCGGTTGACGACACCCTCCAAGAGGTAAACGCCAATCCCGACCACCCGCTGCACAGAAATTTCAGCTTTACCATAGACCGTTTTGTAGAAGATTTAAAGAACTCGCCGGAGATGCTGGCCAGAGAAGCGGCGCTAAAAGAAGAATTGTTGCAGCAGCCGGTGGTCCGCGAGTTTTCATCTTCGCTGTGGGCCGATATTAAAGCCTCGCTCATGAGCCACGCCTCAGAGGCCAACGCCAATATTCGCCACTCTATTCAAGAGGGGCTGGTCAGGTTTGGGCAAACGGCCCAACATGACCAATCCCTGCTGGAAAAAATTGACCACTGGGTGGAAGAAGTGCTGCTTTACCTGATTGAAAAATACGGCCACGAAGTGGAATATTTGATTGCCCACACCATCAACAAATGGGATGGACAGGATGCGGCCCGCAAAATAGAAGTTCAGGTAGGCAAAGATTTGCAGTTTATCCGCATCAATGGCACGCTGGTTGGCGGGCTGGTTGGTTTTGCGATTCACGCCTTTTCGCTGCTGCTGTGATTGGTGGGTGTCACTGCGGTTAGCGGCAGCACAACCTTAAAGGTTGTCCCCCAATTTACTTCGCTTTCTACAAATATTTCTCCCCCATGCGCTTGCACAATAGCCCTGGCAATGGCCAACCCCAACCCCGACTCCCCCTCATTTTGCTGGCGCGACGTGTCGGCCCGGTAAAATCGGTCAAAAATGTGGGGCAAGTCTTGGGGGTGGATGCCGCTGCCGGTATCCTGCACCATTAGTGTTACTGCTCCATTCTGGGTTTGGGCCGATAAGGTGATTTTTCCACCGGCCGGCGTGTACCGCAAGGCGTTACTCACCAGATTACTCAAAACTTGCGCCATCCGTTCCGGGTCAATGTTGATTTCTGGCCAAGAATCGTTGGCCTCAACTTGCAGGGTTATCTGCTGTTGTTCGGCCTGGGTCCGGTAGGCCAGCGCCGGCCGGTTTAGCAAATTGACCACCCGCACCGGCTGTCGCTGCAAGGGTAATTCATTGGCGTCGGCCAGCGAGAGGGTGCGCAAATCTTCAACCAGATGTTGTAAATGCTGGGCCTCGGTGTGCAGGGTGTCAAACATTTCCGGGTTTGGCTGCAAAACGCCATCGCGCAGCGATTCGATGTAGCCGGCAATTACCGCCAGCGGGCTGCGCAAATCGTGGGCAATATCGGCGGTCATCTGGCGGCGCAGTTGGTTGGCGCGAGCCAGGTCGTCGCTCATCTGGTTGAAGGCGGCGGCCAGTTGCCCCAACTCATCTTCCGAGCGCACCGGCACCGATTGTTGCAAATGGCCCTGGGCCATGGCCTGGGTGGCGGCGGTTAGCTCTCGCAGGGGGCGGGTCAACGCGCGGGCCAAAAGAATGCCCAGCAACAGGGCAATAGCGGCGGCTCCAAGGGCGGCATACAGCAGGGTACGGTTTATTCGCGCCAAAAATTCTGCCTCAGCCGGGTTGCGGACGAGGTTCTCATCCGGGTCCAGGATGGCGCCAACCACTCTGCCGTCAATTTCAAGCGGCGTGCCACGGGCCAACAAGGTCTCCGGCAGGCGGTCGCCGGGGCGGTAGGCTATTCCAGGCACCACCACCTGCCCATTTTGGTCGGCCAATATAAAAGGCGGGGGTTTTACCGGCGGGGGTGAGGAAGCGCCAGCCTGGGGCCGTGGCGGCGGTTGCCGGTTCTGTTGGCGCAGAAATTCATTTAGCCCCTGCCACGAGCCGGTTTGCCGGTAATAATTGGTGGTTGTGGCCATAAAGTTCTGGCGGGCTTGCTCAAGAAAATAACGGTCAAATGCCCTGACGGTAATTCTGCCGGCCAGCAGCGCCACTCCCACAATGCCGATGAGGCTAACAACCAAAAAAGCCCCTAACAACTTCAAAGTCAGCGAGCGATGCAACATGTCAGCAGCTTTCAGGCCAGCCAGTCGGCCCTAAAGCGATAGCCAATCCCAAAGACGGTTTCAATGTATTGGGGTGAGCCGGGATTGGGTTCAATTTTGGCGCGCAGATTTCTGATGTGGACATCAATGGTGCGTTCGACACCCTCAAAGCCGGCGCCCTGCAATCGGTCGAGCAACTCGACGCGAGAAAAGGCCCGCCCCGGCGAAGCCATCAGCAGCGCCAGCAGGTCAAATTCAGAAGGGGTCAGATTGAATGTCTGGCTGCCGCGCTGCACCAGGCGGCTGCTTTTATCCAGCGTCATATCGGCAGCGCGAATAACCTCTGCCGCTCTTCCCTGTTTTTGCAGCCGGCGCAGCACGGCCCGAACGCGAGCAGTTAGCTCGCGCATGCTAAAGGGTTTGGTGATGTAGTCGTCGGCGCCCAACTCCAGCCCTAGCACCTTGTCAGACTCCTCCACTTTGGCTGTCAACAGAATAATGGGCGTGTCGCTTTCTTTGCTGTAGAGGCGCATAAAATCGTAGCCGCCCATTTCAGGCATCATGATATCCAGCAGAATTAAATTGGGTTTTTCACGGCGGGCCACAAACAGGGCTTCGCGCCCGTTTTCAGCCGTAACCACTTTGAAACCTTCCTGGGTTAGATAATCTCTCACCAGCGCCCGCATGCTTTTTTTATCATCGACAACCAGAATGGTGTTAGACATAATGTTTGTTCCGTTTTTAAATCAACGCCCCTACGGTTGCGGGGGCGGCCCTCCCGGCGGAACGCAGGCCAGTTGTTGCCGAATGAGCATACAACTGCCGGTTACCGGGCCGTGAGGAGCCGTAAATCGGCAGGCAGCCCCCTGGCTTTGCCCAGCGCAAGCCTGAATAGCCTCTGGCGGCGGCCCGTCGCCTGGGGGTGGCGGTGGCTGCTGCCTCGAGGGTTGTTGTGGTTGGGGCGGCGGTTGCTGCTGCTGCAAGGGTGTCTGTTGCGGTTCAGGCGGGGGCTGTTGTTGTTCCAGGGTGGGGGATTGCTCTGGTACTACTCTTGTGGCCGTGGCTTGTGGCTGGCGGCTAGGCGTTGGCGGTGGAGGAAGCTGTAAGGCCGGCTGCTCCTGGGCGGGTTGCGCCGGTGGCGGGGGTGGTGGCGGAGCGGCCGGAATAGGGCCAGGACGGCTTAAAAACCAGAGGCCAAGCAGAATGGCCAGTAACAAAATAATTACCAGCGGCACGCCCACAACCAGCCAAAGGGAGATGCGATTGCGGGTTGATGCGGAAAGTTTGACAGTTTGAGCCGCAGGTTGGGCGACCGGTCCGGTTTGGCTCAACGAAGTCAGGCCGGGGTCATTGGGTATAGCGGCTGCTACCGGCGCCTGGCTACCCTGCTGAAGGGTGTGGCGCAAGGCGGTTACCATCTCGCCGGCGGTGGGGTAGCGGTCGTTGGGGTTTTTAGCCATTGCTTTGAGAATGACCCGTTCAAGGCCGTTGGGCAGGTTGGGGTTAAATTCGCGCGGCGGGGGCAGGGGGGCGTTCATATGTTTGATGACCACTGCCATGGGCGTTTCTGCCCTAAAGGGTACCCGGCCGGTGGCCATCTCATATAAAATGACTCCCAGAGAGTAGATATCGCTGCGGCTATCCAGCGGTTTACCGTAGCCCTGCTCTGGCGACATATAAGAGGGGGTGCCAACCACGTGGCCGGTAGCGGTCAATTTGTCTGATGCAGCGCCTTCGACAAGTTTGGCAATGCCAAAATCGGTCAGCAGGCAATTGCCGCGATGGTCTACCAGAATGTTGCTCGGTTTGATATCCCGGTGAACCACGCCCAGGGAGTGGGCGTAATCCAGGGCGTCGCCCACCTGAGAAATGACCTGTTCAATTTCTGCCGGGGTGAACTGCTTGCGCTGGAGCAGGTCGGTTAAATCCCCCCCATCAATCAAAGGCATGACAATATAGGTAAATCCTTCGGCCTCGCCATAATCGTGAATGGGCAAAATATGAGGGTGTTGTAGTTTGGCCAGCACCTTTGCTTCTTGCTCAAAGCGGCCAATAAATTGAGGGTCGTTGGCAAGGTGTCGCGGCAGCACCTTAATCGCAACGTAGCGGTCGATGCCGGGTTGAAAGGCCTTGTACACAGCAGCCATGCCGCCTTCGCCCAACGGCGCAACAATGCGATATGCCCCAAATTGTTTACCTGTGAGATTTTCCATGGCGCGAGCTCCAAAACGATTGTTGGGGGTAAAATAGAGCTGATGCCCCGGCACCACACCGGGGCATCGGTTGAGATTTTTAGCGTGGCAACCTTTGTACAGTATATTATAAAGACGCATCCTTTAACAAGGCCCAAAAACCCTCTGAAAGCAGGGTAAATGGTACTATCATCAGGGCTGAAGGGCCTGCTGTAAAGCCTGCTCGCTAACCCCCAGTCGGGCAGCCGCGGCGGCCATATCCGGCGGCGGTGGGCCAAGGGCTTCGCGCAGGGCCTGTTCGCTGACGCCCAGCCGGACGGCGGCAGCGGCCAGGTTGGGCGCGAAGCCCTGGTTCTGGTTTTGGGGTGCGCCGCCCTGATTTGCATTTTCGCCCTGGGGCGGCCCGCTGCCGGGCAGCTGGTTTGACACATTGGCTACCCCGTGGTAGCAGGCCAAAAAATAAGGGAAGGTATCGGTAGCAAAATAGGCGTAACTACCGTCGGCCATTTCCATTCCGTTGCAGCGGTCCAAATTGCCGGAGCCGGCCACATATTGGTGGGCTTCCCAGGCGTTGCGGACATCCTGAGTGCGCTGCCAACTGCTGGTTACTTTTTGGGTTTGGCTGCAATCTTCGGTTTGGCAAATGTAAGGGGCCAGAATGGGGTAGCCGTCAAAGGCGTAGCCAATCACCAGCCCCACCTGGCCCTCGATATTGGCAAAAATGCAGTCGGGCCGGGTATGGAAGTGATAGATACCCTGCTGGGCGGTGTGTCCATTGCAGTAATCAAGCAGACCATCCAGATAGGGGTCGCCCCAGTCATCCTGGGGGGCTTCGTTGGGGCCAAAAATGGGGATGCCGTTAACGGCTACTGCCACCGCGCCCAGGGCCGGAATATCGCCGGGTTGAGCCGCCGGCCGGGGGTTGAGCGGAATCTCCCAGTTGTAATTTTGGGCCTGCAAACGATTGGGGGTAATCTGCACAAACTCAAAATTTGGGATGCCGTTTGATTGCACTACCAGGGTGCTGCCGGTACAGGTGGCGCTCAGTTGCGGGGCCGGGTAAGCCCCATTAGCGGGATGGGCCTGAACGCTTAAAAAGTGAGCTGCCGGACAATCGCCAGGCGCGTTGGCCATGGCTTCTGCCGCAGCCGGTTCGCCCCCGCTTTCCGGGGCAGTTTCTGCTACTGGTTCGGCTCCGGTTTCCAGGTTGAGAGCCGGGGCTACGTTGCCGGTTTGGCCGGGGGCAGACTCGGCGGCCGGTCGGTTGCTAACGGGCGCTTTGGCCTGGGCGTGTTGGGGTTGTTCGGCGGGCGGGGGAGGTGGGGGTGGTGGCCCGGCGCAGCCAATAATTATAACCAGGGCGATAAAAACCAGGCTTGCTTTCAATAAGTGCATTACAATCCTCCATTTGAATTATAAAATTTGATGCTCAGACTCTGAGCGCCAGAAATTGGGGAATAGTTTGGGGCCGCAATCGGGGCAGATTCCGTGCGAGATTTCAAGCTTTATTTTGGCAAACTTTGTTAAATCTACCTGCTCCCAGGCGCCCTGCTTGTTTCGGGCTTTGTTGCACCCCATACATACCGTCAGCCAATGGGGAGAATTATGGGACGTTAACGGATTCATCGGGCCTCCTTGCAAAAAATGTCAGGGCAAAACTTCTATCTGCGTTGACGCGACCAGCGACCGCAGGATTGTTTGGGCCTGCTCAGCCTCAGACATCCGGCTAAAATCCAGATTATCGAACATTGAACCCAAATTGCGCCGGATGGTAATTTGCGTCGCTTGCCGGGGTGTCGGCACTGCCTGGGGCAAATCTACCAGCGCGCCCCAGGCCAGTTGGGTAGTGATGGTAAACGGCGTGGGCGGGTGGCCGGTAGGAGCGGTGTATGTTCCCCGGATAAAAAGGGTGACGTCCAGCATGTCTGTCTGGCCGGGTAAATTGGATGCGGTTTCAATGGCCGGCGCCAGCAGATAGTGAGCCTGGCAATAGGCCGGCTCGCTGCCAAAAGTGGACACAACCGTTACCGCTGTGGGTGCTGTTAGAGACTCAACCTGGGGAACGCTAATTCTGGACAGGTCGTGCCCGGTAACGCCGTGGCCGGCATAGGCCGGTTGCGGCAGCGCGTCGAATATTATTTGAGAAAGAGAGTGGTCAAGTTCACATGCAATCAACTCTACGCTGCGGGTGACCAGATATCCCTGCTCAACCCGGATGTGATAACCCAGGTTGTTGGTGACGCGCCAGCCGGCGCCGCCTGGCGAAGCTTTGCCCCAGTCCCAATCCAGCGTGTAAGTTATTTGGGCGGGCAGCGGGGGCGTTGTTTCGGATGGGATGGCGTTTGCGTATCCGGCGTGGGTATGGCCCTCCACATTCAGGGGTGACACATTGGGGGCTATAAACACGGGTAGCCCAAAAAAAGTTAGCATAACTATCGCCACACTTGTAATGCGCAGCCAATCTTTTGAGTTCATCCCTTACCTCTCTCTGTTGGTTGATAGCCTAACAAAAAGATGTTCAGAAGTTGTTAAGATTTTGTTGGAATTCAATTTGAATAATAAAAAAGTCCCCACCTGTTGGCGGGGACTTTGGGGTAGCAGCAGCAAAATTACGCCGCCCGCTTCACACCCAGCATCACATCCAGCCCGTCCACCTGCTCTTTGCGCTGAAAGGCGGCTTCGGGAATGAGCCGGTGCTCGATGGCTACGGCCAGCGTTTCGTTTTTGATGTAATCTTCCCAATCCTCAAGCACGTGATGAATTGCGCCCTCGGCCTGGTAGTAGATATTGATTTTGTCGGCAATATCAAATTGGGCATCCTTACGCATATTCTGGATGCGGCGCACCAGCTCGCGGGCCAACCCCTCGGCGGCCAGCTCGTCGGTAATAACCACATCCACGCCCACGGTGATGACTTTATCGGCGGCTACGGCCAGCCCCTCGGCCGGTTCGGTTTGCACCAGCACTTCATCGGGGGCCAGTTCAATCGCCCGGCCGTCAACCTGCAACACCACATTTTCGCCACTATTCACCCTGGCCACAACTTCATCGGCGTTGGCCTGCTCCAGCGCGCTGCGTACCGCCGGAACCAGTTTGCCCAGTTTGGGGCCAACCAGCTTGAGATTGGGCAGTATTTTGTAACTGACCAGGTCGCTGGCTTCGCTGACAAATTCCAGCGCCTTTACATTTAGCTCATCCACCACAATCTCGGTTAGCTCTTTTGACAGGCCATCGTGGGGCAGGCTGTCAGACTGACCCACATGCACCAGCGCTTTGCCCAACGGCTGACGCACCTTGATGTTAACGCTGCCGCGCGCGCCCAGCCCCAAACTGGCGATGCGTCGAGCCAAATCCATTTGTTCCAATAATGCCTGGTCAATGGCCGACTCGTCGGCCTGGGGCCACTGGCAGTGGTGGATAGACTCCGGCGCGCGCGGGTCGACTCCGCGCACCAGATTCTGGTACATGACCTCGGTGGCAAAGGGCGTTACCGGGGCCAGCACCTTGATGAGCGTGGTCAGCACGTGGTACAGGGTGGCATAGGCCGCCTCCTTATCGGTATCATGCTCAGATTTCCAAAAGCGGCGGCGAGAGCGGCGCACGTACCAGTTAGTCAAATCCTCCAGCAAATCCTGAATAGCCAGCGTGGCGGTGTAGGCGTCGTAATTTTCAAAGTTGGTGGTCACTTTGGCCACCACCTGGTTGAGCCGGGCCAGAATCCATTTATCTAATATTGACGAATGACGAGTGACGAATGACGAATGACTATTTTGACCTTCGTCCTTTGGTGGTTCCCACTCATCGAGTTTGGCGTAAGTCACAAAAAAGTTGTAAACGTTCCAGAGCGGAATCAGAAACTGTCGGCGCACTTCATCGGCGCGGTGGTAGCCAAACAGCAGGTTTTGTTCCGGCTTGTGGTTGCAGTACATCCAGCGCATCACATCGACGCCCATTTTGTCGGCGGCTTCGTTAAACTCGATGCTGTTGCCCCAGCTTTTGTGCATGGGGCGGCCATCTTCGGCCCACAGGGTGGCGTAGCCAAAGTTGGTGGTAAACGACGGACTTTTGTCAATAATGCCGCCCATTACCAGCATGCTGTAGAACCAGTTGCGGAACTGGCCGGGGAAGCTCTCGCTGATCCAGTC
>CAZAPG010000006.1:24413-220777 GCA_964486935.1 uncultured Caldilineaceae bacterium | reverse complement strand
TCTTCAACGGTGATGACACCGTCTTTGCCAACTTTATCCATCACGTCGGCAATCAGGTTGCCAATTTCTTCGTCGGCAGCAGAGATGCTGGCAACATGGGCAATATCATCTTTGCCTTTGACTTCGATGGCGCTGTTGCGAATGGACTGAGAGGCTTTTTCGGCGGCCAGTTCGATACCGCGTTTGAGCAGCATGGGGTTGGCCCCGGCGGCCACGTTTTTCAACCCTTCAGTTACAATAGCCTGGGCCAGTACGGTGGCGGTGGTGGTGCCATCGCCGGCCACATCGTTGGTTTTGGTGGCGGCCTCTTTTAGCAGTTGAGCGCCCATGTTTTCATAGGGGTCTTCCAGCTCAATTTCCTTGGCCACGGTTACGCCATCGTGGGTAACGGTGGGAGCGCCCCATTTTTTATCCAGGGCCACGTTGCGGCCTTTGGGGCCAAGGGTGGTTTTTACGGCGTCGGCCAGAATGTCCACCCCAATTTTCAATCTTCGACGAGCATCTTCTCTAAAAGCAAGTTGTTTTGCCATTATCATAACCTCCTTGTGATGTTATTCTACAATTGCGAGTACGTCGGACTCTTTAAGAATTAGATATTTTTTGTCGTTCAGCTTTACTTCGGTGCCGGCATATTTGGCGTACAAAACCTTGTCGCCAACTTTAACATCCATGGCTATCCGAGAGCCATCGTCTTTGCGCCCGCCGGGGCCGGCAGCCAGTACTTTGCCCTGCATGGGCTTTTCTTTGGCTGTTTCCGGCAGCACAATGCCGCTGGCGGTCATTTCTTCTTGCTCAATCGGCTCAACAATTAATCGGTCACCTAACGGCTTAAGATTCATTAGAGTATTACCTCCTTAATTTGAAATAATTTATTTGCGTATTTAGCACTTAACCAGCTAGAGTGCCAGGTGAGGGGGTATAATACTGCAAACAAATTAAATTGGCAAATTCGGAAGGTCAATTTTAGCACTCTTACACCTTGAGTGCTAAATTGGTATGAGGTTGGCAATTTTGTCGGGGGAATTTTAAATGATGATTACGGAGCTAGCCTGGCACTCAGAATTATTGAGTGCCAACAGCGGCCAATGATACTTTACATGCAATAATCAGGCAAATCGGGGGTGTCAATTTGAACAGATGATTTTTGACATGTTAAATATGCGGTATAATAGAGTAGTTTATCGGCTCAAAGGATGGATACGACTATGGACCCAGCAATACAACAGGCTACCCAGATAAAGGCCCGGCACGAAAAAAGCTTGCTCAAGCTGGCCAATGTGATTGGCGTGGGCGTGGGCCTGAAAGAAATTAATCGCCAACTCACCGACCAAATTGCCATTGTAGTTAACGTTACCGAGAAAAAACCCCTCTCTGCGCTGGCTGCCAGAGATGTGGTTCCGCCCCAGTTAGAGGGCATCCCCACCGATGTGCAGGAGGTGGGTCAATTCAAAGCGCAAAAATCGGGGAGAGGCTATGGTTGACCTGGACAAAGCAATTGCCATTAAACAGCAAAATTTGCGCCACTTGTTGACCCGCACAAACGTGGTGGGGGTGGGCGTGGGTTTTAAAGAAACCGCCGAAGGGCTGACCGACGACCTGGCCGTGGTGGTCAATGTGATAAAAAAAATGCCGCTGGCCCAACTGGCCGAGAGCGATAAAGTGCCGCGCGATATTGACGGCATCAAAACGGACGTGGTTGAAACCGGAAGGTTTTTGGCCGGACAGGCCCCCGCCACCGCCGAAAGCCTGCGTACCCGCCAGCGCTGGCGGCCTACTATCCCGCCCGGCGTATCCATGGGCCACGCCGATGTAACCGCCGGCACCTTTGGTTGTCTGGTTCGGCGCGGGAATGAGTTGTTGATTCTTAGCAACAATCACGTGCTGGCCAATGTGAACAGCGCCCAACCCGGCGACCCCATTATTCAACCGGGCCGCTACGATGGCGGCACACCCGAAGATAAAGTGGCTACCCTGGTGGGCTTTGTGCCCCTTGATTTTGGCGGCGAGGGCGCCAGTTGCAACGTGGCCACTACCGTTGAAAAAATTCTAAATCTGGTAGCCGAGAAACTTGGCTCCAGCCACCGGATGATGGCCTATAAAACCTCTCCCGGCGAAAATTTGGTAGACGCCGCTGTAGCCCGTCCGTTAAACTCTGCGTTGGTGACCGGCCAGATTCTGCAAATTGGCGCCCCTAAAGGCGTGGGCAAGGCCGCGCTGGGGATGCCTGTACAGAAAACGGGCCGCACTACCGGTTACACCCAGGGGCGCATCAGCCAGGTTGATGTGACCACCTCGGTTGACTACAATGGCCGCACCGCCTCCTTTACCAATCAACTGATGGCTACCGGCATGAGCGAAGGCGGCGACTCCGGTTCTGCCGTACTGGATGAAAGCGGTAACATTGTGGGGCTGCTGTTTGCCGGCTCTGGCCGGGCTACGCTCATCAACCCCATCCAATCGGTGTTGCGCCTGCTGAACGTAGAAATTGTAACCGGCTGATAACCGTGCTTCGAGAAAAGTTAAACAGAGTTACAATGAGGCTCGGTTTTCTGAATAAAGAAACGGGCAAAAATCTTCTCCTGGCTCTGGCCGGAATTGTTTTTGCCTTTTTAGCCATAGAATTCTATCTGAGAATTTTTGATAATCCATTTGATTTTAGAATTAGAGGCAACAAAATTGCGCTGCCCATTCACCGGCAATACAACATCCACAATACCCAAATTGCCGGGTTAGATGAATATATTTTTCATAAGAAAAACTCTCTGGGCTTTAGAGGCGCCGAGCCGCCGTC
Organism: uncultured Caldilineaceae bacterium; assembly: GCA_964486935.1. GTDB lineage: Bacteria > Chloroflexota > Anaerolineae > 4572-78 > J111 > CAZAPG01. The sequence goes on along the minus strand of CAZAPG010000006.1, from coordinate 217,986 downwards.
GAAATTTCAAGATTATTTGACCATTGTTACCATCGGGGGAAGCACCACCGAAAGTTTTTACTTATCAGAAGGTGACACCTGGACGGACCAACTTGGGGCAAAATTAGAAACTAACTTTGACCGGCTCTGGATTAACAATGCCGGTCTGGATGGTACTTCCACATTTGGTCATATTTTGTTAATGGAAGATTACATTGTGCAGCTTAAACCCAAAGTGGTGCTGTTTTTAGTGGGGTCCAATGACGTTGGCCGAGAAGACCTGAACCGTTATGATAACATTATACTTAAACCCGCCCCCAAATTAACCGATTCGCTGCGAGATGTGATGTTAAATTCCAGCGAAACAATAGTGTTGGCTTATAACCTGCTCTGGTATCTACAAACCCGAAACCGGCAGATAGGCCACGAACGCATTTCTTTTGAAGAGTTGCCCCTGGTTGACATATCAACCCGGCAAGCCGCTCAGATAAAACACCAGCACCAACAATATCTTCCTTTTTACCGCGCCCGGCTAGAAAGATTAATTGAAATTGCCCGAGCCAATAATATTGAACCCGTTTTTATTACACAGCCGGCAGTGTACGGCGCCGGCACTGATAAAACTACAGGTATTGATTTGGCAAGAATAAAAGTGGGGAATGGAAACGGGAAATTGAATTGGGAAATTCTGGAGATGTACAATGCAGTGGTCAAAGAAGTTGGAACTACTCACCAAGTTTTAGTTATTGATTTAGCCAACCGGTTAGATAAAAACACAGAATTTTATTACGATATGATCCACTACACCAAAGCAGGTTCAATAAAAATTGCAGAGATTCTCTACAAACAACTATGCCCCTTTTTGGCAGAAAAATATAGCCAATACATTATAAAATCCTGCATCAATCCATAATATGCCCTTTTTGGCTTCGTAACTTTATTGCTCTATGGTAGAATAACAACGGATAAGGTGAGGTATAATTGATGGACCTTCTTAAAAAAGTTGAATTATTGTTGAGCGCCAAGGCCCGTTTACCCTTCTCGCATCGGCGGCGGCGCAGTCCCCTCGATGAGCAAGAGGCCGAAATTCTGGCCGAGATTCGCCAGGCGTTGCAAGCGGTGGAAGCCAAGGAGCAAGAACTGGCCCGGCGGCTCAAAATGGAACAGGCTGAGGCTCAAAAGGCGGCCAGCCAGGGTAATCTATCTGACCAGCGCGCCCACGAGCGCCGGGCCGCTGAACTGGAGCAAAAGCTGGAAGAGGAGTCGATTCAGGCCATCAATTTAGAGGAAAAGCTGAAAGCCCTGGAGGAAAAATTGGCGCTGGCCAAAGAGGCGGTAGAAAAAGAAGCCCAAAAAGTTGCCGACCGGGATGCCGCCGCCGAAAAAGTGCTGGCCCGGGATGGCGGCGAGTCAGAAACCGTACCGGACGCGGTCGATCCCCCCGCCGGGGAAGAAATCATCCCCGATGACTTTTCCGACGACGACCCGGACCTGGCCGCCCGCAAATCCAGGCTATCCGGGTGATGGGTCAGTAGTAATTGGTTATTTAACCCAAGTTGCCATTCGATGCCGAAAAATCATCTTGAGTGACCGCAGGTTGTATCGAAAGGTGATTTAGTAAATTTCTGTCAAATTACCAATTACTATCTACTATTTACCATCTAAATACCCCAACAGCCCCTCTAACCCCAGCAAATAACTGCGCCAGCCAAAACCGCCGATTTGCCCCACGCACACCGGAGCCAGTAGACTCTTGTGTCTAAACTCCTCGCGGGCATGCACGTTGCTCAGGTGGACTTCTACCACTTTCAGCCCGGTACCGGCAATGGCATCACGCAGGGCAATGGAGGTGTGAGTGTACGCGCCGGGGTTAAACACCACGCCGTCGGCCCACTCGCGGGCCGCGTGCAGCTTGTCAACCAGCGCCCCCTCGTGGTTAGATTGAAAGGCAACCACCTCTGCGCCGCGCTCCGCTCCGGCCGTAATCACCCGTCGATTAATATCTTCCAGCGTCATCGAGCCATACGTCTCCGGCTCTCGGACGCCCAGCAAGTTTAAATTGGGGCCATGCAGCAAAAGTATTTTGGTCATAATTATTCCTGTTTGGGGCAAGTAACACGTAGTGCGTATTGCGCAAAAATTATCCGCGGAATATGCAACCCGTTTCCCCTGTCATCAAGCGTTCTGCGCCAGCGCCTGCAGCACCGCCACGTGAATGGACTCATTGCTCACCACCACCCCGCGATTATGGTTCATTTTGAAATCCGAGGCAAAATCCAGCGGCTGGCCGTGCATGTCTGTCACCATGCCGCCGGCCTCTTCTACCAGCAGCGAACCGGCCGCATGGTCCCAAATTTTCTCGCGGTAGTTGGGGCTTTTGGGTGATGGCAGCCGCAGGTAAAGCGCGGCCTCGCCGCGAGCTACCGCGCCGTATTTGGCCTGGCTATCCATCCGCAGCGAGGGGCTGGTAATACCGGCTGCTTTGGCAATAGCCTGCTGCAAAGCGTGGTCGCCGTGGGCGGCTTCAACGCTCTCCACAAAACGCAATCGCTCTTTGTCTGCCGGGTCGGTTACGCGGATAGGGGTGAAATTACTCCCGCCCAGGGGGGCCATGGCTGCGCCCTGCCCGCGTACGGCCACAAAAACCGTGCCGGGCGTGTTGTCAGCAAAGGGCAGGGCCGGGCAGGCCAGCGCCGCCACCTGTACCGCCTTGTTTTCAATTAAGGCCAGGGCAATGGCGTATTGTTCGTTGCGCAAAAAGCCTTTGGTGCCGTCGATGGGGTCCAGCGTCCAGAAGCGTCCGGCCACCGAACCGTTGCCGGCATCAATCCAGGCGCAAACATTCTGGGCGCTGGCCTGGGGCTGAAACCGCTGCACATAGCGCGTCACCAGGGCCAGCTTGTCGCTATTCTCCGGCTGTTGCAGGTCGGCGGAGTCCTCCTCGCCCACAATCACATCCGTTGGAAAGTTGGCGGTAATGTGTTGACACGCCAACGCCTGCGCCCCAAAATCGGCGATGGTCACGGGGCTTTTATCGCCCTTTTCCAGCGTGTAAACGTTGACCATGCCGGCCTGCACAGCCAGGCACAGCCGGGCGGCGCGGGTAACAGCCTCGATAGCAACCTCTTTTTCTTTTGAGTAGACCATGTTCAACTCCTGATGAGTCCTAAATGTAATCCGGCGGCCATGAGGCCGGCGATGGTTTTGGCATCTTCAATTTCGTGGCGGCGAATCAGGCCAATAGCTTCGGTCCAGGGCACTGTGACTACCTCGATGTGTTCGTCGCGCTCCAGGTTGTTGGGGCCGGGGGTTAAATGGGTGGCCAGATAAAGGTGCAAAAATTCGGTCAGGATGCCGGGCGCAGAGTAAAAGCCGTGCAGTTTGTGCCAGTGGGCGGCGCGGTCGCCGGTTTCTTCCAGCAGTTCGCGGGGCGCGGCCAGGTCGGGGTCTTCGCCGGGTTCCAGGCCGCCGGCGGGCAGCTCAAGCAGCCATTTATCGGCCGCCGAGCGAAACTGCCGAATCAGGCGGACTTCATTGTGTTGGGTAATGGCGACAATCACCACCGCGCCGCGATTAATGACCACCTCTCGGCTGACGGTGCTGCCATCTAACAGGCGGGCGCGGCGCAGGCTAAAATCCAGCACCTTGCCCTCAAATATTTTTTCTTCGCTGATGATGGTTTCGGGTTTCATAGGGTTGGTTCCTAAGATAATTGAGTAGAAAGTTCGCTTCCACGCTACAGGTCACACTCTACGCCACGTATTGCGTAGGGCGCGTTGCGTGATAAAAAATCTACCGGTTTTTAGCGACTTTTCAAAATCGCCTTTACATCGGCGGCGGCAACATTGTTAAAGATATCCACATCGCCGATGTCTCGCGGCAAAATAAAACGGATGGTGCTGCCCTGCCGCTTTTTATCGGCGCCCATAGCCGCCCAAACCTCATCGGCGGGAAAAAGAGGCGGGCGGGTGGGCAGTCCATACTGCTCCAGCAGGGCGACAATTCGGGCTGTCGTCGCCGGGGGGCAGTAGCCCAGTTGAGTAGCCAGCCGGGCCGCGCAGGCAATGCCCATAGCAACCGCTTCGCCGTGGCGCATGTCGAAATTGGCCAGCTTTTCAAAAGCGTGGGCAAAGGTGTGGCCCAAATTCAGCACGGCTCGCCGCCCTTTTTCAAAGGGGTCTGCCTGCACCACCCGCACTTTAACGCTGATGGCTTCGGCCAATAATGGAGTAGAAAGCAGGGAGTAAGGAGTAAGGGGATTGTTTTTTTCCATACTCCCTACTTCCAGTTGTTTGAACAACTCCGGCGAGTCAATAATACCGTGTTTGATGACCTCGGCCATGCCTGCCCGAAATTCCGCTTCGGGCAGGGTTGCCAGCGCTTGCGGGTCGATGATAACCATTTCCGGCTGTTTGAAGGCGCCGACCAGATTTTTGCCCTGCGGTAAATCAACGCCAGTTTTGCCGCCCACGCTGGCATCGACCATGGCCAGCAGGGTGGTGGGAATTTGCGCAAAGGGCAGGCCGCGCAAAAAGGTAGCGGCAGCAAAGCCGACCGTATCGCCCAGCACGCCGCCGCCCAGCGCAATCACCGGGCTGCGGCGGTCGAGTTTGGCGGCCATGAGCCGGTTGTACAAACCGGCCACGGTCTCAAGCGTTTTGAACTGCTCGCCGTCGGGTATGTCGATGCGGGTTGGCTCAAATCCGGCGGCGCGCAGGCTGTCCAGAACGGGGCCGGCGTGGTGCTGGCCGACGGTTGGGTTGGTTACTACGGCGCAGCGCCCGCTGTGGCCCAGTTGAGCCAGGCGCGGGCCGGTTTGGCTGAGCGTCCCATCGCCCAGGTAAATAGGGTAGCTGCCGGCAGGGTGGGTTACGGTGATGGTTTGCATTTATAACTGCCTTATAAAGGGTGGGCGTGGGTCAAGTTTTCACTTGCCCATTTGCAAATTTGCTCGGCGGCCTGTTCCGGCGAAAGATAGGTTACATCCAGATGGTGTTTGATGCGCCCATAGGCCGGCGCGCGCTGTTTCAGCAGAGCGGCTAACCGGCCAAAACGCCCTTCGTCTTGCCCGGCCAGCATGGGGCGGTTGTGGCTGTGGCCGATGCGCTGCCACAAGACCTTGGGCTGGCAGTCTAAACAAATCACCAGCCCGGAGGTTTCCATCACCCGCAGATTTTGCTCCGGCACCAGCGCGCCGCCGCCGGTGGCAATCACCAACCCCTGCTGCCGGGCCAGTTGGCGGCACAGGTTGGCTTCCAGCCGGCGAAAATAGGGTTCGCCCTGTTGGGTAAATATTTGGGGGATGGCGCGTCCCTCCCGCTGCTCAATCAGCGAGTCCATATCGACAAATTTGCGCCCCAGTCTGGTCGCCACCAGCCGCCCCACGGTTGATTTACCCGTGCCCATAAAGCCAGTTAAAACGATATTGGTAGTTTTTTTAGGTGGAATAAAGTGGGTTTGGTCGTTAACCATTGGTTAGTTGTTGTAAAAAGTCAGCAAATGCGAGTAATTCTTTCCGCAAGTCGCGCCATAACGGCGGCAAATGCTGCCGCAATCCATCCATTCTTTCTGGGAGCAAATTAGTCGCATAAACGTTTCGTACCAGATGGCGAAAACGTCTGAATTCGTCCAGCGTGTCTATCTTGCCGGGATGAAACAGGGCCGGGCGAACATCACTAACTTCCTGACCCATCGTTTGCAGTAATTCCTGATGCCAGTCTTTACCGGCAGGAGCCTGGCCATCCATGTGTGTAGCCACTAACAGGAATAAACGCTCTAAACCGGAGTAAAAACTGTGGAGATTGAGCGCAACGGAGTCGATAAAAATATCCCGATCAACGGTTGCCGTATTTGCCTGATCCCAAACTCGCATAACCCGCTTGACAATCCGGTCCAACTCCTCAATTTCTGCCCGAAACCGACGCGCCAATTCAGCATAGGCCGCTGTCATAATTCCATGCCTTCTTCCTGAATGACGCGCCGTAAAGACTCCGAGGCGCTTTCCAATTCAATTAAATCGACAGCCTGACTTTTAAAGATGTCTTCAACGCTCCGCCAGGCCTGCCAATAATCTCCTGCTAACCCCTGAACGGCTAAATCTACATCGGAGTCTGGTGTAAACCAGGCCCGGTGCACCAACGAGCCAAAAAGCATTACCCGGCGAGCGCCAAATTGGGTTTTTAGCAATGCGGCTGCCTCTCTAGCGCGTTGCAGCAGCGCTTCTCGCCGGGCTTCTTCCACCGGAGTCAGTCTAAACCTGGCCGCTCTACGTTGGGCGCCAAGTTTATAACGTTTGAGTTGTTCGGAGGTCAACTCCATTGCCGTCGCCATACATTGACCCTTTCCCCTGCAATTTACATAGTAACCAGCCGGTCAGCGGTTGACAAATCTGTCAAAACAATCTGAAGTTCTCAACATCGACCCGCCCCGATTGGTGCATCAGCACGGCGTTCATCAACTCGATGGCCAGCCGGGATTCCAACGTGACGCCGGCGCGCACGCCCACGCAGGGGTCGTGTCGCCCTTTTTGCAGTTGAAAATCAATCTCTTGCAGATTTTTGCGCACCGATTGCTGCGGTTTGGCAATGGTGGAGGTTGGTTTGAACCCCACCCGGCAAACAATGGGCATACCGGTTGTTACCCCGCCAATCAGGCCGCCCTGGTTGTTGGTTTGGTAGCCGGTGCGCCGGATGGGATCGTTGTTTTGGCTGCCGCGCCGGGCCACAATTTCTGCGCCCGCGCCCATCTCGCAAAATTGCACGGCGTGCAAACCGCCCAGCGCGCCCATCAGCCGCACTTTCAGGCTGTGGTACAGCGGCTCGCCCACCAGCGGCGGCACGTTGACAGCCACCACCTCCACCGCCGCGCCAATCGAGTCGCCGTCGATGCGGGTCTGCTTGATTAGTTGTCCGGCCTCGCGGGCAAAATCGGCGTCAATGGATTGGATTTCGGCCCGCTCCAGCGCGTCTTGTATGTTGCTTATCGCTGCGGCAGTTAGCGGCTGGTTGGGCGCGTCGACCAGTTGGGCCAGGTAGCCGGCCAGGGTGTGGCCGGCTTTGAGCGGCCCCACCTGGCAAATGGACGAGAGAATAGCCGTGCCAAAATGGTGTTGCAAAAAAATACGGGCAATTGACCCGCCGATAACATCGGAGATGGTGGAGCGATAGCTGGAGCGGCCGCCGCCGCGAATATCGACAAAACCCTGCGATTTGTGGTATTTGACCAAATCGGTGTGGCCGGGGCGCACCTCGCCGGTGGGGCCGGCAAACTGCTGGTAGTGGCCGGATTTTTTTGAGGTGGACAGCACAATGGCGGCAATCGGCTCGCCGGTGGTGTAGCCTGCTTCGTAGGTTTGGGTTTGGGCCGGCTGGCCTTCTACTTTAATGGTTATGGCCGGGCCGGCCAGCAGCCGGTCGTGGTCGTTGCTGTAGAGGCCGGACAGAAAAATCACTTTGTCGGCTTCGTGGCGAGGCGTGCCATGTTTGTTGCTGCCGGGCCGCCGCCGGTCTAAATAGCGCTGCACCGCCTGTCGAGATAGTTTCAAACCGGGCGGGCAGCCAAAAACAATGGTGCTAATGGCCGGGCCGTGCGACTCGCCGGCGCCGGCTACGGCAAATATAGGGCCTCCAAGAATTTCCATAGATTCCTCGTTACTTCGTTCCTTGGAATGACAGTTTTCCAAAAATGTCAATCGTTGGCCGCAGGGTCGCTGGCCAGCCCTGTGAGGCAAGCCTGCCGCATCACCTCAATTGACGGCTCGTGGCCGGTCCAGGTTTTAAAGGCGTAAGCGCCCTGGTGAATCAGCATGCCCAGCCCGTCGATAATGGGGACGCCGGCGGCGCGGGCGCGGGCCAGAAACAGGGTTTCCAGCGGGTTATAAACCAGGTCGCAAAAGGTGGTTTGGTTGGGAATCGGCACGTCGTCGGGCCAGGGGCTTTGGCCGGTGTGGGGCGACATGCCCACCGAGGTGGTGTTGACCACCAGGTCAACCTCATCCTTCAACTTGTTAAGCGCCGCGCTGGTGAGGGGCGCAAAGTGCAATTTACTATCGGGAAAGGGTTCGGTGAGGTCATCTACCAGAAAGGCGGCCCGCTCGGCGGTGCGGTTGAGCACGGCAATCGAGGTAGCCTCGGCGCGGGCCAGGGCGTACACCACGGCGCGGGCCGCGCCGCCGGCGCCCAGCACGGCCACCCGCAACCCCTTGGGCGTACAGCCGGCCTCGATGAGCGAGTTCAAAAAGCCAATGGCGTCGGTGTTGTAGCCGTAAAATTTACCATTCTTAATGTGAATGGTGTTGACCGCGCCGGTAATGCGGGCGGCGTCGCTCAACTCATCCAGGTAGCGGATGACGGCCTGCTTGTGCGGCACCGTTACGTTGACCCCCTTAAAATTGAGCGCGGCCAACCCTTTGAGCGCGTCCTGCACATTATCGGGATGCACCGGCAGCGGCACGTAAGCCCAATCCAGCCCCAATTGGGCAAAAGCGGCATTGTGCATGGTCGGGCTGAGGCTGTGTTCTATCGGCCAGCCCATTAAACCCACCAGCGAGGTTTTGCCGGTTATTTGTAGATGCGCTGTTGTTTGAATTGTCATTATTTGACTCGTGATATCGGCCTGTATTTCAATTATTCTGCCCAGGCCAGGTTTGCGCCAAGCTGTTGAAACGTCTCCACAAAACCGGGGAAACTCTCGTTGAGTTCCTGGGCATCCTCGATAATGGTTTGGCCGGCGGCCACCATCCCCGCCACGGCCAGCGACATGGCCAGCCGGTGGTCGCGGTGGCTGCGCACTACGGCTCCGGTAAGTTGCTGCGGGCCGTCAATTTCAAAACCGTCGGGGTGGGGGGTGATTTTGGCTCCCAGCTTGCTAAACTCTTGGACAACCACCTCGATGCGGTCGCTCTCTTTCAGGCGCAGTTCGGCGGCGTCGCGCACCAGGGTTTTGCCGGCGGCTTGCAGCGCGGCCACGGTAAAAATTGGAAACTCGTCGATCATGCGAACAACCACCGGGCCGCCAACTTCAATGCCGCGCAACCGGCTGGCGATAACGCGCAAATCGGCTACCGGCTCGCCGGCCTGCATTTGTTCATTGTGACAGGCAACCTGGCCGCCCATAGCCTGCACCATTTCCAGCAGGCCGGCGCGGGTGTGGTTGGTGTTGACCCCCTCGATGGTGATGTCGCTGCGGGGCGTTACCAGCGCGGCCGTCATCAAAAAGGCGGCAGACGACATGTCACCCGGCACGGTAAAATTGAGCGGCTGCGGCGAGAAGCCCTGCGGGTTAAAGGTGATGACGCCCTGGGCATCGCCAATATCTGCGCCCTGACCGCGCAGCAGGCGCAGGGTGTGGTCGCGGGCGGGGCCGGGCTGGCGCAGCACCATTTGACCCTGGCCGCCCAGCGCAGCCAGCAGCAGGGCGGTTTGCAGTTGGGCGCTGGCAACCGGCATGGTGTAGTCGATGCAGCGCAGCCGCCCGCCGGTAATGGTGAGCGGGGCGCAGCCGGCGGTGGTGGTAATTTGCGCGCCCATCTGGCGCAGGGGTGCGGCAATGCGCTCCATGGGGCGGCGGCGCAGCCCGTTGTGGCCGTCGAGGGTGGCGGCGAAGGGTTGGGTGGCCAGCAGGCCCATCAACAGCCTCATGGTTGTGGCCGACCCGCCGCAAAAGAGTGGGGCGGCGGGCGCGGTTAACCCGCGCAGCCCCTGGCCGTAAACGGTGAGCGTGGCCCGGCCCGGCCCGGTAGAGTCAACCTCTACGGGCACGCCGAGGGCGCGCGCGCAATCGACCATGCGGGCGGTGACGCCGGCATCGAGCCAGTTGCGGGCCACGGTAGCGCCGTTGGCAATGGCGCCAAATATCAAGGTTCGGTGAGAGATGGATTTATCGCCGGGGAGGGTGACGCTGCCTGTGAGGGGATGGCCGGGGTTTACAATAAGCCGCAATGTAGAAATCTCCTGAATTATTCAGCCAATATCGCCCATTTGGGCCAGTTCTTCGCCGGTGATTAGCGTATCGGTAGCGGCGGATAAGTTTTGACGGGTGATGCCTGCCATTGACTTTCAGCCCTCTATCAGTACAAAGAGCGGCGGCGGGTAGCGGCCTGTTCCAACAGGGTTCGCAAAGCTGACTCGTCGCCTTCGGCCAGGGCCTGGGCCAGATGGTCTAGCTGCTGGCGCGCCGAAGCCAGCATATGCCCCACGGCTTGCTGATTGGTCAGCAAAATATCCAGCATCATCGTCACATCCGAGGCAGCCACGCGAGTTGTATCTCTAAAACCGGAGGCGGCAATTTCCCACACGGCAGAGTCATTTTGGGCCACGTTTTGAGCCGTCAGCATGAGGGCGGCGGCCAGCGTGTAGGGCAGGTGGCTGATGGTGGCTACCAGGGTGTCGTGCCGGCCGGCCGGCAAAGCGCCAACTTTGGAGCCAACGGCCTGGGCCATGTCCCGCACCAGTTGGGTGGCGGCCGGGTCGGTGCGGGCTAACGGGGTAATAATCCACGGCGCGTTGACAAAAAGATTGGCTTCGGCCACTTCCATACCGGCTTGCTCTTTACCGCACATTGGGTGCGACCCCACCGGTTGCAGGCCGGCGGGCAGCGCGTCCATGGCGCTAACTATTTGCTGTTTGGTGCTGCCCATATCGGTGATAACTGCGCCGGGTTGGCAGTAGGGCGACAACTCCTGAAGCTGCCGGATGATGGTTCTGACCGGCGTGGCAAAAACAACCACATCGGCCTGAGCCAGAGCCGTGGCCGGGCTGGTTGTAGCCGAGTCAACCACACCGGCTTCCAGAGCCTGACGAATAGCTTCTTGGCGTCTGACCAGCCCGACCACCTGCCGGCAGATTTGGCGCTGTTTAAGGGCCAACCCCAACGACCCGCCCATTAAACCCAGCCCAACAATGGCAATACGGGTATCCTTTAGAGCAAACTCCGCGCTGAAAATGTGCCTCCTTGGTCAGTAATCAGTGAGCAGTAATCAGTCAACCCGAAACCTGTTAAACTGTCCGTTCCACGGCTGCGGCAACGCGCCTGACTTCGGCCATAAGCTCGGCAAAGCGATGCGGTTTGAGCGATTGTTCACCATCGCTAACGGCTTCGGCGGGGTTGGGGTGCACCTCGATGATGAGGCCATCGGCCCCGGCGGCCACGGCCGCCTTGCTGGCGGCTTTTACCAGAGTCCAGCGGCCGGTAGCGTGGCTGGGATCAACCACAACCGGCAGGTGGGTCAACTCTTTGAGCACGGGGACGGCATTGATATCCAGGGTGTTGCGGGTGTACTTTTCAAAGGTGCGAATACCGCGTTCGCACAGCATAACTTTGTGGTTGCCGTTAGACATAATGTATTCGGCGCTCATCAAAAGTTCTTCAATCGTACTCATCATACCACGTTTTAGCAAAACCGGCATATTGGTTTTACCCACGGCGTTCAGCAGGGCGTAGTTCTGCATGTTGCGGGTGCCAATTTGCAATACGTCGGCATATTTAGCCACCAGTTCCACCTGTTCCGGGGCCATTACTTCGGTGACGATATGCAGGCCGGTTTCTTGTCGCACCTGGGCCATAATTTTAAGCCCTTCCTCGCCCATACCCTGAAAGCTGTAGGGTGAGGTACGGGGTTTGAAAGCGCCTCCGCGCAGCAGGTGCGCGCCGGCCTCTTTTACGGCAACGGCGGTTTCCATCATTTGCTCCAGGCTTTCAACCGAACACGGCCCGGCCATCACAATCACTTTGTTGCCGCCTACCTCATGGCCGTTGATGGCAATTTTTGTGTCTTCCGGCTGAAAGTCTCGGCTGGCCAGCTTGAAGGGGCGCAGCACCGGCACTACCCGGTCCACGCCATTCATCCGGTTGATGGCGCCCTGGTCCAGCCGGCGCTCATCGCCAATTACGCCGATGATGGTGCGCTCTTCGCCTGATGAGAGATGGGTTTTGAACCCCTCTTTGGTAACGCGAGTCACCACGGCTTCAATATCGTTTGGGGCAGCATTCATTTTCATTATGATAATCATTTCTTCTCCTATTTGTTTTTCTAAAAATTGTGACGTCACAAATTTAAAGCAAACAAAAAGGGCGTAACCGTTATTGGCTACGCCCTGATGCTGATTAAAAACGGCCTGATGCCGTTAACCTCCGCTTAGAGCGTGCCACAAGGCGCCCCAAAAGTAATAGCTGAAAAAATAAAAAACGCCCGCAAACAGAGTAGCGAGCGCAGCAAACCAAACGTTATTGGCATCATTAGATTGGGTGTGTTGGGCAACTTTTATCTGGGGTTGACTTTCAATGAGTCGTCGCAATCTTTTTGACATCTTATGCATCCTTAGGCATATTGCGAGCATCATAGCACACAACCAGGGGGATGTCAACCCCCGAATCGGGTTGAAACACCGGTAAATATATCCTATTGGTCAAACCTTAAACCAGCCATTAGCGCCATTCCCACAGGCTCTCGCCGGCTAATATTTTACGCACCTGACCGCCAAAACGGGCCGGGCGAACCGGCTTGCCGATAAAGCTATCGAACCCGGCCTCTTTAATCCGCCGGATGTCATCATACATTACGCTGGCCGTAAGAGCGACCACCCTGCTGTTTTTTAGGGCGGGGTGCGCTCTAATGCGCTCGATGAGTTTGTAGCCGGTTTCGCCCGGCATGTAAATATCCAGCAAAAACAAGTCAACTTTATCTAAAGACTCGGCCAGTTCTATGGCTTTGTCGCTGCTATTACAACCGTACACGGCCTGCGCGCCCTCCAATCTTAACAGGTCCATAGCCGCCAGGTAAGAGTTGGTATCATCTTCTACTATTATTATGGTGGCTTCTTCTAACGGTACGCTCATAAATTTATAACCTTATCTTGTAGACTGCTTTCCAGGGGCTGAACGGGTAAACCGGGGCTGGTTTGTAAATAGATGGGCAGCGTAAAGTGAAAGGCCGCCCCCCGGCCATATTGACTTTCTCCCCACAGTTGGCCGCCATGGAGTTCTACAAACTTTTTGCTGATAGGCAACCCCAGGCCGGTACCCAGCTTGCGGGTGGCAAACGCCTCTTGCGATTGTTTGAATTCCTCAAAAATTCTCTGCAGCTCTTCAGATTTAATACCTATCCCAGTGTCGATAACGCTGACTTTTACAAATTCGTTGCTATTGTGAACAATTTGCAGCGTAATATTACCTCTGTCGGTGTATTTAATGGCGTTGCCCAGCAAATTCAACAAAATTTGTCGAATTCGCATACCATCGCCATAAATTTTGGGCAGGTTGGGTGGAATGTCCAGATGCAGCTCCACCTGTTTGTCATCGGTAATTAACCCGGAAACGGTGGTGATGACGTTAGCGCAAATTGCGGCCAAATCGACCGGTTCTCTAAAAATTTGCATCTGGCCGGCCTCAATTTTGGCCAGGTCCAGCAGGTCGTTAACAATTTGCAGCAGCAGATTGCCGGCATCATGAATACGGGTCAGGTAATCCTGCTGCTCAGGCGTAACCGGCCCGTAGCGCCCCCTGGAAAGAATGAACGACAGGTTAATAATGGCGTTCAGCGGCGTGCGCAGCTCATGGCTAAGGTTGGCTATAAAGCGAGATTTAAACTCGCTGGCTTGCACGGCGGTAGCCTGGGCCTCTTTCAGGCTTTGGTTGGCTTGTTCCAGCAGATTGTAGGCTATTTCCAGCTCATACTGTTTTTCGTACAGCTCTCGCGAGCGTTGTTGGGCGCGTCCGTGGCTGTGGAGCGCCCAATGGGTAGCTGCTATCAGCTTATCGAAGCTCAACCACACCAACCCGGCGGCCAGATAGGTGATGGTTAAGGGGATAACAAGTGGCGCAAAATTTTGCCAGGCAACATCATCCAACACTAAGGTGATACCCAACGTAGCCAAAACGGCCAGCGTGGCGGTGTATAACGCGGCTTTGGAGTCGATTAAAAAGCCGGCCAGCACCACCACCAGCGGCAGCAAATATGTTTCTAATTGCGAAAGTTGGGTGCTGGGAGCAATTAAAAATGAAACAACGGCCAGGGTGAGGCCGCCGGCCAGCACATACGCGCCAGGCCCAAAGCGGTCGCGTCGATATAGTTTGTAACTAAAAAAACAGGAGGTCAGGCTTAGAAGAGAAGGTATCCACCACAGCGCATTGGCCTGATGAAATACGTAGGTTTTAATGAGGGTCACATAAAAAAGAATCAGGCTGAGGACAATGACCAGCGCAACAATGATAACATACGTATCTTTTTGCAGTTCTTGCAGGTCGGTATCTTGCATAAGTTAAGGTGCAACGGAGTATTTGGCAAAAAATCCAATCTCCATTGTATCGGCTGACGCCCGGCGAGTCAACCATCCTTTTTATCCTATATGGCTGGCGCGAGATTAAAACTGGGGCAAGGCGCGCGTGTTGGTAAAAATCCAGGCGGCGGTGTGCAGCAGCGACACGCCGACAACAAATAGGCCGGTTTGGGCCAGTTTTTGTCGCCTGGGCACAACGCGCACCAGCAGATAGCCGCCCAGCAGCGTGTACACAAACGCCGAGGGCGCAAACAGGTCCCAATCCTTTCTGCCGCCATAATCGGGGTTCCACAACCAGGTGAGCAAAATATACATGGCGCTAGTAACGGCCAGAAAAATGGCAAAATCTCGCCGGGCAGGGGTGTCAAAAATATCAGCCCCAGGCCGGTAAGCGGCAATAGCGGCCACAGCCAGTAACGGCAAGCCAAAAGGCGAAATGAGCAGGTGAATGTTAGCCCAATCCAAAATGTGGGCCACGGAGAACATGGTGTAATGTTGCCACTCGGTGGTGGTTTCAAATAGCGGCACAAACCAGATGCCGTCGCCGCCGCCGGGTTTGTCGACCCCCAAAAAGGCCTCCAGTCCGTGGCCGCCGCTCTCCATGAGCGCCAGCACGCTGGCCCCAACCAGCAACGGCGGCAACAGAAGCTGCAACCCCAAACCCGAAACCAATCCTCGCCGCCAGCACAACCAGCCCAGCAGCGCCATAGCCGGCCACAAAAAAACTGTAGAGGGATGAAGGGCGTTGGCCAGCGACAGGCCAAGCGCCGGCCAGAGCAGCGCTATCTCTTCATGCAAGGCCCGCCAGGCCAAAACCAGGGTAATCAGCAGCGCCAGCGAGACCACGGTGTAATTTTCAACGTAGCCAAAAAATAACTGCATCGAGCCGCAGGTCAACACCAGCCCGGCAATAATCGCTGCCTCTGGCGGAGTGCGCCCCAGCCGGGCCGCAAAATTAAGCAGCAGATAGACAAACGCCATCCCGCAAATAATGCTGATGGCGGCGTACACAGTTTCTACCGGCCAGCCCAGCAGCGGGCCGGCCACAAATTGCCACAGCCGCTGGTGCAGAAACACGGTGAAAGGGGCCTGCCAGTTGTAGATAACCCGCAACTCCAAATCTGGGTAGGAGAGCGCCACCGACAGCAGGTAACTATCGCCCCAGCGCAGGTGGCGCAGCCGGGCCAGCCAGAAGAGCAGCCCGGACAGCAGCGCCGCCACGGCAAACCAGCGCCGCCGGGCGTCTCTGGCCGGCCAGCGCCGCCACACGCCTTCAATCAGGTTGATGGCCGGCCGGTTAACGGCAGGGATAATGAGCGCCCCGGCGAGCAGGGCCAGCCCCCAGCCCAACCAGGGCGGTAAAAAAGTGTAGGGCCACAGGCTCCAGGCCCACTCTTCGGGTAAGTTAAAGGCCGCCAGATGCAGCGTCAGCAATACCAGGCCCCACAGGTGAAGGGCTGATAACAGCAAATGTTGCCAACTGTTTGTTGCGGGTTGGCCGATTGAGTTTTGTCTTTTGAGTTTTGAGTTTTGAATTTTTAGAGGCACAAGCCGGATATCAAGCTACCTGTTCGGTGATGGTAATTTCTGTGCTAATGTCGCGCTCCGCCAATTCATTGAAAAAGCGGGCCGGGTCTACGGCGGTTTCGGGCGGGTGGACGCCTTTGGCTTCGACTTCTCCGGCGGCCAGCCAGTTGGACACCACTGCCGGGGGGACGCCCACCACCAGCGTGCCGCCGCTCACGCCGTAATCGCTGTGGGGCCAGGCCAGCGTGTCGACCCGCACCGTGAGCGGCCGGCCGTTTTTAGCGCCGGTTACAACTGTGGCAATGTCTTTAAAGCCGGGATTTTCGCCGCGTTGGGTGGCGTCGCTGCGTAACAAAACCTGGGTCAGCACATCGCGGGGGCGAACCCCGACGGGCGCGAGTTCACCGGTGGCGAGTTTGGCTTTGACTGTGACCGGCTCTTTATCGCCCAGCCCCAGCCGGGTGAGCGATTGCAGTTTGCGGAAGGCTTTTTCGCTGTAGCCAAAAAAGTGGATTTTGAAGAAACATTCCCGAATGCCTTTATGGGCGTAACTGAGCGGCAAGGTAGCCACCTCTGAGTGCAGCGAGAGGTGGGCAATCTGGGTGCCGATGGGCGAGCGAAAATCAAAATGCTCTTCCTCGGACAGGGGGTCCAAATCTATAAACTGGCCGTTTCTAAAAACCATGGGGCGCTCGGTCATCTCGTCCAGAATGGTTTCCAGCGAGTAGGGCCAGGCCAGGCTGTCGCGGGAGTCGCTGGTAGCGCCGTTGTAAATTTTAATGGCCTCGATGGTATCAAAGCGTTCGGCGGCCAGAGCAGCCTGCGCATTGGCAATACCGGGGCAGGAGCCAAGCCCCAAAATAGCGGTCAAGCCTTTGGCCTGAAAATCCTGGTTCAGTTCCAGTTGTTTGCGGGTGGTAAAAAACAGGCCGCCTAAATCAACATAATGGCAACCGGCCTCCAGGCAGGCGCGCATCACGTTGAGGTTAAAGTAGTACTGCACGCTGTTGATAACGCAATTGGCGTTTTGCAGCAGGTTGACCAGCGCGGCATGGTCGGTGACATCTATTTTGGCAGCGCTAAAGCGGCTGTCTGCGGGGGCGGCTGCGGCGACGGTTTCTTGCGCGCCGGCTTCGTTTAAATCGGCTACCGTTATTTGGGTAGCCTGTTGGTTCAGGGCCAGGTCGCGGGCAATGACCCGCCCAATAATCCCGGCGCCGCCAAGCAAAACGATTTTCATAATATCGGCCTCCTTTTTGGCTGTAAAATGGTTGAATGTTTTAAGAGAGGTTGGGTGCGCTTTGGTACACATCGTCCATGGCGTGGAGTAAATCACCCAGGCGGTTGGCCTGCTCGTCAATATCGGCGGAGAGGCGGCTGGCGCGGTGGCTGTCAATTTCTTTGGCATCGAGCAACTGAACCTGCGAGTAGATGGCGCCGATGGCGGCCAGGGTTTCATCAATTTCCAGTTCGGTGCGACGCATCAGCGCCGCCAGCGAGTCAAGCTGCTGCTGTTGTTTTTTGTAACCGCTCAGGGTTTCGGCCATTTGGGCGCGAATTTGGGGGTTGCTTTCGGCCTCCATTTGCTGTTGCAGCCGGGCGATGGCCTGGGGCACGTCGCGCATATCGCGCCGGAGGATGTGGTTGGTTTCAAACTCGTTTAGCCGGTTGACCAGTTGGCGCAAATGCCTGTCCCATTGGTTGAGCTTGTCGGCAATGGGCGCAACCTGGTTAACAAAGCTGGAACCTTTTTTTTGCCTGATTAAGTTGGTGATGTGCAGCCGGTACTCTTTGGCCCGTTCCAGTTTGCCGGCCCGCTCCCGGTTTAATTGGCTCGACGCGCCGGAGTGAGCCGATACCCCGCCGGTTTGCCGGCCACGGCGATAGTCGTAAATGTAAAATCCAAGGCCCAGCAGAGCAAAAACGCCGCCGGGAGCAAAGCAGAGGGCCAGGCTGAAGCCCAGGTTTTGAACAAAAGTTTGATTTTCGCCGGGCGACAGGATAGCAAAGCCGCCCCAGCCCAAAAAGTTGAGACCCACAAACCAGGCGATAATACCCAGCGCCAGCAGCGCCGAGGCAGTGGTACTGCGGTTGCGGAACCAGACCATCCCCAAACTGGTGATGGCGGCAAAGGCCAGCCCCAGGCAAACCGGGGCCAGCGCCAGGTTTGTCTCGCCGGTATTCTGGTTGGTGGTAAATGATAAAAACACGCCGCTGATGCCGCACAACCCGGTTAACCCCAGCAGAGTCATAATTACAATTTCCAGCGGGCTAACGCCTTTGGAGCGAGGCGGCTGCGCCGGCGCGGCCAATCGCTCGGCCCGCTCCGAAGGCAAGGGTACGGGGATGGAGATATCTTCTGAAGCGGCGGTTGATTGCCGGGCAGAGGATTGAAAGGCGCGCTCCAGAGCCTGGGCCAAATCTCCGGCGTGGTTGTAGCGTTCTGCCGGCTCTTTGGCCAAGGCTTTGAGCAAAACGTGTTCCACGGCCGGCGGAATATCGGGGTTGAAGCTGCGGGGCAGGGGCAGCGGCTCGTTGATGCGTTTGACAACCGTAGCCAGCGGAGTTTCGGCTTTGTGCGGCACCTGGCCGGTGAGCATTTCAAACAGCATAATTCCCAACGAGTAGATATCGGTGCGGCGGTCAACCTGTTGGCCTTTGGCCTGCTCTGGCGACATGTAAGCCGGGGTGCCAATGCCCACGCCCGTGCCGGTCAACTCCGAGGGCGTTTCGACCATTTTGGCCAGCCCAAAATCACTCAGCAACACCCAGTCGCCATCCATTAAAATATTGCTGGGCTTGATATCCCGGTGCACAACGCCCTGCCGGTGAGCGTGGTCCAGCGCGTCGGCAATTTGTTTGGTGATGCGAATAATCTGGCCGGTATCGAGCTTCTTGTTCATCAAATTAGATAAGGTAGTGGCGTTAGGCACGTAGCGCATGGCAATGTAACCATAGCCTTTATCCTGCCCGGAGTCGTACACCGGCAAAATATTGGGGTGATGCAGGTTGCCAATGGCCTGGGCCTCGCGGGTGAAGCGTTCGGTAAAGCCCTCTTTTTCGGCCACGTAGGGCGGCAAAATCTTCAGGGCTACTTCTCGATTAAGGCCGGGCTGGTAGGCCTTAAAGATGGTCGCCATCCCGCCTTTGCCAATTTGCTCGGTAATTTTGTACTGGCCCAGCGACTGGCCAATCAGCTCTTGCATGTTGGTCATAATTATTTTGACTCCCCGGTAGAAGACGCGCTTCTATTTTACACCATTTCCCGGCAATTATCGAACGGGCAGCCACAAAATCTTGGAATTTACGCTTCTCCAAAAATTCCAAAAAGTTTTGATATTTGGTAGAGTTTGGGCAAGGGACTATAATGTTGAAAATAGTCTTGGCCATCAGGCAGGGATGGTTTTTTGTGATGCTTTCATCAGACAAGCTAGAGCAATTAAAAAATTGGCGCAGCCGGCAACCCCTTAAATTGGGCGTTCTGTTTGGCTCGCAGGCAACGGGGCAGGCCCGGCCCGATGGCGACTCGGCAGAGTTGGACCCGGCGCTGCGTGATTTTGCCCAATTTGTCTCTTTGTTTGAGCAGCAGCTTGATAAGAACTGAATGAAAAAACTTTCAATAAAGGACTCACTTCTATGGCAAACGATATAACCGAGCAAAAAAAACGGTGGGAAGAGCAAACACTTGAGCCTACCCTTAAACGCTTTCCCGAACAAAAAGAACAATTCACCACCACCTCTGATATTGAAGTAGAACGGCTCTACCTGCCCGATGACAGCAACCTCAACGGCTACGTAAACAGGCTTGGTTTTCCCGGCGAATACCCCTTTACGCGGGGCATTCAGCCCACCATGTACCGGGGCCGCTTTTGGACCATGCGCCAGTACGCCGGCTTTGCCAGCGCCAGAGAGAGCAACCAGCGCTACAAATATCTGCTGGCGCAGGGACAAACCGGCCTGAGTGTTGCCTTTGATTTACCCACCCAAATTGGCTACGACGCCGACGACCCCATGGCCGCCGGCGAGGTAGGCAAGGTGGGCGTCTCCATCTCGTCGCTGGAGGATATGGAAACGCTGCTCGACGGCATTCCCCTGGATAAAGTGTCAACCAGCATGACCATCAATGCCCCGGCCTCGGTGCTGCTGGCTATGTATATTGCCGTAGCCAAAAAACAGGGGGTTAAGCCGGAGCAACTGCGGGGCACGGTGCAAAACGACATTCTGAAAGAGTACATCGCGCGCGGCACCTACATTTTCCCGCCCCAGCCCTCCATGCGGCTCATTACCGATTTAATCCGCTACTGTAAAGAATGTGTACCGCACTGGAACACCATCTCCATCAGCGGCTACCACATTCGAGAGGCGGGCAGCAGCGCCGTGCAGGAAATTGCCTTTACCCTGGCCAACGGCATTTGTTACGTGCAGGCCGCGCTCAATGCCGGGCTGGATGTGGATGAATTTGCCGGGCAACTCTCCTTTTTCTTTAACGCCCACAACAACCTGCTGGAAGAGGTAGCCAAATTCCGCGCTGCCCGCCGCCTGTGGGCCGGCATTATGCGCGAGCGGTTTGAGGCCAAAAAAGAAAAATCGTGGATGCTGCGCTTTCACACCCAAACCGGCGGCAGTACGCTGACTGCCCAGCAACCCATGAATAACATTGTGCGGGTAGCGGTGCAGGCGCTGGCCGCCGTGCTGGGCGGCACCCAAAGCCTGCACACCAACGCCATGGACGAAGCCCTGGCCCTGCCCACCCAGGAAGCGGCTCAGGTGGCGCTGCGCACCCAGCAAATTATTGCCCACGAAAGCGGCGTGAGCGAAACGGTTGACCCCCTGGCCGGCAGCTACTATATTGAAACCCTGACCGACCAGCTAGAGGCCAAAGCCAGAGAGTACATTGATAAAATTGACCGGCTGGGCGGCGCGCTGCCGGCCATTGAGCAGGGCTTTATTCAGCAGGAAATTCAGGAGTCGGCCTACCGCTACCAGCGAGAGATTGAGCGCAACGCCCGCGTTATTGTGGGGGTTAACCAATTTGTGGTTGACCACGAACCTCAGCCGGATTTACTGCGCGTGGATGAAAGCGTGGCCGACATGCAACGGCAGCGTTTGGCCGCGCTGCGCCAGCGGCGAGACAACGCCGCCGTGCAGCAGGCGCTGGACAGACTGCAACAGGCCGCCCGGAGCAGCGATAACATGCTGCCCCACATTCTGGCCGCCGTGGAAGCCTACGCCACCACCGGCGAGATTTGTCACACACTGCGCCGGGTGTGGGGCGAGTACCGGCCGCCGGTGTTAATTTAGGCAGCGGCAAAACAGATTTCGTAAATCTACTGGTACGCAGGGATTTTATTACGCACCACGCACTACGCACTACGTGGATGCAACCAGACAGCTATCAGGAAAATAAATGACGACCAACATCAACCACATTGCCATTGTAGTAGAAGATATTGAAAAAGCGCTGGCAGTTTACCGCGACGTGATTGGCCTGCCGCTGGAGCATGTGGCCGAAGAGCCTGCCGAAGCGGTGAAAGTTGCCTTTTTGCCTACCGCCAGCGGCGAGATTGAACTGATTCAGCCCACCACTGCCGACTCCGGCGTGGCTAAATTTTTAGCCAAACGGGGCGAGGGGCTGCACCACATTTGCCTGGAGGTGGACAGCATTGACGCAACCGCGCAAAAAATGGCGGCGCAGGGCATGGAAGTCCTGGGCGAAGTTCGGGCCAACGCCCGTGGCGAAAAATACATTTTCATCCACCCCAAATCGGCGCACGGGGTGTTGATAGAGTTGTACGAGAAGTCAGCATAAGTTTGGGGCTAATTGATTTTGTATAACTTGTTTAGCTACCTCAAACGCATTGGCCGCTTCTGGCGCAGGCCCGCCGAAGTGCCCCGCCACTGCATTTTTGATGACCGCTACGGCTGCGTCATCCCCCAACCCATTCCCACCCAAAGCCTGGGAACCAGCTTTGATTTGCAGGCCATGGCCAACAACTGCGGTTACGCCGGCGGCAAAGATAACTGGTGGCATATTCACCACTCCGCGCCGGCCTTTTACGGCGGCATGGCCCAGAGTTGCCCGCACAGCTACAAACCCGGGCACATTGAAAATGCCCAACCTTGCAAATGCCAGCAAATGGACATCTGGCAGGAGAAAATAGCCCATGCTAACCGTTGATGAACGCCAGTTTGAAATGAGATATGCGCCTATCGCCTGCGGCTTGCAGCTTTTGGTGGTTGGCTGCGCGGCAGTCTCGGTGGTAGCGGCTATCTGGTGGTTCTTCTTTAAAGTTTAATGACCATTCCCGTTATTCTGTCAACCGGCTCTTTATTTAATTTTGATGTTGATACCGTAATGCAGCTTGCCGCCAAAACCGGCTTTGACGGCGTCGAGCTAATGGTCGACTGGCGGCGCGAGACCCATCACCTGCCCCACTTGCGCGCCTTGATGAGTCGCCACAACCTGCCCATTCTGGCAATTCACAGCCCTTTTACGCCAATGACAATGCAGGATTGGCCCACCGACCCCATCGACAGCATCAAACAAAGCGTTGGGCTGGCCGAGGCCGTGGGCGCGCAAACGGTGGTGGTTCACCCGCCGGGGCGCTGGCTGCGGTTACAGGGCTTAATTGCCACGCCGCTGCGGGCGAGTAAACTCTCGCTGCCGCTGCCGCTGATAGGGCCGGGCCGGCTGGGGCAATGGCTTACCAAACATCTGGCCGACTTTCAAGCCACTACCCCCGTAAAAATTGCGGTTGAAAATATGCCCTGCCGCCGGTTTGGCCCCCTTCAATTGGAGCCGCACCATTTTTTCAATCCGGCCAAGCTTAACCGCTTTCAATACCTTACCCTTGATACCACTCACGTTGGCACTCGCCGGGTAGATTTGCTACAATTTTACCGGCAGGTTGAAGCGAAAGTTGCGCATATTCACCTGTCAAACTTTAACGGCCATGAACATCAGCTTCTGCACAACGGCGAACTGCCGCTGGCCGAATTGCTCAACCGGTTAAGCCGGCAGCAGTTTGGGGGATTGGTTTCGCTGGAGTTGGGGCCGCGCAGCTTGCAGGCCAACAACGACACGCGACTGAAAGAAAATTTGCAGAACAGTTTGGACTTCTGCCGGGCCGCACTTTGCCAACAGGAGCAACCGGCTTGACCCCCGTTCCGGTATGTCGCCTGTCACCGGTCATTTTATTGCTGGCCTTTCTGCTGGCGGCCCTGGCGCTAACTTATCCCCTCATTTTGCGCCCCTTCAGCCACATCCCCCTGGGCGATGAGCGGGTGGGAACCGTGCCCTATTTTAACCTGTGGACCCTGCAATGGAATATCGACCAGCTGATGCAGGGCTACCCCAACTACTGGGACGCGCCCATTTTTGCCGGTACTGCCGGCGCTTTTGCCTTTTCAGAAGCGCAGCCGCTCAGCGCGCTGCTGGCCGCGCCCCTATGGTTGGGGCTTCAATCGCCGGCGTTTGGCTACAACGCGGTGGTAATTTTATTTTTAACCCTCAACGGCTGGTTTGCCTTTTGGCTGCTGAAAAGCTGGGGCGTTACAACCGGGCCGGCCTTTTTAGCCGGACTGCTGGCGCAAGCCCTGCCCTTTGCGGCCCAGGAGATGGGCGTGCTGCAATTGATTGCCCTGTTTGGCTTGTTGTGGTCGCTGTTGTTTTTAAGCCGGCTCCTGGCCCAATCGCGCCAGGGCTGGCGCAACGTGGTTGGGCTGGCGCTGGGCGCGCCGGTAACATTTTTTACCTGCGGCTATTACGGTCTGTTCAGCCTGCTCTTTTTGCCGCTCTTTTTGTTGATTAAATTCCCATATCGACACCCCAAACCGGCCCTTGCGCCCTTGCTGCTGGCCCTGGCCTTAACAGCCGCCTTAACCACGCCATTTTTGTGGGCGCAGCAGCAGCGATTGGCCCGGCACGGCTTTACCCGTAACGAAACCACCATTGAAAACAACTCGGCCAGGGTAACTTATTACGCCAATTTTCTGGACCACAATCTTTTTTACGGCCAACTGCTGGGGTTTGAGTCCGGGGCGGGCCAGCGATTATTTCCCGGCCTGGGGTTGGTACTGCTGGCCGGGTTGGGATTGGGGGGCGGCCTCAACCGGCGAGCCAAACTTTACCTGATTTTGGCGGTGGCGGTGGCGCTGCTGCTTTCGCTGGGGTTGCGGCTGCGGCTGGGCGATTTTCAGCCCTACCAACTGGTCAGGTTGTATGTGCCGGGCTTTTTGCAGTTGCGCAGCCCGTTTCGGTTTGCGGCGCCGGCGCAACTTCATTTGGCGCTGCTGGCCGGCTTTGGTTTGTTTAATTTGACTCGCTGGTTGCCACCTGGAGGTAGGTGGGTGGCTGTTGGCGCTGCCGGGCTGGTCGCGCTTGAGTTGCTGGCCCTGCCGCTGCCGCTGCAACCCGTCCCCAATTTGCCCGCCAACGCGCCGTGGCAACGCTGGCTAAACAGCCAGCCGGAGCCGCCGGTAATTGTGCTGCTGCCCTTTGCCGCCAGCAGCCGCGTGGCCGATTTTGAGCAAACCACCCGCTGGATGCTACAAAGCCGCTATTTTGCGGCCAAAATGGTAAACGGCTACTCCGGCTTCTTTCCGGCATACCACACCCGCCTGCGAGAGCAACTGCTCAATTTCCCTTCGGCAGAGGGGGTTGGCTTTCTGCGCGAGCTTGGCGTGGAATACGTGGTTGTTCATCATTATTTGCCCAATGCGCCGCCGGCCAAAACTGTGTCTCACTATCTGCGGCAGGTTTTTGAAGATACCAGGCGCCGTGTCTCGATTTACGCAGTAGATTGAGGCCGGTGTTTAACTTTATGTTAATAGCTCAAGTGTTCCCAATTTTGGCGATCTATGGTAAAATAACATCAACTTTTACCAACTAAGGCGTTAATAGCCAGCAGGAAACATCGCCATGGAAGAAAGCGTACTGCGCCAGGAAGATATTCAAGAACTGCTTGAACTGGTGCAAACCGACAGGTCGCTAAAAAATTTTCAGGATGCCTTTGCCAACCCGCAAGACCTGGAAGAATTTGCCAACCGGGCCAAATTTATGGTTCACGAGCAGGGCGAACAGGTGATGAAGCAGGGAGAAAAAGGCAGCGATTTTTTTATTGTGTTGCAGGGCCAGTTGCGCGCCGTTGACGTGAGTCAGAGCACACCACGGTTGTTGAGCTATTTTACCGCCGGCTCCATTGTGGGCGAGCGGGCGCTATTGCACAACCGGATACGCACCGCCACGGTAGAGGTGGTGGTCAGCGCCAAGCTGGCCTGGTTTAACGAAGATGACTGGTACTGGCTGATTGGCAAAAACTCTCGCTTTCAGGATTATTTTGAAAACCTGGAGGCGGCCCGCATCGAACAGTCCGCCATCGACTTTCCGGGCCGGCAGTACGATGAGGTGGTGGTGGCCTCTACCAAGCGTCACTACACCGCCTTTATTGCCACGCTGCCGCTGCCCATCACCCTGTTGATTGGCCCAATTCTGTTTTTTTTGGTGGCTCAACTGATTGGCCTGGAGTTTGCCAACGTTATTTTCGATGGCCTGGTGGTGTTAATTTTGCTGCCGTTTTTTGTGGCCGCCGCGCTTTTGACCCTTTACAACTATTTTGACTGGCGCAACGATGATTTTATTGTGACCACCAAACGCGCCGTTCACATCGAGCGCATCCTGTTTTTTGGCGAGCAGCGCAAAGACGCTCCCCTGGTTCGGATTCAAGACGTAACTATGGTGTCCGACATCCTTGATTTAATATTCGATTCCGACTCGTTAATTATTAAAACAGCCGGCGCCGGCAATATCGAGTTCAACCACATTCGCAATGCCGACTACCTGCGCCAGATTATCTTTGCCGAACGCGCGCGGGCAAAAGCCAGAGTGGCCGCCGCCGATATTGCCGCGCTGCGGCATAACATTGCCCAACAAATCAACTGGGATGACGAGTTGGAAGAAAATGTGATGGCCGTGGCCGAAGCCGAAGGTACTTTGCTTCACCAGCCAAAAACGCATCACTACAACCGCTTTATTGATTACTTTATCCCCAGAATTAAAGAAGTCAACGAAACCGAAGAGGGAACAATTATTATCTGGCGCAAGCACTATTTTGTGTTGCTAACCAATGTGTTTTTGCCAATTTTGGCAATTTTGGTTTCAACCTATTTGTTTATTGCCGCATTTTCGCTGTGGCTGCCGCCTTTTACCGTCGTGGCCTGGCCCGTTCAGGTGTTGCTGGGGCTGGCGGTTTTGACCAGTTATGTTTGGTATTTGGTAAAGTATGACGACTGGAATAAAGACGTTTATATTGTCACCAACACCCAAATCATTGATATTGAAAGCGCGGCCTTCAGAGTGCGCAGAACCCGGCGCGAGAGCACCTTTGACAACATTCAAAGCGTTTATTCAGATATTCCCAACCTGTTCTACAAAATCATCAACCTGGGCGACGTAATTATTGAAACCGCCGGCACCGAAGAAACCTTCACCTTCAAAAAAGTTTTCAATCCCGCTGCCGTCAGCGAAGAAATCTTTAACCGCATGGCCGTATTTCAGCAAAAAGAGCGAGAAAAACAGCGCGACGCCACCAACCGCCAGGTAATGGAAGTGCTGCGCGAGTACCACAAATTGATTTCAAAGGCATAATCTGCAAAAAAAGACGCCCGCGAGATTGGGCGTCTTTTTTTATGTCGACTTTTAGTTAAGCCTTGGTCGGAGCCGGTGGAGCCGGCTCCTTTTTACGGCCTCGTTTCCACCACCAGCGGATAATCCACACCATTGCCGCCACGGGAATTAACAGGACAACCAACAGCGGCAGCACAAAAATAACCAGCCAGATGGCAATATTGGCCAGCGCCTGCAGGGCCACTATCAGCGCCTGCAATGCCTCTCTGGCTACCCCCTGCGGCTGCCAGCCGGCCACGGTAATGGGCTGATACAGCACATCCGGCGTTAACTCGATGGTGATGGTTGACAGGGCAGACTGGTTAGCCAGGTAGCGCAGCCGCCCCTCAATTTGCTCAATTTGCCCGCGAATATTGGTCAACTCCCGATGCACCTCTAAAATATCGCTGGTGCTGCCAATGCGCTGGCGCTCCTCCAGCAGTTGTTGCAAGGCCGACTCGGTCACTTCCAAATTGGTTTTGCGGGCTTGCAGGTCGGTAAATTCCTCGGTAACATCCTGCGTTGACGAATTTTCCCGCTCGACCCGCAGGGCCAGGTCTCGCAGCCGGTCAAGCGTGTCTTGATATCGCTCGGCGGGCACGCGCAGGGTAATGCTGCCCCGCATCACTCCCGCCTCGCCAGATTGATACAGGTTGGAGCCGGCCACAAAGCCGCCTTGCTCTTCGGCAATGGTAGTGATGGCAGCCGCGGCCTCTTCGGCATTTTTGACCACCAGCGAGATGTTGCCGGTATAAATAATGACCCGCCGCTCCTGGGCCTGCACGGCGTTGGCCAGGTAATCCTCAAGCGGCACCGGCTCGCCATCCGCATATTCGCCAACTGCGCCGCCGGCCGGCATGCCCGGCTCGGCGCTGATGGCCAAACTGGCCTCTTCCTCGGCGGCTGTATCGCCCGCTACTGAGCGGGCTACCGGCGCAGAAGCCGCCTCATCTTGACTGGCCATGCCGCAGGCGGCCAACATGATTACAAGCAAAAACAGGCTCATCCATTGAATGTATGCCCTGGCAAAATAAGTTAAATTGGGTTTCATTGGGAATCTCCAAAAAATAAAACTTATGGGTTCAAAAAAAAACTCTCACACCTGCCGATGTGAGAGTTGCTTTCGGTTACCAGCCAAAGGCCAGTCTCTTCCACAGGCGCATGGGAAAATCTTGCGCCTTCATTTTATCCTGCGTAACGCTGACCGGATATTTAACCCGCCGGTGCTCAAAGGTGAGCGTACCGGTATCTAAAATGCCGTAGGCGGCCCTGGCGTCGCCATCGCGGGGCTGGCCTACGCTGCCGGGGTTAATAATCAGGCGGCGCTCGCCCAGTTGCAGCGGCCCGTTGTTGTATTGGGGTACGGAATATTCGCACAGTTGGCGGGGGTCTTCGGATTCCAGAAAAATGGCCGGGCTGTGGGTGTGCCCTACAAAGCAGTAGGGCGTGTCAAAATGTTTAAAGTTGGGTTGGGCTACCGGCGCGTTGAGGATATACTCCCAAATATGGTGGCGCGGGCTGCCGTGCACCAGGGTGAATATTTTTTCTTCAATCAATCCGGTCGGCAGATTATCCAGATAATCGCGCACCTCGGCGGTGAGTTGCTCCCTGGTCCATAGCGAAGCAAAACGAGCATCGGGGTTAAAGTCGTCAATATCCAGTTTGCCCAAAACGGCCCAATCGTGGTTGCCGGCTATGCACAGGTGGTCCAGAGTCAGAAGCAGTTCAACGCACTCGTTGGGGTCGGGGCCGTAGCCAACCATATCGCCTAAACACCAAACTTTACTATACTGACCGTTGGCATCGGCTAAAACCGCCTCAAAGGCGGCCAGGTTGGCGTGGATATCTGAAATAATCAGATAGCGCATACAAACCTCTTTTTAACGGTTGGGCCAAACCAACCATATTTAGCTGAGATATAATACCATAACTCCGGCAATTCTGCCAAAGGCTTTGTGTCTGCCCATCAATGCGAGTATAATGCTCCACACAGGAGAGAACCGTGCCGATTGTTGTCCCCAACACGCTAGATTTTATCAGCCACAGCGAGTCGCAGACCCGGCGATTGGGAACGCGGCTGGCCGCTCTGCTGCAACCGGGCGACGTGCTGGCCCTCGTCGGTGAGTTGGGAACCGGAAAAACCCGCTGGGTGCAGGGCGTCTGCCGGGGGCTAAATGTTACCAGCCCGGTGATTTCGCCCACTTTTACCCTGGTCAACGAGTATGCGGGGCGCTGGCCGGTCTATCATATCGACCTGTATCGCCTGGTTGACCGGGCCGAGTTGCTGACCTTTGAACTTGAAGATTATTTGTACGGCAACGGCATTTGCCTGATTGAATGGGCCGACCGGGCGGTTGATTTTTTGCCGGAAAATTACCTGTCGGTGGAGCTGCACCACCTTGAAGAAACCAAACGGCGGGTAGTTCTGCGCCCGCACGGGCAGCGTTTTATTGACCTGCTGGCCGATTTTAAACAAGCCGCTTTTATTCGATAAACATGATGATTTTAGCCATTGATACCGCCACTCAATACGCCGGCCTGGCCTTATATACGCCGGATGGCCTGCTGGCCGAAGAAGCCTGGTTTGCCGACCGCAACCACACCGTTGAGTTGATGCCTCGCCTTGGCCGCATGCTCAAACAGGCCAACCTGAAAGTGGCCGATTTGAGCGCGTTGGCCGTCTCGTTGGGGCCGGGGTCTTTTACCGGCCTGCGGATTGGGTTAGCCGTGGCCAAGGGTATGGCTCTGCCCCATAAATTACCGGTAGTGGGCGTCCCTACTTTAGAAATTACGGCCTACCCCTTTAGCCATCGCGCGCTGCCGGTATGGGCCATTGCCCAGGCCGGACGCGGGCGCATTTTGGCGGCCTGCTTTGCCCACGGTGATGAAGGCTGGCAAGCGCAGGTTGACCCCCATTTGACCAACTTGAGCGCCCTGGCCCAAAAAATTGGGGATGACGCCCTGTGCGTGGGTGAAATTGACCGCGACGCCGCCAAAATATTGCAGCAAGAATCGCACCACAAGGCGCAGGTGGTTTTGCCGGCAGAGCGGCTGCGGCGGGCCGGCTATCTGGCCGAAATTGCCGCTGCCCGGCTGGCAACCAACGCCCAGGATGACCCGGACGCGCTGGCGCCCATTTATATCTCATCGCCGTGAGCCAACCCACGCTACCTTTTGCCATTGCCCCTATGACCGTGGCCGATATCTCGGCAGTTAGAGCCGTTGAAGAGGCCGCTTATCCGCATCCCGCGTCCAGAAATTATCCCTACGAGCTGGAGCAGAACAGCCTGGCCCATTATTTTGTGCTGCGGGTTGTACCCCAGAAAAAGATCATTGGCGTGAGCGGCCTTTGGCTCATAGCCGACGAGGCCCACGTTATCACCCTGGCTATTCAGCCGCGTTGGCAGGGGTTGGGCCTGGGCGAGTGGCTCTTATTAAACCTGCTTGAAGCAGGTCAATTGCTGAACGGTACTACTGCCACTCTGGAGGTGCGTCCTTCTAACCCGGCGGCCATCTCGCTGTACCAAAAATATCGCTTTCAGCAGGTGGGCCGCCGCGCCCGCTACTACAACAATGGCGAAGATGCCCTTATTTTTACCACCCCCCGGCTCAACTCGCCCGCTTACCAGGCCATGCTGACCTACCGCAAAAAGCGGTTGCTGGCCCGGCTGGCTAAAATTGAGATAGACAAATTAGATCAAATGAACTAAATTTTTGCCGGAAATTTAAAAAACAGGGAGCCTTATGACCAACAAATTTGAGCAGTTTCAAGAACAGGTTGAGCAGGTAAAAGCGCGACATGACAACGGCGAAATTTCAAAAGAAACGCGGGATGAGACCATCCGCCAAATGAAATTAAAAGATGAACAATACGGTGATACCTGGATGCTCAGCCCGGCGGGCGAATGGTTTCGCAAGGCCAAAGGCAGCGACCGCTGGATTCGGGATTATCCGGTGGCGCTGGTTAACGCCGACAACCTGCCCCCAATTGCTGAAATGAATCTGCATCAGCTTGCCCGCGCTGTTCACAATTGCACCCGTTGCCCCCTGCATGAAAACCGCGCGCGCGCCGTACCCGGCGAGGGACCGGCCAACGCCGATATCATGCTCATTGGCGAAGGCCCCGGCTTTCATGAAGACCGGCAAGCCCGGCCCTTTGTGGGCGCATCGGGCAAATTTTTAGAGGAACTGCTCAACAATATTGGCTATAAACGAGAAGATGTGTTTATTGCCAATGTGGTCAAATGCCGCCCCCCCAACAACCGCGACCCGCAGCCCGAGGAACTGGAGGCGTGTCAGGCTTATCTGGAGCGGCAAATTGAGCTGGTCAACCCCAAAGTAATTGTAACGCTGGGCCGCTACTCCATGTATCGCTACTTTCCGGGGGCGTCAATCAGTAAAATTCACGGGCAACCCCAGCGAGTGGGAAATCGGCTGGTTGTACCCATGTTTCACCCGGCAGCCGCCCTGCACCAACCCCGCTGGCGGCCCCTGATTACTGAAGATTTTGGCAAACTACCTGAATTGATTCAAGAGGCC
The DNA here is from genome assembly GCA_964486935.1 of uncultured Caldilineaceae bacterium. Lineage (GTDB taxonomy): Bacteria > Chloroflexota > Anaerolineae > 4572-78 > J111 > CAZAPG01. The sequence continues at coordinate 187,005 of CAZAPG010000006.1, read as the reverse complement.
GCCCTGTTTGGCAAGGATGAACCGTTAGACCCTGATGACGCCGAACAGTTGAGCATGTTTTAATTTTACAAATTCCAACTTTTTTCTAACTATTTTCATAGAGCTTTATCATTAAGTGTTGCTAAACTGGCTAGTATGTGTAATTATTTGGTTGTGTAGGGAAAAGGTCAATGGCAAGGATTTTAGTAATCGACGACGATACAAAATTACTGAACTCGCTGGCAAAACCATTGTCGGCCGCAGGGTACGAAGTTCACACCGCTGATAACGGCTGGGGGGGGGTCGATTTGGCTAAAAAGCACCCGCCCGATCTGGTAATTCTGGATTTGGTGATGCCCAAAATGGATGGCTTTGAAACCAGCCACCGGCTGCGAGAGTTGGGTGTTCAATCGGTGCTGGTAATTGGCCCCGATAATGATGAGCGAAGCGTGGTCAGATCGTTGAAAATGGGGGCCGATGATTACCTGCCCAAGCCGCTTGATGTTCCCATTTTGCTGGCTAAAATCCGCATGCTGATGCGCCGCCATGCCCAGCAAGCGCGCGCCAAATCCATAACATACAACGATGGCGAACTGTTGATTGACCTGGAAAGCCGCCGAGTAGAGTTGCGCGGTAAACCTGTCAAGTTGACCCACACCGAATTTCGGCTGCTTTCAATTTTGTTGCAGCAGGTAGGCCGCGTTGTATCGCACGAGGATTTAATTAGAGAAGTGTGGGGCACAGATAAAGAAACCAGCCTGGGGTCGTTGAAACTGTATATTCACTACCTGCGCCAAAAACTAGAGGACCATCCCCGCAAGCCGCGCTACGTGCTGGCCGAGTGGGGGATTGGCTACCGGCTTCGCCGACCAGAGTCGATATCGCAACTGGCCAATTAGCTAACCGCGTGGCGCGCCCTCGGCAAAAAAGCGATAGCCCGCACCGCGTTCGGTAATTAGATAGCTGGGCCGGGCGGGGTTTGGCTCAATTTGCTTGCGTAAGTGCCTGATGGCCTGCTGAACAGCCTCGTTGCTAACGCCCTCGCTGTCATCTTCTGACCAGGCGGCTTCAATTAAATCATCAATCGAGTGGGCCGCCTGCGGGTGGTCGAGAAAATGCTTCAACAGTCGCCGGTCTCTTTCTGAGAGGCCGGCGATTTCTTTATCGCCCAGCGTAAAGCGACCGGTGGCCGGGTGGTGTTGAATTTTGCCGGCGCTGATGCCGGTCATGCCGGCTACAAATTCTGCAAACAGCGAAGAAAAAAGCTGCCAGCCCTGGTTGGTTGGGCGGCACAGCCGTTTTTGCTCCAGGCGATGCAGCACCGGCTGGTATTTGCGGGCAATCTGGCGCAGACTCTCGCGGCGATTTTTGGCCGACTCTAGCAGCCAGGCCTGCTGCAACACCGAGAGGAGCGATTCCTCTTCGCCGGTGAGGCCGTGGCGCAAATCCTCCAGCCGGTTTGTGATACTGCGCTCGGCCATCAATATTTTTTGCCAATGGCTAACCGGCGGCACGGGCGACACGTTAGCCAGCCACAAACTGGCGGCCCGCAGCATGGCCGGGTAGCCGCCGGTTAGCTCAATCAATTTGGCGGCGTGGGCATCGTCAAAAGTTTTGCCGGCGGCGCTTTCTACCTGGCTGATAACCCAGCGGGCATCCTCCGGTTCCATTGCGCCCAGCCAGCATTGGTGAATGTCTACAATTTCGTAAAGCTCGCCCAGTTCAACCGGGTCGCGCAGGTAAGTCACCTCGTGGCGCAAGCCCATCAGGTAAGAGAGCGTGGCTTTGAAACTGTCGCGCAGGCCGCGCAGATTATCCAGAATTTGGGTGTCGGCCTGCTGGCAAAACTGGTCAAACGGATCCAGTACCAGCACCAGCCGAACCTGCTTTTCCCGAAACAGCAACACCGCCTCTCGGAGTGCGCTTTGGGCCAAAAAGGGGTCGGTTTTATCTTCAACCTTGCGGTAAAAACCCTCTACCAGCCCGGCCAGCGATTTATCGACCGCCATGAGTTGCGCCCGCGCCTCGTACAGTGAGCGCAGAATGACTCGAAAGAAAGTGGCCAAATCATTGCCGGGCAGGTTGTTCAGGTCAACCTGAATCAGGGCTACGGGGTGAAAGTTGTCGGGCAAATATTGCTTGAGCGCGTCGGGCCGGTGGGTCAGGTAGCCCAGCAAGTTTGATTTGCCGGCGCCGGGCAGTCCAATAATCGAGCCGCTTTCGCCGGCTTTAATCCAGCCGGCCAGGGCGGCCATCTCTCTGGCGCGGTAGCTGTTTGGATAAGTTTTCCAGGCGCGTTTTGAAACCATGTTGTCCCCCGCAAATCCACTTTTTCATCATCATAACGCCTTCTGTTAAATGGGACAAACTTTAGCCGTGGTGCGCCCAGCGCCAGGGGTCTTTAGGTTCAAGGCGAGGCGGCTCTAACGCAATGTGGTGCTGGGTTAGGGTATCGGCAATATCATTATAGCGACGCGTAGCCAAAATTGTCACCGGTTCCCGATAATGTTGACCCTTGGATTAGCCCGCGCGCCCGCTCCAGACAGGCGACGGCCTCGGAACTTTGGCCGTAGCTTTGCAGCAGTTCACCCAGCTTGAGCCACATTTCGGCCTGCTCGGTGTTGGCTCTGATAGCCGAGACGTGCAGCCGGTGAAATCCAATTTCTTGCGACCAGTTGGCGGATTTATTATCGGGCGCGGCGGGGGCAGCGGGCGGCTGGATGGATGAGCCGGTTTTATCAATTTGAGTGGGAGGGGATGCTCCGTTGCTGGAGACGGGCGGCAGAGTGGTGGGCGTGGATTTGGGCGCAATTTTGCGGATGGCGCGTTTGGGGGTTGGGGCGGTTGTGTTTTTGGTGTGGCTCTCGCGCCGGATATCGGGCCGGTGCCAATTAAATGTTTCGGAGGTGGCAAAGTTGATGAGCCGCTGCAGGCGGGTAGTCAACAGGGGATGCGTCCCCCAGGTTTCTCGAAAGGCGGCAAAGAAATTTCCATTGGCCTGGCGGGCCAGGGCCTCGATGTTGACCCATTGGGCCAGCCAGGGGCCGGCCCCAACTTTTAGCTGGGCCGAAATTGCCTTTTCTAATTTGCCGCAGCCGACCAGCCCGGCCCGGTCGGCGGTAAGTTCGGCGGCGCGGCTCCAAAAGAGAAAGCAGAAGCGAAAGAGCGGGGCCAGAAGTGGGATGCCATAGGTTTGGCTGCCAAGTTGTCCAATCAGGGTCAGCCAGATGGTGTGTCCAAATTTTATGTGGCCCAGTTCATGGCTGATAACGTATTTCAACTCGTCGTCATCCAGGTGGTCAATCAACGCCGAAAAAAGCACCACCGAATAGGGGCGGCCCAAGCCTACGGCAAAGGCATTCATAATGGGGCTGTAGGTGACAAACACCTGCGTGTCTGGCGATACGTCAACATGATGGCGGCATTCATCAATGAGCGCCTTAATTTGGGGGAATTGGCTATCGCTAACCAGTACAGCATCGCGTTTGAAGCCCTCGATGTATGAGTGGATAAAAAAATAGTTGACAGCTACCCCAATCACAATAAAAAATACGAAGCCCTGGAGTGAAAAAGCCGTGGAAGAAAGAAAGGCAATGACAACAATGAACACAGTGATGACCAGCATCCAGCGCTCGCTGGGGTAGCGGTAGCTGCCTGGCCGCAACTCGGTAACGGCTGAACTTATAGCAGTTTGTACTTTACTTAAACCTGGATAATACATGGGGACACTCCGTTAATTGATTTTTGATAAACTTCACTTTACATAGACTCGTAGCCAATTGCTTGAATTCTGGTTGAGTTAAGGCTGAGAGAAATCAAAGAGCAAGATGAATGATAGAAGCGATGATGGTGTAAATTCCGCCTATTTTGTAGCCTATTATTGTATCCGTAAAAAGCAAGAACGCCCGACATAAGTTGGGCGTTCCGGGGCTTGTTTGTTGACAGATTATGAGTGTCTGAAAACCTTAAACTTAATGGATTTTTGGGTTGCAACGGACCAGATTTGGTTGAGAGACTATAGGATGCCTACCCTATATATAGTGTTAATCTGGTACAATTTCAACTAAACACCTCTACATATTGTGGTTAAGCCATCAAAAACAGATTTTAATTAGATTTATTTGCCTTATGGTCATAGATAATGTAGAATTAGCCACGAGCATAGCAAACAGAAAGCGTTCAGCAACAAAACGTACTGAGGCTTTTCTGTAAGCTGTGTTGGGTCGGGGGGATACCGGCTAGACTTGGCGGTTCAGCGGTATCTCCCTATTTTTTTGACCATTTTTCAGATAGTTTAGATTGCATAGTTAACTTACCTGTTAGGCCATATCAAGCCCAAATTTATAACCAACTCCCCGTACTGTACGGAGATACCGCGGACGCCGTAAATCTTCGCCCATTTTTTTTCTGAGCCAACAAACGTGAACTTCCAAAGTTCTGCAATCGTCAATCCACTCGGTGTCCCACACGGTTTTCATCAAAAACGAACGGGGCACTACCCGACCAGAGTTGAGCATAAATACCCTAAGCAGGCGACTTTCCATTGGGGTTAGATGATGGGTGCCGTTTGGGCCTGAAAGCTGACCATTTTCTACATCTAAGGTCACGCCGTCAACTTGTAACTTTTTGTTGGTTGAAGCTTTTCCCTGCATGATTCCTCCTTATTATCTTGTGTTTGTATTTACACGCTTATGCGGGTAGGCCAAAATCATTCAGTAAACACCGTTGACAATCAGGATTTATTTAAGCTAGAAATCTTAAAATAACTCCTACTAGATATAGTGGTATCGATTCTGTTTTTTTAGAAAAAAAACACTACATCTAGTCCTGTTTTGTAAATCCCTATAATCAGGGGCTTGCTTTTTAATCCTAGATAATGTAGAATTAAAAAGAGCATAGCAAACAGAAAGCGTTCAGCAACAAAACATGCTGAGATGATTCTGTAAGCTGTGTTGGGTCGGGGGGATACCGGCTAGACTTGGCGGTTCAGCGGTATCTCCCTATTTTTTTGATTAATACCCAAAATAGCAATTGACTCAATCACCAGTTTTTGGAAGTTGCTAACTGGGTTTGTTTTGCTGAGTCAGGTGTTTATCTTAAAAAATAGTACCGTAGTCCTAGGACTGCGGTACTATTATACCACACTTCTATATGATTTTTTCTTAAAATTTTTAATAATGTTAAAGAAAATTTTTTCGATTTACCTCAATTTTAAGATTTTATCCCCTGCAACGGAATTTCTCACCTAAAGAGTTTTACATTCACCTTTCAACCTCTAATTGATGACCTATCTCAGTTTGTTTATGCGGTTCATAAAATGCTTTACCTGATTTGAGTCAACGCTCTGAGTCCAATGACCGTTATACTTAAAGTGCGAGCCTACAATCAACGCGTCGGCAATATTTAAATATTTGTCAACATTTTCTGTGGTGACACCCGAACCAACCAGCACCGGTATATTGACCCCATTTTTTACCGCCTGTATTTCTTCAAGGTTGGCTTCGACGCCGGTGGCGACACCCGTTACGATAACCCCATCACTTAAAAAAAATTCGGCGGCATGGGCTGTCTCCACAATATCCACATCGGCGGTGATGGCGTGAGACGAGTGTTTCTTTTTGATATCCGTCAGCACCAGAATGTCATCAGCCCCTATCTGGCGGCGATAGCGCATAATTTCTGCCGCGCAGCCGTCGATAAATCCCTCATCGGCTACATGGGCAAACACAAAGCCTTCTACCCTAACAAAATCCAGGCCGGCGGCTTGGGCCGCTCCCAGGGCCTCCTTATTGGCTGCGGCCAATATTTGGATACCGCAGCGCAGCCCGCTAACATTTTTAACCTCATAGCCAATAACGGCCATAGCTGCTACAATTTCTGGTCCAACCTTTCGGTTAAAAGGAATGTCGTGCATATTTTCGATGGCCAGCATATCGATGCCGGCCTCTTTATAAATTTGGGCTTCGGTTCTGGCTTTGGCAATTATTTTGCTCATGCTGCCGTTGTATCTGGGAGTGCCGGGCAGGGCGTCAACATGAATCATACCGATGATAGTTTTTTGATTTTGTAAAAAGTTACGCATTTTTATTTTGCCTCATTGAATAGTTGAGAGATATTTTAGATGAAATGGCGGCAAGGGCAATTACCCCAAAGCGAAGAATCAAAAAAAGCTGGGTTGCCGCAACCCAGCTTTTTCAAAAGGAGGAGAAGAAAGATTTTATTGAACTACATCCAGTATACCGGTAAATTTGGCTCATTACTTGACGTCTCTACAATGGCAATTTGCCGCCCACCCTACGCAAACCAAACGCCGCTAAATTTGAGATTTGATGGTTTCAGCGGTTTTTTTGTTCATCCCGGGCACGGCAGCCAACTCATCAATCGAAGCGTCGCGAATAGCATCTACAGAGCCAAACTTTTTGAGCAACTCCCGACGACGTTTGGGGCCAACGCCGGGGATGTCATCCAGTTTGGAACGTACGGCGCTTTTGCCCCGCAGGTTACGATGGTAAGTAACGCCAAAACGGTGCGCTTCATCGCGGACACGCTGCACCAAAAAAAGTCCCTGCGATTTACGGGGCAAAATGACCGGCGTGGGCTGGTCTGGCAGAAAAATCTCTTCCTCCCGTTTGGCCAGCCCTACAATTGGGATGGCGTCGCGCAATTCAAATTCTTCAAGGACTTCCAAAGCGGCGTTGAGCTGCCCTTTGCCGCCATCAATAATGATGAGATTGGGCAAAATAGACCAACTATCTTCTTTGGGCGAGGTGGGAAGGTTGGCGGCGTTGGACATGCCTAACTGGTCATTATTGATTCTATGAAAGCGACGACGCAGCATCTCTTGCATGCTGGCGTAATCATCCTGGCCCTGGACGACTTTTATTTTAAAGCGGCGGTAATCACTTTTGCGGGGTGTTCCTTTAACAAACACCACCATTGAACCGACGGTGTTGGTGCCTTGCAAAGTGCTGACATCATAACATTCGATGCGCACGGGCGGTTCCGGCAGGTTCAGCGCCTGCTGAAGCTCGGCCAGGGCCTCGGTTTGTTTGCTTTCGTCGGCGGCCCATTGGGCGCGCAAATGGGTGAGCGTTTCCGAGGCGTTTTCAGCAGCCATTTGGAGCAGTTCTTTCTGTTTGCCCCGGCGCGGCACCTTGATTTTCACATCGGCGCCCCGTTTGCTTTTGAGCCAGTCGCGGATAATCATTAGCTCGTCTACATCTTGCGGCAGCAAAATTTGAGGAGGGATGGTGGCGGCCTGGTCGTAAAATTGTTTCAGAAACGAGGTCATAATTTCGGCGTTGTCCTCGTCGGCGGTACCCTCGAGCACAAAATAATCTCGTCCCACCAGCTTGCCGCTGCGGATAAAAAAGACCTGCACGCAAGCGTCGCCATCGGCGCGAGCAAAAGCAATGACATCCTCATCCAGGGTGTTGGCGTTGACAACCTTTTGCTTTTCGACAATCTGGTCGATGGCCTTGATTTGGTCTCGCAGTTGGGCGGCCCGCTCAAAATCCAGTTGTTCGGCGGCCTCATCCATTTGACGCTGCATGTCGACTACCACCGGCTCGGTGTTGCCGCCTAAAAAGTCGCACAATCCATCAATAATTTCCCGGTACTCTTCTCGATTGACGGCCCCAATGCACGGCGCGGCGCAGCGGCCAATGTGGTAATAGAGGCAGGCCCGCTCGTCGGCGCCGGTGATGACCCGGTTGCAGGTGAGGTAGGGAAAGACTTTGCGAACCAAGTCGAGCGTTTGGTAGGCGGCCCAGGCGGCGGTGTATGGGCCAAAGTAGCGCGCGCCATCATTTTGCAGGCGGCGGGTGGTGGTTACTTTGGGGTAAGGCTCCTGCCAGTGAACTTTGATGTAGGGGTAGCGCTTGTCATCTTTGAGGCGCACGTTGTAGCGCGGCTGGTATTTTTTGATGAGCGTGTTTTCCAGCAGCAACGCTTCCAGTTCAGTTTCGGCCACAATAAAGTCGATGCTGGCAATCTCGTTGACCAGCCGCCGGGTTTTGGCGTTGGTTTGGGCCGATTTGTGAAAGTAGGAGCGCACCCGGCTTTTCAGGTTGACCGCCTTGCCCACGTAAATCACTTTATCCTGGGCGTTTTTGTGCAGGTAGACGCCGGGTTTGGCCGGTAAATTTTTGAGAACTTGCTCGATGTTTGGAGTCGTCATGGCGGGGGTATTTTACCACAGATTTTGAAGGGTTAAAAAGAATAACTGCCAGGGGAAAAACAAAACACGCAACACATGCGGCTAACCGTGTTGCGTGTCCCGTAAAAAATCAGGTTGCAGCAGGGGCTAATGTGGGTTGACGCCGTTCAGCAGCTTTTCGGCAATTTTGGCCGAAGAGAGCACCCCCGGCAGCCCGGCCCCCGGATGCGTGCCCGCGCCCACAAAATAGAGGTTCTCAAAATCTTCGGAGCGGTTGTGGGGCCGGAACCAGGCCGATTGGGTCAAAATAGGCTGCACCGAAAAGGCGGAGCCAAGGTAGCTGTTGAGCGTATTTTGAAAGTGCAGCGGGTCAATGTAATGCTCGGCCACAATGTTGGCCTGCAAATCGGGCAGGTAGTTGTCCTCCAGAAATTGCATAATGGCATCGCGGTAAGGTTTGGCCGCCTGCGTCCAGTCGATATCCGCGCCCAGGTGCGGCACGGGCGAGAGGACGTAAAAGGCTTCGTGTCCCTCCGGCGCAATCGAGGGGTCGGTCAGGGTGGGCATGTGCAGGTAAAGGGAGAAGTCGTTGGCCAGCACCTTGTTGTGGAAAATGTCGTTGAGCAGACCCTGGTAACGCTCGCCCAAAATAATGTTGTGGTGAGCCAACCCGGTGTCGGTGTAGCGCCGCCTGGTGCCAAAATAAATTACAAACAGCGACATGCTGTATTTCATCTTTTCAATTTTACGGTTGGTGTATTTGCGGCGATACACCTCTGGAATTAGATTGCGGTAGGTAAAGGCCACGTCGGCGTTGCTGACAATATCATCGGCGTGATGGATGGACCCATCCGCCAGCCGGATACCGGTGACTCGCTGCCGCTGGCCGTCAACCAGAATCTCGTCTACTTCCGCGTTCAGGTGAACCCGCCCGCCCAGCTCCTCAAACAGACGCCCCAGCGCCTCGACAATGGCGCCAGTGCCGCCCATTGCGTAATGAATGCCCCATTCGCGTTCCAGGTAGTGGATCATAGCATAGATGGATGAGGCATCGAACGGATTGCCGCCCACCAGCAGCGGGTGAAACGAGAAGCAGCGCCGCAGAAAGTCATCTTTAATAAATTTTGAGGCGTACTGGTAAACGCTCAGGTATGATTGCAGCTTGATTAAATCTGGCGCAACCTTGACCATATCCATCGCCGACAAAAACGGCTTGTCGGCCAGATCGATAAACCCTTTTTCAAAAATGGCTTTAGTGGTGCTGATAAACTTCTGGTAGCCTTCTTTGTCGGCGGGATTCCACTTTTCAATCTGGTTGAGCGTAAACTGCTCGTCGCCATTGTAATCAAAGTGACGTCCGCTGTGGTCGTAAATTCTGTAATAGGGGTCACACGGCGTAAAGGTGATATAATCTTCTCGACGCTTGCCGGCCGCGGCAAACAGGTCGTCAAACATAAAGGGGGCGGTGATAACGGTCGGGCCGCCATCAAACTTAAAGCCGTTGATTTCATACACGTAAGCGCGACCGCCCAGCTTGTCGCGCTTTTCAAAAATTTCAACCTGGTTGCCTTTGGCGGCCAGCCGAATAGCTGCGGCCAATCCCCCAAACCCGCTACCAATCACAATAATTTTCTTTTGCTTCATAAGTTACACCATTCAACTCTTCTAAAATTTTTTTTCGACTACTGAATTTGCGACCCAATATTTTTGCCTCATTCACGGCAATTGGTCGTTGATGAGCAGCCATCTTGCTATAAGCATAACATATTTGTATATGTTTTGTCAATATATTGCAAGGAAAAATATTGACAAAATCTCGATTTGATGTTAATATCGCCGGTGGCAGTATAAAAAATCAATTAAAGGTTGAGCGCGTGCTGCAAGAATTAAAACTTTTTCAAAGCGAAGAACACCAACCATTTTACTGGCCGGCGGGACACCCTGCCATTCTACTGGTACACGGTTTTCCGGGGACGCCCGCAGAGTTGCGGCCTTTGGGCCAGGTACTGCATCAAGCCGGCTGGACCGTGCGGGGCTTGCTGCTACCCGGGTTTGGCGCGGATATTGACACCTTGTTTGAACGGCATCACACTGAATGGGCGTCTGCGGTAGAAGAGGCGCTGGCGCAACTCCAGCGCCACCATCACCCGGTGCTGGTAGCGGGGTATTCGATGGGGGCGGCGTTAGCCATCCGGGTGGCTGCCTCGCGCCGGCCGGCGGGCCTGATTTTACTGGCTCCCTTTTGGCAGTTAGCTACCTGGTGGCAGCGCTTAATCGGCATCTCGTTAAAGCCCATTATGCGCCACGTGCGTCCTTTCAAAAAAGTCAATTTTTCTGACCCGCAAGTTCGGCGCGGCGTTCAAAACTTTCTGGCTGATATCAATCTGGATGACCCCCAGGTGCAGGAGACGCTCCGCCGGCTAAAAATTCCAACAACTGTGTTTGAACAACTGGACCGGGTTGGGCAGACCGCATACCAACTGGCCCCGCAGGTGAGCTGCCCCACCCTGGTTATTCAAGGCACGCAAGATGAAGTTGCCAAACCCGGCAACACTCGCCGCATGTTGCAGCGGTTGCCGGGACCGCTGCATTACATTGAAATAACGGTTGGGCACGATCTGGTCAATGCCGAACTTGATGCCTGGCCGCACCTTGAGCATACCGTTTCAGATTTTGCCCGCCGCTTTTTGGCGGCCTGATTACAGAATAAGCCAATGTCAACCCTTATAAATCCGCCAAGGCCCACCGGCCAAACCGGCCTGCGGGCTTTGCAGGCGCTCATCAAAAAACAAAATATTCTGTCGGCGTTAGAACTATTGCATCAAGAGTTGGGCAATGTGTTTCAGATTACGATGCCCGGCTTCAGTCCGGTGGTGCTGGTGGGTCCCCAGGCCAATCGCTTCGTGTTAGTTACTCACCGGGATGACCTGCGCTGGCGGCTGGAGCAAGACCCCGTGACTCAACTGCTGCGCCACGGGGTTTTGGTAGAAGATAACGAGCGACACGACAACCTGCGCCGCCACATGAACCCGGCCCTGCACCGCACCATGCTGCTGAACTACGTTGACACCATGGCCGCCTGCAGCGACCAAATTGTGGCCAACTGGCCGGAAAGCAAACCGCTGGACATGCTGGTAGAGATGCGCCGGGTGGCCCTGCTCATTTTAATCAAAACCCTGTTCAAGGTAGATTTCAGCGCCGACATGGAACGGTTGTGGCGGCCAATATTGCGCGCGCTGGCCTACATCTCGCCGGGGCCGTGGTTGGTTTGGCCCAACATCCCCCGGCCCGGTTACAAGCGCGCCCTCAGGCAGGTGGATGACTACCTGCTCCAAATTATCCGGCAGCGGCGCGCTGCTGTGGGGCAGGCCGATGATTTACTGGGTTTGCTGATTACCACCCCCGGCATGAGCGATGACTTAATCCGTGACCAACTACTGACTATGCTCATTGCCGGGCACGATACCAGCACCGCCCTGCTGGCCTGGACTCTCTATCTGCTGGGGCGACACCCACACCTGTTGCGCCGGCTGCAAACAGAAATAGATGACACGCTTGGCAGCCGCCGACCAACCTACCAAACAGTTGGGCAGCTCAATTATCTGGACCAGATACTCAAGGAGTCTCTGCGGCTGTACCCCCCCATTCACGCCGGTATGCGGATAGCCGCGGCTGATTTGAATTTTCAGGGTTATCACATTCCGGCGGGAACGCGGGTTATGTACTCTATTTACCTGTCGCACCGGCAGCCGGAATATTGGCCCCGGCCACAACAGTTTGCGCCGGAACGCTTTAGCCCCCAGCAGAATCGGCAGCGAGCCGCCCTTACTTACGTGCCGTTTGGCGGCGGGCCGCGCAATTGCATCGGCGCGGCCTTTGGGCTGGTCGAGGCCAAAGTGGTGCTAATCCGCATACTTCAACAATTTGAGCTTGCGTTGACATCCCGCAAAGTTCACCCGCACATGGGGGCCACGTTGGAACCCAGGCCGGGTGTATTCATGAACGTAAAACGTCGGAGTTGAATATGACATATTTTGGTTTTCTCATGCAGTTTGTAGGAATTCCGCTGCTGGTACTGGTCGGGCTAACCTGGTGGGAACTGCGCCGGGGCCGAAAGCTGCCGCCGCAATTGCGCAATTTATCGCCGTGGCCGGTTTTGGCGGCGCACGTTGTAATTGCCGTACTTTACACCACCCCCTGGGATAACTATCTGGTAGCCACCAACGTGTGGTGGTACAACCCTGATTTGGTAACAGGCATTGTGCTGGGCTGGGTTCCGCTAGAGGAGTATATCTTTTTTGTGGCGCAAACCCTGCTCACCGGCTTGTGGATACTCTTTTTGGCCCGGCGATTGCCCGTCAAGCGCAACTTTCGCGCCCGGCCCAACCTGCGTTGGATGACCACGCTGGTGGTTGGCGTAGTGTGGCTGGCGTCGGTGGCCATTTTGCTGGCGGGCTGGCGGCCAGGCACGTATTTGGGACTGGAGCTGGCCTGGGCCTTACTGCCGATAATGTTCCAGTTGGGCTTTGGGGCCGATATTTTATGGCACTATCGAGGCTGGGTGTTGTGGGGCCTGCTGCCGCCCGCCCTCTATCTTAGCTTTGCCGACACGCTGGCCATCGGCAGCGGCACCTGGACAATTGACCCGGCCCAATCGCTTAATTTGTTTGTGGGCGGGCTGCCCATCGAGGAGTTCATTTTCTTTTTGCTGACCAATACGTTGATTACCTTTGGCATGGCGCTGATGCTGGCCTGCGAGAGCCGGGCGCGAGTCCCTGCCAAAATTCAACGCCTGTCAAATACCGATTGCCAGGGAGCATTAGTTGCCAGTCGCCGGTGATTAACCGGCGGCCGCTCGCTTATTGATTGGCCAAACCGCTGGGCACAAAATGGGTGGGGTCAACCTGGGCCAGGCCGGTGGCCTGCTCATGTTTTTGAATGCGGCCAAACAGCCGCTTAACGGCGGACTCAACGGCGTTGTAGTCAAAAATATCAAAAATGGCGGTGTCACGCAAATTGCCGTCGGGGTCTGGAACCAACCGGGAGCGTTTGACGCCTCTGGCCAGGGTTTTGCGGTCGGCAATATTGCCCAAATGTTGCAGGGCCACGCCCAGCACATCTTGCACGTGCTGGCGCGGGGTGTACACCCCGGCCCGGTAGGTGGCTTCTTCAAAATCGGCCACATCAGGCATAATCGAGATGAGATCGAGCGCCGGCATGGTGAAATGATTTATCACGTCCAGCAAGGCCCGGATGGTTTGCGCCGGATAGTAGTACAGGTAGAGTCGTGTCACTTCCAGAAAAAAGTGGTAATGGGCGGCCTCGTCCACGGCAATAGTTAAGGCTGCCTTGGCCAGCACCGGGTCGGTATCATTGACCAGTTCAGAATGGTCGCTTTTGCCGCTGGCAATAGCCAGGGTATTGAGATAATTCAACTGGGTGGCCCGCTCCTGAATAACCACATAGCAGTTGAGGTGCGGCACGTCATCCCAGGGCAGGCTCCAGCGCTGGTTTTGGTGCAGGGCCTGAGTGTATTCCCAAATCCATTCCGGGCTGCGAGCGCCCAAAAAGAGCAGGGTGTTGCGCCACAGGTTGGCGTGGCGCTCTTCTTCTGCACCCCAGCGAAGGTGAAAATGGGAGCGTCCGTAACTTTTGCGGACCAAATCAATGGCTCTGGCGGTGTAATCGGGTACAAATTGTTCAACGGCATAAAACCCTTCAATGATATCATTTAGCAGGGGGGAGTGGTCGGTACGCAATTTGGGCCACTCAAAGGAATAGTCGGGATTCCAGTTTCGGGTGTCTTGAGAGCGGGCCAGATACCAGCGGTACAGGCCAACCAGCCCCCGCTCAATCAGGCGGTCTTTTTCCTGCCGGCTTAACAACCCCACCGGAAAACGGGGGCGCTGCTCTTTGATTTCTTTGATAATAGAGGATTCAGGTTGGGTAATCATGAAAGCTCCAATTTGTTTTGAAATTATCAACACCAGCATATCAAAAAAGTATTGGTTTAGCAGAGGGTATCATTAAAAAATTTACAGTTAACAAGGGTAGAACGGGAAAATTTGTATTTTTGGGAATATACATTTAATTTTGCCAAGAATGCGTATGGTTTGTCTATATTTTGTCCAAAATATGTTGACAATATGCGGGGATTATGATAAGATTTTCAAGAATATACCGTAACTTCTCAATAATTCGGGGTAAAGTAGGACAAACTTAAGTTTGTCCCACAAACACCCCTACTTTTTGAGAAGATACAATATATCCAATAAATTATTTTAGAGAAGTGACTTATGCTGCCAAATGACCAAACGCCAACATTTAACTTAAAAGCCGTTGTTAAAGAAACCGGCCTCAAACCAGACACGCTGCGGGCCTGGGAGCGCCGCTATGATTTGCCCCAGCCTGAACGCACTTCTGGCGGCCACCGACTTTACTCGCAGCGCGATATTGAAATTCTCAAGTGGTTGATTGAACGCCAGAAAGAAGGCTTGAGCATTAGCCGCGCCGTAGATTTATGGCGCCAGCTTGAAGCCGAAAATCAGGACCCGCTGCAGGTGATGATTGATGACAAAGCGTCAACCCCGCCAACTGTTGTTTCTCCGGCAGTGGGTCAGGCGATTGCCGAACTGCGCCAATCTTGGGTGTCGGCCTGCCTTAATTTTAATGAGCAGCAAGCCGAGTACGTTTTGACCCAGGCATTTGCGCTTTACTCGCCAGAGGTGGTTTGTATCGAGCTGCTCATGCTGGGGTTGGCCGAAATTGGTCAGGGGTGGTATCAGGGCGAGATTACGGTTCAACAAGAGCACTTTGCCTCGGCGCTGGCTACCCGCCGGCTGGAAACGTTGCTGGCCGCCGCACCCGCGCCCACCCGCGCTGCGCGGCTGCTGGTTGGGTGTCCCCCCGAAGAGGAGCATGTTTTTGTGCCATTACTCATTACCCTGCTGCTGCGTCGCCAGGGATGGGAAGTGGTATATTTGGGGGCTAATGTGCCAATGGCCCATTTTGAAAAGACTATCAACTCGGCCCGGCCCAAACTGGTTATTTTATCGGCCCAGCAACTACCCACGGCAGCAACGCTTTTAAATATGGCCCAGTTGCTGCACCGAGAGCGGGTTCCGCTGGCTTACGGCGGGCGAATTTTCAATCGTTTGCCGGCCTTACGCAGCCGAATTCCCGGCCACTTTTTGGGAGAGCGGATAGAACATGCGCCAAAAACAATCGAGCGACTGTTAGCCTCAGCTACCGCCGCGCCGGCAGTTGAAACGCGCTCGGAAAAGTATGAATTGGCGCTGGCTTCGTACCGCGAAAACCGCGTGCAGATTGAGGCCGAAGTTTGGCGAGTCCTGGAGGCTACCCAAATATCCAACGATCATTTGACCGTGGCCAACACCAATCTGTCGCGCTATATTACAGCCGCGCTTACGCTGGGCGATATGGATTTTTTAGGCTTTGATATCGATTGGGTTAAGGGATTGCTGGATAATTATAGCTTGCCGCCCGAAATGATGCGGCAGTATTTAGAAACCTACAGCCAAATAGCCGAGGCTCATTTGAACGCCCGAGGCAAACCAATTATTGAGTGGCTAAACCAGTTACTTGCAAACTTCAGCTAGCAATATGGTCATCGGGCCATTCAGTGTAGTTGCTTACTCTTTTGGAGATAAATAATGATCCTCGACAAACAAATAAACTCCCAACCCGTCTCTATTTATCTGCCTGTGGGCGGCGTCAGCGTGTCATTACCGTTTTACCTGGCCTTTAAAGAAATTTGGCGTAACCGGGGGCGCTATTTTCTAATCAGCCTGGTCATTGCGCTCATCACTACGCTGGTGCTGTTTATTGCCGGATTGGCCGAAGGATTGGGGGCGGGCAACAAAGAGTACCTGGCCAAGCTAAATGCTGAAATTCTGTTGTATCAAGAGAATGTTGACCTCTCAATCCCCTCCAGCCGGTTTGACCGCTCCATTCTAAATGATGTTGAACGAGTGGAAGGCGTCCAGGCGGTTGGTTCAATTGGCTTCAGCAATGCTTCCATTCCGCTGCAAAATGAGGAACCGTTGAAAATATCCTTGATTGGTATTGAGCCGGGCAAACCCGGCGAGCCGCCGGCATTTTCAGGCCGCGGTCTCAACGGCAAGCGAGATAACGAAGCCGTGATTGACCAAAATGCAGCCCTCCGAACCGGGTTAAAAGTTGGCGACCGGTTTCTCATCAAATCGGTGCAGGGAACTGAAGAAAAGTTTTACCCGCTGACAGTTGCGGGCATCAGCGATGGACGCCAATACTCAATTCAACCATCGGTGTTTGTGCCTTACCTCACCTGGGAAGATATTCGCCCCAAATCCAGGGCCGATACCGACCAGTCTGACCTGATATTTAATCTGGTCGCCGTCAAGTTAACAAATCCGCAAAACTTCAGCCTGATAGCCAACCGAATTGAGGGCCAGGTTGGCGATGTTGAAGCCGTTGACCGGGTGACAGCCTATGAGTCAACCCCCGGCTATGGGCCGCAGCAAAGCACGCTCAATACCCAGCGCATCTTTACCCTGCTGATCGGGGTGCTGGTTGTGGGTGGTTTCTTTCAAATTCAAACGCTGCAAAAAGTGTCGCAAGTGGGCATGTTAAAGGCCATTGGAACCTCAAGCCTGAGCATTGTCATCTCCTTTCTGCTCCAGATAATGCTGATTACGATGGTGGGCATTGCCATTGGCGGTTTGGGGACACTTTTGCTATCGCTGGCCTTTCCGCCAACGGTGCCCATTGTCTTTACGGTTCAATCCGTTATTGTCGGAATCGTCTCGCTCATGCTTATCGGGCCGATTGGCGGTCTGGTTTCATTGAGAATTTTGTTAAAAGTTGAACCGCTCACAGCCCTGGGGTTGGGAGCGTAAGAGGTTAGCATGGCTACAATCCTTGAAACGCAAGCTGTTACCAAAACGTACGAAGTAGATAACCTCACTATCAAAGCCGTAGACGAGGTTTCTATTAGCCTGGAGGCCGGCCAATTTATGGCCCTGGTAGGGCCGAGCGGCTCTGGCAAAACTACTATGCTGGCCATGATGGCCGGGCTGCTTAACCCTACCCAGGGCAGCATTATGGTTGACGGCCAGGAGCTGGCCCAAATGAATCAGGCCGAGCAGACTCGTTTTCGGCGTGAAAAGGTTGGGTTTACGTTTCAGGCCAATAACCTGGTACCCTATTTAACCGTGCTGGAAAACGTGGAACTGATGCTGCGGCTTAACAACCGGCTCACTCCAGCCAACCGGCAGCGGGCCAGAGAAATTTTGCGCAAGTTGGGGCTGGGCGACCGCTTGCAAAACCTGCCCTCGCAGCTTTCCGGCGGCCAGCAGCAGCGAGTCGCCATTGCCCGCTCGCTGGTTCACGAACCCAATCTGGTGCTGGCCGACGAACCTACCGCCAGCCTCGATACTGAGCGGGCGTATCAGGTAGTTGAAACTTTTGCTAACCTTATTCACACCCAAAATTTGGCCGGCGTAATGGTTACGCACGATTTGCGCATGTGCAAGTATGTTGACCGCGTGGTGCAAATGCGCGATGGCAAAGTAAAACGCATCATCGACGACAAGCAGGACATCGAAGCATTTGCCAACTCCAGAATGTAGCTGGCAGCTTATCAGCCCGACCTGTCCGGGCAGGATTGACAAACGTGACGCAAATTGTAGTAATTGGGGCCGGGGTGGGCGGGCTGGCAACCGCCGCGCTGCTGGCTAAAAATGGGTTGGATGTAACCGTATTAGAGGCTCATATCTATCCCGGCGGCTGCGCCGGGACATTTTATCACCAGGGCTTTCGCTTTGATGCCGGCGCAACGCTGGCCGGCGGATTTTATCCCGGCGGCCCCATGGATTTGGTGGCCCAGGCAACCGGCATTAAAAATTGGCCCGCCCGCGCCGGCAACCCGGCCATGGTCGTCCACCTGCCCGATGGCAGCCAGGTAACTCGCTGGGCCAGCCAGCAGCGCTGGGCGGAACATCGGGCGGCGTTTGGGGCGCAAAGCGAAACCTTTTGGCGCTGGCAAGAGCAAACCGCCGATGCCCTCTGGAATCTGGCCTTGCTGACTCCTCCCTGGCCGCCCCAATCTTTGGCCGACGGGGTTTCTCTGGCAACAAAGGGGATATCCTGGCTGGGCAGCAACTGGCGGCGCCTGCGCCCCGGTCTGCTGGCCGATGCCTTCAGGCCGGTCTCCGCCCACTTAAAGGGCGCTTCCGACCGGCTGCGCACCTTTGTAGATGCCCAACTGCTCATTGCAGCCCAAACCACCAGCAAGCAAGCCAACGCGCTGTACGGCGCATCGGCGCTGGATTTACCCCGGCGCGGGGTGGTCCATTTGCAGGGCGGCATGGGCGCCATTGCCGAAACTATGGCCGAGGCCGTGCAACAAAACGGCGGGCAGGTTTTGTATCGACAGGCGGCCAGCCGGATTGTGCTGGAACAGGGCCGCCCCATTGCCGTAGAAACTAAACGCCGCCGGCACGTTGAGACGTTTCCGGCAGATATTGTTATTGCCAATCTGACTCCCTGGAATATTGCCCGGCTGCTGGAGTGGCAGGCCCCGCCTCGGCTGCGCCATCTGCCGGCCCAACCGGGCGATGGCTGGGGCGCGTTTATGGTTTATGTCGGGCTGGATGGCGTGGCCATTCCGCAAGACTTTCCGCTGCACCATCAGGTAGTTGTGCGCCGGCCGCTGGCCGAAGGGAACACTCTATTTCTCTCAATAGCGCCGGCCTGGGATACCCGGCGAGGGCCAACAGGCCAGCGGCCTGTTACCCTTAGCACGCACACCCGCCTGGCTGATTGGTGGGCCTTATATGAAAATGACCGCCCGGCCTACGAGTCGAAAAAAGCCGCTTATACCGGGCGCATGTTGGCGGCGGCTGAAATTGCGCTGCCCAATTTGCGCCAGGCCGCCACGTTCATTTTGCCGGGTACGCCCGTAACCTTCGAGCGGTTCACCAGCCGGGCCTGGGGCTGGGTGGGCGGTTTTCCCCAAACCAGTTTGTTTAAAGCCTGGGGACCCCGGTTGGGCCGGGATTTGTGGATGGTGGGCGACAGCATTTTTCCGGGCCAATCGACGGCCGCGGTTGCGCTGGGCGGGTTGCGCGTGGGCCAAACCATACTGGCGGAGTTGGGCATAAAATCCACATGCCCTGAGCCGGCAAGGCCCGTAACCACTTTATCAAATAGGCTGGTTGATTTTACCAGTTCTGCCGGAGACGTGTCATGACGGAACAATCTCATTCTGTGTCGGAAGTTTTACAATCATTGGCCCCGGCAGGTTTGCCGCTTTACCGGGCGCAACGGTACGATGGCGGTGGTTTTAGCGTGTCGCTGCGGCAATTTGCCCCGGAGGATATTTCGCTCATTATCCAGCTATACACGGCCGTAAAACGAACCTACGACCTGTGGCTTTATATGAAGGATGCGCCCAATTACAAAATGTTGGCCAGCCATATTCAGCGTGAGTTCAGCTCGGACCAGTTTTTAAACTCCATGCGGTCTATTGGCGCGGCTACCGCCGCATTGGGTGAAACCAGCTCCCAGCTTCGTAAAATTATTCACGATATTCGGGGTGGGGCGTTGGTGGTGCTGGTCGGCTATGCGCGTCTGGCCGAAGCTGGTGCGGAGTTCAGGTTGGACGACTTGAAGACCGCCGTACTCAATGCCCGCGACCACGCCAAATTGATGCGTAACGCCATTGACGACATCGACCCGATTGTGCGCGAAGCCGATGAAGGATTGAAAATCCATTATATTGATGATTTTGTCAACAAATGGAATCGCGTCAATTTCAACATTGGCGAAAAAACGGTAGCTATTAAAGTGAGCAGCTCTTTTGAAGGCAGCATTACCAACCGCTGCCTCGAAACATCGGCCATTGACCGCATTTTGTATAATTACGTTAACAACGCCGCCCGCTTTTCGGCCGACAAGGTTGTCAACATGACTATTTTTCCGGCGGGCGATTCGCTGGTGCGGTGGGTGGTTGACAATGCCATAAGCGCCGAACAGCAAACCTGGCTGGACACCCACGCCGGAGCCGATTTGAAAAAGCTTTTTCTTGGCGGCTTGACCCGAGGCGGCCAGGGTATTGGTTTAACAAACTGCACCGATTTTGTAGCGGCCAGTTTTGGGATTGCCCCACAAGAGGCGCTGGATAAAGGCTATTTGGGCGCAAAAATTATAGACATGCGCTATTATGCCTGGTTTCACTGGCCGGCTTACATCCCCAAAGAGAGTGAACCGGATTGCGAGTGCTGACCGATTATATCAGTTAGCAAACCAGAACAAACCGCAATTACCACAAGGGAATGAATATTGTTATGAAAACTCAAGCTTCCGAAAATCAGGTACTACAAAATTTCTATCATCGCGCGCTATCATTGTACACACCCCAGGCCGAAAAATTTTTGGATGCGGCCGAACCCGCCGCCTTTAGCAGAGTTTCGTTTCGATACACCTTTTCCGTAGAAGCCATGACCAAAATCAGCCACATCATCGAAGATGCAACCTTAGCCAATCCGCGGGTTACAGACCTGCACGTCTCTTTTCAATACCTGTCGCGCCTGTTGCCCCAAAAAGCGCGGTATCAAAAACTGGCAGATACGGTCAAAGGGCTGTGGCTTTACGGCGCGCCAGATATAGATAGCACCGAACTGGCCTCGCTGGCCAGAACCACCGTGGTTGATACCAGCGATACCCCGCTCACTACCTATTGGTTTGTGGTCTCGTATGGGCCGGGCATCGGCATGTCGCTGCTGGCCGAAGAGATACCGGCTCTGGAAGGCGCCGACCGCTACTACGAAGGCTTTTACACCTTTGAACCGGATGTAGCCTACCAAATTTTGTCGATTCTACACCGCATTTATCCCAATCGAGTGCCGCTGCCTCAATCGCCGGAACAATTTAACGAAACGCGGTAACGCCCCACTCCGCCAACCCTCTGTTGACAACCAAACAAGCGCAATCTTTCATCACCGGTTGCAATTTGGCCCTGATAAAAAATGTCGGCCAAAGCGTGCAACCGGTGATTTATTTTTACCAATCCCCACAACAACTTCTGAAAACAATTTGGACAAAATATTTGTAAATTTAGCAGAATATTAATCTTATCTTAATAAAATATATATAAAATATAGACAAATAATAGACAAAAACATGTTGCAGGAGGCATTAACCTTTACAAACTAACAGATAGATATTTACCCGCTTCACCAAATTGCAAATTAAATCCAAAACAAATTTAAGGAGAAAATAAAAATGTTCGCTAAAACCAAACAACTGTTCACTGTATTAATGGCTCTGGCCCTGATTGTTGTCATGTCCACGTCAGCATTTGCTGCCCCGGCTTACCAGTCGGACCAGACAATTGTTGACATCGCCGTAAACGATGGCCGCTTTACAACGCTGGTCACCGCCCTGCAAGCCGCAGACCTGGTTGACACCCTCAGCGGCGAAGGCCCCTTCACCGTTTTTGCGCCCACCGACGACGCCTTTGCCGCCCTGCCCGCCGGCGCCCTCGAAGGGCTGCTGGCCGACATCCCGGCCCTGACCGATGTGCTGACCTACCACGTGGTCTCCGGCAAAGTGATGGCTTCTCAGGTGGTTGGCCTGGATAGCGCCGATACGGTTCTTGGTCAACCGGTTAACATTACCGTTGACGGCGACACCGTTATGGTCAACGATGCCAAAGTCATTATCACCGATATTGAAGCCTCCAACGGCGTTATCCACGTAATTGACACCGTGCTGCTGCCTCCGGCTGCGGCAGAAGAGGCCGACCAGACAATTGTTGACATCGCCGTAAACGATGGCCGCTTTACAACGCTGGTCACCGCCCTGCAAGCCGCAGACCTGGTTGACACCCTCAGCGGCGAAGGCCCCTTCACCGTTTTTGCGCCCACCGACGACGCCTTTGCCGCCCTGCCCGCCGGCGCCCTCGAAGGGCTGCTGGCCGACATCCCGGCCCTGACCGATGTGCTGACCTACCACGTGGTCTCCGGCAAAGTGATGGCCGCTGATGTAGTCAACCTGGATAGCGCAACCTCCGTTCAGGGCGCGCCGATAGACATTATGGTCAACGGCGGCAGCGTGATGGTTAACGACGCTAATGTCATCATTACCGATATTGAAGGGTCCAACGGCGTTATCCACGTAATTGACGCGGTTATTTTGCCCCCGGCTGCGGCTCCCGAAGAAGCTCCTGCTACCCTGCCCACCTCCGGCGGCGAGACGCCCTCAAGCACCAACAACATCCTGGTGTTGGCCGGGGCGGGTCTGTTACTCATCATTGCCGGCTTCGCTATCAGACAGCGACTGGCTCAGAACAGCTAACCCTATTCCGTAACTTGATTATCCGGCGGGCTTTTCTGCTCTAACCGAAAGGCCCGCCGGCAAACCATTAAAAATGATTTTAGAAAAAATAGACACCCCGGCTCCAGATTTCACCCTAGCCGACATTCACGGCCGGCAAGTCAAACTCGCCGATTACCGCCATCACCAACACGTTATCCTGGTTTTCAATCGCGGCCTGATGTGACTATTCTGCCGCCGGCACATGGCGCAGTTGCGCCAGGATTACCCAGAATTTACCCGTCGCCAGGCCGAAATAATTGTGGTTGGCCCCGACAGCCGGTCGGCATTTGTCAACTACTGGCAAAAAGAAGCGCTACCCTTTGTGGGCCTGCCCGACCCAACCCATCAGGTAGCCAACCTGTACGGCCAGCAGGTAAAGTTGTTAAAGTTAGGCCGACTTCCCGCCCTGATAGTCATCGACAAGAACGGCTACCTTCGTTATCAGCATCACGGCAACTCAATGAGCGATATCCCGTCTAACCAAACCATCCTGAACATTCTGGACAAACTCAACCGAGATAGTTATCAATGATGAAATCAGCCATGATTTGGGGCGCAGCCGGCGGCATTGGCCGCGCCCTGGTAGAACAATTAGTCAATAGCAACTGGAGCGTCATTGCGATAACGCACCGGCCCGATGATTTAGAGGGGCTAACGCCCCACCTTATCGACGCCGACGCGGCAGCGCCTCTCCAGGTACAGTTAGCCATTACTGCCGCCAGCCAGCTTACCGAAGCAATCAACCTGTGGATTTATGCCGCCGGCGATATTACCTCGGCCAGAGTGTCGAACATGTCACCCGAAACCTGGCAGCGCATTCTGGATGCCAACCTGACCGGCGCGTACACCGCCACCCACTACAGCCTGCCGCTGCTGGCCGATGACGCCCACCTGATATATTTGGGCGCTATCAGCGAGCGGCTGCAACTGCCGGGCCTGGCCGCCTATGCCGCCGCCAAAATGGGCCTGGAAGCTTTTGTCACCGCCTTGAGTAAGGAAGAGCGCAGGCGCTGCGTCACATTAGTGCGGCCTGCCGCTGTTACTACGCCGCTGTGGGAAAAAGTGCCTATGAAAATTCCCAACAGCGCCATCTCGCCACAAGCAATTGCGCAGCAAATACTAAATGCCCATCACCATCAGCATCAAGGCGTTTTAGACCTGGCCTAAAAACCAGGGTTCCGACACGCCTCAGGGGGAAAACGATGAAACAGTACCTGCTATCTTTAACAATCGGTTTGTTGCTTGTTTCGGTTTTGGCTTCAACAGGCATTGCCCTGGCCCAACCCTTCACCGCGTGGGGAACAAACAATATCTGGCTCACCACCGACTCAACCGCCGTTACCCTTTCAAATAATAGCCTGCCCGCCAAACCTGGCCTCAACCTGTACCTGCTGGATATCCAATCCGACCCGCCGGCATCTCCCATCGACGCCCAGATTGCGCCCATTCTCTCTAACACCGATCTTGCCGTTGGGCCAGGGCTGCCTGAGTTAGAACAACAACACCGACCCGGCCAAACCGGCTTGCAAATATGGGTCAATATCAATTAACAGCGAGTCAGTATGACTATTTCAATCTGGTGGGTCCGCCGAGACCTGCGCCTAACCGACAACCAGGCTTTACACGCCGCCCTGAAGCTGGCCGGCCAGGTGCTGCCGGTTTTTGTTTTAGACCCATTGCTCATCAACTCCAACTACGCCGGCCCCAAACGCCTGGCTTTTCTGTATGAAAATTTGCGCCACCTGGATACCGAGCTACAATCTTGTGGCAGCCGCCTGCTGGTGCGGCGCGGGGATCCGCTGGCCCAACTGTCTGCTGTGGCTGAAGAAACCGGGGCCGCGCACATTGTGGCCGAAGAAGATTACTCGCCTTACGCCCGCCGCCGCGATGCCAAAATTGCGTCCCGACTTCCACTGCATTTGGTGAACGGTTTAACGGTTCATCACCCAACTACTGTTTTAAAGGATGATGGCCAACCCTATACCGTCTTTACCCCGTTTAGCAAAACCTGGAAAAGTCTACCGGCCCCCACCGCCGATGCCTTGCTGCCCACACCCTCCCGCATCCCGACGCCCGGCGCTGGCAGCGGGCAGGCCATCCCGGCCGAACCGGCCCTGCCTCCCGCCAGCCCGTTTCCGCCCGGCCCCGCCGAAGCCCGACAGCGGCTTGAAAAATTTGTGGCGGGTTCCGGCATAGCCGCCACCCCCATATTTAGCTATGCCGACAGCCGCAACCGCATGGACTTAAACGGCACCTCGCAATTATCACCGTATCTGCGCTTTGGCGTGCTATCGGCCCGGCAGGTTGCGGTGGCGGCGCGTCAGGCCATCGACACAGCCCCTACCGCCCAGGCCGAAAAAGGCGCAGTCACCTGGCTCAATGAGCTAATCTGGCGCGAATTCTATCAGGCCATTCTTTACCACTTTCCCCGCGTGAGAGCAGAAAATTTTCAGCAAAAATACAACGGCCTCCGGTGGAATAATGATAAAAAGGCGTTTGACGCCTGGCGCCGGGGGCGCACCGGCTATCCCGTAGTGGATGCCGCCATGCGCCAACTGACCCAAACGGGCTGGATGCACAACCGGGCGCGCATGATTGTGGCCTCGTTTTTGGTCAAAGATTTATTGATTGACTGGCGCTGGGGAGAGCGCTGGTTCATGCAACATCTGGTAGATGGCGACCCGGCAGCCAACAACGGCGGCTGGCAGTGGACGGCCGGCACCGGCACCGACGCGGCCCCTTACTTTAGAGTTTTCAACCCAATTTTGCAGGGAGAAAAATTCGACCCCGATGGCAGTTTCATCCGTCGCTGGCTGCCGGAACTAAAGGCAGTGCCCGCTCAATATATCCATACTCCCTGGCAAATGTCGAGCCGGCTACAACAACAGGCGGGCTGCATTATTGGCCGCGATTACCCTGAGCCAATTATCGACCATCAGCGGGCCAGAAAACGTACATTAACTGCTTACCAGCAGGTATAATATATCCCATCAACTCAAAGATGTTTGTTTAGCGGCGGCTGGTAGTTTGTCTTGAACCTGTCAGAGGCGTTTGCCGGCAGCCGCATTTATTATGAAAGAGGAGAACAATGAATTCAATCTCTGCAAAAAACGTGTCAGATTTGTCTCAAATTAATCTAAATGGCAATGGAAAAGAGAGTGCGGCCCATAAAGAGCAAATTCAAACGGCTGTGCGCCAAATATTATCAAACATTGGCGAGGACCCCGACCGGCAGGGGCTGCAACGCACGCCCGAACGGGTCGCCCGCATGTACGATGAGCTAACCGCCGGCTACCACATTGACCCGGTCAAACTCATCAACGACGCTCTGTTTGATGTAGCGTATGATGATATGGTCATTGTCAAAGATATTGATTTTTACAGCCTGTGCGAGCACCATATGCTGCCGTTTTATGGCCGAGCGCACGTGGCCTACATTCCCAATAAAAAAGTCATCGGCCTTAGCAAAATCCCCAGAATTGTAGAGATGTTTGCCCGCCGCTTGCAGGTTCAGGAGCGAATGACCGAGCAAATAGCCGATTTCCTCAATCAGGTGCTTGACCCTCAAGGCGTGGCGGTGGTGATTGAAGGCGTCCATATGTGCAGTATGATGCGGGGCATTAAAAAAGCCAATGCCAGCATGGTTACCAGCACAGTTAAAGGTTTGCTCAAGGATAATCCCAAAACCCGCGCCGAATTTATGGAGCACATTGGCCGCCGCCGTTTTGACGATTAACCGCCATGGTTAAAACTCACTTTGTTGATATCGGCATTAAACTGCATCTGCGCGAGTGGGCCGGCCACAAAAAGGCTTTTGTGCTGCTGCATGGGCTGGCCAGCAACAGCCAAACCTGGAGCGTGCTGGCCGGCCATCTGGCAACAGCCGGGCACCGCGTGATTACAGTTGACCAGCGCGGCCACGGCCTGAGCGACAAACCGGATGATGGTTACGGTTTTACCACCATCACTGGCGACCTGGCCCAACTGCTGCAAACCTTGCAGCTTGAGCGGCCTGTTCTGGTTGGACAATCTTGGGGCGGAAATGTCCTGCTTGAATTTGGAGCGCGCTACCCTGGCGCAGCCTGTGGCCTGGGTTTTATCGACGGCGGCTTTTTAGATTTGCAATCGCGCCCCGGAGCCACCTGGGAAAGCGTCGCCGCCGAGCTAAAGCCGCCCAATCTGCTGGGCCGGCCCCGCGTGGAGATGGAGGCCCGCCTCAAAGCCGCTCATCCAGATTGGGACAGAACAGCCATTCAAGCCACTCTGGCCAACTTTGAAACCCTGCCCGATGGCACGATTCGCCCCTGGCTAACGTTGCCGCGCCATCTGGCTATTTTGCGGGCCATGTGGGAGCAGCGCCCCCAACACTTTTATTCACAAATAACCGAGCCGGTGCTCATTTGCGCGGCCAGAGATTCCAAAAATCCCGACTGGACAAAAGCCAAATCCAGGCAGGTAGCCGCAGCCCAAAGCAGTCTGGCTCGCTCGATGGTGCATTGGCTTGACGACACCGACCACGACATTCACGTTCACCGCCCCAACAAATTGGCCGAGATTTTGCTGGATACCGTGAACAACGGTATCTGGCGCGAGTGTAATGAGTCTATTGATTAGTAGTATGTTTTTTCTGTTTATTCGCAGTTGCAAGTCAAATGCAAGAGTTTATGGAGAGCAGTGATGAGCGACCAACCCGGTTTAGTCATACTGCTTGGCTCGGGAGAAACAGCAGCCAGTATTCAGAGCGTGTACAACTGGCTGTTCAAGCAGTTAAACAAACCTGTGCGGGTTAGCATTTTAGAAACGCCCGCCGGCTTCGAGCCAAACTCGGATTACGTGGCCCAACGTATTGCCAACTTTTTTACCCATCGCCTGCAAAATTTTGACCCGCAGGTTTCGGTGATACCGGCCCGCAAGCGCAACACGCCCTACAGCCCGGATAACCCTGATATTCTCAATCCATTGTTAAAGGCTGATATCATTTTTACGGGGCCGGGCAGCTCTACTTACGCTGTGCGCCAATTACAAGACACCCTGGCCTGGAACATGCTGGCTGCGCGTCATTGTTTGGGCGCGGCGGTTATTTTAGCCAGCGCGTCAACGCTGGCCTTTAGCTCCTACACCCTGCCAGTCTATGAAATTTACAAAGTGGGCGAGGAGTTACACTGGCACCAGGGTTTGGATTTTTTAGGCCCGTTTGGTCTCTCTTTGGTATTTATTCCCCACTGGAACAATACCGAAGGCGGCGACACGCTGGATACCAGCCGCTGTTACATGGGCCGGGCGCGGTTTGACCAGCTTATGGCGCTGCTGCCCCCCAAACAAACCGTTGTGGGCATTGACGAACATACCGCCCTGATACTAAACCTGCATAGCCAGGAGTGCAGGGTTATGGGCAAAGGCTCGGTAACGCTGCTTCAAAAAGATTCAAAACAACACTTTGAATCCGGGCAACGGTTTGAAATAAGGCAACTCGGCCCCTTTAAAACGCCCAACCCGCAAACAGTTGTGCCCGCAGAAGTTTGGCAAACAGTTTTGCGCGCCCACCGGCAGCCAGAGTCTCGCCCCCAACCGTCCTCGCAGGTAATGAAGCTGGTCAAAGAGCGAGAAGCCGCCCGCGCTCGCCAGGATTGGGCTACCGCCGACAAACTGCGCGACCAGATTATAGCCCTCAACTGGCACGTTATGGACACGCCGGCCGGCCCCCAATTGCAGCCTGCATCACAACTTTAACCACCCATCACTAATTTTAGCGATAGAACCATAATAGTTTTGCGCCATCACCGGACATGCCAGATATGGTCTGGTATGGCAAGAGGCGTTAACAATTAGTCAACTATTTAAAGACCGAAGGAGTCTAACTTTTTTTATATTTTTTCCTCATTAAGTTCCTAGCCATTGTATGTTAAAATAACTTTGATAAACGATATCCTGCGTTACGGCCCCATAATCCAGTTGACAACCATTGAATTTAGACATAAATTGAATGTGTGAAGTGGATTTATTTAAATTTTTTTGGAATTCTAAATATCCCCGCGCATAGATAAAAAACTTGTTATATCGTTGAAAATGGCTATTATTAATAACCGGTCAGCAAACGGGGAAGATTTGAAAGAGCTTTCAGAATATGTTAGCAGTAGTTTGCGCGCAAGATATGCCCAGGCACTTTGGCGTTTGACAGGAGCCATTCTGTGATTACCGTCTCTGCATCGGTAGAACTTCTCTACACCGTTTCGCAGCAGCTAAACTCATCGCTAGACCTGGACGAGGTGTTGGGTAGAGTGTTGCGGTTAACCGTAGAGGCTACGGGCGCAGGCCGTGGCAGCCTTTTTCTTTTGGATGAAGAAGGGCACGTTGTCCGCCAAATTTTAGCTCGCCCCAACCAACCGCCCGAAGTATCGCGCAGCAATGTTGATAAAGTTATGACCAAAGGACTGGCCGGCTGGGTTTATCACCATCGGCAGCCGGCTCTGGTTACCGACACCACCAAAGATAGCCGGTGGGTGCGATTGCCAAATGACCAGGCAATTATGGGCGCGGCCCTGGTCATCCCCCTGATGCACAAAGAACAGGTTAACGGGGTGCTGGCCCTGCACCACAAACAGGTGAGCTACTTTACCGAAGAGCACCTCTCGCTGGCAATGAGCATTGCCGGCCAGGCCGCCACCGCCGTAGAAAATGCCCGCCTTTACACCCAGGCCAAAAGCGAGCACGCCGCCCTGTACGCGCTGATGAGCGGCATGCCTATTCCGGTGCTGGTAATTAACAAGGGGCAAATTGTTTTTCACAACCGAACCGCAGCGCAATCGCTGCCGGTCAAAGAAAATAACATCCCCCTTGCCCAAATTGCCGGCGGCCAGGCCTTACAGCAGGCTTTGAGCCAATTACGCAAAAATGACGACACTCACATAGAAGTCCAGTGGCCTGATAAGCGCGTATTCAATGTATCCATCAACGAGGTGCCCCAGCACGGCACGGTTGTGGCCCTGCACGACATTTCATACCTTAAAGAGTTGGACAATATGAAGTCTCTCTTTGTAGAGACCGTATCCCACGACCTCAAAAGCCCGCTCTCGGCAATTCACGGCTATGCTACAATTTTGTCCCTCTCTAAAAACCTTTCAGAGCGCGACCAGTTAAACCTGAATAATATTTTGCAAACCACCCGGCAAATGCAGTCCCTCATAGAAAATCTGTTAAACC
This sequence comes from uncultured Caldilineaceae bacterium, assembly GCA_964486935.1. Classification (GTDB taxonomy): domain Bacteria; phylum Chloroflexota; class Anaerolineae; order 4572-78; family J111; genus CAZAPG01. Next base: position 157,289 of record CAZAPG010000006.1, on the reverse strand, counting down.
TGGCCGAAATCGAGGCCGGGCTGGGGGGTCAGCATATGGAAGCCTGTGATATTGTAGAAATTGCCCAGGATGTTGTTGACCAATATCAATTGAAAATTGAAGAGAAAGAACTTTCATTAAGCGTTCAATTTCCCGACACATTGCCCAAAGTAATGGGCGACCCGCTGCGGCTGTCTCAGGTGGTGGCTAATTACGTCAGCAACGCCGTAAAATACACCCCCTACGGTGGACATATTGTGGTACGCGGCCAAAGGCGCGAAACAGAAATTACCCTCGAGGTATCAGATAACGGGCCGGGTATTCCTCCGGCAGCGCAATCGCAATTGTTTCAAAAGTTTTACCGCGTCCCCCCAGATAACGGAGCTGAACAGATTGAGGGCACGGGTTTGGGCCTGTCAATTGTAAAAGCCATTGTTGAAGGGTATGGGGGCCACGTTTGGGTTAAAAGCGAAACAGGCGTTGGCAGCACCTTTGGCTGCGCCCTGCCTGTTTCGGCGGTAAATTACTAACCCCCTTTTTCCGGCTCCTTCCCTCATCCGCCCGGAAAAACCCGATACCAGTATTGGTAAATCTCCTTAAATCCCAATTTGTTGTACAAATTCAGCGCAGCCCGATTGGTGAGCATCACCTGTAAATAGGCTGTGGTAGCGCCCCGCTGCCTGGCCCACTGCAAAATATGTAAAATCAAATCTGTGGCAAAACCCTGCCGGCGCTGCTCCGGCAATGTGACTAAATCAAACAAGCCCACCTGTTGGCCCTGGAGTACGCCCAGCCCGCAGGCAACAGTTTGGTTGTGGCGCGTTAGCAAGACAAAACAGGTGGGGAGCGCAATATGCTGCAAAATAGCCTCCAGGGTTGGCGCGTGCGCTGCTGCCACCCCATTTAGACGCGCATAGTCGGCTACCCACTCCCGGTCGGGCGAGCGCCACTGCCTGACCGATTGAACCTTGGGCGCGGACAGGTTGGCCAAAGTTAGCTGCTGCACGCTGGTGACGGCCTGCTGCTGATAGCCCGCCTGGGCCAGCAGCGCATCTAAATTGGCCGGCTGCACAAAGGGCGTTATTTTAAAGACCGGCGTAAGCTGCCTGTCCCGATAAAGCTGCTCGCACCGCTTGATTTTTTCAACCGCATCAAGGCTGCCGCTGTAAATTGGGCTAACAGAGTTGGCCCGGCGAGTGTAGCCATTGGCAAAACGCAAAATCCAGCCATCGAGCAAAATTTGCTTAAGGCCGGGCCAGGCATTCAGCGAGGCTTCTTCGATGTGTTTGACCTGAGCCAACGTGGTTGGGTTCATGATTTTATCCTTCTCATCAGTTGGCGCAGGCGGGGCAGCGCCACAGTAAAAAGCCGGTAAAGGGTTGGCCGGGCGGGGTAGTCGAACGCGCCCAGCCCTTGCACCACCTGCCCGCCAAACCCCTGCTTAAAACGGTAAACGCCCCACATACTGTCGCGCTCGTTAAATATGTCGGGCGCGCCCCACATGTCGTATTGGGCGCAGCCGCGCGCTTTGGCCTGCTCCATAGCCTGCCATTGCAGCAGGTGGTTGGGCATAAGGTTGCGGTGCTTTTCGGTTGACGCGCCGTACAGATACCAGCCTTTGGCCCCAAATGTAAACAGCAGCAGCCCGGCCACCGGCTCACCCTCTACCTCGGCCAGCAGCATGTCGGCCCCGCCTGTTTGTAAAAAGCGCTGCCAGACATCCATGTAGTAGGCTTTGGGCCGGATGAGAAATCCATCGCGGGCGGCGGTTTGGGCGTACATCTGGTAAAAAGCGGGCAGGTCTGACGCCTCTCCCGGCCGCACCTGCACCCCTTTACGCCCGGCCAGGCGAATGTTGTAGCGCCATTTGCTTTTCATGCGGGCTAACCAGTCGTCCGGCTGGCCCGACAGGTCAATCAACACCGTGTTGCGAAACTGAATCTGCTCCGGCGAAAAGCGCCAGCCGCGCTGCGCCAGCAATTTTAGCACAGCCTGTCCGGTGGGGTGGGGCGGATTGCCCTCGTCGGGTTCGCCGTATTGGCGGGGCACGTCGGGGTCTATTTTTATAAACAGGGCCTTGACTTGTTGGGCGTAGCTTTCCAGGCCGGCCAGTACCTGTTCTGCCAGCAGCGTGTCGGTGTAATCGAGGGCCGGACCTTTGCTCACGTACAAAAATTGCCAGGGCGCGCGGGGGATGGGTCGCGCCAGAATTTGGGCGGCGGCTGCCGGCGTGCCGGCTTTAAACCACATGAGGCGGGTGGGCGACCAGCCCCAGCGGCTTTTAAACTGGCCCCAATCCCAACTTTGCAATACGTGGGCAGCGGGCAGCGTAGCCAGGGCGCGGTCCCATTCGGTTGGCTGGTGGATAGTTTGGAGGGTGAGCAACAGGATTATCCTATGGTTTGGGCACGTTGAGGCCAGGCTCCTGGGCAATGGCCCGCAAAATTCCGCCCCGGCCAACCAGCCCCACCAGTTGGCCTTGCTCGTTCACCACCGGCAGCCGTTTGATTTGATGGGTCAGCAGCAGTTGCAGCGCCTCTGGCAGTTGCGTTTGGGGCAAGACGGTGATAACCGGGCTGGTCATTACCTGGCTGGCGGTGCGCTGGCTGAGTCGAAAAGCCTCGTCTGGTTGGGGCAGCAGGTGACGGCTAAGGGCTTGAATGAGGCCGGTACGTTCGGCAGGGGTAGCCCGGTTAATCAGGTCGCCATCGGTGATGATGCCGGCGACTCGGCTGTTATCGTCTAGCACAATCACGCGCCGCTGCGCGCTGCCCACCAGCAGCCCGACAATTTCCGCCAGGGGGGCGTTAGCCGGTACGGTGGGGATGTTGGTCATCATAATTTCTTCTACCCGCACGCGCTCGCCGGGGGCCGGTTGCTGGCGGGGCATTTCAGTGAGCGGCGGCTGGTACAGCGCGCGCAGCACGTCGACCCGACTGATAATGCCGATGAGTTTTTCATCGGCGTCGACCACGGGCAGCCGCTTGATATTGTGCTGCGTCATCAGCTTGACGGCCTGGGCCACGGTGGTTTGGCCGGTTACGGTAACGGGGTTGGGGGTCATAGCTTTGGCCACGCTCTGGTCAATGCGGCGGATACGTTGCAGGTCGGCGGCCAGCTCGGCCTGGGTTAGCTCTTTTTTGGCGCTGGCGGCCAGGGTTTTTACCTGGCCCAGCAGGTCGGCTTCGGTAACAATGCCGACCACGCGCCGGTCGGCATCAACTACGGGCAGGGCGCGGTAGGTTTTATCCAGCAGCAGTTCCATAATTTCCAGCAGCGAGGTGTCGGGCTGAACGGCGCGAACTTCGCGGCTCATAATATCTTGCACCGGAATATTGGCCGGCAGGACGCGCAGCCCCCGGTGGGCATACTTAATAACTTCTATGGTTTCAACGGTGATTAGCCCCTCGTTGACCATGGCCAGCAGTTTGGGCATGACCCGCTCGATGCGGGCCGGGTTATCAACCCATTCGATGACCAGCGGCAAATCCGATGACAAGTCGACCAGGCTGGCGGTGTGGATGCGGCTGTGCGCGCCAAATCCGGCGACGGCGCGGGTAATAGTGGCTCCGGCGCAATCCTCGGCTTTGAGCATTTCTAAAATGGCCATGTAAAGGGGCTTGTTTTTCCATCTGTCGCTTTCGCCAAGATAAACGGTAACTTTTTGGGCCTGTCCTTTAATTTGCATTAGCCGCCTCCCGCAGCGCCTTGGAGTAGTTGCGCCAGCGCAATACCCAAAATTACGCCAATTAACCCCAGGCCGGTATTACCAAAAAAGTAAAGGCTGGCCGGCCACCAGCCATTTTGCTCCACCAGCCGAAAGGTTTCAAGGCTAAATGAGGAAAAGGTGGTAAAGCCGCCCAAAAAACCAACGGTCACAAATAGTCTCAATTCGGTGGGTATAATGAACCGTTCGGTGGCCAGGGTTAGAAAAAAGGCAATAACAAAACTGCCGCTCACATTGGCCAGCAGCGTACCGTAGGGAAAATCGGCTCCCCAGCGGCTGGCCGCCCACACCTGCACCAGATAGCGGGCGTTGGCTCCCAAAAATCCCCCCAGCCCAATCCATAGATATTGCAACAAGGTGTCTCCTCAGAGCAGAATTGCAGGAGTCAAACAGTGCACTGTTTGACTCCAGTTTTCATCGTTTGGAGCGAGCACAGGCAATGATGACTCTTTAACAGATAAAGCATAAAATAGCATGGCTATTCAGACAAATTTTTGCAGCATTCATAAAAAAAGGGGACACCCACCGGATGTCCCCTTTTTTATTTGGTTTAGAAAATGATGGTGTTTATTCTAAAATTTCGTACACAACTTGCAGTTGCACGCTGACTGTCACCTCGCCGGGCGAGATGGGGCCGCCGCCACCGCCGCCCAGCCCTTCGGCTGCCGAGTAGGTTTGCTCGCTCAGGTAATAAGCGCCGCTATCTACCACCTCGCTCACGCTGATAACCCGGCCAACGGCCACGCCGTTCAGTTCGGCCAGTTCCTCGGCATTGGCTCTGGCATTTTCTACCGCTTTCTCTTTGGCTTGCGAGCGAAGCTGGCTGGGGTCGGTGAGATTAAAGGTAACGCTATTGATGTTGTTGGCGCCGGCTTCGATGGCTGCGCCCAGAATGGTGGTCACTTTATCCAGATCGCGGATGGTGACCTGCACATTGTTACTGAGCTGGTACACCGGCTCGCCGCTGACACCCTGCGGGTTATAAGGGCGGTCAACATAAAGGCTGTAGTACGAAGTTTGGATATCCTTATCGGCCACGCCTTCGGCTCTGAGCGCGGTTAATAGCGACTCCATATCGGTGGCGGCTTTTTCGGTAGCTACTTTTACGTCCGGGTCGGATACCTGCACGCCAATGTAAACCACGGCCACATCAGCCGGAGATTTTACCTGGCCCTCGCCAACCACGGTGATGGTGCGCGGAGTGTCACCTTGGGCCTGAGGCGCATAGGCCTGGGCAGCAGGCACGCCAAGGCCAAACAGTCCAACCCATGCCGCGCCTAGCAGAAACAAGGCCGCTGCAATAGCGGCCACCGTTAAAAATTGATATTTGATTTTCATTGAAAATTATCTCCTTTTTGCTAATCTGTTTAATTTACCCAACCTGGGGCATCACTGGTTTAGACGACGCCTAACCCTTAATAGTTCCATTTTTAGAAAAATTGCTTCAGAAGTGGCGTCCGAGAGGCTATTGTAACACGAATAGATAAATTTTTGCTGAATTACCGGCATATGCCATGCCGACGCTTAAAACGACGGTTTGGCGTAGGGTGAACCGCTACAGGCTGTCGCGCAATAGTTGAATATTTTGGGCCACGGGGCGTTCCCGGTTAAAAACGGCAGAGCCGGCAACCAGCACCGTAGCTCCGGCGGCTACCACCTGGGCGGCGGTTTCGGTGTTGATGCCGCCATCAACCTGCAACTCGGCTTTGGAGCCAATGGCATCGAGCATGGTACGCAGCCGGGCAATTTTGGACGTGCTGGCGGGGATGTAGGCCTGCCCGCCAAAGCCGGGGTTCACCGACATAATCAGCACCAAATCCGCCTCCGGCAAAACTTCTGCCAGAGTTGAAAGCGGCGTGCCGGGATTTAGGGTGACGCCGGCCCGGCAGCCCAGCTCTTTAATTTGTTGAAGGGTGCGGTGCAGGTGGGGGCAGGTTTCCACATGCACGGTCAGGCCGTTGGCTCCGGCCCGGGCAAAGCTTTCCAGGTAGCGCTCCGGCTGCTCAATCATCAGGTGGACATCCAGCGGCAGGTTAGTGACGGGTCGCAAAGCCTTAACAATGGGTACGCCAATGCTGATATTGGGCACAAAATGGCCGTCCATCACATCGACGTGAATCCAATCGGCGCCGCCAGCTTCGGCGGCCTGTACCTGCTCGCCCAGCCGGGCAAAATCAGAAGCGAGTATGGAAGGAGCAATTTTTATCATTGGGGTATTTCCTTTGGCAATAATAAATTGCCCGGCATGTTACCACAACTGTCTTTAATTTGCTATCCCCCCGAGTCCCCCCGGGTTTGTCCCAATTTCCTAAAATTTGGGACGCACCCATAATTTGCTGATTTGGTAACGCTTCTCTATTATGGGGGCATGATGATCCCTTTGCCAATTTTCAGTGGATTGACAACCTGGGGGCGGCCTTGAAACTTGCCCTGGCCCACGACTGGCTCAACCAGTTGGGCGGCGCGGAAAATGTGCTGGAGCAAATGGTCGGCATGTTCCCCGGCGCGCCGGTCTTTACCACCATCTACGCCCCCCGGTTGATGCCGGCGGCCTACCGCCGTTGGGATATTCGCCTCACCTGGCTTAACCGCGCCCCCAAAATTCATCAGCATCACCAGCCCTACCTGCCGCTCTATCCGGCGGCGGTAAGTCGTATGAATTTTGACGGGTTTGATGTGATTCTATCTAACAAGAGCGGCTTTATTCACGGCCTGCAACACCGGCCCAACCAACTGCATATTTGCTACTGCCTGGCCCCGACCCGCTACGTGTGGGATTACGGCAGCTACGCCGCCCGCGAGGGTTTTGGCCGCTGGCTGGGAGTCGCCATTAAGCCGCTGATTAAATATTTGCAGAGATGGGATTACAGCGCGGCGCAACGCCCCAAACCGGCAACAGAGGGGCCGGGCGTTCATCACTTTATTGCTATTTCTACCGAAATTCAGGCCCGTGTTCAAAAATATTACGGGCGCAATTCGGTCATCATCTACCCGCCGGTAGACGTCAACCGTTTTCGCCCGGCAGAGCGGCCCGACGGCAGTTACTACCTCATCGTCTCCCGCCTTATTCCCTACAAGCGGATTGACCTGGCCGTGCAGGCCGCCAGCCGCCTGGGGCGTCGCCTGATTGTGGTGGGTGATGGTCGCAACCGGCCCCAGCTTGAAGCCCTGGCCGGCCCCACGGTTGAATTCAAAGGTCGCTTGCCCTGGCCCCAGGTGGTGGAGTTGATGGCCAACTGCCGGGCGTTTCTCTTTCCCGGTTTTGAAGATTTCGGCATTGCCCCGGTTGAGGCCCAGGCGGCGGGCCGGCCGGTGATTGCCCTGGCCAAAGGCGGCGCGCTGGATACGATTATCGAAGGCGAAACCGGCCTCTTTTTCAAAGAGCCGTCGGTAGAGACGCTGGCCGCCGCCATAGAGCGGTTTGAAGGCATGTCGTTTGACCCGCAAGCCGCCCGCGCCAACGCCCTGCGCTTTAGCAATGAGCGGTTTCGGCAAGAGCTACGCGCCTTTGTGGAAGAAAAATGGCGAGAATTTTGAAGATGCTGGCATTTGGCTTATACTTTAGTTTTGCATCTTAGCCAATTGCCCGATGACGCGGGCCGGGCGCTGTGTTACACTGGAGAAATCAGCCGGCATGGAATTGAAGCAGTACGCGCACATTATCTGGAAGCGGGCCTGGATTCCGGTTTTGCTGGTAGTTGTAGTGGGGGTAGTCAGCCTGTTGACTCGCCAATTGCCCCAGCCGGTTTACAGTATGACGGTGCGCTTTAACGTGGCTGTTGCGCCCGAAGTAGCCGCGGGCGAATATAATTACAACGGCCTGCACGCCTGGGTTACATCCGAGTACATGGCCGATACGCTCTCGGTGCTGGTGAGCGGGCAGGCCTTTGCCGCCGACGTGAACGAGAAGCTGGCCGAAATGGGCAAATCGACCCGCATTTCAGCCGGACTCATTTCCGCCGAAACGCGCCACCGGGTGGTCAGCCTGTCCTTCAGTTGGGGCAATGCCGGCGAGCTGGCCGATATCGCCAGCGCTATTGCGCAAACGATGCAGCAAAACATAGCCGGTTACTTTCCCCAGGCCAACCAAACCGAGGTGCTCATTTCTCAGGTTGACATTTCCGGCCCGGTTGAGGTGAATTTCACCTCGCTCACCCGGCGGCTGGATGTGCCGGTGCGCCTGCTGCTGGCGCTGGTGGCCGGGGTAGCCTTAACCTTTTTGTTAGACTATTTAGACGATAGCGTGCGGGGCAGGGCAGAATTAGAGGCCATGGGCATCCCTGTACTGGCCGAAGTGCCCAAAAAATAAAAATGACCGCCGACCACGGACCGCCCTCAACCGGGTATACGGCGGCGGTTAGTGGTCAACTCAATGAAGGGGTAAATAACCATGGAAATTAGCGATTATTTACGGATAGTCCGCAAGCGCGGCTGGATTATTGTGGTGGTGGCGCTTATTGCGGCGGCCAGCGCCTACGGCTTTAGCAAAATGCAAACGCCGGTGTACAGCGCCAGCGTTCAGTTGAGCGTTAACCCGGCCCGGCTCGATTGGGGGTTGAGCAACACCATCAAAGATTTGTTGCGCAACTACGCCGCCAACATTCGCACCCACACCATGGCCCAGCAGGTTATCGACCGCGCTCAGCTTGATATGCAAACCACCACCCTGTTAAGCAAACTGTACGTTAACCCCGATAGCTCTACCTTTACCCTTGAAATTGAAGCCCGCGACCGCGACCCCAAAGTAGCTATGGATATGGTGGACGCCATGGCCAAAGTATTTATTGAAGACCGCGACCAGTGGAATCAGCGCCAGGATAAACGCGACCGCATCGAGGTGTCCATGCTGGATAGCGTTTACAACCTGGGGTATAGCCAATACTCGCCCAGAACCAGCATCAACACTTTGGCCGGCGGCCTGTTTGGCGCGCTGGTGGGGCTGCTGGTCATCTTCTTTTTAGAGTGGCTGGAAATGGATATCATCCGCAAAGCCGAAGACGTGGAGCGAGTCATCAACGCGCCGGTACTGGGAGCCATCCCCCCCGTTTCCGGCGACGCGCCGCTACCGGCCGCAGAAAAAGGCCGCCAGCTCATCCCCGGCCTGCGGGGCACAAATTAGCAATAAACGTGTGGACAGTAATTATGCCAAGCGATGCCATTATTACCCTGACAAACCCGCGCTCGGCGGCGGCAGAAGCCTACCGCACCCTGCGCACCAATATTGAATTTTCCGGTGTAGACCAAAAGCTGCGCACCTTGCTGGTCACATCATCTGCGCCAACCGATGAAAAAGCCGCCACTGTGGCCAATCTGGCCGTGGCCATGGCCGATGGCGACCGGCGCGTTATTTTGGTTGACGCCGACCTGCGCCGGCCCGGCCAGCACACCCTGTTTGGCCTGCCCAATGAGCAGGGCTTTACCAACATGTTCCGCGATGAGGAGTCCTTTACCAACCCGCCGCTGCAAGCCGTGCCCACCATCAGCCTACAAGTTTTAACCAGCGGCCCGCTGCCGCCCATCCCCGGCCAGCTTTTGGCCTCTCAAAAAATAGAAGAGGTGCTCAACCGGCTGGCCGGCCTGGCCGAGATGGTTATTTTCGACGCGCCGCCCATCGTCACCGTCAACGACGCCTCGCTGCTGGCCTCAAAGGTAGATGGCGTGCTGCTGGTAATTAAAGCCAACAGCACCAAACGAGACCACGTGAAGGCCGCCAAAGACCGCCTGGAAAAAGTCAACGCCCGGCTGGTGGGGGCGGTGCTAACCAATGCCCAGGTTGATTCGGCCTTGCAATATAACTGATTTACAGCCATAATATCTATTAACCAACACCACCAACGAAGGGGGCGCTCAACTGTCCCCTTATTTTTTTGCGAGGAACAACTGCTAATGATGATCGACATCCATACCCACATTCTCCCTTCCGTAGACGACGGCGCGCAGAACTTCAGTGAATCGCTGGCAATGGCCCGCATTGCCGCCGATGATGGCATTACCCATCTGTTTGCTACACCCCATCATCGGGATTATACTCAGCTATCCCGCCAGGCCGTGGCCGAGCAGGTGGCGGCTTTGCAGGTCAAACTGGATGAGGCCGGCATCCCGCTGACGCTGCTGCCCGGCCACGAGGTGCGCCTGTACGATGATGTGTTGCCTGATTGGGACGCCGAATTGGCCGGCCCGCTGGGTAACAGCCGCTACGTGCTGGCCGAGCCGCTGTTTCATCGCTACGACCGGCGCACCGACGAATTGCTGTTTGAACTTTTCGACCGGGGTTACATCCCCATTATGGCCCACCCGGAGCGCATCCGGCCCATTCAGGATAATCTGGCGCTGATTGAACCGTTTTTAATGCGCGGCGGACTCACCCAAGTTACCGCCAACAGCATCGCCACCAACTCAGACTGGCGGGCCAAACAGGTTGCCCAGGAGATGCTGCGCAACGGCATGGTTCACATCATTGCCTCCGACGCGCACAAGCCGTATCGCCGCAAACCGGAACTGAGCCTGGCCCGCAATGCCGCCGCCGAAATTGTTGGCTCTGAGCAGGCCCAGGCTATGGTCAGCGCCAACCCGCTGGCGGTGGTCAACAACCAACCAATTGTAACGCAGCCGGTTTACTGGTAGCCAACACCATCAATCTAAATAAACAAGGGGGTTTAAGCAGATAATGAAAGGACTCATTTTAAGCGGCGGCAAGGGGACCCGCCTTTACCCGCTCACTTATACCAGCGCCAAACAGTTGATTCCGGTGGCCAACAAGCCGGTGCTGTTTCGGGTTATCGAGGCCATCCGCGATGCCGGCATCACCGATATTGGCATTGTGGTGGGCGATACCGCCGAAGAGATTAAGCGCGCCGTGGGACGCGGCGGGCAGTGGGGGGTCAACATTACCTATATTCCGCAAGAGGCGCCGCTGGGGCTGGCCCACGCCGTAAAAATTTCGCAAGAGTTTTTGGGCGACGACCGCTTTGTGATGTTTTTGGGCGATAACGTTATCCAGGGCGGCATCAGCCCGTTGATTGCCCAGTTTGCCAGCAGCCAGTACAACTCGCAGATTGTGCTGACCCGCGTAGACCAGCCGGAGCAGTACGGCGTGGCCGTGCTGGATAATGAAGAGCGCATTGTGCGTTTGATAGAAAAGCCCAAAGACCCGCCCAGCGACCTGGCGCTGGTAGGCATTTACATGTTCGATAACCATATTTTTGAAGCCGTCAACGCCATCAGCCCAAGCTGGCGCGGCGAGCTTGAAATTACCGACGCCATCCAATGGCTGATTGAGCAAAAGTACAACGTGTTCCCTTACGTGCATCGCGGCTGGTGGATTGACACCGGCCGGCCCGGCGATATGCTGGAAGCCAACAGCCTGGTGCTGGAAGAGCTGACCCCCACCATCGAAGGTTACGTTGACCGCGACAGCCAGGTAGACAGCCGGGTAACGGTTGAGCAGGGCGCGGAAATTATTAACAGCGTGGTGCGCGGCCCGGCCATCATTGGCAAAGACACCCGAATTGTTAACGCTTACGTGGGGCCGTTCACCAGCATTTACCATCACTGCCTGGTTGAAAACGCCGAAATCTCCCGCTCGATTGTGCTGGAGCACAGCGAAATTCGCAATATTAGCCGCCGCATCGAAGACAGCCTGATTGGCCGCTACGTGGTGCTGCATCGCTCGCCCATTCGGCCCCGGGCCTACAAATTTACCCTGGGCGACCACTCGAACGTGGGGCTGCTGGGCAACGAAGGCGAATAATCAAGCCATATTACCCAAATTATCCCAAATATATCCCAAATAACCCAAATTCGGTTTGGGATATATTTGGGATAAATATTTTCATTTGCAATGGACATCAAAATCATCCGCAGTAAACGCCGCAAAAAAACCATCAGCGCCCGCGAGGTAGAGGGGCAGTTTGTGGTTCAGGCCCCGGCCCGCATGAGCGACGCCGAATTGCAGCCGATTATCGAGAAGTTGAAGCGGCGCTGGCAAAAACGGCAGGTCAAAGCAACCCTGGATGACGGGGCGCTGCACCGGCGGGCGCAAGAGTTGAATCGCCAATATTTTGAGGGCAAGCTGAAGTGGGAGTCGATAAAGTGGGTGACAAACCAGAACAGCCGCTTTGGAAGCTGCACTCCGGCCAACGGCGCCATCCGTCTCTCGCACCGGCTGGCAACCATGCCCGCCTTTGTGCGCGATTACGTAATTGTGCATGAACTGGCTCATCTGGTTGAGGCCAATCACGGGCCAAAATTTTGGAAACTGGTGAACCGTTACCCCAAAACCGAACGGGCGCGCGGCTACCTGATGGCGGTAGGGTTGGAGAATTTAGAAGATTAGAGGCTACCGGACAAATTGCGGGTCACGGGTCATTAGCCGGGCCAACCCCTCTTGCAGCCCAATTTGGGGCCGAAAGTTTAACGTTTGCTCGGCCAGATGAATATCGGCCACCAGTGATGAGACACCACCGGGAACCGTGGGACTCATTACTACGCGAGCTTCTCGCCCGGTTACGCGCTCCATAATTTTTACAAGCTGGCTGATAGTGGTGCCTACGCCCGTGCCGATATTGATGACTTGCCGGTTAATGCCTTCGGCAGTGGCGGCGGTAGTCAGCGCAGCTACTACATCGTCTACATAAATATAATCTCTGGTTTGAGCGCCATCGCCGTATACTACCAGCGAACCGCCTTCTAAACTTTGGCGCAAAAATTGAGGAATCACCGGCGGATGAGTCGGGGGAATAGCCTGGCCGGGGCCGTAGGCGTTAAAGATGCGCAGCGCTACGGTTTCTATGCCCCACAATTCGCCAATGGTGCGCACATAGCTTTCGGCGGCCAGTTTGCTGGCCGCGTAAGGAGAGTTGGGGTTGGGCAGTAGTTTTTCGTGCACCTGGGCTACGGGCTGGTCTCCATACACTGCCCCGGACGAGGTTAAAACAACCCGCTTAATCCCGGCATCGCGCATGGCTTCCATAATAGCAACCGTGCCGCTAACGTTGGTTCGGTTGTATTCGCGGGGATACAGAACCGACTCCGGCACCGAGACGCGAGCAGCCAGGTGATAAACACAATCTATTTTATTAAGCAAGCGCCACACTTTGGGCTTGTCTTCCACATCGCCCCGGGTAAAATTTACGGCCGGGTCGAGCCGGCCGGCATCGCCGGCGCTCAAATCATCTAAAACGCGCACGGTATGGCCCATTTTAGCCAAATGGTTAGCCAGGGCAGTGCCAATAAAACCTGCACCGCCCGTTATTAAAAATCGCATACACTGCCTCAAATATCAAAATAGGGATGACAAAAATGGGTGTAGGGTAGCGTTATGTACCAACCGCACCCCGCTCAACTTCCCAGGGATAGATAATCCAGTCGGTGGTTTCGGCCCCATAAAAATCTGGAGATTTATCGGGGAAGTGTGAGCGGTGAGGTTTATAGTGTAAAACGGCTGATAGGGGGCGCCCGCCGGCCTGCTTAACTCGCTCAGTTACGTTGACAACCTGTTTGCCCCGGTCCCAAATATCATCCACAATGAGCACCACCTTGCCGCGCAAAAAGCTGTCGGCGGGAAATTGCATAAAGACCGGCCAATCCAGATTGTGTTCTTTATCTTCGTAAAAATCTACCGAGGCAACTAAAACCTGCTGAATGGCCAATCGCTCGGCAATAATTGCGCCCGGCACAATACCGCCCCGGGTAATGGCAATTAACACATCGCAATCGTAGGCAACTAACCGGGGCGTCATGGCGCTAATTAACTTGTCCACATCAATCCACGAGAGGTAAACTCGATTTTTATCATCCATTAGAGTGCCTGTAAAAATAAACTGTTACCAGCTTAATTGACACTGTATTGTAACATAAACAAAAAACAGGTGCTAATTTGACTCGTAATCGCGCCGGTTATTCAACCGTAATCCGGTCTTTGATTTTGGCAAATGTGGCCTCCCCAATGCCGCTAACCTGGGTAATTTCCTCGATGCTGGTAAAGCGGCCTATACTGTCTCGGTACTCAATAATCCGCTGGCCAATGGCCGGACCAATGCCCGGCAGGTTGTCTAACTGTTCAAGCGTGGCCGTATTCAGGTTAACCGGCGCAGCGCTGGCCGGTTCATTTGATACCGGTTGCGTATTGACGCCACCCTGTATTGCCGGCGGCGGGTTTTCCTCGTCCAGGCTGGGCACGTGAATTTGCTGCTGGTCTTGCAATTCCAAAGCCTGGTTAACGCCTTCACGGTTGGCGTCGGGGGTAAAACCGCCGGCGGCCCGGATGGCATCTTTAACAATACTACCGGCCGGCAAAAAATAAACATCAGAATTTACCACCGCTCCGGTAACATAAACTCTAACCGGGGCCGGGGTTGGGCTTGGGGCAGGCGAAGGGGTCAAAACCGGGGTGGCTGTAGCTGCTGCGGGCGCAATTTCTATCGGCTCCGGCGAGGGGCGTTGCCAGTAGAAAATGCCCGCTCCCACCAGCGCTACAGTTGAAATTAGCGCAAAAATTACGTTGCGGTTTCTATCGAGCCAGGTATTGTTCATAGCCGCTGCCTCCTGGTAGTCAAGATTTCGCTTCTGTATCTTTTATAATTACATATAGCGGTCTCCGCGAGCGGCCATTTTTGTCTCCAGTTTGATAAATTTTGCCTTAAAGAATTGTGGCAGCACAATTATTTAACAATTACTGCCAATTTTGCCCAATCCTGGTGGGGGTTGGTTAAGGATTATGCTCTTAGCCCAAACTCAAAAAATAATGTCGGGCATATTCATATTTTGCGTGGGCGGTAAACATATTATGCTCGTCGGCATGAAGCAAAATCAGCCCCCCACCAAGGGCTGAACGCTGCGCCCAACCCCTGGGTCTGCCCGGCAAATAGTTAGCTTCGCTTTTTTGTTTCCCTGGCGTTCAACCAAAACAAAATAAGCGCGACCAGCAAAACCAGGCCCGCTTCAACCACCGGAAAGGGTTGATTGCCGGGCCATTCGCCGGTTTCGGGGAGAAATCGCGGAGCGTTAGACTCGCTGATAACGCTTTGGCCGGTCAGCGTGGCGCTTACCGTGGCCTGTACGGTTGGCGTGGCAGTTGGAGCCAGAGTCTCCTCCTCCTTGTCATCATCCGGGCCGGAGTTGTCAGTTGGAGCCGGGGCGGGGGTGTCGCCAATAATGGTGATGGGAACCAACGCCTGCCCGGCGGCCAAATCGTTGTTGTACTCGTCTCGCGCCCCCTGGATGCTGGCCTGGTTTGAGGTGCTGCCCCCCTGCCCGGTAGCGGTGAAAACGGTGGTGACGACCACGGTTTGCATGGGGCCAATACTGCCAAAGTGGGTAGTCAGGTCGGTCCAGACCAGCAGGCCGGGCGGGCTGGTGATGCTGGGTGTGGGTATGGCAAAGTTGAATTGCAAAAAGGCCGGGTCGTAAGTGTCGGTCAGTGGCAAAAAGGTGATGAGCGCCGCGCCTTCGTTAGTGATAATTTGGGTGAAGGTGACGGGGTCGCCGGTTTTGGGGATGCTGCCCGGCGGCGATATCTGCTTGAACAGAGGGGCGCTGCCGCCCACGGCCTCGTCAATCTGGTCCGAGGCCTGGGTATCGGAAATGGCGCTGCCCGTGCCGGTAATATCCTGCGCCCTGGCAAAGTTGACAACTGTGGTTTGCGGGTGCTCGGCGGTAAAAAAGAGGGTAAAGGTGAGCGTTTGCCCCGGGGCAATTGGCGGCGCGGCCACATTGGTCCAGGTGATGGTTCCCGTGGCCGGGTTGTGCAAATTTGGGGGAGGATTGGCCCCGGCAAAGGCCAGCACGTTCTGGTTGTACTGATCGAGCAAAGTTACGTTGGTCAGGGTGAAGCCGGCGTTGTTGGTTAAGGCAATGGTAAAACTAACTACCTGGCCCACCCGCACCACCGCGCTGGAATTATTGAGCGTTTTGGTAAGCGTTACCCCGCCCCCCTGCGCCTGGCTTATGGGCTGAAGGTGCAGCAGCGCGAAAATAGTCAAACACAAAAAACTCAAGGCCAGCCCCACTGCCCGCAGCAAGGGCCACAGCCGGCCGGTTGCCTCAAGCGGGGATAGCGGTTTGATGGATGAAAGGTTGTTATTAAAATACATAATCGGGGCCTTGTTAGATACCGCGCTATGAAAAGACCGGGGCTGAGGTGTCAAGCGGTAACAGAGTTGTACCGTACCATGATAGCCCTATCCGCTCCTTAAACACAACCCCTAAAATTAGGAAAATAGTCCACAAGCTTTAAAATAGCTGGCAAGATGAATCAATCGCTGTTGTGGCCGTATCAGGCCGTTGGAGAACCGCATCAACCCCCGGTAATTTTTTTGCACGGCTTCATGGGGCTGGGGGGCGACTGGCTGCCGGTTGCCGGTCAGTTGTCCAGCCGCTATTTTTGCCTGCTGCCCGACCTGCCCGGCCATGGAAAAAATGTAAATTTGTCCCGGTCTGAACCGCTTAATTTTGACATGCTGAGTTCGGAATTGATTACTTTGGTGGAGCGGCTTCAGTTGGCAAATGTAACTGTGGTCGGTTATTCAATGGGGGGGCGGGTGGCGCTTTATACCGCGCTAAAATTTCCGCACAACATTGGCCGGCTGATTTTAGAAAGCGCCAACCCCGGCCTGGAGCAGCCGGAGGCCCGGCAGGCGCGGGCCGCTGCCGATGACCGCTGGGCCGAGATGCTGGACTCGCAGGGCATGGAGGTTTTTGTTGAACGGTGGTATCAACAGGGGTTGTTTCAGTCGCTGCAAAATCGGCCCCGCTTGCTAGAGTCGGCCAAAGCCGGCCGCCGGCAAAATCAGCCCCGCTGGATGGCCAGAGTCATCCGCGAGTTGAGTCCGGGCCGGCAGCCCTCCCTGTGGGGCCATCTGGACCGCCTGACAATGCCCACCTTGCTGCTGGCCGGCGCGCTCGATGCCAAATATTGCGCCATTGTGCAACAAATGGCCGCCAAAATTCCGGGCGCAACGGTTGAAATTGTGCCTGATGCCGGGCACAATATTCATTTAGAACGCCCCGCCCAATTCATAAAGCGGCTGGCTGAATTTCTTCAATGAAAGCCTGGAGTTGAAGAAAGATGAAGAAGATTTTGCTGTGGAGTATTGTTGCCGGTTTAATTGTGCTGGCCTATTTTATCTTTGCCCTGTTTTTTACCTGGCTGTTTCAAGAAACGGCCAACCGCCGGGTGGTCAATACCCCAACGCCGGAGCCTACTTTTACGCCAACACCAACACCCACCACGCTGGTGGTAGCCGGGGTAACGCCGTTGCTCCCAACCCCTGATCCTACAGCAACGCCCAGCTCAACGCCAACGCAACCGCCACCAACACCCACCCCTGCGCCGCCAACGGCTACGCCCACGCCGGTGCGGCCGCAGGTGGTCTCAAGCATTACGGTAAACGTGCGGAGCGGGCCGGGTACCGACTACCCGGTGATTGGAACCATGCTGCCGGACAGCCCGCTGCCGGTCACGGGTCGAAATGAGCCGGCCAGTTGGTGGCAGGTACAACTGGGCGATGGTTCGACGGGCTGGGTGGCCGGTTCGGTGGCGCAGGCCAGGGCGGTTGAGGGAGTGCCGGTGGTTCAAACGCCGGCCCCGCCGGAGCCGACGGCGACGCCCATCCCCCCCACGCCCACCCGGCCCCTGTATCAGTTTGAGCCGACCGGCTGGTGGAGCGATACCAACTACGGCCTGACCCGCTTTTTGGGCACCATCACCGATGTTGAGGGCAACCCGGTCAACGGCGTTTATGTTGAAGCCCAGTGCGGCAGCTACCGGGTGCTATCCAATCCATCCGGGCCGGTTCCTAACCCGCAGCGGCACGATAGCGCCTACGACCCGCCCGGCTTTTACGACATTACCCTGGCCAGGTATCCTATTGCTTGCAAATGGTTCTTAACAGTGGTCACATCCAGCGATGGCGTCACAGCCGGTGCGCCTCTTTCGCAGGCGATAGAGGTAGAAACAACAATTGATGAGTCTATTATTGTGGCTAACTGGCGCAAAAACTGGTGAGCCTGGCTCAATCGGAGTAGGCCGGCTGGCGCTGGGGCAGGCCGTGTTTTAACAAAAATCTCGACAGCCGGGCCAGGGCCAACGGCGTCCATAGCGGCCCAATGGCCTGCACCGCGCCGCTTTCAACCGCCCGCCTAAAATCGGCAGCCATGCGGCCGGGGAACAAAGTGGCAGCCTGCCCAATAGTGAAGGGCGCGTGGGAGTCGCTGCCGCCCAGCTCTGGCAAATACTGGCCCGCCGTGCGGTTGAGCCACATGCTCACGGGGTTGCTGATAATATTGGTGGGGAAGCCGTTGCGCGCCTCAACCGCGTCGAAGGGCAGGCTGAAAATTTTTGCGCCAACGCCTTTCATATTGTTCAGGGTATTCCAGCGGCTAAAAGGATGCACCGCCACCGCCAGCCCACCTTGAGCGTGAATGGCATCAATGGCCTGGGCCGCGGTTAGAAATTTGGGCAGGGTGTGGGTTAAAAACAGGCCCACCACATCGCCCTCGCCGGTGGTTACTTCTTGCCCAATAATCACCTCTACGGGCAAACCCCGGCGCAAGGCATGCTCGCGGGCCAAAAAAGCCCCATCGGTGGTGTTGTGGTCGGTAATGGCAATCAGGCGCAGGCTGGTTTGAGTTACCACATATTCAACCGTTTCTTCCGGGGATGACAGGCCATCGCTGGCGGTGGTGTGTATATGGGTGTCGGCTTTGCTGTACATGGGTTCCTTTCCATAAAGCTTCATCAAACAAGCAATATCCACCGGATAATATAGCACGTAAAACATGGAAATCTGTAGGAAAAAGGTATAAATTATGTTAGAGTTTGGATAGACCTGGCTTGAGGAGGAGAAATGATGAATGAACCCTTACCCGCCCCCCAAGATTTGCGCCTCTTTTCCGGCAGCGCCAACCGGCCCCTGGCCCAGGCTGTGGCCCGGCAGTTGGGCATCGAGTTATCACCCCTGACCATTACCCATTTGCCCGATAGTGAAATTCACGTGCAAATAAAAGAGCTGGTGCGCCATCAGGATGTCTTTATTATTCAACCCTGCGCCGCGCCGGTTAATGATAATTTTATGGAACTGCTGCTGATGATTGACGCCTTTCGGCGGGCCTCGGCGCAGGTAATTAATGTGGTGATTCCCTACTTTCCCTACGCTCGGCAAGACCGCATGGCCCAGGGCCGCGAGTCGATTAGCGCCAAAGTTGTCGCCCGCCATCTGGAAGTGGCCGGCGCCAGCCGGGTGATTTATGTGGATATTCACTCGCTGCAAATTCAGGGGTTTTTTGAAATTCCGGTTGACCCGCTGACCGCGCTCTCGGCGCTGGCCGACTATTTTCGGGATGACCCGCGCTTTGCCCCCGACCGGGCCGTCATTGTTTCGCCCGATGTGGGCCGGGCGCGGCTGGCCGGCAAATATGCCGAGCAGTTGGAACTGCCGCTGGTGGTCATGCACAAACGCCGGTTGGGTTTTTCTGAAACCAAAACCACTACCGTGGTGGGCGACATTCAGGGCAAAACCGCCATTTTAATTGACGATATGATTGCCGGCGGCAGCGTGCTCGACCAGATTCCGGCGCTGGTCGAGGCCGGCGCCGAACCGCCGGTCTACCTGTCTATCACCCATCCGGTGCTGTTGCCCACCGCCCTGGCGCGGCTGAACCGCCCGGAAATTGCGGAACTGATCACCACCGACACCATCTACACCCCACCGGAACGGCAACACCCCAAGCTCAAAATTCAGAGCATTGCCCCGCTGCTGGCCGAGGTGATTTGGCGCATCCACTCCGGCAAAACCATCAGCCCGCTGCTGCGGCTGCTGTAATTGCAACCGCCAACCGCGGGCCGCGGTCTGCGGCCGGTTCAGGGTAGCCGGAACTCCGCCACCAGCGGCAAATGGTCCGAGGCGGCCAGGGCCAGCGCATCCTGGCGCGCGTAGCCGTTGAGCAATTCCAGCGTGTCGGCAAAAAAGATGTAATCCAGCGTGCGGTCTGGCCCGGTGAGGCTGGGGTTGTTGGAGAAAAAGGTGAACCACTGCGGGGCGTCATCCCCGCCGGTTTGGGCCGGGCCGGGGATAACCTGGTACGTTTCAAACAGGGGCTGCAACTCGGTTTGGGGCCGAAAGAAGGGCTGCTGGTCGGCCCGCAGGTGGGCGCGTTGGCCCGGCGGCAGCAGGTTGAAATCGCCGCCGATGAGCCATGGGTGGCCGGCCCGGTTGAGTTGGCGCAGCCGGGCGTCAACCATAGCCACCTGCTGCTGCATCACTGCTGCGCCCCGGTCGGCCACCTCCAGATGGGTGGTCAGCACGGCCAAATCCGGCGCGCCCGCCACCGGCAGCCGGGTTTCCAAAATTGCCCGCTTAGGGCTGAACTGGCGCGTCAGCGGGTTGGTGGGGGCCAGCGGTAGTTGGTAGCGGGTGGCCGCATTGATTTTGTATTTGGAGACTACGGCCAGCTTGTGGCCGATGGCCCCCATCAGAGACGGGTGGGGCACAAAGACCGCCTGCCAGTAAAAGGCCGACGTGTAGCAGCGGTAATCGGGCGGCAGATGATGTAACAGCAGGGTCAGTTGGTCCTGGTAATCGGTGCGTTTGGCCCCGTCGTCAAGCTCTTGCAGCAAAATGATATCGGGGTTTTCCCGCCGGATGAGTTGGGCGATTTTTTGGGCGGTTTCAGCTATTTCTTCAGGTGTGGCCCGCCTGTCATCTCCACCCTCGTACCAGAAAAAGTGATTTTTACCGGCCAGATATTGCACGTTGTAAGTGAGCACTTTCAACGTTTGGCCGGGTTGCAGATTAGGCGCGTCATTGGCGCAGGTGATTGGCTCTGCCTGCTCGGCAGCCGGGTGAAAGGTGATGAGCCGGACGATCAGAGCCAACAAACCGGCCAGAACGGTGATGGTTATTAGAATCAATATAGCGGTTTTTATCATAGTTATCAGTAAACAGTAATGGGCAATTAGCGGTAATAACCAATTACCAATTACTATTTACTACCCCCTTCCCCTCGGCCAGCCCCAGCCGCAGAAAAACCAGCGGCCCCAGCGCCGAGACCCACGCCCCGATGAGTCCGTATCGAATGTAGCGCAGCAGGTAGCCGGTTATTGACTCGTCGGCGGCCAGCAGGTCGAACAGCGCTCCCAATCCCTGCCACAAAATAAACACGCCAAAGACTCCCACCAAATACCGGCCCAACCGTTTGACCCACGGGCCGCCGGCCTCAAAATGATAGCGAGCGTTAAACCAGATGGCCCCGCCGGTCAGGCCAAAAAACGTAGCCCCGGTGATGATGATATCGGCCAGCGAGAGGGGGCCAATGGGATTGTTGGGCGCTTGAAGCAGCGCGTTTTTGGCCCAGGTTGGCGGCAGCGGCCAGGCAGCGTTAACCTGGTTGACAAAACTCACACCCACCAAAATAATAAGCAGCGACAGGGCAAACAACAGCCCGGTTTGGCCGGGCCGGGTTAGCCGGTTGAATTGGCTGAGCGCGGGTCGCTCTAATTTTAGGAACGCCATCAAAATAATAAGGCCGATGGCCCAACCGACCACAACATCGCTGGGGAAGTGGACGCCCAGATACGCCCGCGACAGGCCAATCAAAAATATCAACAGGGTGGCTGCGGTCCAGCCCCATCCATTTTGAAAGTAGGCTGCCAGCAACCCCCACACCGCCACCGCATTTTGGGCGTGGCCCGAAGGAATGCCAAAAGAAGACTCGGCTCTGGTTAGCAGCCGCACTTGCGGGTCAAGCCAGTAGGGGCGCGGGTTGTGAATGATTATTTTTAGCAGCAAGTTGATAGCCGTACTCAGCAAAAAAATCAGGGCGACTCGTAAGCCCAGCCGGCTGTCCCAGCACCAGTAAAGCGCCGGCATAATCAGCAGAAAAAACTCCGCATTGCCGATGAAGGTGAACAGATTCATTGGCCCCGCCAGCCAATTTCCCCAGCTTTGCAGCCACAAAATCAGGGCGATACCCTCTTGCAATACTTCTTTGGGCATGAGCGATGGCCTCCTCAACAAAATAGCTACTTGATTACCCTGACGGTACGTGGTAGTTACGTTCCACGTTACGTGGAACGTGGTTTTCATTCATTAAGACGCGTCGATGTTACCTCCATGATATAAAGTTACAAAAAGTTTGCCAACCTGGGCTTGAGTTGTGCTATAATGTTGAAACTTGGGCACAGGTGAAGGTGAATGTCATCATTGAAACCAAAACCATATCCACCCGCAGAGCCATCGCATGGCGCGCAACCCGCCGATAGCAAGCAGGCGGCCAAACAGGCCAGAGACAGGGAGTGGGCGCGGCAAATACTGGTCGAGCAGATTATTCAGGAGGCCATGGCCAATGGCGCGTTTGATAACCTGCCGGGCAAAGGCAAGCCCCTAAAATTTGAGGACAACCCCTATTTGGAGCCGGGTCAGGAATTGGCCTATGGCCTGTTGAAAAACAACGGTTTTGCCCCGGAATGGATTGAGCGTAATAAAGATATCCGGCGAGATATGGCCCGGCTGCGCCAGCGCCTGCGCCGGGCCTGGCAGCAACGCAGCCGCAACGAGTCAAAATGGCAGGCGGCTATAGCCCAATTTGAAGCGGAACTGGTTAAACTCAATCGCAAAATTGACGATTTCAATTTGATAGCGCCATCGGTGGTGGTGCAGCGCCCCCGGCTGCGGCTGGATAATGAGTTGCAGCGGGTTAAAAATAATCTACCCATAGACACCGATTGAACCCAAAAAATCTCAACGTGGAGAGAAACCATGCCAAGAGGCAATCGCGCCGAACGACGCGCCCGGCAGCGCCAGCAGCGCGCCCAGTCGCCATTTTTATCCATCCCTTTTCAACAAATAAAAAACCCGCTATTGCCGCTGCAATTGATATCGCCAGAGCAGTTGGAGCAGTTGCACAATGCCTCGATGCGCATTTTAGAAGATGTAGGGCTGGATTTTTTGGATGATGAGGCGCTTGACCTGTGGCAGCAGGCCGGGGCCAAAGTTGACCGCGCCGCCCAGCATGTCTGGCCGGAGCGCGGGCTGGTGCTGGAACTGGTGGCCAAAGCGCCGGCCTCGTTCACCTGGCTGGCCAGAAACCCGGCCAAAAATCTGAACATTGGCCAAAATATTATCAACTTTGCGCCGCAGGGCGGTACCGTTTTTGTGGCTAATCAAGAGATGGGCCGCCGCCCCGGTCGGCTGGAAGATTACGAGAAATTCTCCAAATTGGTGCAAATGTGCAATGTGCTGCATGTGGCCGGAGAGCAACTGATTGTGCCGCACGATATCAGCGTGTCAACCCGCCACCTGCACCGCCTGCGCCTGAGCAGCACCCTGACCGATAAGGCGTTGATGGAAGCCGCCCACGGCCGCACCATTCCCACAGACGCGCTCAACGTAGCCAAATTAATTTTTGGCGACCCCCTGCCCGCCGAGCCGGTGCTGGCCGGCATCATTAACGTCAACAGCCCGCTGCGCTACGATGACCGTATGCTGGGCGGCCTGATTACCCTGGCCCGGGCCGGGCAAATTACCATCATCACCCCCTTTATTCTGGCCGGGGCGATGAGTCCCATCACCCTGGCCTCGGCGCTGGCCCAACAAAACGCCGAAGCCCTGGCCGGCATTGCCCTGGCGCAGTTGGCCCGGCCCGGCGCGCCGGTAATTTATGGCGGCTTCACCACCAATGTTGATATGAAAAGCGGCAGCCCCGCCTTTGGCACGCCCGAAGGGGCCTGGGCTATGGCCATTGGGGCGCAACTAGCCCGTCGCTACCAATTGCCCTATCGCGGCAGCGGCAGCCTGAACACGGCCAAAACCCCCGACGCCCAGGCCGCCTATGAAACTATGTGGACCATCTGGCCGGCGGTGCTGGCCCACACCAACTTTGTGATGCACGCCATCGGCTGGCTTGAGGGGGGGCTGACCGTATCGTTTGAAAAGTTCATGCTCGATGCCGAAAACCTGGCCATGTTCCAGCATTTTTTGCGCGGGCTGGAAATCAACGACGACACCCTGGCCCTGGATATGATTGCCGCCGTGGGGCCGGGGGGGCATCACTTTGGCACGCCCCATACCCAGGCCCGCTTCAGCACCGAATTTTACCAGCCCTTTCTGGCCGACCGCCTGAATTACGACACCTGGAAAGAGGCCGGCGCTTTCGACGCCGCTAAACGGGCCAACCTGCTCTGGAAGCAACTGCTGGCCCAATACGAAGCGCCTCCCATTGACCCCGGCCTGAAAGAAGCCATCGAACATTACGTTCAGCGGCGGGCGCAGGAATTGCAGGGTGTGGAGTTGTATAGTTAGCGGGTTTCAGGTTTTTGTTTGCGGCGCAAAAGCAAACTGCCCCTAATTACCAAATTACTGATTACTGACGACTGAATTTACAAAAGAGTCGGACAGTCCCTGACGGGGCGACAACGAGGAATGAAAGGCGGGAACACAGAGAACACGAAGAAGACACAGAGCGACACAAAGTTTTCTATAATATTTCTCTGCGTCTCTCCGTGATGGCTCTGTGTAACTCCGTGTAACTTTATTTTCACAGGAGGCCAACACATGAAAACAAACTTCGATTACATCGTTTTGGGTTGCGGCGGCATTGGCAGCGGCGCGGCTTACTGGCTGTCTCGCCGAGCCGGGGCCGAGGTGCTGGGGCTGGAGCAGTTTGAACTGGGCCACGTTCACGGCGGCTCGCAAGACCACTCGCGCATTATCCGGCTGACCTACCACCACCAGGATTATACCCGCCTGACGCCCCACACCTATACCGCCTGGGCCACTTTAGAAGAAGAGTCGGCGGTGAGGGTCGTTACCAAAACCGGCAGCATTGAGTTAGCCACCAAAGATGGCCTGGCCCAAAAAGATATTGAAACCTACGCCCGCGCTATGGACGCCGCCGACATTCCCTACGAGCGTTTTGGGGCTGATGAAGTGATGCGTCGCTACCCTCAATTCAAGCTGACTCACGAGGTGGACGCCCTGTGGCAGGCCGATACCGGCATTGCCGACGCCGCCAAAGGCAACGCCGCCCACATTGGCATGGCCCGCTACCACGGCGCAACCATCATCGACTGTTGCCCGGTGGCAGACATCCGCCCTTTTGCGGGCGGGGTAGAAATAAAAACCAAAGATGGGCAAAGCTTTAGTTGCCAAAAACTGATTATTACCGCCGGGGCCTGGACCGACCGGGTGCTGGCCGGCGTGGGCCTCAACCTGAGCATCACCGTTACCCAGGAGCAGGTTACTTATTACGCCACCCCCAACCTGAAAGAGTTTGCGGTGGGCAACTTTCCCATTTTTATCTGGCACGGCCAGGATGTATTTTACGGCTTCCCCATTTACGGCGAGGTGGCAACCAAAGCCGCTATCGACGCCTCCGGCCCGGCGGTTACAGTTGACACCCGCACCTACCAGGCCGACCAGGAGCGAGAACACCGGCTGGAAGACTGGCTGCAAAAATATATTCCCGGTTTTTTGGGGCCAAAACTCTACACTAAAACCTGCCTGTACGCCATGCCCAAAGACCGCAACTTTGTAATCGACTCATTGCCGGAGCACCCCCAAATTTTAATTTGTGTGGGGGCCGGACACGCCTACAAATTTGCCAGCCTGTTGGGCAAAATTTTAAGCGAACTGGCCCTCGATGGCCAGACTCAATACCCCATTGCTCCCTTTACCCTCAACCGCCCGGCTATTACCGACCCAAATTACAAGGCAATTTTCCATATTTAGCCCACTTGTGCCATAATAAAAATATATTAGACAAATATCTAAGCACAGTGCTGTGAAAACGTGAAACGTGAGGCCCAACACGCCTTCGCGCTTCACGTTTTCCGTTTTATAAGCAAGGGAGTTCTCATGACAACTTTATCAACCACCGCCCCGGCTGAGTTTTCGGTGGCCCGCACCTGGGAGTCAGACCGGCGTAGCCCTGTTGGCTGGTTAATGTCGCACGCGCTGCGGCACAAACTCTATCTGGGGGGCGTGATTGTGGGCGCGTTTGGCAACGGCATTGGCGCCGGGCTGGTGGCTACCCACACCGGCTGGGCTTTTGATGTAATAGTTAACTCCGGCGATGTAAAAATGCTGGGCTGGGTGGCGCTGTCGCTGATTGCCTCGCAGCTTATCCGTGGCGTGTTGATGTTGATGCGCAACTTTTGCAGCGAAATCATCGGCCAGCAGGTCGAACGAGACGCCCGCGACGAGCTGTACCTGAGCCTGGTGGGCAAAAGCATGTCCTTTCACGATAGCCACGCCACCGGCGATTTGATGGCCCGCGCCACCAATGATGTGCGCGAAATCAACCTGCTGTTCAACCCCGGCGTTAACCTAGTCATTGGCTCGGTCTTTTTTTTGATAGCGCCTTTCTTTCTGGTTCCGTCTATTCACCCGCAATTATTGCTGACACCTTTTTTGTACGCCCTGGTCTACGGCTTTTTGCTGCGCAATTACCTGTTGAGCCTGCGCCCGGCCACCGAGGCTGTGCGCCGCGAGTTTGGCAACCTCAACGCCACCCTGGCCGAAGCCATCGACGGGATTGAAACTGTTAAAGGCGCTGCCCAGGAAGCCAGAGAGATTAACCGCTTTGAAGCGGCGCTGGCCAAATGGCGCGACGCTTTTGTGTGGCAGGGTGATGTGGAGGCCAAATTTTTCCCGTTATTGCTGCTGGGGCTGCTGTTTGCCGCCGGCCTGCTGCACAGCCTGATTCTGTACCGGCAGGGACTCATCGGTGTGGGCGGGGTGGTGGCTTTTAACGGTATGCTGACCATGTTTCAGTTCCCTACCTTTGCCGCCCAGTTTGCCTACTCTTACGTGTCGGCGGGGGTGTCAAGCGCCCAGCGCGTGCTGGAACTGCTCAACACCGAAACTGAACTCGACCAGAATGTGGGCGGCTACAGCGGCGCTATGGATGGGTCTGTAAAGTTTAATCGCGTTACCTTTAGCTACAACGGCGGCGCGCCGGCGCTGGAGGATGTCAGCTTTGAGATAAGACCGGGCCAGACTGTGGCCATTGTGGGCCAGACCGGGGCCGGCAAAAGCACCATCACCAAACTGCTCAACCGCACCTACGATGTAACCGAGGGACAAATTATTGTGGGCAGGTATGATGTGCGCGATTGGGATATGGCGGCCCTGCGCCGTCAAATTTCCATCATCGAGCAGGATGTTTATCTCTTCTCGCGCACCATTGCCGAAAACATTGCCTTTGGCTGCCCCGAGGCTACCCAGGCCCAAATTGAAGAGGCCGCCAAAGCGGCCCAGGCCCACGAGTTTATCATGTCGTTTCGGGATGGTTACAAAACCGTGGTGGGCGAGCGAGGCACCCGCCTGTCTGGCGGGCAGCGGCAGCGAATTGCCCTGGCCCGCGCTTTTTTAACCGACCCCCGCATTTTAATTTTAGACGATTCTACCAGCGCCATCGACAGCGCCACCGAAGACAAAATTCAGCGGGCCATCGAGCGGGCCGCCCGCGGGCGCACCACCCTGCTCATTACCCACCGCCTCTCCCAAATTCGCTGGGCCGATTTGATTGTGGTGCTGCGCAAAGGCCGCGTGGCTATGGTTGGCACGCACGACACGCTGCTAAAACAGTCGCAAGCGTACCGAAACATCTTTGCGAGGTATGAATAATGTCTTCAATTTTTAGCGGATTGGACATAGAATCATACGACCGCGCTTACACCGACTCAGAATTAATTGGGCGTATTGCCGAATACTTTGGGGCCTACCGTAAACGGGTTGTTGGAGTTATCACCTTTGTTAGCCTGGTAGCGGTGACCGGGGCCGGCCAGCCGTTAATTGTTTCAAGAGGGATGGGCGCATTAGCCGGCCGGCTAACCCCCTTGTTGATTACAGGGCTGGTGGCCCTGATGCTTGTGTTTGGCCTTGGCATTTGGCTGGCTAACTGGCTGCGCCGCCGAGTCCAGATTCGGTTGATTGCCGATGTAATAGCCGATATGCGGCGCGACGCCTTTCGGGCGGCGGTTGGCCACGATATGGCCTTTTTCGACGAGTTCGAATCGGGCCGCATTATCAGCCGTATCACCACCGATACCAACGAGTTTATTCAGGTAGCCCAACTCATCACCGAGCTATTTACCCAGGTACTACTGGTTTTGATTTTGCTGGTGGTGCTGGTCAGCATCTCCTGGCAGCTAACGCTGGTGCTGCTGGCGCTGGGGCCGTTTGTGGCCGTACTGACCATTTTGTTCAGAAAGCTGGCCCGCTTTGTCACCCGCAAAGCAGCGCGAGTGCTGGCGCGGGTCAATGCCTCCATTCAAGAAGCTGTTACCGGCATCAGCATTGCCAAAAACTTTCGGCAAGAGGCGGCCATCTACCACCGCTTTGCCGCAGTCAACGAGCAATCGTACCAGGTAAACCTGCGGCGCGGGTTTGTGCTGTCAAACGTGTTTCCGGTGCTCAGTATGCTCTCCAGCGTGGGCATTGCCGCGCTGCTGTACTGGGGCGGCGTGTCGGTTAATTTGGGGCTGGTGACGATTGGAGCCTGGTACCTGTTTATGGCCAGCGTAGACCGCTTCTGGTTCCCTATGATTAACCTGTCGGTATTCTGGAGTCAATTTCAAATTGGACTCGCTGCCGCCGAGCGCATTTTTGCCCTGATTGACGCCGAGCCGTTGGTGCAGCAAACCGATGCCAGGCAGATCGGCAAGCTGCGCGGCGAAATTACCTTTGAGCGGGTCAACTTTCAATACAGCGAGCAAGAGCAGGTGCTGCAAAATTTCTCGCTGCGCATTGCCCCCGGCGAAAGCATTGCCCTGGTAGGGCACACCGGCGCGGGCAAAAGCAGCATTGTCAAGCTGATTACCCGTTTTTACGAATTTCAAGACGGGCGCATTTGTGTAGACGGGCACGATGTTCGCGCCTTTGACCTGCAAAGCTACCGGCGGCAGTTAGGCATTGTCTCGCAAGCGCCCTTTCTCTTTTCCGGCACGGTGGCCGACAATATTCGCTACGCCCGGCCCCAACTGGCCGACGCCGAAATTGAAGCCGTAGCGCGACGCATTGGCGGCGGCGAGTGGTTAGAAACTTTGCCCAATGGCCTGCAAACCGACGTGGGCGAGCGCGGCTCTCGCCTGTCGATGGGGCAGCGGCAACTGGTCGCCCTCACGCGGGTGCTGGCCCAACAGCCGGCCATCTTCATTTTAGACGAGGCCACCGCCAGCGTAGACCCCTTTACCGAGTCCCAAATTCAAGAGGCGATGGAACTGATTTTGAAGTGCAGCACCTCAATATTAATTGCCCACCGGCTATCAACCGTGCGCTCGGTAGACCGCATTTTGGTGCTGCAACGGGGGCGCATCATCGAGCAGGGCAACCACAATGAGTTGATGCAACAGGGCGGCCACTACGCCGAACTGTACGATACCTACTTCCGCCACCAATCGCCCGATTACAGACCTTCCACCGATGATATCACCCCAACCCCGGAAAAACTCAAATTCGATTGAGGGGGTGCGTCCAGGATTTTCCCAGCGCCGCACAGCTTTGCTGGGCAGGTGTGGAAAGCACAGGGGGAAATTGGGGGGATACCCCCCACACCCCCCGTCCTCCTAAAATGTCGGACACACCCGATTGAGGCGAAGGCTTGACAAATAAACCGCAATTGCAAATAAATTTTTGGAGGTAACAAATTCCATGGAAATTAGCGTCAACTGGGAGCTTGACTCCATCTTTGAGGGTGGCAGCCAATCCCAACAACTGGTTAATTTTTTAGACGCCCTTGCAGCCGACCTGACCAGATACGAGGCCGGCGGGCTGCCCGCTCCCCTCGATGACGACACCCAATCCAACTGGGTTCAGACAATTCAAACCCTGTACGAGTTGAGCGCCCGCTTGATTCAGGCCCGCTCATTTACAGATTGTCTGGTCTCGCAAAATGTCAAAGACAACAAAGCCCTGCAACTGACAGGTCAAATAGACCAGCTTATGGCCAGGGTTGAAACCTTGTGGACACGTCTGACGGCTACCTTTGCCGAACAACCCGACCAGGCGTGGGCCAAACTGACCACTCAAACCGAACTCAGCGCCGTGGCCTTTCACCTGAACGAAGAGCGCAACCTGGCCCGCAAAAAAATGGCGCCGGCGTTAGAAACCCTGGCCAACGAGCTGGCCGCCGACGGCTACCACGCCTGGGACCGGCTCTACGGCGTAATGGCCGGCAACAAAGAAGTTGAGTTTGACGGCCAACCCCTCAGTTTGGGGCAATTGCAAAACAAATATATCGACGACCCCGACCGTGATACGCGCCGCCGCGCCTTTGACCTGTTTGAAACAAGCTGGGCCGAACTGGCCCAAAACTGCTCGCTGGCGCTCAACCACCAGGCCGGCTTTCGGTTGACGCTTTACCGGCGCCGGGGCTGGGATTCGGTGTTGCTGGAGCCGCTCATGGACAACCGGCTCACCGCCGAAACCCTGGAAGCCATGTGGCACGTAGTCGATGCCAAAAGCGCCAAATTGCTGGACTACTTTCAGGCCAAGGCCAGGCTGCTTGGCGCTAACAAATTAGAGTGGTTCGACGTTCACGCCCCGGTTGGAGAAGTCACCCAAACCTACAGCTACCCCGAAGCCGCCGATTTTGTCATCGACAGTATCCGCACCTTCAACCCTCACATTGCCGACTTTTGCCGGTTGGCCGTTGAACAGCGCTGGATTGAGTCCGAAGACCGCCCCGGCAAACGCGCCGGAGCCTACTGCACCGGCTTGCCAATTAGCAAAGAGTCGCGCATATTTATGACCTTTAACGGCAGCTTTAACGGAATTCTCACCCTGGCGCATGAGCTGGGCCACGCCTACCATGGTTGGGTGATGCGCGATTTGCCCTACGGCGCGCAGCGTTACACCTCGAGCGTGGCCGAAACCGCCAGCACCTTTAACGAAACCATTGTGCGCGATGCCAGCCTTAACGCGGCCACCAACAACCGGGAGCGACTGGGTATTTTGAGCACCAAACTGGATGATGCCACCGCCTTTTTAATGAATATTCGCGCCCGCTTTGATTTTGAAGTAGCCTTTTTTGAGCAGCGTGCCCGCCAGCATCTGAGTGTGGATGAGCTAAATGAGCTGATGCTCCAGGCCCAAAAAACAGCTTTCAAAGATGGGCTGGCCAGCTATCACCCGCTGTTTTGGGCGTCGAAGCTGCATTTTTACATTACCCGCGCGCCGTTTTACAACTTTCCCTACACCTTTGGCTACCTGTTTAGCAACGGCGTGTATGCCCAGGCAATGGCCGAGGGCGAGTCTTTTCAGGAGCGTTATATTGCCCTGCTGCGCGATACCGGCTCGATGACCACCGAGCAATTAGCCCGCACCCATCTGGGCGTTAACCTGACCCGGCCGGAATTTTGGGAAACCGCCGTTGACCGCGCCCTGGCCGACGTGGACGAGTTTGTCGCGCTGGTCAATCGAGTAAGTCAATAGGCTCTACGCCACGTTATCCAAAATAATTTGGGCGTGCTATAATTAGCGCGCCTTCGTTATTAAAAAATTCGGTGCCCGCCATGACCCAAATACACTTTGCCCAACTCAGCGACATCCACATTTCGGCCCTGGGCGATCATCACGATATGCTGTCGGGCCACTCGGCCCAATTTCTGGCCGATATTGTGGCCCGGCTCAACCGGCTAGACGACCTGGATTTTGTGCTTATCAGCGGCGACCTGCTGGATACCGCCACCCGGCCGGAACTGGAGCGATTTCAGCAGGCCATCCGCAATCTGCGTAAGCCCTGCCACATCATCCCCGGCAACCACGACCGCCGCCCGCCTGACCGCAACCAGGGTTTGACTCGCCGCGAGTTTGCCCGCCTCTTTAACCCGCAGGCAGAGCAGCGGCCCGCCGCGCCGCAGAGCCAGGCGGGTTACTGGTCGGTTGAAATTGGGCCGGAGGCGCAGCTTATTGGGCTGGACTCGATTAAAGATGAGGATTGGGGCGGCCTGGTCGACCCGCCGCAACTGGCCTGGCTTGAGCAGGAGTTGAATCAATTAACCCACAAACTGGTGCTGGTGGCTATTCACCATCCGCTGCACCCGCTGGCGCCTATCGACTCGCATCCAGATTGGGGCAATTTTGTGTGCGATAACGGCCCGGAGGCGCTCCAGTTATTAGACCGTTATCCACAGGTCAAACTGGTGCTGACCGGGCATCACCATTTAACCAAAGTTGACCGGCTGGCGCAGCGTTTGCATGTGGCCTGCCCGGCCGTGGCCCTTTATCCCTGCGCCTTCCGCACCTTCCGGTTGACGCATCAGGCCGGGGCCTGGCAGGTAAGCTGGCAAACTCACCCCGCCACCGATGAGTCGACCACCAGCGAAGCGCTTGAGGCAATGGTGAGCGCCTGGCGACAAGTCGGCTTTGATGATGATTTTGTGCAACAGCACGTGGCCCTGGCCCGGGGCAACAGGTATGACCAAACCGGAACGGCCATGCTGTGAGGGGCCGGCGTTGAAAGTAAAAGTCAGACTCTTTAAGGACGGCCCATCTGCGCTGAGGGGCGCGCTGCTAACCTTTGCCTCGGCGGCCTGCATTTCGGTTACATTTATAGCCAGCAAGCAGGCTATGCAAGAGCTTTCGCCGCTGGCCTTTACGCCCCTCTGGTTTGCAGCCGCGTCCGGCTGGGGAGCCGGCTTTTATTTGATGCGAAACGGGGCCATTTTTCCAGAGCGGCTGGGGGCGCGCGTCAAACCCCTGCTGCTGCTGGGTTTTTTGAACGGCGTGGCTAATTTGCTGCTCTTTACCGCCATCAATTTGGGCGACCCGACCCTGGTAGCCTTTTTTAGCCGCAGCGAAACTATTTACTCGGTGTTTTTGGGGGCGCATATTTTAAGCGAGCGCATGCTGCCTTACCAGTGGCTGGGCGTTGGCATTGCCCTGGCCGGCGCAGCGGTAATGACCTTTAAGGCCGGGGCGGTCGTCTGGCTGATGCTGCTGCTGACGCTGGTTTCAAACCTGTTTTTGTCGCTCAGTACGCTGGTGGCAAAAAAATATATCCACACCGTATCGCCGCTGCTGCTTTCAACGGCGCGCACTATGGTGATGATGTTGCTGCTGGGCGCGATTGGTGTGGCAACGCAGCAACTCGCCTGGCCCAGTTTTAGCACAGGTTTGTGGATAATTTGCGGCGCTTTTTTTGGCCCGTTTTTAAGTTATGTGCTGTTATATAAGGGACTCTTGTATCTTGACCTGGCCAAAGCGGCGGTCATTCGCTCAACCCAGCCGCTGTTTGTGGCGGTCTACAGCCTGGCGCTGTTTGGCACGCTGATTACCGTTCAGCAGCTTTTGGGGGGATTGCTGATGGTTGCCGGTATTATGTTAATGCTGTGGCAGCGGAGTCATCAAAAAGAGCGCATATCCCCGCCCGTTAAGTCTAACTAACCTTTATCAAGCGAGGTAAACCCAATGAGCACAGCCCCTATGCCAACCCTGCACGATATTATTGCCGCCCGGCCCCACGTGTACCGCTATTTAAAGCCCACCCCACTTTACCATTACCGCGGTTTGAGCGATTTGTTGGGCGCAGAAGTGTGGGTCAAGCATGAAAATCATCATCCGGTGGGCGCGTTTAAAGTGCGCGGCGGCTTGAATCTGGCGGCCCATTTGAATGAGCAAAAGCGACGCGCCGGCCTGTTCACCGCCTCTACCGGCAACCACGGCCAGAGCATTGCCTTTGCCGCCAGAGTAAACGGCATCAAAGCCACCATTGCCGTGCCAGAGGGAGCCAACCCGGCCAAAGTTGCGGCCATGCGCGGGCTGGGCGCAGAGGTGGTGTTCCATGGCCGGGATTTTGATACCGCCCGCGAGTGGATTATGGGCCAGGCCGAAGCCGACGGCGGCCGCTTTGTAGGCCCCACTGAAGAACATCTGATTTGCGGCGTAGGCACCTACGGCCTTGAAATTGTAGAAGAGTTGCCGGATGTCGACACCATTATTGTGCCGGTGGGGGCCGGCAGCGGCGCGTGCGGCACCAGCATAGCGGCCAAAAGCATCAACCCCAAAATACAGGTGATTGCGGCCCAATCGGCCCAGGCCCCGGCCATGCAATTGAGCTGGAAATCGGGCCAACTGGTCACCGCCAACATGCAAACCTTTGCCGAGGGCGTGGCCACGCGGGTACCGTTTGCCAACACGCAGCGCATTATGCGCCACTATCTGGATGATTTTGTGCTGGTTGATGACGCCCTAATTAAGCAGGCTATCGTTCTGCACCTTGAGCATACCCGCAACCTGGCCGAAGGCGCCGGGGCTGTCTCGCTGGCGGCGGCGCTGCAAATAAAAGAGCGACTGGCCGGCCAAAAAGTAGTGCTCATTTTAAGCGGCGGCAACCTCGCGCTAGAAAAATTGCGCGACATTCTGGCAAGTCAGCCTGTTTAAATAAAACTCTACCCAAGAAAGTGAGGAACAGCAGTTATGGCCAAAAAACCCTACAGCCCCGTAGCAAGCTACAGCGACCTCAAGCGTGTTGAGGGGGACATAAACAGGGCCGATACGGTGGACAAAATCCGCCAGCTGGTGGTCAAAGATGGCCCCAAGGTAGGTTACAAAGCCTTTTGTTACATGCTGGGGAAACGGATGACTCCCGAAGCCATGAGGCCGGAGGAGGCCTGCGCTGCTGCCGCCGCCCTGGAGCAGCAGGGCAAAACCGAAGAGGCGCAGGATATTTACAAAAAAGTCATCGAAGTGCATCCCGACCACCCGCTGGCCAGGGGCAAGGTATGAGGTAAAAACCAATGAGCAAAATAAAAGGTATCGCCGAAATTGTATTAAACGTTCACGATGTTGACGCGTCATTAAAATTTTATCAGGAGGTGTTGGGGCTAAAAATAATAGGACGCCCCGGCCCGGTTTTTCTCAAAGCCGGCAACCCGGCGGTCGAGATTCCCCAAATGATTGTGCTCTTTCCGCTGCCGGCCAGCGCCAAACAGTTTGAAGCGCCGCGCAGCCTGCATCACCTGGCCCTGGAACTGGCCCCCGAAGATTTTGAGGCCGAAGAAAAACGGCTAAAAGAATTAGGCTATGAAATTCGCTACGGGCAGCATCCGGTTGTACCCTCTCGCACCATGTACGTGGATGACCCCGATGGCAACGAAGTTGAATTTATCTGCGGCGCGTAGCTCCCAAAAAACCAAAATCCCGGCCAACCGCGCCGATGTAGCCTCTTTTCCGGCCTGTTTTCAGAAACTGGTACTATCAACCTGCTTGACCCCGGCATCTGCCCCCTCTAAAATATGAGTACAATCAGTAATTTTTATGATGGGGGTTATGCCCGTTGTCATTTGCATCGCTTCAGAGAAATTTTGGCCTGACCAACGAGGCCGTTGCCCGTTGGATATCGCACGTTATCAGCCCGCACATTGTGGGCGTGGTCATTACCGCCGTTTTATCCCTCCAGTATAGCGATGACCCGCTGGAGGTTTTTTTGTGGCTGGCGCTGCTTATCCCTTTTATTGTGATACCGCCGTTGCTGTATCTATTCTGGCTGGTGCGCCACGGCATGATTGAAGATATTTACATGCCCCGCCGAGAAACCCGCGTTCGCCCGCTAATTGTGCTTTTGCTTTGGCTGACAGTTTGTTTGGGGTTAATCCGTTACTGGCAGGCTCCGCAAATTGTAGAGGCAATTATGTGGGTTACGCTGGTATTGGTGGGCATTTTGAGCCTGGTAACGCTGTTTTGGAAAATCAGTTTTCATGGGGCGTCAATTTCGGCGGCGGCGATGGCTACGTTGATGATTGCCGGCTCGCATACCTGGCCGGTGGTGTTGCTGGTGCCGTTGGTTGGCTGGTCTCGCATCAGGTTAGAGCGACACACCCCCCGACAGGTTATTTACGGCTCGGTGGTGGGGGCGGTGATTGGGCTGGTTGCCGTTTACGGCGTTTTGTTGAGAATCCTGTAAAGCCAATTTTAATTGACCCATCTGCGGGCGCTCCGGTGAACTCATCGGGGCGCTTGTTTTATGCCAACCAAAAAGGCCGACACGTTGCGTGTCGGCCTTGGACTGCCAGAGTAACTGTTACCGGCCCTGGATGTGCATGGGCATAATTACGTGGGTAAAGTTTTCATCGCCGATAACCCGAAACACGCCGGGGCTGGAGGGGGTGCTGGTTTCCAGCGCAATTTGGGGGCTGTCGATAATGGACAGAACGTCGATGAGGTATTTGGCGTTGAAGGCAATTTCAACCGCTTCGCCCTCGATAGAAGCATCCAAATCGGCCACGTTATCGCCCAGCTCGGCGCTGGTGGCTACCAGGGTAATGCGGCCATTCATCAGTTCGTCGCCGCTTGGGGCAATTTCTAACCTGACAATGTTGGCTGCATCGCGGGCAAAAAGGTGCGAGATACGAACGGCCTTGAGCAGGCTGGCCGTATCCATAACGCTGCGGGTGGTGTGCATCTTGGGAATAATGCGGTTGTAATCGGGAAAATCGCCTTCAATTAGTTGGGAGACCAGTTCGATATCCTGCAAATTAAAAAGCACCTGGCGGCGGGCCGGGGTTACAATTAAATCAATGGGTTGTTCCTGGTCAACAGAAACACGAGCCAGTTCCATCAGGGCGCGCGCCGGAATAATCAGGCTGGAGCCGGCTCCGCCATTATCAAGGCCAAGGTCGGCCAGGGTGGCGGCGGCATTTTGGTTGAGCGGGGTTGTTTTAACCGACAGCCGGAAACCGTCGGCGGCGACCATGGTTAAGGCGTCCTCATCAAATTTAAGCAGAACGCCGGTAAACACGGGGCGACTTTCGTCGGTGGCGGCGGCAAACACAACCTGTTTAATCATGGTCCGCAGCGATTCGGGGTCAAGCTTGATGGCGATGTCATCTTCGGTGGCGGTGGCTACGGCGGGAAATTCCTGGGCGTCGATGCCTTTAATGTTTGATTCAAAGCGGTCGCAGATAAGGTTAAGGGTTTGGGTCTCCTCATCTAGTTGCATATCAATTCGCTCCGGCGGCAGAGAGTTGACAAACTCTGCCAGCAGCCGGGCCGGAACGGTGATGGCTCCTTCTTTTTCTACCTTGGCCCCAACCCAGCAGTTTATCCCCAGCTCAAAATTATTGGCAGACAACTTGAGCTGGCCGTTATCGGTAGCCAATAAAACATTTGATAATACGGGTAACGTACTGCGGCTGGCAACAGCGCGTCCAACAATGCTCAGGCCCTTGGCCAAATTTTCTTGCAGACAGGAGACCTTCATAATTGTTTACCTTGGTTATAGTTTGTTTATTTTGCACAGGGGAATAATAAAAAACCACCAACAGTAGTGGCACATTATAAACCAGTATACTACATTTTGTAGGAGAGGACAAAGAAGGAGGGGATTGAATCAAAAAAGGGGCAAAAAACGTCTGCCCCTTTTGCGGTGCGGCTTTGCCCCGCAGGTTATCACCACTTGTTTTGTTGAAATAACAGACTTGCCGCGGCGGCTGTGCCTAAAATTAGCAACACCATAGCGCCCAAAGCAAATTTACCCACAACTGAACCGTCATCCAGGTAAAGGGTGGCGCCGGTTTGGGGCAGGTCGTTTTCAGAGTCGGCGGGAGCGGTGGGGGCGGTTTCTTCGGCTTCGGCCATGGGAACCATACCGGGCGACGGGCCAATGAGCGATACGTCATCAATATCAAAGTTTACTTCGGTGCCGGTGGGGAATTTCTTTAACCCGCGAATAAAGAGCGTTATTTTTTCGGTATCGCCGGTGCGAATTGTCCCGGTAATCACCTCGTAAAAGAGCGGTTTGTCATCGGGAAATTCGCCATTCGAGCCAATTCGGAGTTGCTCGGTGAGGGGCATATAGACCCATTCCGACACGTTGTCGTAATTACCTTCGCCAAACGGGTCGATGCCCCAATTCATTTCATATTCATTTTTGTTTCTGAGCGACTCGGGGGCATCGGTGCGCATAATGGCGTGGATAGTTAAGGTATATTCAGAATTGGGGGCAACATCTACGGTTTGATATACGGCAATGACGCGGTCAAGAATATCGCCGTTTACCGTATCAATTTCCATTAGTTGGGCGTGGTTGCCGTTTCGCACCGCTTCGGGCCACTGTTCATCATACCAGCCGATTACGGCTTCGCCATTGGTATAGGGAGACCAAAATTCAGGGACGCCGTTTAGAGGTTGCCACCCCATTTCAAAGCCGCCATTTTTGATTACATCAACCGGTTCCAACGAGACTCCTTCAGCCGGTTCATCACCTTCGCCAGATGGCGGCGCCAATGGCGGGGTGTCGGGCATAACCCGGCCCGGATAAACCCAACCGGAAAGAAGCAGGGTTGTAAAAATGGCCCCACTCAAAATAATAAGTTTAGCCAACAGGTTTCTATATTTTACCAAGATCATCGACATTCCCCCCTCCGGTGTATGTTTGCCGCTTTATTTAATATCTGGCGCAAGCGCAAAGTTACACGGATTTTAGTAACAATACATAATACAGTCAACTTATCATAACATGGCTAAACCTATTTTTCAATACGTATAGTAATAGCTTAATGAGCGTTGGCTGCATTTAGTGGGGTTTTGAAATCGTAGATACCATTTTTGATGGACCATCCGGTTTGGCAACTCTGACAAATCAGGGTGTCTACCGGAGGGAGATGCTCAAAGGGGGGGAAAGGCATTTTGCAGGCCGGACAACGAAAGAAACCAGACACATCTGACCGGGTTGATTTTTGGGCCTGCGCCTGTAAGAAAACACTCGGAGTGAGTTGCCACCAATTGCCGGTAGTTTGAGCCAGTCCATCCAAAGTAACCAGCGCCGAGGTTGGGACAAGTCGTTTTAGCAAATTAATCCGGTAATGAGATACGGTGCGGCTGTTTTTGACTTGCAGCCCGGCAGACTCAAACTGCCGGCGCATCCAGGCCGGGTGAAAGTTAAAATTAAGCTCAACAAACTCAACCGGCTGCGGGTCAAACGGATTCCAACTTTGCCGGCCCAGCAGCCAGCGGGCCAGCGATTTGAGATGAAACTTGCTGGCATGCTCAATGACGGTTGTCCCCTGGTTTTTTACAATTCGATGAATTTCTGACAGGGCGGCGGGGATATCGGTGAGATGGTGCATGACTCTAATCATCGTCAGGGCGTCGAACAACCCATCTACAAAGGGAAGCTTGTAAACATTGGCGACCACATAAATTAACCGTTTATCCTGACCCAGATACCGCTGCGCTTCTTCCAGTTGGGTGCGGGCGTAGTCAACCAAAACTATTTGTTTGTAGCCATGGTACAGGTCAACCAGCCGCCCAAAACCTGCGCCAATTTCTATCAGGCGTTCGCCCGTAGGCGGCAGCAACTTTTGCATGGCCAGGCGCTCAACGGCATCCTCGTAGGTTCTATTCTGGGCTTCCCAAAATTCAGTCCGGTATTTGCTTCCTTCATAATCACAGATGCGAGTCAAGGCAACCTCATTCAACAACAGTTAAAGTGGTGTTTCACGTGAAACATTAAAAGGATTAGTAAGCATTTTGGTCGTTAAAAATTTGAATTAAAGTGCGAATCATAATCCGAAAATCGAGCGATAGCGACCAGTTTTCAATATACCACAAATCGTATTTTGTTCGCTCTATAATTGACGTGTCGCCGCGCAGGCCGTTAATTTGCGCCCAGCCGGTAATACCGGCCTTCTCTCGATGGCGGTCCATGTAGCGCGGAATAGTTGTTTTGAACTGTTCAACAAAGATGGGCCGCTCCGGGCGTGGCCCCACCAGGCTCATGTCACCAATTAGCACGTTAATAAGCTGGGGAAATTCATCAATGGAAAAACGGCGAATAATTGCGCCCAGGCGGGTGCGCCGGCTGTCATCGGCGGTGGCCCAAACCGGCCCGGTTTCTTCTTCGGCGTCGGTTCTCATCGAGCGGAATTTGAGCATCATAAATCGTTTGCCGTCCAAACCCATTCGCTCCTGGGTATAAAACACCGGCCCCGCCGACTCCAGTTTAATCAGTACAGCCAGCAGCAACATAATGGGCGAAAATAAAATCAACCCCGCCCCGCTGCCAATCACGTCGATAGCCCGTTTTACCGTGAGCCGCCAGCCGTGCATGGCGGTATCTCGCATGGTTAGCAGCGGCAGGCCGCCCAGGTCGCCAATCGAAACCTCGCTAGCCATAATTTGAAACACATCGGGAAACACTTTTATGGCTACCCGGCCCTGGTCGCACTTGCTCACAATCCGCAAAATTTCCTGGTGTGAGGCGTCGGGCATGGCAATAATTACTTCGCCGACATTTTCGGCGGCAATAATTTCCGGGATGTTGTCTGACGTGCCGAGCACCGGGCTGTTTTGCACGGCCTTCACTTTGGTCGAGTCATCGACAAAACCAATTACGCGATACCCCAACTCTGGTGAGCGTCGAATTTTTTGCATGACAATTCGCCCCACCTCGCCGGTGCCAACAATCAATACCCGCTGCTCGCCCCACCCTCGGGCCTGCAACGAAAGCTGCACCCGAGACTGTATCGCCCGGCCAATAGAGGTGAACACAATAGTAAAACCCCAAACATAAACCATCATCAGGCGGGGGTAGTCAAGTTGATTTTTAAAGAAAAACGAGATGAACGCAATGGCAATAATTGTACCCACCGACGCCGCCCCAAAAATGGCGTAAAATTGATCGACGTATGATAATGAACGCTGCCGGTGATAGAGTCGATAAAAGAAAAAGACGCCCACAATCGAGATAATATGCACCAGCGCCATGCCCCAATAGGCAGAAAACGGCTGAATATTTTCGTAATCTGATTGCAGCCTTAGCTGGTAGCCCAGAAAAAAGGCCAATCCTGTCATCAGGGTGTCGATAATTACCAGCGAGGCTGTAAAGTACAAAGGGACTCTCTGCTTCATGGCTACACCTTTGTAGTCATATTATCATTGAATTTAGACCTGGATTTTAGCAAGTCCAGCAGATAATATTTTAATTGCGTAAGCCGCCAGCGCAGGTTAATGCCCAGCACCACCAATCCATGCAGCCAAAAGGGGGTGTTATTGGCGTAGAATTTTCGGTAAAAAATATCCATTGCCCGATAAAATTCCATTTGGGCTTTGGGACTACGCCGGCTGGCTGCCCGCTTTACGTGCGTAACGGTAACAGCCGGATTGTAGAAAATTTTCCAGCCTTTGGCCTTTATTTGATAAGCCCAATCCAGGTCTTCGCCATACATAAAGTAGGTTTCATCCAGCAAGCCGGCCTGGGCAATGGCTTCACGGCGAACCATCATAAACGCCCCCACCACCGAGTCAACCTCCAGCAACTCGTCCGGGTCGGCAAAGGTCATATTATACCGGCCAAATTTTTGGCTGCGAGGAAATATTTTAGAAAGGCCAACCATTCGATAAAAACTTACTTCTGGCGTAGGAAATGCCCGGCGACATGCCAAATCCAGGCTGCCGTCTAATCTGACCAGTTTGGGGCCAACCGCTCCCGCTTGAGGATGGCTATCCATAAAAGCTAGCATATCGGTTAGGGCGGTTGGGGGAAGGAGCGTATCGGGGTTAAGCAGCAGGGCGTAGCGAGGTGAATGTGGCTGGGGCGTCCCATCACTATCAAAGCCGGCGCGGCGCAAGCCCAGGTTGTTGGCGTAAGCAAAGCCGCCATTTGTCTGGCTGGCAATAACTTCGGCCTGGGGAAATTCGGTCTCAACCATGCCGGCGCTGCCATCGGCCGAGGCGTTATCAACTACCACTACTTTAAAGTGAATATCGCCTTGGCTGCTGTAAATAGAGGTGAGGCAATCTCTCAACAAATTTTTGGTGTTATAGTTTACAATGATAATAGCCAGGTCTAACATAATTTGAAACAGAAAAGACTGAGCCTCAACCCAGTCTGTGCTAAAGATTGGAGTTAAGCATTTTGGTGCTGCCCCCCATCTTCAGTGAGCGTTATTTGTAAAAAACTGCCACAAGCTCACACTAATAATTTCATCCAAATAAGTGTTTGATTTTCTTGCAGGCCAAAATCTTTATAAGCCTCGATGGCTTGCGCGTGGTCAGCGGGATGCTTGATGGCGATGTTTCGGCTGCGCCAGTTATACAGATAATAAAGCGCCCGGCTGACTAAAGGTTTTTCCAGATATCCGCGCCAATCTGGATGAACGATCAATTCAATTTGATGAGCATGTCCCCAGACGCCGGGTCTGATATTGAGGGTGGCTACAAAGCGCAGACCATCCTCAGCCACCCAAAAAGCCGATGCGCCTCCCCCCACAAACCGCCGAAAAAAATCACTAACACGCTCACTACGGCTTAAACGAAATTGGCTTTGCCGTAGAGGCCATTCTTTTTGAACCGCCAGTGGCGTGGTCACTGTAGCCAGGCTGTGCGCCTGACGCGCATCGTGAAGGTCAAAATTATGGTGGCGCAGCATAACGCTGCGCGGCAACGGCGCAACTTCTACCAATGGCACCCGTTTGGCCCACAAATAGGTTTTGCCAGAAATTTCTTTAAAGCCAAAACTTTGGTATAAATGCCTGGCCGGAACATTATCAGTGCGCACTTGCAACGCTACGGCAGAGCCGTTGTATTCGCTAACCAATTCAAGCGCGGTTTGCATTAAACTGCGGGCGATGCCACGCCCGCGATAACTTTCGGCCACCGCCAGGTTACTAATGAGCCAGCGCCGGGAGCCGGCCCCGGTTCGATTAACCGTAATGTTGCCAACAATTTTGCCATCTTCTTCCCAAACAAAGCCAGAAAGAAAATCGCTGTGGTTGGGGTTGGCATAAATCATCCACCACAAAACCGGCTTCAAGCGACTTAGCCATCGCAGTTCTTGCAAAGCGTTTTGGCCGGCGCGGTCCAAATCATTGGCAAAAGCCTGCTCTATCAAATCTGCCACGCCGCCCAAATCTTTCATCGGGTCCATTGGACGCACGCCAAAATAATCTTTACTTCTGCGACTTGCCAACACCGCCATAAAATTAATACCCTGCCGACAATATTACTGTCAAAGGTATATCGCAAACATATTTACATAAAACCAATAATACCCCAAACTAACAACCCGGATATCCCTAAACACCGATTATAGCACCATCTGTTTACCCTGTCACATGAAATCAATCGGCGGGATTGCCCGTTGAGCAGACACCTGATACACTGCCCTAAAATTGGACGTTATCATTTATGTCTGGCAACTGTTCACTTATTTGGCTACTTATATTATTACCCTACATGCTGGCCGGCTGCCAAAACCAGCAGCCGGAATCAAACAGCGCCCCTTTGCCAGAGAGTCGCCATTTTGCAGAAACCGGATTTTTGGTACAGGGTGAATTTTTGCGCTTCTTTTATATTTACGGCGGTGAGGCCAGTTTGGGCCTGCCCCTGACCAATGAAGTTGTGGTTGATGGCTGGCGCGCGCAATATTTTGAAAAAGGACGCCTGGAATATCACCCCGAAAATGAGCCGGCCTATCGCGTTACCGTTGGTTGGCTGGGAGAGCTGCTCAACCGGCGGCGCCCGCCCATTTCAACCGGGCAAATTCCCCGCGCCGATGACCGCAATACCCGCTATTTTCCACAGACCGGTCACACCCTCAGCGGCGATTTTCTGCGCTATTTTGACTCGCACGGCGGCAGCGTTCGGTTTGGCCGGCCCATTAGCGAGCCGTTCTTGCTCAACGGCCAATTGACGCAAGATTTTCAGAGCGCCCGTTTTTTTTGGACTCCCCTTGCCCCCCAACCGGTTACGCTTGAGGATACCGGGCGGGTGCATCTGGAAAGCCTGCAAAAAAAATAGGGCACGATGGCGCCGTGCCCTACTGGTTGAATGTCTGAGCAAATTACTTTACGAGTCGGCCTTTTCAGACTCGTTTGGCGTTTGGGCCAGCTCATCCTCATCATCTTCCCAGCCAATAATCCACACGCAGGCGCCGGCCAGCAAAATAGTGGTAATGATTAAGGCAACCCATTGGCCGCTTGTAAAACCAACATCTCTGGCCGACCAAACCAGAATTATGACCATTCCAATGGCCAGCACAATCCACGAGGTGATTTGGGGGTGGTCTCCGGCAAATTTTTTAATCGCTTCCATTTGATAACACTCCGGCAGAAATTACAGGGTAACATTCTATCAGTAACCGAACCGGGCCGCAAATTACATGGGGACCATAATCCGCTGTTCGCGCAATTTTTTAAACAGCAATATACTATTGGCGGGCTGCCACTCTTGTGCGGCCTCTTTCCAATCGGGAATCAAACTGTCGCTATCGGATATTTCATATCCCTGGCCTGTCAAAAACTCAATAGGTTTTTGACCCGCCAGCTCCTGCACAAAGGCTAAAGCCACCTCGCACGAGAGGCTGTTAACTTCCTCGTGAACTTTGTCTAACATTTTTTGCCCAACGCCCGGCCACAAATTATCGCGCAGCACGTAAAAATCCTGTAATCCGGCCACCAGATTTTCGGTTTGCCAGCCAATCATCCCCACAACCAGGTCGTCGGCTATGGCCACCAGATAAGCCCGGGAAAAGAGCGACTCCATCATTTCGCTAATATCCGGGTTGAGGGCATTATTGGTTGCGCCCATAAGCAACTGCGCCATAGCGCCCAAATCCTCTCGTTTGGCCCGCCGAAGGGTGAGGGATTCAAGGTTGACCTCCATCGCCGAAGCCGTGACTGGAGCTGCGGCAGTCTCTTGTTCCGGTTCCGGGGCAGCCGGCCGAGCCTCGTCCGTTTCCGTTTCTAGCAGTCTGGTATAGTGTTTTTTAACAATTGTCCATGTTTTGGCCAGCGGGCCGCTATTATCAATAATTACATCGGCTCTGGCCGCTTTTTCTTGCTGCGATGATTGGGCTTTGATACGCTGTTTGGCGGCTTCGGCGCTCATTTTTCGGCGTTCGACCAGCCGCTTTAGCTGCAACTCTGGAGGGGCAACCACCACCCAGTTAGAGTCGCATCGTTCGGCCAGGCCAGACTCAAATAATTTAATGGCCTCAACTACTACCGCCTGGGTAGGGGCCTCTTCGATACGTTTTAAGATAAGTTGACGCACCGGGGGATGGGTAATTGCCTCCAGTTTAGCCATGCCGTTTGGGTCGCTAAAAACAATTTTAGCCAGTTTGGGCCGGCTAATCTCTTTATTTTCATCCAAAATGTAATGGCCAAATTCGTCAACAATGGCTTTGTAAACCGGCGTGCCGCTTTTCATTAAAAGATGAACCAGCTTGTCTGCATCAAT
This sequence comes from uncultured Caldilineaceae bacterium, assembly GCA_964486935.1. GTDB lineage: Bacteria > Chloroflexota > Anaerolineae > 4572-78 > J111 > CAZAPG01. The sequence goes on along the minus strand of CAZAPG010000006.1, from coordinate 112,406 downwards.
CACGGTAGCGCCCAACTCTTGAAACATTCGCAGCACAATACTTTTGCCGGTGGCAATATTACCTGTTAAACCAATCACTATTTTATCTGCCATTTATTGACCTCCCTGTTGGTCCCGTTTTAGGCGACTTCCATTTCGCTCCATTGGGCAATCAGTTGTTCAAGTTTTGCTTCGGTAGCCTGATAATCCTGCCCCAGTTTTTGCAGCGCCGACACATCTTGAGCCAGGCTGGCCTCTTCCAGTTTTTGGGCTAAATTTGCCAGTTCCGCTTCGGTTTGCTCGATGGCGCGTTCCATCTCTTCAAGCTGGCGCGCCTTTTTTTCCTGGGCGCGTTTTTCCGCTTTGGTTTGCTCTCGGATGAGTTTGCTTTTGAGTTTACCATCGGGCTGTTGTTGGGTTCCGTTGGCCGGCGACTCATTTTGGGCATCTCGATAAACCAGATAGCTGTTGTAGCCGCCTTTAACAACGGTTACTGTTTTTTCTACTGGCTCTAGCGCCCAAACGTGGCTGGCCAGGGCGTCAACAAAATAGCGGTCATGCGAGACCAGTAAAACGGTTCCGCCAAAATTGTTTAATACCCTTTCCAAAATCTCTTGCGAGGGAATATCCAAATGGTTGGTTGGTTCATCCAAAACAAGAAAGTTTGCGCCGGTAAGGGTCAATTTGGCCAGCGCCACCCGGCTCCGCTCGCCGCCGGAAAGCAGACTAATGGGTTTGAATACATCATCGCCGGAAAAAAGAAATTGTCCCAGGTAATTGCGGGCCTCGCCCACCGGCAGGTTCTTAACCGAGAGAATTTCATCCAAAACGGTGGCTTCAAGGTTAAGGCTGGCGTGGGTTTGGGCAAAGTAGCCTGTCTTTACGCCGGCCCCAAAGCGAATAGCGCCGGCTTTTGGCTCTACTTGCCCTAAAATGGTTTTGATAAAGGTGGTTTTGCCCGACCCGTTTGGCCCCAGCAGGGCCACCCGGTTGCCCCGCCGAATTTCCAAATCCGGGCAGCTAAAAAGCGGCTCGTCGTCGGGGTAGCCAATGACCAGATTGTGCGTGGCCAGAACCAAATCACCGGAGCGCAGCGTTGTTTGCAGCCCCAGGTTCATGGCTTTGTGCTCAACGGGGCGGGCCAATTTTTCCAGCCGCTCCAGCCGCTTGCGGCGGCCTTGAGCCTCTTTGGTGCGTTGCCCGGCAATATTCCGCCGGATAAAATCCTCTTCTTTGGCAATAAACTCTTGCTGGGCTTTATATTCCTTGAGGCGGCGCTCAAGTCGCTCGGCCCGCTGGGCCACATAATGAGAAAAGTTGCCGGTGAAGGTTTCAACCGAACCAAAAGATAGTTCCCAAACGCGGGTCGCCACCTTATCCAAAAAATAGCGGTCGTGCGCCACCACCACAATGGCCCCGTTCCAATTTTGCAAGTAATTTTCCAGCCACTCCACCGAGGCCAGGTCAAGGTGGTTTGTCGGCTCATCGAGCAGCAGCAAATCCGGCTGCTCTAGCAGCAGGCGGGCCAGTTGCGCCCGGCTCTGCTCGCCGCCGCTAAATTGTTTGAGCGGCTTGTGATACTCCTCTGCGGTAAAGCCCAACCCGGTTAACACCTGCCGGGCCATGGTTTCGTAATTGTAACCGCCGGCCAGCTCAAACCGGGCTTGCGCCTCGCCATAACTTTCAAGCAAATTAAGGTGATGCGCCTCGTCGGTTGTATTAGCCAGGGCGACTTCCATGGCGCGCAACTCGGTTTCCTGCTGGCGCAACTGGGCAAAGGCCGACATGGCCAATTCCCACAGCAATTTGTCTGCCGCCGCCAGCGATGAATGTTGCCGCAAATAACCCACCCTCAAATTTTTGGCCGTATGCACCTGTCCTTCGGTGGGAGGCTCTACGCCGGCCATAATTTGCAGCAAGGTGGTTTTGCCCTCGCCATTGGGGCCAACCAGGGCAATCCGGTCGCCGTGGCTAACAGACAAATTAAGGCCAGAGAAAATATCCTGGCCGCCAAAATATTTTCCTAAATTTTGAGCCGTCAAAATTGTCATATGTTTGGATTGGGTCTGTCCCAAAATTTGGGACAGACCGGGGGGAACGGGGGTATTCCCCCGAATCCCTCCTGCCGAATGTGTCCCAATTTCCAAAAACTTGGGACGCGCCCATTTGGATTAATAAAGAAAGATTTTCTGGAAAGACCTTGAAAATTATACCATAAGTCCGGTTGAGTAGAAAACAAATATCAAACGTAAACGGAACTTTGCATAATATCACGTAGGGTAAGCGTATAGTAGGGCTATTGACTCTTGACAAAAAAAATAGTACCATAGTTCCAGTAGAAGCCAATAGTTCTACAAATAGCCGAAAGGAGGTCCCTATCGTGGAACCAGATTGGGAAATACATCGGCAAGCTAGAGGTCACGTCAGGTAAAAGGGCCTCAGGGCACAAGTTGCCGGCCAACGCATAACTGGCGATGACAGTAGGATGTGATCTCTGGTAAGCTGGCATAACCCAGACTATTTTTGGAAAGTCAACCTAGTTAATAGAACAGACCCTATTATTTAGTCATAGAAAGACCTGGAGAAAATCCAGGTCTTTTTTTATGCTTTAGCGCCGTGATGGCTAATACCCCGTGCGGGGCCTGTCAGATTTCACGTAGTTCAAATTTGACTCCTGAAAATTTTTAGTATAAAATCAAAATCAACTTAAAGGTTTTAGTTAATGCGCCGACGTTTATCCACTAAAGCCAAAACTCAGCGGGAGGATGTTACCCTAAAAGATATTGCCGAAGCTGTTGGCAAATCGGTAGCGGCTGTATCCAGAGCGCTCAACAACCACGACGATATTAGCGAAGAAACCCGGGAAAATATCAAGCGAGTTGCCAGAGAATTGGGTTACGCTCCCACCAATACGCTCGGCATTATTTTGCCTACCCTCTCCCCCAGAAATTCTGATCCTTATTTTAGCGAATTGCTGGCCGGCATTGCCGGCGAAGCCACCAGACAGGGTTTCGACCTGCTGGTTTCGACCTGTACGCCCGGCCCCGAAGAAAGCTGGGCCTATCTGCGCCTTATCAACAGCCGCCGGGTAGATGGAATTATTGTAGCCAGGCCCCGCTGGCGAGATGAGCGGATAGAGCTGCTGCTCGAAAAACAGTTTCCCTTTGTAGTCATTGGGGCCACCAATATTCAGGGCAGCTTTTTAACCATATCAGACGACGCCACCGAAGGCGTACGGCTGGTGGTAGAACATCTAATTGAGCAAGGACACCAGCACATTGCCCTGATTAACACGCCGGCCAACCTGTTCTTTTCATCAGATTTTCTGGCCGGTTTCAGAGAAGCAATGAAAAAGGCCGGGCTGCAAATAAACAAAGATTATTTGCAAGAATGTAACTTTACCCAAAAGGATGGCTACAGTATAGCGCAAAAATTACTCAGCAAACCCCAGGCCCCAACGGCCATTATCACCGCCGACGATATTGTTGCCCTGGGGGTGATGGCCGCAGTTCAAGACCAAGGATTGGATGTTGGTAGCGATGTGGTTGTTACCGGCTACGGCGATATTTTACTGGCCGAATATTCTCAACCGCCGCTGACTACCATTCACCGCGCCACCTATACCCTGGGTCAACAAGCCTGCCAGATGCTCACCGCCCGCCTCCGGGGCGACCCAATAGAAAGCGAGCACGTTGTTCTCAAACCATCGTTGGTCATTCGTCAATCCAGCGATTTGGCCCTCTGGTTGTAAATATTTTATCAATCCAAAACAAATTTAGCACCAAGGAGGTTACACAAGATGGCAAAAGTAATTTACAAAAACATGACCAAAGCCTGGGGCGACGTTATTGGGGTGAACAACCTCAATCTGGAAATCCCCGATAAAGAATTTTTGGTTTTGGTTGGACCATCGGGCTGCGGTAAATCCACCGCCCTGCGCTGTCTGGCCGGATTAGAAGAAATCACCTCCGGCGAAATTATCATCGGCGACCGCGTGGTTAACGATGTGCCCCCCAAAGATAGGGACATCGCGATGGTTTTTCAAAGCTACGCCCTCTACCCCCATATGACCGTGTACGATAATATGGCCTTTGGCTTGAAGCTGCGCAAAACCCCCAAAGACGAAATTGACCGCCGCGTTCAGGAAGCCGCCAAAATTTTGGGCATCACCCAATTGCTAGACCGCAAACCCAAGCAAATGTCCGGCGGTCAACGCCAGCGCGTGGCCCTGGGCCGCGCCATTGTGCGAGACCCCGCTGTGTTCCTGCTCGACGAGCCGCTCTCAAACCTCGACGCCAAGCTGCGCGTTCAAACCCGCGCCGAAATTTCAAAACTGCATCAACGGCTGGGCACTACCTTTATTTACGTAACCCACGACCAGGTAGAAGCCCTGACGATGGCCGACCGTATTGCCGTTATGCGCGATGGCGTGTTGCAACAGGCCGACACCCCCCAACGCCTGTATGACCACCCCGGCAATGTTTTTGTGGCCGGCTTCATCGGCTCGCCTTCTATGAACTTTTTCAGCGGCACTATCACCGGCACCCTCGATGAAATGTATGTTGACTCTGGCGCCGTCCGCCTGCGACTGCCTCAAGCTGAAGTTGAGCAGCTTGGCCAGGAAAGTATTGGCCGCGAAATGATCTTTGGGGTACGCCCAGAAGATGTTCATCATCCCCAGTACAAACCCCCGGGGGTTAACGAGCAGCTAATTGAAGCTACCGTAGACGTAACCGAGTTGATGGGTAATGAAATTTTTGTTTACCTCATTGCCGGCGAAGACCAAAGCTTTATCGCCCGGGTTGACCCTCGCGCGGATGTGCGAACCGGCGACAAGGTACAAATGTCCTTTAACGCCGACAAAATCCACATTTTCGACCGCACTACCGAGAAAAACCTGGCCACCCCCAAAGAATAAATAACGGGGCTGGCAACCGTGCTCCAATTCAAAAGGGAAGCCTGTCACAATAGGCTTCCCTTTTTTTATCGTTTTATATTTGTTTTTTTATAGCTAAAAATTAAAGTATCAGTGTAAAAAAATTCAAATCAGGCAGGAATGAAAAATGTTAGTAACACTCATTATTATGGATGGCTGGGGCTTAAACCCCCGCCAGGATTACAACGCTATTGCGCTGGGCAACACCCCCTATTTTGATTACATTTGGAACAACTGGCCCAGCGCCACCCTTGAAGCCTCTGGCAGAGCGGTGGGTTTGCCGCACGGCCAAATGGGCAACTCAGAAGTGGGTCATATGAATTTGGGGGCCGGACGCATTGTTCCCCAGGATTTAACCTATATTAACGAGCTGATAGACAAAGGTAAATTTTTTGAAAACCAGGCACTCAACACGGTTATGCAACACGCGGCGCAAAACAACAGCAGCCTGCATTTAATTGGCCTGCTTTCCGATGGCGGCGTTCACAGCCACCAGGAGCATCTTTACGCCCTGCTCAAGCTGGCGAAACGCAACAACCTGAAAAATGTATTTATTCACGCCCTTATGGATGGCCGGGATACCCCACCCCGTAGTGGCGCAGAATATTTAAGCCAGTTAGAAAAACAAATAGATACCATCGGTTGCGGAACCATTGCCACGGTTGCCGGTCGCTACTACTCAATGGACCGGGACAAACGCTGGGAGCGCACCAAACTGGGCTACGATGCCATTGTTCACGGCCAGGGAGAAACGGCCAAAAGCGCCGCCCAAGCCATAGAAAACTCTTACGCCAGTGATGTCAGCGATGAGTTTGTCAAACCGGTGGTTATTGTCGATGAGTTGGGCAAGCCCAAAGGCCCCATCAACAACGGCGACGCCATTATCTTTTTTAACTTCAGGGCCGACCGCGCCCGCCAACTGACCCACGCCCTGATTGAGCCAGGTTTTGACGGCTTTGAGCGCCAAGGGGGTCAACTGCACAATATAAAAATGGCCACCTTTATGCAATATTACGACCAGCAGACCCCCGACCACGCTTTTGAAGTGCCGGAACCGACCAACGGCCTGGCCGAAACCATCTCAAAGGTAGGCAAACTGCAATTTCACTGCGCCGAAACAGAAAAATACGCCCACGTCACCTACTTCTTTAATGGAGGTCGAGAAGAACCGTTTGAAGGCGAAGACAGAATATTGGTGCCTTCTCCCAAAGTAGCCACTTACGACCTGCAACCGGAGATGAGCGCCCGTGGCATAACCAAAGAAGTAGTCAAGGCCATTCGCTCTGGCCGGTACGAGTTTGTGCTGGTCAACTTTGCCAACCCCGATATGGTGGGGCACACCGGCTTTTTAGATAAGGCCATTATTGCGGTAGAAACGGTTGACGATTGCGTGCGGCAGGTAGTTGAGGCCACCGTGTGCGCGGGCGGCGTGGCCCTGGTTACCGCCGACCATGGCAACTCTGACCAGATGCTTGATTATGATACGGGCAAACCCCACACCGCCCACACCACAAATCTGGTTCCTTTTATCTACGTGGCAGAGCAAAAACCGGGTTGGCGGCTGGCCAACGGCGTTTTGGGCAATGTTGCGCCCACCGTGCTGGAGTTGATGGGGCTTGAGCGTCCCGCAGAAATGGAATGTGACCCGCTGATTAGAAAGTAGAAAAGCCGGCTTCGCTTTCTACCGGCAAAATTATGGTGAACTCGGCAAACCGGCCGGGTTCACTTTTTACTTTTATCAGGCCGTGGTGCTCTTCAATAATTTTATGGCTGATGCTCAACCCCAAACCGGTTCCGCCTTTGGCCCGTTTGGTAGTAAAAAAGGGGGTAAAAAGGCGCTCGCGGTGCTGGGGCAAAATACCTGGCCCATTATCTTTAACCGATATTTCGAGCGCGCGGGGAGCAGGTCTGCCGTCGGGCAGCTTTAGGTTAGAAACATTGGCCGCCGTTTTGGCTGCAATTACAATACAGTTTTGGGGCCGGTCGCTCATGCCAGGCGAGGACTTTTCCCGCAACGAGTCCTGGGCATTGGTAACTAAATTTAGCAGCACTTGCTGCAACTGTTGCCCTCGCGCTTTGACAGGCGGCAAATCGGCGGGGATATCCACCTCTAGCTGAATGTCGTGCTTATAAAATGACTTATTGATTAATTTGTAGACCCGCTGCCACACATCTTTTATTTGAACCGATGTAAAATCCGTTTCGCCGGGGCGAGAAAATTCAAGCAGGTTGCGCACAATTTCGGCAATGCGGTTAGACTCGCCAATAATGGTTTCTAGCATTGAATGGTGGGGGTGGCTTTGGGGCGTGTCTTCTAACATCAGGTCGGCGTACTCGCGGATGGCAAAGATGGGGTTGTTGATTTCATGGGCTATGCCGGCCGCCAGCTCGCCCACCGAGGCCAGTTTGGCATTTTGAAACATTTGGGCCTGCATGGCGGCCCGCTCGGCTTCGGCGCGTTTGCGCTCGGTGATGTCTCGCAACACGCCCTGGGTGGCCAGCCCGCCCTTATACGCCGGGTAAGAAACGGATAGCTCCACTTCAATCTCGTTGCCATCTTTATCTAAGGCGGTAAACTCATAGAGTGGGGATATTTTAGAGGGCCGGTCGTCGCCGGTTAGGGCGCCTTCTACAATTAGCCGGCGGCTTTTGGGCGCTACAATTTTATCAAAAACAAAATCGGGAGAGGCGACCTCTTCTTTGGTTACGCCAAAAAGCTGTTCAAATTTCCGGTTGATAATTTCAAAGCGGTTGCCATAAATCAAATAAATGGCATCGTTAGATTGCTCAATCAGGGTGCGATACTTCTCTTCACCTTCGCGTTCTTCGGTGTAAAGTTGGGCGCGTTCAACGGCAATATCTATATATCCGGCTAAAGTGATAGCCAGATGCAAATCACTTTTGCCAAGCGGTTTGGCGGTGGTACCCCCTATATTCAGGCTACCAATGGCCTTTCCCTGGTCAAACAGAGGCACGCAAATTTCAGAAGGGTTATCGGTTAAGGCATCGCCCAATTGCGGGTCAAGCCGCAAATCTTCAATAAAAAGAGGGCGACCACTTTTGGTAACTCTTTGGCTAATTTGCTGAGAAGCAGACAGTCTGTTTTCAAAACTGTTGTACCCCACTTGATGCCTGACTCGATGCGTCCAAAATAAGCTCACCAGCGGGTAATCAAATGTGTTGGCAATTATCTCAACCGAGGTTTGAAACAAGGTCGATAGCTCCAAATCGTGAGTCAGAGCCATCCGCACCTGATGCAGCAGCTCGGCTTGTTTGGCCTGGTCGGCCAGCTTTTGCTCGGCGCGTTTGCGGCGGTCAATTTCCTGTTCGGCTTGCTCCAGCGCCGCTTGCAGATTGGCTATACGCTGGTGAAGCCGGTCAAGCTCTTCTATTAGTTGCTGCCTGGTTTTTTGCTGGTTTGACATGTTACTTCGGGGTTGCCGGCTTATCTATCTGCAACAGAAACCAAAAGGTTGACCCTTGCCCCCAGGCGGAGTCGACCCCAATTTCACCGTGATGGGCTTCGATAATTTTTTTGCAAATGGCCAGCCCCAAACCGCTGGATTTTTCTCCGGCGGTGGGTTGGGAGCTGATTTTGTTGTGCCCGAAACTCTTGAACAGGTGCTGAGTTTCATCGGGCTTGATGCCTGGCCCCTGGTCTTTAACCCCCACCCAAATGTTAGAGTCGCGCATCTGGCTGATAATTTGAATAGCGGTGTTGGGGGGTGAGTATTTAATGGCGTTGTCGATGAAGTTGGAAATAACCTGACCAATTTTGGTGGGGTCGCATTGGCAAATGAGCGGTTCAGCCCAAAAATTCTTGTCAAGCGAAATATTTTTTTTGCGGGCCACATAGGTGTAATCGGCCACGTGAGCCTGTAGCAGTTGGTTGAGGTTGACGGTTTCAATGTTCAGGGGCACCTCGCCAAGTTCTATTTTGGTTATGTCCAACAATTCATCAACCAGTTTTAGCATGCGGGTAGCGCTATTGCTGATGATATTTAGGTATGTTATTAAACCGGCGTGGTCAATATTTTCCAGGTCATCGAGCATGGCTACAGAAAAGCCATTGAGCAACCCCAACGGGCTGCGCAGCTCATGGGCCACTACGCCCAATAAAAAGCTGCGCTGGGTAATATCTCTGACAACGGCAATAATTTGAGATACCTGATGATTGGTTTTAACCAGGGTCGCCATCATCTCTGTCCACACCGATTGCCCATCTTTTTTGCGCATGGTTTGTTCAATACGAAGCTGGCTCTGGCCAATGGTGGCGGCCAGGGATTGTTTTTGGTCAAAAGTATTAAAGTGAGAGGAGTCAACAAACAGGTGGTGAATGGTTTGTCCTATCAATTCCTGGGGCTGGTAGCCAAATATTTGGGCAACGGCCTGGTTGGCATACTCAATGTGATAGCCGGGCATTTTCAAACTAAAGATGGCATCGGGGATGGTGTTGCTCAGGGTGGTTAAAAACTGTTCAGACTGGCGTAACGCTTCGGTTTGTTCGGCGACGCGCTGCTCCAGTTGTAACTGATAAGCCTGGTTTTCTGTTTGTAGCCGCTGCTTTTCCAAAACCAATAATCGGTGTTGAACGGCTCGTTCAATGGTGTGCAATAACTCATCTTTGTGGATGGGTTTGGCCAGGTAATCATACGCGCCGGCGCGAATGGCCTCGGCGGCAGTTTCGTAAGTGGGCCGGCCGGTCATCATAATTACGGGGGTGTTGGGGTAATGCTCGCGGATCCATTTCAGGGCCTGCAATCCATCCTCGCCGGGCAAAATAATGTCGCACAATACGGCATCGCAATTTACCATTACCTGGGTAAGTTGGTGATAGCTGCCGGCCGTAATTACCAGATAGCCGGCCCGCTCCAGGCGAGTTTTTATAACATCGCGCACAGATGGGTCGTCATCAAGCACCAATATTGTTGAGTTGTTGTTACCAGAGACATTCAAACGTTAAACTCCCTAAAATTACAAGAGCCTAAAGTTAAGGGAGTGTCCCCCTGTTATACAGAACCATTCTTTTGGCACGCTACTTGTTTAGCGACTCTGCGGCCATGGCTGCCCCAATAATTCCCGCCTGATTACGCAATTTGGCCGGCACAATCTGAACTTTGGTTTCTAACCAGGGGAAAAATTTGTCATGTTTTTTGCTAACGCCGCCGCCAATAATAAACAAATCAGGCGAAAAGAGCAGCTCCATGCGGGTTAAGAATTCATTAATCCGCTCGGCCCACTTTTTCCAGGATAAATCCTCATCCTTCCTGATACGGTCCGAGGCGCGGTCTTCCGCATCTTTGCCGCGTATTTCCATGTGGCCAAACTCTGTGTTGGGCAACAAATTGCCGTTAACAAATATGGCGCTCCCAATACCCGTTCCTAACGTTAAGATAATGACCACGCCCTGCTGTCCCTTGCCGGCTCCAAACGACATTTCAGCAATGCCGGCAGCGTCGGCGTCGTTAAGCATCAACACCGGACAGCCCGTTTTTTGTTTTAACAGGGCTTCCCCATCGGTATCAATCCAGGAGTCATCAACATTGGCCGCGCTGTGAACAATACCATGTTTAACAATTGCCGGAAATGTGCAGCCAATAGGCCCTTGCCATTTAAAATGTTTGGCTAACTCGGCCACCACATCCCCTACCGCATCGGGCGTGGCCGGCTGCGGTGTCGGGATTCGATAGCGTCTGGTAACCAGGGCGCCCTTTTCAACATCTACCAGCGCGCCCTTGATGCCAGAGCCGCCAATATCAACGCCTAAATTTTCCACGCCTCTCCTCCAAAAGCTGTTTTCCTGATTGTAGCTTGAAACACCGGTGGAGGCAAGCAGTTCTAACTTATGAAGGATGCCTTATTGCCGGCGTATAATAAATGCCTGCATACCCAAGGTATCAGCCCATTCATAGCCGGAGGCCGTAGCGCATTTGTTCAAATACAAACCGGTTAATCAACACGCCGTTTTAATCATCATCCTGATAACCCTGCTGGCGGCGGGTATTGTTCCTGTTGGCAACCCCAATTTGGTGTTGGCGGCTCAATCTACCGGCGATACACTGACTCTACCTACGCTCACCCCCACGCCCACCCGCCAACTATTTCCGACCCCCACCCCCAGCGCCACGCCAGTAAAAAAAGTTTGGGCAGGCCGGCTAGTCACCAATATCTTGGGCTTTACCAAAGGCGAAGGCTCTATTTTTAGAGTCAGCGTTGAGGGCCTGGCCGGAACCCGAATCGAGTTGCGCAGTGCAGACCAGTTAATTGTGGGTACGGCGGGCAGCAAACCTGAATACGGCCCCTTTGCCGCCGAGTTTGCCCCTGTTACCAAAGGCGCCTGGACAATTAGCGTGCCGGCGGTGGAGGTCAGCCTGGATGTAGTAGCCGACAATTACAACCTGGCGGTTATAGAATTTGTGCAAATTCCAGAACCGCAGGCCACCCAAACCGTTCTGCCCAGCCCTACGGCCACGCCTTTGGGCGGCATAGTTTGGGCCGGTCGGCTCATTAGCGAAGCGTCCGGCTCAGGGGTGCCATTTTCCCGGCTGCTGGTGCGGGTGGTTGGGTTAGACAACCATCCGGTGCAACTATCTACGCTGGCGCAGGTCATCAACACCGCCAATACCGGCCAAAAACCCGCCGAGTTAGGCCCCAACACTGTAGAATTTACCGGCCTCACGCCCGGCAAATATATTGTGGAACCGGTGGGCCTCAACGCCAAACTTGAGGTAGAGCTAAAACCCAACGTGGAAACCCGTGTAGAATTTGCCCCGGCGCCGGCCACAGCCACGCCGCTGCCCACTGCTACCAATTCTCCAACGCCCTGGCCGGTTCAGCCTTTGCCCACCATGCCAGCCACCTTCACCCCTACCCCCAGCCCAACCGCCACACCAACTCCCTCGCCATTGCCAACCTTTACCGCCACCCTCGCTCCCAGCCCCACCCCGGTCACTCGCTGGCAGGGGGTTGTTTCGGCCAGAACCGACAGCGGCGCAACCCTCGCCTCGCTCACGGTGCGAGTCGCCGGCATTGAGGGGTTGCCAATTACGCTGACAACAGCCACAAGTGCAACCGGCAACCAGCGGCGTTGCATCACCGGCCAGGGAGGTGCAGGGCAAGATGCCTGCGTCTTTAGAGATTTACCGGCGGGTCAATATATTATCAGCCCGGAAGGGTTGAACCTGACCCTCCCGCTGAGTCTTTTTGACCGGCAGGCAGCGCATGTCGATTTTGACCTGGAGGTGCTGCCCGCCGGCATTACCGGCTGGCAAGCCCGGCTGCGAACCAACAGCAATGCGCCATTATCCGCAGCTCGAACCGAGGGCGTCATCAGAGTATGGGTTACAGGCCGAGCCGGGCAGGTGGTAGCCCTGCGTCCAGCCGGCGCGCCGTGGGCGCCGCGCTACTGCGAGGTGGTTCACAACCCGGTCTTGGGGGGGTTAACCTGCGAATTTGGGCAGCTTGGCCCCGGCGTTTATACGGTTGAGGCGCTCAATACCGGCGCCAGCCTGCAACTTTTTGCTGATGGCCTGAGCCGCGCCGAAGTAGAGTTTGCCCCCACAGCCACTTACGCCACCCTGGCAAATTTACCGGCGGCGCAGGTAGGCCGGGGCGCGCAGCCCAGGCGTCCAACGGCTACGGCAACCGCAACGTCCGGCCCAATGGTTTGGATGCCGGCCACACCTACGGCCACTGCTACCCCGATGCCAACACCTACGCAGGCATTTGCCTGGCAGGGACGCATTGTGGAAAGCGCGTACATTGGGGCCGGGGCTATTGGGGTGCGGGCCGCCGGGCTAAGAGACCATCCGGTAGTAGTGCGCAGCGGCAACTGGCAGAGTCCACCTCAACTGACCGGCACCAAAGTGGAACTGGGGGAATACGCCACCGAGTTTGGCGGGCTGGCCCCAGGCGAATATGTGGTTGAACTGGTAGACCTGGCCGAAATGAAAGTCAACCTGCTGCCGGGCGAGTTCATGCTAATTGAGTTTAGATACGATTTTGTGAATCCGCCTTGATTTCCAGAAAAAAAACGGAGAGCCAGTCGCTCTCCGTCTTTTTTTATTAACGTTTTTTACTCTTCAACCTTAACGGTTTCTCTAAGCTGCGCTTTGAGCGCGGTAATCTGGTCGGTGATTTCCCGAATTTTGTTAAAGAGGGTCTCATTGGCCTTGATGCCTTCGTTAATGAGAAAGGCGGCGCTTTCGGAGCGGCTCTTGGTGATATCGGCCTCAACCAGCACGTCCAGGTAATAAAGGCTGTCGTCGTTTACCCTAACCATCACCACGTTGGCTCTATCTTGCAAGGCGCTGCCCAGCGCTTTGCTCAGGTTGCCTACCTGCTTTTCCACCTGCTTAATTGCCTCGTTGAGGGTTTTGCTGGCCGAATCGACCGCCCCGGAAGCCTTTTTACCAACTTGAGCGGCGGTTTCTTCAGCGGCGGTTTCTACTGCTTCAGCCCCTTCAACCGAGCCGTTCTCTTTTTCTTTGGTTGCCATTTTTATACTCCTTACATTTAGATTTGTTTGTTAATTACGTGTAATACAATATCACAATATCACAGAATTCATTTCTTGTCAATACCAATTTTGCCAGTTGCCGTCCCTTGATTCGCCGCCGGGCCGGGTTCTTGCCAAAACATTACTCTCAGGGCTATGATTACAAACCATGAAACGGCAGCAGAATCTCCCCAAACAAAAAACCGCCGAGAAAATCCCTTCAATTTGGAAATCCATTGTCTGGGTGATTATTTTTTCCTTTGCGATTGTGGCCTTGTTTGGACTCATCATTTTTCTGCTGGTGCGGGGCGGCCAACAGATGGGGTTATCGACCACCGGCTACCTTGCCATTCTGGTGGTCACTTCTGGCGTTTTTGCCTGGCTGGTCAAACGGTTAAGCGACTCCGTCTCGGATATGAGCGACCGCTGGTTTCCCCCGGAATCTAACGGGCAAGATTAGGCAATTTGGACATCGTGAGTAAACTATCCCACCAGGATACCATCGTTTCAGTTTTTTTAGGATAACTATGAAATACGCCACTGTTGTTTTAATAACCCTCGGCCTGCTAATTCTTATCGCCTGCACTCCCAATGCCGAAAGCCTTGGCTTTGGGGCTACGCCCACCCCGGCCCAAACCGCCACCCCGCTGCCCACCCCGATTAAAACATTTCAAACCACTATTGCCGCCGATGGGGAAGTAGTTTTGCCCATCCCCCCGCAAATACTCAGCGTGCAATCGTCCGGGTTAAGTGGCGCCATCGAAGAAGTGTACGTCAGTGAGGGTCAGGCGGTAAAACGGGGCGACCCCCTGGTTAGAATTGATGATACCGACCTGCGTCTGGCTCTGGAAAAGGCCGAAGCCGCGCTGGCCCTCACCCAAACCCAAATTGCCGCCGAAGAAGCGCCCGCTCTGGCCGGCGATATTGTCGAAGCCCAGGCCAACCTGGAGGCCTCCCTGGCCGAACTGGAGCGCCTGCAAGAGTTGCCCTCCGAAGACGCCATCAACAAAGCTGCCGCCGATTTGAAGCTGGCCGAAGTGGATTTGGCCAGGGCGCAGGCCGCCTACGATAAAATTGCCTACGCCGACTCCATTGGAGCCAGCCCCGAAGCCCGCGAACTGCAAAAAGCCACCCTCAACTACGAGCGCGCCCTGGCCATCTTCAACGAAGCCAGCCAGCCTCCCAACCAGGCCGAACTTGCCGCCGCCCGCGCCAAGGTAACGCAGGCCCAAAACCAGCTCGACAAGCTGCTATCCGGGTTGCGCCAGGAAGCCAAAGAGGTTAACCAGGCCAAACTCCGCGAGGCCCAACTTAACGTTGACGAGGCCCGCACCAACCTGTCTAAAGCCCTGCTGGTTGCCCCCTGGGATGGCGTTATCACCGAGTTGACCGGCGCGCCGGGCGTGTCCACCTCAAACGCTTCTATTACCATTGCCAGGGTTGAGCCGCTCCGTTTTGTAACCAGCAACTTCAGCGAGCGTAACCTGAGCGACATTGAGGTGGGCGATGAAGCTACCATCTTTTTGAAAACCTACCCCAACGTGCCCTTTCCGGCCGTCGTCCAGCGCATCGAGTTAGAATCATCCGCCAAAGATGGCGATACCGCCCTGTTCAAAATTTATCTGGATTTCAACAGCGGCGATTTTGAAATCAGACCAGGCATGACGGGTCGCCTGGAAATAAAAATTGAGCCATCCAGCTAATCAACGGCCGGCCCGGTTGCTGGCCGCCGCAATCTTTTTTACCGCCCTCGGCCTTTACATTGCCACCCTGGCCCCCTCGGTTGCCACCATCTTTGACGATAGCCTGGAATTTCAACTGGTCACCTACCGGCTGGGCATTGCTCACCCCACCGGCTATCCGCTGTACACCCTGCTGGGCAAACTGTTCACCCTGCTGCCCGTGGGCAACATCGCCTATCGAGTCAATTTGATGAGCGCCGTATTTGGCGCGGGCACGGCAGCGTTGCTTTACCTGCTGATCTTGCAAATGACGCCTCCGCCCAAAGGTTTGCCCTCGTCCGCCCCAATTTGGCCGCTCCATGCCGGCGCGCTGGCGGGGGCGCTGCTGCTGGCCTTGGGGCCGGTTTTTTGGCAACAGGCCACCATCGCCGAAGTTTACACCCTCAACGCCTTTTTTGTGGTTGCGCTGCTGCTCTGGCTGACCCGCCTGCCGGCGCTGAAGCTGCAAACGGGTTTGTGGGGACTGGCCTTTCTGGCCGGGCTATCGCTAACACACCACCGCACCATGCTGCTGCTTTTGCCGGCGCTGGCCGTCTACCTGCTTGTCATTTATGGCAGCAAGTTGTTTCGGCCAAAATTGCTGCTGTTGAGCCTGCTGTTTTTTGCCTTGCCGCTGCTGCTCTACCTCTACCTGCCGCTGCGCGGGCACGTCGGCTCGCTCGATGGCAGCTATCAAAATAGCTGGGCCGGCTTTTGGCAGCAGGTGACCGCCGGCGGTTACGGTACTTTTATCTTCGACAACCCCTTTGGACACAATCGTTCCGCCGATTTCTACTGGCATCTGCTGGCCGACCAGGTTTACACCATCGTGCCGGGATTCGTCGGGCTGGTTTACCTGCTGCTCATCGGCCAAAAGCGATGGTTGCTGCTAACCGGCGCGGCCTTTGTAACCTACCTTGTTTTCAATCTGTTTTACAATGTCACCGATATCGAGGTGTTCTTTATCCCTAACGCGCTCATTTGGGCCGCCTGGAGCGGCGCCGGTGTGGCTTTTTTGCTGTACAGCGCCACCGGGGTAAGGTTAAAAACCGCAGACCGCAGACCGCAGACCGTGGAAATTGTTAACCTTGAAGCCTCAATGACCGTTACGCCCGGCGAGATAAAAGCCGCGCCGGGGGTCAAACGCTGGCAGCCGGCGCTGGTCGGCCTGATGTTACTGGTTTTGGCCGTCATGCTGTTTGAACATTTTCAAACCGGCTGGGCAGAGGTTAGCCAGAAATATGGCTGGCAGGTGCATGATTACGGGCTGGACATGCTGCAACAACCGCCCCCCAACCAGCCGGCAGCCATTGTGGGCATTTTGGGCGAGATAACCCTACTGCGTTACTTTCAGCAAACCGAAAACCGGCGGCCCGAAATTGAAACCGTTGCCGCCGATTTGGAAGCCAACCGGCTGGCCGCCGTGGAAAAGCTGCTGGCCGAAGGCAAATCGGTTTACCTGACCAGAGAGTTGCCCGGCGCGGCGCGGCGCTGGTCGTTGGGGGCCGCCGGGCCGCTGATTCGCGTTTATCCGCAGCCGCAAACCAAATTGCCGGAAACGGCAAAACTCATCAACCGGCCGGTCACGCCACAGGTTACGCTGGCCGGGTACAACATTTCCCGACCACCGCACACCGGCGCGGGCCTGGCTCCGCTGCGCTTAACCCTCTTCTGGCAGGTCGACATGCCGCCTGTGGCCGATTTAAAGGTATCGGCCCGGCTGGTTGACTCGGCGGGTCAGGTTCTGGCTGTGGCCGACGCCGTGCCGGTTCACTTTGCTTACCCCACCACTGCCTGGCGGCCCGGCGAAATAATTGCCGACGTGTACGACCTGCGGCTGCCTCTGGGCGCGCTGCCCGGCCATTACACCCCTCTAATTATTTGGTATGACCCGGCTCAAAACGCCGCCGAGGTGGGTCGAATTGAATTGGAAGCTGCGTGGCTGGAGTGAGGGTTATTTGAGCATTTTCCACAGCACGGGGATGCGCTGTTGGGTGTCAACAAAACCAAACCGCCGGTAGAGCGCCAGCGAGCGGTGATTGTTTTCCTGGGTGTTGAGGGTAATTATTTCTGCGCCGGCAGTGAGGGCATCGGTGATGGCCTGGTACAAAAGCTGTGCGCCAATGCCCCGCCCCTGATAATTGGGATGCACCGCCAGCCGGGTGAGGTGGGCGTGTTTGTTGTACATTTCGCACCATTCGTAGGCCACAAGCTGGTCATCGGTAACGGCTACCGCAAAGGAAATGGCCGTGGCCAGCGCCTCGTTAAAATTGCCCGCCGATTTGTGCCACACCCGGCCAAACGCTTGTTTGTCCAGGGCCAGCAAGGCCGGCAAATCGCTGGTGTGAGCTGTGCGAATTTGGGCCGGCATCGGTTGGGGTTGGGGGGGAGGCTGCTCGCCAATGCGTTCCAGAGCCACAATCCACTCGCGGGTTTCAAAGCCGCGCGCGCGCAACTCGTCAACCAGCCAAACAGCATTGCCCACATACACCAGCGATGACAGCTTGTTGTTAAAGGTTAACTCTTCCAGTTTGGGCAACAGTAAATCCAGGTAAGCCCCAACGCTCCAGGTATCGCGCAACCCTGCCGCTACAATTAAACCGGTCTCGGGCCGAATTGGTTCCAGCATCATAAAGCCGCGCAGCCCTACCCTGTCTTCGGCCAGCAGGCCGGGCAATACGTCAATTTTGCGGCGCAAGTCGGTGGGGGCCAGCCGCAAATGAACTCGCCAGGCAGTTTCAATCAAGCGTAGCAGGCGACGCACATCATTTGGCTCCAGGGGCCGCACAATGGTGGCATTTTTATTTGCGCCCAAAGTTAACACCGGTCTACTCCTTTCGACATTGATATTGTAAAAAGGTTGGGGCATCATGTCAACGATTTGAAGGCGCTCTATTTTTATAAATTTCTTTATAAAAAGACTTGACAAGCGCGCCGGGCTGTGGTATTATCGTGCCCAGTTTGGACAGCCTGTTAGCAGGTCGCCAGTTAAAAACACAATAAGTTATTAGCAATCTACTCATCCAGAGGGGTGGAGGGACCGGCCCTACGAAACCCCGGCAACCTTACCCGATAAGCAGCCAACACTGCTTAAGCGGTTTTCGGTGCCAATTCCGGCAGAAATAACTTCTGGAAGATGAGAGTGAGTGTGGTCACGCGCAAGCCTCTTCTTTCTGGAAGAGGCTTTTTTAGTGCAAGCCTTAACCAGAAATGGCCTCTCATCTTAACAGAATGAGAGGCCATTTTTAATTCTTAACAAGTATCTTCTCAAAAAATAGGGGTGTTTGTGGGACAAACTTAAGTTTGTCCTACTTTACCCCGAATTATTGAGAAGTTACCTTAACAAAGTTCATTGCACAAGGAGAAATCAATGACCCATAAAGAGTTGAGCACCCGTGTTGTTCACGCCGGCGAAAAGCGAGTTAAGCCGCACCACGCTATCACCACGCCTATCTTGCAAACCAGCACCTACACCTTTGAAAATACGCAAGATTTAATTGACTACATGGAAGCCAAAATGTGGGGCGACGAAACCGGGCGTGAAGAGTATGGCCGTTACGGCAACCCCACCATTGCCGCCGCCGAGGCCAAGCTGGCCGACCTGGACAGCGGCGAAGCCGCCTGCCTGTTTAGCAGCGGCATGGCGGCCGTGACCACCACGCTGCTAACGCTGCTCTCTTCGGGTGGACATGTCATCATGACTGATGATTGCTACCGCCGCACTCGCCAGTTTGTGACCAAATTTCTGGCGCGCTACGGGGTAGAGGCCACTCAGGTACCGATGGGTGATTACGAGGCTATGGAAGCCGCCATTCAACCCAACACCAGGGTGATTGTCTCCGAGTCGCCCACCAACCCCTACCTGCGGGTGGTAGATTTGGAAAAGCTGGTAGCCATTGCCCAAAAACACAACCTCAAAACCGTTGTCGATAGCACCTTTGCCACGCCCATCAACCAGCGCCCCCTGGAATTTGGGGTCGATTTTGTGGTTCATTCGGCCACAAAATATTTGGGCGGCCACAACGACCTGCTGGCCGGGGTGGTGGTAGGGTCTGACTACATGATTGGGGCCATTAAAGAAACCCAGGCCATGCTGGGCGACGTGAGCGACCCGCACACGGCTTATCTGCTGCTGCGCGGCCTGAAAACCCTGGAGTTGCGGGTCAAGCGCCAAAATGAAACCGCCGATAAAATTGCCCACTTTTTGGCCAAGCACCCCGCGGTACGCCGGGTGTATTACCCCGGCCTGGTCAGCCACCCCGATTATGATGTGGCTATTGAGCAGATGTCGGCCTTTGGCGGGGTAGTGAGTTTTGAACTGGAAACAGATTTGGAAGGCGCCGGCCGCTTTATCGACCAGCTACAGATTCCGTACATTGGCCCCAGCCTGGGCGGGGTTGAGTCGCTGGTGGAGCAGGTGGCGCTGGTGAGCTACTACGAGCTTTCGACCGAAGAACGGGCCGAAATTGGCATTAGCGACAGCCTGGTGCGGCTGGCCGTCGGCATCGAATCGGCTGAAGATTTGCTGGCCGATTTGGCCCATGCGCTGGACAAAGCTTTTGAAACCGAAACGTTGTTTCAAAGCGTAAACGGCAGCGGCTACGTGGCCCCAATGGTCATGTATCGGCGGTAAATTTTAACTTGCGTTAAACCAAAAAACCGCGTTCCGGCTGGAGCGCGGTTTTTTGGTTGCCGGCCAGCTTACTGCTGAATTAGATTTACGTTGACTCGCCCTTCGCTTTCCTGGTTGATGGAGACGGTTAGAGTTACTCCCTCTTTTTCAAAGGTGAGCAGGGCGTTGGTATCGCCGGTAAAGGAGGTGGCGGTGTTTTCTGTCCAGCCCTGGGCCGGAAGTTGATTGCGATAAAAATCGACCACCGCCGGAATATTTGAGGCGGTGTAGTAGGTAGTCACCTGGCCGGCGGCAAATACGTCGGTGGCGTCATCCAGCAGCGGCAGCTCCGAGGCGCTGGCCGCGCCGCCGGAGGTATCGCCGCCGCTAAAATCGGGGGCTTCAAACGGTAGGGTGATGCTGACAAAATACCCTTCTCCGTTCAGGTCCTGTTGAATAAATACGCGCAGCACGCCTTCTTCGTTTTCAAATATCAGCAGGGCGTAGCCGTCATCCACATAACCCTCTGCGGAATTTTCTTGCCAGCCGGCGGGCGGCAGGTTTTGGCGATGAAAATCGACCAGGGTTTGCAGGTCAGCCGAAGAGAAATAGTTCATGCCGTAAGGGGAGTCCACAAAAATTTGAGCGCTATCGGGCGCGGCGATACCGCTGGTTTGGCCCGGCGTTATCGGATTGGGGATGGGTTGGGTTCCTTGGGCCTCTGCCGGCAGCTCGACCGCAACGTTATTGGTGTCTAAAAGTTCGTAGTCGATGTTATAGGTTTCAAACTCGGTAAAGCCGCTAAACAAGCCTTTGAGCTGCAAGTTTTGGGCCTTTAGTTGATACCTGACCACGTAGTTGCCCTCTGCGGCAACCCACACATCGCCCTGAATCGATTCTGCGCCTTCCAGAGATTTGGCTACATTATCGGCTTCGGTAAAGCTGCAACGAATGGCTGAAACGCCGTTGACTTCTTCCGGCTGGGCATTGCAGGCGGCGGTATCGGGCAGGGGGGCGTAAAGGCCGGGGTTGGAAAATTGGCTGCGCCCCAACAAACCGTCTTGAGCAATCCAGTTGCCCAGGGTTTTGGTGTAGGTAACATCATTTATATAGAAACTTTCGTTTTCGGCGTCTGCCTGTATGCCGCCCTGGGCTTTAATTTTAGTTACCTGGCGCCAGGCTTGGGAATTTTTGTTGACTTCCAGCAAAACATCCTGAGTTTCATCGGTTGTGGCGTCGCCGGTAGATTCGCCCCTGGCGCCGGTAAATTCCAGCAAGACGCTGACCCGGTAGGAGTCAAACTGCTCCAGGCCTATTGTGCCGCTAAACGGCCCCGATTGCGGCCCGGCCGGTTCCGGGGTGGGAGTTTCCGCTTGAGTTTGTTCAATATCTTCTTCAACCGGGGGTTCGGTAGGCGCGGCTGCCTCGGTATCGTCGCCGCCCAGCGAAACATTAGACGATGCCGACTCGCTGCCGCCGCCCAGGCTACAAGCCAGCGCAGGCAGCAGAAAAATCAGAACTGCCCACAAAACTTTACTACGCATTAGTTAATCTCCTTTTCTTATGAAGCTGCTGTAATGGTCAGAGATATTTTGAACAGATTGACCCTTACATCTTTTGTGAAATTACGCTCAAATTTAGTCTATTGAAATTGGGCGGGAAAGTAAAGGGGATGATTGGACTATTACCCGGCGCGCAAAACAGCCCGCACCGGCGAGCCGTCGCCGCCTTCAATTTTTAGCGGCAGGGCCACCAATTCGTACTCGCCATCGGGCACGCCGGTGAGCAGCAGTCCCTCTAAAATGGCAATGCGGTTGCGCCGCAGGGCGTTGTGGCCGGGCAGGGTTTTGCTGTCAACATCATCCATCGAGGGGGCATCGGAGCCAAAAAGCACAACGCCGTGCCGGCCCAAAAAATTGGCCAGCTCCGGCGAGGGGTAAACGATATCGGTCGGAAATTCGGTGGCCGGTTTGGCGCTGGCCGCAGAGTGAACCAGCAGGCGTTCAACCTTGCGCCAATCCGTGCCGGGAAAATCGGCCGGGGTGAGCGGGCCAGCCTCTTTGGCTACCGTCACCAGCGTGGCCGGGCCAAGGTACGGCTCCAGCGGCAGGGCGTCAATGGGGGGGCCATCGGTTTGGTAATGGTAGGGCGCGTCGGCGTGGGTACCGGTATGGCTGCTGAGGGTGATGGTAGTCAGGTTAATGGAGGCTCCCTGGCTCATCTCCAGAATCACTTCGGCGGAAAAGGGGGTGTCGCCGGGCCACACCGCCAGCGAGGGGTTAATGGTGCGGGTGATGTCATATATCTTTGCCACTAATTTTCAGCCTCTGGCCGAGATTTTATCAACATGCGCCACTCGCCCTTATGAACCACGTCGCCGTTTTGGTTGACCACCCGCGCATCAAACGTTACCAGCCCGCCGCCCATGCGGGCCATCGCTTTGGTTTCGGTTATTTTGACCTGCACGTGGATGGTATCGCCAATGAAAACGGGTTTGGTGAATTTCCAGGTTAGCTCCCGAAAGGCCAGGGTGGTGCCGTCGATAAAGCCCTGCTGTACGGCCAGCCCGGTGGCAATTGAGGCGACCAGCATGCCGTGGGCCACGCGCTGCCCAAAGGGGGTTTGTTGCGCAGCCTGGGCGTTGGTGTGAATAAAGTTAAAATCGCCGGAGAGTCCGGCAAAGCCAACAATATCGGTTTCGGTGATGGTGCGGGCACCGGTCACAATTTCCAGGCCCTCTGCAAACTCTTCAAAATACATGCCGCGAGCGGGAGCCGGCATAAAAGCCTCCTGTTGGGAAAGTTGTCGCAACTCAAATAACCAGATGGTCGTACAGCAGTTCCAGGCTCAAATCGCCGCACACGGTATCGGAGCAGGCCAGGGTCAGCGCCGCCGCGCTCACGCCCAGCCGAATGGACTCATCAACCGGAAAATCGTTCAGCACGCCAAACACAACGGTGGCCGTCAGCGCATCGCTGGCGCCGGTTGTGTCAACAATTTCGGCGGCCCGGGCCGGAATATGGCCGCTGGCATCGGCGGTGGCATAAACCACGCCCTCTTCGGCCAGGGTAATGATGACAATTTCTACCCCGGCGTGAATCAACTGCCGGGCCGCGTTGATGGCATCATTTTCATCCTTAACGGAACAGCCGCACAGAACTTCGGTCTCGGCAAGGTTGGGGGTAATCATATAAATATCGGCCAGGTGAGGCTTTAGGCGAGGGGCCAGCGTTGTTGAGGTGGGGTCGGCGCAAACCCGCATTTTGTAACGTTGGGCAACTTTAAACAGAGCGTTAATCGACTCCTGAGAAAGATTGCTGTCTATCACTACCATTTCAGCGTTTTTTACCAACTCGCGCCGCTGCCGGATAATCTGGGGCGTAATGCAGCTCATGATTTTCATATCGTCAACCGACATAACGAGATTGCCTTCCTGGTCCAACAGAGCCAGATAAGCCGAGGTGTGATGGTCGGGCGAGACAATACAATACTGGGTATTAATGCCCACCTCGGCGGCGTTGTTGCGCACCCGCTTGCCGGAGCCATCCTCGCCAATGGCCGATAGCAGCACAGTTTCAACCCCCAGCCGGGCCAGGTTATCGGCAATGTTGCGAGCGGTGCCGCCCACCGTCACCCGCACGCTGCCGGGCGTGCTGGTGCCCAGCGTTAACGGAACATCGGCCTTGCCTTTTGAATCGATGCCCGCCGCGCCAATGACCAGTACATAAGGTTGGGTTGGAATTGCCGCCATGGTTCACCTGCTTCCGCTATCATCTGTGGCAACTATACCATATCAATGACCAATTCACAATTATTCGGTTAAGACCATTCTCCTATAGTAAAATCTGTTAACTCAACGCATACTCAGATAAAGTCAGCAACCGAGACAAACAATCAGATGAAGGCATTGAAAAGCTGTATTCTAATTGCAGACTCCGACCCGGACATCAGCAACACGCTCAAACTGTACTTTGAGGCCAACCGCCATCAGGTCAGGCTTGTTACCCAGGCCGGCGATGTCATCAAAGCGGCCCGCCAGCAGCAGCCCGGCGCTATTCTCATCAGCACCCAGTTGGCCGATAAAAACCCCTACCAGATTTGCCGGGAATTATTGAGCGACACCCTGACCGCCCACATCCCCGTAATTATGCTGCTCCATCTGGATGAACGCCGGTTGCGGCTGGAAGCCCTCGAGGCCGGCGCCGATGATATTATCACCCGGCCCTTTGATATTGAAGAGCTGCGGCTGCGCGTTGAGGCCGCCATTCGCCTGTCTACCCTGCGCGTGCCGGTTTAGCCAAATTTTTAACCCGCAATTTTTGCCGTTTTATAGAGTGTGAGTAGTATACGGTCATCGCTGGCCGTTTTTTTATTTTAGTGAGGAGGCGCTAACCTTGCTGATTGTTATGAAATTTGGCGGCACTTCGGTGGGAAGTGTTGACGCCTTAAACAAAGTGGTTGAAATTGTTACCAAATACCGGCAAGAGGGCCATCAACTGGTGGTGGTGGTTTCGGCTATGAGCGGCGTTACCAACCTGCTGCTCGATGCCGCCCACAAGGCCGAAGCCGGCAACGAGGCAACCGCCCGCAAAGCCAGAGCAGAAATTGCCAAAAAACATCAGGAGGCCACCCTCCATTTTTTGGGCGACACGCCGGCCCGCGAGTCGGTAATGGCCGAAATCAATAGCCTGCTCGATGAATTTGAGTCGCTGTGTCACGGCATCCGCGTGCTGGGCGAGTTGACCCCCCGCGCTCTGGATGTCATCGGCGGCCTGGGCGAGCGCATGAGCGCCCCCCAGGTGGCGGCAATTCTCAACCGGGCCGGCATCCCCGCCCAGCCGGTAGCCGCCACCGACCTGATTGTTACCGATGACCGTTTTGGCGGCGCAGTGCCAATTATCGAAGATACCGCCCAAAAAACCGAAGCCGGATTGCGCCCCATTTTGAACCAAAACCAGGTGCCGGTTGTTACCGGTTTTATTGGCGCTACCAGAAATGGCATTACCACCACCCTGGGGCGCGGCGGCAGCGATTACAGCGCCACTATTTTGGGCCGCGCCCTCAAAGCCGACGAAGTTTGGATTTGGACCGACGTTAACGGCGTAATGACCACCGACCCGCGCATTGTGCCCCAGGCGCACCCCATCAGCCACCTTTCTTATGCCGAAATCAGCGAGCTATCCTTTTTTGGGGCCAAAGTGCTGCACTCGCAGGCCATTCGCCCGGCCCGGCGGGTGGGTATCCCGGTGCGTATTCTCAACACTTTTGAGCCAGACCACCCCGGCACGCTCATAACCGCCGAGGGCCGGGAAAGCAACCGGGCGGTAAAAGCCGTCACCGCCATCAAAAACATGAGCCTGATTACCGTGGCCGGGCCGGGGATGGCCGGCATCCCCGGCGTGGCAGGTCGAACCTTTACCGCCGTGGCCCGCACCGAAACCAATGTGCTGATGATTAGCCAGGCCTCGTCAGAGCAATCCATTTGTTTTGTAGTGCCCACGGCCGACGTGCCCAAAGTCATCAAATCGTTAGAGCATGAACTGGCCCGTGAAATTGAGCGCCGCGACCTGGAGCCGGTTAAATGGGAAAGCGATACCGTGATTTTGGCGGTGGTAGGGGCCGGAATGAAGGGCACGCCCGGCATTAGTGGCCGCCTGTTTGGCGCAATGGGCCGGGAAAAAATAAACGTTATTGCCATTGCCCAGGGCAGCAGCGAGTTCAATATTTCGCTGGTGGTAGCCCAGGGCGACGCCGACAGAGCCGTTCGCGCCATCCACGCCGAGTTTGAACTGGAAAAACCGTATTAAAGACCGCTGGCCGCTAACGGCTGACCGGTGATTAATTCACTGTAGCAGGCGGTGGCCGGTGGTCAAATCTCGTTGACACGCCCATGGCTTCGTGGTAAAATGGCCCAACTTTAGCCAGCAACAAACGAGTTTCAGGTGAAGGTACTATTTGTCAGTGACAAGGTTGTCGAGCATATTTATAGCGCCTCTATTGCAACGCGATACAACGACGTAAACCTGGTTGTTGGTTGCGGCGATTTACCTTATTACTACCTTGAATATATTCAATCCATTCTAAACACCTCGCTAATATACGTGCACGGCAACCACGACCCCGAAAAAGAGTATCTGGCCGATGGAACTGCTGTGACCGGCCCGCTGGGGGGTATCAATTTGCACTGCCAAACCTACAAAGTAGATGATTTATTATTGGCAGGTTTAGAAGGCTCTATCCGCTACCGGCAGGGGCGTTTTCAATACAGCCAGCGAGAAATGTGGACCAACGTTCTGCTTTATCTGGCGCCCCGCCTGCTGGTTAACAAATTGAGGTACGGGCGCTACCTGGATATTCTGGTAGCCCACTCGCCGCCTTACGGCATTCACAACGGCGAAGACCACGTTCACGAAGGCTTTAGAGCCTTTTTGTGGTTAATGAAAATTTTCAAACCCCGGTACCTGGTTCACGGCCATCGACACATTTACAACCCCACCGAAACCACCGAAACGCAATTTTTTGAAACCAAAGTCATCAATATCTACCCCTACAAAATACTGGATATCGAGGTTCCTTCATGAGCAACACCGCCTTAAGCGTTGCCTTTCAGGGAGAACGCGGCGCATTTAGCGAAGCCGCCGCCGTAGCCTACTTTGGCAACGGCGTGCAACCCATCCCCCACACCGATTTTGACAGCGTGTTCAACGCAGTAAGCAACGGTCAGGCCGACCGGGGCATCCTGCCCATAGAAAACTCGCTGGCCGGCAGCATTCATCGCAATTACGACCTGCTGCTGCGCCACAATCTGTCTATTGTGGGCGAAACCCAAATCCCCATCGCCCACCAGCTCATCGCGCTGCCGGGAGTCAAACTGGCCGGCATCAAAAAAGTCTATTCCCACCCGCAGGCGCTGGCCCAATGCGAACACTCGCTCACCCGGTTGCTGCCCCAGGCCGAGCGCGTCTCCACCTATGATACCGCCGGCGGCGTCAAAATGATTAAAGAGCAAAACATCAGCGACGGGGCCGGGCTGGCCAGCCAGCGGGCCGCCAGCATTTACAACATGAACATTCTCAAGGCCGACATGCAGGACGACGCCGAAAACTACACCCGCTTTGTGATTGTGGCCCGCGAACCCATTGAGCCGCAGGGCGAGGCCAAAACCTCCATTGTATTTTCTATGGACAACGTGCCCGGCTCGCTGTTCAAAAGCCTGGCCGTGTTTGCCCTGCGCGATATCGACCTGACCAAAATAGAATCTCGCCCCTTGCAAGGCAAACGCTGGCAATACTTTTTTTATATCGACTTTATTGGCAGCGTTCACGAAGCGCGCTGCAAAAACGCGCTCAACCACCTGCAAGAGATTACCAGCTTTTTTAAAGTGTTGGGGTCTTACCCGCGGGGCGTGTAATAAACTATGACCAACTCACCCAAAATCATCAGCGTATTTGGCAGCAGCGCCCCCAAACCCGGCTCGGCAGATTACGAGGCCGCCCGCGCCGTGGGCCGTCTGCTGGCCGAGCGGGAATTTACTGTGCAAACCGGCGGCTATTCCGGCATTATGGCCGGCGCCAGCCAGGGCGCCCACGAGGCCGGCGGGCATGTGATTGGCGTAACCAGCTCTCAAATTGAAAATTTCCGGCCCGCCCCGGCCAACCAATGGGTTAAACAAGAAATTAAATGCCAATCGCTGCGAGAACGGTTGCTCTATCTGGTTGATAACAGCCACGGCGTCATTGTGATGCCCGGCGGCATTGGCACCCTATCGGAAATGGCGCTGGCGTGGAGCTTTGTGCAGGTGGGCGAGTTGACGCCCCGCCCCATTGTGGCCGTCGGCGGGCTGTGGCAGCGCACGTTGGCCGCCTTTATTGACGATACCTATATTCAACCCCTTCACAAAGCCTTAATTATAGTGGCCCGCACCCCCAACGAAGCGGTGCAAAAGATTGTCGATTATTTAAGCAGGGGAGAAGAGAAATGAATATCGACTCGGTCATTGTTAGACCCGCATTGCCCAATGAATTAGAAGCCGTTGCCGACATGCGGGCCATCGGCTTTGGCGGCGAAAAAGAGCAAGCCCTGAAGCGGCTAGAAGAGAGTCCTCGCTTTAACGCCTCGCATATTATTGTAGCCGAGTATGGCGGGCAGCTTATTGGCACAGGTACTATCTTTCCGGCCCAAATGTGGCTGAGTGGCGTGCCGCTCAGTGTGGGGGCAGTGGCCGGAGTCACCGTATTGCCTGCCTACCGGCAGCAGGGTGTGGCCGCCAAACTCATGGAATTCTCCATTATCCGCATGTACAGCGAGCAGCAGGCTCTATCGGTGCTGTTTCCCTTCTCTCACAAATATTACAACAAATTTGGTTACGGCACCGTTAGCAACTTGCATCTTTACCGCATCAATCCGCGCAACCTGGCTACCTTTGCTGGGGCAGATAAAGTAAGGCCCTTTCAGCCAGACGATTTACCCGTTTTGCGCGTTCTGTACAAAGGGCAACTCACCTGGAACAACGGCTGGTTCACCCGCAGCAACGAGTGGTGGGATAAAATTGTGGCCCAGTGGCCCGATATTATGGTTTACGATGACGGCGATATGGTTCGGGGTTACTTCTCGTTTCAGATATCAACCAACCAAAGCGGCGAGCGCGTCCTCAAAATCCACGAATTCTTTACCGCCGAGGATGAAGCTTACCGGGGGCTGCTAGGCTACCTGGCCACCCAAAACAAGGTTGACGTGATCGAATATATGGCCCCGGCCCACACCCCACTACAACACAGTTTGCGCCAGCCAGTTGCCGCTGGCGGGCAGCATCACGGCTGGATATTTAACGACCTGTGTTATATTATCCCCGGCCCTATGGCCCGCATTATCAACCTGCCCAAAGCATTAACCACCCGCTTCTACACCCGGGGTATATCGGGCGAGCGAATTATCAAAGTGGTTGACCCCCTCATCCCCAGCAACGAAGAGCTGCTGGTCTTTCGGCTGGTCGATGGCCGGGCCGAAACCCGCCCCGCTAGCGAGGGCAGCAAACCCCAAATAGAAACCGATATCCGCACCCTGACCCAGATTTTGTGCGGCTATCTGGAAGCCGCCGACGCCCGCCGCCTGGGCCGCTTTAAGGCCGATGAAGACACCTGCTCCTGGCTGGATAAAATTATGGTCGATACGCCCCTTTTCATTCAAGCGGGCGATTGGTTTTAGTGGACTTGACAAAAAGCGCAACTTAGTTGTATAATTCTTCACAAGAGTAAAACTTGTTGACTTGTTAGGCAACGCCGCAGGGGCAAGCAGTATTTACCCGGCGGTTTTTTTATTGCCTGCGCAGAAAATACCCCAACACTTTTTGCTCTTTCAATTGAACTCTATCCACGCCACGTGGAACGTTAAAATAAAACATAAATTTGATAAAGGAGGAACCGGCTTTGTCTCAGCGACTTACGGGAAAGGTTAAATGGTTTGACCCGGCCAAAGGATACGGTTACATCGACGCCGGCACCGGCGAAGATGTGTTTGTATACTATCAGGCCATTACCGGCAACGGCCTGAAAAATCTGGCCGCCGGCGAACAGGTTGAGTTCTCAATGACTCGCAAACCCAGCGGCCCGGTGGCTTTAGAAGTCACCCGTGTATAACCATCAAAACAACGGTTTAACAACCGGCCCCGGACCCTCCGGGGCTTTTTGTTGGCGCAGGTCAGTGTCGCAGAGTCGCAAGGTTGCAAATCTTTCTGCTACCCTGCTACCCTGCCATTTTGCTAGACTGCCATCCTCAACATCAACCTACAATCAACTTCAAGGAGAAAACTGATTATGGCAACAACTACTAAATTAAAAATTATCCCATTGGGAGGATTGGGCGAAGTTGGAAAAAATATGACCGCCATCGAGTACGGCCGCAACGTGCTCATCATCGACGCCGGCGTCATGTTCCCGGAACACGACATGCTGGGCGTTGACCTGGTCATTCCCGACTGGTCCAATTATTTACAAGATAAAAAAGATTGGGTGCGCGGCATCGTTGTAACCCACGGCCACGAGGACCATATCGGCGCGCTGCCCTACCTGCTAGACGAAGTGAATGCCCCCATCTACGCCACCCGCCTGACTGCCGGCCTGGTTGAGGTAAAACTTCGGCAGAAAAACATGGACAGCAAAGCCAATTTAAATATTGTTACCGCCGGCCAGCGTATTTCAATTGGCGGCCTGTTTGATGTGGAATTTTTCCACGTCTGCCACTCCATCCCCGATGCAGTCGGGCTGGCCATTCGCACCCCGTCCGGGTTGGTGATTCACACCGGCGATTTCAAATTTGATTACACCCCCACCTGGGGCGACCCGCCAGATTTTGGCGCGCTGGCCCGCTTTGGCGCCGAAGGGGTGCTGGCGCTGCTCTCGGATAGCACCAACGCCGACAACCCCGGCTTTACCCCCTCGGAAAAAACCGTAGATAACGGGCTGGATGAAGCCTTTCGGCAGGCCAAAGGCCGCATTATTATTGCCACCTTTGGCTCGCTCATATCGCGGGTGCAGCAAATTATCAACGCCGCCGCCCGCAACAACCGGCTGGTCGCCATCGACGGGCGCAGCCTAGAAGAAAGCATCGAGCGCGCCCAGGAGTTGGGCTATCTCGACGTGCCGCCGGGCGTGCTGGTCGATTTGACCAAACTAAAGGGACGCCCCGACCACCAGATAGCCATTGTGGCCACCGGCAGCCAGGGCGAACCCAGCGCCGCGCTGGGCCGCATGGCCGATGGCCGCCATCGCCACATTACCATTAAAGAGGGAGACACCGTGGTTATGTCCTCCCGCGTTATCCCTGGCAACGAGCAGTTGGTGGGCCGGGCTATCAACAAGTTGTTCAAGCGAGGCGCGCGGGTAATATACGGCAAAGCGGGCAACGTGCATGTTAGCGGACACGCCAGCCAGGAAGAGCTAAAGCTGCTGCTGCACCTGGTAAAACCCAAATACTTCATTCCGGTGCATGGTGAGTTGCGCCACCTTCATTCTCACGCCGAGTTGGCCCGTAACCAGGGCATCCCGTCCAAAAATATTTTTGTGGTCGAAAACGGCTCGGTGGTAGAGTTTGATGAAACCGGCGCCCGCGTTACCGAGCGCATCCCCGGCGGCTGGGTTTTTGTAGATGGCAGCGGCGTGGGCGATATTGGCCCGCAGGTGATGCGCGACCGGGAAATACTCTCGCAAGATGGGTTTGTGCTGGCCGTAGTCAAACTGAACAAAAAAACCGGCCAGCTCATCGACCGGCCCCGCATCATTACCCGTGGCTTTGTTTTTGTAAAAGATAACATGGAACTGATTGAACGGGCCGAACAAGAAGTGGTTGCGGCCCTGCGTACCGATGGCAAAGACCCCCAAAGCACCATTCGCCGTACCCTCAGCGAACTGTTATACAGCGAAACCCAGCGCCAGCCCATGGTTCTGCCGGTAGTGATTGAAGAATAACTTCAGCCGCGTCTAATCCACAGAGGAGCGTCCAGCCGGGCGCTCCTTTTTGTTTGTCAAAACGGCAATAAACGCCCGCAAAAAATTGACATCGACTTACAAGTATCTATAATGGGGAAATTATTTTCTCTCAACACCCCAGAGCAAAGGAGGTAGCAAACCAAACGCTAACAATTTTTTTGGCTTTGCAATGAAGCAAACCTGATAAATTTTGTAACAAATTACCAACTATTAAGGGACGACAAAAAAGCTGTTATCCTTTTATGGCACCCGGTTCTGCGTTGTTAATTACCCATTATAGCAACGTCACCTGATAGGCGGCATTGTGGGCAATTCAACCGAAGGCCGGGTTTTGTAATTGTTACCAATTTCCGGTTTGCGCCCCTATTTATTTCAACCAATGCAGTTCAAAAGGAGAGGAAGACGCATGAACGGTCATCGACTGACCCTGAATTTAATTATTATTTTGACTCTGTTCAGCCTGATTTTGGTGGCCTGCGGCGGCGCGGTTCCCACCCCGGACACCGCCGCGCTGGAGGCCGCCCAATCCGCCGCAGCCACGGCCCAGGCCCAGGTTGAAGCGGCCCAGGCCGAAGCTGAAGCCGCTATGAAAGAAGCCGAAGCCGCCAAAGCCGAGGCCGAAAAAGCCGGCTCCGAAGCCGCTGCCGCCGCCGAAGCCACCGCTCAGGCGGCCCAGGCTCAACTGGAAGCCGCCCAGGCCGAAGCTGAAGCGGCCATGCAAGAGGCCGAAGCCGCCAAAGCCGAAGGCGAAGCCATGGCTGAAGAAGGCGCAATGGCCGGCCCGCTGCAAGAACTGGGCGAAGGCGAGGGCGAAGTGGCCATTGTGGCCTGGCCCGGCTACATCGAGCGCGGCGAAACCGACCCGGCCTTCGACTGGGTGACGGATTTTGAGGCCAGCACCGGCTGCGCGGTCAATATCAAAACCGCCGCCACCTCCGACGAAATGGTGGCCCTGATGAACGAAGGCGGCTTTGACCTGGTCACCGCCTCCGGCGACGCCAGCCTGCGCCTGGTCTTTGGCGACCGGGTGCAGCCGGTCAATATCGACCTCATCCCCAGTTGGGATACCATCGACCCGCGCCTGCAAAACGCCCCCTGGCACACGGTTGACAAAGATGGCGACGGCGCCCCCGAACATTACGGCGTGCCTTACCAGTGGGGGTCAAACGTGCTCATGTACAACACCGAAGCCTTTGGCGATGAACCGCCCACCAGCTGGAGCGTGGTTTTTGAAGAGCAAACCCTGCCCGACGGCCAATCCAACAAAGGCCGGGTGCAGGCCTACGACGGCCCCATCTACGTGGCCGACGCCGCCCTTTACCTGATGACCCACAACCCGGAACTAGGCATTAAAGACCCCTATGACCTGAACCAAGAGCAGTTTCAGGCCGCGCTCGACCTGCTGCGCCAGCAGCGCCAGATTGTGGGCCGCTACTGGCACGATGCCTTCATTCAAATTGACGACTTCACCAACGAGGGCGTGGTTGCCTCCAGCTCCTGGCCCTTCCAGGTCAACCTGCTGAAAGCCGGCGGCGCGCCTATCGACAGCGTTGTGCCCGAAGAAGGGGCCACCGGCTGGGCCGATACCACCATGATGCATGTTGACGCCCCGCACCCCAACTGCGCCTACATGTGGCTGGAACACTCCATCAACCCCAAACTGCAAGGCGATTTGGCCGCCTGGTTTGGTTCGGTGCCGGTAGTGCCCGCCGCCTGCGAAGGCAACGAATTGTTAGGGGATGAAGGCTGCACCATCAACGGCTTCGATGACTTTGACAAAATTGCTTTCTGGCGCACCCCCCGCGCCGAATGCAGCACCGGCGGCGCCGACTGCGTGCCCTACCACGAGTGGGTAACAAATTATATTGCCGTTATCGGCGGCCGGTAATTTAGTATCATCACAAACAACCCCGGAGTTGGTTTCGTCCGGCTCCGGGGTTGCATTGGTGAAGAGAGTAATTAGCGATTAGTAATTGGTAATCGGCAAAAACAGAGCGCAATTACCAGTTACCAATTACTAATTACCGTGTCTCGACTAATTTAGCCTAAGCGTAAGCAAGTCAATATTGAAAATAGGCAACAAAAAAGGAACTCACAATGGAACACAAACTCTGGATAAACGGCCAGTGGGTTGACAGTAAAAACGGCGGCAAAATGGATATCATCAACCCCGCCACCGATGAAAAAATAGCCGAAGTGATTGACGCCAGCGCGGCCGATGTGGACCGGGCCGTGCAGGCCGCCACCACCGCCTTTTACGATGGCCGCTGGTCGAAAAAGAGTCCGGGTGAGCGCTCTATGGCCCTGTGGCGGCTGGCCGACCTGCTGGAAGCCAACGCCGAAAAGCTGGCCCGCGTCGAGTCGGAAAATACCGGCAAGCCCTACCAGTTTGTCAGTCTGGGCGGCGATATTCCTTTTGCCATTGATAACCTGCGCTTTTTTGCCGCTGCCGCCCGCGACGCGCGCGGCTCTCACGCCGGGGAGTTCATGCCGGGTTACACTTCCATGTTCCGCCGCGAGCCGGTGGGCGTGGTGGGCCAGATTGCCCCCTGGAACTACCCGCTGATGATGGCCGCCTGGAAAATTGGTCCGGCGCTGGCCGCCGGCTGCACCATTGTGCTCAAACCCGCCCCGTCCACCCCGCTGACCACCCTCATGCTGGCCGACCTGATTGCCGAGGCCGGCATCCCCGAAGGCGTAGTCAACATTGTAACCGGCGGCAACAACACCGGCCAGGCCATTGTGGAGCATCCTGCTGTGCGTATGGTCAGCCTGACCGGCTCAACCAACACCGGCAAAAAAGTGATGCGCACCGCCGCCGACACGCTCAAGCGCGTCCATCTGGAGCTGGGCGGCAAAGCCCCCTTCCTTGTGTTTGACGATGCCGACGTTGAGCTGGTCGCGGCCAAAGC
Source organism: uncultured Caldilineaceae bacterium (assembly GCA_964486935.1). Classification (GTDB taxonomy): domain Bacteria; phylum Chloroflexota; class Anaerolineae; order 4572-78; family J111; genus CAZAPG01. Next base: position 78,266 of record CAZAPG010000006.1, on the reverse strand, counting down.
CACGCTGGCGGCCACCATAAACACCGGCCAGGATTGCACCGCCGCCACCCGCGTTTACGTGGCCCAAAATCAACTGAAAAACGTGCAGGAGGCGCTGGTTGAAAGCGTGCGCGGGGTAAAAGTTGGCCTGCCCTTTGACGAAGGGGTGCAGATGGGGCCGCTCATCTCCAAAACGCAGCGGGAGCGGGTGCAGGGCTTTGTGGAGCGAGCCAAAGCCGGCGGCGCAAAAATTTTAACCGGCGGCGGCATTCCGGCTGATTACCCGGCGGGTTGCTACTACGAACCAACCGTTATTGCCGGCGCGGCCCAGGAGTCGGAAATTATTCAAAGCGAAGTGTTTGGCCCGGTGCTGACCGTCAGCGCCTTTAAGGACGAGGCCGAAGCCATCCGCCTGGGCAACGATGTGCTGTACGGGCTGGCCGCCTCGGTTTTTACTAAAGATGTAGGCCGGGCCATGAAACTCTCCGCCGAGCTGGAATTTGGCACAGTGTGGATTAACGACCACCTGCCGCTCACCTCGGAAACGCCGCACGGCGGCTTTAAACAATCGGGCTTTGGCAAAGACCTCTCCGCCGAGGCAGTCGGTGATTACCAGATTACCAAACACGTGATGGTGGCGCATAGCTAGTGACAGATAACACAACCCCCGCCGTAAGATTTGCTCATGTCAGCCGCTTTTTTGGCGAGGTCAAGGCGGTCGATCATGTCAATCTTGATATTCAGGATGGTGAGTTTTTTACGCTGCTCGGCCCGTCGGGGTCGGGTAAAACCACCTGCCTGCGGCTGGTAGCCGGTTTTGAACGGCCAGACACCGGCCAGATTTTTCTGTACGGCCAGGATGTTTCCAGACTGCCTCCGTATGAGCGCGATGTCAACACCGTGTTTCAGGATTACGCCCTGTTTCCCCACATGTCGGTGGAGCAAAATGTGGGCTACGGCCTGATGATCAAAAAAGTGCCCAAAGTCGAACGCCGGAGGCGGGTGGAAGAGATGCTGGATATGGTGCAGTTGCGCGGTCTGGGCGGCCGCAAGCCCGGCCAGCTTTCGGGCGGGCAGCGGCAGCGGGTGGCCCTGGCCCGCGCATTGATTAACCATCCGCGGGTGCTGCTGCTGGATGAGCCGCTGGGCGCGCTCGACTTGAAGCTGCGGCAGCAAATGCAGATTGAACTCAAAGCCATTCAGCAGCGGGTTGGCATCACCTTTATTTATGTTACCCACGACCAGGAAGAAGCCCTGACCATGAGCGACCGGCTGGCCGTTTTCAACCAGGGCCAGATTGAACAGGTGGGCGCGCCATCGGAAATTTACGAGCATCCAACCACGCCCTTTGTGGCCGGTTTTGTGGGCGTATCCAATTTGATTGGCGGCCCGCTGGCCGAAACCATTACCGGAAACGCGACGATGTTCTCCATTCGCCCGGAAAAGATACACCTGGAAGAGCCGGGGGCGCCCGCGCCGGATGATATGGTCGCCGTCGATGGCCGGATTCGCGATGTGGTTTATTTGGGGCTGTTTACCCGCTACCTGGTGGAACTGGACGGTGGCAGCGATCTGACGGTGGTCTCGCAAAATCTGCACACCTCATCAAAAGATGCCCTGGCTACCCGTGGCAAACCGGTGCGCCTGATGTGGTATCGCCGCCACTGCCGGCCAATCGCCAATGAAAATCATGCAAACAACTAACGTAAATCCAACGCCCCCAAAAGACACGCCATCTCTGTCGCTCCTTCAGCGCGTGTCCAACTACCTCTATTTTAGGCCCAAATTGCTGCTGACGCTGCTGCTGGGGCCGCCGCTGCTGGCCTTTGCCGTTTTTTATTTCGGGTCGCTCTTTGCGCTGCTGATTCAAAGCTTCTTTCGGCTGGACAGTTTCACCGGCGTAGTCGTCAGAGAGTTTACCCTGGTGACTTATCGCGACCTGTTCACCCCGGCCAATATGGACATTGCCCAGCGAACCGTGATTATGGCGGCGTCGGTTACCCTTACAGCGGCAATTCTGGCCTTTCCGCTGGCCTACTACACGGTGCGGTACGCCCCGCCCCCGTTGAAGCCGTGGCTTTACCTGGCGGTGCTGCTGCCGCTGTGGTCAAGCTATCTGGTGCGGGTTTATTCCTGGCGGCTCATACTGGCTAAAGAGGGGATTATCAGTTGGGCGGTTAGCCTGGTGCGGTTAGATTGGCTGCTGGAAGCCATTCTCAGCGTGCCGGGCATTGGCGGGCCATCGCTCACCGTGTCGTGGCTGGGTATGTTTGTGGTGTTTGTCTACATCTGGCTGCCCTATATGATTTTGCCGGTTTACGCCGCGCTGGAGCGAGTCCCCAAATCCCTGCTTGAAGCTTCCAGCGATTTGGGCGGACGCCCCGGCCACACCTTCCGCTGGGTCACGCTGCCGCTCGTGTTTCCGGGGGTGGTGGCCGGCTCCATCTTCACCTTTTCGCTCACTTTGGGCGATTTTATTGTGCCTTCGGCACTGGGCAACTCCAGCTTTTTTATCGGGCAGGCCGTGTTGTCGCACCAGGGCACGTCGGGCAATATTCCGCTGGCGGCGGCCTTTACCATGATTCCAATTGCCATCATGGCCGTTTATCTGTCGATTGCCAAAAAATTAGGAGCGTTTGATGCCCTCTAAAATCAGCAACAGCGGGCCGGCGTCGCCAGTTGGCCTTAAGGCGGCGGCTATCGCCGTGATTCTTTTTCTGCACTGCCCCTTTTTAATTATTGTGCTGTACATGTTCACCGTTGATGAGCGAGCCTTCACCTTTCCGCCGCCCGGCCTGACGATTGAGTGGTTTGGCGTCACCTGGAACCGGCCCGATGTCTGGCGCGCGCTGACGCTATCGGTGCAGGTGGCCAGCGTGGCCACGGCGGTGGCGCTGGCGCTGGGCACGCTGGCCGCGGCGGCGGTTTACCGCACTAAATTTTTTGGCCGGGACACCATCTCGTTTTTGCTGGTGCTGCCCATTGCGCTGCCGGGCATTGTCACCGGCATTGCGCTCCGCTCGGCAATGGGGCTGATGGAGATACCCTTCAGTTTCTGGACCATTGTGGTGGGCCACGCCACTTTCTGCGTGGTGGTGGTTTACAACAATGTGCTGGCCCGCTTTCGGCGCAGCGGGCGCTCCCAGGTAGAAGCCTCGATGGATTTGGGAGCCAACGGCTTTCAAACCCTGCGCCACATTATTCTGCCGGAAATCGCCACGGCCCTGCTGGCCGGCGGTATGCTGGCTTTTGCCCTCTCGTTTGATGAAGTGATTGTGACCACCTTTACCGCCGGCCAGCAGCAAACGCTGCCCATCTGGATTTTCAGCCAGTTGACCCGCCCCCGCCAGCGGCCTGTTACCAACGTGGTAGCCGTATTTGTCATCGCCATCACCACCATCCCCATTCTGCTGGCCTACTACCTCACCAGAGACACCAGTGAAACCGCCGGCGGCGGCAAGTAAAACGCATCAATCATTCTCTTCCCAACTCACCCTCTATCCAAAGTCAATGAGATTTTCCATTACGGCAAACTGCTGGCATAATCCGGTTATATTTCCCTCTGTAGTTGCTGTTTTTTTCTCAGCGCCTCAGCGTCTCTGCGCGATAAACAATTGTTCAACATCGGGTTGACCCTTACAAAAAGGAGCAGGAAATGCCAAAATTCTCAGCAACAGAAGCGCTTGAGCGGCTGCGAGCCGGGAATCGCCGCTTTGTGTCCGAAACTCAGGGCCGCAGCACCCGCACCGGCCAGACACGCCGCAGCGAGCTGGTGGCGGGCCAGGAGCCGTTCGCCATTATTCTCGGTTGTTCAGACTCGCGGGTGCCGGCAGAAATTATTTTTGACCAGGGCCTGGGCGACCTGTTTGTCATCCGCGTGGCCGGCAATATCATCGCCCCCTCTCTGGTTGGCAGCGTCGAGTTTGCCGCCGATAAATTCGGTACCCGGCTGGTGGTGGTTCTGGGCCATTCGATGTGCGGGGCAGTACAGGCCACCCTGCAAGAACTTGAGCGCCCTTCAGATAGCCGCTCGCCCAATCTCCGCGCCATTGTTGACCGCATCCGGCCATCCGTGGAAACATTGCTGGAGACCGACCTGCGGCACAACCCGGAAGCGCTGCTGCGGCAGGCCGTTCGGGCCAACATTCGCGCCTCCACCAACCATCTGCGCCACGGCTCGCAAATTCTCGAACAGCTGATTCAAAGCGATGGGCTGCTGGTGGTAGGCGCCGAGTATTCCCTTGAGACCGGCCAGGTTGATTTCTTTGACGGCTTGCCGGAAAGCGGCTGGTGACAGGTTGCTGCGCCAACCGCCATCCCAAACAAAAAGCGCCCGCAGCATGTGTGTCGGGCGCTATTTGTTTATGTGAATCGGTCGGTGGCTCAGGTGGAGGTTTTGCTTTTCCAGTTTCTAAAAACTTGAAGCAGCTCTTGTTGGGTGTCGGGCGCAATGGATTCCTCGGTCAACTTGCCTAACAGCCTCATGGTTTGGCGCATTTGCTCCAGATGGTTTTGACACCCAACACACCGGGCCAGATGCGCCTCAAAGCGCTGCCGTTCGGCTTCCGACAGTTGCTCTTCAAAATAATCTGTTACCAACTCAACCAATTCTTTACAGGTTAGTTCTGCCATTGCAAATCTCCATTTCCGGCTTAAGCTTGCAGGTAATCCTCAAGAATTTGCCTCACTTTGGCTCGCGCCCGGTGCAGTAACACCCGCTGATTCACCTCGCTGATGCCCAACAATTGGCACACCTCGGGGGCGCTCCAGCCTTCCACATCCCGCAGCGAAATAACCTCTCGCTGATTTGGCGGCAGAGTATTGATGGCCTGCCGCAAATAGGTCAGCGTTTCCTGCGAGAGCAACCGGCTTTCCGGCAAATCCTGCCAGCTATCGGGAACAATAGCCCAATGATTTGCCCAGTGGGGGTCATCAGCCGGCAAAAAACGGTCCGGCTCAACCGATGGCTCACTGGCCAGGGGGTCGGCCTGCCCCATGGCCGAAAAGGGAATCTGTCGCCCTTCTCGTTGCGCCCGTTTCTTGGCCTGGTTTATTAAAATGCTAAAAATCCAGGTTTTGAGCGAAGAACGACCTTCAAAGCGATGAATACCTTGTAGTACCGCCAACCAGGTTTCCTGGGCTATCTCTTCGGCCAGAGCGTGGTTTGAAACGTACATCAAAGCCAGGCGAACCAGCGCCGAGTGATATTGACCTATCAACTGAATAAAAGCGGCTTCGGCTCCCAAACGCAGCGCCTCAAGCAAGTGGCCCTCATCTTCAAAAATCTCATTTATAGATGGCCTCTCCGGCGGGGTTTTTGAGGCTGCAAACAACGGTTCTGGCTGGGATAACGACTCGCTCATAACCTGCCTGTCGCAATCTGTTATTTTTAGCAAACTGCCGTTTTTTAGCTTTTATGAGCATACTCCCAGTCACCGACGTTGTCAATTGGTAATTTGTCCCGGAATCAGCAACTCAACCTATTCATAGCTTTGCCAATCGAAAAACTGGCGAATCAGCTCGGCTGCCCGCCATGCCTGAGCGACGATGCGGCTCAAATCCGGTTCAAACTCGGAGGGCAAACGCGGATGTACTCGAATCAACTCAGCCAGGCAAATGATAATTGTAAAAACATTGTTCAGGTCATCGGTTAAAGCAGGCTGGTCAAATACAGTCTGTTTTTTCGGCTCATTGAACAAATCTTTAGTAGTATATGGTTTTGAGTTATTCGCAGCTCTATTCAATTGCTCATTAGACACAACCTGTCTCCTCAATTTTTTTCGGTTATGGTGATAAAGCCAGGGGTTTGATGATGGTCATATAAAATTAGTTCCACTTTACCCCGAAACGTTTCAAGCTCTATTGTTTAGACCAACTCTGTAACAAATTAGCCATTAGTGGAACTACAAATAAATAACTTACAAAGAAAGGTAAAACGCCCATGCTAAAACGTTTATTTGCCTTCAGTCAGCCTCGGCAGATACTTGTTGCAGAAGAACATTACCGGCCACTGGCCTACGTTGATGCCATATTTGGCTCATACATTGTCATCTTAACGCTGCTGGCCGGCTTGGCCTGGCTGCGGGGCGAGGGCAGTTTGCGCAGCGTACTGGTTTTTCTGACCTTTCTGGCCGCCAACGGCCTGATTAGCGCCTTTTCCCGGCGCGCCCAAAAACCGCTGGGTCTGGAACTGGTCCGCGCTCTGGCCGGGGCAATGATTGCCCCGGCCGCCTACCTGTTTACCGAGGCCCCCTTTAGCCACTGGTGGCCCGGCTTTCTGATTATGTGTTTGGGCGGCAACATTATTTTGGGGCTGATGACCGGCTCGCCCGGCTGGGGCCGGCTGCTGACCCTCTACTACCTGGGGCTGTTGTGGCTGGCCGAATATCTGGGTACCGCCCATATGCAATGGTACAGCTTTGTTATCAACGCCGGGGCTATTGGCATGGTCGGCCTTCTCTTTGCCGAGCTTGTCTCGCTGCTGGGCCGCAAGCTCGAGGCCGAACGCCAGCAAATGGACCAGGCCCTCCGGGCTATTGTTGAAGGCGTGGGCATGACCACCGGCAGCGATTTTCTGCGCTCCCTGGTCAAACACCTGGCCTCAACGCTGGGGGTACGCTACGCCCTCATCACCGAAAATATCGACTCGCCCGCAACCCGAATGCGCACCCTGGCTTTTTGGGCCGGGGCAGATTTCAACCCCAACCTGGAATACAACCTGGCCGGCACCCCCTGCGAGCGAGTGGTGGCCGCCGGAGAAACCGTGTATCACTCCCAATCCATCCAAACCCTCTTCCCCAAAGATACCATTCTGGTTGACCTGCACGCCGAAAGTTACATGGGTATGCCCTTGTATGATGAAGCCGGCCAGATTCTGGGCCACCTGGCCGTGCTGGATGACAAACCCATGGGTGATGAAACGCGGCGCAAATCTATTTTGCGTATCTTTGCCGCCCGCGCCGGGGCCGAGATTGCCCGCCAGCGCGCCGAGGACAAGCTCCGCGCCAGCGAAGAACATTTCCGCTCATTGATTGAAAACTCCGCCGACGCCATCGCCATTGCCGATACCGAAGGCCGCCTGACCTACGTTAGCCCGGCCTACAAACGGCTGCTGGGCTATGAGCCGGAAGAGTTGATTGGCCAAGCATTTTTAAGCCTGGTTCACCCCGACGACCTGCCCCACATTGTGCCCCACGCCGCCCAGGTTTTGGCCGAGCCGGACAAAACCCACGTCACCGAAGTGCGCATTCGGCACAAGGATGGCTCCTGGCGGGTGTGGGAAAATGTTGCCAGAGTCTTAAGCAGCGGCTACACCATTGGCAACAACCGCGATATCACCGAGCGCAAACAGGCCGAAGAAAAGCTGCGCCACCTCAACGAAGCCCTGGAACAGCGCGTGGCCGAGCGCACCGCTCAACTGGAAAGCGCCTTTGCCGAACGCACCCGCCTGGCTGAAATTTTAGAGGCAACGTCCGACCTGGTGGCCTTTGCCACGCTCGATGGGCGACCGCTCTACCTCAACCGGGCCGGCCGGAACCTGATGGGACTGGCCGATGAGGTGGATGTGTCTACCCTGACTTTTGCCGACTTTTACCCGCCGGAGGCGCTGGAGCTATTCTCTACCGTTGGCATCCCGACCGCGTTGCGCGAAGGTACATGGTCAAGCGAAGTAACCATCAAACACCGCAATGGTCATCTGATTCCTGTCTCTCTGGTAGGTATCCTGCACCGCGCCCCCGATGGCGCGCCCTCCCACCTCTCGGCCATTGCCCGCGACATCAGCGAGCGCAAGCTGGCCGAAGCCGTTCTGCGCGAAAGCGAGGAACGCTACCGGGCCGTTTCTGAATTGACTTCAAACTATGTTTACAGCGCCCTGGTTGACCCGCAGGGCCACCTTTATCTGGAATGGGCCACCGAAGCCTTTGGCGAATTGACCGGCTATGATACCGCAGAACTGCGTGCGCAGGGCGGCTGGTCGGCCCTTATTCATCCTGATGATATGACAATATTTAGTGGCCGGCGCGCCCGTTTGCTGGCCGGCCACTCGGATGTGAGCGAGTACCGTATTCTCACCAAAGCGGGCGAAAACCGCTGGTTGCGCGATTACGCTAAGCCGGAATTAAATGAGCAACGGCAGGTGGCGCGGATTCTGGGCGCGGCGCAAGACATCACCGACCGTAAACGAGCCGAGGAAGAATTGCAAACCGCTCTGCTGGAAAGCCGGCGGCTGGCCGCCATCATCGAAGCCACGCCCGATTATGTGGGCATTGCCGACCTGCAAGGCTGGAGCCTGTATGTCAACCAGGCCGGCCAGCGCATGGTAGGCAAACCCGCTGCGCACTACGCCAAACCGTGGAACGTGGCCGGCTGCTACCCGGAACATGTTCTGCCCCAGATTGGAGAGATGATGGAGACCGTTCTGCGCGGCGAGGCCTGGTCGGGCGAGCTGGCCCTGCTGCATTACGATGGGCGTCAATTCCCCATTGAAGAAGTCACTTTCCCACTGCGCGACGCCAACGGCAACATCGAGGCGGTGGCCACCTTCATCCGCGATATCAGTGAGAAAAAGCAGGCCCAGGCCGAGTTGGAGCGGGCCAAAGAAGCCGCCGAAGCGGCCAATAAAGCCAAATCCACCTTTTTGGCCAATATGAGCCACGAAATCCGCACGCCAATGAACGCCGTCATTGGCATGACCGGCCTGTTGCTGAACACGCCGCTCAGCCCCAAGCAACAGGATTTTGTGGAGACCATCCGCACCGCCGGCGACTCGCTGCTGACCATCATCAACGACATTCTGGACTTCTCCAAAATTGAGGCCGACAAGCTGGAGCTGGAAAAGCAGCCCTTTGACCTGCGGGCCTGCGTTGAATCCGCCCTGGATTTGGTGGCCCCGCATACCGCCCAAAAACGGCTGGACCTGGCCTACGTCATCGAACCGCATGTACCCGCCGGCATCACCGGCGATGTAACCCGCCTGCGCCAGATATTGGTTAACCTGCTCAGTAACGCCATCAAATTTACAGAGGCGGGCGAGGTGGTGGTTTCGGTAACGACCACCGACCACCGGCCGCCAACCGCTATTAGTTCAACGACGGGAGCCGGCGGTCAGCTCTGTGAACTGCACATCTCCGTGCGCGATACCGGCATCGGCATTGCCCCGGAGCGGATGGGCCGCCTGTTTCAATCTTTCAGCCAGTTAGACGCCTCGACCACGCGCCAGTTTGGCGGTACCGGCCTGGGGCTGGCCATCAGCAAACGGCTGGCCGAGTTAATGGGCGGCGCAATGTGGGCCGAAAGCGAAGGTCTGGACCGGGGCGCTACCTTTCACTTTACCCTGCAAGCCGAGGCCGCCGTCGTGCCGGAGCGCCGCCACCTGCACGAACCGCGCCCGGAATTAAGCGGCAAGCGCATTTTAATTGTCGATGACAACCCCACCAACCGCCGCATTCTCTACCTGCAACTGCAATCGTGGGGTATGCTGGCCTATCCGGCGGCCACCCCGGCCGAGGCGCTGGCCGCCTTTGAGCGGGGCGAATGTTTTGACGTGGCTATTCTGGATATGCATATGCCGGAGATGGACGGCCTATTGCTGGCCGAGGCCATTGGCGGGGTTAATACAACCTGCCCCGGCCAAACCGAACTACCGCTCATCATGCTCACCTCGGTGGGACACGCCGCAGTAGAGTTGGAAAGTCCGGCCAACTTTGCCGCCTTTCTGACCAAACCGGTAAAACCCTCGCAGTTGTACGACGCGCTGGTGAGTGTGCTGGCCGAGGGTTATGTGCCGCCGGAACACCCGGCCCCGCAGCCCGGCCAGGAGCGGCTACTGGCCGAGCAATTGCCGCTGAGAATTTTGCTGGTAGAGGATGTGGCCGTTAACCAGAAATTCGCCCTGCTGGCTCTGGAGGAGATGGGCTATCGGGCTGATGTGGCCGGCAACGGGCTGGAAGCCCTGGCCGCCGTGGTTCGCCAACCCTACGATGCTATTCTAATGGACGTGCAGATGCCAGAAATGGATGGCCTGGAAGCCACCCGCCGCATTCACCAGATTTGGGAGAGCGATGGCCTGCTAGAGTTACCCATTTCTCAACGGCCCTACATCATCGCTATGACGGCCAACGCGCTGCAAGGCGATAGGGAGATGTGCCTGGAAGCCGGCATGGATGATTACATCAGCAAACCCATTTACCTCAACGAACTGCACGCGGCGCTGGAACGGGCCGGAATAAATAAAACCACAGCGCAGCCGCCCGCAGCTACGGCTGTCAACGGGCAGCAAAATGGACGCGCATTACTGGCCGCACCGCCCGCCGCCGGGTCAATTGAGCCAGAGACGCTGGCCCAGTTACTCAAACTGCCCAACGGCCCCCAGATTATCAGCCTGTATCTGGCCGAGGCCGGGGAGTTGCTGGTCGCCCTGCAAACAGCCGTAGCCCAAAATGATGCGCCGGCGGTGCGGGAAGCCGCGCACAGTTTGAAGGGCGGCAGCAGTTATCTGGGGGCCAAAAGCCTGGCCGGGCTGAGCGGCGCGCTGGAGCAGCAAGGGCGCAACGGCAACCTGACCCACGCCGCCGACCTGCTGGCGCAAATAGCAGCCGAATTTGAACGGGTATCGGACACACTTAAAACAATCTAAGGAGAACCCCATGAATATTTTACTGGTTGATGACTCTGCCGCGCAGCGGCTGGCGCTGGCCTCGTTGCTGGAAAAAGAAGGCTACCACAATTTGATGATGGCCGGCTCCGCCGCCGAAGCCTTGCAGCGGCTGCGAGAAAACGGCTCCAACGGAGTCGACCTGATTTTGATGGATTTGCACATGCCGGCTATGAACGGCATCGAAGCCTGCCGCCAGATAAAATCTATGGATGAGCGGCGCGATATCCCCATCATTATGGTTACCAGCAGCACCGAAACTGATGACCTGAAGCTGGCCTTTGCCGCCGGCGCCATTGATTACGTAACCAAGCCGCCCAACGAGGTGGAGATGCTGGCCCGGCTGCGCTCGGCCCTAAAGCTGAAACAGGAAACCGACCGGCGCAAAGCCCGCGAACAGGAAATGCGGCAGCTCAACCAGCAGCTTGAGCAGGTATTAATTGACCTGGCCGAAAAACACAAGCTGATTCAACTGGAGCAGGAAAAATCGGAGCGGCTGCTGCTCAACATTTTGCCCCGGCCCGTGGCCGACCGGCTCAAACAATCGCCGGAGGCCATTGCCGAGCGGTTTGAAGATGTGACCGTGCTCTTTGCCGACATTGTGGGTTTTACCGGCCTATCGGCCCAAATTATGCCGGAGGAACTGGTCAACATGCTCAACCAGGTCTTTTCCCTGTTTGACCATCTAGCCGACCGGCACGGGCTGGAAAAAATCAAAACCATCGGCGATGCTTATATGGCCGTGGCCGGGCTGCCGATGCCTGACCCCAACCACGCCGAAGCCGCCGCCAACACGGCCCTTGACTTGCGCCGGGAAATTTCCACTATTGCCGGCGGCCAGCTTAAAGTGCGAATTGGCCTGCACACCGGGCCGGTGGTGGCGGGGGTCATCGGCAAGAAAAAATTCAGTTACGACTTGTGGGGCGATACGGTCAACCTGGCCAGCCGGATGGAATCGCACGGCGTGGCGGGTCAAATTCAGGTTACAGAGGCCACCTATCAACGGCTGCAGGGCCGGTATATGTTTGAGCCGCGAGGAACGATTGCGGTGAAAGGCAAGGGAGAAATTTCAACCTATTTGTTAATGGGCAACTAAAAATCTGTAGTTGACAATCCCCCTCCATCAGATAGAATAAAAAGTAACCAGATGCCCACCGGCCTGTCGGTGGGCAATTGTTTATGAGGGAATTTGTCATGCGAATTGGAATTATCGGTTTGCCCAACAGCGGCAAAACCACCATTTTTAACGTCTTGACCGGCGGCCACGCGCCCACCACCGGCTACACCGGCGGCGCGTTCCAGGTGAACAGTGCCGTGGTGCCCGTACCCGATGAGCGCGTTGACGCCCTGAGCGAAATGTATCAGCCTAAAAAAACCACCTACGCCCGCGTGGAGTATAGCGACATTGCCGGGCTGGGCAGCGGCGCTGAACACGACAAACGCAGCGTGGGTTTGAGCGGTGAATTAATGAACGCCATCGCCAACAACGATGCGCTGCTGCATGTGGTGCGCGTGTTTGAAGATGAAACCGCGCCGCATCCCCTGGGCAACGTTGACCCCGCCCGCGATATTGCCAGCCTGGAGGCCGAGTTGAATCTGTCAGACTTGAGTAAGATAGAGAACCGCCTGGAGCGGCTGGAAGGTAGTTTGAGAAAGGGCAAGGCGCTGCCCACTTTTGAGGACGACCAGCACGAGTATGAGATTCTAAGCCGGCTGAAACCCCATGTTGAGCAGGGATTGCCGCTTAGAGATTTTGACCTGACGCCCGACGAAGAAAAACGGCTGCGGGGCTTTCAATTTCTCAGCGCCAAACCGGTGCTGATTGTGTTGAATTTGGGCGATGATACTTCGGCTCCTCAAATTGATTATCCCCACCAAAAAAGCGATGTTACCGCCGTAAAAGGCCGGCTGGAAATGGACATTGCCCAGCTTGACAACGAAGAAGACCGGGCGCTGTTTATGGACGAGTACAACCTGACCGAATTGAGCGCCGGGCGAATTATTAAAGAAAGTTATGAACTGCTGGGGCGGATGGTCTTTTTCACCGTGGGCGATGATGAGGTGCGCGCCTGGGAAGTCCACAAAGAAGCCACCGCGCTGGAGTGCGCGGGTACTATCCACACCGATTTGGCCCGGGGTTTTATTCGCGCTGAGGTGGTTAGCTACAATGATTTAATGGCCGCCGGTTCAAACGCGGCAGCGCGGTCGGCGGGTAAGATACGGCTGGAGGGCAAAGAGCACCAAATTCACGATGGCGATATCATTGTGGTTCGGTTTAACGTTAATAAATAACCCGTAATTGGTTTATTATTCTAACGCTAATCTAACAGAGTGTCTCTATAATGCACAGAACTATCGTTGGCTTATCAGAACTTTTTGGCTGTACCGACGTATAAATAATCAGGCAGCAACACAAATTACCGCCAGATAAATGTACCAAACTAATTGACTTTGCTGCCAAAAAATTGCTCACGGGTTAAAAAAGTTATCCAACCTGTGGGCTACTAGAGGAGTAATACTTATATGTTCAGTTTACTTGACGACTCCACAGAACCAACAAATGTCCAAGAATTAATTCAGGAGGCCATCCCCATTTTGCCTCTGCGTGGAACAGTGGCCTTTCCCTTTATTATTATGCCGCTGAGTATTGGGGTTCCTCGCTCTACCAAATTAATAAAGTGGGCGGTTAAAGAAGGCAGCCTGATAGGGCTTATTACCTCTAAACGTCCTGAACTTGACGAACCCGAACCCGACCAACTGTATGAAAAAGGAGTTGTCGCCCGCATTCATCGCGTGGTGCGCGGCGGCGAAGGCGACACCTTGCAGGTAATTGTGCAGGGCGTTGAGCGCGTTCAAATTGATGAGTGGACCGAAAACGACCCCTTTCTCAAAGCCAAAGTCTCGCTCGTCCCCGATATTGTTGAGGCTGGCCGGGAAACAGAAATCGAAGCCCTGCGGCGGCGGCTGCTGGAATTATCTCAGGCCATTGTAGAGCACCTGCCGCAGATTCCCAACGAAGTGAGCCAATTTTTAGAGCAGGTCTCAGATCCAAGAGTTATTGTTTATACCATCGCTTCTAACCTGCGCATGGATTTTGATAACCAGATCAAACTGCTGCTGGAAGACAACCTGCGCGAAAAGATGTCGTATCTGGCTACATTGATGAGCCGCGAGTTGGAAATTTTGGAAATTGGTCAGCAAATCCGCACCGACACGCAGGAAGAGCTGGATAAAACCCAGCGTGAGTATTACCTGCGCCAGCAACTGCGCGCTATCCAAAAAGAGTTGGGCGAGGATGACGACCAGGCCCTGGTTGAAGAGTACCGCCAAAAAATCGAGACCTCCGGCATGCCCGAAGAACCCAAAAAAGAAGCCCTGCGCGAACTGGCCCGCATGGAAAAACTTCAGCCCCAATCAGCCGAATTTGGCGTTATCCAAACCTACCTCGATTGGATGGTCGAACTGCCCTGGAGCAGCCTGACTGAAGACAACCTGGATATTGTCCATGCCCGCCACGTACTCAATACCGACCACCACGACCTGGAAGATGTAAAAGAGCGCATTCTGGAATATCTGGCCGTACGCAAGCTGCGTCTTGAACGCAACCTGGAAGACCAGGAAGAAGAAGAGGGCCGTGAGCAGGACCGGGCCGGCGGGTCGATATTGCTGTTTGTGGGGCCGCCCGGCGTGGGTAAAACCAGTTTGGGCCGCAGCATTGCCCGCTCGCTGGGCCGAGAATTTACCCGCATGAGCCTGGGCGGCGTGCGCGACGAAGCCGAAATTAGAGGCCACCGCCGCACCTACATTGGCGCGATGCCGGGGCGTATCATTCAGGCGCTTAAGCGGGCCGGCAGCCGCAACCCGGTGTTTATGCTGGATGAAGTTGATAAAATTGGCGCAGATTGGCGCGGCGACCCCAGCAGCGCCCTGCTGGAAGTGCTGGACCCGCAACAAAACTACGCTTTCCGCGACCACTACCTGGATGTGGATTTTGACCTGAGCAAGGTGATGTTTATTGCCACGGCCAACACGCTGGATACCATCCCCGCACCCTTACGCGACCGGATGGAGATTATTCAGCTTGACGGCTACACCGAGTTTGAAAAATTGGCCATTGCCAAAGGCTATCTGATTCCGCGCCAGATAAAAGCCAACGGCCTGCACGCCGGCGAAATTGATTTTACCGAAGACGCTATCCGCCAGATTATCCGCGATTACACCCGCGAAGCCGGCGTGCGCAACCTGGAGCGCGAAATTGGCCGCGTGGCCCGCAAAGTTGCCACCAAAATTGCCGCCGGTGAGCTGCCGGCCTACGATGAAAAGAATCCGCCCAAAGAACTGCTTATCAAAATTGAGCCGGAGCAGGTGCGCGACTACCTGGGCAAGCCTAAATTTCACTTTGAGGCTGCCCTGCGCACCGAGCGAGCCGGCGTGGCCACGGGGCTGGCCGTTACCGCCGTCGGCGGCGATGTGCTGTTTGTAGAAGCCACCCGTATGCCCGGCAAAGACCGGCTCACCCTGACCGGCCACCTTGGCGACGTAATGAAAGAAAGCGCCCAAATTGCGCTCAGCTACGTGCGCTCAAACGCCACAATGCTGGAGATAAACTCAGACATGTTTGACAATGCCGATATTCACCTGCACGTACCGGCCGGCGCTGTTCCCAAAGACGGCCCTTCGGCGGGCGTCACCATGGTTACGGCGCTGGTATCGCTGCTAACCGAACGTCCGGTTCGCTTTGATGTGGGGATGACCGGCGAGGTGAGCCTGCAAGGGCAGGTGTTACCCATTGGCGGCCTGAAGCAAAAAATTCTGGCCGCGCGCCGGGCCGGGTTGACCACCGTCATCTTCCCCAAACTCAACGAGGCCGACCTGGACGACGTGCCGGAAGATGTACGCAAAGATATGACCTTTCACCTGGTTGAAACCATTGAAGAGGTATTGCAGCACGCTCTGGTTGCGGCCAGCCAGGCAGGGGATGAGATTGCAGAAGTTCCCAGCCCGGCTGCGGTGCCGGAGATGGCGCTCACTTAAAAATTTATATCGACGCACAAAAAACGCCCGGTATTGAAGCCGGGCGTTTTTTATTTACTCCGGTTGGGCCGGTTCAAACAACTCATCATCATACTTGCCGCCGGCGTTCCACCATGACCAGCCGGTTGACTCAGAGTCGATGGCGGCCTGCTTTAGCTGCTGCATCTCCTCCAGCGAGTACCAGTAGCCTTGCAGCCACGGGCGCACCTTTACGTAAGGCGGCACCAGGGTTTCGGCCTGCTCCTGGCTGCGGTAGACCACGCCGTAAGGTTCGGCAGAGGGATTGTCGTAACCCAGGTTGCCGGGGATGAAGGTTGAGGGGTAAACCATCGGGGCCAGGTAATCTACCTGGGGGGCCACGTCGATAACCCGCTGGCCGATGCGCATGTCGCTATCCGGCACAACCCACAGCGTCAACCCAAATACATCGGCGGAAACAAACACGCCGGTGGGTCGCAACGATTCGGCCATGCGCGTCATAAATTCTCTAATGGCCGTGGTGCGGGTTTCCAGCGTGTTTTCTTCTTCGTACACAATAGCCCCCACATCCCCATCGGAGGGGAAGCGGATGTAGTCGAAATTGATTTCATCAAAGCCAAAGGCGGCTACTTCTTTGGCCAGGGCGATGTTGTACTCCCACACCTCTTGGCGGAAGGGGTTGGCCCAGCCCAGCTCCTCGCGGTCGAGCCACACGGTACCATCTTCTCTTACGGCGGCCCATTCCGGCTTGCTGTTGGCCAGGGGGTTGTCTTTAAACACCACCATGCGGGCGATGGTGTAAATATTGCGCGCTTTGGCTTCGGCAATAAATTCATCCAGGGGCAGCCAGGTATCGGTGAACCACTCATCGGCCCCCACTTCCGAGACCAGTTCAACCTGGCTATCCCAGGCAATAAAGCCAAAATCTCCCTTGACATCTACCACAATGGCGTTGAGTTCAGTTGCGGCGATAAAGTCGAGATACTCAATCATTCGCTCCCGGCTGCGCAGGTAGTGCAGGGGCACGTAAATGGCCCTGGCCTGAAACGGCTCCAGGGTAATTTCAACGCAGGGCGGGCCTTCTGGCTGCGGCGGCTGGGCGCAGGACACAGCCGTTAGCCAGCGCCCCTCGCCGCCGGAAAATGGCGCGGGCCGGTAGCCGGTAATCAGCCCGGTTGGGGTGAGTTGGGCGTAGGCGCGGTGGTAGCCGGCAGTTTTTAGCATAAATTGGGTGGAGGTAACGGGCAGCGAGGGCAGCACAAAATGGCCGTTATCATCGGCCCGAAAGTAGGTATCGGCCAGATAAATAACGGTTTGGGGCAGGGGTTGGCCGGTATCGCTGCTGTTGATAACCCCTTGCAGCCCGGCCGGCCTTAGCGACACGTTGAGCGTTTGGGCCAGGGTGTAATCAAGGGTGGCGGAAATGTAACCGGGCTTGCTCACCACTAGCTGGCCCTGGGCGGGAATATTGGTGATAGTGGCCTGGCCGCTAATAATAGTGGCGCTGAACGCGGGCGCAATGGTAATGAGTCCGCCCTCGAGGGGTTGGCCGGTAAAGCTGTCTTGCACTATAACGGTTAGGGGTTGAGGGTCGAGCGTTAGCGATAGTTGAGCCTGGCCGGCGTAGCTTACTTGCAGGGGCCGGTAGCCGGCAGGCGGCTCAAGAGAGATAACATCGTTGGGCAGCAGTCCATATAACTCAAACGCGCCGGCGGCGTCGGTGACGGCGGTTTGGAGCCGCCCGTTTGACTCAACATGCAGGGTGACACCCGCCAGCGGCGCATGGGTGTGGGTAGCGCGAACCATACCCGTGGTGACATGCGGTAAGAGTTGAATTTGGAGGGGTGGCGATTGGGGGTTGGGCAGGGTTTCAGCGGTGTTAAAGGTGGCTTCCCAGAGTTGATAACCGGGGGCCTGAACCCGAACAATAAGGGGCAATTGCAGATTTTGGGCGGTAAAAAAGCCGCGCGCGTCGGTGGCGATGGTAGAAAGCGGGTTGTTGCTATGGCCAGTGCCCAGGTAAATGGTAGCCGTGGGTAGCGGGTCGCCGGTGCGATTATCTGAAACGCTGCCGGAAATTTGAATATTTGGCGCGGGCGCGGGCGGCAGGGTGGGCGCGGTTGATGGAACAGTTTCGGAGGGCACAGCCTTGCCGGAAGGGGGGGTGGTCATCGCTTCGGGTTGGGTCGAATTCTCCTCAAATATTGACAGGCTTGAGCAGGCCACAGTTACGGCTAACAGAATGGCAAAAATTATCAGGCGGCGATGGGTAATCATAGATGGTTGGTTGATTTATTTGATGAAGGTAAGAGCAAAATTATAGCATAATCATTAAGAACTGCTAATTAAGGCAAGGGAGTTTGGTACCCAATTCCTACAACTCTCAAATTATCCGTTATCAGGTTATCCCCGTGTTATCCTCAAGGGAATGTGTGTAAGTGGAGTTGTTATCAACACCTTATCCACATCTAAAAATTGACTCACCATAACTATTCTTAAAAAGCGCGAGAAAAAATCTTTTTTAAGGTACGGGTTATTGAAAGCAATTGACAGGTTTGGTAAAATGCGACTCAATTCTCATGAGGGCTTACAATCACTCGAGACTGAAACTTACAACCCAGATACCCATCTAACAAAGCAGACCTATTTAACCCAACAGCTTATCTTACCACAATCAGTTAGATGGACTTAACGTGCCACAATATTATAGCCTCCTCTGCAAATCTAATTTGGAGGGAAAAACAGCCAACAATTGCGGTAAATTATTTTACAAATATAATCTGTTGGTTAGAGGCATCTAGCGGCGGCTCTGTCGGGTGCATATTCTGGGAGGTATGCCCAATTAACCGCCGAAAATCTGGCGCCTTTTACCTTAATAGAGTCTGTAGGCCTTTTTTCGAGACTACCCTCAAAGTCTCCTTAATTAAGCATCGTTTGTTCATAAAATTGATAATTTGTTGCTTGCTGAAGCTATTAGCAAGTAATTTTGCTACGGATTTTTTTTTAGACACCCGCCGTAGCTGATTGATTTGCATAAGCCACAGCGCTACCTTGGGAGGAGTTTTTATATGTCAACAATTACTGACCAGGTCTGGCAAGATGTGTTAAGCCAGCTCCAACTCCAAATGACGCGAGCCACTTTTGATACCTGGTTGAAGGATACCCATATTGTTTCTCAAAATAACGATAAACTGATTATTGGCACCAAAAATACGTTTGCCAAAGATTGGCTCGAAAACCGGTTATACAATACAATTAACCGCACCGTTGTAAATATTGTAGGCCAACATGTTGACCTGCAATTTATTGTTTATCAAGAACAGGAAACCTCCGAAGACCATCAACCAAAAACGGTTACAAATTCCGACGGCCGGGAGCTGCTAACCCTACCTTCGTCCAATCAGAACGGTGGCATGCTGAACCGGGGAGATAAAGGACGATTGTCGCTAAATTACAAATACACCTTTGACCAATTTATTGTGGGCGCTTCAAACCGATTGGCCCATGCCGCATCGCTGGCAGTGGCAGAAAAACCCGCCGAAGCCTATAACCCCCTGTTTTTGTACGGCGGAGTTGGTTTAGGCAAAACCCACCTGCTGCAAGCCATCGCCCACTTTGCCATTAATCACGGCAAATATGTAATGTACACCACCTCCGAAGCCTTTACTAATGAACTCATCAATGCTATCCGCACCCAATCAACCGACTCATTCAGAGAGAAATATCGCACCACCGACTTTCTCCTCATCGATGATATCCAATTTATAGCCGGCAAAGAGAGTACCCAGGAAGAATTTTTCCACACCTTCAATGCCCTCCACTCTTCGGGGGGGCAAATTGTGCTCACCAGCGACCGGCCCCCCAAGGCCATTACCACATTAGAAGACCGGCTGCGCTCTCGCTTTGAGTGGGGGCTGCTGGCCGACGTGCAACCCCCCGACCTGGAAACCCGGATGGCCATTTTACGCTTTAAAGCCGAGTCTCAAGGCCCGCTGGTCCCCGGCGACGTGATGGAATTTATTGCCCGCCGCGCCCAAAGCAATATTAGAGAACTTGAAGGGGCCTTGAACAAAGTTATTGCTCACGCCGCCATGCTGCGCCAGCCTATCAGCATAGAACTGGCCAAAGAAGCCTTGCAGGATATTGTCTCGCGGCAGGCCGAATTAACAGTAGAGCAAATTATCGCCGCCGTCTCAAAATTTTACCGGATGGGCGCAGAAATTCTAATAGGCCGCAAACGCAACAAAGATGTGGCCGCTGCGCGTCATATGGCCATGTACCTGGCGCGAGAAGAAACCGGCGCTTCGCTACCCCAAATAGGCGAGGCCCTGGGCGGACGAGACCACACCACGGTCATGCACGGCTGGGAAAAAATAGCTTCACAAATTGAGCAGGATGACCAACTGCGGCGCGAGATGTTAGCCATTAGAGAAATTATCTACTCTAACACCAATATGTATTGATTTTTTGCATCCATTCTCAACCCAAAAAGCGACTCCACCCAGGCGGGTCGCTTTTTTTGTTATGTAGCTCAAAAACCTTATTTTTTGTGGATAACTACACATAAATCTGTGGATAAGTTATGTCTGGTTGGGGATAACTTTTTTAACACAAGGGCAGATTTTAGAGTGACGCCTGGTGTGTCTCACATTTTTAGCCGGCAAAAGACAAAGGACGAAAATGGGTCAATAAACGTACTGTTCGTCATTCGTCTTGGGGCATTCGTCCGTTTACCGAGAATGCCCCTGCTAACGGCGGCGTGTTTTTTTGAGAAAGCCCAAAAAACTTGGCAAAACCTTCACTTGTTGAGATATTTTCCAGGGAAAGTGACCTTCTTTCCCAAAAAACTGTGGATAACTGGTGGATAATTGTGGATAAGTAGGACTAAATGGGGATAACTTTCTAGAACTTTAATCTGTAATTTTTTCCTGCCAAAAAATGACCACTAAATATAGGGTTTCTAACTATTTGACCCCCAAAATATAGAAACAATTATAAATAGCTATATTTGACAAATTTTGATAAATTTACCTACGCTTTTTGTCCCCAAATTATCCCCATCAGCCGTCCACAGTTACAGTCATCAAAAAAATCTAGATAACGGATAAGCCGGCGCCTTTACCCACCAGATGTAGTATAAATAACCCTTACTCTCCCGGCTTATCCACATATCCACCGAGCCTACTATATACTACTAATAATATATATTTAAACATGATAAATATGTGAATAACTTATCCTAAATGACATCTATCTTTGTTTAAGGTATAATACGCATCAATTCAGTATATCCTTGTGATAACGGTTTAATTTTAATGCGGCTACGGTGGTTAATTCTTTTTTCTGTTTTTCTGGCAGCCTGTAGTTTTTTGGCGTTATATTTTATCTACACGCGCATAGAACCAAACCCCACGGTAATTCTGGCCGGCCCTCAATTATTATTTCTTGCCTTCATGTTTTTAGGTTTGAGCGCCGGAGCCGTGCCGGTTACGGCCTATATGAATTACCGCTTTGCCAAACCAGATTGGTTCAAACGCGATAAAACCCGCCTGCTAAGAGAAGGGCTTTGGACCGGTCTGTTTGGAGTGCTCCTGTTATATTTACAACTTATCCGCGCCCTAAACTGGACGATAGCTCTGGTGCTGGCCTGCGTATTTGTTTTAATAGAACTATTCTTTTTAACCCGAGAATAATTGATGCAGACCGAACTCCGCAATCTCCCCAGCGTTGACAAACTCTTGCAATCCGATGAACTGGCCGGGCTATCAACCCGGCACAGCCGCGAGGTCGTGGTTCAGGCCATTCGCGCCGAGTTGGATGAAGCCCGCCGGCAAATTATGGCCGGACACCCGGCCCGGCCCGCAGAAGCCCTGGTTAAATCAATTGCGGCGCGAGTGTCTGCCGGTATGCAGCCCTCGCTACAGCCGGTTATCAACGCCACCGGAGTCATTATCCACACCAATTTGGGCCGAGCGCTCCTCAGCCGGCGGGCGCAAGAAGCCATGCAACAGGCGGCAACAGCCTATTCAAATTTGGAATACAATCTGGACGCCGGCGCCCGCGGCTCTCGCTACGTGCATGCCGCCGACCTGCTGTGCCGGCTATCCGGGGCCGAGGCAGCGGTCGTCGTCAACAACAATGCCGGGGCAGTGGTGCTGGCCCTGACCGCGCTGGCCAAAGAGCGCGATGTATTCCTCAGCCGCAGCCAACTGGTTGAAATTGGCGGCGGCTTTCGCATCCCTGATATTATGGCCCAATCCGGGGCCAGGCTGGTAGAGGTGGGCACCACCAATCGCACTTACATTCAAGATTTTGAGCAGGCCATCCACCCGGAGCGCGCCGGTATGCTGCTGAGTGTCCACCACAGCAACTACCAGATTACCGGCTTTACCGCCCAGCCTTCATTGGCTGAAATGGGCCAACTGGCGCGTCGCCATAACCTTGTTTTTATGGAGGATTTAGGTTCCGGCACGCTGCTGGATACCACCCTGTTTGGGCTGGCTCATGAACCAACCATTCAAGAGAGCATCGCTGCCGGCGTCGATTTGGTGACGGCCAGCGGCGACAAGTTGCTGGGCGGGCCGCAGGCCGGGCTGATTTTGGGCCGGGCGCGCCTGATTGAAAAGCTCAAAAAACATCCCTTAATTCGGGCGCTGCGGGTCGATAAAACCACATTGGCTGCGCTGCAAGCCACCCTGCTGGCTTACCTGGAAGAACGGGCCGTGGAAGAAATTCCCGTATGGCAAATGATTGCCGCCCGCCCAACCGCTTTGGCTCGACGCGCCCGCAAGTGGCGCGCGGCCTTGCAGCAAACCCCTCAGTTGAACGTGTCATTGCAGGTGGTGGATAGCGTGTCAACCGTAGGCGGCGGCA
Organism: uncultured Caldilineaceae bacterium; assembly: GCA_964486935.1. Taxonomy (GTDB): domain Bacteria; phylum Chloroflexota; class Anaerolineae; order 4572-78; family J111; genus CAZAPG01. Next base: position 55,747 of record CAZAPG010000006.1, on the reverse strand, counting down.
GTTTGCCCGGCCAAACCCTGCCAACCAAAGTGCTGGCCATTGCCTGTGGCTCTGTCGACGCGCTGGCCGAACGGCTGCGCCATGCCGACCTGCCGGTGGTGGCCCGCATCGAAGACAACCGGCTGCTGCTAGACCCCCGCACGGTGCTGCCGGAGCAGGATAGTTTGTTGATTTCGGCGTTGAAGCAGGCGTTCTTAAAACGTGAATTATGACTACCCTCTACTTTGTGCCCACGCCGCTGGGCAATTTAGAAGATATTACCCTGCGCGCCTTGCGTACGTTGCGGCAGGTTTCTCTAATTGCCACCGAAGACACCCGCACCACCGGCCGCCTGTTAAAACATTTTGATATCGACTGTCCCATGTTGAGCTATCATGAGCACAGCGGGCCAGCCCGGTTGGAGCGGGTGTTGGGGGCGCTGGCCCAGGGGGATGTGGCCCTGGTTTCCGAGGCCGGCACGCCGCTGCTATCGGACCCCGGCTACCGGCTGCTTCAGGCCGCCCTTGAGCGCGGCTTTGAGGTAGTCGCTTTGCCCGGCCCCAGCGCCATCACCACGGCGTTATCTGCCAGCGGCTTGCCCACCGACCGTTTTTTGTTTGCCGGTTTTTTGCCGCGTAAAGCTTCTGAGCGGCGCAGAACGCTGGCCGAGGTGTCGGCCCAGCCGGCGACGCTGGTTTTTTTTGAAGCGCCGCATCGGGTGCGGGCGGCTCTGGCGGATATGGCAGAAATTTTTGGCGGGGAGCGGGCCATTGCCGTGTGCCGAGAATTGACCAAACTGCACGAGGAAATTTGGCGCGGCGCGCTGGCCCAGGCTGCGCAAGAGTGGACCGACCGGGAGCCGCGTGGCGAGTTTACCCTGGTGGTGGCCGGGGCTAAAGAGTCAACAGCAGAATGGCAACCGGCGCAGGTTAAGCAGGCGCTATCCACGGCCATAGCTGATGGGTTGTCTACTAAAGATGCGGTGAAGCTGGTTGCGCTTCAAAGCGGCTGGTCAAAAAGAGATGTGTACGCTCTGGCGCAAAAGATAAGCTTAGGGTAATCAGTAACTATTTTCTGAGGGGATATTTATGGCAATCTCAAAGAGCGAAGCGCGGCGATTGGTCAAAAATGGCATGGAGATGGGCGCTCAGGTATGGCGCGGCATTATCAGGATTAATGAGTCAACCGGGGAAATTACTATTGGAGATAAAAATCTATTGGACGAGTTAGCCAGATATGCTGGCGCGGAAGTGGTTTTAGTGGCCGCGCCGATTGAGAAGATTGCCATTGAAAGCGAGTTAAAAACCTGCCTTACTTGCGGCCGGGATTACACCGGCGACTCTTGCCCCCACTGCGCCCAGGTACGCGCCCGGCTGCGAGGATAGCGGCGCTAAATAATGTATTTTGATAGCTGCTCGGCAATTTGCCGGCATTGGTGGCGAATCATCCCCAGGGGAATGTTGGTGCTGAGCGCCAGCGATAACAAAATGCCATCGGCCAGGCTAAGGGTGTAAAGCCGGTAGGCTCCGCCTTCGTGCAGGCTTTGGGTAAAGCGACCGGCTCGCTCGCCCAAAAATTTGGCGGCCTGGGCTGCGGCCTGCGTGCTTTGGGCTACCAGCAGGGCCAGCTCTTCGCAGTGGTCCCGGTCGAGCATGCCGGCCTGGGCAATTAAATTGGCGCCGGCCACCAGCAGAATGGCTTCGGCCCGAACCTCGCGGTTTAAATCATTGAGCAGGCGCAATATTTCGGCTTCGCTGGCCCGGAGAAAACGAATAGTTTCTTGCGAAACCATGGGGATAGCCATGTCTGCGGGTACGGCCATTTCAACGGCCGGAGCCGGGCTGTTTTGAGCTGCCGGCGCTTCGATGGTTTTGGCGACAGGGGCGCTATCTGCTTTGGGGGCCGGCTGCGGAATGGGGATGGGGCCGGTGGGGGTGCGCTGCCGGATGCGTCCCATGGCCTGGTCTACCAGGTCTGGCAGGTCGCCTACAAAAAAGGGTTTGGGTAACACCCCGTTGATATCCAGTTTTTGCAGGTCGCTGGCCAGGTCGCTGCCAATCAATGGAATCATCATGATTTTCATTCCGTTTTTGGCATCTCTAATGGCTTTGACCAGCGTTGCCGGCTTCATATCGGCCAGGGCAGAGTCGATAATTACCAGGTCAAAATGTTGTTCTATCACCGCTTGCAGGGCATCGCTGCCGGTGTGCGCCCAAACAGCCATGTACTGCCCCGTATTTTGCAGCCCCTCCTTCAGCATAAAGCCGAAGCCTTCATCACTATCAACCACTAATATCTTTGGCTTTGCCATTGCACTCCCAACCCATCGCTATTTTCTTGTGTGGCGCTTCTCTTAAAAGCCAATTTTAATATTTTTCTGTTAAAAGTCAACAGACCCATTGGCAAGGGGTCTGTTTCAAAATCTGGGCTACGCCCCGTCAAGACTTTTTATTTACAACAAACCAGATGATAACCCCCACCACAATTAAAATTACCGCCACAACTACCAACGCAGCGCCAAAAATTAGCGAGCGCACCGGCGGCTGTTGGGCGGAAGGTTCCGGGGCCAGGGTGGCTTCAACCGGCGGTGGAGGCTGAGGGGCAACTTGTTCTGTGGCAGGTTGGGGAGTAGGGGTTGCGCTGGGAGCGGGCGGTTGCGTTGGCGTAGAGGTAGGTTGGGGGGTGGCCGTCGCTTGGGGCTGAAGGGCCAGGGTTTCTTCGCCCGGCGAGGGCGCTGGCGCGGCAGCAGATTCCTCGGCGGCGGGCATGGGCTGCTCTGTTGTGGTTTCTGCCTCGGTGTCGGACGCGGCTTTTTCGGCGGCTGCCTGCTCTTCTGCTTGCTGCGCCGCAATAACGGTTGACTCCGCCGCCGGCGTGGCGGTTGGTTGCGGCGGCAAAGCAGTGGCTTGAACTGCCCCTTCGGCAGACTCTCCGGCAACCGCTGCTTCATCACGCTGGACCATGTCCGCGCTTTCGGCATCTTCTTCCGGGGCGGCGGCAAGTTGGGCGGTATCTGCCGCATCTTCTTCGCGGGTCTCTTGGGCCTGGGCGGCGGCAAATTCTTCGTCACCGGCCTCATCGGCGGATTCTGCGGGTTCGGCCGGGGCGGCTTCGAGCGCCAATTCCGGCGGCGCGGCCTCTTCTTCGGCTGCTGTTTCCTGCGGTTCGGCCTCTGCGGCCATTTCGGCGGCGGCCTCTTGAGCCGGCGCTTCGACGGCCATATTTGCGGCGGGCGCTTCGGCTGTGGCCTCTTTTTGTACCTGGGCAATTTGCGATGGAGCCGGCGCAAATTGCTGGGTGAAAAGCAGTCCACCGGCAACCAGCACGCACACTAACATTGTGGCCAGTAAGGCCAGCCTGCCGGCCCAACCGGATAGCCAAAAGCTCTTTTTGGGGACAGGTTTGGCCGCGGTCTGTATGTCGGCCTGAGACAGGGTGAAGGGGCGCGGAGCCGGCATGGGCGGCAACGCCTTTACCAGATTGACAGTTTGCCGCAGCGATTCCAACTCTTGCCGCAATTCCGGCGAGCTGACCAGCGCTTGCTCAACCAGGGCGCGTTCCTGCTCGGTTACTTCGTCGTCAATATAGGCGGAAAGTAACTCTTGAATATATTCGCTGTTGTGTTGAGGGTTGATGTTATCTGCCATTAGTTCTCATCATTCAGACGGTATTGGCCGGGTAAAAGTTCCTTTTGCGCCAGCAAAAAATCGCGGAGGCGGCGGCGTCCGCGACTTAATCGGGATTTGACGGTGCCCAATGGCTGGTCAATAAATTCGGCAATTTCCTGGTAGGCAAAGCCCTGCACGTCGCTTAAAACCAGTACAACCCGCTGCTCTTCTGGCAGTTGGCTGATGCCTTGTTGAATTAAATGGTTAAGTTCTCCGCGCAGCACGCGCTCTTCGGGCGGCTCATCCTCGCTGACCAGGCTACTGCTGTGTTCGTTGGGGTTTTCGGCCAAATCATCCAGCGAGTTAGCCGGGCGCCGGCTCTTGTAGCGAAGATGGTCGTAGCAGGTGTTGGTCACAATTCGCAGCAGCCAGCCTTTAAATGAGCCGCCCTGGTATTGCTTAATGGCCTTGTACGCCTTAATAAATGCATCCTGACATGCATCGGCGGCGGCTTCAGGGTTGCCCATTACGCGATAGGCCACATTGTAAGCTGTGCCCTGGTAGGCCATTACCAATTGGTTAAAAGCAGACAGGCTGCCATTTTGAGCTTGTTTAATGATATCGGGTTCGTTCATACGGGCATGAATAAATGGCCTAAGCAATTTGACGTATATTATTACATCGTCTATACTTTAAGGCCATCTGCGGCTTGCGCAGGCGCTCATCAAAGTTTTGAAATTTATGAGCCGGAGTGGCGGAACTGGCAGACGCGCACGACTCAAACTCGTGTGAGCTTAGCTCTTGTGGGTTCGATTCCCACCTCCGGCATCTCTTAATTTTAGGACCTTGCCCTGAATTCGATTGTAGTCCCGGCCTGTGCGCTGGCGGTCGAGAATGGGGATATTATAACATTTTTCATAACGACGTGCTAGGGCGAGTACTCCTTCGCCCACCGAAACCGGTGGGGCCACCTCTCTTTTATCGAGGCGGCCTTTAATTTTGAAAAGGGGTATTTGTTATAGGTTGGTAGCGCCTATGGCCATGGCAAAAAAACGGAAAAAAAGAAGAAAAGGCGGATTACGGGTAGACCGCAGATTGCTTATTCTTTTCTCGGTAATGCCAATAGGGTGTCTGCTGGCTATTCTGGTGGGGTTGGCCGTTACCTGGTATTTGTTCCCCACCCGGTTTGTCAACGCCCGCGCTTCGGAACTGCCAGAAGAGTACGTTGACGAAATTGTTATTATGGCCGCCGCCGATTACGCCGAGTACCAGGATATTGAGCGAGCCAAAACCCTGCTGGCCGAGTTAAATGTGCCCAATACCGCCCAATATGTCTCGCTGGTGGCCGAGCGTTTAATCCGCACCAATCGCGGGCCGGTAGACCAGGATATTGAAAATGTCGTCAACTTGGCCACCGCGTTGGGGGTCAGCACCGTTTCTATGATATCTTATGTGGCCACGCCCACGCCTACCTTTACCCCGCTGCCGCCGCCCACGCCCACGCCTACCAACACGCTGGTGGTTCAGGCCGCGGCGCAGGCCCAGCCCCAATCCGCAGCGCCGGAAGTGGCCCAGGTTTTGGCCGGGCAGGCAGAAGAACCCACCCCGCCGCCCACCGATACCCCCATTCCTCCCACCAACACGCCCGAACCGGCCCCAACAGCTATCCCGCCCACCGATACCCCGGTTCCCCCTACCGACACGCCCGAACCGGCCATCAGTTCAGAGTATGATTTTGTTATTACCAAACAGCGCATGCTAACCAAAGAAGAAAACGGCGGCTGCATGGGGATGCATAATATTTTTGTCACCGTGGTCGATGCCGCCGGCAACCCCATCAAAGGTGTTGAACTGGGCGACGTGTGGGGCAACCCCGGCCCAACAACCGGCCACAAAGGCGATGACCAACCCGGCCTGGCCATGTACGACCTGTACAAAAATGGCTTCAAAATATTTGTTAAAAACGACCCCACCGCCGGGCGTCCCGTCACCAGCGAAGTCACCGAACTGCTCAGTTCCAACGATTGGGAAATCGGCATCCCCAAACTCATAGAAGCCGGCTACTGCCCCGATGAGTTCACCTGCCGCACCCTGTGGAACAGCGGCGTTTTTGGCGAAGGGAACAACTCGCTGTGTTGGGGGCACTACTCCTGGGAAGTTACATTTCAGCGAACCTGGTAACAGGCTAAACTACAGCATTTAGTGACACAATGAAGAAAAAAAACTCTAAAGCCCTATTTACAATTGCCATAATTGTTTTGCCTGTTTTCTGTTTGGCCCTGGCCATTGGCGGCGTGCTGGTGGGCTACGGCGTTACCTCTACGGCCACCCACGCCAACGCCGATAGCGGAGCAGAACTGCCCCCCGACCAGGTTGAGGCCGAAATTCTCAACATCGCCGCCGGGTACGCAGCCAACCGGGATATTGACGCGGCTTATCAACGGCTCAACGCCCTTGGCCTGCCCAACGCCAATCAATACCTCTCTTTTATGGTTGACCGCTACATTCAGGAAAATCGCGGGGCCGATGATGCCGACACCCAAAACCTTTACCTGCTGGCCAATAGCTTGGGCGTCAGCACAGCCTCTATGACAATGGCTCTGGCCTCGCCCACGCCGCCGCCAACAGCCACGCTGCCGCCCACCAACACCCCTACCCTCGAACCCACCCCGGAACCTGAACAAGCGGCGCAGCAGGCCGAAGTCGCCGCGCCTGCCCCGCCTACCGACACCCCCGTTCCCACGGATACGCCGATTCCGGCCACCGACACGCCGGTCCCGCCAACGCCAGTTCCCGCGCCGCCCACCGACACGCCCGAACCCACCCCCACCCCGGAACCTACCAAGCCGCCGGTAGATTTTGTTGTTGCCGAAGCCTACCTCATCCCCAACCCCAGTTACAATAGCTGTCCGGGCGCGCACCAAATTTTTGTCACCGTGGTCGATGCCGCCGGCAACCCCATTGATGGCGTAACCGTAGAAGATACTTTTCAGGCCGCGCCGCCGCACATTAGCGGCGATAAAGGGCCGGGCAAATTAGAGTACGACCTGTGGAACAACGGCTTTTCGCTGCGTGTCACCAAAAAAGCCGATGGTTCGCCCGCCGCCAGCGAGGTGACGCCCACTCTAAGCTCCAGAGATGAGGACATTCCCGATGAATGGCTGGTGCAGGCCAACTATTGTAGAGACCTGGCCGATTGTCAGGCGCGTAAGGCCAATAACCAGCTTTGCCGGGGCCATTACGCCTACAACGTAACCTTTAAGCGAACTTACTAAACCGGGCTGAATATGAATGAGCCTGGACAATTACCACCCTGCGCCAGAAGACGAACCGAACGACCATAGCCCAACCCGCCCGCAGGGCAATGAAATAACCGGGGCCAGTCGTCCCACTGTACCTTTAAAAAGTGAAACAACCGGGGACTCAAACAACGCTCAAGCTACCCCGTCGCGCCGAAGCCGGCGAACTTCCGCCGCAAAAAGAAAAGATTTAGGCTGGTGGATTGGCGGCTTTCTGTTTGGTTTTGCGCTGGGGCTGGTTCTGTCGTTAACTTATGGCTGGTTACTGGACCCGCGACCCGCGCCTATTACGCCGGCCAGCCTGAACCCGCAACACAAGGCGCTTTACCTGCGCCTGGTTGCGCTGGCCTTTGCCCACAACAAAGATGAGGCGCAAGCCCTGGCCAGGCTGGCTACGCTTGAGGACCCTGAAATTGAAACCACAGTTGCCCGGTTGACCGAGCAATACATCGACCAGGAAAAAGACATCAGAGATATTGTGGCCCTGGTAGAGCTATCCAGCGTTTTTGGGCAAACTACAGCCGTCATGGCGGCCTTCATCGCCACGCCAACGCCCGCGCCCAGCCACACGCCAACCCTTGCGCCAACCCCCACCCCCCGACCCACTAACACATCCACGCCCAGCCCCACCCGCACGCCCAGGTTTACGTCTACTGCCACGCCCAGGCCCAGCCCCACCCGCACCCCCAGCCCCCCCCCCGGGCCCACCCGAACCGCTACGCCAACTCGCCCGCCCACGCCCAGCCGAACGCCGACGCCCACCAACACGCCGACACCCGGCCCCGACGCGCCCTTTGGCGTAGCCCAATCTGTAGTTTTGTGCGATGATACGACCAAAGGTGGATTGCTAAGAATCTACGTCCGTGATAGACTAAGCCAGGGTGTGCCGGGGGTAAAAATAACCGTTACCTGGCCCGGGGGTCAGGACACCTTTTTCACCGGCTTCAAACCGAAAGTTGACCCCGGCTATGCCGATTTTCAAATGGAGCCGGGGCAGCGGTATCAAGTAGAATTGACAAGCGCCGAAACAGCCGGTCAGACTACAGAAGTTAACATTGACCGCAATACGCTCTGCCCGGGGCTGTCTCAAAATGTTGAACCATCGTGGCAAATTGTCTTTCAGCAAGGCGCCGGCGGATAGAGGGAACCATATTGGTTTTAGATTGAGTAACCCGCAAACAATATGTCTATCTGCCGCGTAATGTTTAGATTTTGGAAACCGATTTTGGACTAAAAGACAACCTGAAATCCAAAACCTGAATCCAAAATCAACCATGGGGAAGGATTTGCATTGAAAGAAGAATTTATAAAAAATACGCCGCTTTTTGGCGAACTGACAGACGAAGAACAACGCGCCATCAGCAAACGCATGCGCCTGGAAAATTACGCGCCCAATGAAGTGGTCTTTGTCAAATCGGGCGAAAGCGAGGCGCTTTATCTCATTAAAGAAGGCTGGATAAAACTTACCGATGATGATGGCGCGCCGGTAGTGGCCAGTTTAGGCCCCGGCAGCCTGGTGGGTGAGGCCGACTTCTTTTTAGGCCGCCCCTACACCATGACCGCCCGCGCCTCGAGCAAGGTGGCCGTGTGGACGCTGGACCAGGAAGCCATGACCGGCCTGATTCAAGAATGGCCCGAGTTAGGGCTAAATCTGGGGCTGGCCTTTGGCAAAGGCATTGTTCAATACCAGCCCTATCTGGCCGAGCGTTTGGGCCAGATACCCTTTTTACAAGACCTCTCCTCTCGTGAGCGAGGGCTTGTTGCCCAATATCTCTCACCCCATCGTTACAACGCCAGCGAAATTATCTACCGCAGCGGCGACGACCCGGCCGGGCTTTTTCTTATCGAGCAGGGCGCGGTTCGGCTGCTGGGCGATACCGACGAGGATTACGCCGAACTTGGCCCCGGCGAAGCCTTTGGCGAAATGTCGGTAGTTTCCGGCAAACCGCACGCTAACACCGCCCAGGCCGCCAACCCGGTTATTGTCTGGCAACTCAGCCGGAGCGATTTTACCAACCTCACCGAAACATTTCCGTCGATAAAAACCAATCTCATCCGCAATTTACGCGCCCGGCTCAGCGCGTCAGACCAGGCCTTTGCGTTGGCCATTCTCCGGCGGCTACCCTTGTTTGACCAATTATCCCGCGATGCGCTTAACGATGTAACCCGGCTGCTGCTGCTGCGACATGTCCCCGCCGGGGAAATTATTTTTAGCCAGGGCGACCCCGGCGATGCCATGTATATTGTTGATAGCGGCACGGTAGATATTATTGACGACTCGCCCGGCCGGTCAAACCAGCTTAAGCAGCGCTTCTCAGATGGCGACTATTTTGGCGAAACCGCCTTGCTAACCGGCAAGACCCGCACAGTGACAGCCCACGCCGTAACCGATGCCAACTTGTGGTGTCTTTACCGCACCGATTTTGACAGCCTGCTGGTCAAATACCCCCAAATTAGCGCGGCCCTTAGCCACGCCCTGCGAGACCGGCTGAACGCCGCCGAAGATTACTCGGTTGAGCCGCATCTGCAAAAAATTGCGCGGCTGGGCGGCCTGACCCGTACCCAACTCGATGAACTTTCGGCGCGATTGCAGCCCCGCCGCTATCAGGGCGGCAGCACCATTTATTACGAAGGTAGCGCCAGCAATGAATTGTACTTTGTTGAAAGAGGGCAGGTAGAGCTTTGGGCCACCACGGTTCAGGGACCCATCCTGTTAGAATCGCTGACCCAGGGGGATTATTTTGGCGAAACGGCGCTGCTATCTGGCGGGGCGCAGCTTGGCACCGCCTACGCCGTGGTTGAAACCCATATTTGGGCTTTGAGTAAAGTTGATTTTGACGACTTTTTGCGGCGATACCCTAACTTGGGCGTTATTCTCAGCCGCATTCTCAGTGAACGAATGCAGGAAACTATGAACCGCCTGCGCGGCGCGCCGGCCCAGCGCAGCCTGCCCGCGCCCGTGGTTGGCTCCAGGCCGGTTCACCCGGTAGCTTCAGGGCCGTCACCCTATTCACCCACCCCTCCCGGTCCTTCGCCGGTATCCAGGCCAACCGTGGCCATGCCGCCGGTACCGGTGCGCCCGGTGGGCAGTTCTCGGCCTGTGGCCGCCTTGCCCCCCCATGCCCAACCGACCGGCAGTATGCCGCCGCAGCGGCCCCCGCTACATTCTCAGTATACCCAGCCTGTAGCGCCGGCGCCGCCACCGAGGCCGTTGTCGGTTCACTCTCAGCATACTGTGGGTATCGCCCCGGTACGGCATGGCGCGCCGCCGTCGCCTCCCGGTCAATCGCGGCCTGTGCCGCCTGTGCAGCCGCCACCCAAGGCTAAACGGCAGAAAGCGGGTCGGCGTAAAAAAGTTAAAAAGGGCCAGCCACCCAGCCCCCAACCCAAACGGGTAGCAGCCGCCAAACCGATGGCAAAACCGGCCGGGCCTCAAGCGGCTCCCGCGCCAAAAGCCATTGCTCCGCCCCGGCAATTGGCGGCGCCCAGGTCCAATACCGGCAGTAGCCGGGCTGTGGCCGCCAGGCAACCCCGTTCCGTCTCAAACCGAAAGCTGAGCGAGTACAACCGCAGCGTTTCGGTTTGGTTTGCCCAGCGCTCGCTGGGGGCTAAATTGCGATTGCTGGCAATTGCCATTGCCCTGGTTTGGTTGTGCGGCATTATGTTGCCCTCGTTTATCATCAACGCGCTGGCTTCTACTTTTGCCGATGATGGCGCGTTGCCCGGCGATACGCGCAGCCCCATTCAGCAAATTAGCGAAGATGGCGCAGTAGGCGCGGTAGCCGTGTTGCCATTTGTAGAAACGGCTACGGCTACCCCAACCAACACACCCACGCCAACCAACACGCCCACCCAAACGCCTACGCCAACCAACACGCCCATTCCCACCAACACGCCCACCCCAACAGTTACCCCCACCCCAACCGATACGCCGACGCCCATTTTTACGCCCACTCCAACCGACACGCCCACGCGGGCCTTTACTTCTACCCCGGCCCCGCCTACAGATACGCCCGAACCCACCCCCACCCCCACCCCCGATGTGGACTTTAGGGTTAAGAGTGTGCGCCAGCTTACCCCTTGCGAAAACCGGGGTAAACACCACATCTTTGTAAAAGTTGAAGACCCCAACGGCCAGGGTATCGATGGCGTGCCGGTAAAAATTGAATGGGCGCCCGGCCCCGATGGCAACGTAACCGTGCCCACCGAAACCAAAACAAATCTCAAAGGAGAGCCTGAGCCAGGCCATATAGATTTTGCCATGTTCAAGGGCAGTTATCTGGTTGAAGTACAGGGCGGCAGCAGCGAAGTGGCCGGCCCGGTTACTCCCGATTACGGCACCAACGAAGCCTGCGGCGAAGACGTTCAGGCCAACTCGCTATACCACATCTCGTTTGAGGTGATTTTCCAGCGAACTTATTAACGCCGCCCGATTTGTGGTTTATAAAATCTCCCAAGATTACAAAACCTTGGGAGATTTTTTGTTATTAACGCCCCCTATTTTACAAATTTTTTACAATTGGGTAATCAGCAATTTACGCTTCTGCGATATCATCAAATCAAACAAAACCAAATGATGACTACTTTAGGAGGCAGTAAACATGAAATCCCTGGTAAAATTTGTAACGACAATACTAATAATTTTGACTCTCATGGGCAGCACAACTGCGGCATTTGCCCAAGAAAACCAGCCCGAACCCAACCGGCCCGGCGGGTTGCGGGGCAAAGTGACCGCCATCGACGGCCCGGTCATTACCATTCAAAATCGTGAAGGCGAAAGTCAGCAAATTACCACCGACGACAAGACCAGAATTCGAATAGGAAGAGAAAAGGGCGCGCTGGAAGATATTGAAATTGGCGATCCACTTGCTGCGGCGGGCATCAAAAATGATGATGGCAGTTTTTTGGCCCGGCTCATCATCATTGCGACTCCCGGCCAAATCCGCAGACACACATTGCGGGGTGAGGTGTTAGAAGTAAATCTCAACAACCAAACGCTGACAGTACAGGGCCAAGGCTCGCAAGAAAAAACCTGGCTGGTAAAAACCATCGAAGCAACCAGATATCGCGTGCCGGGTGTTGACGAAGCCGGCCTGGATGATATTGAAGTTGGAAACCACGTGCTGATTGTCGGTCAAAAAGATCAAGATAGCGAAAATAGCGGCGTGGCGTGGGTCATCGCTGTTATCCCCGAAGGCGGGCGCGCTGGTCTCCGCTTGCGGGGCCAGGTGACAGCAGTGGATGAGTCCAACCACTCCTTCACGCTCGATACCCGGCGCGGCGAATTTACCGTGCTCACCGATGAATCGACCCTTTACCTGACCCGTGGCGATGAAGAAGTTTCTTTTGATGATATTGACGTTGGCAGCAAAGTGCTGGTAGGCGGCCAAAAAGTAGAAGAGCAGGAGAACACTGTGCAGGCCAAACGGGTAGGCCTTAAGCCCAACCCGGAGGGCGGCAACAGCAATTAAGCGCCGTTACAGGTTAACTCTTTTTCAGAATCCGGGCGCATCCCCCGCGCCCGGATTTTTTTTCTTTTTCAATTGAGATTATACTATTCATCTGGTATTTAAGAATTCCAACTAAACTGAGGAGAGTGATTGAATGGCTGTTGCTCAAGATTTACTGGAAATTTTGCGATGTCCCTACTGCGTTAGCGGCGACACCCGCAAACCCGGCGATGACCCTGGCCGGCTGGAATTGGTGCGCGATGGCGCCTGGCTGGTTTGCCTGGAGCCGGATTGTGGCCGCAAATACCCCATTAAAGAAGATATCCCGGTAATGTTAATTGACGAAGGCGACAAATGGATTGATACATCTGTAGATGATTTGCCCGAACCGGGCAAACTGGTTGAATAAAAGCCCTAACCCGACAACAAATTGATAATCGGCTTGATGAAGCCCAGACAAAAAGTTATGAAAAATAATTACCAACAATTGATTATTAGCCTGACAATAGTTTGCTTTGCCGCCATATTAATGTTAAGGCCGGCGGCGGCTCAAGAGGCCATTAAAGTTACCGGCCAAAACTGGGATTCTCTTTTTAGAGACCATTTGACATTCACCCTCAAAGCAGAAAGCCCGGCGGAAATTGTGGAGGCCGACCTGCTGTATCGAGTGGCCGGGCAATTGGCTACCTCTCGCAACAAGGCCAACTTTATCCCCGGCACGTCCATTACCGCCGAATTTACCATCGACCAAAACGACCCCTCAAACTACTTTCCGCCCGGCGCAGAGTTAGAATACTGGTGGAGCCTGACCGACGCCAACGGCAATGAGCTAAAAACCGAAAGAGAAACCATCACCTACCTGGACGGGCGCTTTGAGTGGCAAACCCTGGAAAATGAGCGCCTTACCCTTTACTGGTACCAGGGCGACGATGCCTTTGGCCAGGCCCTGTTTGAGCGGGCCAACGAAGCCCTCGACACCCTGGAAACCGATATTGGCATTGCTCTGGAAAACCCTATCAAAATCTTTATCTACGCCAATCACCAGGATTTACTCAGCGCCCTGTCTACCACCTCTCAAGAGTGGACGGGCGGCGTGGCCTACACCACCTACGGCGTGGTGGTGATTGGCGTTCATCCCGGCCAGCTTGATTGGGGGCTGGGCACCATGACCCACGAAATGACCCACCTGGTTATTCATCAGGCCACCGACAACCCTTTTAGCGGTTTGCCTCGCTGGCTGGATGAAGGTATTGCCGTTTATAACGAAAATCAGGAAGAATTGGACGACGATTTCAAACCCATTTTTGACCGGGCCGTTGCTGGTAATCAGTTGATGACCCTGCGCACACTTTCCAGCCCCTTTCCCGCCGACCCGCTACAAGCCAACCTGGCCTACGGCCAGAGCGGCGCTGTTGTAAAATATATTGTTGACACCTACGGCCCGGATAAAATGGCCAACCTGCTCTCCATCTTTGCCGAAGGCGCCTTGTACGATGAGGCTCTGGAGCAGGCCCTGGGCGTAAACACCGATCAGCTAGACAACGAATTCAGAGTCAGTTTGGGCTTGCCGCCGCTGCCCGGTTCCGAGCCGGCCGATGCCGTGGCTGTTGCCTCAGAAGAGACAAACAGCGAGTCGATTGAACCAGCCGAAGAAACACAGGCTGAGGTGGCTGAGGCCGAAGAGGCGGAACAAGCCGAACCCGTACCAACGCCGGCCCAAAACAGCCAGAGCGAACCGGTTGCGCCGCAACCCGAAACCCCCGCCGAAGAGCCGGCGGCAGCTTCGGGCAGTCTGTTAAGCTTTATACCCTGCCTGGGGGCAATATTATTTTTGCTAATCACCGGGGGAGCTATCTACAGCCGCAGATTTTAGGGGTCAGACTCTTCCCAGCCGTGTTCGCCAATCAGGGGGACAAAGGCAACCGGCACCAGTTTTTCTTCAATTATTTTGTTGCCGCGTCGCTGCAATCGCAGCAACTGCTGCTGTTTTTTAGGACCAATCGGGGCCACCAGCATGGCCCCGTTTTTTAATTGAACCTTTAACGGCGCGGGAATCTCCGGGGCGGCGGCCGTTACAATAATGCCGTTGTAGGGCGCATGTTCCAGCCAGCCGTAGCCGCCATCGCCCACTTTTATCTCCACATTATCAATGCCAAGCTCATCCAAAATTTTGCGGGCGCGGTCGGCCAGAGGTCTAATCCGCTCTACGCTGTACACTCTGGCTGCCAGCCGGCTCAAAATAGCTGCCTGATAACCAGAACCGGTGCCAATTTCCAACACGGCAGACTCGTTGTGCGGGGCCAGGCACAGCGCCTGGGTCATAAACGCCACAATATATGGCTGAGAAATCGTCTGGTCGTACCCAATGGGCAGAGGGCTGTCATCATAGGCCGAGTCCCACAGTTTCTCCTCAACAAAGCGGTGGCGCGGAATCTCTTCCATTGCCTTGAGCACGCGAGGATCATTGATGTAACGCTCGACCAGTTGATATTGGACCATTTTAGCCCTGGCTTCGTCCAGGGACTTTTTACCAAACATAAAAAGAACCTCTGGCTATTATTAAATCACACTCCGTAATGAATAGCAAGAGGTTCTTTTTTAGGTTTTTTACTGCATAAAGAAAATTATTTTGATGTCCAGTTAGCGCCGCCATCGGTGCTTTGATATAGGCCCCAGCCGGTAGCGGCCAAAACAATATCGGGATTGGTGGGATGCACGGCGATGTCTCTAACATAGTGCGGCTGCCCGGTAGTAGGGTTGACTCTCAACCCGTTGCTAACTCTGCTCCAGCTTTTGCCGCCATCAACGCTTTTGAAAATACCTTTGGCGTCGGCGTCGCTCTCGTAGCCGCTGCCGGCGTACACAATGTTAGCATTACCGGGCGCGTATCTGATGGCCGAATAGGCCGAGTCGGCGCCGCCAAAAATCAGGCCGTTGCTGGTCGATTGAAAATCGGCGGCGTTGGTGGTTTTGATGATGGCCGCATCAAACGAGTTGATGCCGGCTAAAAATTCATCCCTTTTGGCCGGGTTGGCCGTAATGCTATAGGTTCCCCGGCCGCTGTTAAAAGCCAACTGCTGAAACGTGCGGCCAGAATCTACCGATTTGTAGATGGAGCCAAACTCGCCGCCCACAAAGACAACATCGTGGTTAAACGGGTCAACCTCAATGCTGGTCAATCGGCCTTGCCCCAACCCGTTGCCAAACCCGTCTGACACCCAGCTTGCGCCGCCATCGGTGGAAACAACCAGCGTTGAGCCAATGCCGCCATACAGCACGTTAGGGGTAATTGGGTCAACCTCAACCACATCAACCACCCGATTGGCCGTGCTCAACCCGTTACCAAACGCCTGCCAACTGTTGCCGGCGTCGTCGGAGCGGATCACGGCATTCCAGGCCGGGGCAAAAAAGCGGGCCGGGTTGGTCGGGTCAATCACAAAATCGGTGATGCCGGAGGCGTCAATATCCAGCCGGCCCCAGGGGCCATCGCCGCCGTTGCTGCTTTTGAAAATGCCATTGACGCTGCCCTTGACCAGCGCGTAAACCTCTCTGGGGTTTTGCGGATTAATTTCCACGGCTGTAACCGGCACATTGCCAATTTCAGCAATCGATTCGATGGTTTCAACCGGGATGACGGTTGGCCCGGCGGGGCGGGGGGTTGGGGGAGGTTGGGTGGGGGTGGGCGTGTCGGCCACGGCAACCGGAGCCGAAGTGGGCGTGGCCGCAGGGGTAAACGTTTGGGTGGGCGGGGGTAGCGTGGGGGTAGCGGTCGGCGGGGCCTGGGTTGCGACAGGCTCCTGTGTGGTTGCTGCGGGCGTGTTGGTTGGGGCGGCTGCCTGCTGCGTTTCGGCCTGACTCGTCTCTGCGGCGCTGGCCTGGGCGGTTTGGGTTTGTTCAGCCTGACTCGCGCTGAGGGCCTGTTGGGCCTGGGCGGTGGCCGATGCGCTGGCGTCAACAGCTTCGGCCTCTTCGGTGACAATGGTCGGGGCTTCCCCGGTGGCTTCCGGGGCCTTGGCGGCCAGCGTGGCCGAAGGGGCGGGGGTCGTACTGCCGCCGGAGCGCAGCCAAAAGAAGGCGACTCCGCCAATAACGGCGATGACAACAATGGCCGCAATTACGCCGGTTATAAGCGGCAGCCCAATTTTTGAGCCGGACGCTTCGGAGACAACAGTGGCTTTGGGGGTCGATGCGGCGGTTTTTTCAACCGCCGGGGCTGCGGGCGTGCCGGGCGGCGGCGCGCCCGCGGCGGCAGGCGTGGCAGGCTTGACCGTATCAATTTTGTCGTCGTCGTCAAACTTACGCGGTTTGGGCGCTACCGTAGCTACTTT
This sequence comes from uncultured Caldilineaceae bacterium, assembly GCA_964486935.1. Lineage (GTDB taxonomy): Bacteria > Chloroflexota > Anaerolineae > 4572-78 > J111 > CAZAPG01. The sequence goes on along the minus strand of CAZAPG010000006.1, from coordinate 39,083 downwards.
GGCCGGTTTTGAATCGCTCACGGTAAAGCGGGTTGTGCCAATAGATACCACATCGCCCGGTTTAATCACATGCCAGCCGGGGCTAATTTGCTCATCATTAACAAAGGTGCCGTTGGCGCTGTCGTTATCTCTTACATAAACTTTGCCGCCTTCGGCCTTAACAAAGGCGTGCTCCCGCGAGGCGCTCAACACCTTAATTGGCACATCGGCCTGCGAATGGCGGCCGATGACCAACGGGGCCGGGCCAAGCGGAAAGCCTAATTTGGTCCGGTCAACCAGCCAGAAGGCGGCCGCATGCGCGCCGGCCATTGTTTCTTCAACATCGGCGCGTTTGGCGCCGGCCAGGGTTGCTTTGTCTGAAGGGTTGATTAAGGCATCCAGGCAATGCTGTAGCTCTTTTTTCCAATCGGCGGCGTTTTGAGGGCGGTCATCTTGCTGAACCTGCATGGCGTGCTCTATGGCCCTGGCCACACCCGGACTCAACCTCGGGTTGAGGATGTTGGGCGGCTCGAATTTGGCCCCGCCAACCAGCAGGCTGATGCTATCGGGGGGTTTTTTGGCGGTGAGCACGGCATAGAGCGTGGCCCCCAGCGAGTAAACATCGGAGCGAACGGTGGTGCCCATGCCGCTGTACTGCTCTGGCGGGGAAAAGCCGGGGGTAACGCCCCGCGCCCCGGTGCGGGTGCGGGTGTCATCGCCGCCTACCTTGGCAATGCCAAAATCAACCAGCACCGCCTGGTTGTCGGGCGTAATTTTGATGTTCTGCGGTTTGATATCCCGGTGGATGATGGGCGGCGTTTGGCGATGCAGGTAATGGACGGCATCGGCAATTTGGATGATGTACTGAAGCGCCAGCTTTTCATCCAGGGGAGCCTGCTGCGCTTTGACTATTTCCCACAGGTCCTGGCCTTCAATGTAATCCATGACCAAATACTGAAAGCCCTCGGCGCTGAAATGGTGAATTACGCGGGGCAGGCCGGGGTGTCGCAGCCGGGCCAGAATCAAGGCCTCTTGCTCAAACTGCTGAATGCTTTCGGGCGTTTGATAGAAATTTTCTTTAATGGCTACCGGCGTTTTCAGGTTAGTGTCAAAGGCTTTATAAATAGCCCCCATGCCGCCCTGGGCCAGCAACCGGTCAATGCGATATCGATTTTCCAGAATTGTATCTTCGGGTAAAGTCATCAATTTACCCCCAGCTATAATATTTACATTTCCATGAAATCAGCATTGGGTCATTTTGTCAATAAATTAAAAGCGTCACCGTTGACACAAAAAAGAAATCGGGTAATTTTTGTGAGCCTTTCTTAATCGTGCTATACTCTGGTTTTGTTGTCTGCAAGCCAGCAGGTTTGCAGATTTGTGTTTTTTAGGGAGTAACTGTATGTCTATTTTGATTATCATCTACATTTTGGCGGCCCTGCTCCTGGCGGTTTACGCTTTTAACGCCTGGCTACTGACTGCGCTCTATGCCAGACACCGGCGCGATATCCCCCATCCGCCGCCGGCTCAACTTGCAGGGGCAGATTTACCTTCGGTAACGGTCCAACTGCCCATTTTTAACGAGACTCTGGTGGTAGAGCGGTTAATCGACGCTGTGGTTCAACTGGATTATCCACGTCGCCGGTTGCAAATTCAGGTGCTGGATGATTCCACCGATGAAACCACTCAAATTGCCCAGGCGCGGGTCGATATGTACCGGCTGCAAGGCGTCAACATTGAACTCATCCACCGCCGAGACCGCACCGGCTTTAAGGCCGGCGCCCTCAAAAACGGGCTGGCGACTGCCAGCGGCGAACTGATTGCCATTTTTGATGCCGATTTTGTACCGCAGCCCGATTTTCTCCGGCGGACGGTGCCCTACTTTGCCACTCATCCAAAGGTTGGCATTATCCAGACCCGCTGGGGACATCTCAACCGCTGGTATTCGTGGCTCACGGCGGCGCAGGCGCTGGCCCTGGATGGTCATTTTGCCATCGAGCAGACGGCCCGCCATCGCGCCGGCCTGTTGATGAATTTTAACGGCACGGCCGGCCTGTGGCGGCGGGCCTGCATCGAGGAGGCCGGTGGCTGGCAGGGCGATACCATTTCTGAGGATTTTGACCTGAGTTACCGGGCGCAACTCATCGGCTGGCAATGCCTGTTTTTGCGCGATGTGGTGGCCCCGGCGGAAATTCCGCCGCAACTGGCGGCTTTCAAGCGGCAGCAGTTCCGCTGGGCCAAGGGGTCGATTCAATGTTTGAAGAAGCTGGGCTGGCGGGTTCTCTGGTCGCGGCTGGCCTGGCCGGTCAAGTTGCAGGCATTGGTGCATATCAGCAGCTATCTGGTTCACCCGTTAATGGTGGCGCTGGCGCTCATCACCCCCATTTTGATGATGGGCGAAGGCACCAAAATTCGCTTTCCGCTGATTTATCTGAGCCTGCTAAGTTTGGGGCCGCCCATTCTGTACGCCGTGGCCCAAATGAGCCTGCATCCCCGCGAGTGGCGGCGGCATTACAAAGCGATGCCGCTATTGATTTTGCTGGGCAGCGGCATTGCCGTTAGCAACACCAAAGCCGTTATCGAGGCCTTTTTGGGGGTTGGCAATGTTTTCAGGCGCACGCCCAAGTTCAACGTCAACCGGGCCGGCGACGCCTGGCAGCACAGCATCTACCGCCTGCCGCTGGATGGCCTGGCGCTGGGCGAGTTGGGGCTGGCGCTCTACTCGCTGCTGGGGGCCTGGTTTGCCCTGACCAACGGCCACCAGTTTGCCGTGCCCTTTATTTTGCTGTACGCCTTTGGCTTTGGTTACGTAGGGCTGCAAGGCGTGTGGGACGCCCGCGCCGAGTTGTGGCAGTGGTTTCGGTTGTCCATTGATAGAGGCGGTGCGGAAAAAACCTCAGAAACCTCTAATTCCTCAAAGGTAAGACGAACCGGGGTACAAACCTTTCACGTTCACCGGTGATTAATTTTAGGGTTATGATTTAAAAGTGTTTAGGACATTTGTTTGCATTATTGGGAAAAAGAATTTACAATCACTCACATGCTCCCGGATTATGTTACACCCCACGGAAAAATAGTTCATCGAGACTCTCTTGATTTTATGAGTCGAGAGATTGAAGATGAAACGGTGGACTTAATTTTTACAAGTCCTCCCTTTGCCCTGCTAAGAAAAAAAGATTATGGCAATGTAGAAGCAGATAAATATATTGAATGGTTTGAGCAATTTGCCAAAGAGTTTTACCGTATCTTAAAGCCCACCGGTTCTCTGGTAATAGATATAGGTGGTTCTTGGATACCGGGGCAGCCTACTCGAAGCCTCTATCATTTTGAACTGCTTATCATGCTTTGCCGTAAAATGTCCTTTCATCTGGCTCAAGAATTTTATTGGTGGAATCCATCAAAATTGCCTACGCCTGCCGAATGGGTTAATGTGCGCCGGATAAGAGTCAAAGATGCAGTAAATTGCGTTTTTTGGCTGTCAAAAACCCCCTGGCCCAAGGCAAGCAACCGGCGAGTTTTAACCCCTTACAGCGACTCGATGTTAGACCTTTTGGAAAATGGCTATCAGGCTAAACTTCGACCAAGTGGCCACGACATAAGCGAGAAATTTCAAATAGATAATGGTGGAGCTATTCCACCTAATCTCATCGCTATCCCTAATACAGAAAGCAATTCTTACTACTTAAGATATTGTCGTGAACGAGATATCAAGCCGCATCCGGCTCGCTTTCCAGCGCGTCTGCCTGAATTTTTCATTCGAATGTTAACCGATATTGAGGATTTGGTGGTAGACCCATTTTCCGGTAGTTGTGTTACCGGCGAGGTTTGCGAGAAATTATCGCGTCGATGGATATGTTGTGAGATTGTTGATGAGTATATCGAGGGAGCTAAGGGAAGATTTGCATCTGAACAAAGCCCCAACGAAGCCAATGCTGACCCCGGTTATTACAAAATATATACTTCATCTAGTTTGTGGCTTGACGATGATATTGAAAATCAGGAAATTCTTCCCCAAGATGGAGGTAAAGAACGTCCTGATAAAGCTAAAGTAACTACCACCCCTCGTAAAAAAAAGAAGCATCGTCAAATGCCTCTGTTCTCAAAAACCTGATCTGGGAAACGAAGAAATGCCGGCCTTAACGTCATCTCAACTTGTAAAAGCCGTTGTAGATGCGTTGGATGAAAGCGATGCTTCATCTGTTTTAATTTCACCTGTTCGTGGGCATCCCCGTCGCTTTGTGGTGAAATCAGGGCAAAGCACCATTGAGCTTTGGGTTTACATCTGGACTCTTACTCATGGCGGCGGCGCAGCCCGGCCAAAAGACGAATATCGGATTCAGCTAACGGGAGTCAGGCCCCCATTATCTCTTAACGCTCACGGCCCCACTATTCTAATAGGATATGAACCCAATTTGGGCTGCTTTGCCGGATTTGATCTGGACAAGCACACAGAATTTTCTGCAAAATCCCCTTCTATTCAAATTCCCATTACCACTTTATATCAAGCTTTACAAAACGGATTTTCTTTTGTGACAAAAGGAAATGACGAGATTGCCATTGGCATTCGCCCTGACCAGTTTCTTTCGTACTGTTTAAATGCGGAAATTCTGCATAAGTATGGGGCCGATGCCAAAATGGTAGATTTGTTAACAAAAGCAGCATCTCTTGAGGAAATTTCCGAACAGGAGATTGAGGATGTAACGGTTGAGCGAAAGCGTGTTGTTAGTGAAGTGTCACGGCTTTCCAGAGACTCAAGTTTTAGAAGAAAGGTCATCATTGCTTATGATAGGCGATGTGCTGTTACAAGAATGCAGCTGCGTTTAATTGATGCGGCGCATATCCTGCCAGTAGGGGCTGAAGGTAGCATCGACGAGGTGCCAAATGGAATTTGTTTATCCCCTACTTACCACAGGGCATTTGATCGCGGACTCATATACCTTGATGATTTACTGAGGATGCAAATAAACCCGGTGAAAGAGCAGGAACTTATAAATGTGGGGCTTGACGGAGGATTAGGTGATTTCAAAGCTTATCTTGGTAAAAAGATTCACCTACCCGCAGATAGAAATCAATGGCCAGGTATTGAGTTTATAACAAATGCTAATCAAATTCGCAATATAAAATAATTTTGGGGTGGGCTGATGATAAACGCTGGCCTTAAACCCGCGATAGCTAACGTGTTGCGCTGGTGGTACGCCACACCTCCTGAACTTACCTCCGCGGAGCGGCGCTTTCACAGCGCCGCTGCGGCCGGCTACCCGCAGGGCTGGGCTATTCACCTGTTGTTTATTTTCCTGTTTCTTTACTGGAACGTGCCGGCGCTGGCCATCGCCAATGTTTTCAGCGTTATTCTGTGGACGGCGGCCATTATCTTTTGGCGATATCGCTATCAACACCTGAGCATCGTCACCGTTGCTTTTGAGGTAATTATCCACGCGGCGTTGAGCGTTCAATACCTGGGCTGGGGGTCGGGCATGCAATATTATCTGTTTACGTTGCTGCTGGCCGGCTCCCTTATCCACTGGCCCCGCCGGATTAGCCTCAGTTTTACCGTGCTGCTGGCCACCCTGTTTATCCTGTTTTACTATTACGCCCAATTCAACCCCCCTTTAGCCGCGGTAGACCCCTTTCAGCTGGGTCTGTTGAATAGCGTCAATATTATTTCAACCTTTGGCATCTGCGCGGTTACTACGCTTTATTTTATTGCCGTGGCCGATAAGGCCGAGGCTGCTCTGGAGGTTGAACATGCCAAGAGCGAGGCTCTGCTCCATAACGTGCTGCCGACCGTCATTGCCGCCCGGCTCAAGCAACAGCCGGCCACCATCGCCGATGGCTTTAATCACGCCTCTATCCTTTTTGCCGATATTGTGGGCTTTACGGTACTTTCGCAGCAAATCCCGCCCGACCGGGTTGTCCAGATGCTCAACGACATCTTTTCCCGGTTTGACGAGCTGGTTGACCGCTACGGCCTGGAAAAAATCAAAACCGTTGGCGATGCCTACATGGCCGCCGCAGGTATTCCTACCCCCCGCGAGGACCACGCCGAGCGGCTGGCCGATTTTGCCCTGGCCATGCGTGATGTTCTGGCCGATTACAATCGCGCCGTTGGCACTAATTTACAGGTACGCATTGGCCTGAACAGCGGCCCGGTGGTGGCCGGGGTAATTGGCCGGCGTCGATTTTTGTATGATTTATGGGGCGATAGCGTTAACACCGCCTCGCGCATGGAGTCGCACGGCCTGCCGGGTGAAATTCAGGTGACGCACTCTACTTACAAATTGTTAAAAGAAAAGTACAGTTTTGTTGAACGCGGCGAAATTGAGGTGAAGGGCAAAGGCCCCATGAGGACTTACTTTCTGCGGGGGCGTCAGGTTAGGGCCGGAGCCGTTATGCCGCAGTAAGTAATCAATCTAACCGTGCCGCTGCACAAAGCGGGCGATGCGCTCCAGGGCCTGCTCAATTTTATCATAGGCGGTGGCGTAAGAGCAGCGCACATAACCGGCCCCGCCAATGCCAAAGGCCCGCCCCGGAATAACGGCCACGCGCTCTTCGTCCAGCAACCGCTCGGCAAATTCGGCGTCGTCCATGCCGCTGCCCCGCACCGAGGGGAAGGCGTAAAAGGCCCCGCGCGGCTCAAAGCATTTCAGGCCGATGCTGTTCAACCCATCCACAATCAAGCGCCGGCGGCGGTCGTAACGCTGGCGCATTTCCTCAACCGCTTCTTCGCCGTGCTTCAGGGCGGCTAATCCGGCCTCTTGCGCCGTGGTGGGGGCCGACATGATGGTGTACTGGTGAACTTTGCTCATTGCCCCCAAAATTTCTGGCGGCGCGGCGGCGTAGCCCAATCGCCAGCCGGTCATGGCGTAGGCTTTGGAAAAACCGCCCAGCAAAATGGTCCGCTCCCACATACCCGGCAGCGAAGCAAAGCAAACGTGCTCGATACCGTAGACCAGCCGGTCGTAAATTTCGTCAGAAATTACCAGAATATCATGCTTCCGCACTACTTTGGCAATCTCTTCCAGGTTTTGACGCTCCAGCACCGCGCCGGTGGGGTTGTTGGGGTAGCCAATCAGCAGCGCCTTAGTGCGCCGGGTAATGGCCGCCTCAATCTCTTCGGCCGTTACCTGAAAGTTGTTTTCAACGCGGGTGGCAATGGGCACCGGGATGCCGCCGGCCAGGCTCACCTCGGCGGCGTAGGAAACAAAGCAGGGCTGCGGCACAATCACCTCATCGCCGGGGTTGAGGATGGCCGTCATAGCCAGGTACATGGCCTCGGATACGCCAACGGTTACCAGCAACTCCAGGGCGGGGTCGTACTCTACATTGTAGAGCCGTTTTAAATGCTCAGAGATGCCGCCGCGCAGCTCGATGATGCCGCTGTTTGAGGTGTAATGGGTGTGCCCGGCCTCCAGCGAGGAGAGGCCGGCTTCGACAATGGCTTTGGGCGTGACAAAATCTGGCTCGCCAATGCCCAGCGAGATAACATTGTCCATGGTGGCCGCAATATCAAAAAAGCGGCGAATGCCGGACGGCGGAATTTGTTGAACCCGATTTGAAATAAATGAGCGCATAGAACCTTGATTAATGCTAATTGCTAAAGGTTGATAATTGAGAAAACGGCATATCAAAAGCTTCGGCCACGGCCTGATAGGTGATTTTGCCCCGGTGGGTATTAACTCCCAGGGCCAGAGTCTTATCGCGGCCTACGGCTTCTTCAAAGCCCAGGTTAGCCAGCTTGAGCACGTAAGGCAGCGTAGCGTTAGACAGGCCGTAGGTGCTGGTGCGAGGCACCGCGCCGGGCATATTGGCCACGCAGTAGTGCAGCACGCCATCCACAAAAAAAGTAGGGTTAGAGTGAGTGGTTGGCCGCGAGGTTTCCACGCAGCCGCCCTGGTCAACCGCCACATCCACAATAACGCTGCCGGGCTTCATGTCGGCAACCATTTCTCGCGTAACCAGTTTGGGCGCTTTGGCCCCTTTGACCAGCACGCCGCCAATCACCAAATCGGCCCGGCGCACGGCCCGGGCAATATTCAACGGGCTTGACATCCAGGTGGTAAAGTTACCGTGCAAAAATTCGCTGAGGGCGCGCAGCCGGTCAACATTGATATCCATCAGCGTAACGTGCGCGCCCAACCCCAGAGCCATTTGGGCGGCGTTGGTTCCCACCACCCCGCCGCCAATCACCACCACATTGGCCGGCCGCACGCCGGGGATGCCGCCCAATAGTTTGCCGCGCCCCCCGTTTTTTTTCTCCAGAAAGTGCGCCCCCACTTGAATGGACATGCGCCCGGCTACCTCGCTCATAGGGGTCAACAGCGGCAGCGCGCCGTTGGGCAGTTCAACGGTTTCGTAGGCAATGCCGGTAACGCCGCTTGCCGCCATAGCGCGGGTTAACGCTTCATCGGCGGCCAGGTGCAAAAAGGTAAACAGAATCAGGTCGGAGCGCAAATATTTATACTCATCCGGCAGCGGCTCCTTAACCTTGACGACCATATTGGCCCGGCTCCAAACCTCTTCGGCTGAAACAATTTTTGCCCCTGCCTCGGCAAAATCCTCATCGGGAAAATAGCTGCCATCCCCGGTGCCCCGCTCTACCAAAACGGTGTGACCCGCTTCTACCAATTGGTGAATCCCCGGCGGGGTCATCGAGACACGATATTCGTTATCCTTAATTTCTTTGGGAACCCCTACGATCATCGTCGATCTCCTTTGCGTAAAAGCGACGTTGCTTTTTTGGTGTGGGTTAATTTTATTGGTTCAAGCACAAGCGGTAATTTTAGCACAAGTTGGTAGGGGCTACAATTGCTGCCGGCCTTCTAAAACAGCGCCGTCTTCAATGTTAGCCTGTTGATTTTTTTCGTTAATCAGCTGGACATCTCCCCGCGCAGTAATATTTTTGCCAAATTTAATATCGCCGGTAATGGTCAATCGCTCGCAGGCCAGCAGCGAGGGCGGCCCAAATGGAAAACGAGCCTGCATGTCATCTACCAGCTTGTAATGGGCGGAGTTTAAATTGATAACCACCTGCCCTAACGATCTGTTTGGGTTTTGAATCACGCTGAAATCGTCCGTCAGGGTGTAGGCATCGGAGCGCACGGCCAGCAAATCGCCGGTGGTTTTGACCGGCGCAAAGCGAGAACGAGGCACGCGCACCGCGCCGGCCCGCTCAAACACGCTAATGGCCGATCCCATTGCGGTTTCTAACTGGTACACCGGCGTCGAGTTGCTATTGCGCGGGTCAACCGTTTTGCTGTTGCGAATCATAGGCAGGCCCAAAATGTTGTCTTTGGCGGTCAACACTTTTTTCAGGGTGGGCAGGTTTAGCCACAGGTTGTTGGTATTGAAAAATTTGTGGCGATTGATATCCTGAAAAGCGTCCATATCATCCGGGGGGCACTGGGCCGACTCGCGTAAAATGAGCTGGCCGTTGGGCAGTTGAGCCAGGTGGCCGCCCTTTTTATCGGCTTCGGTGCGGTCGGCCACCTCCATCATAAAGGGGAGCTGGTTTTGGGCAAAATAGCCCAGAATGGCCGGGTCGACCACCGCGCCCAGGTTGTCGGCGTTTGAAACAAAGGCGTATTCGTATCCGGCGGCCAGCAGGGCGTTGAGCATACCGCTGGTTACCAGCGCCGTGTAAATATCGCCGTGGCCGGGCGGGCACCATTCCAGTTCAGGCTCTTGCGGCCAATCGACCGGGGTTAAATTTTGCTGATTGATTTTGGGGACTTTGTGCTGCAAAAAATCAAGGGGGATGTCTCCCTGTAAATCATGGTACGGTTTGAGCGCCGCCAACGAGTCGGCGTGGGTGGCAAAGCTGTTCATGAGCACCAGCGGGATGCCGGCCTGCTGGGCCTGCCGGGCGATAATATCTAAAAACGAGAGGCCGTTTTTGACTATTAACAGCGATTTGGCCTTGTCCAGGCCCATGCTGGTGCCCAGGCCGCCATTGAGTTTGAGCAGCACGGTTTTAGAGAGGGCGGCCCGGCCATGCTCAACCAGCGCCGAGGAAAATGTTTCGGCGTTGGGCAGGGAGTCAACCGGCACAAGCCGGTTTTCTGGAATCAGGCCGGTTTGGCCCTCTACCAGTTGGGTGTAGTAGTAGTTAAATAATTTTATAACGATGTCCGGCAAGCCTTCTGCCTGCATGCGTTGAGCAAAGGGGGCAAACTTTTCGGCAACGGAGGTCATCATTTTGGTCCATTGGGGATATTTGTGAAAGCACTGTTTAGGGGTTGGATTGTAATCAAGAGTCTGAAAAGGTCAAGCTAAACGGTGGTTTACAGGGCTAAATAGTGGGCAATATTGGGTATATTTGCTCTTGGCCATAAGTCGTGATATAATCATACGATTGTAATAACATACATCTTTAAACCGACTGGATGTTTAAAGCGGTAATTTGGGGCCTGAGCATGATGCGTTGGCGTCGGCCCATCGCCCGACAAAAAGGAGAAAATTTTGTGGCACTAACCAGGGAAGAAAAGCAAGATATTATCCAAAAATTTCAAGTAAAACAGGATGATACCGGCTCATCGGAAGTGCAAATTGCGCTGCTGACGGCCCGCATTAATCAATTGCAGGAACACTTAAAGCTTCACAAACACGACAATAGTTCGCGTCGTGGTTTGTTAAAATTAGTTGGTCAGCGACGCCACCACCAGGAATACCTGAAACGAAAAAACCCCGAACGGTATCAAGAGGTTATTGAAGAACTTGGTCTTCGGAAGTAAGCCAAACATTATGGGCAAGTCATGAATACAAACGAGTAGGGGGGTTGATTGCGCCCCTCTGCTCGTTTGTGTTATTAATTTAAATCAATAAAATTTTCATGGCTCCCCGGTTGGTCAGGTGTCAATTAACAATGAACAATTAACAATTAGTAAGTGTCAATTAAAAAATTGGTTGGCAGTTACTTGTTGTTAATTGAGTAATTACCATTGTTAGTTGAATGCAGAACCTGAACCTCCGGTGGGGCTAAACTATCAGGAGGTTGTTTTTTATTATGTCAAAACCACAGTTGCATCGGTATACCGCCAAATTGGGTAACGATGAAATAATTTTTGAAACCGGCCAACTGGCCGGGCAGGCAGATGGCGCCCTTATCATTCGCTCTGGCGATTGTATGCTTTTAACCACCGCCACCGCCTCTAAAACGCCCCGCGAGGTTGACTTTTTCCCGCTCAGCGTAGAATTTGAAGAAAAGTTGTATGCTGCCGGACGCATTCCCGGCAGTTTCTTTCGGCGCGAAGGCCGCCCCAGCGAAGAGGCAATTTTAATTTGCCGCCTCACCGACCGCCCCCTGCGCCCCCTTTTTGATAAAAGCTATCGCAACGAAGTGCAAATAATTGTGACCGCTCTTTCGTCTGATGGCGACAAGCATTTGGATATTCTGGCCGTTAACAGCGCCAGCGCCGCCCTGACCATTTCCGACATTCCCTGGGCCGGGCCGGTTGGCGCTGTGCGAATTGGCCTGCGCGACGGCCAGTTTCTGGTTAACCCCTCTACCCAGGATATGGAAGATAGCGCGCTTGACCTGCGCGTGGCCGGCACCGAAGACGCCATTCTCATGGTCGAAGCCGGGGCCTCGGAAGTGCCCGAAGATAAAATGATCGAGGCGCTGCGCCTGGCTCACGAGTCTATTCAAGATGTTATCCGCGTGCAAAAGCAAATGCAGGCCGAAATTGGCAAAGCCAAACGAGAGTTTGTGTCAACCGATGCGTCCGAAGAAACAACTCAAAAAATTCTGGCCCAGTTGGGCGACAAGCTGGACAAGATTGTGCACCAGGGCGGCAGCAAAGATGAATTTAGCGCCGCTATCAATGGCGTGCGCGATGAGGCGGTTGCTTACTTTGAAAATGACGAAACCGTAACCCTGGCCGATATCACCCAGGTTCATAGCGACGCGCTGAAAAAGAGCATCAGAGCGCGCATCATTAAAGAAGGTATCCGGCCCGATGGACGCGATACCAAAACGGTGCGCCCCATTTGGGGCGAGGTAAGCATTTTACCCCGCACCCATGGCTCTGGCCTGTTTACCCGTGGCGAAACCCAGGTGCTAACCATTACCACCTTTGGCACGCCCCGCGATGAGCAAAAGCTGGACACCCTGGGGCCAAAAGACTTTAAAAAATACATTCATCACTACAACTTCCCGCCCTTCTCCACCGGCGAAACCGGCCGGGTTGGTTCGCCCAGCCGGCGCTCTATTGGCCACGGCGCGCTGGCCGAGCGCGCCCTGGTTGCCGTATTGCCCTCCGACGAGGAGTTTCCCTACACCCTGCGTCTGGTTTCGGAAGTGCTCAGCTCTAACGGGTCAACCTCTATGGCCAGCGTGTGCGGCAGTACCCTCAGTTTGATGGATGCCGGCGTGCCGATTAAAGCGCCGGTAGCCGGCGTGGCTATGGGCCTGGTGCAGGAAGGCGACCAGTTTGCCGTGCTGACCGATATTCAAGGCATTGAAGACGCCCTGGGCGATATGGACTTTAAAGTAGCCGGTACTCGCGCCGGCATTACCGCCCTGCAAATGGATATCAAAATCAAGGGGTTGCGCTGGGATATTATGGAACGGGCGCTGGCTCAGGCTTTAGAGGGCCGGTTGCATATTTTAGATAAAATGAACGAGATTCTGGCCACCTCGCGCGATCACTATTCGCCTTACGCGCCCAGCATCACCTCCATCCACATCGACCCTGAAAAAATCGGCAAGGTGATTGGCCCCGGCGGTAAAACAATTCGGGCCATTCAAGAAGAAACCGGCGCAAAAATTGATATTGATGACGACGGCACGGTTTATATTGCCTCCAGCGATCAGGAATCCAGCGCCCGCGCGTTGGAACGGGTCAAAGCCTTGACCGAAGAGGCCGAAATTGGCAAAATTTATACCGGCAAGGTTGTCCGCATTACCGATTTTGGCGCATTTGTAGAAATTTTGCCCGATACCGATGGCCTGGTCCCCATTTCTCAACTGGCCGATTACCGGGTGCCGTCTGTGCAAGATGTGGTGGAATTGGGCGATGAAATTATGGTGATGGTCACCGATATAGACTCTGATGGCAAAATCCGCCTTTCTCGGCAGGCGGTGCTGGCCGGCTGGACCATAGAAGAAGCGCGACAAAATGACCGGCGCATCTCCAGCGGCGGCAGTGGCGGCAGCGGGGGACGTCGCGATGGCGGCCGGGGCCGCGGCGGCGACAGAGGCCGGCGCGGAGGCGGCGGTGGCGACCGCAACCGTAATCGACGCTAACACTTGATATTAACGCCAACCTTGGTTAGAATAATTTTAATAACTATACCGGCTATCAATTAAACGTTTTTCAGATGGGAGATGGAGCTTACATGTTCCATCTCCCCCGCAAACCAGAGCAGGAGTTTCTATGTACCCGGGGCAATATAACTCGGATGGCAACTACTATTTAGAACCCGAACCTCAGCCCTCTCCCTCATTCTTTAAAAGAATTCTGTACCTGGCCCGTGAAATTTTAGAGACAATTGTTCCGGCGGTATTGATTGCGCTGTTGATTAATCTCTTTTTGGCCCAGGCCACCCGGGTTTACGGCCAGAGTATGGAGCCGAACCTTCATACAGACCAACGGTTAATTGTAGAAAAAATAACTTACAACAGATTACTTAGGCAGCATTTTGGTTTTTCTGGCCCTCAACATGGCGACGTGGTTGTGATGAAATTAAACTCTCAAGATGGCGAGTTGTTGATTAAGCGGGTTATTGGGCTACCGGGCGATGTGGTTGAAATTCGTGATAGCCGGGTTTTTGTCAATGGAAGCCCTATCAACGAACCTTACCTGGCCGGCTTTACCCCCGGTTATTACGGACCCATTACCGTGCCGCCTCTGCACATTTTTGTATTGGGAGATAACCGTAATTTCTCCAATGACTCGCGAAATTTTGGTACCGTACCACTGGAAGATATAATAGGACGCGCCTGGTTTTCGTACTGGCCACCCGAAGATATCGGCTTCGTTCACTGACACTACTCCCACCGTTTTAACCTCAATTTACCACAATAGAGATGCCCCAACTGGTATCTCTTTTTTATGGAGATAAAAACTTGTCCTCTGCGCCCAAGTGGACTCCGGAATCTAAACGCTTTATTTTTGTGGTTTGTTTTATTTTAATTGGGCTGGCAATTTGGCGATTTAGTATTGTGCTGGCCCCGTTAACCGTGGCCGTTATTATTGCCTACCTGCTAAACCCTGTTGTTATTTGGGTTACAGCGCGAACCAGACTAAAGCGGAATTTGGCCTCGGCGGGGGTTTATATTACCTTTTTGTTAATTTTAATCCTCATCCCCTTAATCGGCGCGCCGCTGATAGTTCAACAAGTGCAACAATTAGATATTGACGTGCAGGATTTAGCCGACCAGATCAACGGCCCTCTGGATAACATTCTTTCTTTACTGGGGGTTGAGCTAACGTTAGACCCGGAGTCGCTGGCCGGTTCTGTGGGGGGCAGTATTGATAGCGTGGCGACCTGGATAGCCAATTTGGCCGTTGGCATTGCCGGCGGATTCATCTGGACAATTTTTATTTTTGTGGTGGGCTATTACTTCTTAAAGGATGCCGACAATTTTAGCGATTGGGTTGATAGCTGGATTCCTCCGGCTTATCTTGAAGAGATAAAACAACTCCGTCGAGAATTAGACCGCGTTTGGAAGTCTTATTTTTTTGGTCAGGT
>CAZAPG010000006.1:0-24403 GCA_964486935.1 uncultured Caldilineaceae bacterium | reverse complement strand
ACATTAGCCATTATTGTAGGTTTAATCATTGGAATTTCAACGGCAATCTTGGGCATCAGAAGCGCCCTGCTGTTGGGAATTGTGGCGGCGGTGCTGGAGTTAATCCCAAATTGGGGCTACGGTTTATCCGGGGCGGTGGGGGTGCTGTTTGCCTATTTTCAAGGCTCTACCTGGATTCCGATACCATCGTGGGCTTTTGCCTTGCTGGTGGGCGGATTTTATTTTTTAATGTGGCAGTTTGATACCAACTATCTGGTGCCGCGCATTATTGGCCATCGCTTGCGCTTGTCTCCGGCAATTGTAATTGTGGGCATTATTGCCGGGGCCAGTGTGGGGGGCGCTTTGGGATTGCTCTTAGCCGCGCCCATTATTGCTTCAATCCGGGTTTTAGGCAGCTATATCTATCGCCGCCTGCTAGATTTAGAGCCTTACGTGCTGGTTTACAATACTTCATCGACGTCCGTTGAAAAAACCGATGAAGAATCTGTCAGTTCAAAAATTTCGGTAACAAATCAACCAGAGATGGAAAGCTAAAGAGAATGGTTGCCTCATTAACCAATCCCGGCGATGTTATAGAAGGACACGGCTTACTGCTACAGCATGGCCGCCTTATTGCCGGGGTTGATTACCATCTTAGCATTCCCCGGCAAACTCATTTTATCATCAACCCCACCGGTAACTTTCGGCCAAATTACCAGGAACATGCCGGCGGGTTCATTCTGCTAACGCCCGAAGATGCAGAAACCATCACCCTATCTGAGTACACGTTACAACTGGCCAGCAAAAGTAAAAAACCCATCAGGGTAGAGCGTCGTTACAAAAAAATAAACCACAAAGGCCAGCCGCGAGTTTCTTTTTGGGTCAAATTAATCTGACCCCCAACCGGCCAAAAAATCATCGTCTTTGACGCTCATATGGGCCTCTGCTATAATTGCAAACTCTAACTGTTTTGTTTGCCACAGGAAATAAACCTTATGGATGATAAAACCCACGCAGCCTCAACTCAGGCCGGGCCATCGATGGCCCCCAAGGTAGAAATTACCAGAGGCGAAAATGCGGGTGAAACCTTTAACGTTAAGCTGACCACCAAAATAGGCCGTGAGCGCGATAACGATATAATTTTGCTCGACCTCAAAGCCTCCCGGCATCACGCCCAAATAGTGCTGGGCGAAGGCCAATGGGTAATTGAAGACCTGGGCAGCGCCAACGGCACCTATATCAACAATGCGCCCATTACCACAGCCACGGCCCTAAAATCTGGCGACCGGATTACCATAGGCGAAACAGATTTGGTGTTTACAGACCCGGCCAGGCCGGTAGAAAAAACCGCGCCTGTTGCCGCTGCTACCCCGGCTGCCTCCACGCCCGCTGCGGCTCCGGCGGCGCAGCCGGCGCCCTCCCCCGTGCCGCGTCAAAAAACAACGCCCAACCTGGCCTGGATTGCCGGCGGCGTAATTTTACTGGTTTGCTTTGCCGCCGTATTTGTTATTTATATTATTGTAGGCCGGGTAAATACCGGCGACTCTACCGCCGGCAATGTGCCCCCTCCACCAACGCAAAGCCAGCTAACAGGCGACAATACTGCCGGGCCAACAACTGCCCCGCCCGTTACATCTCCACCGGCCGGCGTGCCGGCCGAGTTGGTGCTGGTTTACGAGGACGATTTTAGCGACTCTTTTGGCGGCTGGGACGACGCCTTTGACACCTATACCCGCAAAGTATACGGCAACAATCGCTACCAAATTGAGGTAAACGCCAGTAACCTGGTGGCCTGGGGCCTGGCCAACCGCGACGTGGCCAATTTTGAAATTGAGGTGGAAGCCCGCCAGGAAGATGGCGATGTAAAAAATAGCTACGGGTTGCTGTTTCGGTTTCAAGACCGCGAAAATTTCTACCGCTTCGATATCTCCGGCGACGGCTACTTTTTACTGAGCAAATTTGTCGATGGCCAATGGGTTACGCTGGTTGATTGGACCGCGTCGGAATTTATCAACAAGGGCAACGCCGGAAACATTCTCAAAGTGTCGGCCTTTGGCCCCAATATCACAGTTTCGGTCAACGGCCAACAGTTGGCCTCAATTGTGGACGACTCGCTGACCCACGGTAATTTTGGCTTTTTTGCCGGCACCTTTTCCGAACCCTACACCTGGGTAAGTTACGACAACCTGAAAATGTGGACCCCGCCCGAAGAACAAATCACGCTCATTCCAACGGCAACGCGCCCCAGCGCCGGCCCCGTGGCCAATGCCCAGGTGTTGACGCCTACGCCGTTACCTCCCACTGCCACTGCCACCTCGTTACCCGAAGCAACAGAAACCGGCCCGGAAGTGGCCGCCACCGATGTCCCAACCGCCACAGTTATTTCTTCGCCCACCCCTCCCCCCACGCCATCGGCCACGCCGGTGCCGCTGCCAGAGTACGCCTCGCGCGACCAAACGCTGGCCCGTGGCGAAACACAAGTCTCCGGACGAGTTGTCTTTCCTTTGTATGACGCCCAACGCGGCCTGTACGATATTTACATGGCCGATATTGCCAGCGGCGACGATTTGCAGGTCATTCAGCAGAGCGCCAGCCAGCCGGCCCTAACCACCGACGGCGCAGAAATTGCCTATCGCTCGTGGCAGCCCGACCGGCGCGGCCTGTTTGCCCGCCCGCTTAACGGCGATGACCAGAACGCCTGGGGCTTTGACCGCTTTTTTGAGTCGGCCCGGCCCCAATTTTCTCCGGTAGATAAAAGTTTGATGTATTTTTCCAGAACCGGGGGTGAAGCGCCGGCCATTTACCGGGTCATCGATGGCATTGGCCAGGTGATGCGCCGCGAAGCCTTTCCCATTCAGGGCAAATCGCCCAAGTGGTCGCCCGATGGCCGGCAGTTTGTTTACAGCAGTTGTTTGGGTAGTGGCTGCGGGGTTATTTTGAGCAACCTGGATGGCAGCGGCCAGCTTCAACTGACCGACCACCCTTCTGATATCAACCCGGAAATGTCGCCCAATGGCGATATGGTGGTTTTCATGTCGGAGCGAGGCGGCAACTGGGAAATTTATCGGGTTGACGTCACCGGCGAAAATGTAATTGCGCTCACCTCGGACCAGGCCAGCGATGGATTGCCTACCTGGTCGCCCGATGGCTCAAAAATCGCTTTTGTTTCTAACCGCGATGGCGATTGGGCAATTTGGACCATGAATGCCGATGGTACTAACAAACGCCGGCAATTTGTAATTGATGGCTCCCTGGATGGTATTGTTCAACATGATGTGGCCAACAGCTTTGGTTGGGTTGAGGAAAATATCGACTGGATACCTTAAGAGTCGACTTTGATATGAACTTGCTTCATCTGGCAAATGATAGGGGGCAGGGAGTCTGGAGGTTGACGAATAACTCTGGCAACCAGCCCGCTAACCCCTCATCTGGAGACGCCCTTGGTATTCCCCACCGTTGACCAGCAACTTGTTAAAATTATAGCGGGTTTTGTTTTAGGGATTTTGGTAACATTTTTGGTTGTGGCGGCGATTGGTTTGGGGCAAATAAGTCAATTAGAAGCGATAAGCTCTACCGCTACGCCCACCAAAACCCCAACCAAAATAGCCACGGCCACGCCGACGCCTTCGGCTACGCCTACGGCAACTGCTACCGCCACGCCTACCCACACTCCTACCTCAACGCCCACTAAAACCCCAACCAGTACTCAAACGGCTACCTCAACGCCGCTACCGCCTACCGCCACGCCAGTACCGCCCAGCCCCACCTTTACCCCCTTTATCACCAACACCCTCACCCTGACCCCTACAGAAACCATTGAGCTGGCGGCCCAGATTGCGCTTACGGAAACCCTGGCACTAACCGATACTGCCGGCGTGACCGCCACCCAAATTATTACCCCGGTGGGAACCCCCACCCAAATTATTACCCCGGTGGGAACCCCCACCCCCACCCCCACGCCCGTACCGCGCACGGTGCAGGTTCCCGCCGATATTCCTGATTACACCCAGGCCGAAGACCATTTTTGGTTTACCCGTCCCTTTACCGATGCTTACCAAACCTGGGGCAGCTTTTACTATCCATACGGCACCAACGCCGGGGGACAATATTTTTGGCACTACGGCATTGATATTCAAAACCCGCAGGGAACCACAATTGTGGCCGCGGGCGATGGCGTTGTGGTTCATGCCGGGCCGGATAATGTGAAACAGCTAGGCCCCTGGCCCGATTTTTACGGCCAGGCGGTGGTTATTGAACATGACCGCCGCTGGGAGGGATTGCCGGTTTATAGCCTGTACGGACACGTTTCCAGCGTGTTGGTAAACGAGGGCCAGCCGGTGAAAGCAGGCGACCCTATCGCCCGGGTGGGCCAACTGGGGGTTGCCCTGGGGCCGCATTTGCACCTTGAGGTGCGGTTGGGAGCCGGAACTTATTATGACACCCTCAACCCCGATTTGTGGGTTCGCCCCGATGAGGGCTTTGGCGTTGTTGCCGGGCGCGTAGTAGATTATCAAAACTATTTTGTGCCCCAGCAACTGGTTACTTTGCATTTTGCCAACACACCGGGCAAGTTTTGGCGACAAACCTTTACTTACCCCGATGATGAAGTCAGTTCCGATGACCATTATGTTGAAACCTTTAGTTTTAGCGATGTGCCGGTCGGCAGCTATTTGTTAAAAACCTTTTTTGATGGCCGTCAACTAACCGTGCCCATTACCGTTACCAATCAAGCCACCACATTTGTGCTGCTTCAACAAACCGAACCGCCTCCGCCCCCCAAAACCCCCACCGCTGCCGCCGCGCCGCCAACGCCACACCCCGAAGCATCCGCAGCAAATCAACCTTTAGACGAGGAACAATAGTTGACCTGGCGCTAAAACGCCCTATTTACATTCACCCCCAAAATATGGTATTGTACTTATTGCGATATGCGCTGGAAGATACGTGGTCAGACCATACGGGTTAATTAGAGATGGATTACAAACAAGCCCTGGCTTACGCCCATAACCTGGAAAAAGAGATTAGCCGCTATAGGCAAACTGAAGCCGAACTGGAGCAACGCTCTACTCAACTGGCTCTCATCAACGGAATTAGCCGGGAGATTATGGCGGTTGTGCAGTTGGATAGAATGTTAGATAGAACCGTCTACCTGATTCACGAGATGTTTGGTTATGACCATGTGGCCGTATATTTGATTAATGGCGATGCCGCCGAACTCAAATCTGTTGCCGGTTTTTATACCAGCAGCTTTCCCAACGATTATCGACAGCCGCTACCCCAGGGCATCATCGGCCAGGTAGCCACTTATGGCGAAAAAGTAGTGGCCAATGATGTTAACCTTGAGCCGGAGTATATTTCTCTAAAAAATGATGACAACCCCCCCATCCAATCCGAGTTGTGTTTGCCCCTGAAAATGTCGGGCAACGTACTGGGCGTGCTCGACATTCAAAGCCCTCGTCTCAATGCTTTTGAAGCCAATGATGTAATTGCCATGGAAACCCTGAGCCACCAGATAGCTGTAGCCATTGAAAAAGCCCACCTGTACCAAACAATTCAACAAGAGCTGACTGAACGCAAGTGGGCGGATGAAGAGCTAAAACGGCGGGTAACACAGCAGGCAGTGGTGGCAGAGTTGGGCCAGCGGGTGCTGGCCGGGGTAGAGTTGAATCAGTTGATGAACGAAGTAGTGGCAAAGGTTGGCGAAGTACTAGAGGTAGACTACTGCCAGATAATGGAGTTGTTGCCGGATGTAGACCAGTTGGAGTTGCGAGCAGGATACGGCTGGGAGGCGGAGTTGATTGGGCAGATGCGCGTAACCGCAGATGCAAAGTTCCAGACAGGTTACACGTTGTTATCAAGTGTGCCGGTAATTGTGGAGGATTTGCAAACAGAAAAGCGCTTTGAGGGGTCGGCCTTGCTAAAAGAGCACGGGGTGGTGAGCGGGATGAGCGTGCTGATAGATGGGCAGGCGTGGCCGTTTGGGGTGTTAGGAGCGCACACAGTTAAGCGGCGGGAATTTACGCAAGACGACATCAACTTTCTGCAATCGGTGGCCAACGTGTTAGCCCAGGCAATAGAGCGGCGGCGGGCAGAAGAGGCGTTGCGGGAAAGTGAAGAGCGATACCGGCATTTGGTGGAGAGCCTGTTTGAAACGATAGCCATCTACAGCGAAGGGCGATTTGTGTATGTCAACTCCTCCGGGGCCAAACTGTATGGCGTAAACACAGCCGAGGAGTTAATCGGCGAGCCGATAACCGATTTTATTCAGGCAGACCATTTGCAGGTAATTGAGGCCGCCGAAGCAGGGCAGAGCGTACCCCTGATAGAAGACAAACTAACCCGGCGAGATGGCAGCAGTGTAGATGTGGAGATAGCCGGCGTGCCGGTGATGTACCAGGGCATGCCCGCCACCCAGGTTGTCATCCGCGATATCACCGCCAGAAAACAGGCCGAAAAAGCCTTAATCGAGAACGAAGAAAAATACCGCACCCTGATTGAAAAATCCAGCGACGCCATATTTTTGCTGTACGGGGGGCGCTTTGAAATAATCAACCGCAAATTTCAGGAACTCTTTGGCGTTACCGAAGAAGACACCCGCAGCCCGGATTTTGTATTTACCAATATTGTGGCCCCCAAAAGCCGAAAACTGGTGGTTGAAGGGGCTGCCAGAGACGCCAAAGAGCAAAAAATTTCGCCTCGCTATGAATTTACCGCGCTCGACAAAGATAAAAACGAGATAGAAGTCGAACTGACGGTATCATACCCGGCCTACAAAAAAGGCATTGCCACCCAGGGCATTGTCCGCGATATAACCGAGCGCAAGCGCGCCGAAGAAGAAAAGCGCAAAGCCTACGAACAGGTTCAAAAATATGCCGACGAATTGGCTGTAAAAATTAAAGAAGTCCAGCGCCAGCGAGAAATTGCAACCATTCTGGCCGAAGTGGTGGCCTCGGTTAGCCTGACTTTATCCACCGGAGAACTGCTTGACCATATCCTTTTCAAGCTGCAACAACTCATCCCGTATGACTCCGCGGCCATTTTTCTGGTTAAAGATGATACCCACCTGGTTATGGAGGCTGCGCGCGGCTTTAATATGAATATTGTCAACCAGGAGTACGTGGTAAAAGACAACATTCTATTTAAAGAAATGCGCCAGCAAAAAAGTTACATTCTAATCCAAGATACCCGTAACGACCCGCGTTACCAGTTTTGGCTGGGCGCCGATAATGTGCGAAGCTGGGTTGGCGCGCCGCTGCTGGTAGCCCAAAAGATGATAGGCTACCTGACGGTTGACCGCTTTCTGGTTGACGGCTTTAACAATACCGACGCCGACCTGGTTCAGGCGTTTGCCCATCAGGTAGCCCAAACCATTTACAACGCCCAGTTATTTACAGAGCTGCGCCAGGCTCAAACGCAACTAATCCAGCGAGAACGCCTGGCTGCGCTGGGGCAAATGGCCGCCACCGTGGCCCACGAATTACGCAACCCGCTTATGGCTATTCGTATGGGGGTAGAATACATCTCTCGCGGCCTGCCAGAAGATGACTCGCTCCAGCGCGGAGCCTCGCTGATGCAGGCTAATATGGATAGAATTGACCGCATTGTTGAAGATATTCTGTACGTGGCCCGCGCCCCCCGGCCAAAGTTGGCCCAGGGTACGCTGTATGAAGTTTTGCAAAACGAACTGGCGCATTGGGAACTCAACGTTGCCAACAAAAACATTGAAATTGAAACCGCTCTGGAAACCAACCTGCCCCCGCTTTTCATCGACGCCGACCAGATTGGACGGTCGCTATCTAACCTTATTGGCAATGCCCTGGATGCCGTTGGCCCCGGCGGGGTTATAAATATCAGGCTATACAGCGAAAATAACCAGCAGATAATCATTATTGCCGATAACGGCCCCGGAATTACGCCGGAGCATCAGTTAAAAATATTTGAACCCTTCTTTACCACCAAATCTCGCGGCACCGGATTGGGGCTGGCCATTGTCAAACAAATTATCGACTATCACAAAGGCGGTATCAGCGTGTGGAGCGAGATGGGGGTCGGTACAAAATTCACCATCACGCTGCCTCAAGTTGAGTAAGGCGCATGAACGGCAAAGCATTAATTGTAGATGACGAAGAAGCCGTGCGTTTTTTTGCCGCATCCGGGTTAACTCAGGAAGGGTGGCACGTTAACGAAGTTAGTTCCGGCGAGGCCGCCCTGACTTTGCTTGAAAAGATGCCCTTTGATATTGTGTTTCTGGACCTGCACATGTCGGGCATCGATGGGCTAACCGTGATGCGCCAGGTGCGGAAACGCTGGCCCGAAATTAAAATCATTATCATTACCGCCCACGCCTCCGTCGACTCGGCCATTGAGGCCGTGCGCTACGGCGCTTTTGATTACCTTCGCAAACCCTGCACAATAAATGATATTGTGACCTCGGCCAACCGCGCCCTGGTTGAAAAAGAAAAGTTTGAACGGCAGCAGCTAGAACAGGCAGAGCAAAAATTATCAACCGGCAATAGCGCCTCCCTCACCCACCCGGCTGTAATTGAAACCGGCGACCTGAAGCTCGATTTGAACTCAAGAGCCGTCTGGCTCTCCGCCGAACGGATTGCCCTGACCCCCACCGAGTACGAATTGCTCGAGCTGTTAGCCCGGTCGCTTGGCCAAACAGTTGCCGTTGACCAACTGGTCGAAAAGGGGTTGGCTTACGAAGCCAATGATATCTCTGCCCGCGAAACGCTGCGGGTCCACATCAGTCGCCTGCGGCGCAAATTAGATGGCAACTATATCCTCACCATTCGGGGCAAAGGCTACGCCCTGGCCGCGCTTTCCTCTGCCTGAGTTCAATTAAGGACAAACAAAATCGAAGCGACAGACCGGGGGCCTGTCGGCGCAGCCGGTATGCAGACGCATACCCAGGTAAGCCGAGGGGTCTACCGTATTGGCAATATCCGTTTCGTTAAGAAAGTTGCCGTTGCCATCATCCAGCACAATGCTGAAATGAAGGTGAGTGTCGATGCCGCGCAGCGAGTTGCCGTTGTAATCGCCCTGGTAGCCCAGCAGCGTACCCTGCTTTACCGGCAATTCAAACGTGCCCGGCGGAATCTGGTCGATGATGTAACTGTTGCCCTGGGTGTCGGCCATGTGGGTGTAGAAAGTCCAGATTTGCCGCCCCGGTACGAGCGGGTCATCGGGGTGTCTGATAATCACGGCGCTGGTCCATTCGGGCAGGCGGGTCAGGTAGCCATCATATGCGGCATAAACCGGGGTGACGCCGTTGCCCTCCAGCCCAAAAATATCCAGCCCGGAGTGATTACGAGTCCCCAAAATGCTATCGCCGTACAGCACGCCAACCCAGCCGTTGGTGGGCATAATAAAAGGGGCGGTTTGGCATTGGGCCAGCCCCTGGGCCACCGGCAGGGTAGCGCCTGCCGGGTCTTGCCCAGGTTTGACCAGCTCAATCAGTCCTCTATCGCGCAGCCGCAGATAGCTGGCCCCGATAAAGAGCGCGGCAAAAATTAAAACGGTCACAATAATTGCCAGGGTCCACTTGATAAATTCTGTCATGGTTGGGAAGATTGGGCGTTATGCCTCAAAATAGAAACGGCTAATCTCCCCGGTAGTCTACCCCGCTTTTTTAGCCCGTCAAACCTACAAGCCACTGCCAGCCTAAAAAGAACAGCATACCCACCACAATAGTAAGCAACAAATTTTTACTGAACCAACCGATTCCGGCGGCCACAACAGCCCCTACCAGATAGGGGTTGGTAAAGCTGGCATTAATCTGGCTGCCGTTGGGAATGAGCACCGCCGGCACAATAATAGCCGTGAGCACGGTTGGCGGCACAAACCGTAGCGCGTTGACCAGCCAGGCCGGAAACTCGATGCGCCCGGCCACGGCAAACATAGTGTAACGGATGGCAAACGTAACCACGGCCATCCCTGCAATAAGATAAACTTCGCTCATGGTTGCCTCCTTAGCCGGGCTTCAACCAGAATACCGGCCATAATCCCGGCCAGCGTGGCCACCATCAACCCCAGTTTGTGCGGCATGGGATGGGCCATAACCGCCACCACCCCCGCCACTACCACCGCCGCCGCCATTGGCCGATTCTTTAGATAGGGAATAACCATGCCAATAAAGGTGACAGGCATGGCAAAATCCAGCCCCCAGGCGGCGGCGTTGGGCAGCAGTTGCCCCATGGTTGCGCCCAAAAAAGTCCACAAATTCCAGTTGAGGTACATGGCAATGGACGAGCCAAGATGATACCAGCGGGCAGGCTCTACGGTTGAGGGGTGGGTGTAGCGCCGCACGACCACGGCAAAGGTTTCGTCGGTAAGCCAGAAGGCCAGGGGAATTTGCCAGCGCTGCGAGAACCGGCTCAGGTAAGGGGCCAGGGTAGCCGAGTACAGCGCGTGGCGCAGATTGACCACAAAAGTAGTCAGCACAATAATGGGCCAACTGGTGCCTGCCGCCAGCAGGCCAATGGCAATAAACTGGGCCGACCCGGCAAACACAATGGCCGACATAGCCATGGTGCCAAAAAATGAGAGGCCGCTGCTCATGGCCAATGTGCCAAAAATAAGGCCAAAGGGGATAGCCCCCACAATCAACGGAAAGGTATCTCTAACCCCGGCCAAAAATTCTGAAAAGGGTGAATAATCAGGTTGACAATTTGCTGCTGCGGTTGCTTGAGCCATAAGTTGAGCCTTTCTTCAAACTGCAAAATTAATACTACAGGTTCAAGTTTAGCAGGCTCAACCCGGTTAGTCTTGTATATTTTTGCTGTATTGCCCCGGCGTAACCCCGACAATTTGCTTAAAGCGGCGGGTAAAGTGGCTCTGATCAACAAAACCTGTTTCGGCGGCTACGTGAGCAATGGGCCAATCTTTAACCAACAGCTTTTTGGCCTGTTTAATTCTTAGCTGGTTGAGGTAAGCGTGTGGGGGCAGCCCCAATTGCTCTCGGAACAGACGCAGAAAGTGATAGAGACTCAACCCGGCAATATCGGCCAGTTGCTCTAGCGAGATATTTTCATTATAGTGACTTTCTAAAAATCCCTGCACGCGGGCAATGGCCTGGTGGTCGGCAGAGGGGTAGATCGGCGTGGCGCGGCCATCGGCGTGCCGGGCAACAAGTTGAGCCAGCGCCGAAACAAAATGGCTTTCGCGCTCAAGTTTAGAGGTAGATTTTTCCAGCACCTGGTGCAGGTTGCGCAGCACCGTTACCATTTTGTCATCGTAAATTACCGGTTTGGGAAAATCAGGAATAGTATGCCGAACGTTTCCGGCCAGCCTGGCTGCTTTTTGTACCAGTTCAACCTGGGGGTAGAGCATGCGGTAGCTCCAGCCAATCTCGGTCAGGGCCTGGCCGGTGTGTACTTCGCCGGGGTTGATGACCACAATGCTGCCGGCGGGCGCAACATGCGTGCCGTTGCGGTAGTAAAAGGTTTCTGCGCCCCGCTCGATAACGCCAATGGCGTAAGCTTCGTGGGTGTGGCGGGTGAAGGCGTGGGTAATGTAGGTAGCCCGCAACAATTCCAGGTTGCCGATATCTTGAGCGTGCCAGAATTTGGTCTGTTCTTGGAGTAGCTTCACCGGAATCAATCCTCTAAAAATCGCTGCCGCTTGAGGGGAATTATCAACCTGGCGCCGGTTTGCAAACTGCGCGGGTCGTCGATGCCGTTGCGGGCGGCCAGCGCCTCTACATCAACCCCGTATTGCAGGGCAATTTGCAGCAGCGTGTCGCCAGATTTTACCACATAAATTACCGGCGTGGGGGTGGCGGTGGGGGTAGGCGGCGGCGTGGCGTCGGTGGGGCGCAGCACGGCTTCCGTTGTAAAATTGAAGCTGCTGAACATACTCCGAAAAGTTGGTTCAACGCCGGCCCACTCCCTGGCCGGAGCAATAGCAATGGCGTAGTAGCCCACCTCGTTTTTGCTGGCAGCGGCAATTTGGGCAATCATCGGCGTGGCCGACTCGGTATCAACAAAACTTACCTGAACTGCCTGCCAGGGCTGGCCGCCGGCCATGAGGGCGCTATTTTTTACCGGCTGACTCCCCGGCAACAAGTCGGCATGAATGTGCGTAATCAGTTCGGCGGGGTCAACAATGTTGTTGGCCGGAATCCCAAACCAGATGGCTGTATTTTGCAGGCTATCGGTATTTAGCCCCGCCGCCGCAGGCGAAAATATCACCCGCAACCCCGCTTCGTTTTTTTGCCACGCGCCGGGGTATTTAAGGCCAAAACCCAGGGCCGGGCTTTTGTAGGTCATCATATCGGCGGCAATGGGCGTGCCGGCCGAAGCCTGGGGAGCCAGCGCCGCCTGGGGCAAGGGGGCCTCGGCTGCGCGCTGGCTGCCAAAATTAAAGTTGCTGCCCAGCAATACCGATAGCGCCACAAAACCAATTAAAACAAACGTAATCACCAGCAGCAGCACCGCCACCACCGATGACATAAATTGCCTATCAGAGATTTTGTTGGTTCTAAACATGTGTCTACTCCAATAACCTTACGCGCCTGATATCATATTCTTTTTTGGCTAAGTTGCCAATTTGGGCGGAGTGCGTCCAGAATTTTTGGAAAGCACAGGGGGGAATTGGGGGGATACCCCCTACCCCCCGTCATCCCAAAATGTCAGACACGCCAAATTGGGCGAGTATCGGCAAAATGGTTATTAACTTTGCCGGAAAAAAATCAATTAACAGTTTGTTAATGATTTCATAAGAAATTTTTTATAAAATAAAGGTATAGTATTGAGTAACATAAGCAAATAAACAGTGGGCAATAACACTGAGGAGGCACTAATGACTAAAATAAAATCATCTGAAATTACACCGGAGCACATTTACCTGTCTCGACGCAAATTTATGGTGGGCATTGGCGCGCTGGCGGCCAGCTCGGCTATTTTGGCTGCGTGCGGCCCGGTGGGCGACGCGCCCGCTTCCGAAACGTCCGGGGATAGCAGCCAGGAGGCCTCGGACCAGGTACTTGAGGTTAGCGCCAAAACCGATGAACTGGGCGATGAATTGACCTCGTTTGAGGCCGTGACCAATTTTAACAACTATTACGAGTTTACCACTGATAAAGAAGGCGTTGCCGACCTGGCCCAAAACTTTACCACCGAACCCTGGACGGTGGAAGTAAGCGGGCTGGTCAACAACCCCAAAACCTACAACCTTGACGACCTGCGCGCCAAATTTGTGCAGCAGGAACGCATTTACCGCCTGCGCTGCGTTGAAGCCTGGTCGATGGTGATTCCCTGGATGGGCTTTCCGCTGGCCGAAATTTTGAAAGAGGTTGAGCCGACCTCTCAGGCCAAATATGTGCGCTTTGAAACCGTCTACCGGCCCGAGGAAATGCCCGGCCAAAAAAGCCCGTGGTACAACTGGCCCTATGTGGAAGGTTTGCGCCTGGATGAGGCTATGAACGATTTGGCCATTGCCGCCACCGGCCTGTACGGCAAATACCTGGAGCCGCAAAACGGCGCGCCCTTCCGGCTGGTCGTGCCCTGGAAATACGGCTTCAAAAGCATCAAGTCGATTGTGAAAATGGAGTTGGTGGCAGAGCAGCCTGTCTCTTTATGGATGGCCGCCGCGCCCAACGAGTACGGCTTTTACGCCAACGTTAACCCCGATGTCTCCCATCCCCGCTGGTCTCAGGCCACCGAGCGGCGCATCGGCGAATTTGGCCGGCGTAATACCCTGCCTTTTAACGGCTACGGCGAGCAGGTGGCCCACCTGTACGACGGTATGGATTTGAGGGCAAATTTCTAAAAGAGTTATAAAGTTATGAGTAAACGCAAACCCGGCTGGACGCCCTTACAAATCATCACTCACATTGCAGCCTTTTACCCGCTGGCCCGGCTGGCCTGGGATTTCTGGTTTGGCTCGCCAACCTCGCCGTTGTTTATCAACCCTTTTCAGGAAATTACGTTCCGCACCGGCAAAGCCGCCCTGGTGCTGTTGATGCTCTCGCTGGCAGTAACGCCGGTGAATACGCTCTTTGGTCTGCGGCAGGTCATCCCCCTGCGCAAGCCTTTGGGTCTGTACGCCTTTATGTACGGGGCCATCCACTTTTTAATTTTTATTGTTGATAATGGAATTGTTGGCAACAGCCTTAACCTGCTGGCCGTTTACGAGGCTACCTTTGAAAAACGCTTTGCTCTGGTAGGCTTTGCCGCCCTGATGATTTTGCTGCCCCTGGCCTTAACCTCTACCCAGTGGGCGCAGCGACAACTGAAGAAAAAATGGAAACGCCTGCACCGATTGGTTTATCTGGCCGGCATTCTGGTGATTGTCCATTATATCTGGCTGGTCAAATCAGACATTCGGGAGCCGCTGGCCTATGGCGCGGTGTTGGTTTTGCTGCTGGTGCTGCGCGTTCCGCTAGTGAGGCGATACGTGGTCAACTTCCGCAACCGGCTATCAAATCGCTACAGTACGGTAATGGATGGAGCGTAGTGGCACGTAGAGCGTGGAACGCAGAAAGTACGCGTAATCTTCCACACCCCCCGTTCTACGAAACGGTATCCAAAAAGCGGTAGTAGGCCGCTACCATGGGCAAAAACCAGGCGTTGCCGTGATAAAAAATCGAGGTGGATTGGGGAATGTCGGCAAAAACGCTGCGCTCGCGCCGGCCTGTCATCATCTCGGCCACCACGTTGCCCAGGTAGCCCGATAGCGCCACGCCGTGCCCCCCGTACCCAAAAGCGTGGTAAATGCCGTTGACCCGGCCAATGTGCGGCATCAGGTCAAAGGTAATCCCCAACCGGCCAGTCCAGGTGTGAGTAATAGAATACCCCCTCAATTGCGGAAAAATTTGATGCATCCGGGCAGTTAGATTTTTGGCGCTTTCTTTGACATCCAGGTTGGGCGACAGGTTGTTGCGTCCGCCCATGGTCATCCGGCCATCGGGGGTTAGCCGGAAGTAGTTGAGAAACCATTTGGTATCATACATGACCCGGTTATTGGGCACCAGTTCTTTTTGTAAATCCGGCGGCAGCGGCTCGGTGACAATCATGTAGCTGCCTACGGCAAAAACCTGCCGCTGAATCTGCCGCACCAGCGGGCCAGTGTAGCCGTTGGTGGCCAGCAACACCGCCCCGGCTTTGAGCCGGCCCCGGCCGGTGGTCAATGTGTACTCACCGTTGGCCCGGCTGATGGCCTGCACTTCGGTTTGCTCGCACAAACACACCCCGGCGCGAGCCGCCGCCTGCGCCAGCCCAAACACATATTTGGCCGGGTGCAGCCCCCCGCCGATATGCTCCACCAGCCCGCCGTGAAACACGTTGGAGCCGATTTCTTCACGCATCCGTTCCGGCGGTAGCGGCTCAAAGCGGTCAAAATCAAGGGTGTCGGCCAGCCACTCGGCCTGCTGCGCCATGGCCCGGTAGTGAGAGGGGCGATACGCCAGCGCCAGAATACCACCGGGGGTAAAGTCGCAATCAATTTTCTCTTCGGCCAGCGTTTGCTCCAGAAATTGCAGGGCGTTGAGCGTTTCCTGCCAGACCTCGCGGCCCACCTCCGGGCCAAACTGTTTGAACACTTTCTGGATGCCCAGTTTGACGCCCGGCCCCACCTGCCCGCCATTCATCGAGCTGGCTCCGTTGCCCACGCTGCCCTGCTCCAGCACCGCCACCGACGCTCCGTTTTTGGCCAGCGTTCGCGCCGCCGACAGGCCGGTGTAGCCGCCGCCCACCACCGCCACATCCACCCGCTCCGGCAGCGGCGAGGCGGGCAGATCAGCCGGGCGGGGAAAGTCATCAGTCCAGAAAGGGATGGTTTTCATATGGGTCTTTCGTATCCTTTTCGCAACGCGTATCTAATTTTTCGCGGCCCGCTCTGCCAGGGCGATGGCCCCCAGCACCCCGGCCCGGCCACCCAACCCCGGCGGCACAATGTAGCTGTCGATATTTTTGAGGATGGCCGGCGATTGCACGTAGCCGTTGAGTAACTCCGGCACCTTGCGGTGAATCAGGGGAAAGAGATGGGCCTGGTCCATCACGCCGCCGCCCATGATAATCCTTTGGGGCGAAAGTGTGCAAATAAAGCTGACCAGCCCCAACGCCAGATAGTGCGCCTCCAAATCCCAGGCCCGGTGGTCCGGGGGCAGGGTTGGGCCGGGCTGGCCCCATCGTTGCTCCAGGGCCGGGCCATTGGTCATCCCTTCCAGGCAGTGGCCGTGGTAGGGGCAGAAACCGGCGGGCGTAGGGTCAGCCGGGTGGGGCGGCAGGTAGATGTGGCCCATTTCCGGGTGTATCAGCCCGTGTATCAACCGGCCGTTGACCATGCCGCCGCCGCCTACGCCCGTGCCGATGGTCAGGTAGATGAAATCACTCAACCCCTGCGCCGCGCCCCAGCGATACTCGCCCAGGGCCGCGCCGTTGACATCCGTGTCAAAACCAACCGGCACGCCTAACTCGCGTTGCAAAATGGTGGCAAATTCGGTGTGGCCCCAGTTGGGTTTAGGCGTGGTGGTGATGTAGCCCCAGGTGTCGGAGGCGGGGTTGGGGTCCACCGGCCCAAACGAGGCAATGCCGATAGCTTCGAGCGGCTTGTTTTTGGCCTGCTCTTTGAAAAACTCAACGGCCCGGCCAATGGTTTCAGCCGGGGTGGTGGTGGGAAAGCGGGTGTCCGCCCGAATATCATCGGGGCCTGTACCCACGGCGCACACAAACTTGGTGCCGCCGGCTTCGATACCGCCGTATAATGTCATAATTACCTCCTGTGCAACGGTGCGGCTGGCCCGGGGGTTGACTTCCAGCACGCGGCCAGCGCCAGCGCCTCGTCTGGGCCACGGGCAATCACGCTGGCCGGCATTTTCAGTCCGACCCGTTCCATCGCCTCTTTGAAAAGCTGACGGTCTTCGGCCCGCAGGGCTTTGCAGGCCTGCACGCCGCTGTAATCAAACTCGCAAGCCTGGCCAATCACAATTGGGCCGGCCCCCAAAATGAGGATGCTTTGAATATCGGTGCGTTTGGGCATAGGACTTAGGCCGCTATGGGGGTTGCTTTTACTTCCACCTGGTATCCTAACTGTGCTAGCATATCAGAACAATCATCCCAGGTTAAACCAAACTCACGCACATCCGCCACCCCAAGCCGGGCCACAATATCGCGCAGGAGTTTGGCATCTTGAGCCTCTAACTCCGCTTCAAAAAGCGCGTTTTCGGCCCAATCCACCAGTTCAGCCAACGTAATGGCGTGATTTAGATATGCTAATATTTTGTCGCGGGTTAATTCTTTAGTCACTATCATGCTTGGTCAGCCTCTCTGTTTACTTGTTGATGACCTTTGTTAACCGGAAATTTTTCGTGAATTTCAACCAGTTCTCCCTGAGCATTGTAAATTTCGAGATAGTCTCCAAATTATGTGCTTACTCATTTACCGAACTCTTAACAGGACGCAGATGACGCTGAATTCGCTGATTTGCGCAGATTTTTCTAAATTTTAAACTACGAATATCTGCGCCCTCTGCGTTATCAGCGTTCCATTAGGTCAAGCACATAATTCGTTACGATGTCAAAAATCCTTATGCCTCCTGCTGTCTCTCTAAAATATATTCTTCCGACCACTGGTAGCTACACTGAGTGCATATGAAATCGCGCTCATAGGTAACGCGCAGGATAGCCAGTTTTCGCCGTTTCTCCGGCTCATCGGGCAGGGTGATTTCTTCGTAATCCAGCCGCCGGTCAATTTCTCTGGGCAGCCGCCGGATAATCTTATCCGCGCCGCAGGCGGGGCAGGATTTGTCGGGTGCGTTGGTCATTTTTAACAGCCTGTTTGGACTAATCTGTGGACTTCTTTTGCGCCATCAACTCAACAAAGACCTGGAAAAAGTGCAGGGCGTCGTGCGGGCCGGGCGAGGCTTCAGGGTGGTACTGGATGCTGAAGATGGGTTTGGTTTTGTGGCGCAGCCCCTCGATGCAGTTGTCGTTCAGGTTGAGGTGGCTCACTTCAACCTCATCGGGCAGCGAGCCGGGCGTTACGGCAAAGCCGTGGTTGTGGCTGGTGATGGCAACATCACCCCCCTCTAACTCTCCCCTGCCAGGGGGGCAACATTTCCTTTACCGGCTGGTTGCCGCCGCGGTGGCCAAATTTGAGGTTGTGTTTGATGCCGAAATCGTAGGCGACCACGTGGTAAGGAGTAATTGGTAATTGGTAATCAGGGACCGCGTTCCACGCCGGATTGATGCCTTCTTCCCAGATGTGGGGCTGGGCGCAGGTAACTTCTTTGGCCAGGTCCAGCCCGTCCATCGAGGGGGCGGCGCGGGCCAGGTTTACCAGGTCAGCCGGCGAGAGCGAGTCATCCGAGGAGAGGGCGGCCATCATGGCGCCCTGGGTGCGAATGTGTCGCACCAGCGCCCGTGTATCCACTTCGGTCAGGCCGGGCAGTCTGTTCTCGCGCAGGTAATCGGGCAGCGATTGGGTGGCCCGCCAGTTGCTGACCACGCGGCTAACCTCGCGCACAATCAGGCCGGCGGCCCAGGGGCGGTCGGCTTCGATATCCTCCGGGTTAACGCCCACGTTGCCAATGTGCGGGCAGGTCATGGTGACAATCTGGCCGCAATAGGAGGGGTCGGTAAGAATTTCCTGGTAACCGGTCATACTGGTGTTAAAGACTACCTCGCCGGTAATAGTAACCGCTGCGCCAAAGGATTGGCCGTGAAAGATCGTGCCATCGGCCAGGGCTAATATGGCCGGAACAAAATTTGTCATGGTTTTTCGCTCAATAATTCTTTGATTTTAGCCACAAATTGCTCGGCGTCGGAGATGACATTTTTCGGCCAAAGCACAATCCCTTCCCGTTTTACCTGGTTTACCAGAGGCGACCATTCATTGTAGCGATGTTCGCTGATAACAGTTGGTGAAATAAAAATGCTATATTCAAGTGAGATATCTGCCGCTATATTTATTATCTCACGCCAGCGCGGGTCGCCGGAGAAGGCGGCATAAAAGCCGTTGGGCAGCCGTTCTTGCGGCCAGTTGACCACCACCAACACATCCACATCAGAGTCCGGGCGGGCGTCGCCTCTGGCGTGGGAGCCAAACAGAATTAGCTGTTCAATTTGGCCGGGTAGATGAGCCAGCAACAAATCCCGGTACTCATCAAGAATATTTTGCAACTCGGCGTCAATCGTTCCTGTAACTGTCATCCTTAACCTCCTGATGACGGCCCTGGCTATTTTATCACATCCAGCCCGCCCATGTAGGGGCGCAGCACGTCGGGCACAATAATGCTGCCATCGGCCTGTTGATAATTTTCCATAACGGCAATCATCACCCGGCCCGGCGGCAGGCCGCTGCCGTTAAGGGTGTGGATGAACTCCGGTTTGGCCCCTTTTTCCCGCCGGAAGCGGATGTTGGCCCGGCGAGCCTGAAACGCCTCCACGTTGCTGCAACTGCTGATTTCCATCCATTCGCCCTGGCCGTCGGGGCCGGGAACCCAGGCTTCCACATCATACTTTTTGGCGGCGGCAAAGCCTAAATCGCCGGTGCACATTTGCAGCACGCGGTGGGGCAGGTTGAGCCGGCGGCACAAATCCTCGGCGTTGGCCACAATCTGCTCCAGGTGGTCGTAGCTTTCTTCCGGCGTAGTGTAATGGTACATCTCAACTTTTTCAAATTGGTGGACCCGTTTGATGCCGCGCACATCGCGCCCGGCGCTCATTTTCTCTCGCCGAAAGCAGGGCGTGTGGGCCAGGTATTTGATGGGCAACTGGCCGGCCTCCAGAATTTCATCGGCAAACAGGCTCGTCAGCGGCACTTCGGCGGTGCCGATGAACCAGTAATCTTCTTCAGCGTCGTAGTACATGTTATCCCGAAATTTGGGCAGGTGGGCGGCATTGACCATGGTCTGCTCGCGGACCATAAAGGGCGGGTAAACTTCGGTGTAGCCGTGGTCGTTAACCCCCACATCAATAAACCAGTTGGCCAGGGCGCGATGCAGGGCGGCGCCGGCTCCTTTGAACAGGTAAAAGCGGGCGCCGCTCATTTTGACGCCCCGCTCAAAGTCGATGATGCCGAGCGCCTCGCCCAAATCCCAGTGGGGTTTGGGTTCAAAATCAAAAGCGCGCGGCTCGCCCCAGCGCCTAACTTCAACGTTGTGGCTTTCGTCGGGGCCAACAGGCACATCGGGGGCGGGCATGTTGGGCACGTAGAGCTGTTTATCAAACAAATCGGCTTCAATTTCCCGCAGCCGGTCATCCAACCGGCTGATCTGGTCGCCAATCTGGCTCATACGCTGCTTTTTGGCCTCGGCCTCCTCTTTTTTGCCCTGGCCTATGAGCCGGCCAATTTCCTTGCTGCCGGCGTTGCGCTCGGCCCGCAGCGCCTCCACTTCTTTCAGAATCTCGCGGCGCTGCTGGTCGAGCTGCAAAATTTCATCAATCGGCGCTTCGCTGTTCAGTTCAACCAGCTTGGCTTTGACCAGATCGGGATTTTCACGGATAAAGTTAAGGTCTAACATGTTGATTCCTCCTTATGATAAAAAAAACCCCGCCCGTAAAAGGGCGAGGTCTGTTGACTCGCGGTGCCACCTTTTTTCATCAATTAACAATTAACAAAATCATTAACCGTTAATTGAACTCTATGCGCGATAACGGGCGCACCCGGAGCGACTCATCGCCGCCGGCTCATGAGCGGAATTCGGCCAGCCCTTCGAGCGCCTTGCACCCGCCGGCGCTTCTCTGCAAGCCCGGGCTTGGCCTACTTTTCTCCATCGCTGCCTGTGGGCGGGGATTATAGCACAATTTTGCAATTTTGCAACACTGGGCGAAACGTTAGTTGTAATTAGCCCTTACTTGGTAGATAATAGGGTAGTAAGTTGGTTTTCATCAAACAGGAGGCGCTGATGGCAAACGATTCACCATCCCCAAAGATAGATTTGAACCAGGCCGATGCGGAAATGCTCATGACCCTGCCCGGCATTGGCCCGGCGCTGGCTGAACGGATTATCCATTTCAGAAAGGAGGTTCAGCCCTTTGAGGAGGCCATTGAAATAACCGCCGTGAAGGGTGTCTCTGAGCAGATGTACCGGCAGTTTGCCGATAGCGTGACCGTATCGCCGCCGTTAGCGCCGGGCAACTCTGTTTCTGAGGCAGCCGGGCAGGCCCCTCTCCCGGAGCCGCCGGAAGAGGTGGATGAGTTAGATGACAAAGTGGAGACAAGCGCGCCCCCGCCTGATGAGTCAACCAGGGGCAGGGCAGAGGAAACGGAAGGCTACCTGATTGTAAGTGGCGACTCGCCCAAAGAAGTGGTCAAACACCAACCGCAGCAGGAGTTTGTGGTCGAGGCGGATGAGTCTAAAGAGAATGGCGCTACCTTTTGGCGGCCCTGGCTGCTGATGCTGGTGGGGGCGCTGCTGGGCGCTTTGATTTCATTGGGGCTGCTGTATGTGGTGAATGATGGCGCTCTGGTGGTGGCCAACAATCCAACCATCATCGAGATGAACCGCCAGCTTGGTATTTTGCGCCAGCGCGAGGCGGCTCTAAATAACGAGGTTGACCAACTCAAAGAGCAGTTGAATGCTTACGCCGGGCTGGATACCCGCCTGCGCCACGCCGAGGCCGAGGTGACGGTGCTGCAACAGGAGCAGGACTCTCTGGGGGAGCAGTTGACAACCGTTAATGAGCGGGCCGAGGCATTAGAGGGGCAGGTGGCAACCCTGTCGCAAGAAGCTGCCGACATGCAGGTAAGCATCAATGAGTTGCAGGCAGATACCGGCCGCTTTGACGATTTTTTAACCCGGCTCAGGGATTTGCTGCTGGCCGTGCAGGGCGCGCCGGAGGACGGGTCAACCGGCATTACGACGGCGACGGCTACGCCCGCGCCATAAATGCCAACCCCAAAAGTTTAATAAGGAGACGCAGAATTATGCCTACTGTAATCAAATATAAACCGGCCAAACATTCGTCACTGGTGCTGGTGGCTATTTTAACCATCATCTCGCTAGCCTTAAATGCGGCCATTATTTATGCGCTGTTTCAGGTGCGGCTATCGGCCAAAACCGCCATGCTGCAAACCGCCAGCGATTTGGAAACTCTGGCCGGCGAGCAGTTTGAATACACCGTAAAAATTAATCAAACCGTGCCCCTGGCCACCGATATTTCAATTAACCAGGAGTTGACCGTCCCTATCAGCATGGTGGTTGAACACACCGTGCCCGTAAAAACCACCATTCCCTTTAAAGGCCAGTTTGACGTGCCGCTGGGGTTGGAAGCGTTTGGCGAGACCATCCCCATCAGCGCCACTATTCCCCTTAATCAGGTGATTACCGTGCCCCTTACCCTGAATGTGGAGGATATTTTGCCGGAGTCGGCGCTGGCGCCATTTGGCCGGCAAATTGAGGTGCCGCTTACCTTGGCGGCCAATCAGGTGTTGCCGGTGAACTCAACCCTGCTGCTGAATGAAGCTATTGATATCCCCATCAACCTGCGTATTGACGATGAATTTGTGGTTGATACAATGCTGTTTGGGCAGGTCATCACCATCCCGATTAATCTGGATGTAAACCGGATTGTTTCGGCCAGCGCGGCGCTGCCCCGCAGCAACTTTCAGGTGCCGGTTAATCTCTCTTTGGATGAGATTATTCCGCCCAACAGCCGGCTTGACCTTGGCCCGACCCAACTAGAAACCACCGGCCAAACCGCCATCATCCCCATCCCTTCGGTGGCTGAGGTGCTGGCCGATGTGCCGGCCTCGGAGCGACAGGTGCAACTGGAGATTCCCATAGAACTTAACCAGGAGTTTCCCATTCAAACCGAGGTGCCGCTGAATTTACCCTTTGAAGATGGCCTGCAAGTAGCGGTGGACCAATCTATTCCCCTTGATTTGGAAATTCCCATCAGCATTCCAATAGAAACCGAGGTGACGATTCCGCTTGATTTAACCATTCCCGTTGCGATGGAGATACCGGTGGTGATGGACGTGCCGATTGATATTGCCCTGAATGACACCCCCTTTGGGGCGTATCTGCGCGATGCCGGCGAAACCTTGCGCCACATGTCACGGCAATATTAAACCTACCAGAATCCAGAGGCAACCATGCTAAACGAGTCGGCCAGACAGGCGCTGGCAACAATTGTTGATAAATTCAAATCATCCGGGCGCAGCCGGCCCGCCAAATTTGGCGCCTTTGGCGGCGTGTTTACCCCCAATGTGTTGACTATTTTGGGCGTGATTATGTATTTGCGGTTGGGCTGGGTTGTGGGCCAGGTAGGGTTTTTGGGGGCGGTGGCTATAATTTTACTGGCGAAAAGCGTGACCATTTGCACCGGCCTGTCGATGTCGTCGATTACTACCAATATTAGAATTGGAGCCGGTGGGGCCTATTCCATAATTTCAAAATCACTGGGGCTTGAGGCCGGGGGCAGCATTGGCATTCCGCTTTACATTGCCCAAACGCTGTCGGCGGCGCTGTATATCATCGGTTTTACCGAAGGCTGGCTGCGCGTTTTTCCTGCTCACCCCCCGGCGTTAGTTGCCAGCATTGCCTGGGCCGGCCTGCTCACAGTTTCTTACATCAGTGCCCAGTTTGCCATTCGCATTCAGTATGTCATTATGACAATTATGGGGTTGTCGATTATAGCGTTTTTGGCAACGCCGGCCCAACCTGTCGAGCCGTTTGTCTGGATTAAATCGCCGGAAGAGGGCGTTGGTTTTTGGTATGTTTACGCCATCTTCTTTCCGGCGGTAACGGGCATTATGGCCGGAGCCAACATGTCGGGCGATTTAAAGGACCCGCGTCGCGCTATTCCGCTGGGCACTATGAGCGCCATTGTGATTACTATGGTGGTGTATCTGGCTATTGCCTTTGTGGCTGTGCGGGTGAGCACGGTTTCGGAACTGCTCACTAACCAGATGGTGATGGTTGACAAGGCGCTGTGGGGACCTATTGTGGTGGCGGGTATCATGGGGGCTACGCTTTCATCGGCGCTGGGCAGCATGTTGGGCGCGCCGCGCTTGCTGCAA
Organism: uncultured Caldilineaceae bacterium; assembly: GCA_964486935.1. Classification (GTDB taxonomy): domain Bacteria; phylum Chloroflexota; class Anaerolineae; order 4572-78; family J111; genus CAZAPG01. The sequence continues at coordinate 455 of CAZAPG010000006.1, read as the reverse complement.
GCCCTGGCCGAGCAGAAAACCATCCCCTTTCACCGCTGGTTAGGGGTAAAAACCGCCTCAAACGAGCCGCGCAATGCTATCATCGTTACCGGCATTTTAATTGAAGTTGCCCTGCTCACCGGCAACCTGGATGCGCTGGCCTCGCTGATTACCATGTTTTTTTTAATTACCTATGGTATGCTTAACCTGGTGGTCTTTATTCAGCAGAGTATGAAAATTATCAGTTTTAGACCCACCTTTAAAGTGCCGCGTCTGATATCGTTTATAGGAGCGGTCTCTTGTGTGTTTATGATGTTTTTAATTAACCCGGTTTTTAGCGTGGTGGCGTTGATTATTATTGTTATTATCTACATCTGGCTGGTGCGGCAAGAACTTCAGGCCGACTGGGGCGATATCAGAGGTGGCATGTTCATGATTCTGGCCGAACGGACGGCCAGGCTGGCCGAGAAATTCCC
>CAZAPG010000005.1:0-230943 GCA_964486935.1 uncultured Caldilineaceae bacterium | reverse complement strand
AAGGTTTAGGAAACCTCTGCTCTATCCTCTGAGCTACGGGGGCAATTGCATCACGTTTATATTATTCCGCAGAGTCTACTATGAACCGATGCCGGAGTCAATTTCCCTCATAAGCGAATATTGTTCGACGCATCGGCTTCTGCCGCAGCCTAGGCCACCGCCGGAACCTGACCGGTCCCATTAAAATAGCGCCGTTGAAAATACAGGGCCACGTTGACCAGCCCAATCAGCGCCGGCACTTCCACCAGCGGGCCGATGACCGCCGCAAAAGCCACCCCGGACCCAATGCCAAAGACGGCCACCGCGACAGCGATAGCCAGCTCAAAGTTGTTACTGGCCGCGGTAAAGGCAATGGTGGTTGTTTTGGAATAATCCGCGCCAATGGTTCGACCCATCCAGAAGCTAACCAGAAACATCAGCACAAAATAGATGAGCAGCGGAATGGCAATTCGCACCACATCCAGCGGAATAGTGACAATGAGATTACCCTTCAAACTGAACATCACCACAATGGTAAACAACAAGGCAATCAGCGTCAGTGGGCTGATTTTGGGGATGAATTTTTGGTGGTACCATTCCTTGCCTTTGGCCCGGATGAGCAGGAAGCGGGTCAACAACCCGGCAATGAAGGGAATGCCCAGGTAGATGAAGACGCTCTCCGCAATCTGGCCCATGCTGACTTCCACCAGGCTGCCGCTCAAGCCAAACAGCGGCGGCAGCACCGTGATGAAGACATAGGCGTACACGCTGTAAAAAAGCACCTGAAACACGCTGTTAAAAGCGACCAGCCCGGCGGCGTATTCGGTATCGCCTTTGGCCAGTTCATTCCAAACAATGACCATCGCAATGCAGCGAGCCAGGCCAATCATAATCAGGCCGACCATATATTCCGGGTAGTTGCGCAGAAACACAATGGCCAGCACAAACATCAACAGCGGGCCGATAAGCCAGTTTTGCGCCAGCGACAGCCCCAACACTTTCCAGTTGCGGAACACGTCGCCCAGCTCTTCGTACTTCACTTTGGCCAGCGGCGGGTACATCATCAAAATCAGGCCGATGGCGATGGGGATGTTGGTGGTATCCACCTGAAAACGGTTGATAAAGGCTTCCACGCCGGGAATGAAATAACCCAGCCCCACGCCAATGGCCATCGCCAGAAAAATCCACAGGGTTAAATAGCGGTCCAGCAGCGAGAGTTGTTGGGCCACGCTTTTGGCGGCCGGTTGGGGTGCAGTTTGCGCCGAAGTCGTCATAATTGTTTTCTCCTTTTTGTTTTGAATTAAATTCCAGACCCCAAAGGTTTTGAAAACCTTTGGGTCTTTATTTAGGCCGGGGTGGCCAAGGCTTCCATAAGCCACGCTTTAATCTGGCTGACGGCCGGAATCTGCCCGGAACTGACCAGCCTCTCGTTGATGACCAGGCCAGGGGTGAACATCAGCCCATACTCCACAAACCTGTTGTGATCGGTTACTTTCTCGATGGTCACTCCGGCTGCTTCCGGGTATTGCTGCGCCAGCGCTTCCAGCGCGCCGGTGGTTTTTCGGGCCAAGGTTTCGCAATTGCGGCAGCCTGGACCAAGTACTTTGATGGTTAACATTGTTTGTCTCCTTGTAACTCGTGAATAGTTTGTTATAACGATTCGTTTTAGCTCACGTCCCACGACGTAACGTGGAATGTGATTTTCATTCTCGGTATCGCCCCGCTACGAGCTGTCCGGCTCCTACCCAAATAGCGTGCCGTAGGTGACGCCGGTCAGGGTAGCCATCACAATTACCAGCGCCACAAACACAGCCGTCTTTGTGTTGCCCAGCACGCTGCGGATAACCAGCATATTGGGCAGGCTGAGGGCCGGACCGGCCAGCAGCAGGGCCAGGGCTGGCCCTTGTCCCATCCCGCTGCCCAGCAACCCCTGCAAAATGGGTACCTCGGTCAGGGTGGCAAAGTACATAAAAGCGCCCGCAAACGAGGCCACAAAGTTGGCGAGCAGCGAGTTACCCCCTACCGCCCAGGCCACCCACGCCGAGGGGATAATCCCTTCGTGGCCAGGACGTCCCAGTAAAAAACCGGAAATCAACACGCCCCAGAACAGCAGCGGCATAATTTGTTTGGCAAAGCCCCAACTCTGCTGCCACCATTCGGCCAGCTCCTCGCTGTCGTCATCTGTGACCGGGCGGTTGATGAGCAGGGCCAGGGCCATTATGCCGACGACAAAGGGGATGGTCGGTTCACCGGCAAAAAAGATGGCCGCCAAAACGACCACCAGGCCGGCGACCAGCATCTCGCCCCAGCGCAGGCCAAACCAGCGCACCAAAATCAGGGCGAAGGCCAGCCCAAAGCCGGCCGTGATGAGCCAGCGGCTTTCATAAATGGCCGCCCACAGCGTGCCGCTTTCTTGCGGTTTGCCCCAGTTGGCAAAAACCAAAATGCCCACCATCGAGCCGAAGTAAACCGCCGTTTGCCACAGCGGGCGTTTGACCTGCGGCTCCGGCAGCATCATCTGCGCTTTGCTCTTTTCCTGCTCTTCTTTACGGAAAATCAGGTGCATCAACCCGCCTATGACCAGGCTGAACAGCACCGCGCCCACCGCCCGGGCCAGGCCCAATTGCGGCCCCAACACGCTGGCGGTCAAGACAATGGCCAGCACGTTGATAGCCGGGCCGCTGTACAAAAAGGCGATGGCCGGTCCCAGCCCGGCTCCCATGCGGTAGATGCCGGCAAACAGGGGCAGCACCGTGCAGGAGCAAACCGCCAAAATAGTGCCAGAGACCGAAGCTACGCCGTAAGCCAATGCCTTAGGCGCGTTGGCTCCCAGATATTTCATGACCGAAGCCTGGCTGACGAAGGAGGCAATGCCCCCGGCAATGAAAAAGGCCGGCACCAGGCACAAGACGACGTGCTCCTGGGCGTACCATTGGGCTAGGTAGAAGGCTTCCATCACCGAGTTATCAAAACGCCCGGTTCCCAACGGCAGGTAGAACAACAGCAGAAACCCGCCAATCAGAATAGCTAACCACTTCCAATCATCTTGCCAGCGGGCCAAATGTTGACGCAACCCATTGAGCTTTTCCCCCCACAAGGGTTGCATCCCCACACCGGAGGGGTGATCGATAGATGTTTCATGAGCGAGTTTCATAAAACCTCCTGAGTTATATCTAAAAAATTGCATATAGAGGTCAAAAAATATAGCCCGGTTAATAGTTATGGTGCTACCCGGCAGGCGGCGGAGTCGGGTTCGAGGGATGATTGCCGGCCTTCCGGGCCGCATAACACCGGCCGCTCCTGAATACGGGCCGGATTGAGAAATTCGGCGAACCAGCTTTGCCAGCGGGCAACTGTCTCCCGGTCGGCAGCGTAATAAATCCAGCGTCCGTCGATGGTATCGCGACGGCTGTTAATCAGCCCGGCCTGGCGCAACACCCGCAAATGGTGCGACAGCAGATTGGCGGGCAACCCCAACTTGTCGTTGAGTTCGCAGTTGCAGGAGTCGCCCTGCATCAACATGTCTAAAATGCGCAGGCGGTTGGTATCGGCCAGCGTTTTGAGCAGGGCGGCAACCTCGGCCAATTCTGATGGTGAGGTTAATTTTTGTTGGCTCATAGCAAGACCTCAAAGTAATTCAACGATAATTGAAATATTTGCCCAAAAATTATACGTCTGCGGGGCTTGGAGGGGTAGTGCTATTTGTCACAAAAATAGCGTAACATATGTCATCTGCGCAAGCCGGGCTTAGTTTTCAGACTCGCCGCCGGTTTACAACTGCAAAAGCCGGGTAACTCTCCGGGTTTTATCATTCACCCGCGCACCCTCAAAATAATTTTGCCGATATTTTCATTATTAGCCATCTGCTCGTGCGCCTGGTTGGCCTGTTCAATCGGATACACCGTGTCGATAATCGGCTGAATCACGCCGTTTTCCAGCAAAGGCCAGAACTGGGTCATAAAGCGCCGCTTGATCTCCACCTTCTCCGCCACCGGCCGGGGCCGCAGCACCGAGCCAATCAGCCGCAGGCGGCGGCCCATCAACGCGCCCAAATTAATCTTTGTTTCGGCCCCGCCCAACATCGAGATGAAAACCAGCCGCCCATACACTTTCAGCAGCGCCAGATTACGCTCCAGATACGGCGCGCCGACCATATCCATAATTACGTCCAAGCCCTCGTTGTTGGTGTAAGCCCGAATGCGTTCGGCAAAGTCCTCTTCTTTGTAATTGATGGCCAGCTCCGCGCCCAACTCGCGGCAGCGAGCCAGCTTTTCCCCGGTGCTGGCGGTCACAAACACCCGGCAGCCGGCCCGGTGCGCCAACTGAATACCCGCCGTGCCGACGCCGCTGGCCCCCCCGTGAATCAGCGCCGTTTCGCCTTTTTTCAACGACGCCTCCATGAACAGGTTCAGGTAGGCGGTAAAAAACACTTCCGGCAGTCCGGCTGCCTGCTCAAAACTCCAGTCGGCGGGAATGGGCATTAACATATCCGCCGGCACGTTGACCTGCTCGGCATAGCCGCCGCCGGGCAGCAGGGCGCACACCCGGTCGCCCGGTTGCCAATCGGTTACGTTGGCGCCCACTTTGGCCACGGTCCCGGCCATCTCCAAGCCCAAAATGTCGGGCGCGCCGGGCGGCGGGGGGTAATTGCCGGCCCGCTGCATCAAATCGGCCCGGTTGAGCGCGGTCGCGTGAATATCCACCAGCACTTCGTCATCGCCACAATCCGGCGAGACAACTTCCTGCCAGGCCATCGGCCGGCCCTCTTTTTCCGTTTGCACAACAATCGCTTTCATTCTTGTTTCCCTCGCTTTCAATCTGAATAACCTTATCATACAGGCCAATAAAATTGACGCAAAATGAGCCGTAGCCTATAGTATGACCCACTGGAAAGGAGTCTGTTATGCCGCAGCCCGCCGATATCATCATCAGCCATGCCCGCGTCTTCACCACCGACCCGGCCAACCCCCACGCCGAAGCCGTCGCCCTTCGCGGGCGGCAAATTGTGTTTGTAGGCAGCAACGCCGACGCCCAATCCTGGCGCGGTTCCGCTACCCGCCTGATTGACGGCCAAAACTGCACGCTCATGCCCGGCTTTATCGACAGCCATTTTCACCTGCTGCACGGCTCGCTCAAGCTGGGCGATATCCAACTGGACCAGGCCGGCTCGCTGGCCGAACTGGCCGAAGCCATTCAAACTTTTGCCGCGGCCCGCCCCAACGAACCGTGGCTGGTAGGCCAGGGCGCGCGCTATGCTGCTCTGCCCAATGAAACGCTCACCCGCCACCAACTTGACGCCATTATTGCCGACCGCCCGCTGGTGCTGCTCTCGTACGATGTCCACACCGCCTGGGCCAATACCGAAGCCCTGCGCCGGGCCAACTTGCTAACCGGCGGCAAACCTGTCGGCCCCAACAGCCAGATTGGGCGCGACGCGCAAGGCCAGGCCACCGGCGAATTGATTGAGCCGGGGGCTTACAACCTGGTTTTAAACCTCATCCCTCCCCTTACCGCCGCCCGGCAAAAAGCGCTGCTCAAGCAGGGGCTGGCCCTGGCCGCCTCGTTGGGGATTACCAGCGTGCACAACATGGACGGCGACTCTGAGCAACTGGCGCTCTACCAGTCGCTGGAAAAATCGGGCGAACTCACGCTGCGGGTTTACGTTCCTTTTGATGTCAAACCCCACACCCCCCCGGAGGCGCTGGAAGAAGCTGTCGACATGCGCCAGAGTTGCCGGGGCAATATGGTGCGCAGCGGCTCTGTTAAATTTTTTATGGATGGCGTCATCGAAACCTACACCGGCCTGCTGCTATCCGATTACGCCAGCCGGCCCGGCGATAAAGGCGGCGCGCTGTTTAGCGCCCAACATTTTAGCCACATGGCCGGCGAAGCCGACCGGCTGGGGCTGCAAATTTTTGTCCATGCCGTGGGCGATGGCGCGGTGCGCCGCGCGCTGGATGGGTTTGAGGCGGCCCAACGCCGTAATGGCCGCCGCGATAGCCGCCACCGCATCGAGCACATCGAACTGATTCACCCGGCTGACCTGCCCCGCTTTGCCCAACTGGGCGTCGTCGCCTCGGTGCAGCCGGCCCACGCCCCCCTCTCTCCGCAAGATACAGACCCGTGGCCTTCGCGGGTGGGCCAGGTCCGCTGGGCAGATAGCTTTGCCTGGCAAAGCCTGCGCCAGGCCGGGGCGCGGCTGGCCTTTGGCAGCGATTGGCCCGTAGCCACCCTCAACCCGATGGTCGGCCTCTATTATGCCCTCAACCGCCAGCCGTGGCTGCCCCATCTGCCCCACCACCGCCAAACGCTGGCCGACGCCCTGCCGGGTTACACCCGCGAAGCCGCCTACGCCGAGTTTCAGGAGCATCAAAAAGGACAACTCCGCCCAGGCCTGCTGGCCGACGCCGTGCTGCTCTCGCGCGATATTTTTGCCACGCCGCCCGAAGAAATCGACCAGGTTCAGCCGGTGTTGACCATTTGCAACGGCCAGATTGTGTATGAGGCCTAGCGCAAAACCGCCGCTAACGTGAAGACACCCATTTCATTGAACGGACGAATGGCGAACGTGTCAATTTTGATGGCGATAATCCGTCCATCGTCTATTGTTGAAACCTAACTTTCGATAGGCGACAGGTTTCGGCATATTCGGTATACTGGCCCTAAAACTCAGATGAGAAGGATATGGCTGATGACAACCAATGCTCAACAGGTGAATGGCTACGCCCAACAAATTTTTGCCAACCACGACCCGCAACAACTGCTCGAACAGTTAAGCGCCAGTGTTGCGCCGCCGGCGCCCGGCGTGCCCGGCCACGCCCGCATCAATGCCGGCACGCTCGAACGGCGCTGGCAATTGCTTGAAGCTGACCCCGCCATCCGGGCTACATTGGCCGACCCCCAAACTGTAGCTCACATGGAGCAATACCGGCACAATATTGAAAATTTCATTGGTACGGTCAAGGTGCCGGTGGGTCTGGCCGGCCCGCTGCGGGTCAACGGGCTGCACGCCCGCGGCGATTATTACCTGCCCCTGGCCACCACCGAAGCCGCGCTGGTGGCCTCGTACAGCCGGGGAGCGCAACTCATCAGCCGGGCCGGGGGCTGCACCGCCATGCTGCTCAACGAGTCGGTCAGCCGCGTGCCGGGTTTTGTCTTTGACAACCTGCCGGAGTGCGGCCAGTTTGTCACCTGGGCTGCCGGCCAACTGGATAGTTTTAGGCAGCAGGTGGCCGCCACCACCCGCCACGGCCGGCTGGTCGATATGAAAGTGACCATCGAAGGCAACCACGTTTACCTGCATTTTGAATTCACCACCGGCGACGCCTCCGGCCAGAATATGGTGACAATTGCCACCCAGGCAATTTGCGATTATATTCGAGCCTACAGCCCGATAACCCCGCAGCAGATGTTTATCGAGGCCAACATGTCGGGCGACAAAAAAGCCAGCGCCCAGGCATTTGGCGCGGTGCGCGGCAAAAAAGTGTCCGCCGAAGTTACCCTGCCCGCCGAACTGGTGGCCCACGGCCTGCACACCACCCCGGCCAAAATGGCCGATTACTGGCGCATGTCGGCTTTGGGCGGCGTGTTGAGCGGCACCATCGGCGTGCAGGGCCATTTTGCCAATGGACTGGCCGCGCTCTACCTGGCCTGCGGGCAAGATGTGGCCTGCGTGGCCGAATCGGCAGTGGGCGTAACCCGTTTTGAAGTGACTCCCGCCGGCGACCTGTACGCCTCGGTGACGCTGCCTAATTTGATGGTTGGCACGGTGGGCGGCGGCACGGGCCTGCCCAGCCAGCGCGCCTGCCTGGAATTGATGGGGCTGGCCGGGCCGGGCCACGCTCGCGCCCTGGCCGAGGTAGCCACGGCGCTCTGCCTGGCCGGCGAGCTATCCATTGCCGGAGCCATTTGCGCCGGCGAGTTTGCCCAGGCGCACGCGCGGTTGGCGCGGGGAGACAAGGCGTAGGGGCAGGGGCGCAGAGGAACAATCGTGTACCATGTCCCACGCAATACGCAACATAGTGGAAATATCACAATGAACGCAACAAATCTATCTTCGCCAAATATTCTGACCCGCTTCTGGACCTACCAATCCGAGCGGTTCCCTGTGGTGGGCCACGGTATTTTGATTGCCGCCTTCAGCTTTTCGGCCATCAGCTTCTCGATGCTGCTGCGTGGGGCGATTGTTTGGCCCAACGCCGGGGGGGTGCTGGTCGGCTTTGCCAGCGCCTTTCTTTTCTTTTTGCAGCTTCGTCTTGCCGACGAGTTCAAGGATTTTGAAGAGGATGCCCGCTATCGCCCCTACCGGCCCGTGCCGCGTGGATTGGTGAGCCTGCGCGAGTTGGGCGGGCTGGGGGTATTAACCGCGGTGCTGCAACTGGCGCTGGCGCTGTGGCTGGAGCCAAAACTGGTTCCGCTGCTGTTGCTCACCTGGGGCTACCTGGCTCTGATGAGTAAAGAATTTTTTGTACCCGATTGGCTCAAGGCTCATCCCATCATTTACATGGCCAGCCACATGGTAATTGTCCCCCTAATTGATTTATACACCACCGCCTGCGATTGGCTGGTGGCCGGCGAAAGCGTGCCGCACGGCGGGCTGGCCTGGTTTCTGGTGGTCAGCTTTTTTAACGGCGTTGTCATTGAACTGGGCCGCAAAATCCGCGCGCCGCAGGATGAAGAGCGCGGCGTCGAAACCTACTCGGCCTTGTGGGGACGGCCAGCGGCGGCGCTGGCCTGGCTGGGCGCGCTGGCGATTACGGCGGTCAGCGCCTGGCTGGCCGCCCGCGAAATCGGCTTTGCCGGGCCGGTCGGCTGGCTGCTGGCCGGGTTGCTGCTGGTAGCGGGAGCCGTGGCCCTTCGCTTTTTGCGGCAGCCGGTCACGCGTCGAGCCAAATTGATAGAAACCGTGTCGGGCGTATGGACGATTTTAATGTACCTGGGCGTTGGCGCCGCGCCGCTGCTGTGGCAGTTGATAACCTAACTTTCGATAGGCGACTTTTGCCCTCGCCGCTGGTAAACTCAAAAGCAAAAAATCCTGGATAGAATTTAGCCAAAACTATGACTTACGTAATTTACCCCCAAAACGCGCAACCCGCCGCCGGTCAACTGGGCGGCAAAGCCGGGGCGCTGGCCGCTTTGCAGCAGGCCGGCCTGCCCATTCCGGCCTGGATTGCGCTTGCGCCGGCTGCCTTTGCCGACAGCCGGCCAAAATCAGATGCGCTCGACGCGCTGGCTCCCGCCCCCCAAGTGCTGGCCGAGCTATTGCCGGCCCTGGCCCGCCTGTGCCCCAACGGCGAGTTGGTGGCCGTGCGCTCCTCGGCGCTGGATGAAGATGGCGCGCAGCACTCCTTTGCCGGCCAGCTCGAGAGCTTTCTGAACGTGCCGCCCCAGCAGGCGGCTGAAAAAGTGGCCGATGTGTGGCGCTCCGGCTTTAGCCCGCGGGTGCTGGCCTACCGCCGCGAGCGCGGCCTCAGCCCCACCCCGCAAGCTCCGGCGGTGCTCATTCAGCGCATGGTCAAGGCCGACTTCTCCGGCGTGGCCTTCAGCGCCGACCCCGTCAGCAATAATCGAGATTTGGCCGTGGTGGCCACCGTGCCGGGGCTGGGCGATGCCCTCGTCTCCGGCCAAACCGATGCCGATACCTTTCACGTCAACCGGCGAGGAGAGATTGTCAGCCGGGCGCCAGTTTCCCAACCTAATCCCAATGGACGGGGGGAGCAGGGGAGCAGGGGAGCGGGAGAGCAACCACGTTCCACGCACCACGCACCACGCGCTACGCAACCTGAAACCCAAAACTCGAACCCTGCCTATCCCCCCCAGGGGGAAACCCAAAACACCCTCACCGATGCCCAAATCCAGGCCATTGCCGCTCTGGCCCGCCGCACCGAACAATTTTTTGGCCGCCCGCAAGATATCGAGTGGGCTATTGAAGATGGTCAGCTTTACCTGCTGCAATCCCGGCCCATTACCACCCTACCGCCCGCGCCCAATCCCAACGGCGCGCTCAACCTGTGGGATAACAGCAACATCGCCGAAAGCTATCCCGGCGTCACCACCCCCCTCACCTTCTCATTTGCCCGCCGCGCCTACGAAGAAGTCTACCGCCAGTTTTGCTATTTGATGGGCGTGCCCCAATTCACCATCGCCGCCAACCAGACCACCTTCAAGCGGATGCTGGGTTTAATTCAGGGGCGCATTTACTACAACCTGCTCAGTTGGTATCGCGTGCTGGCCATGCTGCCGGGTTACAAATTAAACCGCCGCTTTATGGAACAGATGATGGGCCTCAAAGAGAGCCTACCCGATGAGTTGCTCGACGCGCAGACCCCCAGCCGCAGCGACCGCCTGCGCGATGCCCTGCGCCTGCTACGCACGCTGGCCGGGCTGCTGGTCAATTACCTGCTGCTGCCTCGCCGCATTAAAAAATTTTACGACCGGTTGCACCGGGCGCTGGGCGATGGCCGGCCCGATTTGAGCCAATACCGCCCCGATGAACTGGTGGCCTACTACCGCCAACTCGAAGGCCAACTGCTCACCCGTTGGGACGCGCCGCTGGTCAACGATTTTTTCGCCATGATATTTTACGGCCTGCTGCGCGGGCTGGCCCAAAAATGGTGCGGCGATACTCATGGCACGCTCCAAAACAGCCTGCTGGCCGGCAGCGGCAATATCATCAGCGCCGAGCCGGCCCGGCGGATGCGTCACCTGGCGCAGGTGGCCGCCACCGACCCGCATTTTACCAAAATGCTAGGCAAAGGCACGCTGGCTCAAATTCTGGCCGACATGCCCCGGCTGCCAGAATTTGAGGCGCAGTATCAGGATTATCTGGACAAATTTGGCGACCGCTGCCTGGAAGAACTCAAGCTGGAAAGTCCCACCCTGCACGATGACCCGCTGCTGTTGCTGCGGTCGGTGGGGCAACTGGCAAAGGCGCAGAGGAGCCGGGGAGCAGAGGAGCAGAGGAGCGAGGGAGCAGGGCGGCAATCTCCCAATCTCCCCATTACCAACCCCCTGCGCCGCCTCATCTTCAACTGGGTGCTCAAAAACGCTCGGCGGCTGGTGCGCCATCGAGAAAACCTGCGCTTTGAGCGAACCCGGCTGTTTGGCCGCGCCCGCCAAATTTTTGTGGAACTGGGCCGCCGCTTCCACAAACTGGACCTGCTGGCCAACCCCCGCGATATTTTTTATCTGGAAGTTGAAGAGGCGCTCGGTCTTGTGGACAGCACAACCACAACCGCCCATTTAAAGGGACTTGTTGACCTGCGCCGCACCGAGTTTGACCGCTACCACAAAATAGAAGCGCCCCCCGGCAGAATTGAAACGCGAGGCATTCCGGCGCGCAGTTTGGAGTTTCCCCCTGGCGGGGACAGGCAGGGTTCAGGTTTCAACCCGCAACCCGCAACTTTGAAGGGCCTGGGCTGTTCCCCCGGCGTAGTTCGGGGGCCGGTGCGCGTGGTTCGAGACCCCAAAACGGCCAGCCTGCAACCGGGCGACATTCTGGTGGCCGAACGAACCGACCCCGGCTGGGTGATGCTCTTCCCCATTGCCGCCGGCCTGCTGGTCGAGCACGGCAGCCTGCTCTCCCACTCGGCCATTGTTTCCCGGGAGTTGGGCCTGCCGGCTATCGTCTCGCTCAAAGGCGTTACCGGCTGGCTGCAAGATGGCGATTGGGTGGAGTTCGACGGCAGCACGGGGGAGGTGGTCAAGCTGGAGGGGACAGGGCAGTAGTTTTTTAGCAGCTACTCCAGACCTCAAAGGTTTTTGAAACCTTTGAGGTCTTCATTAGGCCTGAAACGGCTTGTTTCTTGGTAAGCAATAAAATGACAACCAATACCGAAATCGCCAACAAAACCAACTTCTCCGCCATCCGTTACGCCCAATGCTGGGAGGACGCCGACATTCTACTGGAGGCGCTGGATATCCAACCCGGTCACACCTGCCTGTCCATCGCCTCGGCGGGCGATAACGCGCTGGCGATGGTCAGCAAAGGACCGGCCCGCGTTATCGCCATTGATTTGAACCCGGCCCAACTTGCCTGCCTGGAACTGCGCGTGGCCGCCTACCGCACCCTGAGCCACCCGGAACTGCTGGAACTTATCGGCTCGACCCCCGGCCAAGACCGCGCCGAACTCTATCGCCGCTGCCGGGCGCAGCTTTCGCCTCCCGTTCGGGATTTTTGGGACGCCCGGCCTCAGGCCATCGCCGCCGGTATTGGCGGCATTGGCAAATTTGAGCGATACTTTTCGATTTTCCGGCGACGCGTACTGCCGCTGGCTCATTCCCGCCGCCGCATCGAGCAGATGCTGGCCGGAGGCTGTCGCGCCGACCGCGAGATTTTTTATCAGCGAGCCTGGAATAACTGGCGCTGGCAGTTGATGTTTCGCCTCTTTTTTTCGCGCCGGGTGATGGGCCGCCTGGGGCGAGACCCCAGCTTTTTTGAATATGTGGAGGGCAGCGTGTCCGACAAAATTCTGGCCCGCACCCGCCACGCCACCACCGCCCTCAACCCCGCCGACAACCCCTATATGCAGTGGATTTTAACCGGTCGCCACACTACCGCCCTGCCCTACGCCCTGCGCCCCGAAAACTTCGAGGCCATTCGGGCTAACCTGCACCGCCTGGAGTGGCGCTGCCTGTCGCTTGAGGATTTTCTGGCCAATCGCAACGGGTATGTGATTGACCGTTACAACCTGAGCGATATCTTTGAGTACATGTCAACAGACAATTACCACCGCTTGCTGCGCAAGTTGGTAGCAGCCGGTCGCCCCGGCAGCCGGCTGGCTTACTGGAACATGCTGGCCCCGCGCAGCCGGCCCCAAAGCATGGCCCACCAACTCCAGCCGCTCAGCAAACTGGCCCACCGGCTGCACCAGGCCGACAAAGCCTTTTTTTACAGCCGCTTTGTGGTGGAGGAGGTGGTGTGATGGGCGGACGCTTTGATTTCCGTGCGGTCAATTTGAAAGGCCGTATTGCGTGGCGCGTAGTACGTAAAAAGTTGATATGTACCACGCACCACGCGCCAAGTTGGAGAGACTACTTATGAATCCCTGGTTCGGCATCGGCCTGGTGCTAGGCATCCTGATCATCCTAATCATCGCGCTCCGCTGGACCAAGCGCCGCTTTTCGCCCCACGCCGAGGTGGTGCGCAAGCTGCTGCACGTTGGCATCGGGCTGACCGCGCTCACCTTCCCCTGGCTGTTTGGGCAGGTGTGGCCCGTGCTGGTGCTGGCGGCCATTACCGTACCGGCCATGGCGCTGCTTCGCCGCTCAAAGCAACTCAATTGCCATCTGGGTGGGGTGATTGACGGCGTCAAGCGCAACGAGTCGTGGGGGGAGGTTTACTTTCCGCTGGGCGTGGCCGGGCTGTTTGTGCTTTCCGGCGGCAACCCGCTGCGCTATACCATTCCCATTTTGCTCCTCGCCCTGGCCGACGCCGCCGCGGCCATCATCGGCGTGTTTTACGGCCGCACCCGCTACACCACCGCCGAAGGCCACAAAAGCGCCGAAGGCTCGCTGGCCTTTTTTGCCGCGGCCCTGTTGAGCGCCTGCCTTGCCTTGCTTTTTGGCGGAGTTGAGCCGCTGCTGGCCCTGCTAATCGCCCTCATTTTGGCCTTGCTGATGATGCTGGTTGAAGCTGTCGCCTGGCAAGGGCTGGATAACCTGCTCATCCCCATTGCCGGATTTTTGTTGCTCAATACCTTTCTCGATATGTCGATAAGCCAATTAATTGGCCGGGTGATACTAACCGTGGCGCTGGTGGGGTTTGTGCTGCTGTGCCGCAAACAGGCCAACCTGCACGATAACGCCCTGCTGGGCGCGGCGCTGGTTGGCTATCTGAGCTGGGTGCTGGCCGACTGGCGCTGGTTCATCGCCCCGCTAATTGTGTTTATCAGCCACATCTGGCTGGTCAATAATATTTCGCTGACGCAACCATTTGGCAATATTAGTCAGAGAAAAATTGGGAGGATACCCCCTACCCAAAAGGCGGGCACAGGCAAGCCCCCCGGCCTGCGATGCGCTTTGCTTCCGGCTCCCCCCTACTCCATGCAGGCTGTGCTTAGTGTAGCCTCCGGCGGGTTGCTGTGGCTGGCGCTCTACCGGCTGCTTGGCCGGTTTGAGCTGTTCTATCTCTTCACTCTGGCTTTTGCCGCCCAACTGGCCCTGCTAATGTTGGTGGCCCGCCGGCACAACGGGCAACCGGTATCGGCGCTATCGGTTGGGCGCGACGCGCTGGGCGGCTGGCTGCTGCTCTTTGCGCCCTTTATTTTGCTAACCGGCTTTTCTGGCGACACCCTGCGGCTGGCGCTGCTGGCCGCGGTGGGGGTAGGGGCAGCGGCCTTTGCCTTTTATCTGCTTCAGCCGGCCCGGCCCCACTACCCCGGCAATACCCTGCGCTGGCTGCGACAGGCCGGCTGCGCCATTGCCGGCTCGCTGGTAGGACTTCTGCCGCTCTATTTTATTTGAGAAAACGCGATGCCAAGTTCAAAACTCAAAACTGGTGCCCTTAAGGGTATTCAAAACTCAAAATTGATGAACTACCAACCGGCGCAAGTACTCGCGCCCGACGACCTGCTCCAGTTCTGCCAATCGCCCCACCTGCCCCCGCTCGACCCGGCCCAGATAGCCCGGCATCAGGCCGATGCCCACTGGCTGCGGCTGGACGCGCGGGCTAACGCCGTGGCCCGCTGCTCGCTGTGGTGGCGAGAAACCCCGCCCTATCCCGGCCACCGTCTGGGGCTGATTGGCCACTACGCCGCCAGTGACGAAGAATCGGCGGCGCAACTGCTGGCGTGGGCCTGCCGGCAACTGGCCGAACGCGGCTGCACCCTGGCTGTCGGCCCCATGGACGGCAACACCTGGCGCAGCTACCGGCTGGTTACAGAGTGGGGCAGCCAGCCGCCCTTTTTTCTGGAGCCACACCACCCCGCCGAATGGCCGGCCCATTTTCTCCAAAACGGCTTCGGCGTGCTGTCAGAATACTGCTCGACTCTCACCCCCGGCATGGCGCAGCCGCAGCCCGGCCTTAAAAATGTGGCGGCGCGGGTCGCCGGGCGGGGCATCACCTTTCACCCCTTTAACCCCGATTGTTTCAGCCAGGAGCTAAACGATATTTACGCCGTTGCCCTGGCCAGCTTCAGCCATAATTTTCTCTACACCCCCATCAGCAGCCAGGAATTTGCGGCCATGTACCGCCCCCTGCAACCACACCTTCAACCCCAACTCATCCTGATTGCCCGGCAGGAATCACGCCCCGTTGGCTTCTGTTTTGCCCTGCCGGATTTGCTGCAAGCGCGGCGCGGCCACCCCATCGACGCCATCATCATCAAAACCGTGGCCGTGCATCCCCATTACCAAACGCTGGGGCTGGGCAGTTTGCTGGTGGCCCGCTGCCAGCAGATAGCCTATGAATTGGGTTACACCCGCGCCATCCACGCTCTGATGCACCGGGGCAACGCCTCTCGCAAAATTAGCCGCCGCCACCAAGCCCAAACCATCCGGCGTTACGCCCTGTTTGCCAAACAACTCTAAAAAAAACCGCCATGAATATTGTCGAAATCTTGCAAAGCCACGCCAACAAACAGCCTGAGCAACCGGCTATTATCGACACCCATTGCGGCCGCCGGCGAGTAACAACCTATGCCCAAATCGAGAGCGCCTCGGCCAACATGGCCGCCCAATTACGCCAGGCCGGCCTGCGCCCCGGCGAAGCCGTGCTCGTCTTCCAGCCCATGTCGGCGGAACTGTACATTGCGCTTTCGGCAATTTTTCGGCTGGGGCTGGTAGCCATGTTTTTAGACCCCGGCCAGGGCCGCAGCCACATCGAGCACTGTTGCGCCATGCACCCACCCCAGGCCCTGGTCGCCGGCCCCAAAGCGCACCTGCTGCGCCTGCTCTCGCCTGCGCTGCGGCGCATCCCCCGCAAATTTATCATAAGCAGAGGGAGATTAGAGGTTGGAGATTGGAGATTGCCCCTTCGCCTCGCTTCGCAGCCCTTCGTCCGTCGTCACGCTGCGCGGTCCTTCATCATTCACAATTCCCAATTCGACACCCCGGCCTTGCTCACCTTTACCAGCGGCAGCACCGGCCAACCCAAAGCCGCGCTGCGCAGCCACAGATTTTTGCTGGCCCAGCATCGCGCCCTGGTAGAGAGCCTGCAACTTACCGCCGGGCAGGTTGATTTGGCGACGATGCCCATTGTAACGCTGGCCAACCTGGCCTCCGGCGTCACCAGCCTCATCCCCAACGCCGATTTGCGCTATCCGGGTAAAATCGACCCCGCGCCGGTGGTTGCCCAAATTCAAACCGAGCGGGTGAGCAGTACGGTGGCTTCGCCCGCGCTGTTGGAGCGGATAGCCCGCTACTGCCTGTCGAAACAGATAACCCTGCCGGGCCTGCAAAAAATCTTCAGCGGCGGCGCGCCGGTCTTCCCCCGGCTGCTTAACCAGCTTCAGCAAATTGCGCCCAACGCCGCCGTCACCGCCGTCTACGGCTCCACCGAGGCCGAGCCAATGGCCAAAATCACTCGCCGCCAGATAACCCAGGTTGACATGCAGGCGATGCGCAGCGGCTGCGGGCTGTTGGCGGGGCCGCCGGTTGAGTCTATTAATTTAAAGGTTATCCGCGACCGGTGGGGCGCGCCGCTTGGCTCGCTGACCGCCGCTGAATTTGAGGCAATGAGCTGCGGGCCGGAGCAAACCGGCGAGATTGTGGTCAGCGGCCCGCACGTGCTAACCGGTTATCTGCACGGCCACGGCAACGAAGAAACCAAATTTAACGTGGGCAATACAACCTGGCACCGCACCGGAGATGCCGGCTATCTGGACTCGCAGGGGCGGCTGTGGCTGCTGGGACGCTGCGCCGCCCGCCTTGAGAATGGCCAGGGCGCGCTCTACCCCTTTACCGTGGAGTGCGCCGCCTCCTACCAGCCGGAACTGCGCCGGGCCGCGCTGGTAGCCCACCGGCAAAAGCGCATTTTGGCCGCAGAATTCTACAACGGACCCTCGCCGGCAGTTTTGACCTCGCTGCAAAACTCGCTGCGCTGGGCCGCCATTGATGAAATTTACCCGCTCAAACATATTCCCGTAGACAAGCGCCATAACGCCAAGGTCAACTACCCGGCTTTACGCAGCCTGTTAGATAATCAATAAAGTAACTTTAATATTTCTAATATTAAATTAATTATTGTCAGATAAACTATTTGTGAAAATTTACACAACTAAAGGACCAACAAATTATGTTGACTTACAGAGCAGCAAAATTTCAATTTGACCGGTTGGACCGGATGATTACCGGTTGGATGGCCCGCTACGGATTGATAATTATGCGGATAGGGCTAGGGGCTGTTTTCTTTTGGTTTGGGGCGCTCAAATTAGTGCCCGGCCTCAGCCCCGCCGAGGATTTGGTTCGGAACACCATCTATTTTGTAAACCCGGATTGGTTTATTTACGTGCTGGCCGTATGGGAAATGCTCATTGGCCTGGGGCTGATATTTGGCATATTTATGCGGCTCACCTTGCTGCTGCTGTTTCTGCAAATGCCCGGCACCGCCCTGCCCCTGGTAGTGCTGCCCCACACGGTCTGGACCTCGTTTCCGTTTGCCCTGACTCTGGAGGGCCAGTACATTATAAAAAATCTGGTGCTCATTGGCGCCGGGCTGGTACTGGGGGGAACCGTTCGTGGGGGACGGCTTGAGCCGGAACCGGCGCAGTAAAGGGCAAGGGGGACTCATTATGGCCACAAACAAACATCATGTCGTGATTATCGGCGGCGGATTTGGCGGCCTGTATGCGGCCAAAGCTTTAAAAGAGGCGGCGGTTGACATTACGCTGATTGATAAACGAAATTTTCACCTGTTTCAGCCACTGCTGTATCAGGTGGCTACGGGGGGGTTGTCGCCCGGCGATATTGCCTACCCCCTGCGCGCTGTTGTGGGAAAATACAAAAATATCTCGGTGATAACCGCCGAGGTGGTTGAGATTGACCCCCGGCAGCAAGAAGTTGTGCTGCGCGATGGAGCCGTAAGTTACGACTCGCTGGTGGTGGCAACCGGCTCCAGCCATCACTATTTTGGCAACGATGCCTGGGCCGAAGCCGCTCCCGGCCTGAAAACCGTTGAAGATGCGCTGGAGATGCGCCGGCGGATTTTGCTGGCTTTTGAAGCCGCCGAGCGCGAACCCGACCCCAAAAAGCGACGCGCCTGGCTCACCTTTGTGGTGGTGGGCGGCGGACCCACCGGCGTGGAACTGGCCGGCGCGCTGGCCGAGCTATCTCGCAACACGTTAAAAAATGAGTTTCGCCACATCAATCCCGCCGAAGCGGAAATAATTCTGCTGGAAGGCGTTGAGCGAATATTGCTGCCTTACCCGCCAGAGTTGTCAACCAAGGCGTTGCGCGTATTGACCCGGCTGGGGGTAACAGTCAAAACCAATACTCTGGTGACGAGTATTGAAAATGGCGCCGTTGCCACCAAAAGCGGCGGCCAGCTTGCTGAAATTAAAGCTCAAACGGTGTTGTGGGCCGCCGGCATGCAGGCTTCGGGATTGGGCAGGGCGCTGGCCGGGCGTACCGGCGCCGAGACCGACCGGGCCGGGCGCGTTGTGGTTGAGCCTGATTTATCGCTGGCGGGCCACCCTAATATTTTTGTCATTGGCGACCTGGCTCACTTTGCCCACCAAAATGGCAAGCCTCTGCCCGGGGTGGCCCCGGTAGCGATGCAACAAGGGCAGTACGTGGCTAATCTGATTGAGCGCCGGCTCAAGGGTGAAACCGTGCCGCCATTTAGATATTCTGACAAAGGCAGCCTGGCGGTGATTGGCCGCAATGCGGCGGTGGCCCACATTGGCCGCTTTAAGTTTAATGGATTTTTGGCCTGGCTGGCCTGGGTCTTTATCCACATCTGGTATTTAATTGGCTTTAGCAACAAACTGCTGGTCATTTATCAATGGGCCTGGAATTATCTAACCTGGAATCGGGGGGCCAGGTTGATTACCGGCAAAGAGATTCTCCCTGCGACTGCAAAAAACAAGCCTCCCTATTCTGCGGCTTGACGTGACCTTAAGGCGGGCATAAAATATGTTCGCCTTTATTTTTATTTTTGGACTGCGCCAAATGACGCTTCACAACCACCATTTGCCGGGCGGCTCCTTTTTTTGGAAGGCCGGCCCGGTTGGGGTACTGCTTTGTCACGGTTATACGGCGACTACCGCCGAGGTGCGCTTGCTGGCCCGCCGCCTGCATGAGCAAGGGTACACGGTGGCCGGCCCGCTGCTGCCCGGCCATGGCGCTACCCCGCAGGTCATGAACCGCTGTCGCTGGCAGGATTGGGCGGCAGGGTTGGAGTCTGCCTATCAAGAGCTGGCCGCCGATTGTGAACAGGTGTTTGTGGGCGGCGAGTCGATGGGGGCGCTGCTGGCTATTTACGTGGGCAGCCAGCATCCCAAAGTGGCCGGCCTGCTAACCTACTGCCCGGCGCTGCGTATTCCCCGCCGCTCTGCTTTTTTGGCCCGCCTGCTGTGGCGGGTGGTGCCGCAAGTCAATAAAAAGAATATCGCCACCCTGAACCAGAACTGGCAGGGATATCCGGTCAACCCGGTGCCGGCGTTAATCCAGTTGATGAGGCTTCAACGGGAAATTGACCGCCGCCTGCCGCGGCTAGAGCCGCCGTTACTGGTGGTGCAGGGCCGGCACGATACCGACATCGACCTGCGGGGGGTCGAGCTGCTTTACAAGCGGGCCGGCTCAAAAACCAAGGCGCTGCGCTGGATGGAGCACTCCGCCCATCTGGTTTTGCTGGAAGATGAGCTGGAGCAGGTGGCCGAGCTAACCGTGGATTTTATGGAGCAGGTGAGGGAAAAGGGTGGCGTGAAGCGTGATGAGTGAATGTATCTTTTCATCAGCAGCCTGATTTTAATCATTTACTTTGCTGCTTACGCCGTGGCGCATAGCTGGCTGGCCGGAAGCGCCGTAAAGGGGTGGATGCGGCAAACATTTGGCTCCACAGGCGAGCGCTGGTATCGGCTGGCCTACAATATTTTTGCGGCGGTAACGCTGCTGCCCATGCTGGCGCTGCTGGCCTGGCTGCCCGACCGGGTGCTGTATGTAGCGCCTTCGCCGTGGCGCTGGCTGATGGTGGGCGGACAGTTACTGGCGCTGCTGGCCGCCGGCGTATCGCTGTTGCAAACGGGGGCGCTCCATTTTTTGGGCCTGGCCCAACTGGTCGATAAAGCGCCTGCCCAAAACAGCCGCCTGAACCTGAGCGGTTTTTACGCCTGGGTGCGCCACCCGCTGTACACCTTTAGCCTGGCCTTTATCTGGCTGACGCCGGTGATGACTGTCAACCTGTTGACCACCTTTATTTTGTTCACCCTTTATTTTTACCTTGGCTCCATGTACGAAGAGCGCCGGCTGGTAGCCGAATTTGGCGCTGATTACGAAGCCTACCGGCGGCAGGTGCCCCGGCTCATCCCGCTGCCGGGATATCGCTACACGCCGCCCGACAAATAGCGGAGCATTTATGACAATTTCCAAAGAAGCGCGGCTGCTTAACATTGGCGTGCTGGGCTGCGGGCCTATCTCTCAGTTTGCCCACTTTGATGCCTGCCGCAAGGCCCGCAACGCCCACCTGTACGCCATTTGCGACCTGGCCGAAGATTTGGTTGACAGAATGTCGGCCATGCACCAGCCGCAAGCGCGCTACTATAATTTTGACGACATGCTGGCCGACCCCCAGGTTGAGGCCGTTATCATTGCCACCGCCGACCAGTTTCACGTGCCCCTCTCGCTCAAGGCCATTGCCGCCGGCAAGCACGTGCTGGTAGAAAAACCGCTGGGCCTGACTGTTGAAGAGTGCGAAATCCTGCGCCAACAGGTGCATCAAAGCGGGCTGGCGCTGCAAGTGGGCACCAATCGGCGGTTTGACCCCGGCGTTATGTTTGCCCGCCGCTTCATTCGGGAAGAAATCGGTGAGCTAATGGCGCTAAAAGCCTGGTACTGCGATTCGGCCCACCGCTACACTATGACCGATAACTTGCAGCCGTTACCCATCACCAGCAGCCGGGCCAAACGCCCCGGCGAAAACCCCAAAGCCGATAAGCGCCGCTATTTCATGCTGACCCACGGCAGCCACCTGGTCGATATGGCCCGCTTTTTGGGCGGCGAAATTATCAGCGTGCAGGCCCAACGGGTTGAAAAATTTGGCGCATACTGCTGGTTTGCCGCCGTGGAATTTGCCAACGGCAGCGCCGGCCATCTGGATTTGACCATTACCGTGCGCGGCGATTTTGAAGAGGGTTTTCGCGTTTACGGCGAACACGGCAGCGTCAATGGCCGGCTGTACCTGCCCTGGTTTCACAAAGCCGGCCAGGTGGAATGCTTTTCCATGAAGGACAATTGCTACCACCGGCCTCTGGGTGAGGATGCCTACACCTACAAGCTGCAAATTGAGGGCTTTGCCGACGCCATTTTACACGGCCACACAATGGTGGGGGCCAACGTTGATGACGGAACCGCGGCCATGCGGGCCATGGTCGCCCTGGTCCGTTCCGCCGAAAGCGGCCGGCGGGTGCGGCTGGCCGATGCCGCCGGGGGCGTGTGATGCAACTCGGTATTTTTGCCAAAACCTTTGCCCGGCCCAGCCTGGCCCAGGTTCTGGATGCGGTTAAGGCTTGCGGCCTGACCTGCGTGCAATTTAATATGGTTTGCGCCGGGTTGCCCTCGCTGCCGGCTGAAATTGACCCCCAACTGGCCCAAACCATTCACCGCGAACTGTCGGCGCGGGAGATAACCATGGCCGCGGTATCGGGCACGTTCAACATGATTCACCCCGACCCGCAGCAGCGGCGCGATGGCCTGCGCCGGCTGGCCGTTCTGGCCGCCGCCTGCCAGCCAATGGGAACCGGGGTGATTACCCTCTGCACCGGCAGCCGAGACCCGGAAAATATGTGGCGTCGCCACCCGGATAACGACTCGCCGGCGGCCTGGCAAGATTTGGTTGACTCGATGGCCGCGGCCTTGCAAATAGCCCAGGCGCATGGCGTCACCCTGGCCATTGAGCCGGAAGTATCCAACGTGGTCGATTCTGCCCGCAAGGCGCGCCAACTGCTGGCCGAGATGCAATCGCCGCACCTGAAAATTGTGATGGATGGGGCCAACCTGTTCCATGCCGGGCAGTTACCCCGCATGCAAGCGATACTCGATGAGGCGTTTGACCTGCTGGGCAGCGATATTGTTATTGCCCACGCCAAAGATTTGAAGCGAGATGGCGAGGCCGGTCAACTGGCTGCCGGCGCCGGGCTGCTGGATTACGACCATTATCTGGCCCTGCTACGCGCCGCCAAATTTGATGGCCCCTTGATTTTACACAGCCTGACCGAAGCGCAGGTGGCTGAGAGCATTGACTTTTTACAGCAAAAACTACAGGGCCAATAATATCTGAGCTTTTTGAAAAGAGGAAAACAATTATTAACAACGATTATGCCAGCGTGATGATCCAGCGTTTGAACCAGCATGAGCGCTTATGGCACACCTGGGAACGGGTTCCGCACCCAATTTTAGAAAGTTTGCTGATTGCCCGAGACCAGTTGATTGTGCTGACCCACGGCCAGCCGCCGTTTAAGGTGGTTTTGGGGGTGCCGCATCAGGCAGCCGTAGGGGTGCACCGCATTTGCGACCGGCGACTGGACGAGCACGGCAATATCAAAGACCGCAAAGCCGATGATAATGTGGCCTCGTTTGCGCTGGTGGCCTTCTCGCAGCTAAAAATGCGCAATGTCCCCTGCAAGCTGGTGGTGATGACGCATCCCACCACCCATGACCCTAACAAAGTAGCCGATAGCCCCTATTGCCGGGAAGTTTTGAGCCAAAAGAGCCACCTGCTGCTTGAATGTCAT
Organism: uncultured Caldilineaceae bacterium; assembly: GCA_964486935.1. Classification (GTDB taxonomy): domain Bacteria; phylum Chloroflexota; class Anaerolineae; order 4572-78; family J111; genus CAZAPG01. Next base: position 208,078 of record CAZAPG010000005.1, on the reverse strand, counting down.
GCGATGGGGGCCAGACGTCATTTTGATTTGGAGGTGAGCGCGGGCAGCAACAGGCTGGGGCGTCCGGTTGAATTTGGGCGGACGTTGAGCCAGGCCCTGGAGCATCGCTTTAGCCTGGGGATGCAAACCGTAGCGCGGCGCAGCAATGCGTTGATTATTCAGCCGGGCGGCGAAACTGTTAAGGGGAAATTGCAGTTGCCGGCCACCAAAACTATCTCTTTGATTGAGGCCGGCGAGCTGGGCATCCCGGCCTTGCACCTCGAGGCCAAGCCCAACTTTAGAGTCCCCAGAGATTTGTCTAACTCGGTTAGCCCCGATGGGCAGTTGTTGGGGCAGGCCATTGCCAAAACAATTATGGCGTCAGGTTAACTCCTTCAGCCCCTCTACATCCAAAATTTCAATCCGGTGGCGGTCGATGGCGATGAGTTCGGCCTGTTGCAACTCTCTGAAGGCGCGGCCCACCATCTCGCGCACGGTGCCCAGGTGGGCGGCAATTTCATCCTGCGTCCAGCGCCGGCGGCTCAACTGGTTGTTTTCATCCGTTTGCTTGACTAAAAAGGCCGCCAGCCGGCCTGTTACCGATAAAAAGGATAGATTATAGACCCGCTGCACCAACTGGCGGCAGCGCATAGCCAGGTTTTTGATGATGATATCGTTAAGGACCGGGTATTGCTGGCGCAGGCGGGTCAGGGCTTCCGACGAAATAACCCACACCGTTGAGTCCTCGATGGCGGCAAAGTTGGCCGGATTGGGGCCGCCATCAACCACCGGCACCTCGTTGCAAGAGTCGCCCGGCCCCAGCGTAGCCAGCACATGCTCGCGGCCCGCTTCGGAGAGGCGATATACTTTGCACAACCCTTTGGCTACCAGATGCAGCCCGGCATCCGGGTCGCCCTCTAAAAAAATTAACGCCCCGCCCGGATAATCACGCACTATGACCTCCTGGGCTACAGCCTTAATGGCCGTCTCATCCAGCGCCCTGAAATAGGGCACAGATTTAAGCAGCGATTTTGCATAATCGTCAACAATAATCGGGATGGTCACAATCTCCTCCGGTAGAATTATCCCCCCATAAGAAGTCGCTGTCAAACCTGCCTGAGCCGCGCCTTTAATCAACTTTGCCGCCTCCCAGCCCCACGTTTGCCTGCTGACACAAAGAGTTTGAGACAAAAGTCGCATATAGTTGCGGCTGCGCTTGTTATAGTAGCAACACCCTGTTATTTACAGGCCAAACGCGCTACGCAATACGCGCCACTTTCTGCCATTAAAAGCATAAAAAAGGAGTTTTTCAATGCAACAAAAAACAGAAACCACCCTTGATGTAAGCCAACTGCCGCCGCCGCAGCGCCATCCGCTGATTTTCACCACCTTTGCAAAACTGCAACCCGGCGAGTCCTTTATTTTGGTTAATGACCACGACCCCAAGCCGCTCTATTACCAGTTTCGGTTTGAGTATGAGGGACAGTTCAACTGGGAGTATCTGGAGCAAGGCCCGGTCGATTGGCGAGTGCGCATTAGCCGCGCGGTTTAATCAACAGAAAAGGAGATTTTGCAATGAAAACTGTACAACTGTTAGAAAATCTGGAATTTCACAATCAAAACCCCTACGCCCAACCGCTGCACGTAACCAAAACGGGCCGAATTTTGCGCTTTACCCTGAAACCCGGCCAGGAAGTGGTCAAACACAGCGCGCCCGATTCCCCGGTGTATCTGGTGGTGTTGCAGGGAAACGGCTACTTTGCCGGCGGCGATGGTCAGGAGAAACAGTTTGGCCCTAACAGCCTGCTCATTTTTGAGCCGGGCGAGGCGCACGCCATCCGCGCCGGCGATGAGGAAGTGGTGTTTACAGCCTTTCTGCACGGCGCGTCAAGCTGGCAATAAGGCCGGGCACTGGAGCAGGCGCAGTCCTAAATCAACTCGCGCAGGCCCTCTTTATCCAAAATCTTAATCTGATGCCGGTCAAAAGCAATCAGTTCCGCCTGCTCCAGCTCTCTAAACGAGCGCACCACCATTTCGCGCACGGTGCCCAGATGGGCCGCAATTTCATCCTGCGTCCAGCGGTGGCGGTCTAAAATGCTGCTGTGGCGGCCCTCGCGCAGCAAAAAGGCGGCCAGCCGCCCCGTAACCGACAGAAAAGAAACGGTGTAAATTCGCTTGACCAGATGGCGGCAATGTTGCGCCAGATTGTTGATAATCACGTCGTTCAACTCCGGGTACTGCCGCCGCAAATGGTCCATTGACTCTTTGGTGACAACCCACACCGTCGAGTCTTCAAGGGCGGCCAGGTTGGCCGGGTTGGGGCCGCCATCTACTGCCGCCACCTCGTTGCAAAAATCGCCCGGCTCCAGCAGATGCAAAATGTGTTCGCGCCCTTCAGGGGACATATGATAAATCTTGCCTAGCCCCTCTACCACCAGATGCAGCCCCCGGTCCGGCTCCCCTTCTAAAAAAATCACCTGGCCGGCGCTGTATTCACGAACAATCACCTCTTGCGCCACGCTTTGCAGCCCAGCGTCATCCAGGGCCTGAAAATATGGAATTTTGGTGAGCAGGGATTTAGTGACGGCGTCAAATAAAGTTAAGGTTGTCACAAGTAGCCTCCTTTCCGAGTTTGGCCGTCGCCCGCCCCATCCCCTGCCAGGCTGTGACAAAAGTCACATTATTTTTGGCAGAGGGCTGGTACAGTTGGGCTTGTTAGTTTAATCTCGACATCCAAGGGATGCAAAATAACGCTGGAGAATATCTAATTTATGCGCGTCATGATTGTTAACCCCCGCTTTCATCTACCCATCGACACCCGCACTACGCCCCATTTGGGGCTGGCTTACCTGGCCGCCGTTTCGGAGCAGCGCGGCGACGAGGTGCTGGTATACGATGCCGATGTGGAAGAAGAGCCAATTACCGAAGTTGTCAAACGGTTTGACCCCCACATTGTGGGCATTACCGCCAACACCCCGCAGGTCAAATCGGCCTGGCGCGCGGCGGCTGCCCTAAAATCTATCAAAGATGTGCCGGTGGTGCTGGGCGGCCCCCATGTATCCGTGTTGCCCGCCGAAAGCGCGGCCAAAGCCCAGGTTGATGTGGTGGTGCGCGGCGAGGGCGAAGCTGTGTGGCTCAAACTGTGCGATATTATCGAGCGGGCCGGCCAACAGGCCCCTACCTTCACCGCCCAAGATTTGCTCGACCCGCAGGCCGGGCTGCTGGCCGGGCTGCTGGGCATCAGTTACTTCGCCACCGATGGTAAAGAGCATCACAACCCCGACCACCCGCCCATTGCCGATTTGGACACGCTGCCCTTTCCGGCCTACCATTTTTTCAAAATGGAGCGCTACACCAACCTGCAACCCGCCACCGATGCCGTGGACGGGGCCAAATCCTTCTCGGTGATGACCAGCCGGGGTTGCCCCTATCGCTGCACCTTTTGCTCGCAAAGCATTATGCCCATCAAATGGCGCGCCCGCAGCCCCCAAAGCGTACTGGCCGAGTGGCAACATCTGGTTCACAACCTGGGCGCGCAGGAAATTGGCGTGCTCGACGATTCGGCCAACATCCAGGTCAACCGGCTGGAGCAAATTGCCGACCTGCTGATTGAGCATAAAGTCAACCACGTGCCCTGGATATTCGTCAACGGCATTCGGGCCAACCTGGCCACGGTTCCGCTGCTAACCCGGCTGAAGCAGGCCGGGCTAAAACGGGTGGCCTTTGGCGTGGAAAGCGGCGACCCGGCGGTGCTGCTCTCAATTGACAAAAAGATTGACCACGACACTATCCGCCAGGCCTTTAAAAATGCCAAACAGGCCGGGCTGGAAACCATCGGCTTTTTCATTATTGGCCTGCCCGGCGAAAATGAAGAGTCGATGGAGCGCACCATCCGCTTTGCCTGCGAAGTTGATCCGCTGATTGCCAACTTTTCCATGATGACGCCTTACCCCGGCACCAAAGTGTACGAGATTGTCAAACGGCAGGGCCGCCTGCTGCTGCAAGATTGGGAGGATTACGTCTTTTTTGACGGCAGGGCACGCTACGAACTGGGCGAAATGACCGCCGAAGTTGTCGAGCGCAAATGGAAAGAAGCCTATCGCCGCTTCTACCTGCGCCCGCACCGGGTGGCCCAAACGCTCACCCGCAAAGATTTCTGGCTCAACTGGCAGCGCACCTTCAAGGTGGCCTTCAAAACCATCTTCCCCAAAAAGGAAAAGTCCGGCCTGCGCGAGTCGGTGGAGGCCGGGCAGGTCATCTAGCTGCGTAATCAATTCCTCTCATTTTCCCGGTTATCCGCTTTTACCCCGCCATGCGACAAAAGTCACATACAGTTGTGAAATTTTTTACTACAATAAAACCACACATTAACGTAGGGCAGATTTTTGGTGGATAACAACGATTTTATTCCTAAAATTGACTCCTCAAAATGCATTGGCTGCGAACTGTGCGTGCGGGTTTGTCCCAATCAGGTGCTGGCCATGATTGGTGAAATTGCCTCGGTGGTTGAGCCGGCAGCCTGCAATTATTCGGGAGTTTGCCAGGAAATCTGCCCAACCGAAGCAATTATTCTAACCTATGAGATTATCTTTTCAGCCGATTAAAAAATTCTGGAAGAAGAGGATAAATGTCATCCAATCCGATGACAGGCCAGGCCAACAGATTTCAACACTGCCTTCATCAAACAGGCTGCTTGCAACGCTATTCGGTGAATGTTACGCCGTTTAAGTATGTCACCTATCTGGCTCGTTTTCCTCCGGTTTGATGAAACCCAGAGGCGGCCCGATTGTATTAGAATCACTTATTGAAAAAGCCACCCCACTTTAAAGAAAGCAGGAGAGAACCCTATGAAGCGCAACATTTTAATTTTACTGGTCCTTACATTTTTAATAGCCGCCGGCTGCTCGCTGGTGCCCCAGCAACCCGAAGGGCCGGCCCAAAGCAGCACCGGAGACTCGGCGGCGCCGGCCGGCGCGGGCCTCAGCGCCGATGCCGCCGCCGTGGCCGCGTCTCGTGGTTTAAGCCCCGATGATGTGCTGGCTGCGCTAAAAACCTACCAGCCCACCGGCGTACACGATGAGTACGTAATTTTTGCCTCCGGCGGCCATTCCGGCCAAATTCTGGTGATTGGCGTGCCCAGCATGCGGCTGCTGAAAGTTATCGGCGTTTTCACCCCGGAACCCTGGCAGGGCTGGGGCTACGGCGCCGGCAACGAGGTGCTGGATGAAGGCAATATCAACGGCAAAGAAGTTCGCTGGGCCGATACCCACCACCCCGCCCTGAGCGAAACCAACGGCGATTACGACGGCCAGTTTGTATTTATCAACGATAAAGCCAACGCCCGTGTAGCCGTGGTTGACCTGCGCGACTTTGAAACCAAGCAAATTGTCAAAAACCCTGTTGCCATGAACGACCACGGCGGCACCATGGTTACGCCCAACACCGACTACATTATCGAAGGCGGGCAGTATGCGGCCCCGCTGGGTTGGGAATACGCCGTGTTGGACGATTACAACGACAAATACCGGGGCATGGTCACATTCTGGAAGTTTGACCGCACCAGCGGCCGCATCGACAAAGCCAACTCCTTTGCCATCGAACTGCCCCCCTACTGGCAAGACCTGTGCGATGCCGGCAAGCTGGCCAGCGACGGCTGGGTGTTCTGCAACTCCTTCAACGCCGAACGCGCCACCGGCGGCATTGAAAAAGGCAACGCGCCCTTCGAGGCCGGCGCTTCGCAAGGCGATACCGACTATTTGCACCTGATGAATCTGGTCAAGGCCGAAGAAGTCTTTAAAGCCGGCAAGACCATGCAGGTCAACGATTTTAGCGTTATCAGCCTGCAAACCGCCATCGACGAAGGCATTCTGTTTATGACCCCCGAACCCAAAAGCCCGCACGGCGTTGACGTAACGCCCGACGGCGAATTTCTGGTCATCTCCGGCAAGCTAGACCCGCACGTAACCATCTACAGCTTTGACAAAATTGTGCAAACCATCGACGCCCAAAAATGGGATACCGATGACTACGGCGTGCCGGTGCTGGCCCTTGACGACGTAAAAGAAGCCCAGGTTGAAGTTGGCCTTGGCCCGCTGCACACCCAGTTTGATAACCAGGGTTACGCCTACACCAGCCTGTTTCTGGATAGCGCCGTGGCTCGCTGGAGCATGGGCGGCAGCTTTGCCGACCTGCACCCCGAAGAGCCGTGGCAACTAGTGGGCAAAACCTCGGTGCACTACAACATTGGCCACCTGCTCACCGCCGAGGGCGACACCGTTAGCCCCGATGGCCGCTACCTGGTAGCCATGAACAAATGGGCCATCGACCGCTTTAACAACGTGGGGCCGCTGCTGCCGCAAAACTTCCAGCTTCTGGATATCGACAACACCGGCGATAGCATGCAACTGCTGTACGACATGCCAATTGGCATTGGCGAACCGCACTACGCCCAAATGATTAAGGCCGACAAGCTCAGTCCCTGGGAAGTTTACCCCGAAGTTGGCTGGGACCCGCACGCGCAGGCCGTTTCGCCCAACGCTGTTAAACCCGGCGAAGAGAAAATTGTCCGCAACGGCAACAACGTGGAAATCTTTATGACCGCGGTGCGCTCGCACTTTACGCCGGAGCATGTCGAAATAAAACAAGGCGACCATGTAACCTGGCACATCACCAATATCGAACGGGCCTACGATGCCACCCACGGCTTCTCCATTCCGGCCTACAACATCAACCTGAGCATGGAGCCGGGCGAGCACATTACCTTTGAGTTTGAGGCCGACCAGGCCGGCGTATTCAGCTACTACTGCACCGAATTCTGCTCGGCCCTGCACCTGGAAATGACCGGCTACATGCTGGTTGAACCTGGCGCCGGCTCAACAGCAATGGTAGATGATTAAAAATAATTGATAAAATCTAGCGCGTATTGCGTGTTGCGTATTCCGTTTACTTAATCACGCAACACGCAATACGCAACACGAACCGTAAGACGACAAATCTAAAATCTAAAATCCAAAATCGCAAATTGATAGGCAACATCATGATGGCAACAGAAAAATTTCAACAAGTAATTGGCCCGCGCGCCCCCGCCGAAGAGTTGTTGGCCAACCGCTGGCGCTACCTTTGGCCGCCGCTGCTGCTGTGGGCGGCAGCAATCCTGATTATCGTCTCCGTTTTCTTTCCCTACTGGAGCCTGGTGCTGCACGCCCCCCAATACCCCAAAGGGCTGGTAGTTCACGCCTACATCAACCGGCTTGAGGGCGACGTGCAGGAAATTGACGGGCTGAACCACTACATTGGCATGCGGCCCCTTGGCGAAGCGGCTCAGCTCGAGCGGTCAATCTCAATTTTTGCGCTGTGCGCCCTGGCCTTGCTGGTGGTGGCAGCCATTTACATTCACTCTCCCTGGGCGGCCCTGTTAAGCCTGCCGGCCATTCTGTTTCCGGCGGTCTTTCTGGGCGACCTGTTCTACTGGCTCAATAATTTTGGCAACAATCTGGACCCCAACGCCGCGCTCTCAAACGCAATTGAGCCGTTTACGCCGACCATTTTAGGCGAGGGCGTAATCGGCCAGTTCAAAACCGTAGCCTACGCCGATTTTGGCCTGCTGATGGCGACCGGGGCCTCGATACTGATTTTGGCGGGACTCTATTTGCAGCGCCGCGCTTACAAGCCGCTGGTTGAGCAAATGGGCGAATAGGCCAATGAATGAGGGAAGAAGTCGAACTATGAAACGCATCTCGATAACGCTGGCTATCATCATTATCCCAATTTTGCTTGCGGCTTTTAACGGGCCGGGCGACTCATCAGTCGCCGCCCCGTCGTCCTTCGTCGTTCGTCCTTCGTCCTTCAACCTGCAAGCCGCCATCGACGCCGCCCAACCCGGCGATGTCATCAAAGTGCCGCCCGGCCTGTATCAGGGCAATTTTGTGATAGAAAAGCCCATCACCCTGCAAGGCATCGACTGGCCCGTCATCGACGGCAACAACCAGGGCAACGTGCTAGAAATTAACAACGCGCCCAATGTGACCATCACCGGACTGGTTATCCGCAATAGCGGGGCGCGCCTGGATAAAGAAAACGCCGGGATAGCCGTCGACAAATCACCCCGGCTTACCGTTGAAAACAACCGCCTGGAAAATACCCTGTTTGGCGTTTACATTAAAGATTCAGAAGATAGCCGCATTACCCACAACACTATCGGGGCCAAAGATTTGGACGTGCCCGCCCGCGGCGACGGAATCAGGGTGTGGTACAGCGCCCGCACCCAGGTAATTGGCAACGTGGTTGATAAAGGCCGCGATGTGGTGCTGTGGTACAATGAAGGCGCGGTCATCCGGGATAATATCATCACCAACGGGCGCTACGGGTTGCATTTTATGTACTGCGATGATAACCTGGTCGAGAATAATTATTCGGCCAACAACTCGGTGGGCGGGTTTTTAATGTACAGCCGCCGCCTGACCCTGCGCCACAACATTTTTGCCAACAATCGCGGCCCCAGCGGTTATGGCGTTGGCTTAAAAGATTTGGATGGCGTGGAAGCCACCGACAACCTGTTTGTGGGCAATCGGGTGGGCATGTATTTTGATAACTCCCCCTGGTCCGTAGATGTGAGCCAGCATTTTACCCGCAATCTTTTTGCCCACAATGATATTGGCCTGCTCTTTACCCCCTCGGTTAAGCGCAACCACTTTAGCCACAACAGCTTTATCGACAACATGGAGCAGGTAGGACTCACCGGCACAGGCGACTTCAAGGATAACAAATTTACTGTGGATGGCGAAGGTAATTTTTGGAGCGATTACACCGGCTACGATACCGACGGCAATAACCTGGGCGACCTGCCCTACGTGTCCATTAGCCTGTTTGAAAATATGATGGACAAAAACCCGCAACTCCGGCTGTTTCAACTCAGCCCGGCCCAGCAGGCCGTCGATTTGGCCGCGCGCGCCTTCCCCATCTTTCAGCCCCGGCCCAAATTCACCGACGAGGCCCCCTTGATGACGCCCGTTATCCCGGCAGTAGCCATTAACCACACCCACTCTGCCTGGCCTATGTGGGCGCTGGCAATTGGTCTGCTGGCTGTGGCCGGAGCCGTTATCGGGACACATAGCGCGTGGTACCTAGTGCGTAAAAAAACGTTGCTGCGCCACCCGCTACGCCCTACGCAACACGCAACACGCACTGCGGACTACGCAATACGTTCCAATGACCCCTCAATAGAAGGGAATGAACCTATGATAAAAGTTAGCAACCTTACCAAAAAATTTGGCAGTTTTACCGCGGTCAACAACCTCACGTTTGAGGTGGCCGAGGGCCAGGCTGTGGCGCTGTGGGGCGCTAACGGCGCGGGCAAAACCACCATTATCCGCTGCCTGCTGGGCTTACTCTCCGCCGAGGGCAAACTGCTGCTTAACGGGTTTGACGCCCAAAAACAGGGCAAACAGGCCCGCGCCGCCGTGGGCTACGTGCCCCAGGAGCTGGCCTTTTATGATGACATATCGGCCCGCGATACGCTGCGCTTTTACGCCAACCTGAAAAAAGTAACCGTTGCCAGAGTAGATACGGTACTGGCCGAGGTGGGCCTGTTAGAGCACGGCCACAAAAACGTGGCGGCCCTCTCTGGCGGCATGAAGCAGCGCCTGGCCCTGGCCTGCGCCCTGCTGGCCAACCCGCCCCTGCTCATTTTGGATGAGCCAACCAGCAACCTGGATACGGCCGCCCGCGATGATTTTATCAAACTGCTGTTGCGCCAAAAAGAGCAGGGCAAAACGCTACTGTTTACCTCTCACCGGCTGGAAGAGGTTGAGGCGCTGGCCTCGCAGGTGTTGGTGTTGGCCAACGGCGCTTTGCAGCAAATTTGCCACAACCCGGCCGACCTGGCCAACCGGTTGGGCATGACCCTGAGCCTCAAATTAGTTGTGCCGGAGCGCCTGCGGGCCGAGGCGCTGGCGCTATTACAGGCCAACGGCATTGCCGCCAGCCTCAACGGCATCGGGTTGCGGGTGCCTGTGTCGCCATCGGCTAAAATAGCCCCGCTGCAAACGCTGCTGGCCCAAAATATAGAAGTCAGCAATTTTGAAATCGAAAACGGATTTTAACGTAGGGCGTAGAAGGTGAACGTAGAGCTTTTTCACGTTCCACGGACCACGCTACCTTGAAAAATAATCGGGTGTAAAAAAATGGAACCAAGAATAATAACAACCCTGCTCACCAAAGAAATCAACGACTCGCTCAATAACCGCTGGTTTGTGCTGTACGCGGCGGCCTTTACCGGCCTGGCCTTGCTGCTGTCGTGGCTATCGCTGAGTGGCGGCGGCACGGGTTACAGCGGCTTTGCCGGCTTTGGCCGCACCGCCGCCAGCCTGGTCAACCTGGTGCTGCTGGTGGTGCCGTTGATGGCCCTGACCATTGGCGCCGGCAGCCTGTCAACCGAGCGCGAACGGGGCACGCTGGCCTATTTGCTGGCCCAGCCGGTTAACCGCAGCGAGGTGCTGCTGGGCAAATATCTGGGGCTGGCCGCATCGTTGCTGGGTACGCTGGCTTTTGGCTTCGGCCTGTCGGCGGTGGTTATTGCCGGGCGGGGGGGTCAAACCGACCCGCAGGCGTACGTTTTGCTGGTGGGCTTTGCCTTTGTGCTGGCGCTGGGCATGTTGAGCCTGGGTTTTTTAATTAGCGTGCTGACCCGCAAGGCAGCGGTAGCCACCGGCGCGGCCCTGTTTGTGTGGCTTACCCTGGTTTTTATTGGCGATTTGGGGCTGATGGGCACTACCCTGGCCTTTAAATTGCCCATTAACACCCTGTTTAGCCTGGCGCTGATAAACCCGCTCCAGGTTTTTAAAATGTCGGCCTTAATCAGCATCAACTCAACCCTGGATGTGCTGGGGCCGGCCGGCATCTACGCCATGCAAACCTACCGGGATAGCCTGACCTGGCTGTTTCTCGGTTCGCTGGCGGCCTGGATAGTGCTGCCTCTGGTTGCGGCTTACGGCATCTTCAACCGCCGGGGTGATTTATGAGAAATTTCACGTTAACCGCAATTTTAATTATGATAAGCGTCCTCATTATGGCTTGCGGCGGCGTAGCCAATGCCGAGCCTGCCCCGCCCGCCATCCATTATGGCGAAGATATGTGCGAATTTTGCGGCATGATTATCAGCGAGGAGCGTTTTGCGGCGGGCTATCTGACGCAGGATGGGCAGGAGCACATTTTTGACGATACTGGCGATATGGTTCAGGCTTATCTGCAAAATCAGGCCGAGGTTACGGCCATTTTTGTTCACGACTATGATGACCACACCTGGATTCGGGCCGAAACGGCTTATTACGTTGCCAGCGAGCAACTCCCCACGCCCATGCTATCGGGGTTGGCGGCCTTCGCTTCCGGCGAAAGGGCTGCCGCGTTTGCCCAGGAGACGGCAGGGCAGGTGTTAACGTATGACGAGTTGGTGGCGCGTTATCAATAAAACGCGTCTGGTATCTGTTGGGTATTTTTATGTTTATCAAAAAGTTGCAAGCCACGCTGATTTTAATAATATTGGCCGGGTTGACCCTGGTAGGGTGTCAGGCTTTTGCCGGGGGATACCAGTACAAAGGCGCTGTGGTAGACCCGCCCCAACCGCTGCCCGATTTTGAGTTGATGAGCGCCGGCGGCCAGCCTTTCCATTTGAGCGATGTAGCCGGCGATATTAGCCTGATTTATTTTGGCTACACCAACTGCCCCGATGTTTGCCCGCTGACAATGTGGGAAATTAAAAACGCGCTGGCCGATTTAGAAACCGGGCGGGAGCGAGTCCACGTAATTTTTATCTCCGCCGACCCCGAACGAGACACTCCCCAGGTGCTTGGAAAATATATGGCCGTCTTTGGCCCGGAATTTGTCGGCCTGTCCGATGATTTTGAAAAGGTGCAGGCTGTTATGCAGCCATACGGCGCTTTTGCCCAAAAAGAAGCGGTTGAAGACTCGGCCCTGGGCTACGTGGTCAACCATTCGGCCAGCCTCTATCTGGTTGGCCCTCAGCGCCAATTGCTACTACAATACCCCTTTGGATTTGAGGCCGAAGATTTACGCAGCGACCTGGCTCACCTGCTTCGGCAGGAGAATTTTTAAAACCCTATTTTGCCAACAATATGTCATTAAAAAAAACAGCGGCTAACTGGATAAAGAAATTCATATACGGCCTGTTTATTTTGTGGGTGTGTGGCCTTACCCCCTTGATTTTTTTTGAGGGTTTTTCATCACACTTTGGCAAACATCAGGTGTATGATATTAACATTCTGGGGTATTCAAAGCGCTCGCAAAAACTGGCCAAAGTGTCTCAATTATTCCAGGCCGGACCAAAATCTCAAATATCGTCGCCCGTCAATCACTCTATCGGCCCCGCCCAAATTGGGGCCGTGCAGTTATTTTTATCGACCCTCAACCAGAGTTTTTTGCCGGTGGCTGCCGGCGCTTTGCAAAACGTCTTGCTTTTATGGGGTTGGATAATTGCGCTCGTATTAGTGGGAAACTCCGTCTGGCTGCCTTTACCCAAAAAACCGCCCACTTTCTCTTGAGGCAGGCTTTTTTGAACCGGCCGGCCCGCTGATACCCAGCAAGGGCCAAAACAGGTTCAAAAAACGCCCAACGTAAACGGGAAAATGAAGGATGTCAATAACCCGCGCCTTTGTTTGCGGCAAGCGTTAGCCTTGCTGCCTCTGAAAATAGCGCCGCAGGCCCGGGGCGTGGGGGGTGTCCCCCCATCTCTTTCATCTGCCTGGCGCTGTGGCACAGCTTCGGTATCACTGCCTTGAGAGAAAGGATAGAACGTTAAAAATGAAACAGCTTGTTGCTTTAATTATACTATTGGCTACAGTATCAGTAGTGGCTGCCCAATGTGGCGCAGCCCCAAATGCCCAAAATAGCCCTCCGAAAATAAAAGTCATGGAACCCTGGTCGCGCCCCTCGCCAATGGTGGCCGGCAATGGAGCCGTCTACATGGTGCTGATGAATGAGGGCAGTAGCGATGACGCGCTCTTAAGCGCCAAAACCGATATCGCCGAAATTGTGGAACTGCATCAAACCAAAATAGAAAATGATGTCATGAAAATGAGTCCCGTTCCCAACGTGCCCGTACCGGCGGGCGATTCGGTTAAACTGGAGCCGGGCGGCCTGCACGTCATGTTAATCAACCTAAAAGAAGAGCTGGTTCCCGGCAAAAAAATATCGTTGACCCTCAATTTTGAAAAATCCGGCCCGATGACGGTTGAGGCTGAAATTCGTGAAACGGGTGAGGCCATGGCGCCTGATATGGGCAAAATGGAACACAATATGGAGGGCGGCCACAAGTAAAACAATTCGATACGCATGATTTGCTGGATAAAGCTACAGGTGGGGCGCGCCCTCGCCTGTAGCCCATTTGGAGGGCATGATGAGTCCCAAAAACATATTTAGAGTTACACCCGTAAAGTCGCTATTGGTTTTATTGGCTCTGGCGGCGACTGTCTGGTGGGGAGCAACCCACTATCAGGCTACCCGGACCATCACCTATGTTATTCCCCCCGGCGCCAGCCAAAAATTAGCCGCGGGCGAGGAAGTGATTGATATGCCGCGCCAGCTTGTGGTAAATGTTGGCGATACGATTATAATTGAAAATCAGGATGAGGCAGTTCATGCTTTTGGGCCGTTTATCCTTTTGCCTCACACCAAATTAACCAAAAAGTTTAAAACAGCTCGCATTTATCAGAACGCTTGCACCTTTCATCAGGATAAACAGATGACTCTGGTAGTAAACCCCGCTCCATGGGATATTCTCAACACCATAAAGTAACCTCAGTTGCAAGGACAAATCAATTTCAAAAGGAGTCGATGTACATTATGAAGAAAATTACACTTTTTGCAGCCCTGGGACTAATTTTAGCTTTTAGCCTGACCGCCTGCGGCGGCGACTCTGGCCGCCAGCGCGCGCCCCAGGATAGCGGTTCCGGCGAAGCGCAGGCTGCCGCAGAATCCGCGGAACAGGCTATGTCTGGCGACCCGCAGGCCGGCCAGGAAAAATTCACCTCTACCTGCTCTGCCTGCCACGGCCCCAAAGGCGAAGGCGTGCCCGGCCTGGGTAAAGATATGACCACCAGCGAATTCATAGCCGGCAAAAGCGACCAGGAACTGGTTGAGTTTATCAAAGTTGGCCGCGACCCCAGCGACCCGCTGAACAGCACCGGCGTAGCCATGCCGCCCAAAGGTGGCAACCCTTCCCTGTCTGACCAGGACCTTTATAACATCGTGTCCTATATCCGCACCATACACAAATAAATTTGTTTGGCCTGAAACCCCAAAATAGCCGGGTAACATTTTACCTGGCTATTTTTTTGGTTTAGCCTGTAACGGCCAGGGGGGCTTATTGATTACGCACCCCCTGCGGTTTGAAATAGCTGCCCTGTTGTGACAAAAGTCACGGACAAATGGAGTCCAACCTGCTATTCTTTCTTAAAGATAAATTCAATTTGCAAAGGAGAACAAACCAATGACCGCCGACAACAAATCCGGCAGCGAATTTTTATTTGTGCCGATTATTTCAGCCGTACTTTTGGTATTAGTGGTAGCAGGGTTGGTATGGGTTACGCAGGTCAGGCCATCTGCCGCCGGCCAAACCGAAACCGCCGCGCAAGCGCAAACTGCTTCTCAGCAGCAACCAGCCGCCGATACAGCCCCGGTATCCGCCGGAAACCCGCAAATGGGGCAGCAAAAATTTGTGTCTACCTGCGCCGCCTGCCACGGCCAAAACGCCGAAGGCATCCAGGGCCTGGGCAAACCGCTAGCCGACAGTCAATTCATCAAAAATATGAGCGATGAAGCGCTCATTGAATTTGTTAAAGTTGGCCGCGGCCCCAGCGACCCGGAAAATACCACCGGCATCGCCATGCCGCCCAAAGGCGGCAACCCCTCCCTGTCCGATGATGATTTACAGGACATTGTGGCTCACCTGCGCGCGCTGCAATAAGTTGCCAGAAACAAAAAGCTGGCTTAAATAAGGGGTAGAGTAGCCTGGCTCTGCTCCTTATTTTTTTGCGCCCATCCAGTTCAGATTGCCCTGGCTTTAATTAGCCCCGCAGGGCGGGGGCTTGGGGGCCTGTCCTGAGCGAAATCGAAGGAGTGTCCCCCCAAAAAAGAAAATTCCTGTGGTATCAAGATAATGGCAAAAGTTGATGAAGCGTGACCCGCCCAAAAATAAACCACCCCTTTGGAGGCTAACAACCAATGAAAATTACAGAGGCTAAAACCTATGTGGTAGAAAATCCGCCGCCCCACTTTGGCGGGCCTTACTGGCTCTTTCTCAAGCTGACCACCGACAGCGGCATCAAGGGCTTTGGCGAGGCCTACTGCGTTCCGTTTCATCCCCGGGTTGCGGCGCAAATGATAGAAGATGTGGTGGAGCGGCATGTCATTGGGGCCGACCCCTTCAAAATTGAGCAACTGTGGCGAATTATCTACTCCAGCGGTTATTCTCAACGCCCCGATATTTCCCTGATGGGCGTCCTCAGCGCCATCGAGATGGCCTGCTGGGATATTGTGGGCAAAGAACTGAACCGGCCCGTTTACCAACTGCTGGGCGGCCAGGTACACGAAAGGCTGCGCTCCTACACCTACCTGTACCCCAAAGAGTCTGATACAACGGATGTCTACACCGACCCCGACCTGGCCGCCGAAAGAGCCGCCGAGTATGTCAAGCTGGGTTTTACGGCAGTCAAGTTTGACCCGGTTGGCCCCTACACCGCCTTTGACCCCCGGCAACTCTCGCTGGAGGCGCTGGACAACGGCGAGGCTTTTGTTAAAAAAATTCGCCAGGCGGTCGGCAACAAATGCGACCTGCTCTTTGGCACCCACGGCCAGATGACCGCCGCCAGCGCCGTCCGGCTGGCCAAAAGGCTGGAGCCATACGACCCGCTGTGGCTCGAAGAGCCGGTTCCCCCGGAAAACGTTGACGAGATGGCCCGGGTGGCCCGCTCAACCAGCATCCCCATTGCCACCGGCGAAAGGCTGACCACCAAGTATGAGTTTGCCAACCTGCTCCGGCGGCAGGCCGCCTCCATTCTGCAAATGAATTTGGGCCGGGTGGGGGGCATCCTCGAAGCCAAAAAAATTGCCGGCATGGCCGAGGCCCACTACGCCCAGATTGCCCCGCATCTCTACTGCGGCCCGATTGTGGGCGCGGCCAATATTCAAATTGCCACGTGCAGCCCCAATTTTTTAATCCAGGAAAGCATCCAAACCTGGGGCGGCTTTCAGGCCGACATTCTGACAGAGCCTATCCGCTGGGAAGAGGGCTATATCATTCCGCCCACCGGCCCCGGCCTGGGTGTTGAGCTAAACGAAGCCGTCGCCGCTGCCCACCCCTACACCGGCCGGCGGCTGCACCTCCAGCCGCTGGAAAAACCGCTGTAGCCTTGAATATTTATCTGTAAAATGCGGAAAGGTTTCTGAAACTTTGAGACCTTTTTCCGGGGGTCTGCCAATTGCGACAAAAGTCACAGACGGCGCGAATAATCTTTGCTACAATTCTTGCAAAAATGTGTAATGGTTTATCGCGCATAGAGGCTGAGACGCGGGGAAAAACTGAAGAAATCTCTGCGGCTTTGCGCCTCTGCGCCAGGTTTTCAAAAACGCTGCCTGTTCAAAAGGGTCTGCCCCAAATTTTGGGAACAGGCTGGGAGGAACGGGGGGTATCCCCCCGAATCCCCCCTGCCGAAGGTGCCCCAATTTCCTAAAATTTGGGACGCGCCCTGTTCAAAATGTCTCTGACCACTACAAATTCTGGCAAAAATGATTGAAGGATTTTACAATGACCCAGCCATACATCTACATAGCTAATCTAACTACCCAAATCCCGGAAATTCCGCCCAACAGCATAATCAGCCGCACCATCTACAGCGATGAGCAAATAAAAACCATTCTGTTTGCCTTTGCCGCCGGGCAAGAATTGTCGGAACATACCTCCTCTCAAAAAGCCACGCTTTATTTTGTGCAGGGCGAAGCCGATTTAACATTGGGCCAGGACAAAATGGTGGCGCAAGCCGGCACCTGGGCGCAAATGGAGCCGCACCTGCCCCACAGCATTGTGGCCAAAACGCCGGTGCTTATGCTGCTGACGATGGTCAAAGTCGATAAGTAAGGCGTGATAAGTGGGGAGTGATTGACGCCTGTCACCCTCACTCCTCACGCATCACCCTTTCCCCCAAGGCGTAATCTGATGCCGAGTCTCAAATTGTTCAATTATCGTTTTCCGCTGATGGCGATGGGCATCGTGGCCCTGCTGGCGGCAATGTGGGCCGGTCTCATTCGATTGGGCTGGGGCTGGCCGGCGCTGCGCCCAACCCTGCCCATGAGTCACGGCCCGCTGATGGTGTCGGGCTTTTTAGGCACGGTTATTGGCATCGAGCGAGCCGTGGCGCTTGCTTCGCTGGCCAAAGGCTACCGCTGGACATACCTTGGCCCCATTTTTACCGGGCTGGGCGGGCTGGCTTTAATAATCGGCGGGGTTGGCCTGGCCGGGCCGTTGCTCATCACCCTGGGCAGCGCCAACCTGATACTGGTTTTCATCCTGATTGTGCGGATGCAGCCCGCCCTTTACACCATCACTATGGCGGCGGGGGCAGTTGTGTGGCTGGCTGGCAATGGGCTGTGGCTGCTGGGCTGGCCGGTATACACCGTAGTTTACTGGTGGAGCGGATTTTTAATTTTGACCATCGCCGGCGAACGGATTGAGCTAAACCGGGTGCTGCGCTTATCTGGCCGGGTACAGAGCCTCTTTTTGATTTGTACCGGACTTTTTATTGCGGGGCTAATCATTCAACTCGCTAATTTCGACGCCGGGGTGCGGCTGGCCGGCGCGGGGATGGCGGCTCTGGCCCTCTGGCTGCTGCGGTTTGATATTGCCCGCTACACCATCAAAAAAAGTGGCTTGACCCGTTTTATCGCCGCCTGTTTGCTAACCGGATACGCCTGGCTTGCTCTGGGCGGGTTGCTTATGGTAAGCTGGGGGGGTGTTATTGCCGGCCCTCATTACGATGCCATGCTGCACGCCGTTTTTGTTGGCTTTGTCATGTCAATGATTTTTGGCCACGCCCCCATCATTTTTCCGGCGGTTATGGGTAAGCCGGTAGCTTTTCACAACGCCTTTTATTGGCATCTGGCGCTGCTGCACGGGTCGCTTTTGCTGCGTATTGGCAGCGACCTGCTGCTCTGGCTGCCGGGGCGACAGTGGGGCGGGCTGTTGAACGCGCTGGCTATTTTGCTGTTTATTGCCAACACCGTTGGGGCAGTAGCCCGTGGAAGGAGTTAATCAAAATGCCCCCTCTCACCCGCTGGTTTATAAAGGGAGCAATGGTATCGCTGGCAGGCGCTTTGCTAATTAGAGCCGCCATGGCCGCGCTGCCTTATTGGAACCTGCAAGCCTGGGTGGGCGCGCTCTCGCCGGTTTTTTTTCACCTGTTTGTGTGGGGCTGGGTTACGCAGCTTATTTTTGGCGTGGCGTATTGGATGTTCCCCAAATTTAGCAAAGACAGCCCGCACGGCCACGAGGGTTTGTGGGTCGCCACATTTTGGACCTTCAACATCGGCCTGCTATTCAGGGTAATTGGCGAGCCGCTGCACCTGCTGCGCCCGGAGGCGCTGTGGGCCTGGTTAACGGTTTTGGCCGCTGTGTTGCAATGGTTTGCCGGTATCGCCTTTGTGGTAAATACCTGGCCGCGAGTCAAAGAGAGATAATGGCGATAACGCCAATTGTGAATAGATAAAGCTATGACAATCATCCCCCTTACTTCTCGCCTGCCGCGGAGAAAACCATGCCCAGATTAAGCTGCTGGTTTGTGCGCGCCTCGTTGCTGTACCTGGCCGTGGGTGTCACCTTTGGCGGCCTGCTGCTGGCGCACAAGGGCATCCCCCTGCACCCCTTTTTATGGCGACTCTTACCCCTGCACATTGAATTTTTATTATTTGGCTGGCTGGTGCAATTGGCTATGGGCGTCGCTTTTTGGATATTTCCCCGCTTCTGGCGCTCTCGCGGCAATGAGCGTCCGGCCTGGGTGGCTTTTGGCCTGCTCAACGCCGGAGTGCTGCTGGCCGGCATTAGCCCCCTGCTGGCCTGGCCGGCCTGGTTTATTCTGATTGGCCGGCTGGCCGAAGCCGGCGCCGCCGTAGCCTTTGCCATCCACGCCTGGCCGCGCGTTAAGCCGCCCGGGGCGCAAATCGGTTGACCTCTTCCCCGCTTTAAAAACCCGTTAAAAGTTAAATTTGTCAGCGGCCTTGCTCCAATTTATAATTACCACACTTGTTTCGCGTTCAGGCCAATATTCTCCTTGCCAAATAGGGACAGATGACCTAAAAGATTGGTAACATTTGTCACTTCTCAACCTGAAAATTTTACTGTACCCTTATGTCTGTATCAGTAACCATGCGTAGAGAGAGGATTAGTTATGGCTCAATCAACCACAGTTCCAGCAGTACAAATTTCCGGGCGCTCTGCCAACAAAAAAATAAAGTTTATGATAGGGGGAATTGTTATTGCCCTGGCTGTTGTATACTTGATTTACACCGGTATTCAAAGCACGTCGGCTTATTTTTTCACGGTTGACGAACTATACGTCAAGGGCGAAACCATGTACAATCGCACTATCCGCGTTTCTGGCAAGGTTGATGAAACCACCATCGACTTTAATAACCGCGACCTGATATTAGCTTTTGACGTGGTGAGCGACAGCGGCCAACGGATGCACGTGGTGTTTAACGGCCCCAAACCCGACCAGATGCGCGAGGGGGCCGATGCCATTTTAGAAGGCAAGTACGACGGCCAAACCTTTACCGCGCAATCGCTGTTGCTAAAATGCCCCAGCCGTTACGAGGAGGGCACCATTGAAGAAGTGCAGGTAGAGGCGGTTCGTTAGGTTGGTTATTAGTAATTGGTAATTTGATAGGTACATAGGGAGATCATCTTCCAATTACCCGTTACTCTGTATAACTTGTGGAGTTATCCTCATGCCCCATATTGGATATGTTGCAGCAACCCTGGCCCTGGCTTTGGCCCTTTATGCCGCCGTGGTGGCCGTTATCGGCGCCCGGCGACGCGTGCCGGAACTGGTCATCAGCGCCCGCAATGCGGCCTATGGCGTAACCGCTTTCATTACCCTGGCTGTCATTATTCTGGAATATTTGCTACTGACCGAACATTATCAAACCAAATACGTGTTTGATACCAGCAACCGCGCCGCGCCCCTCTTTTTTCGAATTACGGCCCTGTGGGGGTCGCAAGATGGCTCACTGCTGTTCTGGAGCTGGCTGATGTCTATTTTTGGCGCGCTGGCGCTGTATAAAAAATGGGACTCCATGCGCGCCATGATGCCTTACGTCATCGCCGTAATTCAGGTGACGCTGGCCTTTTTCATCGGGCTGGTGGTGTTTGTCGCCAACCCCTTTGAGCAGCTGCCAATTTTCCCCCCCGACGGCGTCGGCCTGAACCCGCTGCTGCGACACTTTGGCATGATTATTCACCCGCCCATGCTGTACATTGGCTTTGTAGCCTTTGTAGTTCCCTATGCCTTTGCCATTGCCGCGCTCATCACCCGCCAAACCGGCGATTTGTGGATTCGCACCACCCGCCGCTGGACGCTGACCGCCTGGCTCTTTTTAAGCCTAGGGCTGGTGCTGGGCGGCTGGTGGGCTTACGACGTGCTGGGCTGGGGCGGCTACTGGGGCTGGGACCCCGTGGAAAACGCCTCGCTCATTCCCTGGCTGGTGGCCACCCCCTTTCTCCATTCGGTGATGATGCAAGAGGGGCGCGGGATGCTCAAACGCTGGAACATGGCCCTGATTATTTTAACCTACTCTTTGATGCTGAACGGCACATTTTTGACCCGCTCCGGCCTGATTGCCTCGGTGCATACCTTTGCTCAAAGCGCCATCGGCCCGCTGTTTTTGGGCTTTATCGCGCTGATGTTCGGCTTTTCTCTCTACCTGTTCGTTTCTCGCTGGGACGACTTGAAATCCGACAATGAACTGGACTCCCTGCTCTCCCGCGAGTCGATGTTTTTGCTAAACAACCTGATTTTTATTGGCCTGGCCGTAATTGTCTGGTGGGGAACGCACTTTCCCCTCTTTTCCGAAGCCGTTACCGGCGAGAAGATTGTGGTCGGCCCGCCTTTTTTTGAACAAACCACCGCGCCTCTGTGGGCTGTTGTGGTTTTGCTGATGGGCGTGGCCCCGCTCATTCCCTGGCGCCGGGCCAGCCTGAAAAAGGTGGGCGACTCGCTGCTGTGGCCGGCGGCGGTGGGGATTGTCACCATGGCGGCGCTGTACATTTGGGGCGGCGTAACAATTTTTGGGGCAGTACTGGGCTTTGGCCTGTGCGCCTTTACCCTGGCTGCCACCCTTATTGAATATTGGCGCGGCGCCAGCGCCCGCCATCGCAGCAAGGGCGAAAGTTACCCCCTGGCGCTGTGGAAGCTGATTGGCCGTAATCGCCGCCGCTACGGAGGGTATATGGTTCATCTGGGTGTCATATTGGTAGCCATTGGCGTGGTCGGCAGCCGCTTCTATCAGGTAGACACCCAACGCAATCTGTCCATCGGCGAGAGCATGTCAGTAAACAGCGAGTTCATCGGCACCTATGAATTGACCTATCGCGGCCTGCGCGAAGGGGATAGCCCCGATGACCGGCTCATCACCGAAGCCGTGCTGGATGTGAGCTACAACGGCAACCCGGTGGGACAACTCATCCCCGTGCGCGAATTTTTTGTAATCCAGCAGCAGCCCATGACCATCCCCGATAAGCGCAGCACCCTGGCCGACGACCTGTACGTTATTCTGGCCGGTTGGGAGGGGACAGGCCAAACAGCAACCTTTAAAGCCTACATCAATCCCCTGGTCAACTGGCTCTGGATAGGCGGCGCCGTATTTATTTTGGGCACGCTGGTATCGGCCTGGCCCGGCCGGCAAGAAAGCGCCCGTCAAATTGTGGCAGAATCAAAAGTTTCGGGCGTTACCGCCCCGGCCAAATAATAAATTATCAACCGCCGGGCAAACGATACGGATTATAACAAATGAAGCAAAAAAAATTTATCAACCTGCTGCTTGCCACCTGCTACCTGCTACTTGCTGCCGGCTTCCTGCTACCGGCCATCGTTTTGGCTCAGGAACCCGATTACGACCGCATTAACGAAGTTGCCAAACAGATGAACTGTCCCACCTGTGTGGGCATCAACCTGGCCGATTGTCGCACCCAAACCTGCCAGCAGTGGCGAGACCAAATTGCCGACCTGCTAGAGCAGGGGTACAGCGAGCAGGAAGTGCTGGATTACTTTGCCACCCAGTACGGCAATCAGGTTTTGCTGGAACCGCCCAAACAAGGCTCAACCCTGTTGCTGTGGGTGTTGCCGGTGGCGGCCATTCTGGTTGGCGGCGGCTGGCTGGTATACGTACTGCGCCGCTGGAACAAAAATCAACCGGCCGTAGAGGCCGCCGGAGCGCCGGCCACGCCCACCTCTGGCCAAAAAGTTGACGACTACCTGAGCCAGGTTGAAAAAGATTTAGCTGATTAATTTGATTATTCTTTAAGGATGGACAGAATGGAACAGGCTATTCCTCAACAAAAACAATCATCGGCGGGTAAAAAGGTGTTGCTAATTACCGGCGCAGTTTTTTTAATTGGCTGGGTAGCGGTCATTGCCATCAATATGGTGTCGGTAGAGTCTACCGAGTTGTCTGGCCGCAAAGCGCCGGAATTTACCCTGCCCCTGTTTGACCAGTTTGAGCAGGATGAGCTAACCCTGTCTGATTTACGCGGGCAGGTAGTGGTCATCAACTTTTGGGCCAGTTGGTGCGTAGAATGTTATAAAGAAGCTGCCCTGCTGGAACAAGCCTGGCAAGATTACAAAGAACACGACGTTATTTTTATTGGCGTCGATTACCTGGACACCGAAAAAGAGGCCCTCAAATACATGCAAAAATATGGCATTACCTACCCTTCCGGCCCAGACATCGGCACCAGAATTTCGCAAGATTACGGCATCACCGGCGTCCCCGAAACTTTCTTTATCGACAAAGACGGCAACATTGCCCACGTGCAAATTGGCCCCATTGAACATGCCCAACTCTATGAGCTGCTCAACCGCCTGGTCGCCCAACCTCGTCAGGGAACTTGATAAATGGAAATTTTACTTATTGTCACCATTCTGCTATTAATCGGTACTGCGTTGCTGCTGGTGCTTTACCCCCTGTGGCAGCAAACGCGCCCGGAAGCCGTTTTTCAACAAAACCACGCCGGCCTGCAATTTGAGGAATATCAGCTTCGTTATCAGGCGGTTCTGGCCTCTATAAAAGACCTGATGTTTGATTACGAAATGGGCAAAGTATCTACCGACGACTACGAAACCCTGCTGGCCAAAGCCAAACTCGAAGCCGCCCAAATTCGGCAGCAAATGGACCGGTTTGAGGCTGACGCCTCCGCGCCCGCTCCGGTAAATTCCAGGCTCGACGCCCAGATTGAGGCGCTCATTGCCCAGGCCCGCAACGGCGGGTCAGCGCCAACCGCCTCGTTGCTCAAAGAAATCGACGCCGAAATCGAACTGCTCAAATCCGCAACCGGCCTAACCTGCGCCGATTGCGGCGCAGCCCTGCACCCCGGCGATGCCTTTTGCAGCCGCTGCGGCCGGCCCGTAACCGCCCCCCAACCAGAACCTGCGGCGGCAGCCTGTCCCCAATGCGGCTACGCCTTTCGCCCCGGCGATGCCTTTTGCGTTAAATGCGGCGCAACCCTGCCCCAAGCCCACACCGTTGAAAATATCCTGAGATGAGATTGGCAAAAAGAAACCCCCGAAGCAGTAATTTTAACCTGGCGCGTATTGCGTATTGCGTGACGCGTCAACATACGCCCTACGCGCTACGCGCCGCGCTCTCGGCCTGGCTCACCATTGCCGTAACAGTTTTGGGATTGCTGCTATTTTTCCCGGCCCAACCCCTCCACGCCCAGGCCCCCGATACCCAGCCTTCGGTCTCGGCCGGGCGGGCGCTGTGGCCCGAAAACTGTTTACCCTGCCACGGCCCCACCGGCCGGGGAGATGGCCCCACTGCGCCGTCGCTCGGCAACCCGCCGGCCGACCTGACCGACCCGCAGCTTGCGCGTCAGCGTTCTCCCGCCGACAATTTTGACGTGATAAAAAATGGCCGCATGGATAGAATGATGCCGCCCTGGGGTAATCGCTTTAACGACACCCAAATCTGGAATCTGACTGCCCAGGTGTGGAGTCTTGGAACCTCGCCCGCCAACCTGGCCGCCGGCGAGGCCATTTATCTTGAATCGTGCGCCGGTTGCCACGGCCCGGATGGCAGCGGCAGCGCAGCCAACGCCCCGGCCAACATCAACAATTTTACCGATTTGCAGGCAATGGTGCAGCGCAGCCAGCTAGACCTGCAAGCCGGTTACACGGCCAGCGCCGAGCACGCCGATATCAACCTGTCTGATGGAGAACTGTGGCAAACGCTCGATTATATTCGCACCTTTTCTTTTGCCGTGCCGCAGCGCAACGGCGTGCTGATTGGACAGGTCATCAACGGCACGTCCAACCAGGCCCAGGGCAACATACCCGTAACGCTGCGCGTGTTTGAAGGCAGCGCCGAAATTGAAACCCTCACCGCCCAGGCCGATAGCAGCGGCAACTATCGCTTTACCAACCTGCCCACCGACCATTCGGTGATGTATTTGGTGGAGGGCGACTATGAAGGGATATCCTACGCCAGCGAGCCGGGCGTGTTTGTGCCCAGCAGCAATGAAACCACGCTAAACCTGAACGTGTACGACACCACCACCAGCGCTGAGAATATCAGCGTAACCCGGCTTAACTACCTGCTCTCTTTCTCGCCCAACGCTGTTAATGTGGTGCAGCTTCTCATTATTGCCAACAGCGGCGATAAAGCCTACATCGGGGCAGAGGGTCAAACGTTTGCCTTTACGCTGCCCCAGGCCGCCACCAACGTGTCGTTTCAAAATAATTTTGATGGCCGCTTTGTGCAAACGGCCAACGGGTATGCCGACACGCAGCCCATTACGCCGGGCCAGGAAGGCGCGTTTATTGCCGCCATTTACGATATTCCGTTTCAGGGCGACACCTTCACCTTTGAGCTGCCCATCCCCGCCGATGTGGCCTCGATGAACCTGCTGCTGCGCGAGCAGGGGGTTCGGTTACGCAGCAACCAACTGAATTTTGTGGAAGACCGCCAGCTTGAGGGGCAAACTTTTGCCTTCTACAACGCTTCAAACTTGCGCGGCGGCGACTCGTTATCCCTTGAGCTAACCGGGCTGGATAATTTGACCTTTGACGCCGTCCCCGAAGGCGCGCCCTCAACTGCGGCTGCGCCGGCGGCCAGCGCGCCGGTTGACCAGAATATGCTGCGCTGGCTGGTGATTGGGATAGGCGGCGTTGTAATTGCGCTGGCCGCTCTGGCCTACCCCCGGTTTCGCTCAAAATTAACGGGACAGCCAGGCGAGGCCGAACAAAAACAAGACCCGGCTATTCACCGCCAAAAATTACTGCTGCTGCTGGCCCGCCTGGACGACGCCTTTGAAGCCGGCCAACTGGATGAAGCGGTCTACCGGCAGGCGCGGGCCAGATACAAAGCCCAACTGGCCAACCTGATAGAAACCGCAAACTAACCCGATGATAAAAATTAAAAACCTGGTAAAAGCCTTTGGCCATCGCGTGGTGTTGCGCAGTATTGATTTAACCATTAACGAGGGGGATTTTGTTACGCTGATGGGGGCCAACGGGGCCGGCAAAACAACGCTGCTGCACATTATTGCCACCCTCAGCAAACCCACCGCCGGCCAGGTGTCCATCAACAACTACCAACTGGCCGACTCTGCCAGCGAGTTGCGGCGTTTTATCGGGCTGGTCTCGCACAAAACCCTGCTGTACGATAACCTCACCGCCGAGCAGAACCTTCGCTTTTATGCCCGCATGTATGATTTGCCCAACCCCGGGCCGCGCATCGAAACTGTGTTGAGCCAGGTGGGGCTGCGCGCCCGGCGGCACGACCCGGTGCGAACCTACTCGCGGGGAATGCAGCAGCGGCTGGCCATTGCCCGCGCTATTCTGCACAACCCGCCAATTGTGCTGCTCGATGAGCCGGATACCGGCCTGGACCAGCACGCCGCCGATATGCTGGGCCAACTGCTGCACGCGGTTGATATTAGCCAGCGCACCATTTTAATGACCACCCACAATCTGGAGCGCGGGCTATCGCTGGGCAACCGCGTGGTTATTTTGGCCGGGGGCAAAATTGTGTACGACTCCCCCCGCCAGAGCGTTAGCGTGGACGAGGTGCGCCAACAATACTTTAAACACGTCACCGCCTGACTTTTAGGGTGCGTCCCAAATTTTAGGAATTTGGGGTACCTTCGGCAGGGGGGATTCGCTTGTGCCCTTTGGGTAGGGGGATACCCCCCGCGCCCCCCTGTCTGTTCCCAAAATTTTGGACAGACCCGACTTTTAGCCAATATCCACCTGAATCCAGCCTTTGCCCCGGCAGCTTTGGCAACGGGTCAAACTAAAAAAACTCTTTTTGCCCTTGCCGCTGCACTCTCTACATTCCTCAATGCGCCACTTGCGCCGCCCCCGGCCAATGCACTCGCGGCAGGTTAAATCGGTTAAGCCCGGTTCCTGGCCGCTGCCGCCGCAATGTTTGCATTTTTCGGTGTAGGATTGGCCCATGCTAACAGGGGGACGTACCGGATATTTTTTGCTCATAACGTTGCGTTTCCCTTTGCCTGCCCCTCGATTTGAGTTGACATAAATATTTTAGCTGGATATTATGAATATGGAGTTGGTGTCTTTTGATTTACCGTCTATACTTATAGATGTAATCTCAATGGGTAGTGGAATTTCAAATGATAAATCAAGTCAGCCAGGCCACCAAATTTAATCTGCCCAAAAGTATCAAATTCTGGATTCCCCTTACCTTTTTTTTGATAAATGGCGCGTTGCTGGTGACAATCATTTTTACGGTTCTGGGCTATCAAATCTGGTATCTCAACCGGGGCTATCCGGGCGTGTTGGTTACGGGCGTGCCGGTGGCCGGCCTCACTCAACCCGAAATTGAGGCCGCCGTCAGCGCCAGGGCCGCCGGCTATCTCAACCGCCCGGTCACAATTAAGGCCGGCAACCAAAGCTGGACTTTTACCGGCCAGGAGTTGGGACTGCGGGTCGATGTGGCAGCCACGGCTGAACAGGCCTTTTTGGTGGGCCGCAGCGGCAATCTGCTGGCCGACTTGCTGACTCATCTCTCGCTGCTGGCCTGGCCGCAAGAGGTTGAGCCGGTGATTGTGTATGATAATAACCCCACCGAGCAGGTTCTGCAACAGTTGGTTACGGTGGTCAACGCGCCGCCCCGGGATGCCCAACTGGTAATTGGGCCGGCGGGCGAAGTTCAACTTATCCCGGCCCAACGGGGGCAACGCCTGCATGTCGGCGCTACCCGCCCGTTGATTGAGGGGGCTGTTTTTAGCCCCAACCCCCAACCAGTGAACGCCTTTGTGCAGGAAGTCATCCCCGGTATCACCACCGAAGACGCGCAGGGCGCGTATGAGCAGCTAAAAACGCTGCTGGGTAGCCCGCTGGTCTTTAAATTCAATACCAGCACCGACGCCGCCGAATGGCAACTGACGCCCAACGTGGTTGCCCCCATGATTAACGTGTTTGAAACCGCCGGCGAAGATGGCGAGTCTCGGCTGGCAATTGCGCTGGAGCGGGAGAAAGTAGCGCCCCATTTTGAGGAATTTGCCAGGGTCATCAATCAGGAGCCTTCGGATGCCCGGCTCAGATTTAACGAGGAAACCGGCGAGCTAATGGTGCTGCAACACAGCCGCGATGGCCGCGCGCTGGATATGGTCGCCGCCTATCAACGGCTGGAAGCCGCCGTCAATAGCGGGTCGCGCGTGATTGAACTGCCGGTAATCTTGACCCCCGCCGCCGTGCCCAGTGATGACCTTGAGCGGCTGGGCATTAAAGAACTGGTTAGCGAGTCAACCTCGTACTTCAAAGGCTCCAGCCAGGCGCGAGCCAACAACATTGCCCTGGCCGCCTCTCGCTTTGATGGGGTGGTGGTGCCGCCAGGCCAGGTTTTTTCCTTCAATGAGCATTTGGGGCCGGTTACGGCCGAAGCCGGGTTTGATGAGTCGGCCATTATTTATGGCGACCGCACCGCCGTGGGCATTGGCGGCGGCGTGTGCCAGGTGAGCACCACCGCCTTTCGGGCTGCTTTTTTTGGCGGCTACGAGCTGATTGAGCGCTGGGCGCACGGGTATCGGGTAAGCTGGTACGAGATTAACTCGGCGCCGGGGCTGGATGCCACCATTTACACGCCCAATGTTGACCTGAAATTTCGTAACGATACAGACCACTACCTGCTTATTCAAACCGAAACGGACAAAGAAGCCGGCACGCTCACTTTTAAATTTTTTGGGACGCCCACCAACCGCGAGGTCATTGTGAGCGAACCGGTCATGTCGAACATTGTTAAACATGGGCCACCCATTTTTGAAGAGACCCCCGATTTACCCAAAGGCATCACCAAACAGGTAGATTGGGCCAAAGATGGCGTAGATGTATTGGTAACTCGCGTGGTTAAAAATGGGGATACCATTCTTTACGAGGATGAAATTGTCAGCCACTACCAGCCGTGGCAGGCCGTTTATCAGGTGGGCGCCGGCGGCAGTTGAGCCGGTTGGGTGTCACTTTGGCCGGAAAATTTTTACAAAATTCCAATCTACGGTATTATCTTCAATTAATAGATGCGATAGCCCGTTAACCTTAACAACTGCCAGGGAGAGACGTTGTGGCCGGGGAAACGGTTCTTGTTGTTGACGACCGCGCGGATAGTTTAAAATTTCTGCAAGAATATGTATTAGAGCCAAATGGCTACCGGGTAGTTCAGGCCAATAATGGGGCCGATGCTTTGCAACTGGCCCTGTCTCAAAAAGTTGACCTGATTATCTCTGATTTGGTCATGCCCAAAATGGGCGGGCTAGAGTTGCTGGAAAACCTGCGCGAGCGTGAACTGAACATTCCTACTATTTTAATGACTTTTCATGGCTCCGAAGGTACAGCCGTGCGCGCCTTTCGGTTGGGCGCGCGCGATTATATTATCAAGCCATTTGCCATTGAAGAGATGCTTCACGCCATTGACCGCGCCCTGACCGAGTCCAGGTTGCGGCTGGAGCGCGACAAACTAACCCAAACCCTCTTAAAAGTAAACCAACAGCTTGAAAACCGGGTGCAGGAGCTACGCTTTTTGTACGGTATTGGCCGTTCCGTTACCTCGCTGCAAGACCTTCAGCAAATTCTGAACCGAATTGTTGAAGCCGCCGTATACCTGACCGACGCCGAAGAAGGCTCGCTCATGCTGATTGATGATGACAGCAACGACCTGTACCTGCGGGCGGCCCGCGGCCTGAATGAAAAAAATGCCCGCGAATTCAGGGTAAAAATGCAAGATAGCATTGCCGGACAGGTGGTGCGCACCGGGCGTCCGGTAATGATTGGGGGTCAAAATCAGGATGACTCCTTTAAGGTCAAAACCGGTTACTTTGTAAAGGCGCTGCTCAACGTGCCCCTAAAAGTTATGGACCGGGTAATTGGCGTGCTGGCCGTTGACAACAAAACCACCGTTCGCTCTTTTACCGAACGTCACCTGAATCTGCTTATGGCCCTGGCCGATTACGCCAGCGTGGCTATTGAAAATGCCCGGCTGTACTCCCGGCTCACCTCCGATGTAAACCGGGCCGAGCGTTCCAGCCGGGCATTGGAAGCCCTGGTTGAGACTCGCACCAGCCAACTCCAATCGGTTAACGAGCAACTGCTAAAAAGCGAAAAACTGGCCGCTCTGGGGTACATGGCTGCCGGCGTAGTCAAAGAGATGAGTGGGCCGATTAACAAAATTTTTGACGATTTGCGCCAGCTACAATCCCACCTTGGAGCCATACCTGAAAATCGTGAGCTTACAGCCTCGCTGGAACGGCATTTGCTGCATTGCCGCCGAACCATTAATAGCTTACTTGATTTTTCGGGCCAGCAACCCTACCAGTTGCAAGAAGTTTACCTTAACGATATTCTGGAATCGGCCTGGGCCAGATATGTTGAAGAGAACAGCGTTGGCAACCAGGTAGAAGTAGTAAAGGGGTTTGACCCCCAACTCCCCCTGGTTATGGGCGATAACCAACAGTTAGAACAAGCCCTTTTCTATCTCATTCGCAACGCTTATGAAGCAATGCCCCAGGGGGGCGCTCTGCGCTTAACCAGCCGGGCCGTTGGCTCCAGGGTTCAACTGATTATCACCGATACCGGCACAGGCCTGGCGCAAAAAGATATGCGTCACATTTTTGACCCTTTTTACGAAACCTCTCAGCAGGCTTACGGGTTAGACCTGTCCATTACCCAGGCCGTAATAGAGCGCCACAGCGGCACCATTGAAGTTGAAAGCGAACCCGGCCAGGGAACCACTTTTACCATTCATCTGCCCAAAAAAGCGTAGGGTTTTCCCCTCATCCCCAAATTTTTTTAATACGCCGCGCCGCGCCCTCCCAGCCGCTCAACGTGGGCCGGGTCGTAGCAATCGCCAAAGCGGGTTTTTGGCATGCCCTCTTTCTTTTTCATCAGTTCGGCATACTCGTCATTATTGACCATAGCCACAATGCGAGCGATGCTGGCCTCGCCATCAACAAAGCGCCAGGGAAAGCAGCCCACCATCACCCGCCGGTTAATCAGCAGGTCGATATCGCCGCCCACGCACTCGGCGTGGATAATGCCCTTGTCAAACATCCACAGGTGCATCATCTGGTAAGTTTCGGGCGTAAAAACTTCGCCCAACGCCTTGCCATATTTCTCGCGGAAGTATTGGTCGCACTGCTCGGCCTGAGCGGGCATCCAATCGCGGATTTTGGTATTCATGGGGTGGTCGGCGCTGCCGCAATCTACCCCAATCCATTTGAGCTTTTTAGCCTGCGCCCATTTGGCAAAGCGCGGATCCGGGCCGGGGTGCTTGCACATGTAGCGCACCTCGTTGCCGTAGGGCTGGTCCCAGCCAAAATGGTGGTAGCCGGTGTGGATAATGAGAATATCGTTCTCTTTTACCTCTACCCGCTCCTCAATCATATCGGGGGTGTAGATGTCAAAATCGCCGCAAATGTCGCTCAGGTCAACAATGGCGGCCTCGCCAGTCAAAAAGTCAAAATCAAGTTGAGCAATATCTTTGCCGGGGGTGTAAAAATGAATTTCGCCATCCAGGTGCGTGCCCACATGGTTGCTATGGGTTACCACCTGGCCATTGGCGCCGTTGGGAGAAAGTCGCTTAAAATATTTAACTTCCAGCGGTTCGTAGGTGGGCCAGGGGGGCGTGCCTACCCCCAGGGGAATGGTTAAGTCGATGAATTTCATGATATATCTCTCCTTAAAATCAATTGATTCTT
This sequence comes from uncultured Caldilineaceae bacterium, assembly GCA_964486935.1. Taxonomy (GTDB): domain Bacteria; phylum Chloroflexota; class Anaerolineae; order 4572-78; family J111; genus CAZAPG01. The sequence continues at coordinate 176,616 of CAZAPG010000005.1, read as the reverse complement.
GTCATGATAGTGGCAGACTGATTATACTATAGGCAATGCGGAAACTTAAATTTGAGTGTGGCCCCATCAATTAAAACCCCACCCAGCCAAGGAGGACAAGAGGTTTATGTCAACAGGCGACCTGCTGCGAGGCGTCAGCATTGTTGGGATTGGCATGATTCCGGTAATGAAGGAGAACCCCAAATCTCTCAAAGAGATGGGGGCCGAGGTGGCGCGTCTGGCCATGGAAGATGCCAATGTAGATGAAGTAGACGCTCTGTTTGCCGGCAACATGCTATCCGACGAACTGCAAAACCAAAAACACATTGCCACCCTGATTGCCAGCGAGGCCGGGCTGCGCGGCATCGAAGCCCTACAGGTGCGGGCGGCCACCGCCACCGGCGCGGCGGCCCTGCGTATGGCCTACTTTGCCGTAGCCAGCGGCGAGGCCCGGCTGGCCGTGGCCGTCGGCGTTGAAAAAATGAGCGACGGCCTGGCCACCCCCGCCCTGGCCAAAGCCCTGGATGCCAAAACCGAAACTGCCGTGGGCGCGACGCTACTTAGCCAAAACGCCCGGCTGATGCAAATGTATATGGACCGCTACGGCATAGAAGTGAACGATTTTAACTTTTTTTCGCTCAACGCCCACCGCAATGCCCGCAGCAACGATTACGCCTTGTTTAAAGACAAAAAGGTGTACGACAGCCTCATCCGCAACTCGCCGGTCATCTCGCCGCCATTGCGGCTGTACGACGCCTCGCCCGTGTGCGATGGGGCAGCAGCCGTAGTGTTGACCCGCACCAACGAAGCCCGCGCCTACACCGACCATCCGGTTAAAATTCTCAGTTCCAGCGTTGCCACCGACTGGTTTCGCATTGACGACCGGGAAGACCCGCTGTATCTGTTTGCCGCCGCTCACTCGGCGCACGATGCCTTTCGCAAGGCCAATGTTCACCGCAATGATATTAACCTGTTTGAAGTACACGATGCTTTTAGTATTATGGCCTGCCTGCTGCTGGAAGCCGTAGGTTTTTCCGAACGCGGCCAGGGCTGGCGTATGGCCGCCGAGCGTAAAATTGGCCTGCGCGGGCCGCTGCCGGTGGCTACCTTTGGCGGCCTCAAGGCTCGCGGACACCCCATTGGCGCAACCGCACTGTACCAAACCTGCGAAATTGTGCTGCAATTAACTGACCGGGCCGGGCGCAACCAGGTTAAAAACGCTGAACTGGCCCTGCTGCAAAGCGTCGGCGGCGCAGCCAGCACGGTATTGACTCATATTTTTGGTATTTGACGATAAACCTTAATTTGACCATAATTTGCAAAATTTAATTATTTCGCAGTAAAATTTAGCCACAAAACCGGGGCGAGCGCTGTTCGCTCAAACAAAACCTCTGTTTACCACATTCGCCAATCTGGTGTAAACTATAACTCAAATGCCATCATAAGGAGGTGATAGCCGCAACAAAAAAGTTGTCCCCAAAAATTACCCCATCTAAACCCACCCTACTATAGTCAATACGCAAAAGGAGGACAGAGTCAAATGCTTAAAAAAGCAGCAATCTTATTAATATCAATGGTAGCGCTGGCGCTGATTGCCGCGTGTGGCGCAGCCCAACCCCAAACCGTAACCGTAGTTGAAACCGTGGTGGTTAAAGAAGAAGTTGAAAAGGTGGTAACGGTTGAGGTTGAAAAAGAAGTTGAAAAAGTGGTAGAAAAGGTGGTAACAGTTGAAGTTGCCGCCGAAGAAGCCATGGCAGAAACAGGCCCGCTGAAAGTATTTGGAGCCTATGCCACCGCCATTGAAGAACCGTGGGATGGCGTTATTCACACCGCGCTCAACAAGGCCCAACAAGAGGGTCGAATTGAATACACCTACACCGACGACATTGGCTACGCCGGCGACATGGAGCGCATTCTGCGCGAAGTGGCCGAAACCGAGCAGCCTGATATCATTTTTGGCGACGCCTTTGGCAATGAAGAAGCCGCGCGCCGCGTAGCCGCCGATTACCCGGAGATTGCCTTTGTATTTGGCTCCGGCGGCGGTCCGGCCGAACCCAACTTCTCGGTGTTTGACAACTGGATTCATGAACCGGCCTACCTTAGCGGGATGCTGGCCGGTGGCCTGACCGAAAGCAATGTAATTGGCGTGGTGGGCGGCTTCCCCGTGCCCGAAGTGAACCGCATTGTCAACGCCTTTATCGCCGGAGCCGAATCGGTTAACCCCGATGTGGACGTTAAAACCACCTTCATCAATAGCTGGTTTGACCCCGCCGCGGCCAAAGAAGCTGCCCTGGCCCAGGTTGATGCCGGCGCCGACGTGCTCTTTGCCGAACGCTTTGGGGTTATCGAAGCCGCCGCCGAAAACGGCCTGTACGCTTTTGGCAACATGAGCGACCAGGCCGAACTGGCCCCTGATTATGTGGTCAGCGGCCCGGTTTGGTATATGGAACCCACCGTTGACTACATCATCAATCAGGTAGCCGGCGGCACCTACACCGCTCAAGACCTGAAGGATTTCAGCATGGTGGCCAAAGGCGGCGCAACCCTGGCTCCCATCAACACCGATGTGGTTGGCGGCATCCCTGAAGATTTGATTGAACAAGTCAAGGCCAAAGAAGAAGAAATCATCAAAGGACTATTCCGCGTAGATATTGACGAAGCTCAACCGCCGGCTTCTTCAAAATCGGCTGAATAATAAAAGCTGATTGCCGGCAACCGACCGCCGACCGCCGACGGCAAATTGCTTGCCCGGTGGTCAGCGGTCAACCGCCGGCAGTCAGTTACAAGGATTGCCTGTGAGTAACTCTACCACCGCCATCGAAATGCGGCATATCTACAAACGCTTTGGCGATTTGGTTGCCAGCGATAGCGTTGATTTTGCCCTGCGCCGGGGCGAAATTCACGCCCTGCTGGGTGAAAATGGCGCCGGCAAAACCACGCTGATGCGTATTCTTTACGGCCTTTACCACGCCGACGAAGGCGAGATACTGGTTAACGGCCAACCCGCCGAAATCAAATCTCCCAAAGATGCCATTGCCCTGGGCATTGGCATGGTTACGCAGCATTTTGCGCTGGTGCCGCCCCTGACCGTGACCGAGAATATTGTGCTGGGCTATACCGACTCCTTTCGGCTGGATTTAGAGGCGGCCCACCAAAAAGTGGCCGCCGCCTCTGAAAAATATGGGATACCGGTTAACCCCAAAGCGCTGGTAAAAGATTTATCGGTGGGGCAGCGGCAGCGGGTAGAGATTCTAAAGGCGCTCTACCGTAACGCCAGAGTGCTTATTTTAGATGAGCCAACGGCCGTATTGGTTCCCCAGGAAGTTGAGCAATTATTTGAAAGCCTGCAATATTTGCAGCAAGATGGGCTATCGGTAATTTTTATCAGCCACAAACTCAACGAGGTAATGACCATTACCAACCATGTCACCGTTTTGCGGGCGGGCAAAGTGGCCGGCACGGTGGAAACAAAAAAGACTACCCAGGCAGAACTGGCCCGCATGATGGTGGGCCGAGAAACCATTGGCCTGGCCAAAGTTGGCGTATCTGCCGGCAACGGCACGGTACTGCAATTACAAAATATTGCCGCGCTGGATAACAAGGGCCTTACCGCCGTTAAGAACATCACTCTGGATGTGGCCGCAGGGGAGATTTTGGGGCTGGCCGGCGTGTCGGGCAATGGGCAAACCGAACTGGCCCAGGTGTTAGATGGCACGCGTAACTCTATTGCCGGGCAATTTTTGGTAGACGGGCAGGATGTGACCAATGCCGGGTCGGCCAAAATTATGGCCGCCGGCGTAGGGCGCATTCCCGAAGACCGGCACGAAAGCGTGGTGGTTGAATTGAGCGTGGCCCAAAACATGGCCCTGGAGCATCTGGATGAATTTGTTAAAAACGGTATGCTGGATTATGGCCATATTCGGGAGCACGCCGAACGATTGATTAAGGCATACCAGATTAAAGCCTCGCCGGGCGATAAAATTCGTACCCTGTCTGGCGGCAACATGCAAAAGGTGATTCTGGCTCGCGTTATCGAGCGCAACCCCAGGGTAATTATCGTGGCCCAGCCCACCCGCGGCCTGGATGTTGGCGCTACCGAATATGTCCGCAGCAAATTACTGGAGCAGCGCGATAAGGGCGCGGCTATTCTGCTAATTTCTGAGGATTTGGACGAGATTTTGGAACTGTCCGATAGAATCGCCGTAATTTACGAGGGCGAGATTATGGGCATTTTACCCGCCGGGCAAGCTAATGTAGAACAGCTAGGGTTACTAATGTCCGGGGTAAGGGGGTAAGGAAATTATGTTAGGATTCAGGCTTGAACGCGCTTCGGCGCCGGTGTGGATGCGACCGCTCATCCCCGTTTTTGCAGTCATTTTTACCTTTTTAATTACCTCAATCCTGGTGGTTTTGGTAGACGCCAATCCGCTGGCAGCCTATTACTACTTTCTGGTCGACCCGCTATCCAGCCGGGTCAGCGCCATCGAGGTGCTGGTAAAATCTACGCCGCTGCTGCTAACCGGCGCGGCAGTAACCTTTGCCTTTATTGGCGGCTTCTGGAATATTGGCGCAGAAGGCCAGCTTTACGCCGGCGCAACGGCAGCCACGGCCATTGGCATTCAAATGCACAACGTGTCGCCCTGGGTTGCCCTGCCGCTGATGATTATTGGCGGCTTTTTGGCCGGGATGCTGTGGGCGCTGGCGCCCGCGCTGATGAAGGTCAAACTGGCCATTGACGAGGTGGTCACAACCCTGCTGCTCAACTCGGTGGCGCTCTTTATTGTCAGCGCGCTGCTAAACGGCCCCTGGCGCAACCCCATCTCCCAATGGCCCCAATCGCCAGAGATTGCGCCGGCGGCTATCTTTCCCAAACTTATTCCCCGCTCCCGGTTACATTTGGGCTTTATTCTGGCCGTTGTCATTATCATTGCGCTCTGGTTTGTCTTTACCAGAACCTCCTTTGGCCTGCGGATGCGGGCAGTGGGGCTGGGCGCGCAGGCCGCCCGCTTTGCCGGTATCAACGTAGAGCGAACTATGCTGTCTGCGGCCCTGATAAGCGGCGGTATTGCCGGGCTGGCCGGCGTAAGCGAGGTGGCCGGTATTCACTACCACCTGATTGACGCCATCTCGCCGGGGTATGGCTACACCGGCATTATTATTGCCACGCTGGGCACGCTCAATGCCTGGGGGGTGGCGCTGGCCGCGCTGTTTATTGGACTCATCGACACCGGCTCGCAAACGGTTAGCCGGGCGCTGGGGGTGCCGGCCTACCTGGGCGATGTGATTCAGGCCGCGTTGCTGCTGGTCACACTGGGTATGCTATTGTTGCAACGCTATCGCATTATCCGCCGCCGGGAGTCAGCCTGATGGATGTGGCCTTATTTGTTACCTTTTTAGTGGGCCTCATCGGGGCTACGTTGCGCGTGGCAACGCCGCTCATCTTCGCCACCATCGGCGAGGTATACACCGAGCGCGCCGGTATTCTGAACCTGGGCATCGAGGGGATAATGTTTTTGGGCGCGTTTGTGGGCTTTGCCGTGGCGTTTCAGGCTAACGCCGCCGGGTTTGGCGGCTACCTGTGGTTGGGGCTGCTGGCGGCAATTTTCTCTGGTATTTTAATGGGCCTGCTGATGGGCTTTTTCAGCGTAACGCTGGGGGTTAACCAGCACGTTTCCGGGCTGGGGATTACCCTGCTGAGTATTGGCTTATCGCTGTTTGGCTTTAGACTGGTTTTTGGCGAAAGTTCGGTGCTGCCCCGGGTCAATCCCTTTGAGCAGTATTCTATTTTTGGCGACCTGCCGGTTTTGGGGCCAATTTTCAGGCAATATCTTCTAACCTATATTGCTTTCATTTTGATTATCCCGCTGGGCTGGTGGTTTTTGTACCGCACCAGTTTTGGTTTGCAGCTTCGCGCCGTGGGCGAAAACCCCGAAGCCGCCGATGCCGCCGGGGTGAGCGTCTTCAAAACGCGCTATCTGGCCCTGGCCATTGGCGGCGCGCTGATGGCCGTTGGCGGCGCATTTCTCTCGCTGGCGCAGTTGGGGGCCTTTTCGCCGGGCATTATTGCCGGGCGGGGCTGGGTGTGCATTGCCCTGGTTATTTTTGCCAAATGGGACCCCATCCGGGCCATGTGGGGGGCGCTGCTCTTTGGCGGAGTGTTTGCTCTGCAACTGCGGCTGCAAACAATGGGCCTGGAGCAAGTGCCCTTTGAATTTTTTCTGGCACTGCCCTACATTGTCACCATCATTGCCCTGGCCATTGCCGGCAGAAACGCGGCCTACCCCGGCGCGTATTTAAAGCCCTACCGGCGGGAATAGGGGAAAATGGTGATTGATTGAGCTTTATGATTACCAGGTGGACAGGGTTAATTTCTACAGAATAATAGTTTAAAGCGGGAGGACACATTGACAGACCAATTCATGCAGGCAGCCATTGAAGAAGCCAAAAAGGGGCTGGCCGAGGGCGGCATTCCCATCGGCTCGGTGTTGGTGATTGATGGTAAAATTGTGGGGCGAGGTCACAATCAGCGGGTGCAAAAGGGCAGCGCCATTCTGCACGCCGAGATGGATTGCCTGGAAAATGCCGGCAGGCTCACGGCCAAAGATTATCAGCGGGCAACGCTCTACTCTACCCTCTCGCCGTGCGATATGTGCAGCGGCACGGCGCTGCTTTACAAAATCCCTAAAATTGTGATTGGCGAGAACAAAACCTTTCAGGGGCCGGAAGATTACGTCCGCTCGCAGGGGGTCGAACTGGTTATTTTGAACGACCCGGAATGTATCCGGCTGATGGAAGAGTTTATCGCCGCCAAACCGGAGTTGTGGAACGAAGATATTGGGGTGTAACCCGGCTTAATTGCAACAAAAAAGACCATCCTTTGGCGGGTGGTCTTTTTTATTTTGACCGGTCAATATTGGCTCATAAAATCGGTCATGAGTTGTTCGCGCCTGGCCCGTTTTAGCTTTTTGGCGGCGTCTTTGTAGTTGGGGTCATCTTTTAACACCGCTTCAAAGCCGGCGGCGGCCTCGGGCCATTTTTTCTGGCGATAGAGGGCGTCGGCCCTGGCGTAAAGGGCGGCCAGCCGCTTGTGTTTACGGCGACACTCTTGCAGCAGGGTCAGCGCATCCTGGTAGGTTGAGTCGATGGCCAGAATCTCGTTAAAGACGACCATGGCTTTTGAGAATTTATTCTGGCCGAACAGTTCTATGGCCTGCTGGTACAGAAAATCCAGTTTGCGCTCTTTGGGCGAAAGGTTGGCCCTTTTGACAATTTCGGCCAGGGCTGTGTAGGCTTCGTTGATTTCTTTGAATTTTTCTTCAAACCTGGCTCTTTCTGCCGGGTCGGTCAGCCGGTCAGGGTGGTAGGTTTTGGCCAGCTTGCGATACTGCTCCTTGATGCGCCGGGGCGAGGCGTTGGGGGGCAGCCCTAAAATCTGGTAATATTTACTGTTCGACATATTGGTTAGCCCGTTCATGGCGTTTCGGTAGTAGTGGATGATGGGGTAATCGACCCGGTTGGTTCTGCCGTAGTTGAACCTGTAGGCGTGATTGTTGGAGTCAACGTGCCGGTTGGCGTGGGTGTTGGAGTAAGGGTGCCGGTAGGCGTGGGCGTGTTGGTTGGCGGCGCGGTGGGCGAGGTGGTGGCCGTAGGCGTGGCCGACGGGGTGGGGGTGAGCGTGACCGTGGGCGTGCCGGTAGCAGTGGCCGATGGGGTGGGCGTTACCGTAAAGGTTGAGGTGGGCGTTGGCGTAAATTGCTCCCAGCGAAAGCGGGCCACGGCTTCGCCGGTGCGGTCGTAATGTTCAACTTGCAGCCAGTGGCGGCCATTCAGGTTCAAATCAAAGGTGCGGGTGCGCGCGGTGGGCGAGTCGGACCACTCGTTAAATACCAGGCTGCCATCCAGATAAAAACGCATGCCATCGTTAAACTCGGCGGTAAAGCGATACAGCCCATTTTCAAAAACAAATGAGCGCGTCCAGCGCGCGGAGAAGTTATCGTTGGGCAGGGCCGAATCGGGCGAGCCAAAGCCCCAGTTAAAGTTAATGGACGGGTCGTTGCGGGTTCGCGCCGACGCGCCGGTTAGATTGGGGTTCGACCAGTACTCGCCGCGCCAATCGGGAAAGGTGGCAATTGGCGTTGGCGTGTCGGTGGGCGGGGCCGCTTTTTCCCAACGCACCCTGATTACGCCATTGCCGGCGCGTTTGTAAAATTCTACCCGCAATTCGTGCGTGCCGCCAGACAGGGCAATATCGCGGGTTACTTCGCGGGTGTCGCCGTCGCGCCATTCGTCAATAATAATCTGCCCGTCTACCCACAGGCGCGCCCCGTCGTTAACCGTCAGATAAAAGCGATAGTTGGCCGGTTCAAAATCTACCAGCCGGTCCCAGCGCACCGAGTAGTTGTTGGCGGGCAAGCCCAGCGCGGGCGGGCCGCTACCCCAATCAAAGTTAATGGCGGGGTCTTCTCGCACCAGCGAGGGGTCGCCAAACAGGTCAACGTTAGGCCAGTAAGCGCCGCGCCAGCTATAATAGGGTGGCGGCGGCGGCGGGCCGCCGGTAACTCTTTCCCACCAAAACCTGATGACGGCCACGTTGGAAAAACTGGCGTATTCTATGCGCACATCGTGCAAACCGGCATAGGAAAGGGGCACGTCGGCCACCAGTTCTCGCGGGGCGCTGGCGTACCATTCGTCAATAATCAACTCATCATTTATCCACAGGCGCGCGCCATCATCGGCAAAAAGATGAAACCGGTAAACGGCCACGTCAAGGTCAATTCGGCGGGTAAAGCGGGCCGAAAAATTATCAACCGGCAAATCGGGTGCGGGCGCGCCAAACCCCCAGTCAAAATCAACGCTCAACTCGTTGCGCACCAGCGCCGGCGCGCCGGCAAAATTGGGGTTGGCGTAATATTCGGCAGACCATTGCCCCGGCGAAGGAACATAGCGGGTGGTGGGCGTTGGGGTGGGGCCGGCAGGGGTTTGGCCGGTAGGCGGGGCCGGCGGGGTGGTTGCCGCCGGCGAAGGCGTATCAACCGGCGCAATAATGCTGAACTCGGCCGACACGCGCTGGCCGGCGCCGGCGGTTTCGGCCGTAACCAGGGCGCTGCTCAGGTTAGACCAGCCGGAATTGGCCGGCAAAATAAACGAAACCAAAAAGCTGCCATCGCCGGCGGCTCTGGTGTTGGCAAACAGGGGCTGCACCTGCTGGCCGCCGCCGGGAGCTTCTACCCGGATTACCACCTCGGCGTTGGGCGACCAGTTTTTGCCGGTGATGGTAATCAGCGTGCCCGACTCGCCCTGCACCGGCAGTAAGGCAATGGATGGGCTGCCCGAAACAGGCGTGGCCGATGCATCCGGGGCGCTGGTGGGGGTGGCAAACTGCACCGGCGAAGTGGGCGGCGCAGTGGCTACGCCGGTGGTTGTTCTGATAGTAAAGAAAATGACCAGCCCAATCAGCGCAATCATCATAATGAATACAACTACCAGAATCGCCGGCAGGAGTGGGTGTTCCAGTAAACGATTGAACCAGCCTGTTGTCTCGGCACTTTTATTTTGACTCATCGACGTTGCGGCTCCCTGTTGCGAGGATGTTGGCGAGTTACTGCGGCGCGTCTCCGGTTGTTCTGGCGATGCGTTGGGCGTTTGCAAATTTTTGTCCTTTTGTGGGGTAGATTATGTCTTCTATTATACCAGAATTTAGCCAGACTGTAATCAACCAATTTGATTTTGCTGCTTTCAGCCGTAGTTAATCAAACACTGCTACCCTGTTTGGATGTCAAACCGGCTTTTCAGCTTGTGCATATTGGCCGGATACCGTAAAATTTGGCGTTGGGGAATGAAAGGTTGAATATGACCTCAAAAAACGAACGCTCTAAAAAGTTATGGCCCTGGTTTTTGGTTGGCTTAGGCTCAATTATTGGGGCAATTTTTGGCTACTTTTTCTGGAAGTCAGCCGGTTATTTGCAGCGCCTGTTTCGACAACCTTTTCTGGCGCCCTCTGTTATCCCGCTGGATATAGAAAACCACCAAAAAATAGAAGACAAGGCGCTGCTGATTGCCTCGGCCAATTTGCGGGCCGGTATTGAAAAACGCCGCCTGCCCAACGGTCTGGAACGGCTGGTGTTGTGCGCCGGCTTGCGCAATTTCAGAGAACCCTGGGCGCGTGATTTTGGCTTTGCCAGCTTTGGCCTGCTTGAACTGGAAGAATTTAGAGCAACCCGCGAGTGCCTGGAAGTGTTTTTGCTTTATCAGCGGCCTACCGGGCAATTTCCGGTAAAGGTTCACTCCACCAATATTGTTGACCGCTATCTGCACTCGCTATTCAAACGAGAGCAGCCCATTCACGCGCCAATTAAACCCAAATATGTTACGGCCCACAACACCATTTCTCTTGATGGCAACGCCCTGCTGGTTATAGCGGCCCTAAATTATGCCGACCGCTCCGGCGACCTGGCTTTTGCCCAAACCCACTGGCCGGCCCTCAAACAGGCCGCCGCCTGGCTAGAAGCGCACGCGCTGGAAGATGACGGGCTTTTGCATCAGGCTCCCTTTGCCGATTGGGCCGATACCATTGCCCGCCGGGGCCGCGTTTTATACACCAATGTACTCTACTGGAAAGCTCTGCACGAGTTGACTCGCTATGCCGGCCTGTTGGGAGATAGCAACGCCCAACTTCGCTTTGAAACCAAAGCCAGGCAACTCAAACAATCCATCAACAGCCACTTCTGGCAGCCTAATTTGGGCTACTACGTGACCAACCAGATGTTTGACAATTTAAGCAGCAGCGGTAATTTGCTGGCCATTGCCTGGGATTTAACCACGCCGGAACAGGCCCACGCAATTTTAGATAAAATGAATGAATTTAATATGGCCAACCCGGTGCCCACCCAGGTAGTTCACCGGGCCTACCCCCGCAAATATATTGCCCTTGAAAACAGGCTGGGCGGCCTGCCCGATTACCACACCTCAAATGCGTGGCTATGGTTGGGCGCCTGGCACGTTATTGCCCTGGCCAGAATGGAGCGCCTGGCCGAAGCCGAAACGCTGCTCTATCGCATTGCCAGAGTTATTGTTAGAGACGGCGCCGTACACGAGGTTTACACCCTGGATGGCCTCTATCTATCTACATTTTGGTACACCTCGGAAGCGCCGCTTACCTGGAGCGCGGGCATGGTGGTTCACGCCAATTACGTTTATCAGCGACACCTGCTGGGCGAACCATTAGCGCAGGGCTAAAGGAGCCAAAGATGAAGCAACGGAAATTTCTTACCGCCGAGTGGCGTTATCTGGCCATGCTCAATTACCAAATTGACCCGGCAGTGCTGCGCCCGCACACTCCCTCCGGCACAGAACTGGATACCTGGAACGGCAAAACCTTTATCAGCATGGTTGGCTTTTTGTTTTTGAAGACGCGCCTGCTTGGCCTGCCTGTTCCCTTTCACGCCAATTTTGAAGAGGTCAACCTGCGCTTTTACGTGCGCCGCAAAGGCCCCGAAGGCTGGCGCAGAGGCGTAGTATTTGTAAAAGAAATTGTGCCTAAATGGGCTATCGCGGCGGTGGCCCGTGGGGTATATAATGAAAAGTATGTGGCGCTGCCAATGCGTCACACGGTAGAGCAAAATGCGGCTTTGCCGGAGCCGTATCTTTTTGTAGAATATGGCTGGCGGTTTAAGCGGCAGTGGAACAGCCTGCAAGTTAAAACCACAGGTTCGGCCCAGCCGCTTGTCTCCGGCTCTGAAGAAGAATTTATTACCGAGCATTACTGGGGCTACTCCGGGCAAAAGGATGGAGGATGCGTTGAGTATCAGGTTGAACACCCCCGCTGGCAGGTGTGGCAGGTAAGCGAGAGCGGCCTTAACTGCGACGTTGCCAACCTGTACGGCCCCGCTTTTGCAGAACCGTTGCAAGCCAAACCCAGCTCGGCTTTTTTGGCGCAGGGTTCGGCGGTGGCGGTGCGCCAGGGGGTGAAAATTCAATATTGAAAATGGGAACAGTTGCAATGATAGAAAGCATTTTAGCTATGGAGTTTAAGGTTAAAGCCAAATCAATGTATCAGCAGGTTGACAGGTTATGCGGCGGGGCGCTGTCTATTACCGTAGATACCATAAAAAATTTCTCCGACGCTCATGCCGCCGAATCGGCGGCCAGCATTGCTTACTATGCCCTGTTTTCTCTGTTTCCGTTGCTGATTTTCTTGATTGGCTTTGTTAGCTCGGTGCTGGAGAATGAGTCTGTTCAGCAAACCGTACTGGATGCGGTGGAGCAATTTTTACCTGCGGCCCAGCAACTGGTCAAAGCCAATATTGAACAGGCATTAAACATTAGAGGCACGGTGCAAATAGTGGGAACAATTGGGTTGCTGTGGGCGGCCTCGGGCGTTTTTAATGCGCTGGGGCACAGCATTAATCGGGCCTGGCATACCGCCGAAGCGCGCAATTTTCTATCGGGCCGTTTAGTGGCGCTGGCAATGGTTGCCAGCCTGGCCGGACTCCTGATTTTGTGGATATTTGTGACCACAGTTTTTAATCTTTTTCCCCGCTTTGAGATACCGTTATTTGGGGGAGCCAGAATTTACGATACATACGCCTGGCATATTACGGCCAGGTTGGTGCCCTGGTTTGTAATATTTTTGATGTTTTTGAATTTATACCGCTGGATACCCAATACCAAAGTGCGCTGGCGCGAAGCAATTGGAGGCGCTGCTCTGGCCGCTGTAGGATGGGAGCTGGCCAACAGCGCCTTTAGATGGTATTTGACCAGCGGATTTGCTACGTATCATCTGGTTTATGGCTCGCTGGGGGCGTTGGTGGCCTTGCTGCTGTGGATTTATTTGAGCAGTATGATTGTGTTGTTTGGCGCGCACCTGAGCGCCACCATTGCCATGCACACCCGCATAAATAATCAGGAATAGTTGGGGGTTGAAAATAAAAAGGGGACGCTCTATGGCGCGTCCCCTTTTTTGTTGTTGGGATGAGGTTACAAAATTTCGCCGGATTTGGCTTTAACAAAGTAGCCGTTGCAGGCTTCCTCGATAAGTTGCGGCGTCATTCGGGTTGGCTCGCCAGAGTACTCACAAATCAGCTTGACCGTTTTTAGAATATCGCGGGGGTGAACCGATTGCAGCGGTTTACCGGTTTTGCGGTACCATTCGTTAATAAAGTACAAAAACGACTCCCGGTCGATATCTGGAAAGCCAAGGGCTTTGGCCTGGTTGGCAAATATTTGATAAAACATTTTTTCATCGGGGCCAAACACGCCTACTTTAATTTGAATTCGGCGTAAAAAAGCGCCGTCAACCAAATCTTCCGGGTCAAGGTTGGTGCTAAATACCAGCAATTGTTTAAAGGGGATTTCAAAGGTTTGGCCGGAGTTGAGGCGCAAAAAGTCTATTCTGGTTTCCAGGGGCACAATCCAGCGGTTGAGCAGTTCGGCGGGGGTGATTTGCTGGCGGCCAAAGTCGTCAATCAAGAACATGCCGCCGTTGGCCTTCATTTGCAGCGGGGCCTCGTAAAATTTGGCGGTTTCCTCGTAGCGCAGCTCCAGGTGTTCCATAGTTAGTTCGCCGCCCACCATCACCGAAGGGCGCTGGAACAGGCCCCAGCGATGGTCGGCCCCGCCGCGTTCTTCCTCGCTGTGTTTGTGGATGAGGCTATCGTATATTTGAATAATTGCCCCGCCTACGGTTACGGAATAAGGAATCCAGATAGGTTCGCCGCCGCCCAGCAACTCGGCAATGGCTTCGGAGATGGTGGTTTTACCGTTGCCGGGGGGGCCGTACAAAAATATGGAACTGCCGGCGTTAACAGCCGGCCCAATTCTGCGGTCAAAATCTTTGGGCAAAATAAGGTGATTGAGCGCCTGCTGCACCTCTTGGCGCGATAGCCGTTTGATGGTGGCCTGGGCTAACACGGCCTGAGTGTACTTTTCCAGGGGGACAGGCGCCGGCCCAACGTACAGGGTGCGCTCCAGAGCTTCTTTGGCCCGGGCGCGTCCGGTATCGGTCAGGCTGTAAACGTAGCCCCGGCGGCCCAGGCTGCCCACGGCTTTGGATACCTCAACCAGGTGCTCTTGCTGCATCCACGAGAGTAACTCATCAAGCACCTTGTAGGGCAGTTTCATAATTTCTTCGGCCCGGCTAACGCTAACCTCGCCCTCGTTGTAAGTGAGCCGAAGCAAAATATCGGTGATCATATTTTGTTTGATATCTAATTCATCCAGAGCGTGCGGCGGCTCAAGGAGTTCGGCCATCCCCTCAAAACGTTTTATGCTGGGGGCTTCCAGACCAGAGGTTCCCCCACGCAGTGAAGTAGTTCCGGTTAACCCTGCGGAATTAATTGATTGTCGTTGTTGCGATAGCGCGCCGGTACTGCTAAGTTGCTTCAAACTTCCGGTTGTCGCCATAATAACACTCCCAATGAACTTGCTTTTGCATCAAAAAATAGTTTACCTAATCACTGAGTCAAAAAATATACCTGACATGTAACAATTAGGGACGTTGACCCTTTTTTGATGCCTTATGGGTCAATTAGTGAAGAGATAATAGCTGCTAAGTTTTTAAGCGTACTGCATTGCTTATTGAGGATTACCTTACCAATTATACTAAAGCCCTGCAAAATTGTCGAGAGTTTCTTTTAAGGTGATGGTACTAATACACCGGTTTCAACCTTGCCAGTTAATTGAATAACGTGTATAACAGTATCAAACCAATGTCTGTTTTTAATCCCCACGCCCTCCTGAATATCCCTGATAAATTATCTGTTTGGCTTGATGTAGAATTTTGAAGATTTTCAAATGGAAGTAAGCCAACGCTTTCTGCCAAAAGAAATTAACGCCAACATTATACCATTTATTGCCCGTAGAATCCAGATAATGGTTGAGGCGTTGCTAAAACCCGTAGATGTGGCCTCGCTGGCTACGTTTAGGGTTTTGTTTGGCGCCATTATGGTTTGGGAGGTTTATCGCTACCACGTCTTTGGCCGGATTCCTTATTACTACATTCAACCCAATTTCTATTTTACCTACGAACTTTTCCCCTTTGTAGCGCCCCTGCCGGGGCAGTGGGTGTACGCCGTATTTTTTGTTATGGGGTTATCCGCGCTGGGCCTGGCGCTTGGCTTTTTTTACCGGGTATCGGCGATGTTGTTTTTTTTCACCTACACCTACGTATTTTTGCTGGATAAAGCCCAATACAATAATCACTACTACCTTATTATTCTGCTGGCGTTTTTATTAATATGTGTCGACGCCCATCGCTGGGCCTCGCTAGACCAAAAATTGCGGCCCGACCTGCGCCGGCAGATGGTTCCATTTTGGCAGGTGTTTATTTTTAGAGCGCAACTGGTGATTGTGTACTTTTACGCCGGCGTTGCCAAAATCAACGCCGATTGGCTGGCCGGACACCCCATGCGAGATTGGCTGCATAATCGCGCCCATTACCCGCTGATGGGGCCTTTTTTTACCACCGAGTGGGCCACCTTCTTTTTTAGTTACGGCGGCCTGCTGTTTGACCTGAGTATTGGTTTTTTGCTGCTGTGGCGACGCACCCGGCTGCCGGCATTTTTACTGCTGCTTTTCTTTCACCTGACCAATAAATGGCTGTTTAACATTGGCATCTTCCCCTACCTGATGATTGCCGCTACCATTTTGTTTGCAGAAACCGGCTGGCCGCGCCGGCTGCTGCGCGCCCCCAAACCCCATTTGCCCGACACGCTGCCCTGGCCTGCGCTCAAGCGCCGCTGGTGGATAGCTGGCTTTGTAACTATCTATCTGGCGCTGCAAATACTCATTCCCCTGCGCCACTGGCTATACCCCGGTAATGTAGCCTGGACCGAAGATGGGCACCGCTTCTCGTGGCGCATGAAGTTGCGCGGCAAAAGCGGCGATATCGCCATTGTAGTAACCGACCCCCAAACCAGCCAGCGCTGGCTGGTTGACCCGCGCCAGGATTTGACCACCCGCCAGATTGGCAAAATGGCCACCCGGCCAGATATGATGATTCAATATGTTCACTACTTAAAACAGCGATTAGCCCAGGCCGGTATTGAAAACCCAATAATTCAACTGCACGCCCAGGTTTCGCTCAACGGGCGGCCCTACCAACCCATTGTTGACCCCACCGAAAACCTGGCCCAGGCCCCTCTTAATATTTTTGCTCCGGCAACATGGGTAATTCCTTTACAAACCGGCTTCTCGTCAGAGTCATCCGTAACCGTTGCAGATGATGAATAGAACCAGAGGGCTGACTAAAAATATTGGCCCGGTTGTCAGGTAATATTGCGATATTTGTCACTGGTAAATTGATTTTGCTATGATATGATAAAAAGTGGTTTTGGTAATTTTCTGTATTGTTCACCCGCTTGATAACTTCATTGCTATCCAAAAATTAAACAGCTTTATTAAAACTCAAGGATGAGAGGCAGAACAATGAGTAAAAAAAAGTCAAAAGAAAAAACCAAGGATCAAGATGTTGCTGCTCAATCAACCGACGGGCAGATGCCTGAAAACAAAAGTAACAAAAAAAAGCGCAAGCGGATAAAAAATAAAACCTACGAAAAAGAGCTGGTCAGGCTGCAAACTGAACTGGTCAAACTGCAAGAATGGATTAGACACAAAGGTTTGAAGGTGATAGTTATTTTTGAGGGGCGCGACACTGCCGGCAAAGGAGGCGTCATCAAGCGGATTACGGAACGGTTGAGTCCGCGGGTGGCGCGGATAGTGGCGTTGCCCAAGCCCACCGAACGCGAGCAAACCCAGTGGTATTTTCAACGCTACGCGGCTCACCTGCCCGCCGCCGGCGAGATAGTGCTATTTGACCGAAGCTGGTACAACCGCGCCCTGGTTGAACGGGTGATGGGCTTTTGCACCGAAGAGGAGTATCGAGAGTTTTTGCGCTCCTGCCCCGAATTTGAGCGCATGCTGGTGCGCTCAGGGATTATCTTAATCAAATACTGGCTCTCGGTGAGTGACGAAGAGCAGGAACGCCGGTTTCAAAATCGCATTCACGATATTACCCGGCGCTGGAAACTTAGCCCTATGGATTTAGAAGCCCGCTCTAACTGGGTTGAATATTCCAAAGCCAAAGATGCGATGATGGCCCACACCGATATCAAACAGGCCCCCTGGTATGTGGTTGAGGCCGATGTTAAAAAACATGCTCGCCTGAATCTAATCAGGCATCTGTTAAGCATGATTCCGTATGAAGATTTAACCCCCGAGCCAATAGAGCTGCCGCCCCGGCAAAAAAATATCGGTTATGTGCGTCCGCCCATAACCGATCAAACGTTTGTGCCAGAAATTTACGGCCCCGCCGGGATTAATGAAAAGTTGATAAAGGAGGTTTACGGCTAACTAGGGGCACAGAGCCTCGGGTCTATATTCTGCGTACACCTCGCAGAACGCGGCCACCAGTTCGGCGCGCTCTTCGGGGGGGGTCATCTCCGGCGCGTCGAGCGCGCAGCGAAAGCCCAGGTCTGTATCGCTAAAGGTGCGAATATTGCCGTAACGCCGGCTGGTAGTGTAGAAAATACCGTTGCGATTGCCAAAGCTGCCGCCCCGGTAAAGCCGCCCGGCGCTAACGCCGGTAAGCAGAGGGTTGCTGGAGGGCGATTCGGCGTAAAAATTCTGGTCAAAATCATCGGCCACCCACTCGCTTGCGTTGCCGGCCAAATCATGCACCCCAAACGGGCTGACGCCTTCGGGGTAGCTGCCCACAGGTTGCGTATCCGCCTCGGCAGCGGGCAGCAGGTCAACCCTAAATGTGTCGCCCCAGGGCCAGTTGAGGTTTTCCGGGCCGCTGGCCGCATATTCCCATTGCGCTTCGCCGGGCAGGCGTTTGCCCGCCCACTGGCAGTAGGCATTGGCCTGGTCCCAGGTGACATTCACCACCGGGTAATCATCGTAAGCCAGGTCGTCGCGGTAGCCCGCGCGCGTGGCCGAATTGGCTCCCCCCTGGGTGCAGCCCTGCGCCCGCACGCACTCCCGGTAGTGGCTATTGGTTACTTCATACTCGTCAATATAAAAGGCATCTAAAAATACGGGATGTTCAGGCCTTTCAACCGCCTGTCCGGTTGACGACCCCATGAGAAAATGTCCGGCCGGAACCAAAACCATTCCCTGGGGCGGGGCCGGGGTTGGCGTTGGCTCAACCGGCTCTTCGGTTGGTTGGGCGGTTGGGGTGGGGGTAGGCGGCAAAGGCGTTACCGTGGGGGCTAGCGCCAACTCGTCAAGGTTGACTTCTCTGACGGTGAGCGACTCATAGTGAATGTGGGTTAGCGTTTCGTCAAAGTTTTCCACGTAAAAGCCTACCTGCCCGTTGGCGTAATCGGCGTCGCTCACCTGAATCACCGGCTCGTCATTAATGTGAAAAGCAAAAGTTGACCCACTGGCATCGACGCGCAGGCTGTCGGTTTTATCGGGGGTGAAGCCGGGCGGAGCAAAGCCGCGCAGGGTGTCAACCGCGCCTTCGGCCAAAACCTCTATCCCGCCGGGCGAGCTTTTGAGCGCGTACCACGTTCCGCTGCGGGGCGAAATAGCGAAGGCGTAGAATTTATCATCGGCAATACGGCGCACAATCAGGCCGTAGCGAAAGTCGCCGGTTTCAGTATCGGTGTGGTCTACAAAAGCTGCTGTCTCCACGGTGATATCGCCAAACTCTTGCCCTTCGGAAACTACGGTTGTTTCGTTGGCGGTTCTGGGTTCAACGTGGTAAAAATCGGGCGGGTGATAGCCCACGCGGTAGGGTTGTCCTTCCACATCCTCCGTCGGCCAGCCGCTCGAGGGGTCGGTAAAGTCATCCTCTAATAAATTGCTTACGACCGGCTGAGGGGCAACCTGAGGTTTTTGCACGGTGAGCGACTCATAGTGAATGTGGGTTAGCGTTTCATCAAAGTTTTCCACGTAAAAGCCTACCTGCCCGCTGGCATATTCGGCATCGCTTACCTGGGCCACGGTTTGGCCATTGATGTGAAAGGTGAGGTTCGCCCCTACCGCATCAACGCGCAGGCTGTCGGTTTTATCGGGGGTGAAGCCGGGTGGAGCAAAACCTTGTAGCGTATCAATTTGACCTTCTTTGAGGACGCTTAGCTCGGTGGGCGTCTTTTTTAGAATTTGCCACGTTCCGCTGCGGGGCGAAATAGTGAAGGCGTAGAATTTATCATCTTCAATGCGGCGCACAATCAGGCCGTAGCGAAAGTCTCCGGTTTCAGTATCGGTGTGGTCTACAAAGGACTCTGACACCACTGTAACATCCCCAAACTCTTGCGCTTCGGAAACTACCGTGGTTTCGTTGGCGGTTCTGGGTTCAACGTGGTAAAAATCGGGCGGGTGATAGCCCACGCGGTAGGGTTGTCCTTCTACATCCTCCGTCGGCCAGCCGCTCGAGGGGTCGGTAAAGTCATCTTTCAGCAGCACGTTAGAGAGCTGCACCGGCTCTATTTCCGCCTGACGAATGGTTAGCGTGTCGTAATGAACGTGAGCCAGCGTTTCGTCAAAGGTTTCCACAAAAAAGCCCACCTCGCCGCTGGCATACTCGGCATCGCTAATTTGCGAAACCGGCTCGTTGTTGATGTGGAAAATATAATTCCCGCCGGCGGCGTCAACGCGCAGCTTGTCGGTTTTATCGGGGGTAAAGCCCTGGGGGGCGATGCCCTGCAAGGTAGCCACGTTGCCCTGGTCTAGCACTTGCAGCCCCGCTGATGAGCTTTTTAGCACATACCAGCTACCACTGCGTGGCGAAACGGTAAAGGCGTAGTACTGGTCGCCGGTGCGGTGCAGGGCCAGGCCGTAGCGAAAATCGCCGTCGGGGGTGGTGGTGTGGTCTACCAGAATGTCGGCTTCAACAGTAACTTCCTCAAAACTGGGCTGACGCGAAACCACGGTGTGGCTATCGGGCGTACCGACCTCTACGTGAAAGAAATCCGGGGGGTGGTAGCCGTAAAAAAAGGTTCCTTCGGCCTGAATGGGCCAGCCGCTGCCGGGGTCGTCGAAGCTGTCCTGATAGAAGATGTTTTCGGCCACTTCCTGAGCGTTGACTACGTTTACTTCATTGGCCACGCACCGCACCCCCGCCGAGGCGTACATAGTGGGGATGGTGGGGTCTCCATGCAGGCGGTAGGCCATATCTTTGAGAAAATCGTTGGCCCCGCCGCGCAAAACTTTTTGGCCTTCGGGCACAGAGGCGTAAGGTTCGTCTACCCATTCCCACACATTGCCGGCCATATCAAACACCCCAAATGGACTCTGGTTGGTGGCCTTACTGCCTACCTTGTAGGTTCCGCCACGGGGCAATTTAACGGCGTCCATCCTGTCGCCCCAGGGAAACAGGCGTCCTTCTGGCCCACGGGCCGCCACCTCCCATTCGGCCTCGGTGGGCAGGCGTTTTTTGGCCCACTGGCAGTAGGCCTGGGCCAAATTCCAGGTGACGCCCTTAACCGGGTGGTCTGCCTGGTCGTCTGGAATCTGGCTGCCCGGCCAATCGGTAGGCGGCGGGTTATCGGTTTCGGCCAAAAATTGCGCGTACTGGACGTTGGTTACTTCTCGCTGGTCAATCCAAAACTCACCGAGTTCGACCTGCTGGGCTTGGGCGTGGTCTCTATCGGGGGTATCAAGGCCAACTGTGTAGGTGTTGGCGGGAATACGCACCATACCCTCCGATGAAGGCAGCGTGGGGTCGAGGGCAGCTACGGCTTCGCCGCCGGGGTCATCGGTGTTGGTTAAAAAATTGTAGGCCAACAAACCAGCGACGCCTAAAACTGCAAGCAGCACCACGGCAATGCCCCCCACCAGCCACAGGGCCGAATTTTTTGATGGCGCGGTTGCGGGTTGGGCTGATAGCTCTACGGTTGCCGAAGCAGCCGCCGATACCGACGATGGTTTGGTGCTTTGCCGCTTTTTGGATGAAACGGTTTTTTGGGCATCTGTAACCGGCCCTTTGGCCTGGCCCAACCGCTTGATTAGCTTTAATGCCGCCGACATATGAGCCGCTGATTGGTAGCGCTCTTTGGGGTTTTTGGCCAGTGATTTTTCAATAATTTCAACAATTTCGTCAGGCACATCATCATTTATTTTTCTGATATCGGGCACGGGTTCGTTAACGTGTTTCATAAGGATAGCGACGGTGGTATCGGCGTCGAAGGGGGGCTGGCCGGCAACCATCTCGTACAGCATCACGCCCAGGGCGTAAATGTCGCTGCGTTCGTCGGGGCGCTCGCCACGGGCCTGTTCCGGCGACATATATTTGGCCGTGCCGATAATGGTTCCGGTGGCGGTTTGGTCTTGCCCGCTAAGCATCTTGGCTACGCCAAAATCCATTAGAATGGCCTGCCCTTTGGGCGTAAGCATTACGTTGGCCGGCTTTAAATCTCGATGGATCATTTTATGGTCGTGAGCATAGGCCACGGCCTCGCACACCTCGGTCATAATTTTGATGACTTCGGCCAGGGGCAGTTGTTCGCCAACGTCGCTCAGGTCGCTCAATCTATCTTTTAGAGTTTGACCCGGCACATACTCTAAGACCATGTAGTAGACATCCTGGTCGTGGTTGAAGTCGTATACCTGAATGATATTTGGATGGCGTAATCTGGCTACAGCGGCGGCTTCTTGCTCAAAACGCTTAACAAATGAAGGGTCGCTAGAGAGATGAGCGTGGATGATTTTGATGGCTACGGTGCGCTGCAAGTTTGGGTCGCTGGCTTTGTATACCGCCGACATTCCCCCGTGGTCAATAAACGAGTCAACCTTGTAACGTCCACCAATTGTTTGTCCTACCCAATTTAAATTTGGTTTAGGTTTAGACATGGTTACAACTCCATTTCAATTAAAACAGTTCATTGCGGCTGTGGGAGAATATGCGGTTTGAGATTGGCGGGTATTTCTGGTGCGGATAATTTTTAACGTCAAGTAGCCCGGCGCAAGCCGGTTTTATAGAAGTCAGTATAGGGGCAAATCCGGGGCGCGTCAAGCCCTCTTAAAGTCCTAATTTTGCAAATAGTTGTTTTTTGTTAACCAAGGGGGAGTTTATCACTGGTGATTGGCAATTTTTCGGCGGGTTTGGCCATGTAAACTCCTTTTTCTTGCGTGTCTTCAAGAATAACTGACCCCGCTCCTATAACACATTCCGCAGCAATGGTGAGTCTATCTCTAATGGTGGCATTGGCTCCAATAAAGCAATAAGGTTCTATGGTTACACTACCGGCTACCACTACGCCGGCAGCCAGAAAACAGTGGTCTTTAATAACTGTATGGTGGCCAATAATGCAACCAGAGGCAACGACAACATTATCGCCAATTTTAACAAAAGGGCCAAGCGTACAGTTAGAACCTATCCGGCTATTTTCTCCAATTACCAAATTGGATGGGCTGGTGGTTTTTGAGCTAATATGGCTTATCAGTTGGTAGCCTTTTGCTTTAGCCTGGTAAAATTTTTCTGCCCTTAATTTGTTAACCCGACGAAAACTGATAGAAACAACCATTTTATACTCATCAGGCGAAAAAATGGTTTCAACTTCTTCAAAGGCCACCATCGGCAAATTGAAGAGCGTATCTTCTTTAATATAAGCTCTATCTACCGTAAAGGCGCTGACTTGATAGGCAGAGTCATTTGAGAGGCTGGCATAGGCTACGCCGGCCATTTGTCCGTTGCCAAATACAATTATCTTTTGCGCGGGTTGTTTTTTTGACTCATTGTTTACCACAAATCGGTTTCTCCTGATTTTTATTTAAATTCACCGTAGCGATAAGCCGGAAAGTAATGATTTTGCTCAAGATTTTTGGCCCGCACAATTTCTGTATATACTTTTTTATTAAAGATACGCCCGCAGAAATAGACGGTTCGTACCCCTGTAGACCAACCCGCTTTAAAGCGACCCAGGCCATTTTCGGTGTTATTTTTAATCCCCGCGCCGCCCCCCAAATTTAGCCACTTTAAATTATTGTCTGCAAAATATTCAAACGCGTACCAAAACAGCCCAAACGAAGCCCACAGTCTGTATCCGGCCGGGTTAAATGCCGCCAGGTGATAATAACCCACCTCATTTTTAATATACCACAGTAATATACCAATCGTTTGCCCCTGCCAAACGGCTCTAAACATAACTAATCCTGGAACCTGCAACTGCTGGGTCAGGGCTGTGTCTGAAAAGGCCGGAATACCCCGAATATTGTGCCGCTGAACCAGAAATTTATAAAGCCGTAGCCAATCGTCTATAAACTGATTGGGGTCAGCGCACTGCTCTATATCAATTGTTTTTAATGCTTTTTGAGCATTGCGGCAATGATGGGGTGAGACAAAAGAGGCCAACGGCTGGCTCAGGTCTGCTACATAGTGCGGCTTAAAGGGAATTACCACGTCTTGAAAATTTTGGCGCAAAAGAGCAGCATCATAATTATCAAAAGGGTCAGGCACAACGGCCAGGCTGACCAGGCTGTCGCCGATATCCTCTAAATCGGCGCATAATTGTGACCAGTTACGGCAGGAGAACAGCGGATAACAGCCCATAGCATCATAATAAGAATAGCCGGGAATCTGACGTTCTAAAATCCAGCCCTCACTGCGCGGAAGATAGCGCGGCTCGCCAAATTTGGCCAGCGACTGGGCGTATGTTGCATGGGCGTATCCACTCACGTTAACCCTCATCGCAAATTCTGTGCTGGCCATGCTGTAAAGCGGCAATTGATTCCAGAGCCTCAACAATTTTATCCGGGTTATCCTGGGTAGCCAACTGCTGGGCCTGATTGACAATTTGCCGGCGCTCCTCATCGTGAGCCAGGTAATAACAAATGGTATCGGCTAACTGCTCAATGGGCGCTTCAACAAGATGCACGCCGGGTATAAAATCGGTGTGAGGTAGCGTAGGTTCACTCACAATCAAGGCCCCGTTATGGGTGGCCAGAGAGTAGCGCAAAGAATTGTCATCCCATTTTTCTCGCAACAGGTTTAAGACTATTTTGGTGCGGTTTAGCAAAACAATGCGCTCCTGCCCAAAAACATAGGGGTTTTCCACGCCATCAACAACCAGCAGGTCAATACCCCGCTCTTTAAGCCGGGCGCGCAGTTGTTTTAATAAGCGACCCCGCCGGGCCGTGCCAATTTTACCCAGCCACAACACCGGAATGTCGCGCTCCAGGTTTAAGTTACTGCCCCAAGCGCCGTTGTTTCCGCGAGTCAATACTACCGGGTTAAAGCCCCTGGCCCGCAGAAAGCCGGCCGTCCAGCGAGACCAAACGGCCAATACCGATAGCGCGTTGGCCTGCCTCAACCAGAAAAGGTCGCCATAGTATCTAAAGCGATGCGCCCGGCTTATTAACCAGCGCCACCCGGAAGCCGCTTGCCAAACCCCTTCGGGCTGTTCTTTAAAGGCCAGCCTTTCTATTTTTGAGCGAACCCGGCCCAGCCAATATCTAACCCATTCCGGCAAGTTGGGGTTGGGTAATTGTTCGGTGAGGATCAACATAAAAAAGGGGCGCTGGTGCAAGGGACAGGCCAGCAATTGGCGGCCCAATGGGGCCAGGCTCCCCAGCGGACCATAGGCCAGCACTGCATCCAGGTGTTGAGGCAATCGGGCGTTATAAAGAAAATCAATAACTTCATACCCTAACGCTTTTAGTTTATCGGCCCGACGCCTGGCCAGGCCATCCCCGGGTTGCCAGTAAACTACGCCGACCCGCAAGGGCCGGTTTGCTCCAGAATGCCCCCCCTTCTCGTCCGGGCTGCTTTTGAATGGCGCCAGTACTTGAGTCGACATTTTGCGTTTCAACCCTTGTACTTAAAATGCGCCAAGTAGCCGGAGCGCATTCTGAAGTTCCTCATCGGATAATTGAGTCGCTGAATTTTTGATTTGGGTAATAATGGCCGCCAGTTCTGCCACCGTAGGTTTCTTAAAAAAGCGTCCTAACGGAATATCAACCTCAAATTTGTGGCGCACCTCTGACATAACCTGAGCGCCCTGAAGCGATTGCCCGCCCAATTCAAAAAAGTTATCGTTAATACCAATCTCCTCAAAACCCAGCGCGGCCGCCCAAATTTTAACCAACTCTTCTTCAACAGGGTTTCCGGGGGCGGCAAATGGCGTTTCTATTTGTGGCCGGGTAATAGTGGGATTTGGCAACGCCTGCCGATTTATTTTGCCGTTAGCGGTTAACGGCAATTTATCCAGGGCCACAAAAATAGAGGGGAGCATATAATCGGGTAAGGTTTGGGCCAGGGCGTGATGTAATTGGCTAACAGCGGGCAGTGGTTTTACCGCCGGAACCCAATAAGCCACCAGCCGTTTGTCGCCGGCATGGTCCTGGGCTATTACCACAGCCTCTTTAACGGCATCGAGACTATGCAATGCTATTTCAATTTCGGCCAGTTCAATCCGATATCCCCTGACTTTTACCTGAAAATCCTTCCGGCCCCGGTGTTCCAGGCAACCATCGGGGCGCATGCGGCCTAAATCTCCGGTCAGGTAAATCAGTTTGTCGCCACCTTCCGGGTCGGGCAAGAATTTATCTCCGGTTAAATCTGTTTTGCGCCAGTAACCCGCCGAAAAATTGCTGCCTTTAACGGCAATTTCGCCAACTTCATCATACCCCAGCCGTCTACCAAGCTCATCTAAAATTAGTACCTCTTTGCCCTTTACCACATAGCCAACCGGCGCCACGTTTCCCGAAATTTTTGTATCTTTTTTAATAACTAACTGGGCAATAGCGCCCGTTTCGGTTAAGGCATAGGTATGAACCAGGGTGCAATCGGCCGGGAAATGACGCCACATCCGCTCCACATCTCGCCTGTAAATTGCCTGACTGCCCAGAGAAATGTGGCGAACGGTAGGGAACTGTTGCTCATCGCTCAGGGTGTCTAAAAATTGGCGAAAAAAAGCAACGGGCGGATGAAAACGGGTGATGCCCTCGTGTCGTAACCATCCGGCCAACCGGGTCACTCCCAGGTTTTTAACATCGTAGGGGCATAGCCTGGCCCCATTGAGCAGAGCGCTAAAAATATTGGCGCTTGACACGCCAAAGCTGCAAGAATAAAGCAGCGATTGGCGGTCGTTGGGGGCAATACGTTTGTTGGCCCCCTCCATAACTATTCGGTTAAGGTGCGTTTTGACAACGCCTTTGGGTTTGCCCGTAGAGCCGGAGGTATAAAAAATAGCGGCGGGCGCATGAGGAGAAATGGGCAACTCAATATTATCGGCAGATAGGGTTGGGTCAATCTTATCAATGTTAATTACTTTAGATGAGTTTTGGGCCAGACTGCTGGCCAGCGCCATATTTTGGGTATTGGTCAATATCAATCCGGCCTGGGTGTCCCGTAAAATGTATTCAAACCGGTCGTTGGGTAGCGCAGGGTCGAGCGCCACGTAAATTTTGCCCGCCTTTAAAGCCCCAAACAGAGCCACAATTACCGGGGCGTCATGCTCAAACAAAAGAAGTATCGGCTCCTGGCTTACGCCGCGTTGGGCCACAATGGCCCGCGCTATCTGGTTGGCGGCTTTATTTAGCGCCTCATAGGTTAGCGCGAAGCGGTCGGTTTTAACCGCAATATTATCTGGATATAGTTTGACCTGCTGCTCAAAACGCTCTGGAATCGAAAGGTCCTGGGCTTTATTAGTGCTTTTTGTTAAACAGGTATCCACTAATTGACTCATGAGTTGCTCCGGCGATAAGGCTGATTACGAATTGTTGTATCCGGCTTGCCAGGGAACCAGATATCTTTCTAAACGGTACAGGCCAGAGTTGATACCTATACCCAACAGCGCAGTTACAGCCAGACTGACGTAAAGTTCTTCGGTGCGCATGGTTTGCCAGGCAAACCAGACCATCTTGCCCAACCCCTGGTGGGCAGCTATCACTTCAACGGCAATAGTAATCAACAAGGCAATATTTAAAGCCAGGCGTACCCCGGTTAGCACCAGTGGCAATGCGCCGGGCAGCACTACCCGCCACAGAACCCTGGTAGTTGTAGCCCCGTAATTTTGGGCTACCTCAAAATGAATGGGGCTGATTTGTTTGACGCCGCTTACTGTATTAATTAGCATAGGAAAGAATACGGCTACGGCAACCAGAATTACCTTTGGGGCTTCACCAATACCAAAAATAACCATAAACAAGGGCAAGATAGCAATTTTGGGAATGGGGTGAAGCGCCCCTACAAAGGGGTCAACCAGAGTATGCAGACGGCGCGACCAGCCCATAAGCAACCCCAATATTAAGGCCGGAAAACTACCCAGACAGAATCCTAAAAGGACTCGTTGCAGCGTGGCGGCCAGATTACTTGTTAATTCTCCGTTTGCCGCCAAACGCATAAAGGTTTTAATAATATCTGACGGCGCCGGAAACAACAACGCCGATAAACCGCCTTGCTGCACCTGCCACTGCCAAATTGCCACTGCCGCTGCCGTAATGAACAGCGGCAACCACTGCTCCAGGCGCGATTGAAGAAATTGCAGACCCATTTTCAGCCGGCTATCGCCAGATTCTGTCGCACTTCTTCCTCTAACATTTTCCAGATGTGCCATTTAATCTCCGTTACTTTTGCATCGATATTAACCGATGACATCCGCGGCCGGTCAAGAGAAATAGGTATTTCGGCTCTAATTCGGCCGGGATGACCGGTCATTACCAGCACCCGATCACCCAGCCTGATAGCCTCTTCAATATCGTGGGTAATATAAACCACCGATTTTTGGTGGTCTTTCCAAATCCGAAGCAACTCGTCCTGAAGCACCAGTTTGGTTTGGGCGTCTAACGCAGCAAAAGGTTCATCCATCAAAAGGATACGCGGGTTGGCTACAAACGCGCGGGCAATACCAACTCGCTGGCGCATCCCTACCGATAGCTCGTGCGGATAGTTATTGGCAAAGGCAGCCAGGCCCACTCGCTCAATAAAGGCCATGGCCCTGTTTTTACGCTCACGCTGGCCTATACCCTGAGTTTCCAGCCCAAAGGCTACGTTATCCAGTGCTGTCATCCAGGGAAACAGGCCGTGCTCTTGAAACACCAGCGCGCTATTAAGTTGCTGATGATGACTGTTTGAATGGAGAATTATTTTGCCCGTGGTCGGCTCTATCAATCCGGCAATTAATTTTAAAAGAGTGGTTTTGCCGCAGCCACTTGGCCCCACAATGCAAACAAACTCGCGCTCTTCAACGCTAAAAGTTACATTTTCCAGAGCGTAAACGGTTCCAGTTCTGGCGAGGTATGCTTTGCTTACATGCTGACACGTAAAAACCATTGAGTTTACCCCGGTTTAATTGCTGGCAGACTCATTCAACAATGTGTTGGCCTGTTCTGCAAAGCCAGGGTCCCAAAACTTATCTGCTGACACCACGGTATCGAGTAGACCTTTATTGACGGCCCAGTTTTGAAAATCCAATACACTTTGCGTGTCAATTTGGCCGTCGTCACGCAAAGTTGACCAGCAAATCTGGTTCAGAACTTCTTTATCTAACCCCGTGTACTTGGCAAGAATCTCGATATTACGCTCGGTTTTACCCTGGTTATATTGCCGCACCGCTTTAAGATAGGCCACCATAAATCGCTGACCGGCCTCGGGATTTTTTTCCAGCAGATTGGGACCGTACAGCGTTATGGCATATTGAGCATTTGGGAGCAACTGGTTAAGTGGCGTTAAAACAGGCTGATGGCCCATATCGGTCAGGCGCCTGACCCATGGCTCGTTTTGAGCAGTCATGTCCAGGGTTCCCTGGTCAAGCGCCTCTATTTGGGCCGGAACGGGAATACTGGTAAGTTTGACATCATCAATAGTAAGGTTGGCCGCAGCCAGTAGTTGCTCCAGGTAAAACTCTAACCATGAAGTTGGGACTACGTTAATGAGTCGGCCTTTAATCTGAGACGGGTCATTTAATTGTCCATCCTCAACCAGTGATTTACGGGCAACCAGCGCAATACTGTCGCACGCGGCAGGGTCAACATAACCTTTATCCGCAACAATTTTAATATTGCCGCCACGGGCCATAGTGTTAAAAATGCCTACCGTCACCAACCCCGATGATACGTCTACCTCGCCCTGACTTACGGTTGGAATAATATCTTGATTATTGACCAGTTCAACAAATTCAACCTCAAGCCCCTGCTCAGTATAGTAGCCTTCTTCCTGGGCAATAAAAAACGGGGCAAAGGATAAATAGGGCAGCGTGGCTACCTTTAACGTTACCGGTTCTGGCGCAACCGGCGCTCCGCCCCCGCCAAACGCGCACGATTGTAAAAATAATCCCACGATTAGTAAAACAAAACCGGTTTTATAACCTTTAAAGAACATAATTCCCTCCCTTATTTTTTACCGGATTAATTCCAGACCGGTCATCTTATCAAAGGTCGTCGGCATAAAATATCTCCATAACGCCAAAGGGGCCGGCCCCTTTTAGAACCAGGTCAATCTGTTCTGCACTGAGGCTTTGCTTCCATTTACCCGGCTGTCTGGCCGTAACTCGAGCCGGGTAAAAAGGGCTTTCCTCACCCTGACGTTCACGATTGTGCTCATGCAAAAAGATATAGCCATTCTGGCCCATTTCAAGGCCAAAGGTGTTTAAAAGCTTTTCAAAACCGGCCGAAGGTTGGTGGCACAGGCTTTCGTGGGTGCTCCATTGCCAATCGGGATGCTTTGCGGCTATTTGGTGTAACACATAATAACCGGCCCCCCAATAGGCTCCCAGTTGAAAGAAATAGTCCTGGCAACTTTGCAGGTGAGTTTTGAATGGCTTTAAATAAGTTTTAATCAGCCGGTTTTGGTCAAGTAGCAAGTTCAGCCTGAAATCAACCTCAAATTTTAGTTTGGCCCAACTACTGGCCATGCCGCACGGATGGCGAATAATTATTACAATTAGCGGCTCCAGTTGTTCCCACAAGTATTCAGTAGCCAGGCAGCAGTGGACATCTTTTAAAATTACTCGATCTTCAGGGCCGATTGCTTTGCGAGCAATTTTTATGAACTCCTTATCATCTGAACCGGCGGGCAGATACTTCATATGGTAATCTACGCTTTCTGGATGGTATTTCCAGTTGAAAGGCTCGTTAGCCAACTTGCTGCCGGTGGCTTCGGCAATAGTCCGCGCAGACCACGAAGTACCGGTTCTGGGCAAACCGGTTAAGAATATGAGTTGCATAATTCTACTTCACCTTAAAA
This sequence comes from uncultured Caldilineaceae bacterium, assembly GCA_964486935.1. GTDB lineage: Bacteria > Chloroflexota > Anaerolineae > 4572-78 > J111 > CAZAPG01. Next base: position 146,513 of record CAZAPG010000005.1, on the reverse strand, counting down.
ATATTAATTTCGCTGTGTGGGGCAGTAATTGTGCGTGGATACTTAAAAACTGGATCGTTATATAGACAGCATGAGCCAACTTTAACACAAATTAATGTGAAGTGCGTTTGAAATTGGTTAGAATTTTGTTAAAGAAAACAAAAACAGACACAAAGTTTAATTTGTGCCTGTTTTATCCATTTAAATTAAATAGGGAAGGCTTTGTTATTTTAACCCAATAGCTTTATAAAAAGCATTAAAATCCATGGCCTGGCCCAGCATTTCTTGAAAGCGAGTCATTTTTTCAACCTGATAAAAGCGGCTTTTGCTAAAAAACTGTTCAACCTTTTCCACGGTGGTCAGGGTATCATGGGGAGAAAGGATAATGGCGACTCCCAATTCTTCGGCTTTGGCCTCGATCATGGGGTTGGGATGAAAGTTGCCGGTTAAAATCAGGGCTTTGGTAGAAGTCTCCAAAGCCAAAAGCTGAATATCTGGCCGGTCTCCGCCCACAATAACTGCCTTGTTAGTAATGCGGCGAAAATAGTTTAGCGCGTGCTCGGCATCCATGGCGCCAACCAGAAAATTTTCTACCAGGTCGGTAGCGGAGCCGCAGCACAGCAGCATCTCGCCTTGTAACGCCTGGGCAATTTCACCTACGCTAATGGATTTCAATATTCTTTCCTGGGGTAACACTGCCAATACCGTTACATTCTGTTTCTGCAAAAAAGATTTCACCAAACCATTTACATAATCAAGGCGGTTAGCCGGGACGGCGTTAATAATAACCCCTACCAAATTTTCGCCCAGGCGGTCTAACGCAGTTAATATGTCGTCAACAACCTGTAAACTATTTTGATAACCCACTACCGTAATAACTTTGGCCCCAACCAGCGCTACCACCTCGTTGATTGACAGGTTTACAATGTACCCTTCGCGAAAGTTGTCACTGCCTTCCATTATTACTACATCTTTATTTTGACCAACCGTTTGCGCCACTTCTTTGACCAGTTGGCTGTAATCGGCGCCGCCTTCGGCCAATATTTTGCGCATCTGCTGAATGGTAACCACAACCGGCGCCAGAGTTTCTAACGGCTCCGACAAATCAAATGTCTCTTTAAAAAAGCGAGCGTCTTCGTCAATGCTGCTCTCGGCCATTACTCTGGCAGCGCTGCTAAAGGGTTTTAAATAGCCTACTTTGTAGCCATCTTGCCGCATTTGCTGCATTACAGCCGCGCACGTGGCGCTTTTACCAGAAAAGTTTTGCGTTGAGGTTATATATAAATTCACCGCCATATCAGCTCTCCTCACTGAGATTTTAGGATTAGTCGCATGTCGACCCCCACAGTACCGCGTCCTTTTTCAAACACTATCAGCGGGTTGATGTCCATTTCTACAATCTCTGGAAAGTCGGTCACCAGTTGCGATAGTTTTAGAAGCGTATCGACAATAGAGTCCAAATCAGCGGGGGGGTCGCCCCGCACCCCCCGCAACAGGCCAAAGCCGCGAATTTCGTGAATCATGGCCATGGCCTCTTTACGGTCAAACGGGGCTACCCGAAACGATACATCTTTTAATACTTCCACATAAATGCCGCCCAGCCCAAACATAACCAGCGGGCCAAACTGCGGGTCGCGGTTCATACCCAAAATTACTTCTTTGCCGCCCCGTATCTGCTCCTGAACCAGACAGCCCCAAATTTGGGCATTGGGTTGATATTTGCTGGCGCGGTAAGTCATCAGGTCAAACGCGTCGCGCACATGGGTGGCGCTTTGCAGGCCAACCCGCACCCCGCCCACATCGGTTTTGTGCAAAATATCGGGCGAGGCAATTTTCATCACCACCGGATAGCCCAGCTCTTCGGCAAAATTTACAGCCTCGTCGGCATTGCCGCACAATTTGGATTTGGGGATACGAATGTGGTAAGCCTGCAAAATATCGCGGCTTTCGGCGTCGCCAATTTGAACCCGGCCATCGGCCCGAACCTGAGCAAAAATTTTGGCCACGGTTTCCCGGTCGGCCTTGAAATTTTCAAACTGAGGTAAAGGTTCATTCATCCACTCAAATTGAGTGACCATCGCCCGCATGGATTTGGCGGCCTGTTCCGGGACAGAGTAGGAGGGAATATTGCGCCTGGAAAAGATACGTTGGGCCTCTTTCATGTGGGCTTCGCCCATAAAGCAGGCCAGCACCGGCTTGCGGTGGTTGTTGGGCTGCGCCTCGCTGGCTTCAACCAGGGCCTGGGCCGTTTCCTCAATTTCGGTCATAAATTGAGGAGTCAAAATTACTACCAGGGCATCTACGTTTTCATCGGCCAGCACGGCTTGAAACGCGGCCTTGTAGCGGTCGGAGCGGGCATCGCCTAGCACATCAACCGGGTTGAGCACGCTGGCGGCGGCCGGCAGCGCCTTTGCAAGTTGGGCCTGGGTGGCGCTGCTCAACCCGGCCAGGCTTAACCCGCTTTTTTCCAGCGCGTCGGTCATCATAATGCCGGGGCCGCCGGCGTTGGTAACAATGGCTACGCGATTGCCTTTGGGTAAAGGCTGACGCGCAAAGGCAATGGCCATATCAAACAAATCGCTAATAGATGTGGCCCGCAACACGCCGGCCTGCTTAAAGGCGGCCTCGTAAGCGCGTTCGGAGCCGGCCAGGGTGCCGGTATGGCTGGATACGGCCCGCGAGCCGCCGCTGGTAACGCCGCTTTTAATGGCAATAACCGGCTTGTGTTTGGTAATTTGGCGGGTTTCTTTGATAAATTTTTCGCCGTCAACAATCCCCTCAAGGTAGGCCATAATCACCCGGCTCTGGTCATCGGCGGCCCAGCTTTGCAAAAAATCCAGCTCGTTCAGGTGGGCCTTGTTGCCCAGCGATACAAATCGAGAGAAGCCAATATTTTGGGCCAGGGCCACATCGAGAATGGCCGTACACAGCGCCCCCGATTGCGACATAAAGGCAATATGCCCCAGGCGAGGCATCCCCACAGCAAAAGAGGCGTTGTACGGCACAATGGTATCAATAACCCCCAGGCAATTGGGGCCAACAATTGGCATGTTGTGTTTTTGGGCAATCTGCGCCATTTGGCGTTCCAGCTTGAGGCCCTCGCGCCCCGTTTCTCGAAAGCCGGCTGAAATAACAATCACTGCCCCTACATTATTTGCGGCGCAATCGGCCAGAGCCTCCATTACCTGCGGAGCCGGTACCACAATCACTGCCAACCCAACAGGGCCGGGAACGCCGGCCAGATTGGGATAAACTTTGTAGCCAAGAATTTCATCGGCGGCGGGGTTAATAGGGTAAATAGCGCCGGAAAATTTACTCTCAACAATGTTGGCTAAAATAGCGTAGCCTAACTTGCCTTCAGTCCTTGAAGCGCCGATAATGGCGATGGACTCAGGGTTGAAGAAAGAGTTAAGCATTGAATGGGTACTCCGTTTTGTAAGGTCAGTACACTTTAGCAAAGGCAAAGGTTAGCCTGCGGCAAATCATGCCCCTGCTCCCCGTAAGTATACCTGAGGATGCTGTTCTGGTCTAGTGATGAATGTCACCAATAAATTGTGCAGCTTGTTCTGAGCAAAGTCGAAGGGGAATCCCCCGGTGTGTCCAGACTTTAGGAAATCTGGACACACCGGCAGGTTTTGCAAAAATCAAAATTTTTCATAAAATTGAAATTTATCCGGGCTTTCCTGGGTATTTTGTTGCCCCTTTTTATGCATCACCCCATTTTTTAATAAATTTGGATATAACAATCAATTGTAGTGAGCATCATGTCGCTAGCTCCCAATTTATTCAACCAGATTACGTGGACCAACATCGCAGCCCTGTCCGGCCGGTTCAGGTTAACCATTCAAGGGTTAGGCGTAACCAATGTGCTGCTTGATGACGCCGCCATAACCTGCCGCGATTGGCAAACGCAGCGGCGAGTCCGCGAACTTTTTTTCTTTTTGCTTACCCGGACAGATGGTCTCAATCAAGATGCCATCGGCGCTGCGCTCTGGCCTCATAGTACGCCCCAACAGGTGAAAGCTAAATTTAAAAATGCAATTTACCGGCTGCGCCGCGCTCTGGATAAAGATGTGGTTCTATTTGACCCCGACGAAGAACTGTACTGCTTCAACCGGCAATTGAAGTATGATTACGATGTGGAAAGGTTTTGGCAAGAAATTGCCCGCGCCGAATCCGCCACCGACACCCGCCAGCAGGCCCAGGCTTACCGGGCCGCTGTTAACCTGTACCAGGGGCCTTATCTGGTTGATATCGACGGCGTTTGGGTTTGGCCGGAAAGAGAAAGATTATACCGGGCTTATGTGAGCGCCATCCTCAAGCTGATAGAATTTAGGCTGGAAACCGGCGACTACGCCACAGCATTACAATACTGCCAGCAGGCGCTCAAACAAGATGCCTGCCTGGAGGAAGTTCACCGCCAGGCCATGCGCGCTCACGCCGCCCTGAACAACAAAATGGATGTTGCCCGCCAGTTTGAACGGTGCCAAAATATTCTGCAACAAGAACTTGATGCCCCGGTTTCGCCGGAGACCAAAAGCCTGTTTGAAGCCATTATGTATGTCTAAAGCCGGTTGCCGCTAACGCTAACCTGTAGTACTATACGCCCCACAAACCAAATACACAGGTGGGGTATGTCAACGCAAAATTCTCCTCAAAATTATAATAATATCATTGTTCGATTAGAGGGCAGGGTGGGCCTGATTCAAATCAATCGCCCGGAAGCCCTCAACGCTCTCAACAGCCCAACCATGAGCGAGCTAACCCAGGCCCTGCAAATTTTCGATGCCGACCCTGCCATCGGCTGCATGGTCATCACCGGCAGCGACAAAGCCTTTTCCGCCGGCGCCGATATCAAGCAAATGGCCGACGCCTCGCTGGTGGGCATGCTAGACGCCCCCTTTATTGACTATTGGGACAAACTCCGGGCCATCCGCAAACCAATTATTGCCGCCGTGAGCGGCTGGTGTTTGGGCGGTGGCTGCGAGCTGGCCCTGGCCTGCGATATGATTGTCGCCTCCGAGTCGGCCCGCTTTGGCCAGCCGGAAATCAACATCGGCGTTATCCCCGGAGCGGGTGGCACCCAGCGGCTTACCCGCGCCGTGGGCAAAGCCATTGCCATGGAAATAGTGCTCAACGACCGCCGCCTCACTGCCGAAGAAGCCCTGCGCTACGGGCTGGTCAACCGCGTTGCGCCCGTTGACCAATATCTGGCGCAGGCCCTGCAACTGGCCGCCGAAATTGCCGCCCGCGCCCCCATCGCCGCGCGGCTGGCCAAAGAGGCCGTCAACCACGCCTTTGAGCTTTCGCTTAGCGAGGGGCTGCACCTGGAGCGGCGCTATTTTGCCGCGCTGTTTGCCACCCAGGACCAAAAAGAGGGCATGGCCGCCTTTATTGAAAAACGCTCTCCCCAGTGGCAGGGCCAATAAGAGGTAATTTTCAAAAGCGCCGCCTGTGGATATAATTTCTAGCAGTAGCCTGCAAAAGGAGGCCGCCATGCCCCAAAATTCTGCCCGTGAACGCATCGCCTGGCTGACTATTCCCAACCGGGAGTCGCTGGACGAAGAGCTGCGCAAGCTCTTTGCCAAAGCGGAAGAGAAGCTGGGTTTTGTGCCCAACGTGTTTGTGGTTTTTACCGCGCGCCCGGAACATTTTCGGCGCTGGTTTGCCTATTTTAAAGAGCTGATGCAGGGCGAGTCGGCCCTGACCCCGGCCCAGCGCGAGATGATAGCCGTGGTGGTTTCGGCAGAAAATCAATGCCTCTATTGCCTGGTGAGCCACGGGGCCGATTTGCGCGTGGCCCTGGGCGATGAATTTTTGGGCGACCGCATCACCCTTGATTACCGGCGAGCCGGGCTGGATGAGCGCACCACGGCCATGCTGGATTACGCCGTAAAAATCACCCGCCGGCCGGTTGAGTGCAGCCACAGCGATGTGGAACATCTGCGCAGCCTGGGCTTTACCGACAAAGCCATTTTTGATATCGCCGAAATCGCCGCTATGTTCAACTTTACCAACCGCCTAGCCTCGGCCACCGGTATGCTGCCCAACCGGGAATATCACCACCTGGGGCGGAACTTGTAGCTCACCCGGCTATTTTGCCGGCATCGCTTTTTGAGGTAAATTAATCTGGCTTTTGAATAGTAACCTCTATATGGATAATTAAATGAAACAACATCTCTGGTGGATAGGATTGCTAATTTTGCTGGTAAGCCTGGCCGGCTCTGCCGACGCGGCCCTGGCTCAAGAAAAAACCCTCTATTGGGAACGTTACGACGTGACTCTGGATGTCCAGCAAAATTCTGACATGCTGGTTGAAGAAGTTCAGCAGATTGTTTTTACCGGCGGCACCTTTCGCTTTGGCTTTGCCGCCATCCCCCTGGACCGGGTTGAACAACTCACCGACATTCAGGTATCGGAAGTTATCAACGGCAGCGAGCGCCAGTATACCCCCAACTCAAGCCAGCCCTACGGCTTTACCACCGCCAACCGCGAAGGCAACCTGGAAATTACCTGGTATTTTCCGCCGACCAGCAACACCGGTCACACCTTTATTTTGCGCTATCGGGTGGTTGGCGGGCTGCGCTTTTACGAGGGCGGCGACCAGGTGTGGTGGAAGGCCATTCCGCCCGACCACAATTTTCCCATCAGAAACGCAACCGTTACCGTAAACTTGCCGGTTACGTTCCGCAAAAGTGAACTCACGGTTGACTCCTATGGCGCGCCCATTGAAAATGCCGCCTACACCGACCGCGGCTCGGTGGTGTTTACAGCCGGCAATATCCCCGCCGGCAAAGAATTGGAAGTGCGGGTGCAGTTTCCGCATGGCGTGGTACAGGGCAGCGCGCCGGCCTGGCAGGCCGCCTTCGACCGGCGTCAAACCTGGGGGCCGATTATGACGGTGATTTTTGGCGGGCTGGGGCTGGTGCTGCTGTTCGGCGGGCCGGTGGCAATTTACCTGCTGTGGTACACGCGGGGTAGGGATGTTGACACGCCGCTGGCTCCCGAATATGTTACCGAACCACCTGGCGATTTACCCGCTGCGGTTGTCGGCACGCTGATAGACGAACAGGCCGACGTTAAGGATATCATCGCCGGTATTTTAGACCTGGCCGAGCGCGGCGCTATCCGCATGGAAGAGCAGAAGAAAGATGCTTTCCTGGGGTTGGGTGTCAGCCGCGAGTTTATCTTTCACCTGCAAGATAAGAGCAAAGCCATTTACCCGCACGAAAAGCGCCTGATTCAACGCATTTTTAGCGGCAAAACCGAACGCCGCCTGAAAGACCTGAGCCAGAAATTCTACACCGCTATCCCCGATATCAAGCAGATGCTTTACAAAGAAGTGGTTGAGCGCGGCTACTTTCCCGGCAGCCCCGAAAGCACCCGCCAAAAATGGACCTGGCTGGCGGTGCTGGGCCTGATTGTGTCAATTGGCAGTTCGTTTTGTTTGCTGGTGCTGCTGGGCGACTACTCGGCGGCGGTGGCCTGTCCGGGGGTGGCGCTGGTCGCTTCGATGATTACGCTGCTGATTGTGGGTCGCCATATGCCCCGCAAAACGCCCGCCGGCGCCGAGGAAGCCGCCAAATGGCTGGCCTTCAAACGCTATCTGGAAAACATCGAGCAATACAGCGACCTGGAAAGCGTGAAAGAAAAATTTGAGCAGTACCTGCCCTACGCTATGGCCTTTGGCCTGGAGCGGCGGCTCATTAAAAAGTTTGAGGCCGTCAATACCCCGGCTCCCAGTTGGTGGGGGCCGGTGATGCCCTACGGCCCGTATTACGGCGGTTATGGGTCAGGCCGAACGTCATCCGGCAGCAGCCCTTCGCCGGGCGGATTGCCGGGGCCGCTGGCGGGCGAAGGCGGCGGCATGCCTTCGCTCTCGGGCATGAGCGACAGCATTGGCACCTCGCTGGCCAGCATGAGCAGCGGGTTGGGGACGCTGCTCAACTCGGCCGGCAGCACGCTGACCAGCCGCCCCAGTTCCAGCCGAGGCGGCGGTTTTAGCGGCGGTGGCTTTAGCGGTGGCGGCAGCTTTGGCGGCGGCGGTGGCGGTGGCGGCTCGCGCGGCTTTGGCTGATACTTTTATAATCAGGAGTTGTTTCTATGGGCAGTAACCCTAAACTCATCGGCGTTATCTTGCTGGCAGTTGGCGCATTGATATTTTTTGGCTGCGCGGCGGTATCGGTGGCTTCTACTATGGGCGCCGAAGGCGGCAGCATGGGTGGGGTGATTTTGGGCATTGTTGTTTCGCTGTTTGTGGCGCTGCCCTTTGAAGCCGCCGGCGTTTACATGCTGGTTCGCTCTCGCTCTCAGGCGGCGCAACAAACCGACGCCGTTCGCCAGCGCAAAATTCTGGATATGGTTAAAACACGTGGCCAGATAGATGTTAGTGATTTGGTGATTGAACTCAACTCTACCACCCAGCAAGTGCGCGACGATGTATACAAACTGGTCGGGATGGGGCTGTTTACCGGCTATGTTAACTGGGACAAGGGCCTGCTCTACTCCAAAGAAGCCTCGCAACTGCGGGGCAACAACACCTGCCCCAACTGCGGCGGGCAGCTTTCGCTGGGCGGCAAAGGAGTCATCACCTGCCCCTATTGCGGCGCCGAGATTTTTCTGTAGCCTCTGACTGTTTGCTCCCAACTTAAAATATGGAATCTCGCCTTGAAAACCATCGCTGCCTTAATTTTGTCCATCAGCCTGGCGCTAACTGCCTGCCAATCCATTGCCCATACGCCAACCCCGGCTACGTCGGCCACGCCGCCAACGGCCACCCCCGGCCCAACCCGGCCACCAACGCCTGCGGCCACCGTTTCAACATCTCGACCCGCCCCGACCCAGGGCGGCATCATTACGCTGGGCTTAATCGGTCAGCCCCAAACCCTCAACCCGATTATTGAAAATAATGCGGCGCTTTGGGCGCTAACGCCCCTGCTGTTCGACACGCTGCTGCGGGTCGAACCCCAAACCGCGCAGCTTCAGCCCGGCCTGGCCCAAAGCTGGGAATTTTCCGAGGACGGCCGGCAAGTCACTTTCCGCCTGCCGCCCAATCTAAAGTGGAGCGACGGCGCGCCGTTTACCGCCGATGATGTGGCCCAAAGCCTGCAAGCCACCCGCCATCCGGCGCTGCAACCGGTTGGCCAAATTAGCGCCCCTGCTGCCGGCACGCTGGTGCTGACTTTTGACCGCCTCGACTGTAGCGCGCTGACCCATCTCTCGCTGCTGCCGCTGCTGCCCGCCGACCAAATTTTAGCGCCGTTCCCTACCGGCAGCGGCCCATTTGTAGTTGCCCAGCAACCCGACAACCTGCGCGCGCTGGCCCTGCTGCGCAACCCCAACTATGCCGGCCCCGCGCCATTTTTAGATAGCCTGACCGTGCGCTTCATCAGCCCAAATGAGGTAGATATTGCTGTATCTGAGGGGCAGTTTGATGCCATCGGCCCGCTGCAAGGCGAGTTGCCCAACTTCATCCCCACCGCGCTCACCCGGTTAACCTACCCCGCCCCGCAGGTTATTTATGTAGCCATTAATTACGCGTCGCGCAACGAGTCTCCCCTACCCCCGGCGGTGCGGCAGGCGCTCGCCCTGGCCCTGGACCGGCCTGCTATTTTGAGCGAGGCGCTGGCCGGCGACGGCCAGTTGATGGCCGGCTCGCTGCTGCCGGGCCACTGGGCAGCCAACAACAGCCTCTCGCCGCCAGAATACAATCCCCAGGCCGCCCGCAGCCAACTGGCCCGCGCCGGCCTGTCGGACAGGGATTTTGACGGCTGGCTCGACTGGCAGGGCGAGCGGCTGGAGCTGGCCATTCGGGTTAACGGCGCAAACCCGCTGCACCAAAAGCTGGCCTGGCTGGTTAGCAGTTACTACCGCGATGTGGGGCTGTACGCCCGCGCCGAAAGCTCTGCCCCCGACAGCGTGATTGACGACCTGTTTACCCACGATTTTCGGCTGGCGATGTTTAGCTGGCGTATTCTGCCCGACCCGGACCAGCGCCTCTACTGGCACTCAACCGAAAACACAGAGGGCCAGGGGCTTAATTTTACCTCGTACAACAACCCGCAGTTAGACAGACTGCTGGAAGCGGGCGTCGCCGTACCCGGCTGCCTGCCCGAAGCGCGAGCCGAAAGCTACGCGCAAATACAAGAGATTTTGAGCCAGGAGCGGCCCGTAGATTTTTTGCTGACCCCCAATCAACACGTTTTGGCGGCCAGCCGGCTGGCCGGCCTTAACCCCGGCCCATTTGCCCCCTTTACCTGGAATGTGGAGGAATGGTATTTACAGTGATAACCGACCCAATTTTTGAAACCGTTTACAACCCGTCTATTTTGGCCGATTTAGCCAAACGTTTTGGAACCTTTAGCCGGCAGCATTTTGACCTATCGGTTTCTACCGAAGTGTTACAGCAGATGGCCGACAAAATGCGCCAAAAACCCCGTCGGGGCGAGGTAGTCATGCTCATACCCAACCCGGCGGGGCATATTTGGCTGCACACCAAAGATTTTTATCCAAAGGGGGTTTACCGCTTGATGTCCGGCGGCCTGGAGACCGGGGAGAATCCCCGGCAGGCGCTGCGGCGAGAAGTCAAAGAGGAAACCGGTTTTTCGGTTGAAATTGCGCGCTGCCTGGCGGTAGTCACTTACACAGTTGCCGTTGCCAATGACCACTTGCCTTTTGTGTCGTACCTGTTTTTAACCACCCCGGTTAACGGCACTCCCACCCCCACCGACCCCGGCGAGGGCATTGCCCACTTTAGGGCGATGCCGCCGGAGGCGCTGTTTGGGGTGGCCCGGCAGTTGCGCTCGCTAAGCGGCAAGTTCGCCGATTGGGGCGCATTCCGGGCGATTGCCCATCAGGTAGCGGCAGTTTACTTAAACCAGATAAGCCAACCCGGCCATCAGTAATAACATAATCACGGCGATAATTAAAACATTGCGCAGTTCTGTGTAAACGTAAAAGTATTCTTGCGAGAAGTTTACAATTTTGCTCTGCACCGAGGCAGTGGCCGGCTCCGCCACTGCGGATGGTTTTTCTTGCTGGGGTCTGGGCGGCGTAACAGGTTGTTTAGCGGGTTCCTGTCGTCGCGCCCGGCGCGATCTTTTAGCCATATTTACCTGCCAAATAAAAGCTCACCGAAGCAATCTCCGGTGAGGCTTGTGTTGATGAAATATGCGGTTATTATAACACTTGCCGGGTTATTCAGCCAATTCGCTAATCACTACCAGCCGATGGGTGTCAACCAGATAGGGGTGGCAGGTTTGCAGCGTGGCGACCGGCTCGGTGGTGGGCAGCATCACCTCTACCTCGGTGGGGTCAATGATGCGCTTTTCTTTGACTACGTAGCGAAACTCCTCGTCGCCGGCGTAAACAAAATATTCGTCGCCCACTTCCAGCTTTTCCAGATACCGGAAAATCTCGCCGTAAATGTCATTGTGCGCGGCCAGATACATGTTGCCGCGCTCGCCGGGGTTGGCGCTGCCGGGCAGGTGGCCCACACCTTTCTTTAAGTCTTCCCAGCCTACGCCGTGAACAATGGGCGCATTGACGTTGATTTTGGGGATGACAATGCGGGTGGGCGCTTTGGGGCTTTGGGGCGCAACCTGGATGGCCCCGGCAAATGGCGAGGCACTGGCCGATTTGGGCTGCACCCAGCGCTGCAAGTGCGAGGGCACATCGGGCACAGCCCCGCCCGGCGAGGTGGGGGGCGTGTGTCCGCCAGGCAGGCGGGCCAGGGCAATGGGCGGGGCGGCGGTGGGCGTGGGCGCAACTTGCTGCTCAACCGCGCTTTGCTGGGCCAGCGAAACCTCGTTGTTCAACTCTTTTAAGTTAAAGTACGAGGCTACCAGCACGCCGACCAGCCCCACCAGGGCCACTACCTCTAGCCCCAGCAGCATGGCATCCATAATTTTGCGAGAGCGCGTTTTTTCTTTAACCGGTTTGGCTTTTTTGGTGAGTGCGGGCGGGGCAGGCGCAGCATCAGAAGCGTCGGTGGGGGCCAGGGCCGCTTTAACCACCGCCTCGTGGCTGGAACGGCCTGCTTTAGACAGTTGCTCAAACCGCTCCAGGCGCGATTGGCGGCGCTTGACCAGCAGCATTTTTTCCAGCTCTTCTATGCTCAGGTCATCCAGTCGTTTTTTGCCAAACATAGGCTACATCCGAAGAGTAAATGTTTACATAATAGAATCGTAACAGTTTGATTGTAGAAGGTCGCCGGTAATTTGTCAAGTAAAAACACTATCGGTTGGGGAGAGGCAAAGGTTGACTACTAGATGCGGGTCAGCGTAAAAATTTACGCAGCAGGGCCAGCTCCGGCACTTTAAGCGGAAGCAGAACCAGCAGGTAGGTACTGCCGCCCAGGGCAATCAGAATGGCTACCAGGGCAGCGCGGGCTAACAGCGTGTGGGGAGGCAGCCAGTTTTGCAGCAGGGGCAGCGCCCCCCACAACACCAGCCCCATTGCCGCCGAACCGGCCATCGCTTTGAGGGTGGTGACGCCCAGCCCGCGCCCGCCAACGGGGGCCAGCCGGTTGACCAGCCACAACATCACCAGGGCGTGGCCGGTAAGCTGAACGCTGTTGGCCAGCACCAAATCGGTCATTTGCATGGGGCGGAAGAGCGTAGGCAGCAGCGCCGCCAGCAGATAAAAGCCCACGCCAAGGAGTCCCACCAGGGCGGGGGTCAGAGTATTTTGACGGGCGTAAAAGGCAAAAATAAGGGGCTGGTCGATGGCGGCAAAAGATAAACCCAGCAGGTAAAAACGGAGGGCCAGGGCGGTTTGCTGCGTGTCAAACGGGGTAAAGTTACCGCGCTGAAAGAGCAAGGCAACAATCGGCTGGGCCAAAACGAACAGGGCCACGGTAGCCGGAATAATCAGCACCAGTACCAGCCGCAACCCCTGGGCCAGGGTGTCCATAAATTCGTTCAAATCGGTTTTATTGGCCGAGGCCAGCCGGGAGAGAGTGGGCAAAATAGCCAGCGATACGGCCGCGGAAATGAGGCCCAGCGGAAACTGGATGATGGTGGTGGCAAACTGCATCCAGGCAATGCTCTGCTCGCCGGTGCGCGAGGCAAAGTTGCGGTCCAGGGCAATGGCCACCTGGCTGATGACCAGCCCTAAAATTACGGGCAGGTAAAGTTTGCCAATCCGGCGCAGGCCGGGGTGATGCAGGTTAATAACAAAGCGCAGCCGGGCATCGCGCAGGCCGGGCAGTTGCAGCGCCACCTGCAAGAATGCGCCTAGCAGCAGCCCCACCGCCAGCGCCTCGATGCCCCAGTTAAAAACATAAACGCCCAGCAACGCGACAACCACAATGGCGGCGTTAAAAATGGTGGCGGTAAAGGCCGGCAGGGTGAAACGGCGCAAGGCGTGCAGCAGCCCGGTGATGATGCCGGAGAGTCCCAAAAATAACACCGCCGGGGTGGTGAGGCGAATCAGGCGAGCGGTGACGACCAGCAGGTCGTCATCAAAACCGCCGGCCATGAGAAAAGCTATCTGCGGCGCGGCCAGTTCCAGCGCCACAATGAGGATTCCCAGCAAAATGACAGCCAGACTCAGCAACAGGCTGGCCAGATGCCACAGGTCGGTACGGTTGCGCTCGGCCTGCTGTGAAAATACCGGCACCAGGGCGCTGCTGACCAGGCCGCCCACCAGCAAATCGTACAGCATGGTGGGGATGATTTGGGCCACTCTAAAGGCCGAGACAAAGCCGGTAGCCCCAAACAGGCCGGCAATAACCGTCTCCCGAACCAGCCCCAGGATACGGCTGGCAATGTTGCCGGCGGCAATAATTGAGGCGGCGCGGGCCATACCAACAGCCTGAGGCGCGGGCGGCGGGCTGGGTGTGGCCAGTTTGGGGGGAGTTGTCATGATTATTCAATAAGCCGCTTGCGCAAGCGAGAGATTTCGGCCTTGAGTTCTGCCTGAGAGCTTTCCATTTCAAGCTGCAACCGTTCCAGGCGGTCGCGCAAATCTAAAATAACCTGCACGCCGGCCAGGTTGACGCCCAGGTCATCGGTGAGGCGCTTAATTTGGTGCAGGCGGTCAATATCGGCGGGGGAGTAGAGCCGGATGTTGCCCCGGCTGCGTTTGGGGACGACCAGCCCCATATTCTCGTAGTGGCGCAGCGTTTGAGGATGCAGGTTGACCATTTTGGCCGCCACGCTGATTACGTAGCTGGGTTGGTGGGAAACCGGCGAGTTTTGCGATGCAAACACGTGTCCAACTTTCTGTTACAAACCCCGGATGTCGGCCAGCTCTTCAAACAGTTCAATCTCTCTATCTGTTAAATTTTCTGGCAGGGTCACGACAACCTTGGCGTAGAGGTCGCCGCGCTGTTCCGGGTTTTTGAGCCGGGGCATACCCTGCCCTTTAAGGCGAAAGGTGCGGCCCGATTGGGTTTCGGCGGGGATTTTAAGCTTGATTTTGCCTCGCAGAGTAGGCACAATGGCCTCGCCGCCCAGCACGGCAGAGTAGAGGTTGACCGGCAGTTCCATGTAAAGGTCGTCCTCTACGCGCTCAAAAGTGGGGTGCGGTTTGACGACAATATCCAGGTACAGGTCGCCTTTGGGGCCGCCGGCCATCCCGGCTGCGCCTTCACCGCGCACCCGAACTTTGGTGCCGGTTTTTGCGCCTTTGGGGATTTTTACTTCAAGCCGACGCCCGGCAATGCGTAAAATTCTGGAGGCGCCGCTATGGGCTTCTTCCAGGATAATTTCAATGGTCTGGTTGTAATCTTGCCCTTTTTGCGGGGTTGACTCGCGCTGGTCCACGCCCATGCCGCCAAAAACAGCTTCAAAAAAATCGGAGAAGTTGCCGGACTTACTCTGGCTGAAGCCGCTCAAAATATCGTCAAAATCAACTTTAACGCCGGGTTGTGCCGTTTTTTGATTAGAAACCCACTGGCCCCAATCAAAATTATCCGGCGCTCCAGCCTGCTGGTGAGCACGCCAGCTGGCGTCCAGGCGGTCGTACTTGGCGCGGGCTTCCGGGTCGGTAAGTACCTGGTAGGCTTCGTTGATGTCTTTGAAGCGGTCTTCGGCAGATTTGTCGCCGGGGTTCACGTCGGGGTGATATTTGCGGGCCAGTTTGCGGTAAATTTTTTTAATTTCATCGGTGCTTGTAGTTTTTTCGACTCCCAGCACGCCGTAGTAATCTTTGTATTCCATAGCAGCAGTTCCTTACAATACAGGATTGCAATAAACCTTGAGTCTGTTCTTGTTAACTTTATTGATGAGTTTCCCTGTAATGTTTGCGTGGCTGGGGATTATATGTAGATTAAAAATTTAAGCAAACCGGCGTAAATCAAAACAAAACCCCTTCTGGCACCTGGTTTTCGCCAAAAGGGGTCTCTTTTGAGCCGCTCTTTAAGGTTGAGCCGACCCAAATTTATACAAACTGGTTTTGTTCACAACCGTTCGAAGGCTGGGATTTTTTGAGGTGTTAATGCGCTACGCCCAATACAGGAACCTGGGCGGTCAGTTGTCGTTGACGATGAGAGTCGGTAACGGCAATGTCGATGCGTTCGTGGTCGATTTCGACGTAGCGCGAAAGAACCTGGGCTATTTCTTCTTTAAGTTTCTCCATTTTACCGGGTGAAAGATTGATGCGGTCGTGAACAAGAACCAGTTGCAAACGATTTTTGGCAACTTCTTTGCTATTTGTTCTATTGCGATGAAATATTTTATTGATACTGTTCATTTTCTTTCCTCACTTTTATACGCTGCTTGGTGTTGGGTTGCGCTAAAAACTTTGAGCATAGGCCATAACCATTTTTGAAAAGCGTCTGATAAATGAGCCATTGTTTTCAAGGTTAATAAATGGCACTTCTTTGCCGGTAATGCGAGTGGCAATATTTTTGAAGGCGCGGCCTGCGGTTGACCCGTTAGCAATAACCGCCGGTTGCCCCTGGTTGGTTGACACAATGATGCTCTCGTCATCGGGCACAATGCCAATCAGGTTAATGGCCAAAATATCAACCACGTCGTCGGTGTGCAACATGTCGCCGCGCTTAACCATATCCATGCGCACCCGGTTGATAATCAAATCGGCGGGGCCTTTCTGCTCGGCTTCAATCAGGCCGATAATGCGGTCGGCATCGCGCACCGCCGACATTTCCGGCGTGGTTACAACAATTACCCGGTCGGCGGGGGCAACGGCATTTTTGAAGCCCTGCTCGATCCCGGCCGGCGAATCGACAAGAATGTAATCAAATTCGTCTCGAAGCTGATTTACCACGGCCACCATATCGCGCGGGTCAATGGCCGATTTGTCTCTTGATTGCGCGGCCGGGATGAGGTAGAGTTCCGGCAAGCGTTTGTCTCTAATCATGGCCTGGCGGATGCGGCAGGTGCCTTCAACCACGTTGACCAGATCATAAACAATGCGATTTTCCAGCCCCATGACCACGTCAAGGTTACGCAGGCCAATATCGGCGTCGATAGCCACGACTTTTTTGCCCTTGGCGGCCAGGGCTGCGCTAAGGTTAGCGGTAGTGGTGGTTTTACCTACGCCGCCTTTTCCAGATGTTACGGTGATAACTGTTGCGCTCATTTTTTTCCCCTCAATTGCCTGATAAATTAGGTTAGTTTGCTGACGCTACTCTGATAAACGTTTACGCTCAAAATACTATATGTTGCGTACAGTTAATTTAAATACACAATATATAGTGTAGGATATTGGTACTAGATTATACTACAAATTTTGTTAGTTGTGGGCAAAATTGGGGAGAGAAAGCTTAACAAACGGGCCGTTTTAAGATTTAAGATTTCATCTCAAACAAAAAGCCGGCTCCAAAACTGGGCCGGCTTTAAATTAATTTTTATGGACAATTATTGCGAGGGGGCAAATTGCTGCCGGGTGATATCTCGCTGTGGGGGAGCGTCTTGCAAAGGCAGGTAGCGGGTTTCTTCTTGAATTGTAGCAACAACCGGCTCAACCGACACGTCGGCCTGCACCGATTGAATATCGCTCAGAACTAAAACTGTGGCTAAAATAGTCAAACTTAAGGCCAGAGTTAACAAACTACCTGTGAGGATTGATCTTAACCGATTCATAATTAGCGCCTCGCTTTCTTTTGTTTAACCTGGCTACAGTATAACAAAAATTGCTCCGGCTGTAATCGGCCTGTCCGCCGATTGTGGCTACGCCTAAAGACGGAGATATTGCATCGCCATATTGCCTAGTGGATGGCCGGCAAAATAACAATCAATTAGGCCGTTTGGTCAAAAATCCCATTGTCACAGCCAGGCAAACGTGATAAAATAAGCGGTATGCAACTGCCCTCTAACGCTTCGCTTTTGTTGCGGATGATGTTGCTTGACACATCTGGCGCACAACAGGAAAATTAAGTGTCTGTCTTTAAAACACTCAAGCACATTGTTATTCTGATTGCGACCGACGCTTCCAGTAAACCGGGAATTTTAGCCGATTATTTAAACGGGTTTGGATTTATTGTACTAGAAGCAAACAGCGGCGAACACGCGCTCTCAATTGTTGAGCGGGTTCTCCCCGATATTATTTTGCTGGATGCCAATCTCTCCGGGATTGATGGTTTTGAAACCTGCCGGCAGTTAAAAACCAACTCCCACACCCAAAATATCCCCGTAATTTTTATTACCACGCAAACCAATGCGGTTAATAAAGTACGCGGTTTTGCGCTGGGCGCGGTAGATTACATTACCAAACCTATTCAATCCGAAGAGGTGCTGGCCCGCCTTAAAACTCATCTGACCATTCAGAGTTTGCAGAGCGAACTGGCAACCCAAAACCAGCGGCTACAGCAAGAAATCGCCCAGCGAGAAAAGTTAATTCAAGAGCTGGACGCCTTTGCCCACACGGTAGCTCATAATCTTAAAGACCCTCTGGGAGTCACCGTCAATTACGCCCAGTTTTTAAAGAGTTATTATGCCAGAATGTCGGCTGAAGATTTAGCAAGTTACACCGACAAAATTGCGCGCAACGGCCTGAAAATGAGCGCTATCATCGATGAGTTGCTGCTGTTGGCCAGCGTGCGCACCGAAGAGATAGAACCCCAACCGCTGAATATGCGCCTGATTATAGAAGAGGTTCAAAGTCGTTTGGCGCATATGGTTAATGAATATCAGGCCAAAATCACTGTCCCCGCCGAGTGGCCGCTTGCCTGGGGCTATGGTCCGTGGATAGAAGAGGTATGGGCAAATTACATTAGCAACGCCATTAAATACGGCGGCAAACCTCCTCT
Source organism: uncultured Caldilineaceae bacterium (assembly GCA_964486935.1). Lineage (GTDB taxonomy): Bacteria > Chloroflexota > Anaerolineae > 4572-78 > J111 > CAZAPG01. The sequence goes on along the minus strand of CAZAPG010000005.1, from coordinate 128,317 downwards.
GGTAAAACTGGGCGCAACGCTAAAGGAAAATAAAATGGTTAAATTTTGGGTGCAAGATAACGGAGCCGGTCTGCCCCCCGCCGCCCAGGAGCGATTATTTGTGCCCTTCAGCCGCCTGAACCAAACCGACGTAAAAGGACACGGCCTGGGCCTGTCAATTGTGCGCCGAATTGTTAGAAAGCTGGGCGGTGAAGTGGGCGTAGAAAGTAACGGCGCGGTTCAGGGCGGAGGCACTATTTTTAGCTTTAGCCTGCCTCAATACGCGCTAAGTTCCGGCGCCGCCCAAAATAACGATGATTAAAATTACGAGGCCAATACGTGTCATATAAAACAACAATAGGACACGCCCATATCAAAGTACGCAATTTAGAACGCAGCATAAAATTTTACACTCGCTTCTTTAGCCTGCAATTGGTAGAACAGGTAGGCAACCACTACGCCTTTTTAAGCGACAGCCATTTTCACCACGAAATTGCCCTGCAACAGGTAGGCAACAACGCCCCCCAACCGCCGCCCCAGGCCACCGGCCTCTATCACCTGGCCTTTGAAGTACCCGACCGGCGTTCCTTTGCTCTGGCCTACCAGGCGCTCACCGAAGCCGGCGTTCGCGTTGCTCCGGTTGACCACTTAATCAGTTGGGCCATCTATTTTGATGACCCCGATGGCAACGGCCTTGAAATTTATTGGGATACCCGCAGCCAACCCCACGGAGAAAAGCTGTGGCGCGGGCGCAATATCCCCCTGCCGCCGGAAAAAATTTTGGCCGCGCTCAACCAATAACTACAATGTAAGCCCAACAGTTTAACATTGTTACCCCTCTTTTCCCATTGCCTATCCCCTATGGGGCAATTATAATAAAGCAAAAGCTGTAACCAAAGCAGGCTTAATAGCTTATATAAAAAATTATGCATTGGCTTATTGATGGACACAATTTGATTGGCCACATGCCCAACCTGCGCCTGGATGACCCGCATGATGAAGAAAAACTACTAACCCATTTGCGTAGTTTCCGGGCCAGAACCGGCCACCGGCTCACCGTTATTTTTGATGCGGGATTAGGCTACCGCCCTGCTCAAACCAGAAAACAAGGCGGCATTACCGTGCAGTTTGCCCCAGCCGGCAAAACCGCCGACCAACTGCTGGCGCGACGCATCCGCCGGCTGCCAAACCCGCAAGCGGTAACGGTAGTTACCTCAGACCGGGCCGTTCAGCAAGCCGCCAGACACGCCGGCGCGCGAGTGCAAGAATCCGCAGATTTTGCCCGGCAGTTACTGCAAAACCCGGCGGCCCCGGCCATAACAGACCAGGGCGCTCAGGCCGAGGTTAACCTCTCGCCGGAAGAAATTGACGACTGGCTAACCCTTTTTGACCAGACCGATTAATGACCAACGCGCTCAAAAAAATTACTATCAGCATACCCCCCCGCCTGTTTGAACTGGGTCTTACCGAAGCCCAGGTTCACGGCCTGTCAAACCGCTGGTTTGTAATTTGGCTCTTTCAGCAGGGCAAAATCAACGCCGCCGAGGCCGGGGCGCTGCTCTCAACAGACCGCGACGGCTTTTTAAGCATGCTCGATGCATTGGGCGTCCTTTACAAAGATGCCCCGGAAAATGAAGATACCTCGCCTCGCGTGTCGCCCCGGCTGGCAGAATTGGAGCAGTTTGAACAGCAGGTTGACGCCCTCACCGAAGAATTGGCCCAAACCAGGTACGAGCTATTTCAGGTAAAAAAGCAGCTTCACCACGCCAATAAAGTGCGTAGCGATTTTATTGCCACCGTTAGCCATGAGCTGCGCACGCCGCTTAATTCTATTATTGGCTTTGCCAAGTTGCTGCTTAACCAGCAGGTTGGCCCGCTCAACAAAATTCAACAAACCGACCTGTCGCTCATTTATGATAGCGCCAAATACCTGTTGGGGCTGGTCAACAACATTTTAGACTTCTCCAAAATCGAGGCCGGTAAAATTCGGCTGGATATGAACTGGGTCTCGGTTGAAGAAATTACCGTTGGGCTGATTGCTTCAACCTACATTTTAATTGAAGATAAACCCATCACGCTAAACGAAGAGATTGAGCCGCGTTTACCCAAAATATACGCCGACCGGGAGCGCATTCGGCAGGTTATCATCAATATGCTTTCAAACGCCGCCAAATTTACGGCCTCTGGTAAAATTACGCTGCGGATTCGCCGGCTTACAGAAAACGAACAGGAGTTTGTATGTTTTTCGGTGGTTGATACAGGCATTGGCATTAACAAAGAAGATATTGACAAGGTGTTTGAGCCGTTCCGTCAGGTTGACGACTCGACCGCCCGCCGGGCCGAAGGAACCGGCCTGGGAGTCCCTATTAGTTACCGGCTGGTCAAACTGCATGGCGGGCGGCTGTGGGTAGATAGCAAAGTGGGCCAGGGGAGCGCCTTTCATTTTACGGTTCCCGTTATTCCGCCGGAGACTTTAGATAACAACGTTGTGCATTTGGATTACAGGTTGAGTTAATGGCCAAAATTTTGTACGTTGAAGATAACGCCGCCAATCGCATTTTGGTAGCGCAGGTACTGCAAAGCGCCGGATATAGCGTGGTTGAAGCGGTAGATGGACTCACCGGCCTTAAGGCTGCTCAAGAAGAGACCCCGGATTTGATTTTGATGGATATCAATATTCCGGGGATGGACGGCTACGAAACGGCCACGCGCATTAAAAGTTTCCCCCGGTTGAGCCACATCCCTATTATTGCCCTGACTGCCAAAACAATGGCCGGCGACCGCGAGCGCGCCCTGACCGCCGGCTGCGACGGTTACATTGCCAAACCCATTGATGTAGACGCCTTGCCCAACCAGGTGGCCGAATTTTTGGGGGGCCGGCGAGAAAAAGTGTCGCTTGACCAGGAAAGTATTTACCTGCGCGAATACAACGAGCGTTTGGTAGACCACCTTGAGCAAAAAGTGCGTGAGCTAACCGAGGCCAACAAAGCGCTGGAATACAGAGCCGAAATGAAAGCCCGCTTTATTGACCTGGCCGCGCACGAACTGCGCACGCCATTGGCCGCCGTCCACGGCTATTTGAGCATTTTGACAACGCCGGGCAGCCCTTTTTTAGCCAACGCCGCCCCGTCCACGCACGAAATTATCGACGGGATAATAATTGGGGTAGACCGCCTGCGCGGCATTGTGCAAGATATGCTCGACGTTACCCGCATTCGGGCCGGAACCTTGCAGTTAAGTTACGCCCCGGTTACGCTCTCATCATTATTTAACAAAATTCACAAAGATTTTGCCAATGTGGTGGCCCGTCGCCGGCAAACCCTGGTTATGGCCGATGTTGGGCACATTGCCCCCATTTGGGTTGATGGCGAACGAATCATCCAGATTTTGCGAAACCTGGTGAGTAACGCCGTTAAATACACGCCCGATGGCGGCAAAATAGAAGTAACAGCCCGGCTAATTGGCGGCGATGATGCCTCAATTCCTGCCCACCAACCGGCTGCCAGCCAATTTATCAAGATTATAGTGAGCGATAGCGGGGTAGGTATTCCACCCGACCAACAAGATTTGATTTTTGAGCATTTCCACGAAGTGCGCGAAATTGAGCACCACAGCACCAGTAAAACCGATTTTATGGGCGGCGGGGCCGGGTTAGGGCTACCAATTGCCAGAGGCGTGGCCGAAGCGCACGGCGGCTCGCTATGGGTAGAAAGCGAAGGATACAACCCGGACCAATACCCCGGCAGCAAATTCCACTTAATTTTGCCGGTTGGCAAGCCGCCCCAAGCCTAACCCTTCTATTTTGACAATTAATCCCTGGCATCTATCATGCCTCCTCAATAAATAGTTTGCCAGTTCAGCGGTTCAGCGTTCAGAATTTCTGCCAAAGGCGTTGCTGAACCCCAAACATTTTCACCAGTTTTTAACCAGATAAGAAACCGGAGCCTATATTGAGTCTCAATCGGTGGTGGGGAAATTTACCCCGACACAAACGCAATATTTATGCCGTACTTTTGGGCATAATTTTAATGACCATTCCCTGTTATTGTGCAGGTATTGCTGCGCTGGCCTCGGCGCCTAAAAGCCAGTTGCCCACGCCAACCCTTTTTGCATTTACGCCAACCCCTGCCTTTTTTATCACTGCAACGCCAACCTCCACCGCTACGCCCCCCCCTGATGACACATCGCCCCAACCTGCGCGCACCCCCACCAACACCCTTGAGCCTACCCCAACTCAATCATTTCCAACCAGCCAACCCACCAATACCCCCCCGCCGCCAACGCCTACGCCAACTGAAACGCCAATTCCGCCGACGCCTACAGCTACGCCTACCGGCACCCTGCCGCCTACCACTACACCCACCGCAACATTTACGCCAACCCATACCCCCACCGCTACCAATACGCCTACAGTCACCCCTACGCCAACCGCCACTACTGTACCCGCTACCGCCACTCCAACTTTTACTCCCACGCCAACCGCTACTATTACACCCGCCACCGATACACCAACGGCCACCCTCACGCCAACCGCTACCACCGTACCCGCCACCAGCACACCCACTGTACCCGTCGACACAGCCACTCCCACCGATGGTACCCCGTAACCGCGGTTTATTTTGTGATTGACTCTACGGTTTAATAGCGGTATACTACCTCGTTGCCCTCACTGCTTAAGGTAAAAGTACAGCGCAAACAAGGATTTTGTCAATGCGGTTTTTGTGGAAGGTCAGTTTGATACTCGTGACAATCTTTGCCGGGGTTGCCTGTCAATCTCAAGTTCCGCCAACTCCCTACCCCACCTACACGCCCTACCCCACCTACACGCCCTACCCAACTTATACCCCGGCGCCCGCCGCAATCTCAAACCGGCCACTCCCTTCCGATGACGTGGAAAACCTGGTGTGGCCCTCCGGCCCCCGCGATGACGTCATCCCCTTTACCGATGCCGCCGACTTTATTGGCGAAAAAGTAACCGTGGAAGGTACCGTGGTTCGCAGTCATAACACCGGCAACGTGGTGTTTTTAAATTTTACCGAAGATTATAAAGAGGGATTTACCGCAGTTATCTTTCCCGATGATTGGCCCAAATTTTCCGCGCCGCCAGAGGAGTTGTTTTATGGCAAACTGGTGCGCATTGAAGGCGTAATTCAAGAATATCAAGGCAAGCCAGAAATCATCATCACAGAGCCGTGGCAAATTGAGGTTGGGTTAACCCACGGGCAGGTTGTGTTGACTCACTGCAATTGTCCGCAACAGTTGGCTGCCGGCCAAAATACCCCTACCAACGCAACCGAACCGGCGGCAACCACAGTCACGCCGGTTGTTACCGCCGCGCCCCAGCCAACACCCAAAGCAGGTGATCAAACTGAGTCGCCTGAACCGCAGGTAATTTCCTGGGCCGATGCCGCTGCCTACTCCGGCCAAACCGTTACCGTTGAAGGAGAGGTGGTTGACACCTACAACTCCGGCAAGGTAGTCTTTTTGAATTTTGATAAAGATTTTCGCAGTACTTTTAAGGTCGCTATCTTTCCCGATGCCTGGCCGTTATTTTTAGCGCCGCCGGAAGAGCTTTATAAAAACAAACAGGTTCAGGTTACCGGGCTGGTAAAACTTTATCAAAATGCGCCAGAAATTATTGTGGACCATCCAGACCAAATTGTGATTGTGGAGTAAATATTGGTATGGCCAACCTGCCAACAATCCTGTTAATATTAGCTGCAATTAGCATCGGCGCTACGGTGATAGCCGTGCTTATTGCCTTTCGCTCTCAAAAAGAGGCTGAAAGCGCCATTTTTCCCATTGTAAGAGAACAAGAAGCTATTCGCGCTCAACGCGCCCGCCTCTCAATTTTTGTGTGGATAGCCATTACCGCTTTATTTTTGGGCGGCTGGTTAGCAACCCTCCGTTTGGGTCTGTCGCCCCAGGCCGAGTCTGTTGCCTCTGAATCGCCGGTAGGTGAGCCAGCTGCTGTTGCCCAAGATGCTGCACCCACGCCGATGCCAACCCCTGAACCTTCTCCTACAAATGCGCTCCCGGAAACAGAATTTCAGCCGCTCACCTCAGAGCAGGCGCTTCCCGAGGAAACAGAAGAACCCTTGCTGCCCACCGCCACGCCACAACCCAGCCAAACGCCAACAACCACCGCCACCCCACCACCCTCACCAACCTTTACCGCTACGCCCGTGCCTGCTACCGCCACTCCAACCTTTACCCCGCTGCCCCCCACCGCCACGCCTACTTTTACGCCACCCCCTACAGATACACCCACACCCGTACCCACAAACACCGCTACCCCGGTTGGAGGTATCCCTCTTCCTACCCAGAGCGGGCGCACCCCTGCCCCTCCCGGAGCCAGAATGGGGCCGATTGAATTTGCCGAAGATATTACCGAAGATATGGAACCCATCAACCCTGCCGACAGATTTACCGACGGCATTGCCGCCATTTATGCCCTGTATCCCTTTAGCGGCATTCCCCAGGGCGTCAACTTTGCCGTGGTCTGGTACAAAAATGGCGTAGAGGTTGCCAGAGAAGAATCTGAATGGCCCTATGGCGAGCAGGCCAAATCTTACAGCTATTTAGTGCCGCGCGGCGAGGGGCTTTACAAACTGGAGCTTTACGTCAACGATACTGTTATGGCTACCGATATTTTTGAAGTACGCAAATAAGTTTCGTTGACTTTCTGCCTTTAGCCGTGTTAACATCTCCCCCCAGGAGATTTTTTTATGCCTCAACTGGCCCGTTTAAGTTTAGCCTGGATTGCAGGTATTGCCCTGGCTCGCTGGGTTGACCTGCCCTGGCCGGTGGCCATAATCGCCTGCCTGCCGGCCCTGGCGGCGCTCATTCTCTACCGCTCTGCGCCCCAAATGTGGGCCGGGCTAATGCTGGCGCTGCTGCTGGGGGCCTTTCGTTTTGCCTTTTTTCAACCCGTTTTCAACGCCTCACACATTGCCTTTTACAATGATGCCTCCAACCCCGTAAAAATCACCGGCCCTGTAATTGACGAGCCGGACGTGCACGATAATTACATCAACCTGCGGCTGCAAGCCGAATTGCTGCAACAGGGCAATACGACTCAGCCGGTAACAGGGCTGGTGCTGGTTCGCGCGCCCCGCTACCCCGAACGTTTTTACGGCGACCGCCTGGCCGTAACCGGCCAACTCGAAACGCCGCCCGTTTTTGAAAACTTCTCCTACCGAGATTACCTGGCCCGCTTTGGCATCCATTCGCTGGTGCGCCGCCCGCAGATTGAACTGCTTGAAACCAATCAAGGCACCCCCGTTTGGTCGGCCTTGTTGACCTTTAAAGCCAGGGCGTCGCGCACCATCAACCGCATTCTGTCCGAGCCTTACGCCTCGCTGCTCAATGGAATTTTGCTGGGAATTCAAACCGGCATTCCCCGCGCCCTATACGAAGATTTCAACCTGACCGGCACCTCGCACATTATTGTTATATCCGGCAGCAATATTGCCGTAATTGCCGGGGTTTTGCTGCTACTGGGTAAACAAATAGTGGGCATACGTTACGCGCCGCCGCTGGCAATGGCCGGCGTTATAATTTACACTCTGCTGGTAGGAGCCGATGCTGCTGTAAGCCGGGCGGCGGTCATGGGTCTTGTCTGGATAATGGCTATCTGGCTGGGGCGACCGGGGATAGCGCTCAACTCGCTCTTCTTCTCCGCCTTTATCTTGACCCTCATCACCCCGCTGATTTTGTGGGATGTTGGCTTTCAACTCAGTTTTGTGGCCACGCTGGGGCTGATTGTGCTGGTTCCCCCGCTGGAGCGTGTCACCTTTGGCCTGCTCCGCCGACGCCTCAACACCGACCATTTGGGCCTGACCATGACCCTGCTCAGCCAGTTGCTCATTATCACCCTGGCCGCCCAAATCATCACCGCGCCGCTCATCGTTTACCACTTTGGCCGGTTGTCGCTGGTGGCACTGCTCTCCAACTTGCTGATTTTACCCGCCCAACCGCCGATTATGATTTTGGGCGCAGTAGCCACATTGGCCGGGATGCTCTGGCTGCCGTTGGGCCAGGCCCTTGGCTGGTTGGTCTGGCTGCCCCTGGCCTGGTCGGTGTGGGTGGTCGAACAAACCGTTCGCCTGCCCTACGCCTCGCTGGATTTGGGGACGCTGCCGCTGTGGTTGCTGGCGCTGCTCTACGCCGCCATGGCCGCCGCCATCTGGCGGCTCAACCAACCCCGCCCCGGCAATGACGAATCGCGCCCCCACTTTGCCCGGCCCCGCTTCGGCTCGCTGCAAACCCGGCTGATGCTGGCCGGCGTGTCCATCCCGGCCCTGCTCATCTGGCTGGCGGTGCTGTCGTTGCCCGATGGCCGGCTGCGCGTGGCTTTTCTGGATGTCGGCCAGGGCGACGCTATCCTGATTACCCTGCCCGATGGCCGCCAGGTGTTGATTGATGGCGGCCCTTCCCCCACCGAGCTGAACTGGCGGCTGGGCCAGCAGATGCCTTTTTGGGACCGCACCCTGGAACTGGTCATCAACACCCACCCGGATGCCGATCATCTGGCCGGGCTGGTCTCGCTGCCGGAGCGGTACCGGCTGGAACAAGCCCTGGTGACAGATGTTGAGGCTGATAGCCAGCTATTTCAAGAGTGGGAAACTGAATTGACGGATATCCAACTGACCCCCATTGTGGGCCAGGCCGGGATGCAACTGGCGCTGGGGCATGGCATTACCGCCACCCTGATCAGCCCCGGCCCGGCGCTGGCCGGTATCGCGGAACCCAACAACCGCTCGCTGGTGCTGCACCTGCAATACGGGCGGGTCAGCTTTCTGCTGCCCGGCGATATTGAAGCCGAGGTGGAGCGCCGGTTGGTGTTGTCAGGCCAACTGCCAAAAGCCACCGTGCTCAAGAGTCCGCATCACGGCAGCAAAACCTCTTCCAGCCAGGCGTTTCTGGCGGCGGTTGACCCGCAACTGGTGATCATTTCTGTGGGAGAGGATAATCGCTTTGGCCACCCCGCGCCGGAGGTGCTGGAGCGATACGCCGCCTTCGGCCTGCCCATCCTCCGCACCGACCAGCGCGGCACAGTTGAATTTGTCACCGATGGCCGGCGGCTATGGGTGGAAACGACGCGCTGAGGGAAAAAGTCGTGAATACTGAATAGACCCCTCAAACCGCGCTAAGCCCGGACCGGTTGGGTTCCGGGCGGTGACGGTCTACACATTACTGACCGGCCCTTTTTGATGAGAAACCCTGCCACAAAAAACAATAAATTCTGGACAAACTTTTCCGGCAAGCTATAATTAACCTTATTTTTGCAGCTCAACCCCTTCTGCCAATCAGGAGTTAGGAGTTGGAGATTAGGGATGAATGGTCCGCTAACCCCTAATCCCCAATTTTTGTTTCCCAAAGGGGATGGCATGGCTCAACTGGCTTTGCATTTTCTGGGCGCGCCGCGTCTGGAACTTAACGGCGAACCGATTTCGCTCAGCCATCACAAAGCCCTGGCTTTGCTGGCTTATTTGGCGGCGACCCGCCAGCCGCACACTCGCCAGGCCCTGGCTGCCTTACTCTGGCCCGATTACGCTCCCCCCAGCGCCCGGGGCGAAGTACGGCGAATGTTGTGGGTCTTGAACAAAAGCCTGGGGCAGGGCTGGCTGGAGTTAGACCACCAGATGGTGCGGCTGCCGCCCCACCCCAACCTGTGGCTGGATGTTGACCATTTTCGGGAGTTACTGGCCGTGGGCAACCAGCACGGCCACCCGGTTGATGAGGTCTGTTCAACCTGTCTAAACTCACTCACCCAGGCGGTCGCTCTGGCCCGTGGCGATTTTCTGGCCGGGTTTACCCTGTCCGATAGCCCAGACTTTGACACCTGGCAAACTTTTGAGACGGAAAGTCTGCGCCGAGAACTGGCCGGGGCGCTAGAGCGTTTGGTGCAGCTTTTGAGCCAACAGCGCGACGCCCTGGGCGAGCAGGCCATCAGCTACGCCCGGCGTTGGCTGGCCCTGGATCCACTGCACGAACCGGCCCACCGCCGGCTCATGCAGTTGTACGCCTGGTCGGGCCAGCCGGCGGCGGCCTTGCGGCAATATCAGCTTTGTGCGCAGACCCTAAAAGAGGAATTGGGCATCTTACCTTCTGCTGAAACCACCGCCCTGTATGAAGCTATCAAAGCCAATCGCCTGCCACCCCCCTCCCCAACAGTTACCCCAGAAAGTGGCGTAACCAACAGGCAAAACCTGAGCCAACATCCCCATCAAGAAATGAGCGAAGCTGAAGGGCCTGAATCTCAGCCGAAACGCACCCTACTAACCCAACCAACCGCCTTTATCGGCCGGCAACGAGAAGTCGCCGCAGTCTGCCGCCTGCTCACTCAGGAAACACCCCCGGTGCGACTGCTAACCCTGACCGGCCCGGGCGGTACCGGCAAAACCCGCCTGAGTTTAGAGGTAGCCGCCGAATCACAAGATTATTTTGCCGATGGCGTCTTTTTTGTGCCGTTAGCCAGCCTCAGTGACCCCCAATTACTCGCCTCCACCATAGCCCGGCAGTTGAATGTGCGCGAAGGCGGCGGCCAACCCGCGCTGCAAATTTTGAAAAGCGTCCTTCAGGAGAAGCAGTTGCTCCTGGTATTAGACAACTTTGAGCAGATTGTGACTGCCGCGCCGGTTATTGCCGAGTTGCTGGCGGCGGCGCCCCGGCTCAAAATATTAGTTACAAGCCGAGCGTTGCTGCACTTGCAGGGCGAGTACGAATTTCTGGTTCCCCCCTTGAGCTTGCCGGAGCCATCTCAAGTCGAGTCGTTAGAGATGCTGAAGCAGTCTGAAGCCATCCAACTATTTATCGAGCGGGCGCAGGCGACTCCCGCCGGTTTTACCCTGACCACCGAAAATGCAGCGGCGGTAGTCGAAATCTGTCACCGGCTGGATGGCTTGCCCCTGGCCATTGAACTGGCCGCTGCCCGGATTAAGCTGTTACCGCCCCAAACCTTATTGACTCGCCTGAACAGCCGCTTGAAGTTATTGACAGGCGGCGCTCAGGATATGCCGGCCCGGCAGCAAACGTTGCGCAACACCATTGATTGGAGCTATAGTTTGCTGGATCAGGCCGAGCAGACCTTGTTCAGCCGCGTGGCTGTCTTTGTGGGAGGCTTTACGCTGGAAACCGCCGAGTCCATTTGCAGCGCCGGTAACGCCTCGCCGGACATTTTGGAGGGAGTTACCTCTCTGCTTAACAAAAGCTTGCTGGTTCAACAAGATAGCAGCGGCCATGAACCAAGGTTCAAAATGTTGGAGACAATTCAGGAATATGCCCTGGAGCGGCTGGCAGACAGCGGCCAGTTAGAGACATTACAACGCCAGCATGCCGACTACTTTGCGGCCCAACTCGATCAAATTGGGCTAAATTTTCATTTTTACGGGGGTCTTGGGCTGGATTGGGCAGAGGAAGAACACGATAATATAAGGGCGATGTTAGCCTGGAGTCTGACCAGGACAGATGAGATAGAGCTAGGGCTGCGGATGATTGGTATTTTATATTGGTTCTGGTACCGGCGCGGTTATCTCAGCGAGGGTCGGGCCTGGTGTCAACGTTTTATGACTTTAACCAGCGAAAAACGCCGCACAGTGGGCCAGGCCTCATTTCTGATGGGCAGCGGCTCGCTGGCGTTGATGCAGGGTGACCTGGCCGAGGCAAAAAAGCGCTTGCGCGAGAGCATAACCATCTCACGAGCGTTGGGGGCTGATCGGTGGTTGGGGTCGGCGTTGCTCGCCTGGGGCGTACTGGCGCTTTACCAGGGCGACTCGGCCATGGCGCAACGCACATTTGAGGAATCTCTGGCCATTGGAAAACGGCTCAATGCCTGGTGGTTTATTGCCGACTCCCTTTTAAATCTGGGAAATATAGCTGTTGCCCGTGGGGAATATGTCACCGCCCGCAACTGGTTAGAGCAGGCGGCAGCCGTGGCTAAAGAAAACAGCGACATTTGGTTGGTGGCTAATGTTTTGAACAACCTGGGCGAGGTGGCCCGGATTCAGGGTGATTTCGAGCAGGCCCAACGCAGCTACGAGGAAAGCCAGACGCTGTTCAGAAAAACCGGCGACAGACCGGATATCGCCCGCTCGCTTCACAGCCTGGGCTATGTGGCTCAACACCGGGGGGATTACGCGCAGGCCGAGGCCAATTTCCGCGAGAGCCTGGGTATGTTTCAGGAGATGGGTAACAAGCGCGGTATGGCCGAGTGCGTGGCCGGGTTGGCCAGTCTGGCAGTGGTGGCCCAAGCCCGGCCCCAACTAGCCGCTCGTCTGCTGGCCGCCGCCGAGGCGCAGGTTTGCGACGCCGGGGCATCGTGGTGGCCGGCAGATCAGGTAGAATATAATCGCAATCTGGCCCTCATCCAGGCGGCTTTAGACCAGGACGTCTTCGCTTCAGCCTGGGAGCAGGGTCGGGCGATGTCACTGACCGAGGCTATCGCTGACGCTTTGAATGAGCTACACAAATTATGACGGTAAATGTTTGTTATTATCATGTGTTTGAAATAGGGTAATTTGCATGCCGTCAGGGTCTTGGAGGCGCGCGTTATAATCACCCCACGGCGTAATAACCGGTGGATGAACCAATGTTGCCCCATGGGCCAGTAACCGCTCCATAGCCGCCTCTAAATTGGGCACTTGCAGGGCAAACCGAATCTGCCCGCTCAGGCGTTGTCCTGCCTCAATTTGGTCAATTGTCTCTGCCTGTGTTTCGTCAAAAATTTCCAAAGTAGCCTGACCCATATCGAGAATAAGCGCCCGGCCCTGGCCATTGTGCCAAAAATCTACCGGCTCAATGCCAAGGCCATCACAGTAGAATTTTACCAACCGTTCATAATCAGCAGTTGTGAAGGCAACGCGCAGTTCAATAATAGGATAGTTTGAGTTTTTAGTAGATAATCCTTTGCCGTCATCATTTGCCATAATTTCTTCTTGTAAGTTGACTTTCATTTTTAGCTCCTGTTTACAATTTTGTTTACCTCTATGAAAATAGCGCCGCAGGCCGGGGCCTGAGGGCCTGTCCTGCCCGGGCCGGGGAGCGAAGTTGAAGGGGTGCCCCCCTAAGCCCCCTGTTTTCATTTCTCGTCGCTGTCCCGTAGGGACGTAGGGACGTAGGGACGCAGGGACGCAGGGACGCAGGAAGCGTCACGCTATTATCTAACATTTTGATATCGAACATAAAATAAAAGCATCAAAATATCAGATATGGTGAAAAAGCCTTGCAAAAACCAGATTGGACCAACAGGCAGGCTAATCACATACAGCCAGTACATAAGGTTGCCGGCAACGCTCAATACAATTTGTCCCTGGCTGTAAGACCCCACATCTTTTGTTTTAAATGCTTTCATCAGCATAGGTATCTTGCTGCCGGCAAAAATCAGGGTTGAGACGAAACCGGCTATAACTTGAATAATCTCGGATTCCATACTGCTTGCCGTCTCTCATTCGGTATACTATCGAGTACCGTGAATCACGCGGCGGGCAAGCCCTATTGGGCCATACCCGCCTGCTCTATCTAACTTAACTGGCCTTCGGCGCGATGTTGTGATTGCGGCGGAACAGGTTGGTTGGGTCGTACCTGGCCTTGATTGCCGCCAGCCGTTCCAGAGTTGCCCTGGGATAGGCGTCGTGCAAACGCGCTTTGCCCTCGTTTCCAACAAAGTTAATGTAGACGCCGTTACCCGGGTCGAGCGCAGCAATCGCTTTCACCACCCACGCTTCAAAAAAGGGACGATCGTCGTGGTTTTCAAACTGGATGATGAAATTTGCGAAGATACGGGCGGAACGGTGCGCGAACGCCGTCGCGTCGGCGGGAACGCGGGCCATGGCCCCACCCAATATGCGAAACTCGGCGATGGTTATATTTGCGGGTGAGGCGTAAAGCTGGTCCAGCATGATTTGCGCAGTGCGTTCATCGAACTTGTCCAGAAATTTTGAGCGCAGGGTAAACAACGTGCCGTCAACGGGGGCCGGCCAGTAGATTTCGTGATACGGCATCGGTCCGAGCATATCCACGATGGGTTCAGCCAGGTGACGGAAAGGTTCAATTACCCGCATACCTTCATCTATATCGCCCGCGTAGACCATTTTCGCCAACATGACAATCTGCCCGTGATACTCTTCCGGGATAAAAGGTTCAGGTGGAGCAGGTAGGGTATAGACAATAGTGGAAAGCTCGTCCGGCGCAGCCTCGGCGGCGGCCGCAAAGGCGGCCATCACGTTTGCTTTGGCAGGCAATATGAGCATGCCGCCGGCAACGATATTAACCGGATGCAGGCGGAACTTGAATTTCGTGATTACGCCAAAGTTGCCGCCGCCGCCCCGAATTGCCCAGAAAAGGTCTGGATGGGTCTCCGCATCAACATAACGAATCTGGCCATCGGCGGTCACAATTTGTACAGCGAGCAGGTTGTCGATGGTCAGGCCGCACTTGCGGACAAGGTAGCCGATACCGCCGCCGGTGGTTAGCCCGCCGATACCGACCGACGCGGTATCGCCGAACCCGGTCGCCAGACCATATTTTGCCGCCATAACGGTGTACTCCCCTCCAGTCAGACCCGCCTCAGCCCAGGCAGTACGCTGTTCCACGTCGACTTCCAAACCTTTCATACTGGAAAGATCGAGTGCGATTCCGTCGTCTACAGTGCTGAATCCTGGCAGACTGTGACCGCCGCTGCGTACCGCCAATTCCATGCCCGTCTCGCGCGCCAGCGATACGACATACGACACGTCATATTCATCCACAGGACGAACAATCAGGGCCGGGCGACGGATATATTCGAGGTTTAAACGGATACGCGCAGCGTCGTAATCGGCATTCTCCGGGGTGATGACCCGGCCCTTCACAGCGGCGCGCAACTGCGAGATTGATATGCTCTGCCAGCTTGCCTGGATTCCGCTGAAACCGTTACTTCCGTGTCCATTTGAACCGGTCGTCGGGACCACTTCTAAGGTTTTTATGCTGTTTTCCATAATTTATCTCCTTCTTAATAATGATACGCCTTTAAAGATAGCCGCTCAGGGAATGGGCCGGGGGCAAGCCTTTTAAGCAGCTTCTCATCCCCTCATTTCGGACAGGTTTATTATTTGGGGTGTCTCCTTAAAGAATATGTTCACGATTTGCTTTTAGTTTAAGCGTGGCGTATCCCAAAAATGTGCAAAATGCCGCCGGCAACCGTTCCAACAGCGTGCCAAATGTGTCTCAGTCGCCCGGTCAAAAAGAATGAGCGGGCAATTAAACTGGCAATACACATTCTGCGGAATCAGGCCAGCAGCCGGAAGCGATATGGACAAGACAGAAGGTTGAAGGGTTGATGGAAAAACTACGGGGCAGGCCCCTCGCACCAGACCAACGCCGATTGAAAAAAAGAGGGGCTTATCCTAACGCGGACCAGCCGCAACCAAACAGGGTTTTTGACTCACGCAAAGACGCCAAGTACGCCAAGAAAAAATTATTGAAAAACTTTGCGCTCTTTGCGTCTTGGCGAGAAACTTTCTTGCTCAGTGGGCAAGAAGCTCATTGTTTAGGTCCTAAATGAAATGGAGGGAATTAAGCGTAGTTAAACGAGTGATATGCATGGCTGCAGGGCTGGCCGTGGCAAAAGAGCATTTGACGCTGAACCGGCAAAAAAATTGTTGCGGAGATGGTGCTGGTTTCCGAACCGGGGCGGGGATGGCGGCAGATTGCATCCGGCAAGTCGCTGTGCCGGGCCATTAGCTGCCGGGACAGGGGAACATCAATCCGGCCATAGGCGTCGCGCAACGCGCTTTTGGCTGCCTCGTATCGCCGTAAGGTATTGCCGGGTTCGGGGTCGGTTTCAACAAAATAGGGCTGCATGGCCGGGCTGAGGTAATGGTTAGTGTTAACCAACAGACCCGCTTCGGCTTCCACAACGGCGCTGTGGCGATGGCCAATTTCAAACAGGGCCATATCGCCGCCGGCGTCGGCCAGCAGCAGGTTGTTGCGCCCCAGCCGGGGGGTGGCTTGCAGATATTCCAGCGCCGAGCGCACCGTGGCCTGCTCCTCTAAAATGTGCATCGACAGGGCATAGGTGGGCAGGCCCGCGCCCACATCGGGCGAGGGAACGTGGGTATCGGCCAGAGCCAGGCCGGCCTCATTGAAACCGGCTACAAACACGCCGGGGCTGCCGGCGCTGGTAATGTAGGTATAACGATACCCCTGGGCCGGTTCGGCCCGCACAACCAGTTGCAAAGGCAGATGCTCCAGCCGGTAATCTCTATTTTTGGCCAGAATTGGTTGACCATCTGCGGTAGCAGGGCCACTGGCAGCCCAGGTGGTGCAGCCTTCAGCCGCCATGCCGCCAGCCTTCCTGCGGGTCGTCAGCGCATCGCGCAAAAAGGCGACCAGATTGTAACGCAGCAGTTGCTCAAACGGCAATCTCAGGCCGGCGGCCAACCCGCCAATCAGTTCAATGGTGGCCGGGTCTACGGTTTGCAACACCTGTTGGGTGTCGGCCACAAGTTGTTCAAAGGCGCTGTCCGCGCCATCTTGCTTAAGCTGCCTCAGGCGAATGTCGATAGCGGTAACAATGCGGTTGCGCAATCGCTTGACCTGTTGCCCGTGCTGGTAGCCCATTTGAAAATGGTTGCCGCGAATGGTAATGATTTGGGGGGTGGTATTGGTTTTCATCGGTTTGTTTTCAGGCAAAGGGGGGGTTAGCGGGCTAGAGGCAATCGCCCAATCTCCCAAACCTTATTCATACAGCCAGCAGGCCACTTTATGCCCCTCAACCTCAAACTGGGGCGGATATTCATTTTCGCACTCCGGCCCTTTTTTGGCAAAGCAGCGGGTATGAAAGGGACAGCCGGAGGGCGGGTCGATGGGGCTGGGCACTGCGCCTTCAAGGATAATCCGCTCGCGGCGGGCGGCTTTATCAACCACGGGGATGGCGGCCAGCAGCGCCTGGGTGTAGGGGTGGCGGGGCTGGTCAAACAACGATTGCGTTTCGGCCTCTTCAACAATGTGGCCCAGATACATCACGGCCACCCGGTTGCAGAGGTAGTAAATTACGCTGAGGTCGTGGGCAATGAACAGGTAGGTTAAATCAAATTCCGTTTGCAGCTCTTGCAGCAGGTTAATGACCTGCGCCTGAATTGACACATCCAGGGCCGAAACCGGCTCGTCGGCCACAATAAATTGGGGCTGCACCGCCAGCGAGCGGGCAATGCCAATGCGCTGGCGCTGGCCGCCGGAAAACTGGTGGGGATAGGCGTCAATGTGGCGCTCGCTCAGGCCGACCCGCTTGAGCAGGCGCAAAATTTCGGCCTCGCGCTCCTGGGCGTCGTGCAGGCCGCGCTGGCGCAGGGCCACGCCAACAATATCGCGCACAGTTTTGCGCGGGTTCAGTGAGGAGTAGGGGTTTTGAAAGATAATCTGGGTGACGCGAAAAAAGCTCAGATAGCGCGTTTGGGCCTCCATATCTTCATGGACTGTGACGGCGGCGGAGTCGTCGAACAATACCTGGCTGGACTGCTTTAAGGCATCGGCCTGCGTTGCCGCCGAAACGTCAACGCGGTCGCCCACCACCGGCCGGTTGCGGAAGAGAAGTTGGCCGGCGGTTGGCTCGTACAGGCGGGTCATTACCCGGCCCAGGGTGGTTTTGCCGCAGCCGCTTTCGCCTACCAGCCCCACGGTTTCGCCGGGGTAAATCTTCAGGCTAACGTCATCCACTGCTTTAACCAGTTGGTCTTTTTGGCCGGCCAGGAGTTTGCCCAGCAGATTGACCTGGATGGGAAAATATTTTTTGATATTTCGCGCTTCTACCAGCGGGATACCGTTTTGAGGTGGCGCAGGTTGGTTCATTGAGTCATACCTTTGATGGCCTTTATGCTTCTATTGTGGTTGGCTGGAAATAGAAATTTGCACAGCAGGCTGGCTTTATACAGTGATAACAATAATTCCCTTTTTGTGCCCTGCTTCAACATAGCGGTGCGCCTCGACAGCCTGCGCCAACGGAAAACATTTATCAATGATTGCTTTAATCTTCCCCGCTTCAATCAGTTCTTTAACAGAAACCAAATCTTCAAGACCGCCCGGTGCAAGCGTGCAGATTACTTTCTGGCTGCCTGCCATCGAAGTCCAAAGCATCTGGAAAAGTTGCTTCATTTTAAAGCTGGCTAAAAGATAGCGCCCGTTTGGCTTTAGCGCGCTTTTACTCTGTGAAAATGAACTCTTGCCCAGGATGTCAAAAATAAGGTCATAGGTTTCGCCGCTTTGGGTAAAGTTCTGCTGGGTGTAATCAATCACCTTGTCAGCGCCCAGAGATTTCACAAATTCCAATCTTGGCGTGCCGCAGACTCCGGTCACTTCTGCCCCAAAGTGGTGCGCGGCAATCTGGACAGCTGCCGAACCGATGCTGCCGCTGGCCCCATTGATCAACACTTTTTGCCCTGGCTGAACCTTTACTTTTTGGAGCAAATGCAAGGCCATGATAGTTCCGTAAGGAACGGCAGCGGCTTCCTCATAGCTCATATTGGCCGGTTTTAGGGCCACTGTTCTGTCTTCGGGCAGGCATAGATACTCGGCATAAGCGCCCATGCTCTGGCCAAGATAACCAAAAACCTGGTCGCCTTTCTTAAAGCGCGTTACATCTTTGCCAGTTGCTTCAATTTCGCCGGCAAATTCACTCCCCAGGATTTTTCTTTTTGGTTTGTTGAGTCCAAAATCTATTCGCCCCAGCAGCCAAAAGAGAAAAGGCATATTGAATTGGCGCGGGGTGATATTTTTGAAATTCCGGGCCGTAATATCTCCGTAATTGACCGTGGTGGCATGGACTCTTATCAATATTTCATTGTCTTTCGGAGCCGGTTTTTCTATTTCTTTGAGCTGAAGAACATCCGGCGATCCGTATTCTGTGTATACAATGGCTTTCACAAATATTCCTCCCGATTTGTTGTGACAGCAACTTTATTGTTAAATTGGCCGGGCTAACTAATTTTAATCCTTCGGTTGTGTTTCTGCTTTGTTCGCCTCGTTGTTGGCTTCCAGGGTGTAACGTTCGCCGGCCTCATACTGGATGCAGCGGGCATAATGGCCGGGGGTGACGGCCCGCAGGCGCAAATCGGCCTGCCAGCAGGCATCTTGCACCAGGGGGCAGCGCGGGGCAAAGGCGCAGCCGGGCGGCAGGTCGGCCAAATCCGGCACATTGCCGGGGATGGGGTTGATAGCCTGCGCCCTGGATGTCAGACGCGGCAGGCAGGCCAGCAAGCCCTGAGTGTAAGGATGTTTGGGTTCGTTGACCACCTGCTCTACCGGGCCGCGTTCCACAATGCGCCCGGCGTACATCACGGCGATGTTGTGACAAAACTCGGCGGCCAGCCCCAGATTGTGCGTTACCAAAATGATGCCGGTTTGATGGGTGCGGTTGATGCGCTGCATCAGGTTGACAATTTGGGCCTGGATGGTCACATCCAGGGCGGTGGTGGGTTCATCGGCCAGCAGCAGGGCCGGCTCGCAAGCCAGGCCGATGGCAATTAGCGCCCGCTGCTGCATACCGCCGGAAAACTGGTGCGGGTAGGCCCGGTAACGGGCTTCGGGGGCGGGGATGCCGACTTCGGCCATCACCTCCAGCACCCGCTTTTTTTCCCGGGCGCGGCGGGCGCCGTCAAACGGCCAGGGCAGCGACGAACCGCTTTTAATGAGACCGTGCAGCCGCAGCGCCTCTCTAATTTGCTCACCCACCGGAAACACGGGGTTGAGGGTGCTGAGCGGGTCTTGAAAAATCATCGAAATTTCCTTACCCCGGACATCCCGCATAGCCCCTGACGACACGCCCAGCAGGTCCCGGCCTTTGAAGAGAATCTGCCCTGCGGCAATGCGGCCGGGCCGGTCGATGAGACGCAAAATAGAGCGCAGCACCGTGCTTTTGCCGCAGCCGGACTCGCCCACAATGCCCAGAATTTCGCCGGGGTTCACCCGCAGATTGACGCCGTTGACGGCTCGCACTTCGCCTCGTCTGGTGGGAAAAACCGTTGTTAAATTTTTCAGTTCCAGCACAGGTATGTTGTTATCCATTATCTTTGAACCAGGTGGCAGAGCAGCAAGTGGCTAGGAGGAGCCATTCATAAAAACCCCACTTGCTGCCCTGCCAATTGCTACTCTACCTTCAGCCGGGGGTCCAGAATGTCGCGCAGACCCTCGCCAAACAGATTGAGCGAGAGCACCAGCAGCACGATAGCCAGACCGGGCAGGGTAGAGACCCACCAGGCGGATAGAATCACATCTCGGCCGGCGGCCACCATTGACCCCCAGGCCGGGGTGGGGGGCTGAATACCCAGCCCCAAAAAACTGAGCGAGGCTTCGGTGACGATGAAAAAGCCCATGCGCAGCGTACCCACCACAAAAACCGATTGGACGATGTTGGGCAGAATCTCGGTGGTGATGATGGCCGGGTGGTTGCGGCCCAGGGCGCGGGCGGCTTCAACATACTCGCGGGTTTTCTCACTCATCATTTCGCCGCGCACCAGCCGGAAAAATTCCACCCAGCCTTTGAAGGTCAGGGCCAGAATCAGGTTGCCAAAGCCCGGCCCAATAAAGGCCATCATGGCAATGGCAAATATCAAAAAGGGAAAAGCCATCAGCAAATCGGCAAAGCGAGACAGCACCGTATCCAGCCAGCCGCGATAGTAGCCGGCCAGCGCGCCCAACAGCAAGCCCACCGCCACGGAAATGGCTACGGTCAAAATCCCCACCGCCAGCGATACCCGCGCCCCAAAGACAATCCGGGTGAGCAAATCGCGGCCCTGGGCATCAGTGCCAAGCGGGTATTCGGCCAGGCCCTCGGCCTGCCAGGCAGGCGGTTTGAGCCGGGCGCGCAGGCTACCGGTCTCGGGGTTGTGAACGGTGATGTAGGGCGCAAACGTAGCCGCCAAAATAAAGAGCAGCACAATAATTCCCCCCAGCAATGAAATGGGGTGATGGGTCAGTTCGCCATAAAATTCGGCCAGACCGCGCCGCCACAACCGCAGCCGGATTTGCCAGGGGTACCACCAGGTTGGAGCAGTTTCAAGAGAAGGAGAGATGCTCATAGGCGTCCTTCTTGCATACGTTCGTATTGCGTATTGCGTGAAATAAAACTACGTAATACGGATTTTACAGCGTTATCTTCGGATTCAGATAGGTGTACAGCACATCTACCACTAAGTTGGCAATCACAAAGGTGAAGGCGTAAATCATTACCGCGCCCTGCACCAGGGGAAAATCGCGGTTGAAGATGGCTTCAACCACCATGCGCCCCAGGCCGGGCCAGCCAAACACGGTTTCGATAATCATGTTGCCGCCCAGCAGCACGCCCACCTGCAAGCCCACCACCGTAACGGTGGGAATGAGCGCGTTGCGCAGGGCGTGTTTGGCGACTACCAGACTTTCCGGCGCGCCTTTGGCCCGGGCCAGATGCACGTAATCGGCCCGCAGCGTTTCCAGCATACTGGAGCGCAGCACGCGAGCCACAATGGCCGCAACTGCCGCTCCAAGCGTAACCGAGGGCAGCAACAGGTGGCGGGCGCTGCTAACAAAGGCCGGCCAGTTACCGCTAACAAGGCTGTCGATGAGATAAAAGCCGGTCAGGGTTTCCAATTGGATATCGGTGCTGATGCGCCCCTGCACCGGCAGCCACTTTAACCAGACCCCAAAAACAAGAATCAGCACAATGCCCAGCCAGAAACCGGGCATCGAAATACCCAAAAAGGCGCTGGCCATGCTCAGGCGGTCTACCATAGAATTTTGCCGCACCGCCGAAATAATGCCGATGGGAAAAGCAATCAATAACGAAATAATCAGCGCGCCCAGGGCCAACTCGATGGTGGCTGGCAGGCGGTCGCCAATGAGAGTAGTGACCGGCTGCTTTTTGATGTAAGAGTAACCCAAATCGCCCCTGACGGCATCGCTGAGAAAGTACCACAACTGGGTACTGATAGGTTCATCCAGGTGAAACTCGCTGCGAAGTTGCTCGATTTCGCCGGCGGAGATGGCTCCGCCCTGCCCCATCATAATATCCACCGGGTCGCCGGGGGTGAGGCGGATGAAAACAAACACAATAACAGCCACGCCAAGCATGATGGGCACAGTGTATAAAATCCGTTCCAGAATTTTTACGGCTCGCACGATCACATGCTCCCGGGATTGATGAGCGAAGCAATAGGTCACGCAACACGCAATACGTTGCGTAGAGGGTATTGCGTGTTGCGTATTTTGATTATTTTATACTTCACCAACTACTTTACAGCTACATTTAACCTATCGCAAACTCACATCATGCAGGTTGATGCGGCTGTCGGAGGCGGGTTCCCAGTTTTGTACCCGGCTGGAGCTGGCTTCGGCCACTTCGGGCAAAATCAGGAATACGGCGGGAGCGTCCTCATAAACAAGCTGCTGGGCCTCATCATAAATGGCGTGCCGTTGAGCCTCGGCAGACTCGGTTTCGCCGGCTTTGGTCAGCTCGTCAACGCGGGGGTTGCTGTAGCACATAAAGTTGCCGCGGCCGTAAGGCTGGCCTTCGATGCGGGTGTGCCATTTGGCTTCAAAATGGCCCACCGGGTCAAAGGCCGAGTCGCCCCAGTCATCCAGAAATGCCTGGCGCTCGCAAGCCAGCAATTGCGGCTGAACCACGCTGTATTCCCAAAAACGCACGCCGGCGTCAATGCCAATCTCGCGCAGGATGCTGGCGACGCCTTCGGCCAGGGGCCGCCATTGCTCTAGGGTGTCAATGGTAAAGGCAAAGGGCTGGCCGTCTTTGTCCAGAATACCATCGCCGTTGGTGTCAGTCCAGCCAGCTTCGGCCAGCAGCGATAGGGCCTGGTCGGGGTCGTAAGCGTAGGGTTGCAAACTGGTGTTGGTAAAGTTATTAAAGGGCGACAGCGGGCCGGGCAAGGCCACGGCGCGGCCTCCATAAATGGCCTCGATAATCAAATCTTTATCCACGGCGTAGTTGAGCGCCCGGCGCACATTGACATCGGCAAAGAGCGGGTCGGACACGTTGAGTTGCAGCCACTGCGGTTCGGTGCCGGGGGCGGTTTTTACTTCAACGCCTTCGCTCAGGCCCAGGGTGCCGACCAGTTCCGGCGGCACGGCCTGGATAATGTGCACCTCGCCGGCCAGCAAGGCCGCCACGCGGGTTGAGGCTTCGGGGATGACCCGGAAGACGACGCGCTGAATCGGGGCCGGACCAACCGGCGGCAGGTCGGGCGCGCCGCCCCAGTAGTCGTCAAAGCGTTCCAGCACAATCTGGTCGTCAAGCTGGCCTTCGACAAATTTAAAGGGGCCGGTGCCAATGGGGTTTTCCACAAAGCCCTGGGTGCCCACTTCTTCAAGGTAGGCTTTAGGCACAATTTGCTGGTGAACCAGCAACTGCATGGCCGGCGGCCAGACGCCACTAAATTTAAAGCGAACGGTGTAATCGTCAACTTTTTCAACCGACTCCAGCGGCGCAATCAGGCCCTTGCGGGGCGAGGTGTGGGGTTCGGGGTACTCGATGGCGTTTTCCTGAATGATGCGGTTAAAGGTAAAAACCACGTCATCGGCGGTCATTTCCTGGCCGTTGTGAAATTTGACTCCCTGGCGCAATTTGGCTTCCAGAGTGGTGTCGTCCAGCCAGTTGAGAGCCTCGGCCAGTTCCAGATGAACGCCGTTACGGGTGTCGCGGGTCACTAACCCGTCAAACATATTGCGGATAACGGTTTCAGACTGGCGGCTGCGGTGGTCGGCCGGGTCCAGCGAGGTGGGCGCTTCGGACAGGGCGACGACCAGGGTTTGACCATCGCCGGAGGCGGCCATGGCCTCGGCCATGCTGCCGGTCAGCAGGGCTTCGGCATCGGCGGCGCTGGGGATGCACAGTTTCCAGCCGGCCTCAATCACATCCGGATTGTTCAACGCTACAAAACTGTCATCGGTAGCGGCCTGGGCGCTGGTAGCGGCTACAATAGCCGGAAAGGCCAGCGGGTCGCCGTAAAATTTGTCGGCGATTTTAGAGAGCCAGTCATCGGCCTGCACGGTCACTTCAGTTTCGCAGGCAATTCCCTGAGCCTGGGCTGCCGCCGGGGCCATAGACAGGACAATTCCCAGCAGCAAGGTAACAATAATCAGATAAAAATAGTTTTTCACAATCCTCCTCCTAACATAATTGAGCATCATTGATCAAATTTAATCGGTGGGCGACGGGCAACATTACCGCCAGGGGATAAAGTTGCGTCTTGGGTGATTGTCCGTTTTTGAGTTGTGGGGTATTGGCAAATGGTAATTAGCGTATTCTTGTATCTGATAGTTTGAATAGAACCATATCAAGCGCCGGACGAAGGACCAAAAACGAATGACGAATAGCGCCATTTTAGCAACATTCGTCCATCGTCACGCTTTGCGGTCATTCGTCCGTTGCTTGCAACCGACGTATACCATTTTCCACAACCACGGACAATTGATCAGGATTAATTAACTTGAGACAGATTTTGGCACAGGTTGTCAACCACCCCCTTTGTGATATAAGATTTGGCAAGGCTACATCCCGAATTACCAATTGCCATTTACAACTCTACCCTTACGCCGGCGCGGCGACCGGTTTTTCGGCCACATCCAGCGGAACCAGTTCGCGGCGCATCACCCGCAGGGCGCGCTCCGGGTCGAGGCGGCCATACAGCCCGCCCAAAATAGAAACCAGATACGAGGCGTCCAACAATACCGGCCCGTTGGGGCGCAGCACGTTGGATTGGTTGGGGTTATATTGCGCGCCGCCCGCAATCAGGCCCAGGTCGGTGAGCAGGTCGGGGTTGCCGCTTTTCATTTTGTGGTAGATAGTGCCGCCGATGAGCAGCGTGGTGACCGGCTGGTTGAAGAAATTGACGCCGTACTGCATAAAGTAGGTTTCGGTTTCCTCTACGTAGCCCAGGTTGCGTTGGGTAGCGATGGCCATAATCTCGCTGGCTAAAAAGGAGCGGGCCGCGTTTTCCAGCCGGGATTGGGGCATTTGCAGCGGGTTAGCCGAAACCCAACTGAGGTAGCCATCCAGGTCAACGCTCAAACCCCAGCTTGTCTGGCTGACAAATTGGCTGAACTGGTCGTTGGGGTCCGGGGTGTGATTCGGGAACTGCTCGGTCAGAAAGTGGTTGAGGTCGCGGAGCATACTGCCGCTTTGAAAACGGGGTATCTCTTTGACATTTTCGGCGTTGTAACTGAGGCCGTACTTGCCCTCAACCCGGCGATAGGCCAGCGGGGTGTTGGGCGTTTTCAAGATGGTGCGCTTGAGCCGTTTGGTGTTATCGCTGCCGGGGTAAACATACAGCGGGTTGTCGAGCACGTTAGAGTAAAAATCGGTGGTGGCCCCGCCGATATCCAGGGCCATAATATTGCCCAGGCCCGGCTGGTCGCCAAAGCCTTTGGCCAGCAGGTTGATGCCCCGGAAGGCGGCTCGTGGCGTGGGGATGAACTTGTCGCTCATGTACTCCTCAACCACGTCAAAGCCTTTGCCCCGGATGATGACGGTTTGGAACAACTCGCGGATAACCTCGTTGACCACCTCAATCTGAAAGTGATTGACTTCGGGCATCACATTTTCGGTCAGGCGGATATCCACGTTGTTGACTTTGAAGATGCGCTCGATTTCGGCCCGGCAATCCTGGTTGCCGGCGTAAATCACCGGCACGCCGTAATCGGTGTAGGTGGCGTATCGGGCGTGTTCGGCCAGCAGGCGGGCGTTGTGCAGTTGGGTTTCGGTATCGCCGCCCCGGTCTACCCCGCCGGCCAGCAGAATGATTTCCGGCTGGTCCTCCTGATAAATCCGGCGGGCCTGCTCCGGGGCAAGTTTGCCATCGTAGCTGTTGAGCAGCTTGGCCCCGGCAGTGAGCGCGGCCAGGTCGGCGGCAAAGCCGCTTTCGGCTTTGACCAGACTGACCGTCACCATCTTCAGGCCGCCTTTGGCGCTGGAGCAGGGCAGCCGCGCGTCGTATTGGCTCATGGCCTGTTCCAGCGGTTGCCAGTCGCCCCGCGCTTCACATTCGGGCAGCACGTCCAGCCCATTGGCCAGGCCAACGCGGATGTCGTCGGGGGTGGTGGGCACGTAGCGCAAACTGAATTCCTCGGTCCGGGCGTCGAACAGGCCAATTTTGGTAAAGGTGCTGCCAAAATCAACCACCAGCGCCTTGAGTTTGTCCAGGTCGCGGGCGCGCAGACCCAGCCGGTTACGGGCCTCCATCACCACGGCGTCGTCAATTGGCTCTACCTCATCGGTAATGTACGACTTGTCATCGGCGCGCTGAATATTCTCGTCAAAATACCAGGGGAAGCGGCGGCGCACCATATCCACCCGCTCAAACTCGTTGTTGACTTTTACCCCGTAAATTTCATCGGCGCGGCACATGCCGTCCACCACCTTGGTGCGGCAGGCCCCGGACAGCTCGTAGCGGCGGTCAATAACGGTGATGTGGGGGGCCTGGTAGAGGCCGGTTTGCAGCCCCAAATCCATCGTGTCGGGGCTGATGAGGCCGCAGGCGCCGGTGCGGTAGTTGCTCTCTTCCACAAAGGAGAGCAGCATCGTTTCAAAGTTGCGCTCCGGGTCTTCGTCCGGCTCTTTGGCCCACTCCCAAAAGTTCTCCACCGTCACCGGGCCGCGATAGCCGCCCAGCAGCGCGCCGTGCAGCACGTTGTACATCGCCCCTTCTTTTAACTCCCGCTTGCGCGCCCTCAGCACCGGGTCGGCCCAGATATCGGGCACGTGGCCCTTTTTGAAATCCCAGCAGACCTGTTTGACCAGCTCGCACGACTCGATGATATCTTCGGCCTTGGCCTCGTGGTGCGCCTCCGGGAAGGAGACAACATGCAGGATGTCCGGCTCCATGTAAAGCTGGGTGTAGATGCCAAAAGCCAGGTGGCCCTTGGCCTGGTACAGGTTGGGCGGAAAGCTGGGCAGGCCGGAGCGGGTCTCGCGGATGATGTTGAAATCGTAGTGGCGAGTCAACGGCTCAATCAGTTCGTAGGCGGCCTTCATTTTGGCCAGGTCATCCAGGGCGCTGATTTCCGGCGGCAGCTCAAACATCATCTGCATCACGTAATGCTTGATGCCCATTTTCAGAGCAATAATGCCGACCAGCACGTGGTCAGTCACCTGCATATCATCGGAGGCGTAGCGCAGGCCCCACTGGTGCGGGTCGTTGATTTCCAGCGGCTTACCCTGCTCGGCCCACCAGCGGATGGTGTGGTAGTGCTCGGTGAAGCTATCGCGGATGGAGATGGGGCCGCGCCCGTCCAGCTCGTTGTAGTAAAAAATGGGCACCGCCGGGAAGCACATATTGAGATGCTTTTCCCACAGTTCGGCCAGCGTGACCAGTTCGTCGGTGCCGGTGTAGATGCGGGTCATGGGGAAGTTGCCGCGCCGGGTGGCGGCTTTGAGGCGCTGCAAATCCTCTACAGTGCGGATAGGCGCGCCGCCCTGCCCGCGCAGATATTTGTCGGGGTCTTCCTCGCCGCGAATGAATTTGGCCAGCATCTCCTGCGAGGGCTGGTCCGGGGCCAGCGAGACGATTTCAAAGGCGTGGGCGTCGGCCAGCTTTTCGATGGCCTTGATGGTTGGCTCGATGGTTTCGGCGGCAATACCAATGTGCGCCCGGATGATGGGCCGGTCTTCCAGTTGGCGCACCTGCTGGATGCGCTCCACCAGGTAGTCGGACCACTCAATTTGCTGGACATGTTTTTGCTGGATGCGGCCTTCGGCAAAATCTTCTAACTCCTCCATTGTAATATAATCGTCGGCCACCAGTTCAAAAAAGTGCCAGAAATGCTCTTTGCGGGCATAGTCGCGGGCCACCTGTTCCAAATCAAAGTGACGCTCTTCAACCGGGGTAAACTCGTCCGGCTCCAGGGGCGCGCCGGTCATTGCCCGCACCACGTTGGCCGCCGGGCGCAGGCCGCTGAAGGCGTAACGGATGCCGCTGTCATCGGGGTGCAGGCCGTATTGGGTGGCCAGCTCGACGAACTCGCCGATGAGCTTGTCCACGTGCAGGTCGCCCAGCCGCATGGAGATGCCGACCACCTCCGGGCGGGCCTCGCGGATTTTGTTGATGACTTCGGGAATGGGCACCGCCGGGCCAAGCTTTACGCTAATGTAGCCCTGCCCCCGGTCTTCCATCCAGTCGGCAAATCCTTCGACCCCCAGATTGTGCACACACGCGCCAATCGCGCCGACCATCACCCGGCGTTTTGGGCCTTCGGCGGGAAAATCCTTGGCTTTTGGCATAGTTTTTAGTTACCTCCTCTGTTTGTCTGTCAATTTTTTGAGGACTTCTTAAATCCAAAATCCAGAATGTTATAGACTTGCGGAGCGCGAGTTTCCGACAGGTGCGCCCCGGCCAGTTGGCCGTTGACCAGATACTCTTTTTGCAGCCGTTCCTGCGCCCAGGTAATCACCCGGTCAATGGCGGGAGTCTGCACCCCGGCAATTTCGGCGATGCCGCGCAGCACCACCAGCCCAAAGGGAACATCTTCGGACAGGTAGCGGGCGGTGAAGTCGATGGCAAAGGTGTTGGGGCCGGCGGGCCGGGTGGGCAGCCGCAGGCCGGCATAGGCTCGATTGGTGGTGAGGGCCAGCCGCAAACTGCTGCTGTCGTCAATCTGGTTGGGGTAAGCCCGCAACAGCCAGTTGTAGAGCGAAACCACCTGCTCCGGGTCAACATCGGCTGATTGGGCGGCAACGCTCCGGCTGATGGCCTGCACTTCGTCGCTCATGGCTTGCAACAGGTCGGCCGTCGGCGGGTCAACCCCCTGGTAAAAAAGCGGGATTTCGGCGGCGCTGAAAACGGCCTCTTCTTTGCCCCGGCCCAGGCCGTACATGATGCCGGGGTGAATCAACTGGCCAGTATTGGCCAGGGTCAGAGTCAAAAATGAGCGAACCGGCGTGACCAGCAACCCCAGCAGCGTTGTTAATTTTTCCGCCAACCCCGAGGCTGTGTGGGGTGGAAAAACAGCCATATCGACCGCCGCTTTGGCGCCCAGAACCTCCACCGACTGGCCGTATTCCGTAATGCGGCAGGCCCAGGGTAAGGTTTGCAGCCCGAATATCTGGAGCGACGGTTTTTCCGGGCGCAGAATGTCCCGCACCTGATAGTCAAAACCGCTGCGGGCCGGCAGCGCGCCGACCGCCGCAGCCGGCTCAAGGTAAGGCGCGATGGCGGTCAGGATGTCGCCATGAGCAAAGGCGGGTAGAGCCAGGAGCACCAACTCTGAGCCGGGGATGACCTGGGCCGGGTTGGCGCTGATACGGCGCGCGCGCCCAAAAATAGTCTTATGGCTAAATTTGGCCGACACGCCATCACCGGCTGTTAACCGTTCGGTCTCATTGCCCAGCGGCGCAAAAATATCAACCTGCCAGCCGGCGGCGGCAGCCAGGGCCAGCAATACGTGGGCCGCGTTTCCGCCGCCGCAAATGGTCAACTTTGGCATCATTATTCGCTCAGTAACATTCCGTTTTGGCGATACAGCCGGTCGATGCGTTGCAGAGCCTCCATGCTCTTTTCCGGTTGTTTGGCGGCAATGGCCGCGCCGAGTAAATCTACA
Source organism: uncultured Caldilineaceae bacterium (assembly GCA_964486935.1). GTDB lineage: Bacteria > Chloroflexota > Anaerolineae > 4572-78 > J111 > CAZAPG01. Next base: position 98,782 of record CAZAPG010000005.1, on the reverse strand, counting down.
ATGGACAGGATGCCGCTCAACGACCGGCTGTGGGCCGCGCCTTCGGTGGCGGCCACAAAAATGTGGTCGGCAATGGCGGCGGTAGGGGACACCGGGCTGTCGGTCAGGGCAATGCAGGTTGCGCCGATAGCATGGGCGGCTTTGGCCGCGTCAATGGTATCACGCAGGTAGCGCCAAATACTGATGACGATGATGACATCCTGGTTGGTGAGCAACGAGATTTCCAGAGCCTGGCTGGTCCGGCCATTGAGGCAGGCTCGCGCCGAGAGGCCCAGCGAAATGAGGGTGTGCTCGGCCAGCACGGCGGCGGCGGCGGACAGGCCGCTGGCAAAGATGCGGATGTGTCTGGCCTGAATAATAGCCTCAACCGCGGCCAGTAAAGTTTCGTTAGAGATTTGATGAAGGGATTCTTGAATGTTTTGGGTGTTGGCTTGAGCTACCCGCTGGGGCAGATTTTCGGCCAGGCCGCCGTTGGCCATGCGGTCGGCCATTTTTTGGACCATGGTGCGGTATTGGGGAAAGCGGGTGCGAATGGCCGCCTGTAAATCGGTAAAGCCTTCGTAGCCCAGGGCGCGGCAAAAACGCACCACCGTAGCCGCGCTCGCGCCGGCTCGTTCGGCAATGTCGTTGGCCGAGGCGAAGGCTACGATATCCTCATTATCCACAAAGAAACGGGCCAGTTGGCGTTGTTTGGGGGAGAGGGTGTCAAAAAGAGAGAGAATTTTGTCTTTAACGGTTTCGCTGGCTGCCATAGTCATCGCCGTCGTCAGGAATGTGTCACAGTATAGCACACTGCAAAAATATATGCAACATTTATTTCATTTAATGAGAAAAGTAAATAAATATTTCATCACCCTAATTTTCAAGAAGATACTTTTAATTTAACATCGCTTGCCATAAGGCCGGATTGGGGTAAAATAAGGTGTGGGTATTTTGTTAAATTTCTATTTAATTTGAGGAGACTGCCGTGACACGCGAGCAGATAAAGCTGACCGCAATGGCTAAATGCGCCGGTTGAGCCAGCAAAATGGCCCCCGAGGCTCTGGCGCAGGTGCTGCGCCCTTTGCAAAATCTATTTAGCCATAACGGTCACTCCCAGCTGCTGGTGGGGCTTGGCGTGGCCGATGATGCGGCTATCTACCAACTGAATAGCGAACAGGCCATTATCAACACCATCGACTTTTTTACGCCGGTGGTGGATGACCCTTATGATTATGGCGCTATCGCCGCGGCCAACGCCCTGAGCGATGTTTACGCCATGGGCGGCGAAGTGGCCTTTGCCTTGAATGTGGGCGCGTTCCCCGAAAGTATGGCTCCAGCCATCATCTCCGAGATTTTGCGCGGCGGCGCAGAAAAAGTTATCGAGGCCGGGGCGGTTATTGCCGGCGGCCACACCGTTACCGATGACGAGCCAAAATACGGCCTGGCTGTGACCGGGCTGGTTCATCCCCAAAAATTTTTCATTAAAGGCGGGGCCAACCCCGGCGACCTGCTGGTATTGACCAAACCACTGGGTACCGGTACTATCAGCACCGCGCTTAAACGTAACATTGCCAATGCCGGCCACGTGGCCCTGATGGTGCAATCCATGAAGCAACTCAATCGAGCCGCGGCTCAGGCGGCCCAGGCCGCAGGCGGCATTAAAGCCGTTACCGATATCACCGGTTTTGGGCTGCTGGGGCATGGTATGGAAATGGCCCAGGCGGCGGGTTGCAAATTTGTGTTTGAAATGAACCAGATACCCCTGCTGGATGGCGTCGCCGGCTACGCCGCCGAATTTGTATTTCCGGGGGGAGCGGCCAACAACAAGCTTTATTTTGCCAAAGATGTAACTTTTGCGGCCAGCCTTTCGGACGCCCAACAAATGATTTTATGGGACCCTCAAACTTCGGGAGGATTGCTGCTGGCCGTGCCGCCAGACCGTCTGGCCGACTTTCAAAGCGCCTGCGCCCAACACCGGCAAGCCAACTGGATAGTAGGCCAGGTTACTCATGGGAGTGGGATAGAGGTATTGCCTTAAAATGACCGAACCAGTTGAATCAGCCAAACCGCGCAAAGACGACAAAGACGCTTTGATTTTTACCCCTATTAGCATTGCCAGGGCCAGACATGCCAGCACTCACGGCCCTTCGGTCATTGAAGAAAATGAAACAAGCGCCACTGCCAAACCGGCGCGCCCCGCTACGCCTGTGGCTGCCGCTCAATCAGCAGAGGGGGGCGGCGGGGTGGTGTTTTCACCCAATAGTTGCCTGTTTTTTATATTTATTGGGATTGTCTTTATTGTGGGCGGCCTCATCGGGGGGATGATGGGCGGCGGGCTGATGCTGTGGGCCAACAACGCCGGCGGCTTGCTGGTTCTGGCCCAAAACACTCCAACGCCTACCTCTATGCCATCGCCGACCCCTATACCGGTTCAAACGGCTACCCCAACCGCCACCCCCCAACCGGTAGCCACCCTCTCGGTTGAAGATGTTATTGCCGGCGTAATTCCCTCGGTGGTCACGGTTATCAACCAGCAGAGTAATAATTTTGCGCCCGGCGCGTTCTTTCACGAAGGGCGCGTGGTTGGCTCCGGCGTCATCGTTGACTCTCGGGGATACATTGCCACCAATAACCACGTGGTCGATACCCCCCGCAACCTGAGCGTTATTTTAGCCGATGGCCGCGAAGTCCCCGCCGATTTAGTCGCCGCCAATCCCGCCGAAGACCTGGCCTTGCTAAAAATTAGCCTGGCAGACCTGCCCACCATCGAATGGATGGAAGCGCGCCCGGTGCGGCCGGGGCAGGTTGTTTACGCCATTGGCAGCCCCCTGGGCGATTTTCCCAGTTCGGTTAGTTTTGGCATCGTCAGCGGGCTTAACCGCGCCCTTGAAATTGACAAGTACGTAATCGACGGCCTGATTCAAACCGATGCGGCCATCAATCGGGGCAGTTCCGGCGGGCCGCTCATTGACACCCATGGCAAGGTGGTGGGCATCAACACCTTCATCATCCGCGAGAGCGAAGAGCGCGGCATTGCCGAAGGCATTGCCTTTGCCATTCCGGCTGCCACGGCCAAAAGCCTGCTCATTCCCTGGATTGCCGCCCACACCGGCGAGTCGGTGCCCATCCCCGCCTCCGAAGCATCCGGTAATTAAACCACCTGTGACTGACCAGCTTGCAGCCAAACCCCCAACCAAATTTGCCTGGCCCATTTACGCCGACGCCACGCTGGCCGGGCTGTCGGTATTAATTCCCATTATCGGGCTGGATTGGGTTTTTGAAACCATCTTTCGGCGGCGCATGCCCGGCGCTATTGCCAAATATCGCCGGCTACCCCTGGCCGATTTTGCCAAAGACACCCTCAACCAGAGCGATAAGGGGTGCTGGGCTACCTGTCTAACCTTGCCCCTGATATTGACAATTGGCCTGCTAAAGCGGCTATCGCGCAAGCTGCTCTATTTTCTAACGGTTAACGAGGCCGCCGATAACGTAAGTTACTACTGGCATCGGGCTTTTTTGGTTGACTACATGCTGCTGGCTCATCATTTGGATACGCCGGAATCGGCCCAGATTGCCCGCCGGGCCATGGACGAGGTGTTGGAAACAACCATAACCAGCCCCTTGCACCAGTTGGCCGAGCAGGTTGTGCGCCATACCCGCCACATTTTGCGGACGCTGTGGCGCGCGCGTAAAGGCAGGGAAGATGAAATGCTCCAGCAAAAAAAATCCATTATGCTGGAGCACTGGCGCGATTTTGATATTTACTTTAAAGAGCTGGCCGCCCAGTACCAGCAGGTTTATCAGAAGTTAAGCCTCCTGCCGGGTCAGGAAAAACAGGCTGATTAGATAAAATTAATCCTTAATTGGCGCCCCCAAATGCCGGGCAAAGGTGGTTGGGTCAATATTGGTTCCGCACGCAATCACTCCAACGCGCCGGCCCCGCAATTTTTCCAGCAGCGGGCCGCACAAGGCAGCCGTGGCCGCCGCCCCCGCCGGCTCTACGGCCAGTTTCATCCCCAGAAAAATCAATTTCATGGCCTGCTGCATGGCCTCATCGCTAATCAACACCACCTCATCAACAAATTTTTGGCACAACCCAAAACTGTACGGGGCAGCGTGCGGCGCGCCCAGGCTGTCGGCAATAGTTTTTACCTGCTCTATGGCTATCGGTTTTCCGGCAGCCAAACTGCGATACATCGAGTTGGCCCCTTCCGGCTCTACCCCGTACACCCGGCAGTTGGGCTGAATTAGCTTGACCGCCGTGGCAATGCCCGCAATTAGCCCGCCGCCGCCAATGGGCACAATCACCGCATCCAGGTTGGGGGCCTGCTGCGCCCACTCAAACCCCACGGTGGCCGTGCCCAAAATTGTCAACTTGCCCTCAAAGGGATGCACAAAGGTGCGGCCTTCTTCGCTTTCAATTTGGTGAACGCGGTCAAAGGCTTCGTGAACATTGTCAACCAGCACCACTTCGGCCCCGTATCTCCGGCACTTTTCCACGCGCATGGAGCTGGCCGTTTTGGGCATGACCACTTTGGCGGTGGTTTCCAACTGTTGGGCCGCGTAAGCCACGGCAATGGCATGATTGCCGGCGCTTACCGCCGTAACGCCTCTGGCCCGCGCCGCCTCATCCAGGCTCAAAATATTTACCAGCGCGCCGCGCGGCTTAAATGTGCCGGTGTGTTGAAAAAGCTCCAGTTTTAGATATACCTCTGTTGCCGGCCCAACCAGCTCATTGATTTCCTGATTGCGCCAGCGCCACACCGGCGTTTCCACTACATAATTATCAATTTGCTCTCGCGCCGCCCTGATTTCGGCTAAAGTTGGGATGTCCATGATTGCCTCCAAAATTGATAAATTTTCTCTCCGATGATAAAGTATTCATTTTTGTTGACGAGAACTAACTGCCACCTTTGGCCAACAAAATCAAATTATACACCTTACTTTCTAAAAAGTCCCGCCTGCGGCGGCGCAAAAGGCGATAGCTGCGCTATTGCTCGGTGCAGCGCCAATCGCTTTGTCCAATCCCAACTTCTGCGATACAATGGTGACTTGATTACCGGAACGAAATTCCAAAGGAGTGTGACAGTCCCTGCGCTTTCGGCAGTAACGTGGAATGAAAAACTATAGTTTCACCCGCACTGCGCGCAGGCGCAAGTGTTCGCTCCGCAACAACTCCACCAATTTTATTTTCAAAGGAGACGGAGTATGTCAGTTAATTATCGTAGTAAAATCATCACCCAGGGCCTGACCCGCTCGCCCAACCGCTCAATGCTGCGGGCGGTCGGCTTTAACGATGATGATTTTGACAAACCGATAGTGGGCGTGGCCAATGGCTACAGCACTATTACCCCTTGCAACCTGGGGCTGGGCATTTTGGCCAAACGGGCCGAATCTGCCCTGCGCGAGGCCGGCGCCATGCCCCAAATGTTTGGCACCATCACCGTGAGCGACGGTATCTCGATGGGCACCGAGGGAATGAAATATTCGCTGGTATCCCGCGAGGTTATTGCCGACTCGATTGAAACCGCCGTCAATGCCCAAAGCATGGATGGGGCGCTTATTGTTGGCGGCTGCGATAAAAATATGCCCGGCGCAATGATGGCGATTGCCCGCATGAATATTCCGTCTATTTTTGTGTACGGCGGCACCATCAAACCCGGCCAGTACGATGGCCGCGACCTGGATATTGTCAGCGTGTTTGAGTCGGTGGGGCAGTACAGCGCCGGCAAGCTGGATGCCGAAACCCAGCGCGAAATTGAGCGACACGCCATTCCGGGGGCCGGCTCCTGCGGCGGAATGTACACGGCCAACACCATGTCATCGGCCTTTGAGGCGATGGGCATGAGCCTGATTCGCTCCTCGACCATGGCCGCCGAGGAAGAGGAAAAGGCCGACAGCACCGCCGAATCGGCCCGGGTGCTGGTTGAGGCCATCAAGCAGCAGCGTCTCCCCCGCCAGATTATGACCCGCAAAGCCTTTGAAAACGCCATTGCCGTAACCAACGCGCTGGGCGGCTCTACCAATGCGGTGCTGCATCTGCTGGCCGCTGCCCACGCCGCCGGGGTGTCGCTAACCATTGATGATTTTGAAACCATCCGCCAGCGCGTGCCGGTGCTGTGCGATTTAAGGCCATCGGGCCGCTACCTGACCGTGCATTTTCACGCTGCCGGCGGCGTGCCCCAGGTGATGAAAATTTTACTGGCCAACGGGCTGCTGCACGGCGATGCCCTGACGATTACCGGCCAAACCATCGAGGATGTGCTGCGCGACATTCCCGACACGCCCAGCCCCGACCAGGAGGTTATTCACCCCTTTGACAAACCTCTGTACAAACAAGGACATCTGGTAATCCTCAAGGGCAACCTCTCGCCCGAAGGCAGCGTAGCCAAGATTACGGGCATCAAAAGCCCCCGTATTACCGGCCCGGCCCGCGTCTTCGAGTCAGAAGAAGAGAGCCTGACGGCGATTATGGATGGCAAAATTAAAGAGGGGGATGTGGTGGTTATCCGTTACGAAGGGCCAAAAGGCGGCCCCGGTATGCGAGAGATGCTCTCGCCGACATCGGCTATTATTGGGGCCGGTTTGGGCGGCAAAGTGGGGCTGCTCACCGACGGGCGCTTCTCCGGCGGCTCGCACGGATTGGTGGTGGGACACGTAGCGCCAGAAGCAGCCGTGGGCGGCGCGATTGCCTTAATTGAAGAGGGGGACTCCATTACTATTGATGCCAACCAGCGGCTGCTTCAACTCAACATCTCCGAAGCAGAGCTGGATCGACGCCGCGCTGCCTGGCAGCCGCGCCCGCCGCGCTACACTCATGGCGTGCTGGCCAAATACGCCCGGCTGGTTTCCAGCAGCAGCCTGGGCGCAGTTACAGATTTGGGGTTATAGTAAAATTGGTAATTGGTCAATCTCAAATGACCAATTACCAATTACTTTTTTACCGGCATTTTTGGCCGCTAGGCTGCCAGCGATTGTTCTGTAAAACCATTTCGCGGCTGGTGGTATTCGGTTCGGCCCGGTTCGACTCGCCCCACAGCAAAAAACGCAGCCGGGTTTCAACGCAAACCTCGGTGGTGCTGTATTCTGCAACCACGCGCTGGCTCTGGTAGCCAATGCCCACCGGCCTGCGCTCGCGGTGCATCCAGATGCGGGTGAAGCTGGGGCTGTTCTCATCGCCCCAGGTTATATCGGGCACCTGAGAGAGATAGAAGAGTCCGCATAAAATTGGCGGCACAATAACAAACAGCGCCAGCACCGCTATAGACAGGTAGCGATTAAATTTTTCCTGTAGCCTGCCCGGTTTTTTAGTAGTCATAAAAACCCAAAACCTGAAATTTGAAACCTTTACCCTTCTCCCACCACAAAGGCCACCGCGTAATCTTTAGTATGAGACAGGCTGATGGCAAATTTGGTAACGCCCAGTCCGGCGGCCAGTTTGGCGGCGGCTCCGTGCAACTGCACCAGCGGGCATTGCCTGTCGGTGTTGATAATTTCAATCTCCTGCCAGCTCACGTCGCCAATGCCGGTTCCCAACGCCTTGCCCACGGCCTCTTTGGCGGCCCAGCGCGCCGCCAGAGAACTTACCCGGCCCTGGCAGTAGGCCAGCTCGCGCTCGGTGTAAACGCGCCTGAGAAAGCGGTCGCCAAATTGCTGAATGCTTTTGGCTACCCGTTCGGTTTCAATAATATCGACGCCCACCACCATGGCCAATTACTCCTGAACCGCTTTTAACATTCTGGTGGTGAATCCCCTCACCAGATAGGCTTCCAAATCGCCCTCGGTGGCGGCGTGTTTGGGGGTAATGGTTTTGGCCACAACATCCACCATGCCGGATACCCGCTGGTAAACAGCCGGGCTAATAACCACCTCGCCGGGGCCGGCCCCATCGCAATAGCGAGAGGCCCGGTTGACCGTATCGCCAATAACGGTGTATTCCATCTGCTCATCAGAGCCAATAAAGCCTTGCAGCACCGCCCCGGTGTGGATGCCGATGCCAAACCGGTAGGCCGGGTGGTCAACATTTTCCCACTGCCGGGCCAGCTTGCTCACCGCGCTTTGAATTTCAAGCGCGGCCCGAACCGCGTTTTCCCATTGTTGGCCGGCGGGGTCGGGGTCGGGGCTGCCGAACACGGCTAAAAAGCCATCGCCAATATATTTATCAACCGTGCCTTTGTATTTGAAGATAATGGGAATGCAGATGCTAAAAAGCTGGTTGAGCATTTCCATAATGCTGCCGGGGTCCATTTTGGCGCTCAGGGCGGTAAAGCCGCGCACGTCGGCATTGAGAATAGTCACCGGCTCAACGCGCTCGCCGCCCAGCCCCAGGCTTCGGCGCTCCTGCAGCAGGTCTACCAGATACTCGGCCACCTGCGGCGAGAATTGGCGCAGCAAATTAGAGCGCACCACCTCCTGGTGTCGCAAATCTTCTTGCAGGGCGTGGTTTTTAACAAACATGGCCGCCTGGCCGGCCATAGCCATCAACAGCGATAAATCGTCATCGTGAAAGGCGTCTTCAAGCAGATAATTATCTACATAAACAATGCCTAAAATCTCGCCCTGCCAGATAAGGGGGGCATACATGGCGCTGGTGGTGCCGTGCAAAACCAAACTCTTGGTCAGGGGAATATCTTTTTGGGTGGCGTTTCGCCGCCAGGTAAAGGCTTGTTGTTTTTCAATGGTCAGCCGGGCCAGATGCAGGCTGATGGATAGTTTGGATTTTTCCGGCACGTGGGCCTTGGGCAGCAGCCGGCGGCCATCTTTCAACAAAATAGCGCCCCGTTGAGCGCCGGGAATCACCTTGCACAGGTGCTCGATGACAGTTTTTAATAGCGGTTCGACCCGCTGGGTAGAGCCTAAAGCCGCGCCCAACTCATAGAAGGCGGTCAGCCGCCGCCGAACTGCTTCTTCCAGAGATACCCGGTCTCTTGCTTTGGCCATTAACAGGTTGCTGGGCGACTCGGTGGCGGGCAGGGTGATGGTTAGCTGTCCTTTATTGAGCGGGTTTTCATCCTTATCAACAAAGATAGGTTGGGTAGAATCTTCAACCATATCAATCTGGTTGGCCAGGGCCGGGTGAAGCAAGGTTAGCTCCGTTTGCCCAACGGTGATAATATCGCCGGGCTTGATTTGGGTTTTGGCCGTAATTTTTTCTCCGTTAACCCAGGTGCCGCCCCGGCTGGCCTGGTCTTCAATCCAATAGGCGCCGTTTTCGTAGGTCAGGCAGGCATGACGGCGCGAAACCGTGCCGTCGGGGTTCAGGTCCAGGTCAACCGCCCAATCCCGCGAGGGGCGACCAATGGTGACGGTATCCTGGTCGGTTTCAAATCGTTTTGGCGGGGCCGACACGTAAGAATATTCAATAATAATCATGGTTTCCGCCCTTTATCAACTACATTTACCGGGCCGGGTCGTGCAACATTCGACCCATCAGCCGCAGGGTTTTTTCCAGTTCTGCCTGCCACACTTCTGGTTTGGGGTGCAGCGGCAGCATAAGCTGGCGGCGGCCCACGTTAGCCGCCGGGGTAATGCGTCGAGCCAGCCCGTCCCGGTCGATAAACTCCAGGCTGTCGGCGCGCACCATAATTTGCCCCACTTCGGTAGCCACCGATTTGACCCCCGCTTCCAGCGCCAATATTTTTAGCTTGAGCTGGTAGAGTAAATTGGCCAGCGGCTGCGGTAACTCGCCAAAGCGGTCTTCAAGCTCTTTGGCCATGTCGTCGATGCCTTTGATGGTGGTAACGCCGGCCAGGCGACGGTACAGCCGGAAGCGAATTTTTTCTTCGGGCAGGTAATCTTCGGGCACAAAGGCGGGAATAGGCAGGTTGAGTTGAATGCCGTCGGAGAGGGGAGTCAGGTAGGCGGTGGTTTCTTCGCCCAGCACCGCTTGGGGCGCTTCGCCTTTAAGCTCGCTGATGGCCTGGGTGAGCAGGCGGGTGTACAGGTCGAACCCAACGGCGGCAATGTGGCCGTGTTGTTTGGCCCCCAGCAAATCGCCGGCCCCGCGAATTTCCAGGTCGCGCATGGCAATGCGGAATCCGGCCCCCAGCTCGCTGGCTTCGGCAATGGCTTCCAGCCGCTTGCGGGCGTCGGGCTTGAGCGGGTGGTTTTTGGGCGTCAGCAAATAGGCGTAAGCCTGCACCGCGCCGCGCCCCACGCGCCCCCGTAACTGGTACAACTGCGATAGCCCCATCCGGTCGGCCCGGTCGATGATGATGGTGTTGACGTTGGGTAAATCCAGCCCGTTTTCGATGATAGAGGTGCTAACCAGGATGTCAAATTCGCCGGCCACAAATTCGCTCATCACCCGCTCTAGCTGGCGCTCGCTCATTTGGCCGTGGCCCACGGCCACCCGCGCTTCGGGCAAAATGTTGCGCAGCCGGTTGGCTTTTTGCTCAATGCCCATAACCCGGTTGTAAACATAAAAGACCTGCCCGCCCCGGTCCAGCTCGCGCAGAATGGCGGTGCGGATGAGCGTTTCGTCATATTCGGTAACAACGGTTTGCACCGGCAGCCGCTCTTCCGGCGGGGTGTCGATGGTGCTCAAATCTCGCGCGCCGCTAAGGGCCATGTGCAGGGTGCGGGGAATGGGCGTGGCGGTCAGGGTCAGCACGTCAATTTCGGTGCGCAGGGCTTTAAGCCGCTCTTTTTGTTTTACCCCAAAACGCTGCTCTTCGTCAATAATCAGCAGGCCCAGATTTTTGAATTTGACATCTTTTTGCAGCAGCCGGTGGGTGCCAATCACAATATCGGCGGCGCCTTCGGCCAGGCGCTGCAAGGTTTCATCCTGCTGGCCTTTGGTGCGAAAGCGCGACAGCATCTCTATTTTGACCGGGTAAGTTTCCAGCCGCTGTTTGAAGGTTTGGTAGTGTTGCTGGGCCAGCACGGTGGTGGGGGCCAAAATAGCCACCTGCACCCCATCCATAACGGCTTTGAAGGCGGCGCGCAGGGCCACTTCGGTTTTGCCGTAGCCTACGTCGCCGCAAATCAGGCGGTCCATGGGGCGGGGCTTTTCCATATCGGCCTTTACTTCGGCAATGGCCCGAAGCTGGTCATCGGTTTCAACGTAGGGGAAGGCGTCTTCCACCTCGCTTTGCCATTCGGTATCGGGGCTGTAGGCCCGGCCAGCGGCCAGCTCGCGTTTGGCGTAAATTTCCAGCAGCTCTTTGGCAATATCTTCAACGGCTTTTCTGGCCCGGCGCTTGACGGTGTTCCAATCGGCGCTGCCCAGGCGGTTGAGCGTGGGGGCGTGCTCGTCAACGCCTACGTAGCGGGCCAGCCGGTCGGCCTGGTGAATGGGCACGTACAACTTGTCGTTGTTGGCGTATTCCACGGCCAGGTATTCCCGCTCAACACCCTCAAAATCCAGCTTGACCAGCCCTACGTAGCGGCCAATACCGTGCTCAATGTGGACTACCAAATCGCCGGGGTTTACGTCGGCAAAAAAGGTTTCCGGGGTGACGCCTTTGCGCGGCCTGGGCCGGCGGGTAGTGGTCGGTTTTTTCCAGCCGAATATTTCGGAGTCGGACAGAACTGTGACCAGCGCGGTATCGGCCTGGTCCGGGCCACGCAGCGCCCACCCTTCGATGAGCATACCATGCACCAGGGTAATGCTGCCCGAAGGGGGCGGCGGGCCGCCGGTCTCCAGGGAGTCAACCGGCGTAACGGTCAATTTGTTGGCAAATTCATTGAGCAGGTGGCTCAGGCGGGCAGATTGGCGGCTGACCAGCACCACCCGCTCGCCCTGTTGTTTGCGCTCGATAATTTCAGGCAAGGCGTTTTTTACCTGTCCGCCAAAGGCCGGGGCAGGCGCAAAAAGCGATTGGAGAGGGTAAGGAGGGTGGGTTGCCGGTTGCGGGTTTGGGGTTTCAGGTTTTGAGTTGGGGGAGGCTGTATTTTGTTCGTTACCGAAGGTTGCTAATTGTTCATTGTTAATTACTAATTGATAATTGAGCCGGGTGAAGCCCAAAACAAATGGTTGGCGGGCCGCCAGAGCCAAGGCCAGGGCAGACCAGCCAAAATAGGGGTCGGGCCAGTCGGCGGGCAAGTCGCCAATGTTGATTAAATCTTGCTTGAGGGTACGGGCCTGAATTTCCAACTCGTCAACAACGACGGCCAGTTCTTCGGGGTCTTCAATAATCACCAGGGCTTTGTCGGGCAAATAATCAAGCACCGAGGTTGCGTGGGGCTGACCGGATTGGCCGTTACGCCCATTGTAGAAAAAAGGCAGGTAGTATTCAATGCCTCTAAAGGCGGCGCCGCTGGCCAGCCGGACTACATCTTCCTCAAAGCTGATTTTGGTGCCGGGTTGCAACTCGTCAAAGTTCCACCGGCTTAACTGGTTGGCCGCGCATTGGGCGTGGCGCGGCAGCGTTTCGGTGGCCGGCCCCATGGTAAAAGATTTGAGCCGATTTTCTGAACGCTGGCTGGCCGGGTCAAAACTGCGCAGCGAGTCGATTTCGTCGCCAAACAGTTCGATGCGGATGGGTTTGGCCGCGTTGGGCGGAAAGACATCTAAAATGCCGCCGCGCCGGCTAAAGCTGCCGGCTACTTCAACCACATCTTCCGGCTGGTAGCCCAGTTCGACCCACTGCTCCACCACCTCGTTTAGCCGGATACGCTGCCCTACCTGAAATTGCATCAGCGTAAATTCATCCGGGGGGAGGGTGTGGTGCATAAGCGCCCGCGCTGAGGTGATGATTAAGGGATGCGATTGGTGATGAGCAGCCTGTTGATTGTAGCCAACCAGCGCCGATAAGGCCGACAGCCGCCCCTGAATAGTCTCACTGCCCCAGGCAATTTTTTCGTGCGGCAGGGCGTCGGGGTCGGGCAGGCGGTAAATAGAGGTTGGCTCCGGCGACCAGACCTGGATTTGCTCGGTTAAAATTCTGGCCCGGTCGGCGCGAGCGGTGATGAAGAGGATGGGCCGCTGTAAATCGGCGTGCAGGGCGGCCAGCAGGGCCGGCCGGGCTGCGGTTAAAACTCCCCACGGGCGGCGCATCTCGGCCGTCAGTTCGCCCCAATGGAGGGCGTCGGCCAGAGTATTATAGGTAGACGACTGGTTGAACAGCTTGAGTAAGGGTGATAGATTCATGTATCAGTTAACAATGAATAATGAGTAATTAACAAGAGTGCGACAGTCCCTTTGCCTTCGGCGGCAACGAGGAATGAAAAACTGTAGTTTCATCTGCACTGCGCGCAGGCGCAAGTGTTCACTCCATCACTACTCCACCACTATTATTTTCAGAGGAGTTAATGATTGGTTCATTGTCAATTACTCATGGTTAATTTAGTGGTTGCTGCCAAGCTTTTTATTATAGCAAATCTTTGGGAAAATCTCGAATCAAAAATCCCCGCTTTGTTTTTTTAGCGGGGATTTTTAGCCAATCACTGGCGAGAGGTGGTCCACTCCTGGGCCAGCATTCCGTACACAATGTGGTCAACGTAGTGGTCGTACAGCCACTCGGCCTGGCGGATGATGCCCTCCCGCGTAAAGCCCAGCCGTTGGGGAATAGCGCAGCTTCTGTGGTTTTGCACCGCACAGCGAATTTCAACGCGGTTCATTTTCAACTCGGTAAAGGCGTAATGAACCAGAAAACGGCAAACCCTGGTCATAATGCCCTTGCCCTGAAAGTCGGCGGCCAACCAGTAGCCGATGCTGGTGGCATGATTGTTCCAATCAAGGCGATGGTAGCCGGTCATACCTACCAGCCGGTGTTGGTAGAAAATGGCCGGCTGAAAGCCATCGTTGCCGGCAAACTGCTCCAGGGCGGCTTTAATGAATTGGCGGGTGTCTTCCATCGAGGTGTTGCCGTCCAGCCAGGGCAACCACTGACGCAAATAAGCCCGATTTTTATCAACCAGGCTAAATAACTGCCTGGCGTGACGCTCTTCCAACAGGCGCAATTCAATTTCGTGGTCAACCGTCAGATGAAACATTTGGTTAATCAGTCACGCGCCCGCATTTGCGGAAATAGAATCACTTCCCGGATAGATTGCTGGTTGGTAAACAGCATCACTACCCGGTCAACGCCAATGCCCAACCCGCCGGTGGGGGGCATGCCCTGCATCAGGGCCATAATGTAATCGTCGTCCATGATGTGGGCTTCTTCATCGGCTGTTTGCTGCTGTTCGGTAAAGCGTTGGCGCTGAATAATCGGGTCGTTCAGCTCGGAGTAGGCGTTACCTATTTCCATGCCGGCCACGTAAGCTTCAAAGCGCTCCACTACGCGGGGGTCATCGGGGTTTTGCTTGGAGAGCGGCGAGATGTCGATGGGGTAGGCGTGAATGAAAGTGGGGTTGACAATGGTCGGCTCCACATATTCGCCCAGCAATTCTTCTACCAATTTACCCCAGGTAGGCTGGGGCGACACGTCGAGCCTGAGTTTTTGACATTCATCCCACAAGGCTTTGACATTGCCGTAGGTGTCAAAAATATCAATTTCGGCGCGCTCTTTAATCGCCTCGGCCAGATTGAGCCGGGGCCAGGGCGGGGCCAAATCTACCGTCTGGCCGTTAAAGGTAATTTTAGTGGTACCCAGCACCTCCTGGGCAATAAAGGCAATCATATTTTCGGTCAGACGCATCATGTCCTGGTAGTCGGCGTAGGCCCAGTAACATTCCATCATGGTAAATTCCGGGTTGTGTTTGGTGCTGATGCCCTCGTTGCGAAAGTCTTTGCAGATTTCGTAAACTTTGTCAAAGCCGCCCACAATCAGCCGTTTCAGGTACAGTTCATCGGAGATGCGCAGGAAAAGCTGCATATCCAGGGCATTGTGATGAGTTACAAACGGGCGGGCCATTGCGCCGCCATAGATGGGCTGGAGGGTGGGAGTTTCAACTTCTAAAAAGCCTTCGTTATCTAAAAATTTACGCATGGCCGTAACAATTTTGGTGCGGGTGCGGAAAATTTCCCGAACCTCCGGGTTGGAGATTAAATCCAGGTAGCGCTGGCGGTAGCGAAGTTCAATATCTTTGAGGCCGTGCCACTTTTCCGGCAGCGGATGCAGCGCTTTGGCGGCCAGTTGATAGCCGGTTACGTGAAGGGTAACTTCGCCGGTGCGGGTGCGGAACAGATAGCCCTGCGCCGCGATGAAATCGCCCAGGTCAAAATCTTTTTTGAAAATCTCGTAGGCTTCGCCGGCCAAATCATCTTTACGCAGGTAAATTTGCAAACGGCCGCTGCCATCTTCAATGTGGGCAAAGGCGCTTTTGCCCATCACGCGGACGCCCACCAGCCGCCCGGCCACGGCTACCGACACCTGCGGTTTTTCCGGGCTGCCCTCCGGCAGGTTGGCTTCGGCCTGCTCAAACAGTTTGATGGCTTCGGTGGTGGAATGTTCTCGCCGGATACGAGGGGGGTAGGCCAACTGCTTGCGCCCGGCAAAATGTTCCAGCTTCTTTAGACGCCCTTCAACCTGTTCGCCAAAATTTTGGAAGTAACTGAGGTCTTGTTCCATGCGGTTTTCTCCAAAATCAGATGGGTTTCTATCAACAAAAAAGCGGGGCCATGAGACCCCGCTTATTATGCCTGTTGACGACGTTTGACGCAAGCTACTCGACTTTGACTACTTTGAACATAAGCTCGCCGCCGGGGGTTGCGGCTTTAACCTGGTCGCCGGCTTTAGCGCCCAGCAAAGCCTGTCCGATGGGCGACTCGTTGGAAATTTTGCCCTCCAATGGGTCTGCTTCGGCAGAGCCGACAATCTGATAGGTTTCTTCTTCGCCGCCATCTTCTATTACGGTAACGGTGCTGCCTATGTTTACGGTGTCGGATTTGCCGTTTTGGTTGATGATGATGGCGTTACGCAGTTGGGCTTCGATGGTTTGAACCCGGCCTTCCAGAAAACCCTGAGCCAATTTAGCCTCGTCGTAAGCGGAGTTTTCACTCAGGTCGCCTTCTTCTTTGGCCGATTTGATAGCTTCGGCAACTTCTTTGCGGCGAATTGTAATTAAATATTCAAGTTCCTCTTCTAGTTTGTTTTTTCCTTCTAAGGTTAAATAGACGGGTTTGTCTGCCATAAAAAAATCCTCACTTCAATAGATACCCTGCTATACTCTGGTGACATGGAAAAATGATATACAACTGGCTCTACTGTGGTTGATGAGCAGTTTGCTGCACGGCTAAAGATATTTTCCGTATCACTCAACAGGAATGTAGCGTTTAGGAGATTAACGCCTTTATTTTTAACAACAGTGGCAATCTTTCAACGCCTCTTGCCACAACGAGGTCTAAAAAATAAAGACCATATGCTGCCCGGAGGCAACTTATTGGTCTTCCGATTTGGAAATTATACTCTAAATTCGGAAGTTTGTAAAGAGTTTTTTTATCCCTTTAGTCCTATACCCGGCACCTCCTTCCTTCTTGGTTTATTATACCTATTCGTTGGGCGAAACCTTCATCTCGTCCATTAAATTTTCCCAGCGCTCCAGACGCACTCTAGCCTGTTCGGCCAGAGCAACCAAAATAGCCTGGGTGTCGGCGTCGTCTTTGAGATTTTTTACCTGAGTGGCGTACCAGTCGAGCCGCTGTTTGAGCGCCTGCCAAACCGATTGCAGCTTGTCGCCCAGCGTTTGCTGGTTATGGGTTCGCACCAGTTTGGCAACGGCGGCATCCGCTGGCATCTGGCTGGCGGGTTTTTGACCCAACTGGCGCAGCCGGCTGGCGGTTTTGGCAATGGCTTCTTGCGTATCTTCTATTACAAAGCTCAAGGCCGATTTGATGTACGGCTTATCGGTGGTTTGCTGAAACTGGCGCAAAACAACCAGTTGTTCCCCCAATTCTTTTAGATGGGCATTCAAAGCTATTGCTGAATTTCTCATGAGCGCACCCCGGCAAACAGGTCGGTTTCTTTTTCCGGCCCCGGTTGAGTGAACGGCACGCCAGACGCCTGGGCTAAAATAAACGTTTCTTGCCAAAACCAGGGATTCTCAGCCGGTACAAAATCCTCATTTTGCAACATCATTTCAGGGGCAAGCTGGCTGGCGTGGCACAAAATTCCATTGAGTTTGGCTTGCGCGTGCGCTTTTACATCAATAACGGTGGTGATTTGCTCCATCGGGTAGCCCACAAAGGGAAAAGGGATGCCATCCATAAAAATTGCGTTTCGTCCGTAGCGCTCTTTCATTTGGAGCACCTGTTCCTGGGGCGTGGCCCGGTGATAAAATTTGGCTACCCGGTGCGGCAAACCGGCCTGGGGCCAGCGCTCGCTATCGGCGGCAAGTTGCGCAGCGGCAGAACTCCAGCGGTGCACCACCAGATGGTCAAAGTGGCCGTAAACGCCCTCTGGCCCAAATGAAATAACCACCTGTGGTTTTAACTGGCGTAACAGCCTGACAATTTTTAACACGGCCTCGCTGGGGGGAACCTGGGCGGTTTGGCCATCCATATACCCCAGCAGATGCAGTTGCTTTACGCCAAAATGCTCGCAGGCCCGGCGCAACTCCTGCTCTCGCAGCAGGCTCATGGGCTGAGTGGGCGCAATATTCGGGTTGGCAATTTGACCCGACTCGCCACAAGTAGCCATAACCAGATGAACGTCCACGCCCTCGTTGGCGTATTTGGCTAACGTGCCGCCGGTGCCAAAGGCTTCGTCATCCGGGTGGGCAAAAATTGCCACCAGTGTTAGTTTTTTGGTCATCACATCACCTCGGTACTGAATTTGGCGACGCCACACCCTAGAACAAACGTTCCAAAGTATAACATCAAGTCAGAAATAAGTCAATCTTGTTCTATCCAAACATCCCCCAAAATTACGCTGTCGCCAGGCGATTGTTGGCTTTGATTATCCCAAATTGGCAGCCGCGCCAGCGTGTCGGGGTGGTAGACACCCAACAAAACACTGTAGTGACCGGGTAAAATATCCGCGGGCAGCGGCAGCCGAAACTGGCGGGTTGACTCCTGGCCGGGCCGCATGTCGGTGGTTAGCAGCCGGCAGGCCGGGTCGTCGTCGTGCTGGGCCAGGCGGTTGCCGTTGGCGTCAACCAGATGCACAAAGGCCCGGTAGCGGCTGTCCATGGGGGCCAGTGTTTCCCAGTAAAGCGTCACCGGCAGTAGCTGTCCGGCAAGGCCGGTGTCCGGCAGGTCGAAGCCGCGCAGCAGCAGCTTGTCGCCAAAATTTAGCGAGGCGGGCCGGGCGATATCTTCGGCCTGGGCAAAGCGGGCCGGCGTAGCCAGCCGGTCAAACTGATGGCGGTAGGTTTCCAGGTCGATAATTTCCGGCGCGGCGGCGGAGGCGTTTTTCTGGTACAGGCGCAGCTTGGGCTGCCGGTCGACCAGCACCACCCGCGTCAGGGTATAGCCCTGGGCTAAAATTTCCTGCTCCTCTTCGGGCCAGCCTTCCCAATCGCGCTGAAGCCAGTAGTGCTGCGGGTCGGTATAACAGGAGCGCGGCGTTTGAAAGGTGTACCAGATGGGCACGGCAAACGACTCGTTGACGCTGCGGAAATCGCCGCTGAGAAGGCCGGTTTCCCACAGGTAGCCAACCGCTTTCCAGCCGCCCAGCCGGGGGTTGGAGAAAATTTTGCGGGGCCGGGGAATGCTGCCGTACAGCCGCCCATAAATGGAGTTGGAATTGTAGGTGTAATCGGCTTTGACCTGCCAGTAGGTAGTGGTCAGCGACAAAAAGGCCAGATACTGGTAGGCCAGCGTCAGTATCGCTGCCAGCGCCAGCAGCAGCGCCAGCCCCGCTTTAAGCGATAATTTGAGCCGGGCCGGCAGGCCGGCCTCCTGAGCGGCGGGCGCGCTTAACAGGTCCCAAATATCTACCAGGGCCAGCGCAGCCAGCAGCGCCCAGGCGGTGTAGGCAATTTGCACGTGGTCGGCAGCGTCTTTAGCCAAAAAGAGCAGCGCGCCCAGCGGCGCGGCCAACCACAGAAAAAGCAGCTTGATTTCGGGGCCGGTTTGGGGTAGCAGCAGCACGGCCAGGGTGAGCAGCGCGTAAGGCGTAAAGGCCAGGTTCAGCGCGCCAATTATCCACAGTTGCGGCCAGACTACCGTGCTAATAATGGCCGCCGCCAGCCCCAGCCAGATAATCCAGCCGGGCCAGCCTTGCCGGGCAAAATGGCGGCTGAGCAGCCAGGCCAGCAGCAGCACCAAAACCGGCGCGTGATAGCGGCTGCTGTAAAGCTGGTCCTGGTCAAACAGGTTGGCAACCTGATTGTACAGCAGCGACTCGCCAATGCGCTCCTGGGCAAAGTATTGGCGCACCGCCGTAATGTTGGGGTCGGTGAAGTAAGGCACGTAAAATATAGCGTTGACAACTACAAACAGCGCCGCCGCGCCCAACCACCAGCGCCATTGCTGCCGCCACAACTCTCGCTTGAGCCAGAGGATGAAGCCAAAAACCGGCAAGTACAGCAGCACGTCGGGGTGGGCTACCAGGCCTACGGCCAGAGCCAGGGCTATCCAGCCCAGAAATTGGGGGGCCGACTCGTTGACGTAGCGGTAGCCCAACCACATCGCCAGCGCGCCCCAGAACACAATCAGGCTTTGATTTTCTACAAAGCGGGCGTAAGCCACAAAAAATCCGTTGACCGCCACAAAGCCCGCCGCCAGCAGCCCCACCGAATTGCGGCCAAACATACGCCGCCCCAAAACATAGGCGGTGGGAATCAGCGCCAGCGAGGTTATGGCAAAGGGCGCGCGGGCAATACCTTCGGTGAGCCAGCCGTTCAGATACCACAAGGCCGCCGGCAGCAGCCAGTGAATGGGGCCTTTGCTATCCAGAAAAGGGGCGTAGGCTTCGCCTTTGTAGGCCCGCACAATGAGCCGCATATTTTCCAGCTCGTCTTCATGGAATTCGCCGTAGCTCAGGCGGGTCAGGCGGGTAAAAGCGGCCACGGCCAGAATGGCCAGCAGGATGAGCAACACTTTTCTTGAGGGCCATCTCCACTTAGGGGTGACGAATGACCGCGAAGCGCGAGGAATGACAAATGACTGGCTAGCAAGTCCGGCTAAAATAACCAGATTGAGGGCAACCAGCACCGGCGTTTCGGTGAAGGGGCCGGGCAGCAACAGCGTGATGAGCAGCGCCAGGGCGCTCAACAGGGATGACTCGCCCACAACCAGCACAACCCGCTCGATAGCGTCGGCGGGTTGCAGCCAGCCAAACAGGGGCAGCCAGGCCCAGCCGGGCAGCACAAATGTCAGGGCCACGGCCGCGGGTAGTCGCAGCCAGAGCCAATCTAAATTGCCATATAAAAGAATGGCATTGCCCAAAAGCAATGCCACAAATAAACCTATTTGTGTTTTGGAAAACCGCATAGATTAGTATGAGCTTTGGTAGACCTCATCCATGGCTTCGGTCAGGTCTTCAAGCTGATTGACTTGCTCGCTGATTTCTTCTTGTAAGCGGCCAACTTTGCTGCCAAATTCATCTTTGCTGCCCATGAGCAGCAGTTGAGAGTAAATGGTGCCCAGCGCGGAGATGGTGCTTTCTAGCTGGTAGTCGGCCTTGGCCATGTTATCTTTTAATTTTTGCAGGGTGGTAAGCTGGCGTTCTTTATCGGCGATGGTTTTTTCTAGCTGCTCCTGCACTTCGGAGTTTGTTTCTTTTTGCAGCCTGGCCCGGTATTGCCTGATGACGGCCGGCATCTCCTGGATATCTCGCTCGATGACCTTGTTGAGTTTGAACTTGTCGACATGCTCGGCCAGGTTGTAAACCGCTTGCAGCCAGCGGGTCATCTCCTGGTGGGTCACTTCGTGAGAGGTGTTGAGCACCGGGTCGCGCACCACGCCTTTGGGCGCGCTGGCAATGGCTTCGTCGATGAGGCCCCAATACTCAAGGGCTTTATCTACTTTGGCGCGCAGTTCTTTATCGTTGATAATTTTGGGATTGAATTCAACGGTGGGGCGCAGCATGTTGGCTACGGCCTGGGCGTGCGCCTCTTCATCTTTGATACTGAGCGTCAGAAAGAAAATCTCGGCAATGATTCCCAACACAACCGGAACGGCTGCGCCCAACAGTAACCACAGCGGCGATGTTAGAGCCAGCAGCGGAAAAACGAGCAGGGGCAAGCAGCCAGCAGCCATAATTGTAAATGCAATCAAAATGGCATTGGCCGGTTTGTAAAAGGCATAGTTAAGAACGGTTTTTCTAATGGCCGGGTCTTTTAGCAGGTTAATGTGCTTTTTTTTGTAATTCTCAACAATGCTCTTGAGAATGGCCTCTTGTGCCCGATTTTCCAGGTCTCTGCGTATGGACGACATATTTCAGGAATCGCTTTGCCTAAAATGTAAAACGTGAAACGTCAATTTATAAACCTGATTACGTTTCACGTTTCAAATTGTCATGGTGAATCAGCCAGGGGTTAAAGAACAGCAGCTTCAAGCTTCCGACGACGACTCGGCCAGTTCCTCATCTTCATCTTCTTGCCGGGCCAGGCCCAACCGGCGCTTGCGTTCTTCTAGCTGGTTGTTGAGCCGGTCTTTGCCCAGCACTTCATCCATCTGGTTGCTCAGGCGGCCGGCGCGCATTTCAACTTCGGCGTCGGCGCGGTCAATACGGGCGCGGATTTTATCGGCCACGCGAGCAATATCTGAGTCGCCCACGCCTTCCAGCGCATCCAGCGATTTCATACTCTTGGCCGCAATCTCTTTGGTTTTGGCCAGTTCCAGCAGGCCCAGCACGTGTTCTCGCTCTTGCTTAATGGTGCGCAGCCGGGCTTCTAATTTAAGGCGGGCATCGGCCAGTTTGTCGGCTTCGGCTTTTTGGTTAAGATACTGCTGGCGATATTCATCGGCCAAATCCATTTTGGTGTTGAACTGGCTTTGGGCGGCCATGGCCAAATCTTCTTTGCCCAGGTTCAACAGGCGGTCAATATCGCGGTCCAGCGCCTCGGCTTCGGCCCTGAAAGTTTCGTATTTGCGCTTGAGGGTTCGCACCTGGCCTTTGACGGTGATAAGGGCGTCTTCCAGGTCGTCAAGATTGTTTTCGGCCTGGCGAATGTACTCGTCCAGCACCGCCACCGAGTTTTGGTCTAGCGCCTTATCGACCATTGCATGCAGATTGGCCTTGATGAGCGTCTCGATTTTTTCAAAAAATGATTGGGCCATGGGTTTGAGTCTCCTTACTAGATTCTTAATTGCCGGGTTGGCTTCAGTATTTTACCATTATACACACAACGCCTCTAATTTTCCAATTCAAAATGCGCGCTAATTGTCGCCCCCAAACATGCGTGCTACAATGTTAAAAAGGGGGTCGCAATGGCCAATATTCAACGTATCCGGCTAACCTTGCCGCTGCCACCCAGCATCAACCAGCAATATACCAGGGCGGGCAACCGGCGCGTGCTTTCAAAGGAGCATGCCAGTTTTAAACGACGCGTCAAGCACCAAGTTCATCGCCTGCGGGTAGATGGCGTTATCACCGACGATTTTATCGCGGCGCTCAATCAGGGCTGGGTTGGGTTGTTTTTGGATTTCTATTTTGAAACGCCCCTGCGCAGAGACCTGGATGGCGGGTTAAAAATTACCCAGGATGCCCTGCTGGATGCCATGGGCGTTAATGATAATCGCGTGGTTGACATCCATTTAGTCAAGCGCATTGACCCCGCCACCCCCAGGGTAGAGGTAGAGTTAGAAGCCATCCCCACCTGGCAGTTTGATGACCAGTATGTGGTGCTGGAGCCGGGTGAGGATGACCAAAGAGATTAACAGGATGACGGGTTTGCAAAACCGCTTTAAAACAAAAAATGTGGCTTATACCTATCAGCCACACTTTGAGCGGTGGGTGGCTAGTGGGACTCGAACCCACAACCTTCTGGGCCACAACCAGATGCTCTACCATTGAGCCATAGCCACCACGAATTTGCCGCATACGGGATTCGAACCCGTGTTACCGCCTTGAGAGGGCGGCGTCCTGGGCCACTAGACGAATGCGGCCCATATGCCGAAGGTGGGAGTCGAACCCACACGGGCCAATGCCCACTACGCCCTGAACGTAGCGCGTCTGCCTATTCCGCCACTTCGGCGCAAAGCAATTTACACAGGGCAACATTATACTCTAATTAACCCCGGTCGTCAATTTCCAATTTTCTTACACTGCCCCGCTATCGCGCTGCCGTATCAGCTCCAACTCTTCCTGAATATTGTTGTCAACTAATAGTCTGTACATACCCTCGATTACGTCGGGGTTTAGCCCGGCCGCCCGCGCCCACTCGCGCCGCTGACGCATTACCTGGGCATATCGTTCCGGCGCGGGCACATCTTCGGGCCGAACTTTAAAATTAACCACCTGATGCACATACCCGGCCCGGTTGCCCAGCAGCCGGATAATTTCCCCATCAATGGCGTCAATTGCCGCCCGCGCCTCGTCCAAGCTGGCAACTTCTCTCACTTCCAATTGCTGGCTGCGCGTGTCGGCATCAAAATAAGCGGCAAACGGTTTGATATCCAGCACCGGCGTGCCGTCCTGCGCGTCCAGCCCGCTCACAAAAATAACGTTACCCTCAATTTGCTCGACCCGCGCCACCGTGGCCCCAACAGGATTGGGCCGAAACTGGCTGCGCGTGGCAAAAACGCCCCGCAGCGGGTTATCGGGATTGTGGCGAGGATGCAACTGCAACTCAACCTCCTCCGGCCTGATTCGATGGAAGCAAAACAGCACCAAAATATCCGTACCCGGCTCCAGCCCCATTAATCCCGGCCTAAACCCCGGCTCCACCACAATCTGCGAAGGCTGCCGGCGCATCTCCTCGGCGGGGGTGTTTTCTGTAAAATAACTTTTCACAAAAGCAATCGGGGTAAAAGTGATGGCATTGCTCACGTGTCGCTCCTTGTTGGTTTCGGGTTTCAGCTTTCGGATTGGCTCCCTGACCCCCTGATTGTGAAATGATTGGCCCAAATTGTCAATTGCCAACATAGGCTATTAGTCTCTCTGCCCCATTCTGTGGTACAATTTGCGGCTACAGTGAAAATACGTACTACGCAATACGCACTACGCGCCGTAGAGCGTAAAACGTGGAACGTAGCTTAGAACCATCCACAGTAAAAGCGTTTTTTACATCGGAGTACCTTATGATTTACCTCGATGATTTACTCCAGGCCACCGGCGGGCGCCTGCAAAATGGCGCTGACGCCACCCAATTTAGCGGCTTTGCCTTCGACTCCCGCCAGTTGGAGCCGGGGCAGCTATTTTTGGCCGTCAAAACCGCCACCGGCGACGGCCACGATTACATCGGCGCAGCCCTGGCCAAAGGCGCTGCCGGCATTGTGTGCGAGCATTGCGACACCCTGCCGGCCAACGGCCAGCGCGTCACCACCATTGTTGTGCCCGACGTGCAGGAAGCCCTCAGCGATTACGCCGCCCACATTCTGCGTAAATACCAGCCTCACGTGGTGGGCGTCACCGGCTCCAGTGGCAAAACCACCGCCAAAGAGGCCATTGCCGCCGCGCTGCGCAGCCGCTACAACGTCTTCAAAAACTACGGCAGTTACAACGGGCGCTACGGCCTGCCCATTGCCCTTGGCAAACTGGAACCCACCCACCAGATTGCCGTGCTGGAAATGGCCTCAGACTCCTTTGGCGAAATTGCCCGGCTGGCCAGCATCACCCGGCCAGAAGTCGGCGTAGTCACCACCATCAACCGCACCCATCTGAGCGTATTGGGCACGCTCAACAACATTGCCTCAGAAAAAGGCCGCCTCATCGAAGCGTTGCCCTTTAACGGCGCTGCCATTCTCAACGCCGACGACCCCCGCGTAGCCGGTATGGTGCCGCGCACCCAGGCCCGCATCATCACCTTTGGCCTTAAACGCGGGGCCGACGTGCGCGCCGCCGACATAAAATTGACCACCGAAGGCATGTCCTTTAGCCTGCACTACGATGGCAAAAAGTTTAAAGGCTTTACCCCGCTGCTGGGGCGTCACCAGATTTACCCGGTGCTGGCCGCCGTGGCCGCCGGCCTGGTGTTCGATGTGCCGCCGGAAACTGCCCTCAACGCGCTGGGCCGGCTGCCCCGCGTGCCGGGCCGCCTCAATTTGCTGGCTGGCAAAAACGGCGCCCTGATTCTGGATGACACCTTCAATGCCAGCCCCGAAGCCGCCATCGCCGCGCTCGACACCCTGGCCGAACTGCCGGGCGCCAACAAAGCGGCTATTTTGGGCGACATGCCGGACCTGGGTGATATTGAAAAAGAGGCGCACCGCCAAATCGGTCACTATGCCGCTACCCGCGTGCAACGATTAGTCACCAAAGGCGAAGCCGCCCAACAGATTGCCGCCGCCGCGCTGCAACACGATAGCGGCCTGGGCCAGCACGCCGTTCATGTAACCTTTACCAGCGACGACGCCGCCGCCGCCGTGGAAGATTTACTCTCGCCCGATACCACTATTCTGGTTAAAGGCGGGGCTGGCGTGCGGCTGGAGCAGGTGGTTGAGCGGCTGCTGGCCAACCCCAAACAGGCTAAAAAGCATCTGGTGCGGCAAGATGCCGGCTGGCAAAAAGTCCGCTCTATTCAGCCGGCCCGCCCCACCTGGGTAGAAATTGACCTGGAGGCTATTGCCAGCAACGTGCGCCGGCTGGTCGATATTGTCTCGCCGGCCAAAATTATGGCCATTCTCAAAGCCGACGCCTACGGCCACGGAATGATAAAAGTGGCTCGCACCGCCCTAAACAACGGCGTAAGCTGGGTGGGCGTAGCCACCCTGGGCGAGGCCATCAGCCTGCGCAAGCAGGGCGTTGACGCGCCTATTCTGGTCCTCAGTTACATGCCGGCCTGGCAGGCTCACGAGGCTATTAACCACAACGTCAGCGCCACCATTTTTACCCAGGAGCTGGCCCGCGCCTTTAGCCAGGCCGCCGCCGATTTGAACAAAAAAGCATTTGTCCATGTTAAAGTAGATACCGGCATGGGGCGGTTGGGGCTGCTGCCCCACGAGGTGCTGCCCTTTCTAGAATCTCTGCCGCAGGAATGGCTGAAGATTGAGGGACTTTACACCCACTTTGCCACCGCCGACGAAGCCGACTTAAGCTATGCCCGCGAGCAGCTACGGCGCTTTCAGGCGTTGCTGGGCCAACTGGAGCAGGCCGGCCTGCGCCCGCCGTTGGTACACGCGGCCAACACCGCCGCCATGCTCAACCTGCCGGAATCTCGTTTTGACATGGTGCGGCCCGGCGTTGGCATTTACGGGCTGCCCCCTTCGGATGAAACGCCGCTGCCGCCGGGGTTTCGTTCGGCGCTAACCTTTAAAAGCACGGTGGGGCAGGTCAAAACCCTGCCGCCCGACAGCCCCATTGGCTACGGCGCAATTTACCGCACCAAAGGCGTCGAAACTATCGCCATTATCCCGGTGGGCTACGCCGACGGCTTCCGGCGGGGGCCGCGCACCTGGGGCGAGGTGCTGGTTAAGGGCAAACGCGCGCCGCTGGTCGGGCGGGTCAGCATGGACCAGTCGGCCATCAATGTGACCCACATTCCCAACGTGCGCCAGGGCGACGAGGTGGTGCTCATTGGCCAGCAGGGCGATGAAATTATCACCACCGAGGAAGTGGCCGCCAACCTGGGCACCATCAACTACGAGGTCGTCAGCGAACTGCTGGCCCGCATTCCCAGAATTTCGTAAATCATACCCCCGGCCTGCCGGCAGTTTCTTAGTAGCTACTCCAGACCTCAAAGGTTTTTGAAACCTTTGAGGTCTTCATTGGGCCAGAAACACCGTGTTTCTTAGTAGTACCATCAAAATGAAATAGCTTACTATAAATCAACATCACAAAGGACAACATTCAATGACAGACACTCAAAAAATCAACCAGATTCGCCAGGCGATGCCTGTAACCGCTAACAAGGCTTATTTTAATACCGGCTCGGTGGGGCCGCTCTCAACCATTACCGCCGAAGCGTTGCAGCAAAGCACCGTTGCCGAGTTAAACGAGGGTCGGGCCAGTTACAGCGCCTATTTTTCATTCAGGCAGAAAAAAGCCGAGTTGCGCCAGGCCTTTGCCAACCTGGCCAACGCTTCGGTGGATGAAATTGCGCTGACCCACCACACCACCGACGGCATGAATATTGTCATCCACGGCCTCAACTGGCAGCCGGGCGATGAGGTGATTACCACCAATCTGGAGCACCCCGGCGGGCTGCTGCCGCTGTACGTGCTGCGCCAGCGCCAGGGCGTGGTGGTGAAAGTTGTCGATATTCCGCCGCATCTTTCAACGGCAGAAGTGGTGGCTCGCTTTGAGGCGGCCATTTCGCCGCGCACCCGGCTGCTGGTTTTTTCGCACGTGGCCTGGAGCACCGGCATGCGGCTGCCGCTGGCCGAGATTGTGGCGATGGCCCACCGTTACCATACGCTCTGCGCGGTAGATGCGGCCCAGTCGGCCGGGGCTATTCCGCTGGATTTGCCCGGCAGCGGCGTAGATTTTTACGCCATGCCCGCCCAAAAGTGGCTATGCGGCCCCGAGGGCGTGGGCGCGTTGTATGTTCGCCGGGATTTGTTGAGCGTGTTGAACCTCACCTTTGTTGGCTATCCATCAATGGGCGATGCCGGGATTTTTAATATGAGCGGTTATTTTATGCCCGCGCCCAACGCTCGGCGTTACGAGGTGGCGACGGTGTTTCGGCCCTCAATCCGGGCGATGGCGGCCAATTTTAACTGGCTGGCCGACTCGGTTGGCTGGGAGTGGATTTACGGCCGCATTGCTCATCTGGCCGATTATGCCCGTCAAAAGCTGAGCCGGTTGCCGGGCGTCACCATGATTACGCCGCCCGGCCCGCAAGCCGGTTTGGTGACTTTTAACCTGGACGGATACGACCCGGCCAGGGTTACAGCAAAAGTGGCCGAGGAGGATATCATTCTTCGTTTTATTCCAGAGCCGTACTACGCCTTGAGAATTTCCACCGGCTTTTACAACACCGAAGCCGAAATTGACCGGCTGGTGGATTGTCTCAAAGTTATCCAAACACTTAATCCCGACTCGCTGCCGGAGTTTGAGCATTAAAAGTTTTGATATCGAATTCTTGTAACCTAAAGCTTTCCCCATTTTAGCGCCTCGTTGAGCAAAAACGTTTCGGTTAAACGATGGATACTGTAGCGCCGCTCTTCGATGGGGCCGCCAATTTGCAGCAGCGACAGGTCGGCCAACTGGCGAATGGCTTCCGACACCTCGTGAGTTAAAATTTCTGGAACAAGCGCCCGGATGTGGGCGAGGGTGCTGTTTTGGGCCAGCGGCATAATCAGCAGAACCTGCTGGGCAGTGTTAGATAAGGCGTTCCAGGCCTGCCAGTAAATGAAGGTGTAAAGCTGTTCAATGGACTCGCCCTGGGCCTGTTTGAGATTGTGTAATATTTGGGCCAGGGGCAAAACTTTTATCAATCCGACCACCAGTTTAAGCGCCAGCGGGTTGCCGCCCACTACCTGGTGAATTTGGGCCAGGGCGGTCTCGGGCGCAGCGGCCAGTTCTGGCAGGCCGCGCAGTTTGGCCTCGTGCTGCAGCAGGTTGAAGGCGTCATTCGCCGAAAGTTCCATCAGGTTAAGGTTGTATACGTTGGTGTGGATACGCAAGGCGCGACGGGTTGTCAGCAAAAATCTGGTGGGGTTGGCCCAGCGGCTCAACTGAGGCAGCAGCGTTTCGTAATCGGCTACGGTTTCCAGGTTGTCGATAACAACCAGACAGGGGGCGCTTTTTAAAAGGTGAGACAGGATGTTTTGTTTCTCTTGAGCGGAACGAGCCAGATTAACCCGGCTGTCAAGCTGTTCGAGCAGGTTATCTGTAAGAGACTCGATGTTTAGCGCCGGTTGGTCGCTGACTTTTATGGCGCCGCCAGGTATAAACTCTTCTTGCTTGGCGCTTACCCAGACTACATGGTGAAAACGTCCCGTGGGAGCAATTTGGCGGGCGGCGGCTATGGCCAGCGAAGTTTTGCCAATGCCGCCAATGCCGGCAACCGCAATAATCCACGGTTCGTTGGGCTGCGCTACCAGTTGGCTCAATTGCTCCTGCTGGTGGTCTACACCAAAAAGCTGCTGCTCGGGGAGAAGCGCCAATCGCTTCAAATCGTCATCAAGGTTGGGAGGGGGAGGAATATAGATGGAGCCGGGTTGGAGATCGGTTTCAAATATATTTTCCAGTTCTGTTTTAGTCAGTTGAGAACCGGCCTGCACGGCCCATTGCTGGGCTAACTGTGGCGTAAGCTGTTCGGCAAAAAGTTCAACCAGATATAATAGGTGTTGTCGCTTTGGCCGCCATTCGCGGCCATTTTTGCTTTTAAAGGCGCGTTCCCATTTGGAAATACGGTTGCCGTCAATTTTTAAATCGTCGTTAGGGTTGGAATTGGCGTGAATAAGGCTTAACTTTTCCGCTACCTGCTCTTGAGAAAATCCGGTGGTTTGTCTGAGGCGACGCAACGTTTGACCAAATGCCTGTAAATCTTTTCTTTTCATCAGGTATGCATCCTTGTACCAGTTGTGTACCAGTTGTGTACCTTCCCTAATTAATCTTTATTTGTTATTCTTGTTACACTAGGTTGCATAAATTGCCTGAAGTTGCAGATTTGGATAAAAAAAAGCGACTCTTTAAAAGCCGATGGATTCCCCGTGGCAATTAGGGGGGAGACATTATGCACCGATTTTGTAAAAATAGCTAATGGACAAAAATGATGGACAAAATATTAACAGTTCCAGAAGTAGCCAAATATTTGCGTGTCAGCCGAACCACGGTGTGGCGCTGGTGTAACGAGGGTAAATTGCAAGCCTTTAAAGTGGGGCGAGGCTGGCGCATTCATCGCGCCGAAGTTGAACGGATTGTAGGTGGTAATCTGGGTCAATTTTTTGAGGAGCGCGCGCAAAAATATCAGAATTAATCATTCTGGTTGGGCGCGTCTGGTAAAGTAATGAATGGCACAGGATGATGGTTATAACAACTATGACACAGCTAACCGCAAAACTTGTCCGCAACGAGCGTGGGGATTGGGTATTAAAAATAGACAATTTTAAGGATAGCGAGAGCGGTTATTTGGAATGGTCTGTCAGTGAAACCGGGCATAGCTCTGACGACCATTTAACCGGTTTGCACATTCAAAAGCTGGTTATTGATTTATCGGCGGCTGACCATGTCGACTCGCGGGGGACCAGGCTGTTGTTTGACGCTTACCGGCAATTTGCGCCTAAGGGAACTGAAATTGTTTTATTAAATCCCAGCGCCCAACTGCACCGCCTGTTAAAAATTATGCAGTTTAACCGGCTGTTTACGATAGAAACCAATGGGTGATTTTTTAGAACCGCTTATTGCCGAAGATTTTCCGAAGAAGAGGAGTCAGTAGATATTTTACCGGCAATAATGCCATAGGCCCGCATGGTGGCAGGGCTAAACAACCAGAGCAGGCCCAGCAGCGGCTGAAACAAGGGGAAGTAGCCATAATCGGCGCCAAAATGTCGCCAAACGGTGCGGCCAATCAATTCCGGGTAAAAATAACTAAGTGTCCCCACAATTAGCGTGAGCGCCGTTTCAAACCCCAGCGTTCCCACCGAAAGCCACCAGGCCCATTTTTGGCGCACCGCAAAGCCCAGCGTAGCTGCCAGATAACAGGCAGCCGCTATGCCGCTCATAGCCGGCGGCAAAAAATAAGTAACCCCCTCTTTAAATACCAGTTGGTAAATAGAGCGCGCCCCGGTAGATAACGCCAGAATAGGGTAAGATAACCCCAAAATAATTCCGGCCGCATAAGCCAGATCCGACATATCATCGGGTTTGGCTAATTTTCGTTTGCTTTTATCGGTTTGTTCCAGTTGACTCATAATCGCCCTGAATCATAAAGCAAAGTTAAAGCTTGTCAAATTCCCAAAATTTAAGACAGACCCCAAACCGGAGCCAGGTTTTGTTGCTTATAGCGTAAGATGTATAATATTCAAACTCATTCCCAAAAACTCGCCGGCGGAGGTTGTTATGGGTTATCTGGTAAAACGGATTATTGCTGGGGCGTTGCTGCTGACAATTGGCCTGACTCTGCTGGCCTGCTCTGGCGAGGAAGAAGAGCCGGAAGTTGTTAACCCCACCCCAGAACTTTCGGTGGTGGTGTTTGCCACCGAAGAAGCCACAGCTACCCCAACCCAAAGCCCCAACACGGCAACGCCTGCCGCTACCGTAGGCGTTGGCATTGCCCAGGCCACGCCGCCGGAATCTGCGGATGTTGCGCCGGTGTCATCATTTGAAAACCGCCCGCCTGACGTTAACCCTCTCACCGGCCTGACTGTTGTCGACCCGGCGGTGCTGCGCCGCCGGCCGCTGATGGTTCGCGTGGGTAACGACCCCGGCGCCCGGCCCCAGGTGGCCCTGAATGAGGCCGACCTTGTTTATGAGGAAATTGTAGAATGGTGGGTTACTCGCTTTACCGCCATCTACTTAAGTAATGACCCCGAAACCATCGCGCCCATTCGCTCGGCCCGGCTAATCAACCTGCAATTAATTCCGCAGTACCGGGGAGCGTTAGCTAACTCTGGCGGCTCCGATGGCGTGCGCTGGGAAATTTCTCAAACCGATATTGTCAACCTTGATGAGTTTTTTGTGCCCGCCCCTTATTTTTATCGCCCCAACGAAGGCTGGCAAACCCGGCTGGCCTTTAACGCCAAAGAAGCCAGAGAGTACCTGGCCGACGAAGGTTTGGAAAGCGATGTAGGGCTGCGTGGTTTCTTTTTTAGCCAGGCGCTCGATGAAAACTTGCTGCCGGCCAACACCCTGGCCCCGGCCCAGGTGGTTGAAATCCCCTACCCGCAGCAAACAAGCGCCGCCCGCTGGGAGTATGATAATGCCAGCGGCAAATATCTGCGCTTTGTAACCGGCGAGCCGCTGGTAGATTTTAACGGCGAGCAAACTGAAGCGGCTAATGTAATTATTTATTTTGCCCAGCATCTGCCCACCGATATTGTGGAAGATAGCAATGGCGCCACCTCTATTCGCATTATTATTAATGGAAAAGGCGCGGCCTGGCTGCTGCGCGATGGCAAGGTGCTTACCGGCAACTGGGAAACCGATGGCGCCGAAACCCCCATGTTTGTGTTTGATAACGGGCAACCGATGCCCCTAAAACCCGGCAACACATGGGTACAGGTAGTGCCGGTTGATTTTGAAATTGATATTGATGGCGTGGCTTACAACTCGCTAACGGCAGCCGACTCGCCGGGATATGTAGCCGGCGCCGGTCAAACGCAACCGGCCGACCAACCAACGGCCGCATCCAGCCCTACGTCTACCCCCATTGGAGCCAGAGCTACAGCTACGCCATAAAGTGAATAACAGTTTACAGCAACTGACACATTTAGCAGGCCTGGTCTTAATCCTCGCTTTTTTTTTATTGACCCCCAATACGTTACGTGTTATAATCGCACGTTAGTTTTTATGTCCTGTTAACTGGCCTTCTTTTAATTGCCGGTAGCTTTGATAACAACCAAATAAAGTGGTTAACCTATTCAGAGGAGAAGGGATCCGCATGCAGCTTTTTACCAATGTAGTTTTATATATAGCTCTCGCATTGGGTGTCGGCAGTATCTTGCGCGCCTTTAAAACCCAGGATGGAATGCCTCAATTACGCTGGTATGTTGTGGGTTTAATTATTGGCTTGTTGTGTGGAGTTGTTAACGCCATTCTGGTCAGCGCCGGCTCCTTATTTGGGTTGGCCTTTAATTTAGATACCGTGCTTGGAGCTTTTGCGGGCGGGTTGGGCACCGGATTGTTGATTGGCATCCCGGTAGGGCTAATTACCGCCTATGATATGTTCAAGCGGTTCACCTTTATTGATGGCTGGCTACTTTTCTTTAAAATTATCATTGTTTTTATTGTTATAGGCGGCACCATCTCCTCCCTGGCAGTGCCAAAATATACCGGCGAGCAGTGGCTAGACTTTTTTGTGTTTGGTCTGGCTCAGGGTAGCATTTACGCCCTGATTGCCTTGGGTTACACGCTGGTTTACGGCATTTTGTTTATGATTAACTTTGCCCACGGCGAGGTGTTTATGAGCGGCGCGTTTACCGCCTATTTTGCCGCCCGCGCCCTGGCCACTCCCCCCGAAGAAGGCGGCCTCTCGTTTTGGGAAAGCAACCCCCTTACCTCGCTGATTATTATTATGCTAATCTCTATGGCTACCTCTACCATAGTAGCTGTTGCCCTGGAACGTATTGCCTATAGACCTTTGAGAGGCGCTCCGCGATTGGTGCCACTGATTACCGCAATTGGAGCGTCTTTCTTTTTGCAATACAGCTTTAGAGGGTTGTATGGCTCTGGCGTGCAGGCTTACCCCAATTCTCCGCTATTTAGAGGCGACATGGTGGTTAGCGACTTGCTGCTATTTTTAATTCTGACAATTGTAGCTGTGGGCGGCTTTTACCTGCTGCGCCCGCTTTACCAATACCTGAAAGGACTCTTTTTGCGCTACCACCAACTAAGCTGGATGCCATTTATCATTAGCGCTATTGTGCTGATTATAGCGGCTATTTTTGTAGTTCCGTTGCTGCACGGAGCGCTTGTCTCGGTTGTCAACAGCGTGATTCCGCTATCGCCAGAAGTGGCCGCGCAGCAACAGATTGAAACGGTGGCCCAACTCAACGTTCCCATTTTGCGGATTCAGTTTGTGGTAATTATTGCCTCAATTTTATTGATGATTGCCCTCTATTCCTTCATTCAAAACACCAAAATTGGCAAAGCCATGCGGGCCGTAGCCGAAGATAAAGAAGTGGCTGCCCTGATGGGAATTGACGTGAACAGAGTTATTACCACCACCTTTGCCCTGGGGGCGGCGCTGGCCGGCGCTGCCGGTATCATGTTTGCCCTGATGTTCAGACAGGTTAACTTTTTTATGGGCTTTTTCCCCGGCTTAAAAGCCTTTACCGCGGCAGTACTGGGCGGCATTGGACACGTTCCAGGGGCAATGGTCGGCGGACTGTTTCTGGGAATTTTCGAGTCGCTGGGGCCTAGTTTGTTTTTAGAAGGGTTGGGTATTCCGGCGCCTTATCAATTAAAAGATGCCATTGCTTTTACCATGCTGGTTTTAGTGCTTATTTTCCGCCCCACCGGGATTATGGGCGTTGAGTTAAGCAAGAAGAAAGCATAAAATGCGGGAGAATAGCCATGAAGCTTAACTGGGGAAGAATTTTACAATACGGCCTGATAATTGGAATTTGCATTTGGTACGTTTGCCTGGTGGGTATGGTAGAAGGTTTTAGCAAACGTAGCGTTGTCGAAGGCGTTCTCTCGTTGGGAATGTCACTTGTTGTGATTATCAGTATAGGCCTGGGTTATTTTGCCGGACGACGCCTCTCTAAAAATAATATCGGCCAGGGGTTGATTGCCGGCGGCATCATTGGTCTGGTTGGCAGCCTAATGAGCGTGCTGTTGGTCGTCAGCATTCAACCGTTAAATATGCGCAATATGTTTGTTAACGCCTCGCCGGCCCTGGTGAATTTGCTCACTTTTTCTCAGGAGTCGCAAACAACCGGGTTGCTCATGCTGGTTGCCTTTATTGTGGGCCTGACTCTGTTGGGGACCATTATTTATCTTTTACCGCAACTTTTACGGCGCTTTGTGCTGGTTGGCCTGGGTACAGTGTTGGTTGTTGGCATGCTCAATGAACTGCTCACTGTAATTTTGGCCCGCTCGAACCTTACCGAAAATCTGTCGGATTTGTTGTTTGGTCGCAATGGGTTGTCTATAACCGGCGCAATAATTATATTTTTGGTAGCCGGGGGCTTGCATCTACTCTGGACTACCCAGGGCAGTAAACTTAAAAGCGGTGTTGCCAGCCTGCCCTCTCCCCAACAGCGGGCGCTCAATTGGGTTATAACCGCCATTGGCCTTATTTTGCTGTTAACCCTCCCTCAACTTGTGGGGTCTTACATTAGCCAGATTTTGGTTTTGGTAGGACTTTTCACCCTGATGGGGCTGGGGCTAAATATAGAAATTGGATTGGCCGGGTTGCTAGACCTGGGCTTTGTGGGCTTTTTTGCCATTGGGGCTTACACTGTAGGGTTGCTCACCTCGCCCACCGAATTAGGGCTATCGAGCGTAATTGCCGGTGAGCCAACCAATGCTTCTTTTACCTCTTTTTGGGTAACAATTCCGGTGGCAGTGGCGGTGGCGGCGCTGGCAGGCGTATTTTTAGGCATCCCTGTGCTGCGTATGCGGGGCGATTATTTAGCCATTGTTACCCTGGGCCTGGCCGAAATCATTCGCATTTTGGTGCTGTCCGACTTTCTGCGCCCGATACTGGGAGGGGCGCAGGGCATTTTGAATATCCCCAAACCCACGATGGCCTACATACAAAATATAATTGACTCTTTACCGGCGCCTATCCAAAATTTCTACTTCTTCTTTTTGGGAGATAGCGGCCTGATTAAAGACCCCGGACATTTCTACTACTTGATTGTTATTTGTTGTTTTATTATTGCCTTTATTGCCTGGCGGCTGCAATATGCCCGCGTTGGCCGCAATTGGATGGCCATGCGGGAAGATGAAGACGTGGCCGAAGCCATGGGCATCAACCTGATAGCCAGCAAGTTGTTGGCTTTTGGTATTGGAGCCGCCTTTGCCGGGTTGGCCGGCGCAATTTTTGCGGCCCAGGTTGGCTCTATCTTTCCCCATAGTTTTCAATTGTTAATTTCAATCAACGTTGTCAGCCTGGTAATAATTGGCGGGGCCGGTAGCATTCCCGGAGTTATTGTCGGCGCGTTGGTGCTGGTTGGCCTACCCGAACTCTTGCGAGAGTTTGCCGAATTTCGATTGCTCATTTACGGCGGGCTGCTGGTAGTGATGATGCTGGTAAGACCAGAGGGGTTGTGGCCCTCTGAGGTAGTTCAACGGGAAATGCAGACAGGCGAGGAAGTGGAACCCTTGCCGGCTGCCGGTCAACAAACTCAAGCGGCTTAGGAGAATACAATGAGCGCAATTTTAACGGCAAAAGGCGTGACCAAACGTTTTGGCGGGTTGGTAGCCGTTGACCACGTAGATTTAGATATAGAGGAAAAATCTATTCACGCCATTATTGGCCCCAACGGGGCCGGCAAAACCACCTTTTTTAACTGCATCACCGGCTTTTACCCCATTGATGAAGGTGAAGTTGTCTTTCAAAAGCAACTGCTCATGGGCATTCCCCCAGACCGGATTACCCGCCGAGGCATATCCAGAACCTATCAAAACATTCGCCTTTTTGCCAATATGACCGCCCTTGAAAACATATTGGTTGGCCAGGAGCCTCACCTGAAATCATCGTGGCTTGGAGCAGTGCTTCGGTTGCCTGGCACCCGTAAAGAAGAAGAATTGGCCCGTGAAGAAGCCGTTCGACTGCTTCGGTTTGTGGGGTTACGAGGCAAAGGGGATATTCTGGCTAAAAACCTGGCATATGGCGACCAGCGGCGGTTAGAGATTGCCCGCGCCCTGGCCAGTCAACCCAGATTACTGTTGCTAGATGAGCCAACCGCCGGCATGAACCCCAATGAAACAGCCAAACTGACCGATTTTATTGAACGCATCAGAGATGAACTGGGGGTTACCATTTTGCTAATTGAACATGATATGCGGGTAGTAATGGGCATATCCGAGCAAATCACTGTGCTTGATTACGGCCAAAAAATTGCCGAAGGGCCGCCCGTTGAAATTCAACGCAATCCCAGAGTTATCGAGGCTTATTTGGGACGTGCTGCAACCGATGCCCTAACCAGCAGACGCCGGTCTCGCAAAACCACCGAGGCTAACCAGGCCAGTACACCGGCCACGTAAATCTTCAAAGGGTGACACTGTTTATGGCGCTATTAGAAATTCAAGATGTGCATAGTTACTATGGTAATATCCACGCGCTCAAAGGGATTTCACTCTCGGTAGAAAAGGGTGAAATTGTAACATTAATTGGGGCAAACGGCGCGGGAAAAAGTACAACCTTAAAAACCATTAGCGGGCTGGTAAGGCCGCGCCAGGGTACAGTTAAATTGGCGGGAGAAGATTTGAGCCAGTATTCGGCCCACGAAATTACCGGCAAAGGCTTGTCTCAAGTACCGGAAGGCCGGGGAATATTTTCGCGGCTCACGGTGATGGAAAATTTAGAATTAGGAGCTTATATCAGAAACGATACCCAACAAATTCTGGGGGATATTGAGCGCGTTTTCTTACTGTTTCCTCGTTTAAAGGAGCGCCGAAAACAGGTGTCCGGCACGTTGAGCGGCGGCGAACAACAAATGTTGGCCATGGGCCGAGCAATGATGGCCCGGCCCAAAGTGCTGCTGCTAGATGAACCCTCGATGGGACTGGCTCCTATTTTGGTGGAAGGTATTTTTGAAACAATTCAAAATATTAACAAAGAGGGTACGACAGTTTTGCTGGTTGAACAAAACGCGCTGATGGCCTTGCAAGTGGCCCACCGGGGCTATGTAATTCAAACTGGTGAAATTGTGCTGCATGATAACGCCGCAGCTTTACAAAACAATGAGATGGTGCAAAAGGCCTATCTTGGGATTGAATAACTCAACTTTCGCTGCCCATTTTATGTCGATGCAAAAAATCCTCATCGGTTAGCGTACAGTTTCCGTAGAGTTGGCGTCGGGTAGTTTGTGACTAATTATGTTAACCCAAGTTGCCGCCTTTTCGACATTGGGTAGCAACTTGGGTTATGCTATATTGCAGTCATCAAGGATATTTAATAAGTAGTCACCGGAGCCTTATTTATCAGGCCAAAGGTATGTTCATCTTCTCCTTCTTTTTGGAAAGCCCGATAACCAATATTATCGGGCTTTTTTTATGAGCAGACAATCAATTGTCATAATAAATAGTACCAATGTCCATTATATTATGTTGAGCTGGTGCTTGTTGCAAAAACTAATTATTGATATAATAGATTTACCTATATTACTGGTCGGTTAGTTGAATTAGCGGCTCAATTTCAACCGTCAGGTTAACGAACGCGTACCTTAAAATTTTTAACAAAAACGATTTGTTTTGAGTCTGCGCCAATAGACATCAACCGTATCTGCGTGGAGGTTCAAATTTATTGTTGGAAGTGAAAAACCCAAGTCAATATTATCAAACAGCTTGGGTTTTATTTTTCGCAAAGTTATTTTACATAAAAATTTCATCGGAATAGATTATTTAAATTTTTCAGGTTGCCCACTTTATGGTAAGTCAGTTTAAATTATTATGTCTAATTCCTATTGCAATAAAATTGAAGACCCGATATAATTGTTTTAACATAAGGGCTTACCATAAAAGGTTGACATAGCGATAAAGTGTCAACAAATAATCTCCTCGGCTACCAAATATGGGGATGTTTGGCAGCCTCAGGGAGGAAAAATGGAGGGAGTAATCTCATCTAAACTCAATTCAAGTGTTTTCGTAGGAGGGACACATGAAAAAAATTTTAACAATTATTATTGTAGTGGTGGCGTTACAGTTAGGTGTAGCCTCTGTGGCCTCTGCCAGTAGCGGCACTTACCACAAAGTAAGATATGGGGAAACCTTGTACAGCATTGGCCGTTACTACGGTGTAAGCCCTTATGCAATTGCCGAGGCTAATGGTCTTTATAACCCAAACCATATTTATGCAGGGCAGGTTTTGTATATCCCGGCTGGGGGTGGCTGCTATCATGATTGTGGCGATACCGGCAGGGCTTATCATACTGTTAGATATGGCGAGACGTTAT
Source organism: uncultured Caldilineaceae bacterium (assembly GCA_964486935.1). Lineage (GTDB taxonomy): Bacteria > Chloroflexota > Anaerolineae > 4572-78 > J111 > CAZAPG01. The sequence continues at coordinate 60,192 of CAZAPG010000005.1, read as the reverse complement.
TTAGCATTGGCCGAAAATATGGGGTAAACCCCTATTCCATTGCCAGGGAAAATAATCTGTACAACCCAAATTATATCTATGCCGGCCAGGTGTTATATATTCCTTCTGGCGGATATCATCACGGTAAACAGTACCCTGGTTATGACCATGGATGTGGCAACTGGTCTGACTGCGGCAGTGGTTGGTCGGGTTGTGGCTCTGGCTGTAACGACAATTACTATGGCTATGACTACACTGGCTACTACTACGGCCAGGGCCAAGACCGTTACAGCTACACTTGCGGCTATCACTACAACTGCTGGTAATAGAGGCTTAAAGTTAAGCTAACCTGGTTAGCTACAAAGCGGTAAAAACTCCCTCCCCAAACCAGACTTTAGCCTCCAAACTTATGTGATTGCAAGTATTTGCAAATATGCGTCATTCTGAAGTTGAGGAGTGGCCCCCAAAAGACCCTTTTGGTAAAGCAGCATCAAATACCAAATAGGGTCTTTTATTTTGTGGCAGTCTGGTGCAACCGGGGATGGTATCCTTGCGCCAATGTATTTACAGTGCTGGGGGGTGTCAGTACATTGACTGTTTGACCAATGGGGCGAGCAATGGGTTGACCGTATCCGGCAAAACTCCAGGGGTAGAGAGCATCATTCAATATCAAATAGGGAATGGCATTGGCTGACAATTTTAACACAATAAACGTGCCAGATGGTAAATGAGTAATGGGCATTTGATGGATGCGTTTTTTTTGCTGCCAATTTTTTTGGTAGGGGACAAATCTCTCTCGATGTAGTACGTCATCAATGCCTTCTGTTCTGTGTTGTGGGTTGGCCTGTTGCCACAGGCGGGCAAATTCTTGGTAACGCCAGCGGTTACATTCTGCGCAGGGACGATGCCCGGCAGCCAGGGCCGTAGCCTCATCTAAAAAGAAAAGTTCGGTATAGTTGCCGGGGGTCATCGGATTTCGTTTTCTGTTTTTGAAAGCCAGACGACAGATAATCCAGGCTTTGTGCTTGTGATAATAACGCAACTTTTTATTGTTATCGTGCAAAATACCTCGATTACCCAGACAGGTTCCCTTAAAAGCTACGGCATGAATATTACCAAACGGGTCCACTCTGTTCTGTAACGGCATTCAATACCACCCCAAAATTTTTGGTTAAGCCGGCTATAACAAAAAAAGCGTCGTTGTGACGCTTTTTTCAGAATACTTTTAGGCGGGAGCGACGGGATTTGAACCCGCGATCTCCGGCTTGACAGGCCGGCGTGTTAACCCCTACACCACGCCCCCAAGGTTTTTACTAGTTAATAAAAACTAATCCCTGGCGAACTGGGGAACCAGGATTCGAACCTGGATATACGGCTCCAAAGGCCGCTGTCCTACCATTAGACGATTCCCCAAGGTTATTAATTTTTTAGATGCCGAGGCCCAGACTTGAACTGGGGACCCTTTGATTTTCAGTCAAATGCTCTACCAACTGAGCTACCTCGGCGTATAGTGTTGGTAAGGTTGTTGCCTTTGTTGTGGCAACAAGGCTATAGTATAGCACACTGCCCAAAACCGGTCAAATTTTTTGTAAAACACTATTAAGTTAACGACCAAATTTTTGAGGTTATGACTCATTGGGGAACCACTAAACGGTAGCCCACCCCGCGAACATTTTCTATAAAGCCGGCGTTTCCTACAGGCGCGCCCAACTTGCGACGCAAAGCCAAAATAAGAGGCCTGATAAGTGTGCCTGCCTCAATGGAGTCTGTTTTAAAATCATGGGTAACTTGAATGAGTTCTTGCGGAGCTACAACTTTGTCTGGTTTTGTGGCCAGATATTCTAATAAATAAAATTCTCTGGCAGATAATTTTACTTCTTCTGAACCTACCCAAACACGGTGCTGGTCGGAGTCTATCTTTAAAACACCCACATTTAAAAAGCGTTCTTCTTTTTTAGATGCCCCTGGTTGAGAAATTTGGCCCATGGCCCCGGTCAATTGTTGAAACCGGCGCAGTTTGCCTCGCACAACGGCCAACAGTTCGGCCGCCCGAATAGGTTTGGTCAGGTAGTCATCAGCGCCCAGTTCTTTGCCATAATTCACATCGCTATCCATGGTGCGGGCTGTTAAAAATATAAAAGGGGTAAATGTCCATTTGGGGTTTTCTCGCACTCGTTCATACAGTTGATACCCATTCATATTAGGCATGGCAATATCGGCCAAAATCAGGTCAACCGGTTCAGACTCTAATATATCAAGCGCCTCAAGCCCATCTTCGGCCATTAAAACCCGGTACCCTTCTGCTTCCAGAGCTAATTTGATATTTTCAAGCAAATCTGCCTCGTCGTCAACCACAAGGATTGAGCCGCTTGTACTCATAAAAAATTACTCCTTTACCAACATTGGCAAATAAACCGTAAATTCTGCCCCTACGTTAACACTTGATGCCACCGTAATAAATCCCAAATGTAGTTCTGTCAATTCTCGCGCAATGGATAAACCTAATCCTGTTCCCCGAATATTGCCTTGCGTTTTCACCCGATAAAATCGCCCAAACAAATTGGGCAAATGTTCTTTACTAATTCCAATACCATTATCTGTTACGCGCAGTATAGCCCATTGTTCGTTGTTGGCAGGGGTAATGTTAGCCGGGCGATACTCGGCTGCCCAGTTACTTTTACTTAATAAATTTGAATAGACTAAACACTCGCAACTAATCTGTCCACCTTCCGGGGTATATTTTATCGCATTGTTTACCAGATTACGAATCACTTGCCGAAGCTGGTCGGTATTGCCCCAAATAGGCAGCGGCTCGGCGCCTGTTATTTGCAAATCTTGTGATTTTTGCTCGGCAATGGGGCGCAATCTGTTAACTTCTTCATGGGTTAATTGGGTTAAATCTACCCGTTCACGCTCCATTGATACCCGGCCACTATCAATGCGCGAAATTTCTAAAATGTCATCAACCAGATTGTTAAGGGCTTCGGTGTGTTTTTGAATATCTCTAATCATTTGGCGGCGCTTGTCATTGTCCAGCCGGTCGTAGAGCGTGTCTAAATTATCGCCAAGCAGGGTAATCACAGAAAGGGGGGTGCGTAACTCGTGCGACACGTCGGACACGAATTTTGTTTTAGAGCGTTCGGCCTCTTTTAGGGGAGTAATATCGCGCTGCACGCTAACAAAGCCAATGAGGGTTTGGGGGTCATCCGATGAAAAGAGAGGGGCTACGGTTAAGGCGGCATCGTAAGTGGCGCCATCTTTGCGTTTATTAACCACTTCTCCGCGCCAGGTTTGCCCGTTGCGAACAATCTCTAAAATTTTGTCAAACAGGTTTTCGTGGTCGTTGCTTTGCCACAAACGCCAGCTTTGCCCCAACGCCTCTTTATCTTTATAGCCGGTCAGGGCAGTGGCGGCGGGGTTTTGATATTGAATTACTCCGGCCACATCGGTTACAACGACGGCTTCGCCTAAGGCTTCTAAAATGGCCCTGGTGCGGTCTCGCTCTGCTTGCAGTTCCAGGGTGCGTATTTGCCGGTGCCGATTGAGGCGGGTAATGGTGCGCACCCGCGCCCGCAGTTCTGCGCCGTTAAAGGGTTTGGTTACAAAATCGTTGGCTCCGGCCTCAATGCCCTCCAGTCGAGATTCTTTATCATCCAGGCCGGTAACCATAATAATGGGGATTTCTGTCAGGCCAGGGTCGCTCCGTAGCTCGCGGCACACCTCAAAGCCGTCCATATCTGGCATCATCACATCTAACAGAATTAAATCCGGGGTCAGTTCCCGAGCTTTTGCGAGACCTTCTGCGCCGTTGGTGGCAAAGGCTAAATTATAACCCTCGGTAGCAAGAAGCGCATCTAAAAATTCGCGAATCATCGCTTCGTCGTCAACTATAAGTATAGTACCGCCTTGCTCCATATGGGTTTCCACTCGCTACCTTTAATATTGGGCCGGGGTAATTATTACCGCTGATTGGGGGTTGGTGGAAGCGCGCAGCGGTAGAGCAAATGAAAAAACGCTGCCTTGCCCTCGGCCTTTGCTATTTACCCAAATGTGGCCGTTTTGCAAGTTAACCAACCGTTGGATAAGCGCCAATCCTAAACCGGTGCCGGGTTGCTGGCGGTTATACGAGGCGTCTAGCTGTCCGAATACGGTAAAAATGCGGTTCATATCCTCCTGGCTCAGTCCTATACCGGTATCAGTTACCGACACCCAGAGGTATTGCGCTGATATAGACTCACCGGGTTTGGCTGGGTCGTTAATAATTCGCAAATTGCTTTCGGCTTTAAACTTCTGGCACAGGTTTTCCCAATCGATCTCTTGAACGGTAATGGTAATTTGGCCTCTTTTAGGGGTGTATTTTATGGCGTTTGTTAGCAGGTTGTGAAGAATTTTTTTGAATTTGGGCAGATCGGCAGTTATTACCGGTAGAGGGTCTTTGATGTCAACGGTAATTCTCTGTTCTTTTTCGGCGGCCAGCATTTGGATGCTATCTTTCATAATATGGATTTCGGCGGCAGCATCAAACGGCATCAGGCTAACATTCATTCGGCCCGCTTCGGCTTTGGCCAGGTCCAGCAGGTCGTTAATCAACTCCAGCAGGCGATGGGCGCTGGTCAGGATGTTTTTTACGTATTTATCTTGTTTTTCATTAAGGGAGCCAAAATTCCGCTCGGCCAGCACTTCGGTAAAACCAATAATGGCGCTAAGCGGCGTGCGGAGTTCGTGGCTCATATTGGCCAAAAATTCAGATTTGGCTCGACTGGCTGTTTCGGCGGCATCTTTGGCTTCGGCTAATTGTTTGTAGAGCCGCACTTTGGTAATGGCTACAGAAATACGGTTGGCCAGGGCTACCATAAAATCTAAATCATCCTGGCTGTGGGTTTGGGGGGTGGTATTGGTGGCATAGAGCACCCCCAACACATCGCCCTGCGCCAGCAGGGGCACGCCAATGTAGCCTCTGATGCCGGCTTGCAACATGGCCAGGTTGGGGTGTGTTATTTTGGCGTCGGATATGGTTAATGGTTTATGGTGGGCTACAATCCATTGGAGGTTTGTTTTTTGATTTTGTATTTGCAGCAATGTGGTTGGCAATCTATCTCTAAGCAGTTTTGAGGCGCTGCCGAGGTTAAATTCTTCTGTTTGCCCGTCCCACAAAATTATGCCCGCGCCGCCATTGGCCGGTAAAAGGCGTTCGGTCATATCGGCGGCCCGGTTTAGCACGGCCTCAAGTTCTTGGGGCAGGTTAATGGCCAGCTCAAATTCGGCCAGGGCCGATTGGCGCTGGGAGTAGGCCTGTAACTGAGCGGTACGTTCGGCCACGCGCTGCTCCAGTTCGGCGGCGTGGCGTTGCACCTGGTCGTGCAGGCGAGCATTTTCCAGGGCAATGGCGGCGGCGTTGGCCAGGGGTTGCAGACGTTTGGCATCTTTTATAGAAAAGGTGCCGGGGGTCTGGCTATCGAAACGCAAAATACCTAAAACGCGCTCGGCCCAGGCAATGGGAACCATCAACACCGACCTGATCCAGGCTGTTTCATCTAATGTAATCCAATCTGGTTCTTCACGCACATCGGGGATAACCAGCGGCTCTTTGGTTTCAACCACTTTAGAATCGAGCGGCAGTTCAGAAAGTTGCTGAACTAAACTTGAGATAAAATTGGCGCTGCCCAAATCTTGATAACCACGCGACCTGACGACTTTGAGCATATTGCTTTCTAGCAGGGTGATGCTGGAGGTTTTAAAGGGAACCAGCCGCTGGGCCTGCTGAAGAATTTCATCCAAAACGGCGGCGGGATTTGTTTTGGAGGCAAAAACCAGGGTAACTTCTTGCAGGGTTTCGGCCAAAAGGCGCTGTTCGCGTTCGGTTTCTAAAAGTTGGGCTTTGGCAACGGCCAGGGCAATTTGGCGGGCGGCTTGCTGTCCCCATTCAACTTCGTTGGCGGTAAATTTGCGGGGTTGTTGAAACGTAATGATAACGGCGCCCAGTTTTTGGTCTCCGGCCACCAGTGGCAGAGCCAATATAGCCCGATCTGAAGTTAATTCCAAAAGTTTCATATCTGCAAATTGGGTGGTAGCAACATCTTCAATGGTGATGACTTGCTGGGTATTGAGCACTGTATGGGTAATAGAGGGTTTGTTAGATTTTAGCAATAGAGGTATTGGTGGGTCGGTTGATGGGCCATAGACGGCGGCCAATTCCGGGGCTTGTTGTTCCTGATTCCAATGGGTAATGTAACTGCCATCGGCGTTAAAAAGTTCGGCCATGCGGTTGGCCAGAATATGGAGCATGGTTTGGTAGTTTGATGTTTCCAGGGCAATCCGGGTAATGTCGTTGAGTAGGGCTAAAAAATGCTCACGCGTACCGGGTTCTGGCTGGTCATTTTGGGTCATAGTTGATATGTCTGTTAAATGTGTCATATAAACAACCTGGCCGTTTTGTAATGAGGTAAAATTTATCGAGTGGAGTTACGGCGCGAGGTTTAGAGTCTTTGCGGCGGCGCAAGGAAATTCGGGTTGGCAAATGTTACGTTAAAAGAAAACGGTCGGGGCCGTTTGTTGTTAGCTTGAATTTTGGGAGTAGGGCTTACGGGCTAAGATAGGCTTCAAGTTCTTGCGATGTAAAGGGCCATTCAAGTTCTATCTCAGAATGATCGACGGCAATGACAGGGATGCGGTGGGCGTAATAGGCTTCCAGATTGTTGTGAGTATGGGTAATATCAAGGATATCAATTTCCATGGGAATATCGCAGGCAATGTTCAGTAACATTTGGTAAGCCTTGTCGCAAAGTGAACAATTGAGTTTTGTGTAAAAAGTCACTTTTTGCATAAATAGATTATACACAAAAGGCCAGAGATGTCACTACTCTCTGGCCTCTGTTTTGATTAAAAAATAGGGTTACGGCAATTTAACCAGGCGGTTAGCTATACTGAAGCAGCCATTCGGGGGTAAATTGGTTAAAAATGGTGTTGAGGTAGGTAAACGTGCCGGTTAATAGCAGTACGCCAACCAAAATAATAAAAGCGCCACTCACCCGCTCGATAACGGGCAGGTAGCGGTTAAGTTTTTTCAGGCGGCTGGTGGCGGCGGTTAGCATCCAGGCCGTTGCCAAAAATGGAATCGCCAAGCCCATTGAGTAAATAAACAGGTAGAACATTGCCAGCCCTACGTTTTGCCCTTGAATAGCCAGAGTTAAAATGGCTCCCAGCAATGGCCCAATGCAGGGGGTCCAGCCGGCGGCAAAAGTCATGCCTACCAGCCCGCTGCGTAAATAGCTGGGCGCCTCATCCTGGCCGTACTCCATTTTCTTCTGCATGTTAAAGATGGGGATGTTGATGACTCCCATGATGTGCAGTCCAAAAACAATTAGCAGCAAGCCGCCAATCCAAACAAGATAGTTGGTGGCTTCGCCCAGCGCGCCCCCCAAAAAACCAACCGGAGCGCCAAAGACGACCACAAATATAAAAGTGAAGCCGGCCACAAACATGAGCGCGTGGGTAAATACCAATTTTCTGGGGGGCGGCTCAGACCCGGTAATAGTTGAGCCGGTTAAATACCCCAAATAAACCGGAATTAATGGCAGCACACAGGGGGATATAAAGGAGAGTAACCCGGCAAAGAAGGCGGCAAAAATTGTAACATTTTCTATTCCCATAATAACTCAATCTCCTTTCGGGGAGCCTAAAAGTACAGGCGATACCATCGCGCCGGCTGGCGGTTTTATGATACACGGGGTCAAAATATCTTCTGTAAGTTTTCATACAATCCCCCGCGCCTGTTTGATATTTGCCTACAGTTTAAGACCAAAATCTAACAGGTTTCTTACCGCCATAAAATTAAAGATTTATTAGAGCGCCTCATCTTTTTCCAAAGCGCTCTCCTTAGCATCGGTTAACTGCGCCAGGGTTTCCAATTCGCGCTGTATTTTTTGCTGGCGGCCTACCAGGCTGTACACAAATATAAAAGTCACAACCCAAAATACGGCATAACCGGCCATCAGATAAATCATATCGCCCATAAGTTGGGATTCCTCCAGTTTAATTAGTGGTGGCTACCTGTACAAAATTTGTTGCTTCAATGTGTCGACATGCCGCTGGGCGTTCTCTAACCTGATGCGGTGATACATAAGGGTGATGTAAAAAATGGTAAAGGCCAAAAGACAAAACATGAGCGTTAGCTGAATATTTTGCGACATGCCAAAGCCGCCCATGGCTTCATCGGCCTTGTTGCCGGGGGCTATCACCGCCGGGTGAATGGTGCGCCACCAGCGAATAGCCATCCAGTTGATAGGCACCGAAAGCGCGGCAATAAGCGCATATACGGCGGCAAAACGCGCCCGGCGTTCCGGGTTGTCAATAGCCCCCCGCAGCATTAAATAACCCACATAAAGCAGCAAACAGATGGTTGAAATGGTCAGGCGCGGGTCCCAGGTCCACCAGACATTCCAGGTGGGTTTAGCCCAAATAGAGCCGCTAACAATAACCATAGTAAAAAAAGCCAGCCCCACTTCCACCGAAGCCAGCGCCCACACATCCCAGCGTTCACGGCGCGTAATTAAATAGAGCGCCGAAGCCACGGCGGCCACTATAAAAGCCAAAAAACCTAACCAGGCCGAAGGCACATGAAAGTAAAAAATACGCTGGGCAAAACGCTCGGCGGGCGATAACAAATTTGCCGCTTCGGGCGCCCACACCAGCGCCATATAGAGGGCAATGAGCATAAAAATACTGCTGATAATAGTTAAACTTGCTCCCCAGTTTAGTGAGGGCGAGCCGGTTTGTTTTTGCTGCGACACGCTGGTTTGGGTTGTCATTAGGTTACTCCGTTAATCTTCAACCACATATTCAAATAACATAAAAGAAACGGCAATAAAAACCGCATCAAAAGTAATGAGCAGCGCCAGCCATTGGCTAACCTCTTCAAAGGGTAAACTATCCAGAATGCCGGCGGTTAAACGCACCGCCGCCAGCATCGCCGGAATAACCACCGGAAATAGCATAATCGGCAACAGCACCTCGCGGGCGCGGGTATGCACGGCCATAGCTGAAAAGAGGGTGCCAACGCTGGCAAAGCCAATAGTGCCTAAAATTATTACCCCGGCCAGCGGCGGCAGCGCGCCAAAGGGTTGATTAAACAGCACCATAAAAAAGGGCAAAATAACAAGCTCTACCACGCTGATAAAAAGAACGTTGCCAATCATTTTGCCAATATAAATGGCGCTTCTATCAACCGGGGCCAGCAGCAAGCCATCGAGCACGCCCCGGTCTTGTTCTAAAATAAAACTGCGGCTCAGGCCCAACATGCCGGCAAAGGCAATAGCTACCCACAGCACCCCAGGGGCCAGCGCCTGCACATTCTCTGCCCTTAAATCAAAGGCAAAGTTAAAAATAAAAATGATCAGCAGCGAAAATACAAACATGGCGCTGATCATCTCTTTGGTGCGTAGCTCTGTGGCAATATCTTTGCCAACAATAGCCAGTACTTTACGCAGGTAGCTGCTCAGGCCCCCGGTGGCCGGCGCGGTCGTGGAAACAGAGTCTGAAAGAGGTTGAATTTGCTCAGTCATGGCAGGGTGGATTATGCCACCAACCCGCAGGTCTGTCAACGCGGTCCTTTAGGTGTCAGACTCAAGAATTTTGCTCCGCCGAGGGATAACTGCGCCGGAGCGGCTGAGTTGAATATGGCGCACCAGCAAAACAAGCAGAGTTATAACCGTTAGGGGGATGACAAACAAACTCATAACCAGGCTAAATGGCCCCAATGCACCATGCTCGGTAGCTTGCAGATATAAATAAACGGTGTAAGCCACATAGTAGCCCACAAACATAACGCCTTCCCAGCGCGCAATACGATAGTCGGTAAAGAAAATGGGGAGGCAGGCAACCGCCACGGCAATCATCACCGGGATGTCAAAACTCAGCGCCGCCGTCGAAACGTTGATACCTGCCGGCGCCACAATGCTGCACAAACCCAGCACCGATAAAATATTGAATATATTGCTGCCAACCACATTACCCACGGCAATATCTCGCTCGCCCCGCAGGCTGGCCACTACCGAGGTAGCCACTTCTGGCAGCGAGGTTCCAACGGCAACAACGGTTAGCCCAATAATCAACTCGCTGACACCCAGATAGTGGGCCATTGCCACCGCGCCATCTATTAACCAGCGAGAGCCAAGCATGAGCATAGAAATACCTACGCCAATCAGCACAAACTGCCAGGCAACCTGCACCGGACTTTTCAGTATGGCTTTTTCTCCGTCAAACTCCTCCTCGTATTCTTTTTGAATAGCCTTACTCTCTTTGCGGCTCTGCCTGATGGCAAACACGGTGTAAGCCACAGCGCCGGCAAAAAGCACAATCCCATCGAGCCGGGAAATTGCGCCATCCCACCCCATAAACAATACCAAAAATGATAACCCTATCATCAATGGAATTTCAAGCCGAACCAGTTTCTGGTCAACTATCAGGGGGGTTGTTAATGCAGAAAGTCCTAAAACCAGCAGAATGTTGGCAATATTGCTACCAACTACGTTGCCTATGGCAATATCGGCCTGTCCGGCATACGTAGCCTGAACCGTAACCGCCAGTTCCGGGGCGCTGGTGCCATAAGCCACTACAGTTAGCCCCACCACCAGCGGAGAGATGCCGATAGTAACCGCCAAACGAGATGCGCCGCGCACTAAAAATTCTGCGCCAGAGATGAGCAATACAAAGCCTAAAATAAATAAGAGTAAAGTAATAATATCCATAATTTCTCTTGGTAACGCGCTATTTACTGGTAAAAGGGTGCTGCCATTATACTCAAGTTGCCCCAAAAGTGAAATGCCCATCCTGCAAAAATGCTTGCAATTTTATATTTTATATTGTAGAATTTCACTATAAAATTGCCGGTTGGCTTTTATCGGGTGGAGCGACCACCATCAGGGTAAACCGGCATTTGTCCCTCGTCACATTTTGATTGAGGGCATAAAAAGAAAAGGAGCGCGTTTAGCGCTCCTTTTTGCTATATATGGCGGTTTTTAAAGTATTTAGGATTCATCTCCTGCCGAAGAGAGCATGTTTGACTCTTTGGCCGCCTCCTGAATCATCACCACCAGGGCCTCGAGTTCGCGGGCGCAACAGTTGCATTGGTTAAGGTGCTGTTTTACCAGTGGCATAATTTGGGCGGGGTCGGCGCCATCCAGAATGAGGTCGGCGTACATGTCTAACACCTCAAAACACTCTTCGCAGGTAATTTCGTATTCTTCTGTTTCAAGGGCCGATTTCAATAATGACAGCCACAGCGAGTTGTCGCTCATCTTGTAAATGTCCTACAATTTAACGCTTTACTTAATAAAATAGACGGTCAAAGCGCAGCAATCTTACCGGCTTAACTGAACAACTTTAAAATATAGTCGGGGTCTAAATCCAGGGTAGACAGGCTGCGCTTTAACTTTAAACGGGCGTCGTGCAGTAATTTGTAGATATTGTTGGCATTGGTGTTTAGCATACGGGCTACCTGGGCAATTGGCACATTTTCAACCTTAACCGCAACCAGAGCCTGGCGCTGGCGCTCGGTGAGCTGGTTGGTAATTACATCGTCAATGGTTTGCCAAATCTGGCGGCGTTCGCTTTCTCTGGCAGGGTTGACGCCCTGGTTTGAAGGCAGCGTTAAAATTTCTTGCAGCGAGGTGCCGGAATCGGTCATGGCATCCAGCGAATAATCTCGCCACCGGGCGCGCCGCAACTCGCTAATGGTATGGTTGGCGGCAATTTTGGCTGCCCAGGTAGTAAATTTACTTTTACCCTGAAAATTATCTAAATTGGCCCGAATTTTTAACAATGCTTCCTGGGTAAAATCCTGACTCATTTGCTGTAGCTCGGTTTCAGCCAGGTAGTTCAGGTCGCTCCGAGAGCGCAAATAAGCCACTACGCCCCGCTTTAAATATTTAATCAAATCTTTTATGGCATTAGCCTGGTTGGGATGGCCGTCTCTTAGCTCGCTCAACCAGGTGTCGTTATCACGTTCCATACCGCATCTCTGTGCTGTTGGGTATCACTTTCTCATTTTTCAGATAGGCTCTAAATAATAAGTCACTCCACAAAAATAGGCCAACTATCAACCGTAAAATGATCGCCCACTATTTGGCCGGCCTCTAACACAGGCAGGCGACTGCCCAGGTTGTTGGCATCGTATAGCCCAATTTTCAGGCGATAGCTTTGGCCGGCTGGCGCGTTGGCCGGAATGGACAGGCGGTAGCTATCAACCAGAAATTCGTTGGGCAGCCAGCCGGTAGTAGGAAACTGCCCGCCGCCGGGAATCTGGTCTTGCTGGCTGATAATCTGGCCGGCCTCATCGGTGAGGTGAACAAACACGGTCCAGTTTTTATCAAACGGGCCGGTAGCCTGCCAATAAAGGGTCAGCGGTAGCGACTCGCCGGCGGCCAGCCGGGTTTGGGGCAAATCCAGCCCAACCAGTTTGGCCTGCCCCCCAAAATTCACGGCCAGCTCCAGTTGAGGGCTGGGCGCGTCAAAATTGCGAGGCCGGTCAATGGTGGTGATGCCGGTCAGCGGCAAAGTATGACCCCCATTAACGGCCAGTGGTTGTTCTTGCCCGGCTAACAGGGTTAGCGTCAATTGATACCGGCCGGGCGGCAGCGCCGGCGGCAACAAAATATCTTGCGGGTCGCGCAACATGTCGCCCTGATGCCACTCGGTGGGGGACCAGCCGGGGGGCTGTTGGTGGGCCATTACGCTCTGCCCGGATGAGTCCTTTAATTCAACCAGCGCGGTCAGCGGGCCGGGGGCGCCTGCCAGCGACTCCCAGAACAGCGTTAACGGCAGGCCCTCGCCGGCTTTGAACGGCCCTTGCTCTAAACTGTAGCCAATTAGCCGAACCTGCCCGCCGAAATTGGCGCGGGTATAAACCTGAATGGGCAGCGCCGCCGGCCCCAGCGGCGGTACGGGGCGGGTCAGCATGATATCGGCCAGGGGCAAATCTGCGCCCAGGGGTTGGCCGGCCGGGTTCAGCACATCCAACGGGTGGGCGTCGCTCTCGCGGCGAACACTGAGCAGCAGGCGATAGCTGCCGGGCGGCGCGCCGGCCGGAGCGAGTAGCCCGTGCCGGTCGGTCAGCGTGTCGCCAATATGCATGGCGGTAAAAAGGTTCTGCCCGGCGCGAGGGCGACTATCGCGGGTGGCCCAGGTGCGCCCCTGGGCGTCAACCAGCCTTAAATTAACGCGATGCTCGCTGCCCAGGCTGTTTGTTTTTTGCCAGACCAACTCTACCGGGATGATGTCTCGGCCGGCCTGGTAGGTGTTGCCGCCAATAGTAGCTTGCAGCAGGGCCAGGCGATTTTCAAAATTGGCCGGCGGAATCTGTTGGGTGGGGGTTTGACCCGCGCCGGCCAGCGTCAGCTTGGTTTGGGGGCTGTACCAGCGCAGTACCGCCGGATAGCCCAATTGAGCAATGGCGGCTTCGGCTTCGTCTTCCCAAATGTGGCCGCCGGCCTGGTAAGCGGGAAACCACAGGCGCGGCGAGCCGGCAAAAATAGCGGTCAGGTCGGCGAAGAGCCGGGGGGCGTTACCCGCCTGCGCCGACCAGCCCTCTCCCCAGCCGGGCACGGCAAACAATTTGGGGCGCGGCGGTGGCAGGTAGGCCAGGTAAAAGCCAAGCTGCCATTGGTAGCTGGCCAGCAGGGTGTCATCCGGGGTGGCGCGGGCGGCAATCTCGGCCAGCAGCGGGCGATAATCCTGGTGGGGGTAACGGGGCGTGGCGTAAAAGTGGCTCAGGCTGACGGCCACAATCAGCGCTATTGCCGCCGCCACCGCGCCCACTAAAACGCGATGTTGCCGCCACAGCCAGACCAACCCCGCGCCCAGCAGCAGCCAGTAGGCCGGCGCGGCCAGCAACAGGGTTCGCTCAAAGTAGCGGGGCGTAAAGGGGTAAATCAAATTAATCAAATAGCCGCTGACCAGCGGCACGCCAAAATACAGGTATAGCAGGCTGGCCCGGTTGCGTTGGCGGTAAAGAGTCCAGAAAAAGCCCAGCAGCGCCACAGCTACCATAACCAGCGCCGCCCAATGATACCCAGGCAGGTGGCCCAGGCTAAAGGCGGTCAGGTGGTCGCCCAAAAATTCAATCGGGTTCAGAGGCGCGTAGCCTTCAACGTTGCGTTTGTTCTCAACATAAGCGACCAGTTGCGAACCAACGTAAACGGCCCACGGCAGATATAGCGCCCCGGCATAAATGATGGGCATCAGCCGGGTGAGTACAGCGGTCAGGGGGCGCCGCCGCAGATGGGTCAACAGGATATAGATTACCTGGGCCAAAACCAGAAAGGCCGCATAATAATGAGTGTAAAGCGCAGCGGCAGTAACCCCTACATAGGCGGCGCGGGTTTGCCGGCCAGGGGCAGGTTGACCCTCAATCCGCAGCAAAAAACAGATTGACAGCGCGCCCAGCAGCGTTACCAGGCCGTACATGCGCACCTCTTGCGAGTAGTAAACGGCCAGCGGCATCAAGGCAGTGATGGCAGCGCCGGCCAGGCCGGTTTGCCGGCCAAACAATCGCTGCCCGGCCAGCCCCATCGCCGGAATCAGCAGCACGCCCGCCCCCACCGATAACAGGCGGGCCTCTTCGGCGCCGCTGCCCAAAACTAGCAGCCACAGTTTGAGCAAAAGGTAATACAGCGGCGGGTGAATATCGCGGGCGGTAAGGGCCAATAGCTGGCTCACCGGCTGGGAAGCCAGATAAAAACTCCAGCCTTCATCGCCCCACAGGGGTTGAAAGTTGAGCCGGTGCAGCCGTAAGCCAAAACCAACCAGCGCAAAAAAAAGCACCCAGTTGCCTGGGCGAATTGTGAATTGGTTAAATTGTATTTTTTTCTGCCAACGGGCAAGGGACAAAATGCTCACGCCACAAGTATACCACAGAGGCCGCGCAGAATAAAAAGCGCGGCAACTTAACTTTGCCGCAAAATGGTACTTCTGGTCGATGCTAAATTTTGACCCGCCATGGTAGAATGTAGCGTAAATATTGCGTAAAGAAATTAATTTTCAGCGTAACAACAGCGTCAGATTATGGGTAAAAATTTAGGGTGATACCTTATTGGGGGGATAAGTTATCATGGATGGTTTTAGTCTAATTATTGGCGGCGTATTGGGGATTTTGGCAGGGTGGGCCTTTTCCAGCGCTTCATTTAAACAGCGCGATGCCAGCAGAAAACTGCGCCGGGCGACCAGGGCCAAAGAAGAGATGTCGGCCAAAAAAGGCGAGCTAAAAAACAATCAAGAAGGCAGCCTGGCCGATACTATTCAGGGCTTTTTGTTAAATTTGTTGGGCTTTGGTTTAATTGTGCTGTTGGGGGTTATCTGCTTCAATTCACTGGTTTAGGGCCAGCCTGCCGCGCAGTCAGGCCAATTTTTTAGCCGGCGCAAGCTATAGCGCAACCGCCCTGGGGCATTAGATGTCTCAGGGCGGTTTTTTTATCAATTAGCTCAAGGCCAGTTTGGCTACAGTTACCCCGTCGCCGCCTTCGCCCTCATTGCCGGAGCGGTAAGAACTGACCAGGGGGTGCCGGCTCAATTCCTCTCGCACTACCTGGCGCAACACGCCGCTGCCTTTGCCATGGATAATCCGTACCGCCGGCAGCCGCGCCCTGAAGGCCCGGTCTAAATACTGGTCCATGTTGATGATGGCTTCTTCGGCTACCTGGCCGCGCAAATCCAGCTCCATGCCCGGCGGTTCAATTTGAGGCTCAGAGATTTGGCGCTTGAGTGGCGCTTGCTGTTCGGCTTCGGCGGCGCGGGCCTGCAATTCTAATTCGGCCAGCGGCACCGTGGCCCTGAAGTGGCCCAGTTGAACCTCGGCCTGTTTGTTTTGAATAGAGATTACTTCGGCAATGGCGGCAAACTGTTTTACCATCACCTTATCGCCCACCTGAATGGGGCCGTTGGTTGCGGTTTTTTTTCTGCCAGGCGCAGGCCGGGGCAGCGAGGGCGGCTCTTTGGCCGCAACTTCGGTTTCAAGCTGTTGCAGTTGGGCTTCAACCGCTTCCACCTGAGCGGCGGGCGACTCTTCGGTAATTTGTTCCTGTAGTTTTTGAATGGCTTCCTGAGCCTGAGCCTCCAGCGCCCGAATCTTTTTGCGGGCGGCTTTAATTTCGCGGCGGGCATCGGCCCGGGCTGTGTTGAGAATGTCCTGCCGCTCCTTGTCAATTTCCTCTAACCGGCGCTGAAGCTGCCGCAGGTGAGCCTCAATTTCGGACTGTTCGGCTTCGGCGGCGCGGCGGACGCGCTGGGCAGCCTCGGTTTGGGCTTTGATTTCCAAAAGCATTGCTTCAATTTGCTGGGCATCTTCACCCACCAACCCCCTGGCCCGGTTGATGATTTCTTCTGACAGCCCCAGGCGGCGGGCAATGGTAAAAGCGTTCGACGCGCCCGGCAGGCCGATGCGTAGCCGGTAGGTGGGCGATAGGCTTTCGGCGTTAAATTCCATACTGGCGTTGGTTACGCCGGGCGTGGTGTGAGCGTACGCCTTTAGCTCCGAGTAGTGAGTGGCTACAAAGGTGGTTACGCCGCGCTCCAGCAGCAGCGCCAAAATTGAGCGGGCCAGCGCGGAGCCTTCAATCGGGTCGGTGCCTGCGCCCAACTCGTCTAAAATTACCAGCGAGCGCTCATCGCACTGGCTTAAAATTTGCACAATATTGGTCATATGCCCCGAAAAGGTGGAGAGGCTTTGCTCAATCGACTGCTCATCGCCAATATCGGCAAAAATATTATTGAACACCGGCAGGGTTGACCCTTCGGCGGCGGGGATGTGCAGCCCGGCCTGGGCCATAGCCACCAGCAGCCCCACCGTTTTCAGCGACACGGTTTTACCGCCGGTATTGGGGCCGGTGATGACCAGCATCCGAATATCCGGCTCTAACACCACGCTAATAGGCACAACGGTTTGGGGGTTTAGCAAAGGGTGCCGGGCAGAAGTCAACTTAAAAAGCGGTTGGTCAGGTTTGGGCAGCCTGTCAAAATCAACCAGTTCCGGCTCAACAGCGTCGATGGCCTGGGCGTATTTGGCTTTGGCAAAGGCCAGGTCAAGCTCGGCCAGAGCTTCAACGGTGTGGCCAATTTCATCGGCCTGCCCGCCGACCAAATCCGTCAGCTCAATTAAAATTTTGCGAATTTCTTCTTCTTCATCCAGTTGAAGCTGCCGCCATTTGTTGTTCAGTTCAACCGTGGCCAGCGGCTCGATAAACAGGGTGGCTCCGCTGGCGCTCTGGTCATGCACAATCCCCTGAATGCGGCCTTTGAACTCGGCCTTGAGGGGGATGACGTAGCGGCCTCCGCGCTGGGTAATGAGCGCCTCTTGCAGGTAGTGGCTGTTTTGCGAGGAGGAGATGATTTTGTTGAGTCGCTCCATCAGGCGGCTGTGGGCTATATCCATCTCCCGGCGAATACGGGCCAGTTGGGGGCTGGCACTGCTTTTGATTTCGCCGTAGTCGTCAATTGCCTGCCCAATGTCGTTGACCACGCCGGGGCACTCCTGGATGCGTTGGGCAATATCGGCCAGGCGGGGGTAGTCGGCGGCCAGGCGAACGATGGTGCGCTGCAACTGCCGGGCAGCAATAAGGGTTTGACGCACCTCCAGCAATTCCTGGGGCAACAACATCATGCTTTGCCGGGCGCGGGTAAGATAGGGTCGCACATCGCGGCTGCCGCCCACGCCAATATTCACCTTTACCGAGAGCAGGTGGTTGGCCTCGGTGGTTTCGGTTTGCCAATCTTTAACCTGGGCCAGGTAGGGCGAGGGTTGGAGGGCCAGGGCCAAATTTTTGCTGGCCGAAAAAGCGGCGTAACCGGACAGTCTTTCTAGAATTTTGGGAAGCTCAAGCGTATTGAGATGCTTTTGTTGCATTAGCCCGGCGGGAAAACTCGGTTAATAACAACTTCCAGAATATTGGGGCCAGAATCGATGACAAAGTAACTGAGCGACGTGACCAGTAAAAATAATACCCGGTTAAAGTAGTGAATTAGCCCCGAAGATTTTAATTGAACAGCCATACCAGCCCCCGGCACGGTAACGCCGGTAACATCGCTGGCAACCTGAGTGACGTCGACCTGGAAGATAAATTGAAAAATGCCCAGAATAATGGCGGTCCAGACGCCGGTTAAGATGACGCCCATAATCATGCTGCCAATTGCGCCAATTGGGCCGGTAATGTATTTTTGCACAGCCGATTTGCCGGTTTCTTCTACCGGGCCAACTTGCCCTTTGCGCTTTTTGGTTTTCTTTTTCTTCTCTTCGGGCGGAACGGTTAAATATTTTACCAGCAGCCGGATGGCGTGAAAGGCAATAATAAGCAGAGCTACAAAGGCCATTGTATCGCTGGCAATTTTAGAAAAGCCCAGGCCCTGCAAAATATTATCGCTGAGTAGCCGGTACAGCCACAGCGAGGCCAAAAGCCCCAGCCAAAGGCTGGCCAAAGAAATTACCTGCGGCAGCAACCCCCGCAGCAAGCCGACCACCGCACCCAAAAAAAGGGTAAAGAGCAGCAAATAATCAAGAATGTTCAAACTGGTTACAAATTGCATGGTCAACTCCTCTGAAAATAATGGCGGCGGAGTAGTGACGGAATGAACACTTGCGCCTGCGCGCAGTGCAGGTGAAACTGTAGTTTCTCATTCCTTGTAGCTGCCAAAGGCGCAGGAGCTGTCACACTCCCTAAAAATAACCCCTCCCTACCCTTTCAGGGCACAGGCAACCCTCCTCTGAATATTGAGAAGGGAGTTGTGTTAGCGATAGGTTGGGGTAGGTTGAACTTTCAGCCCTTTTTGCCAACCGGCGTTCAAATATCCCAAACATCTTGAACCTGCCGGTTAACAGCCACCACCAGTTCCCGGTTGGCAATCAGTTGCCTGATGGCTTCAATATACGGATACATGATAGCATCATTTTCTAAAAATGGCACATGCTTTCTAATCAAGTCGTAAGCGGGTTGGGTGCCTTGCCCCAATTTGGCAGCCTGGCCCAGGTCGCTTTTTCTAAAATCAATGCCCTGGGCGGCGGCCATCAATTCAATGGCTAAAATCAGTTCGACATTCTGGTTGACTTGCCGGGTTTGCAGCGCGGCGGTGCAGCCCATGCTCACATGGTCTTCTACATTGGCCGAAGTGGGGATAGTATCAACGCTGGCCGGATGAGCCAGCACCTTGTTTTCGGTGGCCAGGGCGGCGGCGGTGTATTGGGTAATCATAAAGCCAGAGTTGAGGCCGCCGTGACGAGTCAAAAAAGCGGGCAGCACGTGGGCATTGCTGGCTTCATCGGTCAGGCGCATAATGCGGCGCTCAGAGATGTTGCCCAGCTCGGTCATGGCCATGGCCAGATAATCCATGGCAATGGCCAGCGGCTCGCCGTGAAAGTTGCCGCCGGAGAGTACGGTGATTTCTTGGGTCTGGTCGTCAATAAAAATGAGGGGGTTATCGGTTACGGAGTTTAGCTCAATTTCAATGGCCCAGCGGGCGTAGGCAATGGCATCGCGCACGGCCCCGTGTACCTGGGGAATGCAGCGCAGGGTGTAGGCATCTTGCACATTGTAGGGGTCGTGGTGACGGGTAAAATCGCTGCCGGCCAGCAGGTGGCGCAAATAGGCGGCGCAGTTTAGCTGGCGCGGATAGGGCCGCAGCCGGTGAATGCGCTCATCAAAGGCCAGGGGCGTGCCGTGCAGGGCTTCTAGGCTTAAGCAACCGGCAATATCGGCTACGCGGCTAAGCATGCGGGCGTGGTAGGTTTCCAGCGCGCCCAGGGCGCACATAACGGCGGTGCTGTTAGTGAGGGCCAGCCCTTCTTTGGCGGCCAGAGTGACGGGTTGAAGGTTGGCCCGGTTCAGGGCTTCGATGCCGGAAAGCCGCTGCCCCTGAAAGTTGGCCTCGCCTTCGCCAATCAGCACCAGGCTCATGTGGGCCAGCGGGGCCAGATCGCCGCTGGCGCCCAGCGAGCCTTTTTGGGGAATAACAGGGTGGACGCCCACATTCAGCATATCGAGCAGGAGTTGCAGAGTTTCCAGCCGAATGCCGGAGTGACCCCGGGCCAGGGTGTTGGCCCGGATAAGCATGATGGCGCGGGTAGTTGGGGTATCGAATGGCTCGCCCACCCCAACGGAGTGGCTAATTATAATGTTGCGCTGCAATTGAGCCACCTGGTCCAGAGGGATTACGCGATTTTTGAATGCGCCAAAGCCGGTGGTGATGCCGTAGGCTACTTCGCCGCGAGCCAGTAGTTGCTGCACGGCCTGGGCGGCGCGGTTGACTTGCGTTTTGGCATTATCGTCAAGAACCACGCGGGGCGCGCCGGGCTGCCCAAAAGCCACCGTTACCACCTGGTTCAGGGTTAAACTCTCGCCGTTGAGAATTATTGGGTTCAATGAGTCCTCCTCTGAAAATAGGTTCAGGAGTGCGAAAGCAATGCTTTCACCTACCAAAGCTTTGCTTTGGCGCTCCTTTTTTCATTCTCGGCGCTGCGCTGTAGGCTCGGTCACACTCCCTCGAAAATACGACCGCCGACCACCGAAAAAAGATTATGCGGCTTTGCGACCTGCGACTTTGCTGCATTTTCATTCGCGTTGCTGCCGAAGGCGTCAGGGACGGGCGAACCCCTCTGAAAATAGCGTTTCTCCAAACTGATTGAGCTACGCACTACGGGGCATGGAACGTGATTTTCATTTATCGGCGGGCGGCGTGCCTGCTGGGATAAAAAAAGCTCAACCCTGGTTAAGGATGAGCTTTTTGGCGGCAGTGATATTGTGCTGCCCAACACCGGTTTAGTTAGTTTTTTCTTCGGCTACAGCCGGGGATTCGGGTTGAGAGGCGGATGCCGGTTGAGATGTTTGTTGAGCAGGTATCCCAAAAGTTGGGGGTTCGGGGCCGTCTCTCATGGTGAGTTTGCCTTTAAAGTAGCCTTCTTCATCCAGCAAAAAGCTGCCCACGTTTACATCGCCCCATACTTTGCCGGTGCTTAGAATCTCTAACCGGCCGGTGGTTGTAATTTTGCCGGTAACAGAACCGCTCACCGAAACATTTTCGGCCATCAAATCTGCGCCCACTTTGGCTTCGGGACCAACCACAATGTTGCCAACAGTTTTAATTAGGCCCTCTTCACACACGCCGTCAATACGCACGCTGCCATCGCAAACCAGGGTCCCTTTAAAATTGGTATGGGGGCCAATAACGGTTTCAATTTTGTCGATGGGTGGGGTTTTGCCTTTACCCAGCACGTTTGCCTCCTGAAATAAATTTAGCGCAGCGGGCAAGGGTTTCAATATTACCCCACTTATGGGCAATTGTCAACGATTAAGGCTGAATTATGGGCTGTCGAGTTGCCCTATTGCGGGACGCGCCAACCCCTGCAATTTGCTCTCGCCGATGCCGGTGACAACGGCCTGGCTGCTAAACGGGCCGCTCAAAGGGATGGTTTCAATCCGCCAATGTTCGCCACCCCCTTCGGAGTTGGTATAGATATAAATTTCCTGGCCGTTGGGGCTAAATATGGGGGTGGTATCAATATCATTGCGGTTGGTTAGCGGCTGGGGGGCTTCGTCGCCCAGACGCAGCAGGTAAATATCCTGGTTGGGGCCTTGTTTTCTGGAAAAGGCCAGATAGTCGTCTCCATTTATATTAGCCAGCGCGGGGTAGCTGTCGGTATCGTTAAAGGTGAGCTGTTTTTCTCGTTCTCCCAAAAAATTAAATTGCCACAGGCCGCAATTGGCATCAACACAGGTGTTGACAATCAATTTTTGCCCATCAGGGCTCCAGGCGGGATGCTTGCCAAAAATTCCCACCGGAATGCGTTTGTCACTGTCGGGGTCAACTACATCGCCGCCGTCGCCCGCGTCAACAACCCGCACTAGTGAGTCTTCAACGGCGGGGTCGCGGTTGACCTCAAAGGCAAGTTTGGTGCCATCGGGAGACCAGGCCATATTTTGCACGTGGTCAACTTCTACCAGCAGCCGGGGGTTTAGAGCCTGGCAGTTTGAGCCGTAATCCACAACCCAGATGCCGGTTTTGTAGGGGGGGCCTAACTCGCTAATGCCCTCTTCGCCAAAAAAGGCAATACTTTTACCATCGACGGTCCAGGTTGGGGCGGCGGCATGTGGGTGAAACAGAATGGCGTTAGTATCGCTGTTGCGCTCTATGCACCAGAGGGTATGTTTTTGGCTGGCATCCTGGGTTTGGACAAAGATGACGGTATCCGAGGTGCGTCGAGATATAACAACCGGCGGGGGCACGGGCGTTGGCGAAGGCGTTCGGGTTGGGGGTGAGGTTGGCGATGGTCTGGAATCGGCGGCGGCGGGCGTACGGGTTGGGGGTTGGGTAGGGGTAGCAGAAGGGGTGGGCGTTTGGGTAGCTAACTGGGTGCTTTGCCGGGTAGGAGTCACTGTAACTGTGGGGGTATGGGTGGCTGACGGGGGAGGTGGGGTGCGGGTGGGGGTTGCTGTATCTAGCAGTAGGGCGGGCGTTGCCACGGGTGGGGGGGTGTCAGAATTTTGGGTTGAGCCGGTCATTCTGGCAATAGCGCTTCCTGTTAGCCAAATAACCAGCAGAACAAAAAGAGCTAAGGGGAGAAATTCTTTCTTTAGCATGGTCGCCTTATCTATTTCTGAAGGTAGTAAACCCAAACGTAGTAACCAAAATAGGCAATAAACAGCGTCCAGGCAATAACAGTAATGACCATTAACCCCGGCAGGTTTTGAAGCTGAGGCGCAATCAGGCCGCCGGTAATGAGCGCCGCCAGCATCGACAGGGGAATAAGATACCGGTTAAACTCAAACTGACGGGTAGTTTTTTGCCGAAATGCCGCATTTGCGGCGGGGTCTTCGGGTAACTGACCGTTGTGTTTTTTGGCATAAATTAGCTGCCAAAATAGCCTGGCTACATCTTGATATTCGTAATTGCCGGTGCTGATAAAATTTTGCTCCAATTGGGCCAGGGCCTGGGGGTATTGCCCGGTTTGAACCAGGCTCAAGATTTCTTCGTATTTTTGTTCTTTGGCCTGTAATGTAGCCAGCTTGTTTTGCAGGTCTCGACGCTCGTCGTGAGCTTCAAGCGTGGTGAGCGTATCGAGATGGTGTTGTAAGGTGTCGATGGCCTGAGTTATATCTGCGGGACGGCCAGAATTGTAGGCGGCAAGTCCAGCCTGATAGTGTTTTGTTGTTTGCAAAGCTCTCAACTTGTTTTGCAATTGTTGACGCTCTGTGGGGGCGTTGAGCGCCGCTAACGCGCTAATTTGATTTTGAAGGGCAGTGACGGCCTGCTCTGTATTTTGAAGCGCGCCTGCATCAAAGGCTTGAACTCCGGCCTGGTAGTGGCTTTGAACCAATTGGCTCCAGGTTTGTTGCCACGGCTGCATGGGAAGGTTTTTGCTTTCGCCCTCATCCAAAATTTGGCGAAGGGTCTGGTAATGTTTAAGCGCCTGCGGTGTATTTTGCCGCTGCCACTGCTTTTGGGCCGATTGTTTAAGGCTTTGCAAATAGCCTACCCCTATGGGAGAGGCCGGATTGGGTTGTTGCGCGTAGGCGCGTTCAAAATCTGGCAACGCTTCTAAATATTGCTGCTGGGCCAGTTTTATTTGACCGCGCAAAGCCAACGCTTCGCCATAATCTGGATAATCTTTTAAGGCCGACTCGATGGTATCGAGAATTTGGGCGGGTTCATAACTGTTGGTTTGGGTGCGCGCCTGCGCTTCTTTTATGGCCTTAATGGCCCGCGCCCGGCGGGCTTCTTGTTCGGCCTGCTCGGCCTGTTGGTTGGCCTCTTCAATATCTTTAATGAAGCTGGCCACGGTTTGGTAACGGTCGCCGGGGTTTTTGGCGGTAGCCTGGATAAGAACCTGGTCAAAAAAGGGGCCTATCTCTGGCGCCACTTCTGAGAGCGGCGGCAACGGCTCATAAAGGTGTTTTTCTCTCAGGCTAAAAACATCTCCGCCAAAGGGTCGCTGGCCGGCCAGCATTTCATAAAAGGTGATGGCCAGGGCGTAAACATCGGTGGCGGGGCCTAAATCTTCTCGGTTCCATTGTTCCGGGGCATAGTAGGCAAATGTGCCAATCAGGGCCACGGTTTCGGTTAGCTTTGCGCCATCCGGGCCTAATGATTTTACCAGGCCAAAATCGGTCAGTACGGGCCGGTGCGGTTTTTGGCGGGTGTCCAATAAAATATTTTTGGGGTTGACATCCCGGTGAATGATACCCTGCTGGTGGGGGTAGGTTAAGGCCAGCCCAATTTGCCGGATAATCTCTACCGCTTCGGCCCTGGGTAGGCGGTTGTCGTTTTCCAGCCGGTCAAACAGGGTGCCGCTGGGGATGTATTCCATTGAAAAGAATGGGGTTTGGGTATTTTCGTCTTCGCCGGTATCAAAAATACGGATGATGTTGGGGTGCTTTAATTTGGCTACAGTTTCAACCTCGCGCAGAAAACGTCCGTAATTTTCTTTGGAGTTGAGTACTTTTAAGGCAACTGTATGGGTTTCGTCCTGGTCTTTGGGGTGGGCCAGATAAACTGTGGCAAAGCCGCCTTCGCCCAATTTTTTTATAATTTTGTACGGCCCAATATTTTGTGGTAGGTCCTTCATCGTTCCTCCGGTTGGTTACGATGGAGTCTGGTTACTGGTTATTTATTTTAGGCGTAAAAATAGTATAAAAGCAAACGCCCTCCGCAACAGTTGTCTTCCTCCCAGAAAACATATAAAAAAAGAGGGCGTTAATACAAGGCACACTTAACATGCTAAAAATGCATGCAATCAATGGCCTGACGATTGTTAATGCGTTCAAGTTAAGGTACAGAATCATTGGCGGCGCATCCCCCATCACCGACAATGAAATTTCTAACTAAATTTTAACACATTTTAAAGACCTTTCATATAGAGTAAAAAGTCCCAATCTTAAAGTTATCTGGCTATTAAGGGTTTGGCGATTAAATTTCTGTCCAAAAATTCAGCGCAGCCCCGGCGTCCCAATGAGAGACAGGGGTGTAGGGGCGAGGCTACTTGAAGCAGTGGTTATTTGTATGGAGACCATCCATTCGAGTAGCCTCGCCCCTACTAATTTATAAATTGTAACGCGCTGGAGGCGCTTAAAGCCTGGCTCATTCCCTGAGCCACTTTTTCTATGCTCAGGGGTTTTGCCAGCCAGCCCACAATACCCTGAGCCAGTAAATCTTCGGCGGCCATTTTTAGCGGGTAGCCGGTCATAGCCACCACTTTTACCGATTTATCTTTGGCGCGCAAGGCTTTGCACAAATCTACGCCCCCCATCTCTGGCATAGTAATATCGGTTAAAATTAGGTTGATCTCATCTTTGTAACGCTCATACATATCCAGGGCATGGCGGCCATTGGTGGCGGCTAATACTTTATAACCCAGTTGGCTTAACATTGATTGGGTAACAGATAAAACGGTGGCATTATCTTCAACCAGTAAAATTACCTCGCCGTGCCCCAGCGGAATTTTGGCCTGGGTTGCTTTTTGCGGCAAGCTGTTTTTTGATGCCGGCAAGGCCGGCAGATACAGGGTAAAGGTAGTGCCCTGGTTTAGCTGACTTTCCACATCAATATGCCCCTCGTGCTGTTTAATTATGCCGTATACCTGGGCCAGCCCCAGGCCGGTTCCCCGGCCAAGAGTTTTAGTGGTAAAAAACGGCTCAAAAATGTGAGATAGATTCTCCGGCGCAATGCCTTCGCCCGTATCTGAAACCGTCAAACTCAGCCACTCGCCGGGAGACATATCTGGATAGGGGGTTGCCTGGTCGGCCCTTACCACCAGGCGAGATAATTTAAACCGAAGCGTGCCGCCGCCTGGCATAGCATCTTTGGCGTTGAGAGCCAAATTTGTAATAACCTGCTGAATCTGGGTGGGGTCGGCGTTGAGAATATATTCATCGGGGTTAATATGCAACTTAATTTGAACTTCCTCGGAAATGGTGCGCTTTAATAGTTTGACAATTTCCTTAAGGAAAGTATCCAATTTAAGGGGTCGCTTTTCGGTGATAGATTGGCGGCCAAAATCTAAAATTTGGCGCGTCAGGTGGGCGGCTCGCCGGCCCTGCTCGGCAATGCGCCCCATATCCCGGCTAATTTTGGCCGACACGTCAGGCGCATCGGCGGTGAGTTCGGCCAGCCCAATAATGCAGGTCAAAATATTGTTAAAATCGTGGGCAATGCCGGCGGCCAGTTGGCCCACCGCCGCCAGGCGCTCTTGCTGCTGAACCCGCTCTTGAAAGGCTCGCTTGTCGGTTACGTCTCTGATAATCAATACCCAGCCGTTGGTCTGCCGGCCCGCATCCATGGGTTGAGCCGCCACTTCAAATATCTGGCGCGGCGGGCCTTCAAGAATAATTTCGCGGTAGTTTTCTGACTCGCTTGGGCGGGACAAAATATCGGCCAGGGGGCAATTGCCCAAATGGGTTAAAATGTCGCCAAAATCGGCGCTGGTTAGTTCGGCCAGGTAAGTTCTGGCTACAGGGTTGGCCAGCACAATACGGCCCTGGGCATCTACGGCAATTACGCCGTCGTTGATGCTTCTGAGGGTTACGGCCAGCCGCTTCTGTTCTGCGGCCAGGGCTTCTTCGGCCCGCTTACGTTCGGTAATATCGCTCACCACGCCGTAAATAATTTTTGAGTTGCTGCGGCTTTCTACCCGCACGCTATCGCGCACCCAAACAATTTCTCCATCGGCCCGAATGAGCCGGTATTCAACCTCGCTCTGGCTACCCATAAAGGCTCTGGCCATTTGGGTTCCGGCTATCACTCTGTCATCGGGGTGAATTACTACCGAGAGCCAAAAGCGCCAGTCGTCTTTAAATTTTTCCCAGGGGTAGCCGGTCAGGGCTTCAACATGGGGAGAAAGGTAAATGGTTTTGGGGATGCCGTTATCAGTGGTTTCGGTTACGTAAATATGGTCGCTAATTGACGAGATGAGATGTTTGAAACGCTCCTCGCTCTGGCGCTGGGCTTCTTCGGCCAATTTGCGTTGGGTAATATCTTCCAGGGTGCCGCCAATGTAATCTATCTGGCCGTTGCCGTTGTAAATAACCCGCCCGGTGTTTCTAACCCAAATTTGTTTTCCGGTTTTGGTTCGACATTGAAATTCGTTTTCTATAATGTCGGTGCCGTTTCTGGGCAGCAATTTGTGCAGGTTAAATGGATTATGGCAGATGCTGCCCGGCAAGGCCTGAAGCATGTGGTCAACCTGTTCATAGCCCAGAATGTGGGCCAGGGCCGGGTTAGCTTGTAACAATTTACCAGCGGGGGTGATGCGGTAAACGCCAATGGGCAGTTGGTTGGTAAGCGATCTGTAATTTTTTTCGTTTTCTTTGAGCGCCTTTTCGGTTTGTTGCTGTTCGGTAATATCCAGGCCGGTGCTGATGATATATTCAACTTTGCCGTTATTATTGAGCAGCACGGTATCTGTCCAGGCAATGAGCCGCCGGCTGCCGCTGCGAGTTCGCCAGTAGTTGGTGTGGTTAATAGGAAACTGGCCGGCCTGTAATTGCTGAAAATTTGCCTTTACCGGCGCTACATCTTGGGGCGTTAAAAACAGGTCCCAAATGTATCTGCCTTTTACCTCGGCCAGGGTGTAGCCGATGGTTTGCTGGCAGGCCCGGTTGTAGCGCACAATGCGGCCTTTGGAGTCGAACACAACTACCAGAGCAGAAACCGTGTTGAGCACCGCCGACACAAAGTTGCGCTCTTTTTTAAGGGCGCGCAGGTGTTTGACAATTTCATGCCTGGCCTGCTCGTACAGCCAGGCGTTCTCCAACGCCAGGGCAGACTGGTCGGCAAAAGCTTTTAGATATTTGGCTTCGGTTTGGTCAAAAAAGTTGGGCGTTTCACTCTCAACGCTCAAAAAGCCAATAAAGCGGCCTTTGCTGATGATGGGCGCAATAGCGTATGATTTAACCCAATCCCTGCCAAATTTAGCAATCCAGGCATCGGCTGGGCCGGCATTGCCTACAGCTATGGGCTGCTGACTTTTTTGCACCTGGTTTAGAACGGCAATTCTGTCGATATCAAAAATGGTTGATGTTCTAATACAGGTTGTTTTACAGCAGCTTCGCCGCCGGACGATATAAGCGATGTTCCCCTTGGCCATCAGAATAGAAGCGGCATCGTGGGGTACTACCCGGCTAATCTGTTCTAAAATGCTGTCGAGCACCTGGCTGTTATTAAAGTTGCCGGTTAACACTGCCCCGGTCTGGCACAAGGCGTCGGCTAAAGCGCGCTGTTCGCGTTCGGCGGTTAGCAGTTGGTCGCGTTCGGCTTCTAGTTGTTTAAGTCGGCTTTCCAATTGCGAAATCTGTTGCCTTAGCGTCAATTCATTGGCAGAACTATCCTTTTCTGATTTTATATTTACCATCTCCGCATCCCTTAAATTTTTTATTGAGTTTGCTCAAGCGATGAGCCTATAAACTTAAAAGGGCCAATTTGAAAACAAACATTGTTTTGCAGCGTTGCGCTTTTAATCCGTTGCCCCTGCACAAAGGTGCCGTTGGTACTGTTCTGGTCGATGAGCACAATTTTGCCGTTTGTGTCTTCGAGCCTGGCGTGCTGGCGGGAGACCATTTTATTATTTAGCACAATGGCATTTAAACTGGGCGCCCTGCCAATTGTCACGGGCAGCGAGTCAACAACGCACTCGTGATATTCGCCGGTTATGGGGTTATCCCAAACCAGGCGCAACCCTAAATTTCTGGCGACTCCTGACATGTCTGTATCCTCCTGATTACATGCCTAATGGGTATCTTGTTTATAAATATGCGGCAATTTGCCTGGAGATAAGATCAATATCAATAGGCTTAATAATATAATCATCAACTTCATGCCCTAGCTGTTTATTTTCTGTGTTGCCGTTAGTGCTAATGGCCAAAATAGGGATATGCCGGGTATGCTCCATTTCGCGCAGGCGGCGGGCTACCTCGTAGCCGTTTAGCCCGGGCAGGTGAATATCTAGCAGAATTAAACCGGGCTGCTCGCGGTGGGCTTGAGCCAGGCCCATAGCCCCGTTTGGCGCCAGCAACACGCTGTAACCATTGGCCTCTAATACTCGTTTCATCAGACTGCTATGCACCGGGTCGTCATCAATGTACAGAATTTTTTTGTTGGCAAAGGGTTCCTTTGTTTCAGACATAGGGCTATCCTGTTCGGTTGATTAATGTGGCGACATGCCTTGCGAGGGGCATTGAACATTTTTGGCATTGCTCAGGTTGGTAATGTGCCACCCTCCACACGAAGGGCACTGCCACCAGGTGGCCTGGCCGCCAGGCGTAGAAAATTGCTGGTTCCAGCCGCTCCCTACTACTTCATCGCCGGTGCTGGGGCAATTGGTCAATATCCATTTCTGGTACTCGGTTGATATGGTAAGCTTGCTCATTTTTTGTTCTCCTACGTTTTGTGTTTGAAGGCGTTCCTCTTACTTAACAGCCTACCAAAGGAAAATGATGAAATATGGATGAATTGATGAAGATTAAATGAAGTTTTGGGTTTTAAACCAAAAAAGGCGCTGCTATGAATGGCAGCGCCTTTTCTTAAAACCGGTACTCAAGGGCTTACTGGGTTTTGTCCTGGCTTAGTTTATACCCCTGCCCCCTGATATTTTGAACGTATTCGCCCGCATCTGCCGAGATTTGATCTAACTTTTTGCGTAAATTAGTCACAGCCCGGGAGATGGTGTTGTTACCCGGCGCCCAGGCGGGGTCGTCCCACACCTGGGCGGCAATATCATCAAAGGTGCATAAACGTTCCATATTGTCGCACAAATATTTTAACAGCGACACCTCAAGCCTGGTCAAATGCTCATGCGGAATGGCTTTGCCATCTACCACAAATTGCGCCGCCGCCGCATTAAAATACAAGCCCGATTTTTGCCCCGCCTCTGCCGGCGCAAAATAGGTGGTCGGGTCATCAATGGTTTCGGTAATATCCGGGTCATCCTCAATGCTGATTTTAATAACCAGGTCATCATCGTTAGCCAGCTTCAACACGTCGCCATTACGCAAAATACGCGGCTCGCCCCGCGTTAAGTAAATATCATTTACCTGCGTACCGTTGTGGCTCATGTCAACTACAATAAAGCCTTCGCCTTTGGCGTAAACAACCTTAAAATGCTGTCGAGAAACCGTTTTTAGATTGCCCGTCATATAACGGGTCAGGTCAATATCACAGGTTGAAATTCTGCCAACGGTGGTTTCTTTCTCCGGCAGCACCTCGCGTCGCAAGTTGGTTTTAGGAAAATTCAAGTATAATTTTGTAGGCATTGTGTATTCAAAAAGTCCAAAGGCAAATTGGTATCAGTATACAATATTTTTACAGAAATAGTAAAACTTTAATAACATAAGCACAGTAACTTCTCAATAATTCGGGGTAAAGTAGGACAAACTTAAGTTTGTCCCACAAACACCCCTACTTTTTGAGAAGATACTAAGCGCACGGAGGCGCGCTGATTAT
Organism: uncultured Caldilineaceae bacterium; assembly: GCA_964486935.1. Lineage (GTDB taxonomy): Bacteria > Chloroflexota > Anaerolineae > 4572-78 > J111 > CAZAPG01. Next base: position 29,751 of record CAZAPG010000005.1, on the reverse strand, counting down.
GGCTCCAAAAGTTATGCTTCTGCTGCTGGCGTTGCTAACCCTGGCTAACTATAACACGCCGGCCCATCAAATTCAAAACTATCCCCAACCCTACACCGCGCAGCTCGATGACATGCCCGCTCGCCTGGCCCAAAAATATTATGATGACGCGCTGGCCTGGCCGGCCATCTGGCTGGCTACCAATCAGCAGGCCCAAACCGATAACCGATTCACCCCCATCGACAGCCCCTACTTTATCCGCCCCGGCCAGCGGTTGTGGCTACCCCAACCGGCCCAGGTTGATGAATTGCTGGCCCGGTACTCCGGCCCCAATTGGCCGGCCCCGCCCCAACTCACCCCTCTGGGGGCGGCCTGGCTGGCCAATTTTGCCCGCTATATCGACCAGTCGCGCCAGCATTTTGGCATCCCCGGCGTAGCCCTGGCCGTGGTGCGGGGCAACCAGATTGTGCTGACTCAGGGCTTTGGCCGGCGAGAACTGGGGCAAAATGAACCGGTAACGCCAGAAACCCTGTTTGCCATCGGCTCAACCACCAAGGCTATGAACGCTGCGCTTATTGCCACCCTGGTAGACGACGGCGCGCTGCACTGGAACCAGCCCGTTGTTGAGCTGTGGCCCAATTTCAGCATGTCAAACCCGGCCATAACGCCCCAAATCAGGCTGTCAGACATGCTGAACATGAGCAGCGGCGTACCCCGCGCCGACCTGCGCTGGAGCGGCGCCGGCCTGACCGCCGAACAGATTATGGAATCGCTGGCCCAACTGCCGCTCAACGCGCCGCCGGGGCAGCAATTTCAATACAACAATCAAATGGTGGCCACGGGCGGGTACGTGGCCGCCCTGGCCGCCGGCGGAAGCTACGGCCACCTGGACCAGGCTTACGCTGGCCTGCTGCAAACGCGCCTGTTTGAGCCGGTTGGTATGCGCAGCGCAACCCTTTCGGTTGAGGCGGTTCAGGCCAACCCCAACCACGCCACCCCGCATGATTTCACCCTCTTTGCCCAAACAACGCCCACCTACTTTCACACCGATACCGGCGTTACCCCCGCCGGAGGCGTTTACGCCAACGCGCTCGATATGGCCCGCTTTTTAATAACCCAGCTCAACCGGGGTGTTGCGCCCACCGGCCGGCGGGTTGTTTCTGCCGAAAACCTGACCCATACCTGGCAGCCTCAAATTGAAGCCTACCCCGATACCGGCTACGGCCTGGGCTGGTTTATAGAAGATTACAACGGCGTCAAAATGGTCTGGCACGATGGCGACGTGCTGGGCTTCAAATCGCTGCTGGTATTTGTGCCAGAGGCCAATGTGGGGCTGGCGCTGCTAACCAACCGTACCATCTCGTACGGCTTTAGCAACAGCGCCCGTTACCGGCTGGTCGAGGCGCTCTACGGGCTGGATGTTGAGGCCGGGGCGCAATTTAAAGCCCAGTGGGACGCCTTTATCAACGCCCTGCCGGGCATCACCGCGCCGCTCACCGCCACGCCCCCGCCCCAAGAAGTCGCCCCCTATTTGGGCCAATACGAAGCCGGCTGGCGGGTAGAGCAGCACAGTAACGGCACGCTGTGGGCCATTCGCGGGCCGTACCGCTGGCAATTGCTGTGGGCCGGTAACGGCGAGACAATTGTCAGCAATGGGTTTGGCATAACCACCCCGCTCAACTTTACTGTTGACCAGGCCGGGCAGGTCGGCATGAGCTTTAAGCTTTCCACCGGCGAGGCCGGGGAATATCGCCGGCTTGAGTAATTGCGCCCAAATTATGAAATCGGCAAGTTAGTGCTATAATTCTGCCTTGTGGATTTTTCCAATCGTGACCCCAAGCCAATATCAGATGAACGGGCCGTAGAGGCAGCCCAACTTAGCCAGCCGCCCCAGGCCGAGTCGCCGCAGGTGAGCCTGGCCTATTTTGAGCCGCACAAACTTGTCGATTTGGCCCGGCACGGACGCCTGTATCTGCTGGCCGATGGCGCGGGCGGGGCCGCCGCCGGACACCTGGCCAGCCAGTACGCCGTTAAAAAAATTCTGCATCACTACTACGCCGCCGATACCGCCGACCCCAAAACCCGGTTGCAGCAGGCCATCCAACAGGCCAACGCCGACATTTTTGAGCGCAACTGCCAGCACCCCCAACGGCGGCCAATGGCCGCCACGCTCATTGCGGCGCTGGTGCAAAACAACAAGCTGCTGGTAGCCAATGTGGGCGATAGCCGCGTATATGTGGCCTGGGACCAGGATATTGAACCGCTCACTCAAACGGACGCCCCGGCTGAGGAGTCAAAAAAGAGCGCAGCTTTATCGCCCCCCATACCACAACCGGCCGCATCCCCCTTTCCTCCTGTTGAACAGCCGCCCCCAAAAGAGACCGCGCCCGCTGCCGAGCAGGCAAAACCTGCCGGAGCAGAAAAGCGCCCGGAAGCGGCAGTCACCCCACCTCCCGACTCCTTGCAGCAGCGGTTGCCGCAAAGTTTGGGCCTGCAACAAGAAGTCAAAATTGATTTTTTATCGCGGCGACTCTTTCCCGGCGATACGGTTATTTTGTGCAGCGGCGGGTTGGCCGACTATCTGACTGATACCGAAATAGCCCGCGCCCTCAGCCGCCACCCCCCGGACGAGGCCATTCGGCGGCTGCTGGCTCTGGCCGCCGAACGCGGCAATCGAGATGACGTGGCCATCAGCACCACCCGCGTGCTATCCAGCCCGGTGGCGCTGCGCCCGCCCACGCCCGCGCCTTTGCCCGCTGCGCCCAACTGGCGCGATTGGGACACCGCCCCCAAACCGGCCACAGCCCCAACCAGGCCGTCGGCCACACCGGCGGCGGCCTCATCGCCCACGGCCAGGCTAATTCCCACGCCCCAAACAAGGCCGCCATCAACCGACAGGCTGCCGGATTTTGCCCTGGAGCGCCCCGCGCTTCCCTGGAAGGGTTGCTTGATGGCCGCAGGGCTGGCGCTGGTCATTTGCGCCATCTTGTTATTTGCCGGCAGTTCCCTGATTCCGCCCAATATTCTGGCTGCCGTGCCCTTTCTCAATCGGGTTGAGTTTGTGGCAGAGGGCAATGCCGAGCCGGAAATGGTAGACCTGCCGCCCACCGAAGCGGCCGACAGTGCCGGTCAACCGGAACCCACCGCCCCGCCAGCAGCGACGCTGGTCGCGGAAAACAACTCGCCGGTGCCCGATACCACCTTTGACAGCCCGGTTTTTAACAGCCCGGTCAACACGCCCGCAGCCTCCTCCAGCGAGCAGGACACCCTGCCTGCGGCAACCCCCACCCCGGCGGCTACAGCCACGCCCAGCCCCACGCCGTTGCCCACCATTACCGTACCCGCCGATTGTGAAAACAAAGGGCGCTTTCGGCGCGATGTCACCATTCCCGATGGCACGCAACTGGCCCCGGCGGCCAGCTTTGAGAAAGTCTGGCTGGTGCAGAACGCCGGCACCTGCCCCTGGGGGCCGGGCTACACTGCGCGACACATCGAGGGCGAGATGACCGGGGCCGATAACGTAGTGCCGCTGGTAGAGGTGGTTTCCCCCAACAGCGAGGGCGAAGTGCGCGTACCCATGATTGCGCCGCCGGCCTCGGGCAGCTATCGCACCACCTGGCAACTGTTTGATTTGAACGGCGAACCCTTTGGCCCGGAACTGTACATGGAAATTGAGGTGACAGCCTCGGCCCCGGCTGCAATTGACCCGGCAGATGTCTCTACCCTGTATAACTTTATTGAAAATTTTGACCAGGCCACCTGGACGGCAGGGGGCGTAATCTATACCCCGCAGGCAACCGAAGTAACTGAAAATATCCAGCTACCGCCGGGGCAGGGGGTGGTGGCTATTGGCCCGGCTTTGCTGCGCGGCAACCAAAACAGCAACGGCAATGTGCTGCTCACCTACCCCGACCGGCAAACAGGATTTATTGAAGGGGTTTATCCGGTAGACGCCCCCCTGCAACCCACCGATACCATCGTCGCCACTCTGGGCTTTATCAAACTGCCCATTCTGCCCGATGATGGCGTAACGTTTGAAATAGCATTTACCCCCGCTGGCGGCGCAGAGCAGGTTATTTTCTCGCAAACGGTGCAATATCAGGATAGCCCGGTGTCGGTGGTACAGCCGCTCACCGGAGTGACGCCCGGCCAAAACGGCGTCTTTACATTGCGCGCGCGGGGCGGCAACAGCCTGAGCCAGGATTGGGCCACCTGGATTGAGGCCCGGCTGGTGCGGCCCTGATTCACCTTTGCCTCAATTTTGGCCCCAGCCCTCGTTGATTTGGGTCCATCCAGAATTTTTGGAAAGCACCGGGGGGAATTGGGGGATACCCCCCACATCCCCCGTCCTCCTAAAATGTCGAACAACACTCGTTGATTTGTTTGACATATATTATAAATTCTAATATACTACTTTACCCTCTTTATATTAGTATATCACTGATATATCAGTTTTTGTTTCCAACCTGTCTTTTTTCTCTGCCCTGGTGTGCCAGTTTGTCTTCATCGGCTGCGCCCATAACCGGCATCATCACCTTGAGGCGGATGCCCGCCCGACCACCAAGAACCAATCCTATAGCTGTGCCGGATATCATAGGCAGGTATAATACATCGTTTTCTAAACATCAACCTCTCGTCAGACCGATTTGAGCTTTGCAAGCGCGTGACAAGGTGACACAGGGTTATCAAAACAGATAACGGGTGTCCGTTGAAAGATCGGTTGCCTAAATGAGTTCTGAACAGCCCAACATTCTATTCATTATGGCCGATCAACTGGCGGCCCCGGCGCTGCCTTGTTACGGGCATCCTCTGGTCAAAACACCGCACATTGACGCTTTAGCCCAAGGCGGCGTTGTTTTTGAGAATGCCTATTGTAACAGCCCGCTTTGCGCCCCCTCGCGCGCCTCGATGATGACGGGGCAGTTACCCTCGCGGATTGGCGCTTTTGATAACGCCGCCTCATTTGCAGCAGATGTGCCCACCTTTGCCCATTACCTGCGGGCCTTGGGCTACCGCACCTGTTTGGCCGGCAAAATGCATTTTGTGGGGCCAGACCAACTTCACGGCTTTGAAGAGCGGCTCACCACCGATATCTACCCCGCCGATTATGGCTGGACGCCCGACTGGCAGCGGCCAGAGCATCGCTTTTCCTGGTATCACAATATGCTCAGCGTGGTGCAGGCGGGCGTGTGTCAAACCAGTAATCAACTTGATTTTGACGAAGAAGTGGCGTTTCAGAGCGCTCGCTACCTTTACAACCTGGCCCGGGCTGATGATGAACGGCCTTTTTGCCTGGTTGCCTCCTTCACCCATCCCCACGACCCCTTTGCCATCACTCAGGAATATTGGGACCGGTACGACCATGCCGATATCGACATGCCGGATGTGCCGCCAATTCCGGCTCATCAACTGGACCCGCACAGCCGGCGGCTTCAGCACGTGTGCGCCCTGGATCAGTACCAACAAACCCAGGCGCGAGTGCGCCACGCCCGCCATGCCTACTACGGCATGATCAGCTACATCGACGACAAAGTGGGGCAACTGCTACAGGCACTCGATGCCACCGGGTTGAGCAACAACACGGTTGTCATCTTTACCTCGGATCATGGCGAGATGTTAGGCGAGCGGGGGTTGTGGTACAAAATGAACTTCTTTGAGTGGTCGGCCCGCGTACCGCTTATTTTTTATGGGCCGCGCAGCTTCGCGCCGGGGCGGGTGGGCCACTGCGTATCTTTGGTTGACCTTTTGCCCACCCTGGTTGAGTTAGCCGCCAGCGGCAGGGATTCACGCATAGAGCCAGCCACCTCAATCGACGGGCGCAGCCTGATGCCCTTGCTGCAAGGCCGCGCCCCGGATGGGGCCGACGACACCGTGCTGGGGGAATTGCTGGCCGAAGGCGCTATTGCCCCCTGCCTGATGATTCGGCGGGGCCGTTATAAATTTATCTATAGCGAGCCTGACCCCGACCAACTGTACGACCTGCCGGCCGACCCTCATGAACAGGAAAACCTGGCCGGCCAACCGGCCTACAAAAAATTAACTGAGTCATTCAGAGCAGAAATTTTTGAGCGCTGGGACCCCCAAACGCTCAAACAGGCGGTCATTGCCAGCCAGCAGCGGCGGCAGTTGGTTGAGCAGGCTCTCAAACGCGGGCGTTACCTGCCCTGGGATTTTCAGCCCTATCAAGATGCTTCAACGCAGTACATGCGCAATCATCTCAATTTAGATGATCTCGAACGTCGCGCTCGCTTCCCCTCTCCACCCATACCAGAACCTGATCACAGATGAAAGTTAATTTGGCGCTTTCCGAAAATTCTCAAACCATACTAAGGAGGTGATGACCGAACTCAGACGCTTTATGTTGCTTATTCCGGCAATCCTCAAGCCAACGTAAATTCATTGTAATGATATATAGCAAAAGGAGTGAAGAGTTATGAAACGCTTGCTGCTCATTCTATCCGGCATTGCGGTATTGAGCTTGATTGCGGCTCAGTGTGGCGCAGCCCAACCCGAAACCGTGACTGTGGTAGAAACCGTAGTGGTTAAAGAAGAGGTTGAGGTTATTCAAACGGTAGAAGTTGAAAAAGAGGTGGTTAAAGAGGTTGTTCAAACCGTAGAAGTTGAAAAAATTGTTGAGGTTGAAGCCCCGGCCAAACCGGAAGGCGAGTTAATTGTCTCGCTCTCCACCTTTCCCAACTCTATTTACACCCCCAATGCTGCCGAGCGCAATGCCGATAACGTAGCCAGCCAAATATTTGAAGGATTAACCTGGATTGACGATGAGGGAAACGTTGTGCCGGCCCTGGCCGAAAGCTGGGAAATATCTGAAGACGGCACCGAATACACCTTCAAACTTCGCCAGGGAGTAAAGTTTCACAACGGCGAAGATTTTGACGCCCAGGATGTGGTGACCAGTTGGGAAGCCGGTACAGACCCGATTAACGCCTATTCCTATGATGTTGCCCGGACAACATCAGTTGAGGTGATTGACGATTATACGGTCAAACTCACCAGCGAAGCACCCGACCCGCTCTTCTTGCGATTTGTGGCCGGCAGTTGGGCCATGATCCCCACCGACTATTTTAATGAGGTTGGCCTGGAAGGCATCGAGGCAAACCCGGTGGGTACCGGCCCCTTTAAGTTTGTAGAATGGGTACAGGGCGACCGCATTGTGCTGGAAGCCTTTGAAGATTACTGGGATGAAGGGCTGCCAAAATTAGCCAAAGTAACTTTCCGCCCCATCCCCGAAGAGGCCACCCGTATTGCCGCCGTCCAAACCGGCGAAATCCACATTGCCAACCGCCTGCCCGCCGAAGAAGCCCAAAGATTATTGGGCGCTCCGGGCGTTACCATTGTGCGCTACCCGGTTGACCGCGTTTTTTATATAGCCTTCAACAACCTGACCAGCGGTGTGGGCACGCCTATTGAAAATCAATTAGTGCGTCAAGCCATGAATTACGCCGTTGATCGCCAGGCCATTATTGATGCCTTGTTCAACGGTTATGCCGACCTGGCGGTTGGCTTTACCACCGCCAATAATCTGGGTTATGATGACAGCCTTGAACCTTATCTCTATGACCCCGACAAAGCGCGTGAACTGCTGGCCGAGGCCGGCTATCCCGATGGCTTTGAAATTGGCTTTGCCTGCCCCACCGGAGCCTACACCAACTTTGAGCAGGTGTGCGAGGCCGTTGGCGGTTATCTGAATGAGGTTGGTATCACCTTTGAAGGCGGCGAAATTCAATTTATGGAATCAGGCCAATATTGGGACCTGGAGGCAAATAAAGAGTTACCGCCACTGTTTGGCGATAGCTGGTCCACTCAGGATGGTGAGGCATTGAACCGTCTGGAAGGGGCCTTGGGCGAGGATGCCAGCTACGCAGCCTGGAACACCCCGGAAATTCAGGATTATCTCAATAGAATCGGCACCACTGTTGACGCCGAGGAACGGGGCAAATTATATGCCGAACTCCAACAAATGTTGTATGATGACCCGCCCTTTATCTACCTGTACCAGCCCAACACCTTTGAAGCCATCAACTCTGCGGTGCAAAATTACAAACCCCGCGACGCCGAAGATTACTTTCTAAAAGAGGTCTTCATCGCCAGCGCAGAATAGCATCAACGCAACCTGACAGGTCTTGAAGACCTGTCAGGTTTTTTCCTGAAAAGGGGGCATCTATGCAGCGATACCTTTTTAATCGGACGATCCAGTCGTTGTTTCTTTTGCTGGGCGTCCTGGTTATTGTCTTTTTCCTCATCCGCCTCACCGGCGACCCGACCTCGCTCATGGTGCCCAAAGAAGCGCCAGCCGAACAAAGAGAAGCCTTTCGCCAGGCGATGGGCTTCAACCGGCCTCTGCCGGTTCAATTTTTAGATTACGCCGTGAGCATTATACAAGGTGATTTTGGCAACTCTTTACGTTTCAGACAGTCAAATCTGCAACTTATTCTGGAGCGCCTGCCGGCCACATTTCAACTGGCTACGGCGGCTTTACTGTTTGCCATTGTGGTAGCCATACCTATTGGCATTATTGGCGGCGCAAACCCCGGCAGCGCCGTAGATTCTGTGGGCCGGGCATTGGGCTTGCTGGGTCAAACTATCCCCAATTTTTGGTTAGCCCTTATCTTTATTATTGTTTTTGCCGTAAATTTAGGCTGGTTCCCCTCTTTTGGCCGCGATACCACCAGCTCGATTGTTTTGCCGGCCATCGCCCTGGGCTTTGCCAGTATGGGCCAGTTGGTGCGACTCACCCGCTCCTCCGTATTAGAAATCAGAAACGAAGACTACATTCGCACCGCTCGCAGCAAGGGTATCTCCAATTTCAAAATCGGACTCCGGCACGTGTTCAGAAACTCGGCCCTGGCCCTGGTCAGCGTTATCAGTATTCAATATAGCTACCTGCTGGGCGGCTCTATTTATATCGAAACAATTTTTTCCTGGCCCGGCCTGGGCAATTTGCTGCAACAGGCCGTTGATGGTCGAGATTTTCCCCTGGTGCAGGCTATCACCTTTTTCATCAGCTTTTTTGTTATTGGCCTGACCCTCCTGACCGATGTAATCTACGCTTTGATTGACCCCAGAATCAGGTATAGCAGATAGGAGAGAGACAAATGACAGCCGCCGCGCCGCCCGTTAGCTTTGACGAGTTTGAAGAGCAAACCTTTCAAAAGCGTCTGGCCTATCTTGGCAGGTTATTGTTGCGAGACCGGGGCGGCATGCTCGGTTTCATTCTGTTTATCCTGATTGTTATCACCGCTATTTTTGCGCCGGTTATTGCCCCCCACGACCCGCTCAGACAAAATCTGCGGGCGGCCAAACAGCCGCCGGCCTGGCAAGAAGGCGGAAGCTGGGAATATCCGCTGGGAACCGACACGCTGGGCCGCGATATGTTAAGCCGCATTATCTTTGGCACGCGGGTTTCGCTAACGGTTGGCTTTTTTGGGGTGCTGATTGCCGGCACGCTGGGGCTGGTGGCCGGCCTGATATCCGGTTATGTTGGCGGGCGGGTCGATAGCGTTATTATGGGCGCGGTTAACGTTCTGTTAGCCATCCCCTATCTGGTTTTTGTGGTGGTTGTGGCCGCCATTCTGGGCCGAAGTTTGATTAACGTGATCCTGATTTTTGGCATTACCGACTCGCCCATATTTGCCCGCGTTACCCGGGGCGAGGTGTTACGCATCCGCGAGTCCGGTTATGTGGAATCGGCGGTAAGCGCCGGGGCCGGAACGGGGCGCATTTTGTTTGACCATATTCTGCCCAACCTCATTGGCCCCATGATTACCCTGGCCACCTTCGAGATGTCGGCCATGATTTTTTACGAAGCCGGTCTCAGCTTTTTGGGCCTGAGCGTGCCGCCCAGCGTACCCAGTTGGGGCAATATGCTTCAGGTTGGGCGGCAGTATTTGACCATCTACCCCTGGATTGCCACCTGGCCCGGCGTGGCTATTGCCATTACGGCCTTAGCCTTCAATTTACTGGGAGACTGGCTGCGCGACGTGCTCGACCCGCGTCTGCGGCGAGCGCGAAATTAAAGAGCCGGAGCGCGACAGCCCCTAATGAGTTTTGACAGACAAAATCGGTAATGTCATTTCGAGCCGTCGCAGACGGGGAGAAATCTCCACAAAGGCGGCTCACAAGCATAGTTTTTAGGGATTTCTCCCGGAGCCTATCCTGCCCGTCCTGGCCGGGCCGGGGAGAGAAGCCGAAGGGGTCGAAATGACATGCTTAATGATTACCGATTTTGTGAATCAAAAACGATTAGGGCAGCAACGCGAATGAAAATCATTACCTGACACGTGATACTTGATACGTGACACTTATTTTCAGGGGAGTTGGACAGCCCCTAACGCCTTCGGCAGCAACGAAGAATGAAAAAGAATAAGGAGTCCAGAGCTTGCTCTGGTGGTATGCCAAAGCAAGCTTTGGGACTCCATCCAGCTATTTATAAGAGAGCAACCCATGAAACCCATCTTGCGGGTAAGAGACCTTGTAACCCGTTTTTACAGCGTGGATGGCGTGGTTCATGCCGTCAACGGCGTTAATTTTGACCTTTACGAAGGTGAAACCCTGGCCGTAGTGGGCGAGAGCGGCAGCGGCAAATCTGTCACCATGATGTCGCTGGTGGGACTCATCCCCCAGCCGCCCGGCCGGGTTGAAGGCGGCCAGGCAATTTTGGTTGACGGGGATACAGAGCTGGATTTGCTCCGTTTATCCGATAGTGAATTGCGCCATGTGCGCGGGGGTCAAATAGGTTTTATTTTTCAAGACCCGATTAGCTCGCTGAACCCAACCATGACCATTGGCCGGCAAATTTCCGAATCTATGAGCGAGCATTTGGGCCTGGGCGCGTCTGAAGCCCGGTTGCAAACGGTGGAACTGCTGCGGAATGTCGGCATACCTGATGCCGAACGGCGCTTTAGCGCATACCCCCACCATTTTTCGGGGGGTATGCGCCAGCGAGTGATGATTGCCATTGCCGTGGCCTGCGGCCCTAAAATTGTTATTGCCGACGAGCCAACCACCGCCCTGGATGTCACCGTGCAGGCGCAAATTGTTGAACTGGTCAAACGCTTGCAGCAGCAAATGGGGGTGGCCGTGGTTTGGATTACCCACGACCTGGGGGTTGTGGCCGGCATGGCCGACCGGGTACTGGTGATGTATGGCGGCACCGTGGTAGAAAGCGCCCCGGTTGATGAACTGTACGAAACTCCCCGGCACCCCTACACCATCGGCCTGCTCAAGGCCATCCCCCGCCTGGATACAACCGGCCAGGCCGAAACGGAAAAGCTGGAAAGCATCGAGGGCGTTCCCCCGGATTTGTATCAGGAACTTACCCTTTGCCCCTTTGCCCCACGCTGTATTTATGCCTTTGAGCGTTGCTGGCAGCAGGTTCCGCCGTTAATTAAGGTGGGTCATCAACATGAAGCCGCCTGCTTTTACGATGTGCAGAGAGGAGCGCCAAGAGATGGCAACAGCTAACTCAAACGCCGACGTTCTGGTTCGGGTTCAGAATCTAAAAAAATATTTTCCCATTACCCGGGGCATTCTGTTTAGCCGCCAGGTTGGCGCCGTAAAAGCGGTGGATGATGTCTCGTTTGATATCAGACAGGGGGAAACGCTGGGCGTAGTTGGCGAGAGCGGCTGTGGTAAATCAACCACCGGGCGAGCGATTTTGCAGTTGCAAAAACCAACCGGCGGCCACGTTTTTTTTGAAGATGTCGATTTAACCACGTTGAACCCCACCCAACTACGCGCCCTGCGGCCCAAAATGCAAATGATTTTTCAGGATTCGGTGGCCTCGCTCAATCCGCGCCACTCGGTGGGCAAAATCATCGGCGAGCCGCTCAAAATTCACAAAATTGGCGCGGCCAGAGAAGTGCACGACCGGGTAATAGAGTTGATGAAACTGGTCGGCCTTAAACCGGCCTGGATTAAACGCTTTCCGCATGAATTTTCCGGGGGGCAGCGGCAGCGCATTAATATTGCCCGCGCCCTGGCCCTTAACCCCCGTTTTATTGTTTGCGATGAGCCTATCTCGGCCCTTGATGTCTCTATTCAGGCCCAGGTGGTAAACCTGCTTAAAGATTTGCAAAAACAGTTAGGCTTAACCTACCTGTTTATTGCCCATGATTTGAGCATGGTCCGCCACATTTCAGACCGGGTGGCCGTGATGTATCTGGGCAAGGTTATGGAACTGGCTAACCGTAACACCCTCTTTCAAGCGCCTTTGCACCCTTACACCCAATCCCTGATTTCGGCGGTGCCGGTGCCGATGCCCAAAAAAGAGCGCCAGCGACAACGCTTTATCTTAAAAGGCGACCCGCCCAGCCCCTCCAACCCGCCGTCGGGCTGCGTGTTTCATACCCGCTGCCCGCTGGTCGAAGAAATTTGTAAAACAACCGTCCCCCAATTCACCGAGTTGCAGCCCGGCCACTTTGTCGCCTGTCACCTGGCCGACGCTGCGGGCGGGAGCAAAATACTCAAAAAAGCAGACCCGGCAGCGGAAGCGCTCTAAAAAGGAGGCAAGCGAATGGACATTCCCTTAAATGTTGATGTGCATTGCCCCGATGGCCGCTGTGGCCGTTCCACCCACATTATTATCAACCCCGCCACCGAACAGGTAACGCATCTGGTGGTCAAAGAGCAATGGCCCTCGTGGATTGAGCGCATTGTGCCGGTCGGCTGGATTACCGCGACCACCCGCCACATTATCATCCTCAGCCATTCCAGAGAAGAATTTCGGCAATTGCCGCCGTTTAACCAAACTGATTTTATCCAGCGAGAAGTATCGCATTACGCCGCCGACCCCAAACTCACCCTGGTATGGCCGTATACCGTTCCCGACCGGCAAATTATAGAAGACACGCATCGACTGGTTCCGCCCGAAGAGCTGGCCGTGCGCCGGGGCGCCAAAGTTAGAGCCACCGATGGCCGGATTGGCCAGGTAGACGAATTTTTGGTAGACCCGCACAGCGGCCATATCTCTCATCTGGTTCTAAAAGAAGGGCTGCCCTGGGACAAAAAACAAATTACTATCCCCATCAGCGATATTGAGCGCATTGAAGAAAACACCGTTTATCTGAAACTGAACAAAAAAAGCGTCAGAGCTTTGCCCTTTATTCCACTCAAGCAATAGAAGACCCTAAAGGCCAACAAATCTATGCTATCCACATTATCGCTATCAAAAATATTCAAACCCCAGGCCGGCTGGTATCGGGGCGATTTTCATACCCACACCAACTTTTCCGATGGCTACCATCCGCCGCAAGAACTGGTTGAGGTGGCCCGCGCCGAAGGGCTGGATTTTTTTGCCATCACCGACCACAACACCATCGAGGCTTACCCCAACTTTGGCAACGTCTCCGATATTCTGATTATCCCCGGTATAGAAATTACCATGAAAGAGGGGCACTACAACGTTTTTGGCCTGGAAGGAGAGTTTGACTGGCTGCCCGATGTTTGCATCTGGCCGGCTGAAGTGTCGCATCCAATCCGCCGGTTTGATACCCCCACCCAATTGATGCAACAAATTGCCCAACAAGGGCTGCTCAACTCCATCAACCATCCCCTGCTGCCGCCGTGGGCCTGGCTGGATTACACTACAGACCTGCGTTACGTCAATTGCCTGGAAATTTGGAACGACCCCAGTTGGCCCGATAACCGGCACGCCAACCCCCAGGCCGTGGACATGTGGACTCGCTGGCTCAACGCCGGCTATCGCATTACGGCCATTGGCGGTAGCGACTACCATCGCCCCGCCCCCAAACCCGGCGAGAACAAGCCGGCCGAACGGCTGGGCCTGCCCGGCACATTTGTTTACGCTCAAGAGCTTTCGGGCGCAGCCATTTTGGCCGGGGTTCGCCAGCGCCGGGTATATGTCACCATGGGGCCGCGGGTAACGTTTCAAGCCCGCCTCAATGGCGAAACCTACGATATTGGCGCCGACCTGGGAGAACAAAACGGCGATATTGAATTTAAGGGCGCGGTCTCGGCCAATTTGCCCATCCAGGCCCAATTGATAAAAAACGGCAACGTTGTAGCCAGCATGTCGTTTGAAGATGGCAACGGCGCCCTGCAATATATTGACCCATGCGCGCCGGCCCATTCAGCCTGGTACCGGCTAGACATACGCGACCAGCATGGGCAGATTGTGGCCGTCACAAACCCTATTTTTGTTGGCCCCCGGCCCCAACCCCCGGCCCTGACCTATGGCAATTTTATTGAACCCCAAAAATGACCCACTCGCCCTCCTCAAGCCCGCAACTTATCCCTCAACTGGCCGCCGTAGAGCCGGCCCTGATTATTTTTGACAAAGACGGCACCCTGATTGACTTCCACGCGCTGTGGGGCGGCTGGGTTATTGAACTGGCCCAACGCCTGGAGGCCGCCGCCGGCCGGCCTGTCGCCAGCCGGCTATTCAGCGCAATGAATTTTGACCCATCTACCGGGCACATCCTGCCCGGCGGGCATCTGGCGGTATCGCCGGTAGCCCAACTACAAGCTTTAACCGTTGACGTGTTGCGCGCCGCCGGCCTTTCGCCGCAAGCTGTTGAAACGGCAATGGCCGCCGCCTGGCACATTCCCAACCCCGTTACCTCGGTGCGCCCTCTGGTTGACCTGTCCAAATTGTTCAACGCGCTTCATACATTGGGGATAAGCATTGCCATTGCTACCAGCGATGACCGCGCCCTGACCGAAGCCACCCTTGCCCGGTTGGGTATTGCCCCCCTGGTCAACGCCCTGGTTTGCGCCGATGACGGCATCCCCATCAAACCCGCGCCTGATATGATTTTAACCGTTTGCCGCAGCCTGAATATTCTGCCGGCCAAAACCGTGATGGTTGGCGATAACGTGCCCGATTTGCAAATGGGCCGCGCCGCCGGCGCTGGTCTGACGGTTGGCGTGCTTTCGGGGCTTGGCGCACCCGCAGATTTGGCCGGTTACGCCGATGTGGTGTTATCTTCTGTAGGGGACCTGCTTGAGCCGGTTTGAGGGGACTCACGGCAGCGTCAGCCTTTGACGAGGACTCAACAATAATTGCTTTTGCTGTAAGGCTTCATTAATCTGCGCCAAAACATCATCACGGCTCAAACTGCCGTGAAACGCGCCAAACAGTTCGTGGTCGCTAAATGAAACCACCTCATCCGGCCCGGCGGTGAGCAGTTGGGCCAACCCCTCTATCGTCAATAAACCATCCAAATCCGAGACGGCAGCCACAATCGCGTCAGCAGCGTTCAGCGTTTGGGCAGGAGCGGAGCGCGCGGCGCGCGGCGCGTCGGGCAGCGCAACTTTGGGGCGATTGCCGCCGGTGGTCAGCAGCCTGCCATCGGTAATCAGCGCGTCAATGATGTTGAGAATGGCTTTTTGGGACATGCCGGCCAGTTGCCCATAGGCAGAGTGTTGGACAAATGTCTCCAGCCAGGCCGCTTTGGAGCCGCTCAAAAATTGGGCCAGCCCGGTTCGGCCCAGCGTACCTCCCAATCTGGCTACGGCGTTGAGGATGATATCGGCGGGGGTGAGTTCTGAAGCGGGCGTGCCGGGGAGCGACGGAACAGGGGCGGGAGATGGGGTATCGGCGGGAGCGGGCAGGCGGGGGGCAGTGATGGGCAGGGCAGCGCGGGCTTCCAATGCTTTAAAGCCGGTTTCGGTGAGGGTCAGCACGGGCAAGTTGCTGCCGGTCAGTTGCAGGTAACGGGCCGAAATCAGGGCGTCAACCAGCGCCGTAATTTGGGCCTGGCTGAGGGCGTTGAGCTTACCGTAAAATTTGTGCCGGTCGTAGCCAAACCGTTGCATTGGTTTGGCCTGCGAGCCGCCCAGTAGCTGGGCCAACCGGCTGCGGCCAATGGGTCGCCCCTGAAAGGTGCGGACGGTTTCCAGCACAACCAGCGGCAGCCACTCTTGCGGGGTAACGGCCTTGGGCAGTTCTTCAACAATATCGGACCCGTGATTGTCGCAGCAGCGGGCGGAGCGGGGCGGGCTGGAGTCGCCAAAGTAGCGCAGCAAAAATTGTCGCCGGCAGCTTGTCAGGCGAACATAATTGAGCATGGCGTCCAGCAACTCCAGCCGGTTTTTGGCCCGCTGTTGGATAATTGAGGCCCGTTGGCGCAGGGCTTCGCTTGAAAGAGGCAACACCTTCCAGCGCCCGTAGCCGCCGTCATCGCCCAAATGAATAATGACCCCGGCCTGCTCCAGTTCGCTCAAGGCCACGCGGATTTTAACCTGGTGCAGCCCGGTCATTTCGGCCATTTCCCGGCTGGAGAAGTAAACTTCGCCCTGGTTGGCGGCGCCGGCCAGCCGAGTATAAAGCTGGTGCAGGTCATCGTGGCTGGGGGTGTCGCTGTTGATGAACCACTCTTGCAGGCGCTGGTCATCGGGCGCGTAAAGCAAGACGCATTCGGCGGGCTGGCCGTCGCGCCCGGCCCGGCCCGCTTCCTGGTAGTAGGCTTCAACCGTGGCGGGCATATTGTAGTGAAGCACCGCCCGCACGTCCGGCTTGTCGACCCCCATGCCAAAAGCGTTGGTGGCAACCACAATTTTGAAGCGATTGGCCATAAAATCGGTTTGGACGCGGTAGCGTAGCTGGCGGTCTAGCCCGGCGTGATAGGCCCGGGCCGGCAGGCCAAGCGCGTTGCTGATAAAATTGGCGACTTCCTCGGTGGCGCGGCGGGTGGCGCAGTACACAATGGCGCTGTTCTCTAATTTTTGCAGATGATTTTGCAGCCCTTGTAATTTGGCGCGCTCATCCGGGGCAAACAACACCCGAAAGGAGAGGTTGGGCCGGTTGAAGCCGGTCACAATGGTGTGGGCATTTTCCAGGCCAAGCAGTTGCAAAATATCTTTTTGAACCTTTGGCGTGGCGGTGGCTGTAGTAGCCAGCAAGGTGGGGCGTCCCATGGCCTGCCAGGTGGGGCCGATGTGCAGATAGTCGGGCCGGAAGTCGTGGCCCCACTGGGAGATGCAATGGGCCTCGTCAACGGCCAGCAGGCTGATTTTGGTGTTGGCCAGGGCGCGGGTAAAGGCGCGATGGCGCAGCCGTTCCGGGGCAATGTAGAGCAGTTTGACATGCCCTTCCAGCATGGCCCGCGCGCGGCGGTTGGCTTCGTCGGCGGGCAGAGAACTGTTGATGTAGGTGGCCGGCAGGCCGGCCCCGGTCAGGCTGTCTACCTGGTCTTTCATCAGGGCGATGAGGGGCGAGATGACCAGCGTCAGGCCGGGCAATAGCAGAGCGGGCAATTGGTAAGTGAGCGATTTGCCGGAGCCGGTCGGCATCACCAGCAAAGAGTGCTGGCCGTTGAGCGCGCGCCGAATGGTTTCTTCCTGACCTTCGCGGAAGTTATCAAAACCAAAGTGCTGTTTGAGCGCGGCCTGGGGAGATGGCATAATGTTTTACCCCCCGCCAACCACTTCAAGAAGATGCATTTTGTTTTGCGGCTCGGTCATTGGCTATATCCTCGGTGCGCTTCAGCGGATGCCGGTATCGGCTTCTATGTCCGGGCGGGTGGTTTGATTACTTCTAAGAAACACGCTGTTTCTGGCCCAATGAAGACCTCAAAGGTTTTTGAAACCTTTGAGGTCTGGGGTAGCTATTAAGAATTAATTATAACACATCCCGGTCGCCGAAATTTGGTCAATTTATGCTGATTTGGAAAAGCTACCGCCCGCACGCGGGCAGAATGGTGGCGAGGGCGTCAAACCAGACGGCAGCCATTTTGGCGTAGCCGCTGGCGGCGGGATGCGCCCAGTCTGACATGTCGCCGGTGGGGAATTGGGCGTAATCGAGGCCGGCGGCGCGCTCCATATCAACGATGATGAGCCGGTCGCCGGCAGCGATACGTTGCCGGGCAATTTCTTCAACCGCGTTGTTAAGGGTGGTGGTGGCGGCGCTGTTACCGTTGAGCCGGTTGATAATCCGGGCCAGGATGACGGTTATCGCCACGCCATGCTCTTGTTCGTAGGCGTCGATATTATCCAGAATGCGGGTAATCTCATTAGGGTTGGCCTGATTGAGGCCGTTGGTGCCAATATGCAGCAGAATGATATCGGCGGGCTGTTTGTTGAGATAACGCGTAACATTGAGATGTTTGGGCCACGAGCCGCTGTGCCCTTCGTGGTCGGGGTCAAAATTGGGATATGCCTGGCCGTGTTTCAACCCGCCCACAAAATCAACGTTGTAACCGGCAGCAATCAATCGCTCCCACAAATCCCGGCGATAACCAACCTGCCGGCTCGGGTCATCCACGCCGGCAGATATCCCCTGCGTAATCGAGTCGCCCAGCGGCATAATTTTGACCGGGCTGGCGCACATCTCCTCCGGGCTTCGGCCCAAATAATCAGCCGCCAGGGGAGGAATTGAACCGGCCCGCGCCGGCGGAAATATTTTGAGGGCAATATCCGCGCCAAGATTATTTACGACAATCAGCAGCGCGCCATCAGGGCCGGCCGTCAGCGTTTCGGTTTGGATGCGCTGGCGGGCGGGGTCGGGCTGGTAGGTATCCCACCACTCAAGGACGTAATTTTGATTAGGGGTAAAGCCGGTGATGGTCACGGTTGCGGTGATGGCCGGTATCGGGAGGCCATCGACCACATGTTGCCAGGTGTGGTGTTTGTTTTGCAGCCACAGGTGGGCGCGCCCGTTGACCACATCTTTCTGTCCCCAGGCCCGCAGATTTTCGTTCGAGGCGGCAGCCTGCGCGTCTGCATAATAACCGTTGTTGAGCGGGGTGTCGTGAATGAAGTTGTAGTAGGTTCTGTAAATGGGCCGGTGGTCGATGTTGCCAAAATAGATATGCCGGTTGGCGTACCAGTAGGACTCAATCAGGCCGCCCGGATTGATACCGCCCCAAATGTAGTTGCGCAGCCAGATGCCCTCCACGTCATTTTTCACCGGGCTGTCGCCGTCGCCAAAGCCGGTTTCTCCCCGGATAACGGGTTTGCCGGCGCGCCCGTATTTCAGGCTGGCCGATGCGGTCATCAGCGCCGCATCGGCAAAAAGCGGGTCGGCCTGGTCGATGTATTGATGCACATCGGCAAAATCCACGTTGGGGTAGTTGGGGCTGGCCCAAAATTTATCTTTGGGGAACGAGTGCCAGTTTGAGGTTGAAACCGGGTGGGCGTTGGGGTGCTCATAGAGACACCTGTCGCCGGCCTCATTGCCAACCGCCACGCCAAAAACGCGGCAATGCATGAATTTGCCCAATTCATCGGCCAGGGCGTAGTGGTGGTCGTTGTTGGGGTCGCCCTCGTTGAGCAGCTCCCACGAGTGGATGCCGGTTGAATAACCCCAGCGAGCTTGCAGGTAGCGCCACCAGGCCTGTTGCAGCCAGCGCACTTTGGTGACTTCTCGCCGGTTGCCGTAAAAGTTGTTGTTGCCGGCCTCTGAGGTGAAGTTGCCCTCGTGATTAATCCGGTTAAAAATCCACTCGTTTTTCTCGTGGATGACCGGCCGCAGATAGACTCCGTACTGCTCGGCCAGTTGAACGACCTTATCAAAGGCGTAAGAATTGCGCTGCTCCATATAAAGGTGGTGGGCCATCCACGGTTTGGGCACAATGTTGGGGCCGTAGCTGCCGTTGCCCAAATTCTCTTCAAGCCAAACATAATCTACGTAGGCCACGCCCTGGTTGGCGTTGTCCATCACCAGATAGAAGTTGGGCAAAAAATCGCTGCCGTCGGTGATCAGGCTGCCCTCCAGAATTTGCCAATCGGCGGTGTTGTGAGGCTGGTGGGGCGTTACGGCTGTACCCGCGTCCGGCTGGTCGCAATTGTTCAGCCAGCCGCCGGTTTTGGCCACAAAACCGTAAGGTTGACCCGCCACTTTGGGGCCGTCAATTCCGGCGGTTTTGTAGCGGATACGGACCCGGTAAGTGGTATTGGGTTTAACGGCGGGTTTGGCTTTCCAGGCCCCAATGAACATGCAGCGGTTCCAGGCAGCGCTGACCTGCATGGAGATTTGGCTGCCGGGGTATGCCTGCTCAAAAGAGAGCGCCGGGTTGGGGATAGACTGGCCGTGCAGCTTTGGGTCAATCGCATTCCAGGGGTTCCACGACGGCCCGTAAATGCCCCACTGCGACAGCCACATCCGCACCAGTTGGATGCCGTTTTGGGACATTTTCTGAAAGTTGGTTTCATTGCCAAGTGTCGGATTAACCCAGTCAAGCTGGTTGTAGTTCATGTTGTAGCCCAGCGCCGGAAAGTAGCCGCCGTCATCAAACTCAAAATAGCGCGGGTCCGACCGGCTAACCCGGATAAATCCCCAGTTGGTTGAAGGCGCAACGGTAAAGCTGAAGGGTTGGGTTTGAGACAGGCCGCCGGCATCCTGCGCTGCCAGCCTGAATTGCCAGCTCCCGGCCTGATGGGGCGCAAAGCGGGCTTTCCAGGCAAAGTTGCCGCTGGGGTAGAACCACTCCTGCCCCTCTTTGACCCCATCCTGAAATTCCTGATAGTAGAAGGCCGGCTGCCGGTAGACGGTCTGCCAGTTATCGGGGGTAAAGAGGGCATCGACGCTAACGCCAATTTCCGGCGTAATGCCGGGCGGCGGCATGGAGTCAAACGGAAATTGCAAATTTTGGGCCGCCGTATCAACCTGAAAGGTGATTTCAAATTTTTGGTAACGGGGAATTTGGCTGTTGGGGTAGGCGGCGGCGTTGGTAGAAACGCCCTGAATGACCGGCCCCTGCGCCTGAACCGTTACCGGGGCCAGCAGCAGGCAGGCCAGAATATAGGCAAAAAATAATTTTTGACTCATACGATTTTTGAGGATAGCGGTCAGCCTGCCTTCTGCATGTCCAGCCAGTTCTGGCCGACTTCCACATCCACCTTTAGAGGCGCGCGGAGTTCGAAAGCGGCGGCCATCACCTGGCGGGTGAGTTGGGCCGCCTCGGCTACTTCGGCCTCCGGGGCCTCCAGCACCAGCTCATCATGCACTTGCAGCAGCAGCCGGGTTTTGAGTTGCCGCTTTTTTATTACGGCGTGCAGGTTAATCATGGCCTGTTTCATAATATCGGCGGCGGTGCCCTGAATGGGCATGTTGATGGCTTCCCGTTCGGCGCGGGCGCGCTGGGCGCCGCTCAGGCTGTCCAGGTGAGAAAAATCGCGGCGGCGGCCCAGCAGGGTGGCGACGTACCCCTGTTTGGCGGCCATCGCTTTGGTTTCTTCAATGTACTTTTGCACGCCGGGGTATTTTTCAAAATAGGTGTCGATAAACTGGCGGGCTTCGTCGCGGCTCATGCCGGTGGTTTGGGCCAGCCCAAAGGCGGTTTGGCCGTAAATCAGGCCAAAGTTGACGGTTTTGGCAATGCGCCGCTTGAATTTGTCTACCTCTTCCAGCGGAATACCCAGCACGGTGGCGGCGGTGCTGGCGTGAATGTCCTCATCATTGGCAAAGGCTTGCAGCAGGCCGGGGTCCTGGGCAACGTGGGCCAGAATACGCAACTCCACCTGCGAGTAGTCGGCGGAAATCAACCGGCAACCCGGCTCGGCCACAAAGGCCCGCCGCACTTCGCGCCCCTGCTCGGTGCGGATGGGAATGTTTTGCAGGTTGGGGTTGCTGCTGGATAGCCGCCCGGTAGAGACACCAACCTGATTGTAGTTGGTGTGGACGCGCCCGGTGCCGGGGTTGACCAGCGCCGGCAGGGCGTCAACATAGGTGCTTTTCAGCTTGGCCAGGGTGCGCTGCTCTAAAATTTTGTCGATGATATCGTGCCGGCCTTGCAGGCTCTCCAGCACGTCGGCGGCGGTGGAGTAGTGGCCGCTTTTGGTTGTGCGCAGCCCGTCGGTGGGCAGGCCCAACTTGCCAAACAGAATGTCGGAAAGCTGCTGGGTGGAGTTGATGTTGAATTCGACGCCGGCAATCTGGTGAATTTCCTGCTCAACCTCCGACAACCGCCGGGCCATCTGCTGCGCCAGCTGTCGCAGGGCGTTGGTATCCAGCTTGATGCCGGCCAGCTCCATATCTTTGAGCACGTAAATCAGGGGCATCTCCAGCGCGTCAAAAATATGACATAGTTGGTCATCGCTCCGCAGCGGCTTTTCCACCTCATCGGCCAGGCGCAGAGTCATATCCACATCGGCGGCGGCGTAGGGGGTCACTTGCTCCACCGGAAGCTGGTCCATGGTGATTTGTTTTTTGCCGCTGCCAATCAACTCGGTAATTTCGGTCATCTGGATATTGAACTTTTCGCGGGTCAACTCTTTTAACCCGTAGCGGGCATTGGGCGAGTTGTCGACCAGCCAGGCGGCGACCATTGTATCAAAAATGGGCGGCTGGACCGGCAAGCCGTGACGCTGCAACACGGTAATATCGAATTTGGCGTTGTGCATGTATTTGGTGATGTTGGGGTTGGACAGAATGGGGTTGAGGGCGGATTGAATGGCGGCAATGGGTAATTGGTTATTAGTACCTGGTAATTGATTGGCAGATTGGGCGTTGTCCAGGTTGAAGAGAGAGGGTTGGGCTTCGGTTTCGGTTTTGGGTGCGCCGTGGCTAACGGGAATGTAGTAGCCCTCACCGGATTGGGGTGTAATGGCAATGCCGACCAGTTTGGTTTGAACTTCGTCGGTGCTGTCGGTTTCCACATCAACCGAGAGGCGGTTGCTCCGCTTGAGCTTGTGAGCCAGTTCATCCAGCCGGGCTTGCGTGTCTACAGTAATATAGTCGCCATCGGGTTCGGTTGGGCCGGCGGCCTTTTTGGGCTTGATGGTAGCCACATCTTTGGGCAATTTATCCTGCGGCGCGCCGGGGATGCGGTTGAAGATGGTGTTGAATTCCAGCTCGACAAAGAGGTTGGCTACGTCGGTCAGGTCAAAATCCATTGTTTTGCCGGCTTCAACATTTAGCTCTACGCCGGGTACATCGGTGATGATGCGCCCCAGGTCGCGGGAGAGAAAGGCGCTGTCCCGTTCGGCTTCCAGTTTGGCTTTGATTGACGGCGTCATTTCATCCAGGTGTTCGTAAATTCCTTCCAGCGTGCCGTACTGCTGAATCAGTTTGGCCCCGCCTTTTTCGCCAATACCCTTTACGCCGGGGATATTGTCGCTGCTGTCGCCGGTTAGCCCTTTTAGCTCGATGAGTTCTGTGGGGGTGACGCCATAACGCTCTTTGACCCGCTCTTCGTCGTACACTTCGCGGTCGGAGAAACTGCGCCCGGAGATGATGACCTTTACATTGGGGCCGACCAGTTGAAAGGCGTCGCGGTCGCCGGTAACAATCAGGGCCTCGATATCGCGCTGGGCGGCCTGGCTGGCCAGGGTGCCGAGCAGGTCGTCGGCCTCGTAGCCTTCTTTGGTAAAGATGGGCATGTTGAAGGCTTTGACCAGTTGCTCGATGCGCTCAATCTGGCCGGGCAGGTCGTCGGGCATTTTCTCGCGGGTGGCTTTGTAATCGGCGTACATCTGGTGCCGAAAGGTATCGCCCCGGTCAAAGGTGACAATAAAGTAGTCCGGCTCGTACTCTTTCCACACGGCCAGCAGCATGTTGGTAAAGCCGTAAACGGCGTGAGTAGGTTCGCCCTGGCTGGTGGTAAAGGTAGTGGGCATACCAAAGTAGGCGCGGTAGGCCAGCGCGTGGCCGTCGATGAGAACGAGGGTTGATTTTTTGGAGGGCATAGAAGACTCCTGAATAATTTTTTGTTCGCTCATTTCAAAACCCCAGGCTGGTAAACAGGGTGTCCAGCGAGGTAAGGCCGAACGCCCCGTGCCACAGCGCGTAGTTGTAAACCACCACGCCTACAAACAGCAGGCTGTCGATGCGGTCTAAAAAGCCGCCGTGACCGGGGAAAAGGTTTGAGGAATCTTTGACGCCCACGTGCCGCTTCATCATCGAGATGGACAAATCGCCAAACAGAGCCACTACCGGCACAATGGCCCCAATAATCAGCGCGGTGGCCCAGCCCAGGTTAGAAAAGGCGGCCACAATTGCCGCGCCAATCAACCCGCCAAAGATGCCGCCGATGAAGCCTTCCCACGTTTTTTTGGGGCTAAGGCGCGGCCATAATTTATGGCGACCCACGCTGCGACCCACAAAATAGGCCAGGGTATCGGCGCCCCAGGTAGAAATGAGGGCCAGCCACACCCAGGTCTGACCATCTCCCAGCAACCGCAGCGAAACCAGATGCGCCATGCCCCACCCAATGTATAGCCCGCCTACAATGGTTAAAGCCCAATCAACCGTCGGGGCCAGGCTGTCGGCCTGAAATAGCTGCCAAACCAGCGCACCCAGCAAAATAAAACTGATAATGCAGGCCAGGCTCAAATCCGAGCGATAACTGTTGAGCAGAAGCAAAACAATCAACACCAGGGTAAACAGGGGGGCAGTTTGGTAATTGCCGGCCTTCATCATAAGGCCAAACTCCCAGCCGGCAATGAGAGTCACAATGGTGACTCCCATAAAAAACCAAAATCCCCCCACATAAATAGCGCCAATAACAATGGGTAAAGCCACAACGGCCGAGAGGGTGCGGGTGCGTAACATGATGGCTGTGGTTAGTCGTTTCTGCCCAAACTAATCCTCGTGGCCGTTGGCGGGAATTTCGGCAGCCAGGGGCGATGAAAGCTCCCGCCCCGAATTTTCATCGGGGGGCGAGTCTGATTGTTTTTGGCCTTTGGGCGCTAACACCGCTACCGAAGCTACCGTATCGCTACCCTTCAGCGACATCACCCGCACCCCGGAAGTGGCGCGGCCCTGCTGTGGAATACTTTTGAGGGCCGTGCGCAGCATGATACCCTCTTGAGAAATAAGGGTAATGTCTCCTTCATCGGTAACAACCCTGGCCGAGACAATTGGCCCGGTTTTGCTTAAATTTTTAGCCAGGGTACGCACCCCTCCGCCGTGACGCTTTTGCAAATTGTATTCACTTAAATAGGTGCGTTTGGCATAGCCTTTGGCAGTCACTACCAGCAGCGTCGCCTCGGGGTCTACCACATCCATGCCCCGCACCTCGTCGCCGCTTTTTAGGCGCATGGCGTTGACTCCGGCTGCCGCCCGGCCCATGGCCCGCACATCGTTTTCCTCAAAGCGAATGGCCTGTCCATCGCGCGAGACAATGATAATTTCATTGTGGCCGTGGGTTAATTTTACCCAGCCCAGTTCGTCATCGGAGTCCAGATTAATAGCAATCAAGCCGCTGGGCCGCACCGATTCAAACTCGCTCATATCGGTGCGCTTGATGCGTCCCTTCCGGGTGAGCATGATTAAATACTCGGCCTGGTCAAAGCTGGGGACAGCCAGGGCCGAGGTTATTTTTTCGTTGGGGTCAATATTTATCAGGCTGATAATGGGCACGCCTTTGGCCGTGCGGGTGGCATCGGGAATCTGGTAGGCTTTTTCGGAGTAAACCTTGCCTTTGTCGGTAAAGTACAAAACGGTATCCAGGGTGCGGGCGGCAAACAAAAATTCCACCACGTCCTCATCGCGGGTGGTCATGCCCATGACGCCGCGCCCGCCGCGTCCCTGCGAGCGATAGGTTTGGCTGGGCACGCGCTTAATGTAGCCGCGCTCGGTAATGGAGATGAGCACTTCTTCATCTTTTATCAGGTCTTCTTCGTCAAAATCGCCATCCTCATCCAGCAAAATGCGGGTGCGACGCGCATCGCCGTACTCTTCTTTGATTTCAATTAAATCTTCTTTGATGAGCGCCAGAATTTTGTGAGGGTTGGCCAGCAAATCTTCCAGATAGGCAATGTTTTGCATCACCTCCTGGTATTCGTCTTCAATTTTTTGACGCTCAAGGGCGGCCAGCCGGCGCAGTTGCATGTCTAAAATGGCCTGGGCCTGCTTTTCGCTCAGGCCAAAGCGTTCCATCAGTTGGGTGCGGGCGGTTTCGGCATCGGCGCTATTACGAATGGTCTGAATGATGGCATCCAGGTTGGCCAGGGCAATCCGCAGCCCCTCTAGCACGTGGGCGCGGTCGCGGGCTTTTTCCAGCTCAAACTGGGTGCGGCGGGTGATAACATCTTGCCGGTGCTCAATGTAGGCAGTGAGGGCGCGTTTGAGGGTGAGCACGCGCGGTTCGCCATCTAACAGGGCCAGCATGTTGATGCCAAAGGTTGATTGTAACTGGGTATATTTGTAAAGCTGGTTGAGCACCTTTTTGGGCTGCGCGCCGCGCTTCAGTTCAACCACAATCGCCAGGCCGGCCCGGTCCGATTCGTCACGCAGGTCGGCAATATCTTTCAGTTTGTTATCGCGCACCAAATCGGCAATGCGTTCCAGCAGCGAGGCTTTGTTAACCTGATAGGGGATTTCGGTAACAACAATGCGGTGGCGGTTGCCCTTCATTTCTTCAATTTTGGCGGCGGCCCGCATGGTTACGCGGCCTTTGCCGGTGGCATAGGCGCTAATCAACCCCTCTGTACCAAACATGGCCGCGCCGGTGGGAAAATCCGGGCCTTTGACAAAATTCATCAAATCATCAACCGTTACATCGTCCTGGCGGTTGTAGTGGTCAATCAGGTAGATAACGGCGTCGCAAATTTCGGTAAGGTTGTGGGGCGGAATATTAGTAGCCATGCCCACGGCAATACCGGAGGTGCCATTTAACAACAGATTGGGCAGCATGGCCGGCAGCACTTCCGGCTCTTGCAGGCTGCCATCAAAATTGTCGGTCCAGTCGATGGTGTTTTTGTCGATGTCGGCCAGCATTTCCTGGGTAATTCTGGCCAGCCGGGCTTCGGTGTAACGCATGGCGGCCGGGCTGTCGCCGTCAACGCTGCCAAAGTTGCCCTGGCCATCTACCAGGGGGTAGCGCATGGAAAAATCCTGGGCCATGCGGACCATGGCATCGTAAACGGCGGCGTCGCCGTGGGGGTGATATTTTCCCAGCACATCGCCCACTACGCGGGCGCTTTTGCGGTAGGGCGTATTATAGCGAATGCCCATATCGTGCATGGCGTACAAAATACGGCGATGAACCGGTTTGAGGCCGTCTCTGGCATCGGGCAGCGCCCTGGAAACAATCACGCTCATGGCGTAATCCAGGTAGGCTACCTTCATTTCATTTTCAATATTTACGTGTCGTACTGTTCCAATTTCCATTCAAATGCACTCCATTTTACCGGGAGAATAGGGTGCGTCCCAAATTTTAGGAATTTAGGGACAAACCAAGGGGGATTCGGGGGGATACCCCCCGCGCCCCCCGGTCTGTTTCCAAAATTTGGGACAGACCCGGGAGAATAGTTAGAATTTAAACATAGTATATTATACCGCAGAACGGGTGTTTGGGCTATTTGCGCTAAATTGATGTCTCGATAAAAAGTAAAAATTCGGGGTTGATAATCGGCATTAATTGTGCTAAACTACTCGGTGCTTTTTGAGGAGGCGCGGACATCCACCTATGGTCGAAGAAATTGCCAAAAATGTATTTATCAAGCTGGATTATGATGGGGCCAATGTTGGTTGCGTTTTAACCGATGAGGGCGCCATTGTGATTGACACGCCCATGATTCCTGCCGAAGCCAGAGATTGGGCTGCCACCGTGTCAAAATTGACGGACAAGGTGCTGTATGTTTTTAATACAGACCATCACCGGGCGCACATTATGGGGAATCAATTTTTTGATGCGCCGATTCTGGCCCACGAGGCGGCCTGGCGAGAGATGGCCAATTATAAAGACACATTTATCGAACGCACCAAAAACCTGTTCAAAAAGCGGCCGGATGTTCAAAAACAGCTCGATGATGTTAGAATTATCAAGCCAGAATTATGTTTTACTGGGCGGCTGGTGATGAACAAAGGTGGCCGCGAGCTGCATTTTGTGCATTTGGGCGGACACACGCCGGCCACCAGCGGCCTCTATTTGCCGGATGAAAAAATATTGTTCACCGGCGATTTGGTGGTGGTTGATGAGCATCCGGCTTTGGGGCAGTGCGATAGCGAAGAGTGGTTGACTAAACTGCGCTGGCTGCGCAAGCAAAAGTTCTCGGTAATTGTGCCGGGGCACGGCCCTCTGTGCAATGTTGAAGCCAGCGAGCCGGTCTCGGAGTATATCCGGGCTATGCGCTCTAAAGTGCGCAGCCAGTACAAATCGGGCCGAACCAAGGCCGAAGCCGCCGTGGTAATTAGCCAGATGATTGACTATTTCCCCTATCGCCAGGGGGAAAAGTCTATTATAGAAAAGCGGATTCGGGCCGGCGTTAGCCGCGTTTATGACGAGATGAAAATGCTCTACGGTCAGGCGTAAACCTTGACAGGAGGGGGTGTTTGTGCTATAGTCCTCTTTTGTTGCACAGAGCTTGGCGGGATGTAGCGCAGCCCGGTAGCGCGCTTCGTTCGGGACGAAGAGGCCGGCGGTTCGAATCCGCCCATCCCGACTTTAGGTTGAATTAAAAACAGATTATTTCGGGGCGTGGCGCAGTCCGGTAGCGTGCTTGAATGGGGTTCAAGAGGTCGACGGTTCAAATCCGTCCGCCCCGACTTCAGTTGATTTTACCTCCGCCCACGTAGCTCAGGAGGTAGAGCAACGCCTTGGTAAGGCGTAGGTCGGCGGTTCAAATCCGCCCGTGGGCTTAAATTAGCAAAAAAGCAGCCGCAAAAATGGCTGCTTTTTTTATTGGCGCAAAAAAACCGTCCCACTCGTTTGAATGGGACGGTTGTTGAGCAAGAAAAGGTTTACATCATACCGGCCATACCGGGGTCCATGCCGCCGCCGGGCGCGGGAGAGGGCGGTTCAGGGATGTCGGTGATGAGCGCCTCGGTGGTCAGGATCATTCCGGCAATAGAGGCAGCATTTTCAATGGCGCTGCGGGTCACTTTGGCCGGGTCAATGATGCCGGCTTCAACCATATCAACGTACTCGTCGGTCAATACGTTGTAGCCTTGAATAAAATTGCCTTTTTTGGCGCGGCGGCGCACTTCTTCGATGATAATGGCGCCTTCTTTACCGGCGTTGCGAGCAAGCTGGCGCATCGGTTCTTCGAGCGCGCGGCGCACAATGTTGATGCCGGTGTTGATGTCGGGGTTTTCGTGCTTCGTCTCTTTGAGGGCTTCAATGGTGTTGAGCAGGGCCACGCCGCCGCCGGGCACCACGCCTTCTTCTACAGCGGCGCGAGTGGCGCTCAGGGCGTCTTCAACGCGATGCTTTTTCTCTTTCAATTCCACTTCGGTGGCCGCGCCCACGCCGATAACGGCCACGCCGCCGGCCAGTTTGGCCAGGCGCTCTTGCAGTTTCTCGCGGTCGTAATCGCTGGTGCTGTTTTCAATTTCGGCTTTAATCTGGTTGACCCGCCCCTTGATGGCCTCGTCGGAGCCGTGCCCGCCGATGATGGTGGTGTCGTCTTTGGTAGCTGTTACCTTATCGGCCCGGCCCAAATCTTGCAGGGTGGCGCTATCCAGTTTGCGGCCCATCTCTTCGGTAATAACGGTACCGCCGGTCAGAACGGCAATATCTTGCAGCATGGCTTTGCGGCGGTCGCCAAAGCCGGGGGCTTTGATAGCCAGCACGTTGAAGGTGCCCCGCAGCTTGTTGAGCACCAGGGTGGCCAGGGCTTCGCCGTCAACATCTTCGGTAATAATGACGAGGTCGCGCTTACCGGTTTGCACCAGTTTCTCAAGAATAGGCACAATATCCTGAGCGGAAGAGATTTTTTTGTCGTGGATGAGGATGTACGGCTCGTTGATAACGGCCTCCATAGTCTCAGAATCGGTGATGAAGTAGGGCGAGATGTAGCCGCGGTCAAACTGCATCCCTTCAACAAAATCGGTTTCAAAGGCCAGACCCTTGCTCTCTTCAACGGTGATGACACCGTCTTTGCCAACTTTATCCATCACGTCGGCAATCA
>CAZAPG010000004.1:0-236767 GCA_964486935.1 uncultured Caldilineaceae bacterium | reverse complement strand
GTCAGCTTGATTTGGCCGTTGTTCAACGCGCACGCGCCGGATGCCCCGGTCAGGTTGTACAGGCCATTTTGCGCGCCGCCGTCCTCGGCGACGATGTAGCTGCCGGTAGCCAGCGTTTCCTGGCCGGTGTGGGCAATATTTTGCGGCCCGCCGGCGACATCAAAGCTCCAGTCGGCTGGTTGGGCCTCGCCGCCAATCACCTCTTTGATAAAGGTAATCGTTCCCTGCTTGCGGCTGTTGGTAACGGTGCAGGTGGCATCGCCTTCTCCAACCGTCAGCTTGATCTGGCCGTTGTCCAACGCGCACGCGCCGGAGGCCCCGGTCAGGTTGTACAGGCCATTTTGCGCGCCGCCGTCTTCGGTTACGGTGTACTCGCCGCTGACCAGGCTGAGTTGCCCGTTGTGGGCCACTGCCTGCCCGCTGACTTCAAAGCTCCAGTCGCTCGGCGAAGCATCGCCGCCCTCAACCACCTTCACAAAAGTTATGGCGTGTTGAGCCGGGTTGTAGGTATTGGTGATTTTACACTCGCCGCCGTTCTCGGTGACGGTCAGCTTGATTTGGCCGTTGTTCAACGCGCACGCGCCGGATGCCCCGGTCAGGTCGTAGTCGTCCGCGCCGCTTTCGGTCACGGTGTACTCGCCGGTGTCCAGGGTCGTCTGCCCGGTGTGGGCAATATTTTGCGGCCCGCCGGCAATATCAAAGCTCCAGTCGGTTGGTTGGGCGCTGCCGCCAATCACCTCTTTGATAAAGGTAATCGTTCCCTGCTTGCGGCTGTTGGTAACGGTGCAGGTGGCATCGCCTTCTCCAACCGTCAGCTTGATCTGGCCGTTGTCCAACGCGCACGCGCCGGAGGCCCCGGTCAGGTTGTACAGGCCATTTTGCGCGCCGCCGTCTTCGGTTACGGTGTACTCGCCGGGCTGGAGATTGACGTTGCCATTGTGGGGGATGTTTTGCGGGCCGCCGGCAATATCAAAGCTCCAGTCGCCCGGTTGGGCATTGCCGCCCTCAACCACCTTCACAAAGGTGATGCCGCTGAGTTGGTAATTACCAAAGATTACCTCACGCACCTGCCCAAACTCCATATCCGGCACTATCTGGCAAATCTTGCCATCGTGCAGCACGGCGCCGGCGCCCGGCTGGCTGTTGACCCATCCGGTTCGGTCTTCTTCGCAAACCAGGTAATCTTTGCCCGCTTCAAGGCTGGTGTAGTTGGCTACGCCGTTGGCATCGGTACGAACTTCGCGGGGCTGAATTTGAGTCCAGCCGCCCTGGCCGTCTTCAACGTACAGGAACATCTGCCAGCCCTCTAGCCGCGAGTCGCCATTATCTTCGGCGCTGTTGGCGTTGATATCGTTATATTTGATGATTTTGATCTGGCCGCGTCGCTTGTTTTTGAACAGACAGGTCACGTCATCTTCGGCGGCCAGTTGAATTGAAACGCCATTGGCGTTGGTTGGGGCAAAGGTTGAGCCGCCATCGCTGCCGCATACAATCTCCAGTTCCCAATTGCCGGGCAGGTTGGTCTCGTTGACAATGTAGGTATCGCTATCCAACCCCACAAAGGATATCTGGTTTGGTTCGTTTGAATTGGGGTCGGTATCCAGAGTGAAGGGGCCAAAGTCGCCATCAAAAGTCCAATCCAGCCACGAGGCGGTGGGCAGGGCTTCTTTGATGATGGTGATGCTGCCGGCCTGGTAGTTGCCAAAGCTGACACTCGCCGTCTGGTCCGGTTCGATAGTCACCGGCTTGCAAACCTGGCTCGCGCCTAACTCAAACGCGCCTTCCTGCCCCAGTTTGAGGTCGCTGCTAACCCAGCCGCCGTTGGCGGGAATCAGCTCGCAAACCAGGTAGTCGCCCGGCTCCAGGCCGTCAAAGCTGTCAAGAATTTGCCCGTTCTGGTCTGTGGAGTCAAACCCGACCAACTGGTTGCTGTTATCCACCACCCGGTACAGATTAAACGTCCACCCCGGCAGGCCGGCTTCGCCGTTGTTTTGTCCATTTTTGTCTTCATCGTTGTATTTGGTCACTTCGAGGTTGCCGGGTTCCAGATGATTGCCAAAATAGAGCGCGGTTGGTTCCGGCGGCTCGGCTTCGCAGTCAGGTCCGGCAATCTGGCCGGTACTTATCTTGGCCTGCTCATCTGCCCCGCCTCCGCCGGTTTTAACTCCCACATCGGTGGCGCCTACCGCATAGCTGGTAGAATAGGTAAAGGAGAAGATGCGACTATCGCCATCATCATTCCCATCCTCGTCATAGTCATCCTCGGTGTTCCACTTTATTCCGGTTACGCCAGTGGTCGGGTCGAGGCCAATATCAACGCTTTCTATCCCATCTGCGTTACCAGTGGGGTCCCAACTTGTCAGGTTAGTATCACATAAGCCCACAACCCAATGGCTCAAATCTTTGGTGTTATTGCTTGTTTCTGTTACGCGGTAACGCCAGGTAAAGGTGCTGTCCTGGTTATCGGTAACGCCCAGAAACTCTATCTGGTACTCGCCGCCGCTGGTAGTAGTCAAAATAGTAGAAGATGGGCCTGGTGTGCTGCCGCCGCCATTGCCGATAATGGTTACGGGCTTGCAGGGGGCGTTGTATGTGGGGTCGAGCGTGCCGGGGTCGCTGTTGACCCAGTTGGGCTGGCCGGCCAAATCTTCGCAGACGGTGTAGTCGCCTTCGGGCAGTTCAACTTCGGCCAGGCCGTTAGCATCGGTGGTGATGGTTGTAACCTCGTTGCCCTGCGCATCATAGATGGTAAAGCTCCAGTTTTGCAGGCCGGGTTCGCCGGCATCAAAATCGCCCTCCCGATCCAGGTCCTTATATTTGAAAACTTGCAGGTTGCCGCAAGCCGCAAACGGGCCAGGGTTCTCAAAGCGTTTTTCGGTGATGTTGATGAAGGTGTTGAGACAGGCGTTTAGTTCAAATGTTTGAGCAACGTTTTCAACCCCAACCGGGCTATCTTTAAAGGTATTGCCCATAATAACGGCGCTTTGCGGAGCCACATACGGGCTATCCGGGCCGGCCCCGTCAAAGTCGGAGTCGCTAAAGTAATGGCCTCGGGCGGCGCATTGGCTAAACTCGTTATCTTTTACTTCCAGGTCTGACACGCCGTTGGTGGTTAAACAGGTAGTAGCGCCGGTAACTTTGTTATCGGCGATGTTGACATCCCCTTCAACATAGTACACCCCAATACCTGTTGAGGTGGCAATGTCATTACCCGCCGAGATATCAATTTCGTTATCGGCGATATTCACGTTAAGCAACGGGTCTGAGTTGTAGGACCAGACCAACAAGCGGCCAAACGTGCCGGTCACTTGATTATGGGTCATGGTGACGTTTTGCCAGCGGAAGGCTTCGATGGCGTTAAGGTGTCGAATATCATCAAAGAAGTTGTTGGTAGCCACAAAATTATTGCCCCGACCGGCCGGTGTGTAAATTTGCGCCTCCATAAAAACCAGCGAGTAATTGGCAAAGTAGCCGCCGCC
The DNA here is from genome assembly GCA_964486935.1 of uncultured Caldilineaceae bacterium. Lineage (GTDB taxonomy): Bacteria > Chloroflexota > Anaerolineae > 4572-78 > J111 > CAZAPG01. Next base: position 233,288 of record CAZAPG010000004.1, on the reverse strand, counting down.
AATGGGGGTCAGCGGGCTTTCGTTGTAGTTGATGAAATGGTTGTTATCCAGCAAAAAGCCATTCCAACCCCGGTTGCTAAAGATTGCGCCGGCATCTTCGATATTTTGACCATCAAAGATATTATCCTTAAAGGCAAGGTTGGCATAGTTGCCGTTGTTGGTAATTTCAACCGCATAGCCTGGGTCGTAACCGGCCGGCGTGGGGGCATCGCCGGTGATGGTGAAGTTTTCAAACGTCAGGCCATCAAATGATGAACCGGTCAGGTTAATTCCGTTAACGACCGTGTTAGCCGCGCTGCCAATAGCTTTAACCAGCAAATCGGGCGAGTCGCTGTAATCGCGGTTCATTACCTCGCCGGGCCAGTTGCCCTCTTCAACGTGGACTTCCTGGTTAGCGCCGGATGAGGCAAACATGGCCGCTTCGATGGTGCAGTATTTGGCCGTGTGGCCGTCGGTGCTGGTGGTGGCAAAGCCGCCACTAAACGAGGCCGGGAGCCCGCCGCCATCAAAGGGCGCGTCCAGCCAGGGGCAGAAGATAACGTTGGCGCTAACGCCGTCGCCGCTGCCGGGGCCAACGGGGCCGGGGCCGCTGGCCGCATTCCACCAGTTGAGGGTGGCGTCAACCAGCGGCGCGGTGCTGGATACGCCCTGCCCGTTGCCAATAAAGTTGTTGAAGTTGGCCGTTACCAGGCTGGTATCAGTTCCATCAAAACCGACGTGGACTCCGTGAGTAGAATTGGAGATGGTGTTGTTGGTAACGGTCGCTGCTGTGCCGGGGCCAAAAAAGGTTGTCACCAGAATACCGGCCGAGATAGAGCCATCTGAACTGGCCACGCCCAGGTTATCGGAGATTTGGTTATCTTCAACCACAACCGTTGCGCCGTTACTAATATCAAGGGCGTAGTCCAGCCAATCGCCCGCGCCTTTGCCGGTATAGGTATTGCCGTTAAAGGTTGACCCGCTGACGCCGCTGCCAAAATAGAGCACCCCAACGCGGCCAATTTGGCTAAATTCAGAATTGGAGATATCTACCGGGCCGGCACCAAAGGCAGCCACCGCTGTGCCGGCGTAATGCGGGCCGCTTTCATTGAACTTGATTTCTTTAAATACAACATTATCAATACTACCTTCGCCCTTGTGGCGAATAGCCTGATAGACAAGCTTGCCTGTCCCATCCATAGTAAGGTCACTCAGGTGAAATTCAATGCCGCCATCAACCAGCCACCAGCCGCGCGCGTCGCCGCTGGAACCGGTATCGAAACCCGGTTTGATAATTGTAGTGGCAGTTCCGGCCCCAATAACGGTTACATTTTTGTCGATGACAACCTGGGCTGGATTGACATAAGTACCAGGACCAAGAAGAACGGTGCTGGCAGTGACCAGGTTAATACCTTCCTGAATGCGGCCTGTTGTGCCGCTTTGCGGGCTGTCGTCATCGACATGCAGGGTAGAGAAATCGCCCTGAAAGCCGGGGGTTGCCCCGTCTGTATCAACGCCGACATCCAGCCAGGGAGTAAAATCAATATCGCCGGCGCCGCTGCCCAGGTGTTTGGCCTGGATTCCGGCCAGCGTATTATCGCCCCACCAGTTACCGCTAAAATCCACCAACTCGGCGGAGGTCTCGTTATTGAAGACGGCCACCGTACTGGCAAAACTGTTGTTGAAGAAAACATTGGTCGAGATGGCGCCGTCAAACTGGTCATCAAGGCGAACATCGCCGTGGCCGGCGGCAGATGCGCCCGCGCCATTGTTAACAAAAAAGTTGTTGGTAATGGTGTTATCTTGCGCGCCCCGCGTAGCATCGCCGGTACCGCCAAAGCCGGTCAGCCGCAGGCCGGCGCGATCATTATCGCTAAAAGTATTTTGGGTAATAAGCGAGTTTTGAACGCCACCCTGGAGTCCATCAAATGAGTTATTGCTAAAGGTATTACCTCTTACGGTGGCAAACTCAACCGCAAATCGGCCAAAATTGGCTCCGGCGCCATTACTGTCAAACAGGTTGTTCTCAAACAGGGGCGAGCGAGCCAGACTCTGGCCCACATTGTGGTTGCCGTCTACAAAAAAGCCGGTTGCGCCATTGAGGATACAGTTATTGGTAAAGTGAAAGCCATCAAAGCTATCCTGGTCCAGGTGGAAAATCCCGCCGCTACCGGTTTGGCTGCTGCCATCAATCTCATTCTGGTTGACGGTGATATCATCGCCGGAGTCATTCAGAAAGACGCCGCTGCCGGTAAAACCGGTGAAGCGATTATTGAGAATCTGCAAATCATCAAGGGGGCCGCTGGTCGACTCAATACCTTTTGACCCGCCAGAGAAGGTGAAGCCGTTGATAATTGAACCGGCCGAACCGGACTGGAGCGTGAGCAAAGTACCCGTGCCGCTGATGATTGACTCGGAGGCGGCGCGTCCACAGGCATTCACCCCCATTTGAGCGCCTTGCAGCGTAACCTGCTTGCCAACAATAAGGTTCTCATTATAAGTACCGGCTGCCACATGAACCGTGCCGCCGGGGTCAACTGTATCAATGGCTTTTTGGATGGTGGCAAAGGGATTGCCTATCGTCCCGGTGTTGCTATCGCTGCCAGTGTTGGCATCAACGTAGCAATCGGTGGCGCAGGGTGGCGAGTAAGTTTCGATAGGGAATGGCGTAGTTGCCGTTCCATTGGTCGTCTCGCCGTCCAACGCATTTGGGCCGCTAAAGGTCCAATTGGCCAAAACAAAAGTGGTTCCATCCGGGCCTGTTCCGCTAACCCGATAGGCCCAGCCATCGGTATATTCCCACAGTTGGCCGGTTCCACTGATATTGATATCGCCAAAGGTGTCAATCACCGAACCATTCTCAAACAACTCAATGGCATCATCGCCATTAATATTAGCCACACTATCGGTATAGTTTGGAGAAAAGCCAAAGAAATTAGAAAACTCGGTTGGCTCTGTAGCAACGTAAATAAAATCTCCCGCCGTAGCGGAGTCTGGGGGAAAGGTAAACTCTTCGCCATCTGTCCCCCCGCCATTATTGGCGGAACCAAGGCCATAAATGCTCAAATCGGCAATATCATTAATCACATACAATTCAATAGCCTTGGGAGTTCCACCGGTTAAGGGGCCATCAATGATGCCGGTAATTACCAAATCCGGCGAGTCGGCCCTGCCCGGATTTGCCCGGAACAAACTTAAACTCAGGGCCAGTATTAAAGCCGTTATCAACAGGTTGAGTAATTTTTTGCGTTGCATAGGTTTCTCCTCTTTGAGATTTATTGGCCGGTAAATAGCCATTCATTAAGTTTTTGATAGATTTTGCTCGACTGCTCGCAGCAAAATGGTTTATGAAACAAAAGTAATACTTTGAAACCACAAGTTTTTGTGGTAAAATACAAAAAGCCATAACAAACAGAACAGGGCTTGAGCCACAAACGGCCCAGGCTTGCTCTGGAGTTAGGTTAACGTTGGGAGATACCAAAATGACTTGGCCGGTCGGTGGTATCTCCTTTTTTATTTGGCTAAATCAAATAATGCAGCTACGGTAAAGTAAATTTGCCTTACTGTATTTGTTATATTTCTGGCAGCCGCCTGCGCATCAATGCGCGGCGATTGTATTTAATTTTCCTTGCCTCGTCTCAAACATTCAGGGGGTGACTTGAACCGGAGTAATTTTGTGGCCTGACCTAAACCGTTCCCAATTTGTGAACAGGCCAGTTGTGGCAATACTCCCGGTTTGGATTATATCATGAAAACAGGGCTAAAAAATTTCATTTTTATTTCAAAATCCGGAATCTGATGATGCAGAGATTGTTTCATGATTTTTGGGAATAAATTCAACGACTTTTTTTTCAGACCCTATGGCAAAAAGATATCCTCGCAACCGAATGGTGCAAATGAGTTGAGGGGCTTTGTTATCAACTTCAATTTTTGAGCGCAGCCGGAAGATATATGGCCGAATGAGGCTTTTAGCCTCAAACTCGTCGGTCTGGTAGCCCCAGGTTTGCTCAACCAGTTGTTTGCAAGACAACACTTGATTGGGCCGATGCAGGAAAGTGGTTAAAATAGCCAGCTCTCCTTCGGTTAACTCGGCAAGGCGAGGCTGGTTATCTTCTACAAAGACAACCCGTTTTTTGCAATCTAGCGTAACAGGGGGAACCCGGATAAACCGCTCGTGGACAGGAGTTGCGGAAGGGGGCGCGTTTCTGGTGAACTCAAGGTGGTGAAGAGTTCTGGAAGCATTAGAGAATGAAAATAACCGATATCGTTCCGAACGCTTTTGAAAGGCTTTTTGAACTGCCCGGTTGATTTTATCGGAACTTGCGGGTTTGCGCAAATAGTCTGCGGCATCAAGCCTGACGGCGGCAATGGCGTTATCCAGAGTGGCATGAGCTGTCAAGATAATTATTAACAACTCCGGTTGCAATTGCCTGGCCCACCCCATAATTTCTACCCCGTTTAACTCCGGCAGATGCAAATCTAACACCATCAAATCAAAAATGTGGCGTTGCAGCAGGGTTAAGGCAGCGTACCCACATTCAGCTTCGGTGACAGCGCACCCACGCAACTCAAACAATTGGTTCAGGTTTGAGCGCGTGGCAGCATCGCTATCTACAATTAGAATTTGGGGTTGCGGGTTATTTTTATCAAAGGCGACAGGCTCAACCATAAGACGTAATCTGATTTTGGCTTATTTGGTTTGACACTTTCAGCTTAATCTAAAAAACTATGAGACCGATTTGAATTCCGTTTGAATTTTATATGAATCTTCCGCAGTTTTTCCTGACAATAAAAACGCCGGAGCTATTTCAACTCCGGCGCTGATTGGGTTTATTGCGCTTATCTGGCAATGGGCAACTGTAACTGAAATACGGGTTCGGATAGTGTGGGCGGTGCAGGCGAGTGAGTGGCTGTCATCAAGATTTGCGGATTGTTTTTGTGGATAGTATTCATTAGCTCCCATTGAATAATGTAAGGCATGGCCTGGGGCAGGTTGTCGCCAAAAATTTCAAGATAATTTTTTAGCACCAGGGCACGCCCGCCGGCTTCAATGCTATCTTGCTCGGCCCGAATAAGGGTGGTTTGCAGGTTGGCCGGCAGCGTTGTTTTTATCAGGCACACGGCTATAACATTTAGCCCAACAATTTTCAGGCGGGCGGCCAGGGTTTGGGTAAACTGGCGCTCCAGTCGCTTTTTGGTTTGCTCTTTACTCAATTCTCGCCACGGATATTGTCCCACCAGCATCCGCAGCACATACTCGGTTTGCCAGTGAATGATGCCCTGCCAGCCGCCCTCGTTTAAGCCGGCCAACTTTGATAACAAATCATCCGTAAATAATTCGGGGTCGGCCCGATAGATAACCTGCACTTTGACGCCCAGGGCAATTTCTTCGGCGGTACGCACCTGGTCAAACTCAAGGGTATTGGCCCGCGGGCCTACGTACAATCTGGCGATAATGCGCTGGCGGGGCGTCAGCACAACCCGGCCCGGTCCGGCAATTTTATAGCGATTGACAGGACTCTCAACCAGCGCTCTTTCATTAGGGTTTAACTTTGTCCAACGGATCATGGCTGTCTCCTTTCAGCACGCAATATCGAATACAGTACACGCCTGTTTGCGATTAGAGATAAATTCTTCGGTTAATTACTTAGATAAAATCTCAACAAATTTTCCGGCCAAAAGACTTATCCCCAACAAGAGCAGTAATACCACCAGCAGGATTGTTAGAACCGTTACCATTTTAACAACTCCTTATCTCACTATTTACACAAAATAAGGTGCATTGGTAACAGATACACATTTTATGTATCCGCTACCAGCTACACCTTGATTGTTAATGAGCTATCTCTTTAGATTGTCTTTAGAATATCACATCAATGCGCACCCTACTTGAGCCATACCTGAGCGATTGTTGAGATACGGTTGAGGAGCCTACCAGGGATTTCTACCTCACAGCGTAGTACTAACTTCACATATTGCAAAGCCCCCCGGCATGTGATAAACTATGCCCAACTTTACCTGTCACAAGCTTCAACAGAAGTTTTATCAAAACCCTGCTAAAAATCTCATCCATCATTGCAATTATAACTTTTGGATTTAAGTTGGCAGAAACTCTGCCCAAACTTAACCTACAAAGCAGGCACAGGAAGGCGTGTCAATGATGAAATTGAAGCGAACCGCCGGGCATTGCCCCACTCCGTGTAAACTGCCTACCCCTGTGGGCAAAAACTCCAGGTTGCTTTTACTGGCGCCACCACTTTTTCTTTTTTATCAAACCGACCCTTTCATCGCCTGGATTTTAGTGGCTGTTGCCCTTGGAATTGTTTTAATTTTCATTTTGATTGCCTTTATTCTTAGACCTCTAACCCGCCGGTCACAAAAGAAAAAGGCCAGAAAACGCCAGGTAGATATTGAGACCCGTCCCGGGCCGGTCATTGCGCCGGAAATAGAAGTTGACGACCTGGACGATACCGCGCCTGCCGCCATTGAAGCCGCGCCCCAGGCCAGCCAGGCTCCCACCATCCCCGCCATAACCAAAGATGAGGCCGACACGATGGTTAGCCCCCTCAAAGTGGTGGCCGAGCCGATTACCACGCCAATCTCGGGTGAGCGTCCGCCTAACGTTAACTGGCAATTTGCCGCCCTAACCGACGTTGGCCTGAAACGGGAACTCAACGAAGACAACCTGATTATAATAGAAGGCGAAATGCCCAATGTGGGGCCATATGGCCTGTATGTGGTAGCCGATGGTTTGGGCGGCCACGAAGCCGGCGAGGTGGCCAGCCAGCTAACAGTTGACGCTATCAAACAGCATCACGATGAAAACCCGCCAACCGTCAGCGACGCCCCCTATGAAGAATGGCTAAAAAGCGCCGTGCTGGCCGCCAACGAGGTAGTGCTGGCCCGGCAGCAAGGCGCCGCCGACAGAAACAAAATGGGGTCTACCCTGGTAATGGCCCTGATAGCCGGTGAAAATGCCCATATTGTCAACGTGGGCGATAGCCGGGCCTACCGCCTGAACAGCGAAAAAATTGAGCAAATTAGCATCGACCACTCGCTGGTAGAACGGCTGGTGCAAATTGGTCAGATTACCCGCGAAGAAGCCCGCACCCACAAACAGCGCAATGTTATTTACAGCACCATCGGCGAAAAAGACAAGCTGGAAATTGGCAGCTATCATGTAGCTGTAACTCCCCAGGAGCGGCTGCTGCTCTGCTCAGATGGTTTGAGCGGGATGGTTAGCGACGAAGAATTACAGCATATCAGCGACCAATACCCCAATCCGGCCCAGGCCAGCCAGATGATGGTCGAGGCCGCCAAACGCGCCGGCGGCAATGATAATATTACCGTCATCCTTATTCAGATGAACGGTGATTAAAGACGCCCCAAAATCCGGCTCAATCTCGTGCGAAATTCTGGCCTAAAAACCATTCACCCCCTGTTAACCTGCGCCCTCATTAGCGGGTTAATCTATCTGACAATCTTCACCCTCCCTTTTCCGCTGGCAAAATTCTACAACGCCATCCCGCCGGTTGACTACGCCAAACTCACCGGCTACTCTGCCGGCGGATTCTGGCGCTATCTGCTGGGCATTGGGGCGCTGTTTGGCCTCTATCTTTGGGCCATCCGGTTGACCATCTCTCCTGCACCAATCCCCACTCCTCACCCATCACCCCTCATCCTCGTCTTTCTCTCCGGCGGCATCTTCGCTCTTATTCTCATCTTTGCCTACCCTCTCACCGCCATTGATTTATTTATTTACGCTATCCGCACCCGGGGCTGGGCTTTATATGGATTGCAACCGCTAACCAGCCCCCCCGAAGCCCTGCCCTCAACAGACCCCTGGCTGGGCCTGGCCGGCGAATGGGTGGATGCCGCCTCGCCCTACGGCCCGCTGTGGGAGACCCTTTCCCTGGCCGCATTTTATGCTACCGGCAATAATTTTTTGGGCCACCTGTTTGCGCTCAAAATTATTGGGCTGCTGGCCTACCTTGGCTGCGCCCTACTGGTCTACAAAATTTTGACCCGCTTGCAGCCCCGCTGGGCCATTGCCGGAACGCTGGCTTTTGCCTGGAACCCTTTGGTACTGTTTGAAAGCGTTCAAAACGGCCACAACGATATTTTGATGATTTTCTTTTTACTGGCGGCTATTTGGGTGTTCAGCCACATCAACCCCCAAGCCAACCCCCTGCTCCCCTGGCTCTTTTGCCTGCTGCTGGCGCTATCTGTTCTGGTAAAATTTGTGACCATTATCATTGCCCCTTTTTATCTGCTGGCGCTGGCCCTGCAACAAAACACGCGGTTTCGGCGCGCTACCCGGCTGCTGGCCTATGGAGTGGCGACGCTGGCAATGGTGGCGCTGGCCATGGCCCCGCTCTGGCCCGGCTGGAATAACTGGGCCGTGCCAGAAGCCGGCAGCCAGGCCGGACGCTCGCTGCTGGCGCTGCTGGTGCTGGGCTTGAGAAACTGGCTGGGCACAAACGCCGCCTTCGACATATCGCGTAACATAATTTTGGCTGTTTTTGCGCTGATTTACCTTTACCAGTTATGGCGGGCGATAACAACTTCAACCTCCCCAACTCCCCTCCTCCCCGGCTACATCCCCCCCATCGCCGCCTCATTTTACACGCTTTTCTGGTACGTGCTTCTGGCGGCTCCGGTGTTTCACGCCTGGTATTTGCTGTGGTTTTTGCCGCTGGCCGCTTTGTTGCTGCCCCACAAACCGCCGCTGGCCGGGGCCGTGGTATTTTCAATCACCGCCCTGCTGGCCATCCCCTATTTTGAAACCATCCGGGTCTGGTATCCGGCGCTGCTGCAAAACCACTTTTGGGGACACCTCATCGGCGTACCGCTACTAATCGCGCCTCCGGCCATCACGCTACTGCAAACAATTAGCTCCTCAGCCAAATCTGAGGTATGATACGGCCTCACAATTCACACCCAACCCGAGGAGGCTTATGACTAAAACCATCGCTGTTTTGGGAGGAACGGGCAACGAAGGCCCCGGCCTGGCGCGTCGCTGGGCGAAATCTGGTAATTACAAGGTAATTATTGGCTCGCGCCAAAAAGAAAAAGCCCAACGTGTCGCCAGCGAACTAAACGAGCAGTTGGGGCAAGAATTAATTACCGGCCTGGCCAACAGCGACGCCGCCCAGGCCGCCCAAATTTGCGTGCTGACGGTTCCCTACAGCGCCCAGGCCCCAACCCTGGAATCGCTCAAAGAGGTATTGCAGGGCAAAATATTAATCGACGTAACCGTACCGCTCAAACCGCCCAAAGTTTCTCATGTCAACGTTCCCCCCGGCGGCTCCGCCGGACAGGAAGCCCAGGCCATTTTGGGCGATGGCGTGCGGGTTGTGTCTGCTTTTCAAAATGTTGGCGTTGCCCATTTGGCCGAGGATGAAAGCCATATTGATTGCGACGTTCTTATTTGCGGCGACGACAAAGAAGCCAAGGCCGAAGCCATTGCCCTGGCCCAAGCCGCCGGCATGCGCGGCATCGATGCCGGGCCGCTCAAAAATGCCGTGGTGGTAGAGGGGCTAACCTCGGTGCTCATCGGCATCAATATTCGCCACAAAGTAAAAGGCGCCGGCATAAAAATTACAGGTATTTGATGACGTTACAATTTATTCCCCTCACCCATATCCCGCTTGTTCAACCCGGCGATGACCTGGCCGGGTTAATTTTTGAAGCCATCCAACAGATTGGCCTGACTCTGACCGATACCGATATTGTGGTTGTTACCCAAAAAATTGTCTCCAAGGCCGAAAATCGCTTTGTGCGACTATCCGAAGTTGAGCCGTCATCGCGGGCATTGGAACTGGCCCAACTAACCGGCAAAGTTGCCCCCCTAATCGAAGTAATTTTGTGGGACACCGCCGAAATTGTTCGCGCCCGGCCAGGGCTGTTAATTGTGCAGCACAAGTTGGGTTTTATTAGCGCCAACGCCGGGCTAGACCACTCAAATGTTAGCCCTCAACCCGGCATGCTGCTGCGCCTGCCGGCCAACCCCGACGCTTCGGCCAAAGCGCTTCGCCACAAACTGGCCCAATTGACCGGCGCAAAATCGCCGGTGCTCATTATCGACAGCCACAACCGGCCCTGGCGCATAGGCGCCGTCGGCGTAGTTATCGGCCTGAGCGGAATGGCCCCGGTACAGGATTTACGCGGCACGCCCGACCTGTTTGGCGAACCGCTACAATACACCGATGTTGGCTTTACCGACCAGATTGCCGCTGCCGCCAGCCTGCTAATGGGCCAGGCCGCCGAAGGTTGCCCGGTGGTGATTGCCCGTGGGGTGGATTTTACCTTTGATGAGCAGGCCACCGCCGCCGATGTGCTGCGGCCTAAAGAGATAGATATGTTCAGGTAAGTGACAATATTATTTTTTATACGCAACTGAAAAATCAAATGTGCCAGGCTTTCAAGCCAGGCCAGAGGACGGTATGTCGGAAAAAACAAATTCTCAACTCATGCAGCCTGCCATTCGTAATCCGCAGCAGGCGGCCAACAATCTTCCCCACTATCCTCCCGGCACAGTTGATAATCTTTTTGACCTTATCAAAAACCGACGCTCCATCCGGCGTTACAGCCAGGCCCCGGTTCCCTCAGAAGCTATTTGGCAACTGCTGGAAGCCGCCGCCTGGGCGCCTTCGGCCCACAACCGGCAGCCCTGGCGCTTTGCCGTGCTAACCAACTTTGCCGATAAGGAGCGGCTGGCCGCCGCGATGGGCGCTCGCCTGCGGGCCGACCGCACCGCCGACGGCGACGACCCGGAAGATATTGAGCGCGACGTGTCGCGCAGCTACGCCCGCTTAACCGGCGCGCCCGCATTAATTGTAGTTTGTTTGAGTATGGAGGATATGGACAGCTACCCCGACCCTGGCCGCGCCCGCAACGAGTGGGTTATGGCCGCCCAAAGCGTGGCGATGGCGGCCCAAAATCTACTGCTGCTGGCCCACGCCCAGGGGTTGGGCGCGTGCTGGCTTTGCGCTCCGTTGTTTGTGCCGGGGTTGGTGCGCGACACGCTGCAACTGCCCAAAGATTGGGAACCGCAGGGACTCATCACGCTGGGCCATCCGGCCCAAACCACAGACAAGCCTCGCCACCCGCTGGAGACAAAAGTAAAATTTTTGTAATATTTAACGGCGATGCCCTTCCAGGCACACCACCCCTTCGGGGCCAACAATGGCATCATGCATAATGCCGGCCGGTAAATCCATGCGGTCTCCGGCGTTGAGGTTAACTTTTTTGCCCCTGGCCGGCAGGCCAAAGGTGATGCTCCCCTGCACCACATAGATAACTTTATGATAAGAGTGGGTATGGGCAGGGTAGACATCGCCCGCCCCGTTAGACCAGCGATAGGGTTGCAACTCCTCTTCGTTCATCAATTGCCGAATGACGGCCTCGGTAGGGGCTTCATCATACGGCCAGGGCTGAACGGTAACTTCCGTTTGACTCATCGGTTTCTCCTAAGGCGGGTAAACTGCAACAAAACATGAACGCAGAGATGCGCAGAGATTTTTTGTTTTTTCTCAGCGTTTCTTGGTGTATTTCTGTGTCGCCAATTTTCCTGCTTAAAAAGCAAATTGCGGCGACATTAACGCCGGCTCATTTCTGGCGGCGCGGGCTTCGGCCTCGGCTTCGTACTCATTCATCAGTTCAACAAACTGTTCGGGGCGGGTGCAGGTAATAAGTTGCTGTTTCACTCTGGCTATGTGCGACAGCCCGCGCACATATTTGACCACATGCTTGCGAAACAGCACCAGCCCGCGCTCCTGGCCGTAAAAGTCAAGCATTAAATCCAGGTGGCGGTAAATGAGTTGCGCCTTTTCGGCCAGCGTCACCTGCTGGATATCCTTGCGCTGAAAAATCCAGGGGTTGCCAATGGCAGCGCGGGCAATCATCACCGCATCGCAGCCGGTGTGTCGCTTCATGCGCTCAATATCGGCCACGCATTTTACATCGCCGTTGCCAATTACAGGGATGCTGACAGCCTGCTTAATGTGGGCAATGGCATCCCAGTTGGCTGTACCATTGTAAGCCTGCTCTTTGGTGCGCCCGTGAACCGCCACCAGCGACGCGCCGTTATCTTCCATAATTTTGGCGACTTCCAGATAGTTGAGCGAGTTTTCATCCCAGCCCAACCGAATTTTGCCGGTAACGGGTACCGACAGCGCCCTGGTGAGCCGCCGAAAGATACGGCCAATTTTGGCCGGGTTACGCAACAGCGCCGCCCCGGAGCCTCGGCCCGATACTTTTCGCACCGAGCAGCCCATGTTAATGTCGATAATATCCGGGCCAAGCGGCTCGATTTTTCGGGCGGCTTCTTCTAAAACCTCCTCGCTGCTGCCAAAAATTTGGAACACCATCGGGCTTTCCGAGGGGTCAAAGGCCAGCATTTGTTGGGTGCGGTCATTGCCGTGCAAAATACCATCAGACGAGACAAATTCGGTGTAGCTCATGGCCGAGCCGTACTCGCGGCAGATGAGCCGGTAAGGTTTGTCGGAAAAGCCGGCCATCGGCGAGAGGATAACATCGCCGTAAACCGGGATATGGCCCACCCAAAATGTTGGCGCAGGTGGTTTGGTTTTGCCGTTTGAATAAGTGGTTGTCTCATCCATTGGGCATGATGGCTCCTTCAAAATCGGTATCGTTGAGGGTGGCGTTGTTCAGGTTGGCGCCCGTTAAATTGGCCAGGCTAAAATCGGCGTAAGAAAGGTTGGTGTGGGTCAGGTCGGCCTGGGAGAGGTCGGCCCGGCTGAGGTTGGCATGCTCCAGATTGGCGTTAGCCAGATTGGCCCGATGCAAAATAGCCTCGTACAGAAAGGCCCGGCTGAGAGTGGTATGGGTTAAATCCGCTTCAGACAGGTTGGCCTCGCCCAGGTTGGTTTCGGTTAAATTGGCCTGGCTGAGATTGGCCCGGATTAAATTGGCCTGATTGAAGGTGGCTCCGCTCAGGTTGGCGTTTTTCAGACTGGTTCTGTTAAGGGTTGACTCGGTCAGGTTGGCCGACTCAAGGCTGGCATCTTCAAGGTTAGCCTGGCTCAGGGCGGTTTCTATTAAAACGGCCCGGTCAAGATTGGCGTTCTTTAAGCTGGCGCCTACCAGATAGGCCGCGCTCAACACGGCTTCGCTCAGGTTGGCTCCTTCCAGATTGGCGTTTTTCAGATTGGCCCCTTCCAGGTTTGAACGGCTCAAATCCGCGCCCGACAGGTCAACCCCGCTCAAATCCTGCTCCGACAGGTCAAAGTCGCTCAGGGAATCCTGGCCGCCGGCGGCTTTCCAGCCTTTGGCCTGTTTGTATTCTCGCTCTCTTACTTTGGGGCTTTCCTGCACCTGATTGAACTCCTCGGCAGGCTCATCGGCTGCAAGTTCCTGGGCCAGCGTGCCAGAAATGCCCAACAGGCTGCCCACCGAGATTGGGCCAGACGGCTGCGCGGGCAGCGCCGGCAGCGACTCGTCGATATGGCCCAAATTCAGCGGGATGGCTTCGGACGGCCCCTGCCGGTACAGCCGGGATATTTCCATGCCAAGCGCTTTGACAGCTTCAGCCAAAATCAGGTGAGGGTCATCGGCGCCTTCCAGCATTACCGTAGCCCACTGCCGCCCTTCGGCGGGGTATAATTCTATAGTTACTTTTGATGAAATCATAAGCCTGCCTGACTCTCATTTACGGGTTGGTTAGCTTTAGAGAGCATTCGGTAATTCAACGTGGTTGCCAGCAAGGACGAATGACGGGGGACGAAAATAACTCATTCGTCCATTGTCATCGGTCTTTCGTCCGGTTTGCAAGATAGTTCTCGAACGCTCTCTTAGATTGTGATATTTTAAGGGGATTATTAATGGTGTCAATAATGTTCAGGCGCAGAAGTTTTTCAACGTTTCAAATACCAGCCGTATCCCCCAGCCCAAATTGTCCACTGATACTCGCTCGTCGATGCCGTGAATGCGGCCTAACTCGTTATCGTTTAGCAGCAGGGGCATAAAGCCGTAGGCTTTCATGCCGGCTGCCCTAAAAAAACGAGAGTCGGTTGCGCCGGGGGTGAGGTAGGGCAATACCTGGCCGGTCGGGTCAATTGAGTGCAGGGTGCGGGCCAAAGCCCGGTAAAAGGGGGCGTCGGTGGGGGTTGGTTGCTGACGCGCCGGCAGCGTGTCGACATGCACGGCAACGCTGGCATCGCCAATGATGGAGCGCAGGGCAGACAGAAAAGCCTGGGGGTCTTCATCGGGCAACAGGCGGGCATCCAGCAGCGCCTCGGCCCGCGCCGAAATGACGTTGCTGGCCTGCCCGCCCCTGAGCACGGTCAGGTTGAGGGTGTTGCTGATAAGCGGCGCAAAGAGGCGGTCATTTTGCAAGCGGGGGCGCAGCAGCGGCCACAACAGAGGTCTGTTGGCGTTGGCAAACAAAAACGAACGGGGGAAGGGCTGATACGGGGCCAGGGCTTGCAGCATGTCGAACGTTGTTTGGGTTAAACGCGCCGGCATTTGCCATTGTTTAAGGCGATACAAGGCCCGCACCAGCCTGTCGTGGGCGGTGTTGCGCTGGGGCATCGAGGCGTGGCCGGGCGCGCCGTGGGCGGCCAGTTTGATGGTCAGAGCAATTTTTTCGGCCACAGCAATGTGGTAAACGTTGCGGCCCGCCTGCCGGCGCCCCACGCCGCCTTCATCCCACACGTATTCGGCCTCAATCAAGCGGGGGTGATGTTGCAGCAGCCAGGCCGCGCCGTGCCGGCCCGATGCTTCTTCGTCGGCGGCAATCAGTAAAATAATATCCCGGTTGAGGGCCGGCGCATGTTGTTTGAGCAAAATGAGCGCCTGCAAAAAAATTATACCCAGGCCCTTATTATCTAACGCGCCCCGGCCCCACACATACCCATCTTGAATACGCCCGCCAAAGGGCGGCACAGACCAATCGGCGGCATCTGCCGGAACCACATCGGCGTGGGCGTAAAGCAGGCAGGGCCTTTGGGTAGAGCGCCGGCGCTTTTGCAGGCGCACAATCAAATTGGCCCGATTGGGGGCAGCGTGGATGATTTGGGGGTCAAGATTATGGCGACGCAGGGTGTCGGCTAAAAACTCTATGGCGGGGGCTTCGTTGCCGGGGGGGTTGGAAGTATCAAACTGAAGGTAGCGACTGAGCAGGCTGGCCGCAGTAGCGGCGGCGGCATCCCAATCAATTGGGGCGGTTTGAGATGGCTGGCCCGAAACCTGAAGTTCATTGTTCATTATGAATTGGCAATGGTAATATTAACCGCCCTCTTCGCCGCCGGTGATGCGCCACACCAGGTACATTCGCTGAACCGCGGTAGCGTTGGTAAAAACGGCCAGCACCCACAAAACAATGGTAAGCTGGTTAAAAAGCAAGCCAACTACCAGCAGAAAAACGCGCTCAAAGCGGGTAAAGAGACCATCTTTTAAGGGTACGCCAATGCCTTCGGCGCGGGCGCGGGCATAACTGACCATCAGGGAACCGACCACCGTGGCGTAGATGAGAATTAGCTCTAGCTGTCCATTTTGCCCAATAAAATAAATAAACAGCCCCAAAAAAATAACCGCCTCAGAAAAACGGTCCAGCGTGGAGTCTAAAAAAGCGCCAAAGCGAGAGGTGCGGCCCATCATCCGGGCCAGGGTGCCGTCGATGGCATCAAACAGGGCCACGGCGGTTATCAAAATGCCGCCCCAAAACAGGTGTCCTCGGGCCAGCACAAAAGCCACGCCAACCATCAATACAAAGCCGGTTACGGTAATAATATTGGGCGACACCCCTGTTGCGCTAATGAAGCGAGCCAGTGGTTCTAAAAATATGCGGCTATATTTGCGTACTGCTTCGCTTAACATGATATGGCTGCCTCCGTTGCATCGAACCGGTTGCCTTGTTTTTTGTTTCACTATGATAATAACGCGACTTCAGGTGGCGTTGAATGACCTCGGTGTAGACCAGCAGGGTTTCATCAACCACACGCTCCCAACTATATAAACCGGCTTTCAGTTGACCCTGGTGGCCCATTGTTTGGCGAAGTTGCGGCCGGTTTAGCAACTGCCGTAAAGCCCCGGTCAAAGGGTCGGCCTGGCCCGGCGGGGTCAGTAACCCTTCTTGCCCATGAACAATTAAGGAACGATAACCGGCAATATCAGAAGCTACAATCGGTAATCCGGCTGCCATCGCTTCGAGCAGCACAATTCCAAAGCTTTCAAACCCAATTGAGGGCGCGCAAAAGATATCGGCATTATGATAAAAGCCGGGCAGTTGTTCCGGGGAAACATAACCCACAAATTCAATATTGGTTACGCCCCTTGCCTGGGCCATTTCCCGGTAAGGCCGGCAGGCGCCGGCCTCAAACGGGCCAACCACCTGTAGCCAGAGTTGAGGATAATGCGGTTTGAGTTTAATAAATGCCTCTAGCAGGGTGTGAAAGCCCTTGCGTTTATCCAGCCGCCCCACAAACAGAATGGTAGTTTTGGCCTGGGGCGATTTGGCATCGGCCTGAACGGTTTTTCTGCCAAAGCGGCACAAGTCGATGCCGTTGGGAATAATATAATAATTACCGGGAAACATTTGATAGGCAAATTGACATGCCGCCGGCGAAACAGCAATTAATCCGTTGAGACGGGCAAAAATTTTGGCAAAAATGGGGCGTCCGTGTTTGTATAGCCAATTGGGTTGTTCATGATAGGCGTGAAACGTGCCAATGGTTACGGCCTGGGGCAAGGCGCGGGCCTGCAACAGCGTCCACCAGGTAATGCCGGGGGTTAGCGGCTCTTGAAGATGCACAATATCAAAGGCTTCTTGCTGCAATATTTTTTTTATTCTAAGGTAACTTAACGGTGATAGGCCCACCCGCGCCGTTGCGCCCCGAATAGGTACGGTGGTTACCTGGCGGGTAACGGCCCGCGTGTTGGCAAATGGCGCCGGATGATAACCGGAACAGGCGGCCAGAACATGTACCCCGAAGCCGCGTTGTTGCAGGCCCTGGGCCAGGGCGACGGTATGTTCGGTGACGCCCCCGGGATAGGTGAAATCATACGGCGAAACTAAGGCAATTTTCATGTTGGGCCTTCAGGCTGCTGCTTTCGCCATTGAAAACAGCGATAGGGGATTCATTTCTAGGGTTGACTCCAACGTTGTTGCCCTCCTACTTTGATGGCGCATCGGCTGCCGGCTGAAGGTCGGCCCAAATTGATACAGTCACGGTCCACTGCTCTGGCGTGTGGCGAATAGCTTTTTCCATTTCAGTAATAACAAATTTTACGCCTGCGGCCACACGCTCCTCTTCGCTGCCGGTTTGGGGTGGATGGTAGGGCGGCAAGAAATAGGCCTGGTAGGTATGGTCCGGGTTGCGCCGGCTAAAACCAACTACCAGCGGCGCGCCGGTTCTCAAGGCCAGCCGCACGTGACCATCGGGCAGGCGGGCCGGGTGTCCAAAAAAATTAACCACCTGGCCGCTGTTGGTAATATCTCTATCGCCGGCCAGGCCGGCCACGCCGCCCTTTTTAAGGGTTCGGATTAAATCCAGCAGCGGCCCGTCGATTGGGATGAGCTTTAACCCTTTGCTTGAACGCAGAGCGGTAATATAGTCAAACAATTCCGGCGGCGAGACCCGCTCAACGGGAATGGTGATATTTAGCCCGCGCAACAGCATGGCGTAAATAACTATCTCTATATTGCCTAAATGGGCCGAGGTCATAACAATGCCTTTGCCCTGGCTCAGGGCGGCCTCTATATTTTCCCATCCCCGCACGGTAACCAGTTGATGAACGTTGTGGTCATCAAGCCTGGGCAACCGAAACAGGTCAAAATAGTTGTAGAGAATATAGTTAAAGGCCAGCCGGGCGCGCCGGTTGATTTCGGTTTGGGGCGTTTGCGGCCCCATGATGCGGCGCAAATTCAGGCGAACATTGGCCCTGATTTGAGAGTCAAATCGGTAGGCTATGGCGCCCAGCAAGCGGCAGAAGGCGTAGCCTATTTTGGGTGGAATTTTTGGCACAATTGCCCCACCCAACCGATAGAGAAGGTAGCTGGTGTTCACTGGCAAAACCAATTATTAAGGAACGTATATTTCTCCAACGCCGCGAGCGGTATTGCCATGCGCGTCAACGGCATCCGCTCCAACCAGATAAGTGCCGGAAACCGGCGGAGCCACCGCTTCCACTTCTTCTCGACATTCAGTGGCATTGTTGCAGTTTCTTTCGCCCCCTATTAGCGGCGTTTGGTTTTGGGTAAAAACGCCCCAGGTAAACTCTTTTACGCCGTCCGGGTCTCTGACAATAAAGATAATTTTAACCTCATCGCCGGAGCTAAAGGTATTGCCATCGGGCAGTTCTACAATTACATCCGGCTTTGAACTGGGCGGTGGGGGCGGCGCTGCCGGTGGTAACGGGGTGGGGGTATCTGCTGGCGGTGGAAGCGGCGTGTCGGTTGGCGGCGGCGGTGGCGGCGGCGGTGGCGGCGTATTGGTGGGCGTGTCGGTGGGAATGGGCGTCGGTGTATCGGTGGGGATGGGGGTGGGTGTTGGCGTATCGGTAGGAATGGGCGTATCGGTGGGCGTTGGCGTTGGCGTTACGGTTGGCAAATTGACCACGGTTCTAAAAGGTCTGGGTGTTTTGGTGGGCGTTGGCGTTACCCGGCCGGCAATTGAGCCGCAGGCAAAGGTTGGAAATAGCAACGCAATTAAAACAAGATGTAGCAATATCCAGGAACGTTTCACAACAAAATTTATTTCCTCACTTAAATTTGGCGACTCATTATAGCACACATCAGGGGGGTTCGTCCAAAGCATTGGTTAAATGAAAACCCCGGCTTCTAAGAAACACGTTGTTTCTGGCCCAATGAAGACCTCAAAGGTTTTTGAAACCTTTGAGGTCTGGAGTAGCTAACAAATGATTGCCAGGATTATTATGTTTATTGTCTAATCAAATTCTATGTGGTACAATTTTGTCCAAATGATTCACACAAAAACTCCGCAATAACCCTATGCCTACAGAAAAACTCAAACCGGACAAAACCGAGGCGTCCGAGGCATATTCTGAAGTTTGGGTGCCTGTTATAATCCCCACTTTAAAATCTATGTGGGCTAATCATCCCTTTAGCCTGCCAGCGTACCCCAAACTAACCAACTGGCTCACCCTGCTACATATTGCGGCTACGGCTCCCCAGCAACTCGCCACTTATTTATCTCGATATTCAGAGCCGTTAAATTGGACGCTTGTAATCGACTCGTTGAATCTAACTTTTGAGGCCGCGCGCGCGCAGGCCGACAGGTTGAGCGCCGACGACTGGCAAAGCCTGGCAGCCATTCAAAACCGCATTCTCAAAACGACCGGCCAACTGCTGACCCCGGCCAACCAAAAGGCCGCTTCTGCAACCGCTGCTTCTAACAATTACCTGCAATCTCTGGCCAGCCTGGCCCAAAAGCTCAATCATCTGACCGACCCCGATGAGCTGCTCAACCAAAGCGTCGCTCTAATTCAACAACAGTTTGATTACGAATATGTCAACCTGTTTTTATTAAACCGCAACCAGCAAATTTTAACCCTGAAAGCCGCCGCCTGGAAAGGGCAATTACCGCAGCCCGAAGATTTTATTAAACTGAACATCGAGCAGGGAATTGTGGGGCGGGTGGCGGCTACCGGCCAAAGCCAACTGATAAACGACGTATCCGAAAACCCGGATTTTTTTGCATACCACTCGCTACCCAACATTAAATCGCAGTTGGCGGTAGCCTTGCTGGCCGGCCCCAACCCAATTGGCGTGCTGGATGTTGAAAGCGACCGGGCCAACGCCTTTTTCGAAGCCGACCAAAAAATTCTACAAACGCTGGCTCGCCACATCGCCCTGACGCTTGAGAATACCCGCTTGCAGCAAACCCAGCAGCGTTACACCCGCGAGCAGGCCCTTATCTATGAAAGTATTCTCACCCTTGGCACCGACCTGGACGCCGGCCACGTGCTCAAGCTGATGACCCAAAAAATTGCCGAAGCCATCGACGCTGGCGCCTGCGTAATTTGCCAGATAGACCAAAATGCCGGCACAGTGACCGCGCTGGCCGAGTACGTTAGCAACCGCCCCCGCACTCCCGCCCACGGCTGGCGTCAACTCAACACCCCCATTCAGCTTACCGAAGACCCGCTAACGCAGCAATTGCTAAAAGCCAAACGCCCTATTATTAACCGGGCCAATCCTAAAAAGGGGGGCGCCGGCAAGCTGTGGCAACAATCTGCCGGCGGCTCAAACCCTAAAATTCAATGGAATCTGGCCCTGGCCCTCCCCCTTGAAACCGAAAACCGGGTGGCCGGTCTGGTAGAAATTTACGATACAAACATCAACCGCACCTTCTCGCCCGAAGATATTCAAATATGCCGAATTTTAGCCACCCAAACCATGCTGGCTCTGGAGCGGGCCAACCTGTTTGATGAAACCGTTAAACGCCTTAGCGAAGTAAGCATGCTTTACACCCTGGCCCAGCAGCTTTCCAGCAGCCTTAACCTGCAAGACATGCTCAATACTATTGTCACCTCGCTGCGGCAGGTCATGGGCTGTCGAGCCTGCTGCATTTTTTTGCTGGATGAAAGCGGCGAACAGTTAGAAATTAAAGCCGCCGACGGCCTCAAACCTCGCTGGAGAGAGATGGCCAAACTGCGGCTGGGCGAAGGCATTGCCGGCCGCGCCGCCGCCGAAAGCCAATCCATTTATCTGCCCGATACCCACAGCGACCCCGAATTTATCTTTTTTGATGATGAAGTTCGCTCGCTGCTGGTCGTCCCCTTAATTGCCAAGGGCAAAGTAATTGGCACCATCAACGTAGACCACAGCCAGCCCCATGCCTTTGGCCCCACCCAAGAGCGGCTGCTAACCATTGCCGCCGCGCAGGCCGGCGTAACCATTGAAAACGCCCGGTTGTTTACCAAAATTTCGGCCGAGCAACAACAGATGCAGGCCATCGTTCAGCATATGGCCGACGGGCTGCTCTTGATTGATAGCCAGGGTATTATTAAAACCTGTAACTTTACGCTGGCCCACATGCTCGGGCTGACTCGCAGCCAGATTGTGGGGCAGGATGTCAACTCGCCCAATTTGCCGCCAAATCTGGCCAGCGTTACCTCGGCCACCACCCACCGCGCCCGCACCGGCGTGCTGGCCGCCGAGGTGATGATTGAATCGCCCCGCTCCAGGGCCTTGCAGGTATTTACTACCACCGTGGTTGACGAGCAAAAAGAGCCGGTGGGCGAGGTTAGGCTGATACACGATGTTACCAAAGAGCGAGAACTGGAGCAGCTTAAAGACGACTTTTTCTCCACCATTTCTCACGAGCTACGCACCCCCCTCTTTTCCATTCAGGGCTTTGCCCAACTGATGCTGGAAGAAGACAATTTAGACCCCGGCACCCAGCGCGAATTTTTAGATACCATTCGCCGCCAGGCCGGCCAACTCAGCGAAATGGTCAACAATTTGCTTGACATTTCTAAATTTGATGAGGGCAAACTGGTGCTCGAAACAATGCCCGTTTCGCTGTTAGATGTCATCAAGCAAACAATTTTGAAGTTACAGGGCTTTGCCCACCAGCAAAAGGTGAGGCTGGTATCTCGCTTGCCGGAGCAGCTTCCCCAAATTACCGGAGACAAACAGCGGCTAGAGCAGGTGCTCACCAACCTGATTGGCAACGCCATTAAATTTTCTCACGAGAATCATGAAGTGTTGATTACCGCCTCAACCACCGAGGCCGAAATTTTGGTGCAGGTGGCAGATAGCGGCATTGGCATCCCCGCCGAAGATTTAGACAGCATTTTTTCGCGCTACTATCAGGCCGGCAACAAAAGCGAGCGGTCGGCTATGGGCAGCGGTTTGGGGCTGCATATTGCCAAAAAAATTGTCGAAGGGCACGGCGGGCACATTTGGGCCGATAGCGTTGCCGGCCAGGGCAGCACTTTTTCATTCACCTTGCCCATAGTTTGAACAAACCAGACCGGAGAGAACAAACAACTATTATGGAAATAAGCCAGGCTATTCAACAAGCGGTTGAGCTAATTGAAAAAAGCAAAAACATTGTGGCTATGACCGGGGCCGGCATCAGCACCCCATCCGGCATCCCCGATTTCAGAAGCCCCAACTCCGGCTTATGGGATGAAGTTGACCCGCTGGCCGTGGCCTCCATTCATGCGTTCCGCCGCAATCCCCAGCGTTTTTATAACTGGATTCACCCCCTGTCGCGCCTGGTTTTAGAAGCCGCGCCCAATCCCGCTCACCACGCCCTGGTAGAGATGGAGCGGATGGGCAAACTTAAAGCCGTAATTACCCAAAACATCGACGACCTGCACAGTAAAGCCGGTTCGCAAACCCTGTTTGAGCTGCACGGCCATTTACGCCATGTTACCTGCATTCAATGCTACCAGGTGCAAGATTCTCGGGATATTTTTAAAAAATTTATTGACGACAGGCAAGTGCCGCACTGCCCCCGGTGCGGAGGAGTCCTGAAACCCAACGTTATTTTATTTGGCGAACAGCTACCCATGCAAGAGTTTGTGGCCGCCCAACTGGTCCTAAAACAAAGCGATTTGGTGCTGATTGCCGGCTCCTCGCTGGAGGTTGCGCCCGCTTCTGACCTGCCGGCGGCGGCCCTGCAAAATGGCGCCCGCTTAATAATTATCAACCATCAACCCACCTATTTAGACCCCAAAGCCAACCTCATTATTCGCGGAGATGTGTCTGAAGTGCTGCCCCAAATTGTCGGGCTGGTCTCTGTTTGATTAAGCCGCAGCCCACAATTTTCTCAACGCATTGACCCCCGCAAAACTTGATGTTAAAATTTTTACATCAGGCACAGCACAGGGAGCAAACAACTATGGCGCAAGAAATCTCCGATGGGTTCGACTTTCCCGTAGGGCCTCGCGGCGAACAGGCAGATGTTTTCAAAACCCACAAAGTAGATACCACCCTGGTAGACCCCGGTTACTTCAAATCGTTTGGCGTGTGGCACCCCGGCGAAGATTGGAACGGCCGCGGCGGCGGCGATACTGATTTGGGCGACCCCATTTACGCCATTTCAAACGGGCGCGTGTCGGACTTTGGCTACTATCCAGCCAGTTGGGGAAACATTGTGCTGCTGGAACACGTTCTGCCCGATGGCAACCGGGTTTGGTCGCAGTACGCCCACCTGGAAAAAGTTATGGTTAGCCAGGTGGGGCAGCAGGTTCAACGCGGCCAGCAAATTGGCACCATGGGCAAAGGCGCAAAAACCGATAAATATCCCCAGGGCCGCTGGATTGCTCACCTGCATTTTGAAATTCGCAAAAATGATCTGCCCATCGACAACTGGCTGCCGATAGTGCGAGACCGCGACGCCGTGCTGGCCAACTACTTCAGCCCTACCCCCTTCATTAATTTGCGCCGGCCCGGCAAACTCAGCCAGCCTGTGCCTGCTCAACCGGCCTCTGCCCAACCTGTTTCCGGCCAACCGGCTGCCCCCCGGCAACCCGTCCAAATTCTGGTCGACGCCCTGCAAAGCAACCCCCAGACCGGCAGTTTTCACCGCACCCAAAACGGCCAGTGGAATCAGGCCCCCGGCGGCTACGCCGGCCAAATGCTCTGGACTCCCACCTCGCCCCAAAAAGAAACCGGCTGGGCCGAATGGCGGCCCATTTTATCCCGGCCCGGTAACTGGCATGTCTGGGCCTTTATCCCGGCCCAAAACGCCACCACCACCTACGCCCGCTACCAAATTTTTCACGCCAGCGGCCCCACCGAGGTTCCCGTCAACCAATGGGGCAATCGCAACCAGTGGGTCAATCTGGGCACTTACCGCTTCAACCAGACCGGCGGTTACGTGCGCCTGGGCAATTTTACCGGCGAGCTGGGCCTAACTCTGGCCGTGGGCTTTGATACCATCTGCTTTACCAGCGACCAATAACTCCCCATCATCAGGCATCAACCGTTGGCAAACTTGGCTAAAACTCGCTTACATCGTATAATGAGCGCCAATTGAATTGGGCCAACGATGCCCCAACCTCCCCCCAAGCTGGCGGCGGAGGTTTTTTTTAAGATAGTAATTGGTAAATAGTAAATTGGTAATTATCCGCAAACAACAACCAAATTACTAATAACCGATAACCAATTACCAATTACTGATAACCAATTACCCTTACACAATTACCACTCTGGAGGAATTTTTATGAGTAAAAAATGGGTTTATTTATTTGAAGAGGTTAAAGAAGCCGAACAGTACGTGCGTAACGACTGGGACAAAGTCCGCGCCCTGTTGGGCGGCAAAGGCGCTAACCTGGCCGAGATGACCCGCGTCGGCCTGCCGGTTCCGCCCGGCTTTACCGTAACCACCGAAGCCTGCAACGCTTATCTGGCCGCCGGTCAAAAATTTCCCGAAGGCATGTGGGAGCAAGAGCTTGAAGCCCTCAAAGCCACCGAAAAAAGCACCGGCAAAAAATTTGGAGACCCCAACAACCCGCTGCTGGTTTCCTGCCGCTCCGGGGCCAAATTCTCCATGCCCGGCATGATGGACACCGTGCTCAACATTGGCCTGAACGACGCAGTGGTTGAAGGCATGGCCAAACTCACCGATGACGCCCGCTTTGCCTATGACTCTTACCGCCGGCTGGTTCAGATGTTTGGCAGCGTGGTCATGGGCATCGACGACGAGCCGTTTGAAGAAGTGCTGGCCGAAGCCCGCCAAAAAGCCGGCGTTAAAACCGATACCGAACTGAACGCCGCCCAATGGAAAGAAGTCACCAACATATTCAAAAAAATCTTCAAAGAAGAAACCGGTCAGGATTTTCCGCAAGACCCCACCCAGCAAATCAAGCTGGCTACCGAGGCCGTTTTCAAAAGCTGGAACGGCAAACGCGCCGTTGACTACCGCAACGCCGCCGGCATTCGCCACGACCTGGGTACGGCAGTCAACATTGTGACGATGGTGTTTGGCAATATGGGCAACAACTCCGGCACCGGCGTGGCCTTTACCCGCGACCCCGCCACCGGCGAAAACGTGCTCTACGGCGATTACCTCATCAACGCCCAGGGCGAAGATGTGGTGGCCGGTATCCGCAACACCGAACCCATTGCCAAAATGAAGGACGACCTGCCCCAGGCTTACGCCGAGTTTGTGGAAATTTGCCATAAGCTGGAAAATCATTACACAGAAATGCAAGACCTGGAGTTTACCATCGAGCAGGGTAAACTGTGGATGCTCCAGACCCGCGATGGCAAACGCACCGCCAAAGCCGCCATTAAAATTGCGGTCGATATGGCCAACGAAGGACTCATCACCCGCCAGCAGGCCGTGTTGCGCGTTACCCCGGAACAGGTAGACACCCTGCTGCACCCTCAGTTTGACCTTGAAGCCAAAAAATCCGCCGCCGGCGAGGGCCGGCTGCTGGCCAAAGGCGTCAACGCCTCGCCCGGCGCAGCCGTGGGGATTGTGGCTTTTGACGCCGACCTGGCCGAAAAGTGGGGCAAAGAAGACAGCAAAGACGTAATTATGGTGCGCCCCTTTACCCGCCCCGACGACGTTCACGGCATGCTGGCCGCCAAAGGCATTCTCACCAGCGAAGGTGGAGCCACCAGCCACGCCGCCGTGGTGGCCCGGCAATTTGGCGTACCCTGCGTGGTGGGCGCCAGCGATATTGCCATCGACCTGAAAAAGCGGCAGTTCACCTCTAACGGCGTCACCGTCAAAGAAGGCGACGCCATCTCTATTGACGGCTCCACCGGCGAGGCGTTTGTGGGCGAAATTCCCACCGTGTCCGTAGAACTGGAAGAGCAAGAAGACCTGACAACCCTGCTAGGCTGGGCCGACGAGTTTCGCCGGTTGCAGGTGTGGGCCAACGCCGACTACCCCGCCGACGCCCAACGCGCCCGCGAGTACGGCGCTCAGGGCATTGGCCTGTGCCGCACCGAGCACATGTTCTTTGAAGAAGAACGGCTGCCCATTGTGCAGCGCATGATTCTGGCCGATAGCGAAGACGTGCGTCAGGAAGCCCTGGACAAACTGCTGCCCTACCAGCGCCAAGACTTTACCGGCCTGTTCCGGGTGATGACCGGCCTGCCGGTCATTATCCGTTTGATTGACCCGCCCCTGCACGAGTTCATGCCCGACCGCGACACCATCTTCACCGAAGTCATTCAGATGCGCACCAAAGGCGAAACCAAAGGGCTTGAAGAAAAAGAAAAACTGCTGGCCGCCGTTGATAGCATGCACGAGAGCAACCCCATGATGGGCCTGCGCGGCGTCCGCCTGAGCATTGTTTTTCCCGGTCTGGTTAAAATGCAGGTGCGGGCCATTTTTGAGGCCGCCTGCCAGGTTAAAAAAGAGGGGCTGGAACCCAAGCCGGAAGTGATGATTCCGCTGGCGGGACATGTCAACGAGCTAAAGGTTATTCAGCCGCAGTTGGTAGAGGTTGCCAAAGCCGTAATGGACGAGCAGGGCGTGGAAGTGGAATACAAGTTTGGCACTATGATTGAAATTCCGCGGGCCGCGCTAACCGCCGCCGAAATTGCCGAGGTGGCCGAGTTCTTCTCGTTTGGCACCAACGACCTGACCCAGATGACCTTTGGCTTCTCCCGCGACGACGCCGAAGCCGGTTTTTTGCTGCAATACGTTGAAGAAGAGATTCTGCCCAAAAACCCCTTCCAAACCATCGACCAGGATGGCGTGGGCCAATTGATGAAGCTGGCCGTGGAAAATGGCCGCAAAGCCCGCCCCGACCTGGAAGTGGGTATTTGCGGCGAGCACGGCGGCGACCCGGCCTCGGTTGAGTTCTGCCACAAAATCAACCAGAACTACGTCAGTTGCTCCCCCTTCCGCGTGCCGGTAGCCCGATTGGCCGCGGCCCAGGCTGCGCTTAAAGAAAAAGGCGTCAAAGCCAAGTAAGTTTTTCCGTTAGCCCAAAAACGGGGGTCCGGTTGGTGGACCTCCGTTTTTTTATGTGTCGCGCCGGCAAAATCAGGCCAACATACCCGCCTGTTACTTGCCGTTTTGCCATAAACTTTGTATGATGCTATAGCTCAATTTACATTTTTTTCGATTTCCCCAAAGGCAACGCAACTATGTCGCAAATGTGTCCCAATTGCAGTGCGGATAACCCCGACGACGCCAAACAATGCAACAACTGTCCTTCACCGCTGCGCGGACTTTTGGGCAGTAAAACCACATTGAGCGAGCGCTACCAGGTAGTGAGCGTGTTGGGCTGCGGCGCAATGGGCGCAGTTTATCTGGCCGAAGACCAACGCCTGGTAGGCCGGCGCTGCGCCCTTAAAGAAAATCGGCCCGACCCCAACGCCACCGTAGAAATTCAGGCCCAATCACGAGAGCAGTTTCTGGCCGAAGCCAGCGTGCTGGCCCGGCTCGATCACCCCAGCCTGCCCAAAGTATCGGACTATTTTATTGAAAACGACCGCGAATATCTGGTAATGGATTACGTAGAGGGCGAAGATTTAGAAAGTCGCTTGCAGCGCTACCAGGGGCCGCTGCCCGAAGCCGACGTGGTCAATTGGGCCGACCAGGTGCTGGACTCTTTGACCTATTTGCATAACCAGCGCCCCCAGCCCATCATCCACCGCGATATTAAACCCGCCAATCTGCGGGTCAACCTGCACAACCGGGTCAAGCTGGTAGATTTTGGGCTGGTCAAATTGCTTGACTCGCGTAACCCGGAAACCAAAATGGAGCTGCGCGGCCTGGGCACGCCTGCCTACGCTCCCCTGGAGCAATTTGCCAGCAGCGAGCGCCACACCGACGCCCGCTCTGATATTTACGCGCTGGGCGCAACCATGTACCACCTGCTCACCAACCTCTCCCCCCCCGATGTTCACCAACGACTGTTGAACCCCGAAATTCTGCTGCCGCCCCGCGAGCTGAACCCGGAGCTTTCGGAACAAACCGAGCAGGCCATTTTGCAGGCCCTGGAAATTCATCCCAACGACCGTTTTCAAAACGCCGCCGACATGCGCCAGGCGCTGACCGGCGCGGGAGAAATGGCGGCTGCTTCTGCAACCACGCCGGCCCGCCGGCCAAAACGCGCCCAATCTTCGGTTTCGCTGTGGGTGTTTGGCCTGATTGGGTTAATTTTTGTGCTGCTGATTTTAGGCGTAATGCTCTATCTATTATTTGGCCGGGCCGGCTCCTCATCTCAAATTGCGGCAAGCAACAACGGTACTCAAACAGAACAACCCTCGGCAACCCCCACCCAATTTGTTGTGCAGGCGCTGGGCGACGCGCCGGCCCCCACCGAAACCTCCACGCCGGTAATTGCGGCCACCACCCCGCCCGCCGAACCTCCTACTAACGCCGCTGCCACTGAAGAAACGGACACGCCTACCCCGCAACCTACCACAGAAACCCCCACACCGCGCCCCCAAACGGCCCAATCTCGGGGCATCCCTGCTGCTACCCTGGCGGGAATAATTGCCTACCCCGTATTTAACGGCACCGATTATGACCTCTATTTTGGCCAGGCCGACGGCTCCGGCGCCCGGCTTTTTCAGACCGGGGCCAGCCAGCCGGCCTTTAGCCACGATGGCGCGCGCATAGCCTACCGGTCGTGGCGACCTGACCAGCGCGGGATTGTCACCGCTGATATTTCCGGTAATAATCCCCTTATTGTCGCCAGCTTTTTTGAAGACCAGCTTCCTACCTGGACCGCCGATAACACCGATATTGTGTTTCTATCGCGCCGCAGCGGCGACCGCAAATCGCAGCTTTTCAGGGTTAATAGCTTTCAAAGGTTGGGCCAGGGAGTTGTCATTGGCGAGGGCGAATACCCTACCATAAACCAAACCGGGCTAATGGCCTTTAAAGGCTGGGGCAATACCGGCATCGGCTTGCGGGCGTCAACTGCTAACCTTGAAAATGTACAGGCGCTAACCGATGCAAACGAGGATACAGCCCCCGCGCCCTCACCCGATGGCCAAAAGATTGCCTTTATGTCGCGTAGAGCCGGTAACTGGGAGATTTACGTGGTTGACGCCGACGGCTCGAACATTATGCGCCTGACCGAAAATGGCGCTCAGGACGGCCTGCCCACCTGGAGCCCCGATGGCCAGGCCATTGCCTTTGTTAGCGACCGCGACGGCCAGTGGGCCGTGTGGGCTATGACCCCAACCGGCGCGGACCAGCGGCAACTTTTCCCCATGCAAGGTTCGCCCGATGGCTTTGTTGGCGCAGACAGAGCCGCCAGCCGGGGCTGGGCCGAAGAGAGAATAAGTTGGACCCAATAGATGTGGCAGTTACCCCTTCTTCCCCGACAAAATTTCAAATCTGGCTGCTGGCCGCCCGGCCCAAAACCCTCCCCGCTGCCGCTGCGCCGGTAATTGTTGGCGCTGCTGTGGCTGTTAGTGAGGGGGTTTTTAATTTCTGGCCGGCGCTGGCGGCGCTGCTGGGCGCGCTGTTCATTCAAATTGCCACCAACTTTGCCAACGATGTTTTTGACTACTACAAAGGCGCAGATACTACCCGGCGCCTTGGCCCGGTGCGGGTAACGCAGGCCGGGCTGCTTTCGCCCCGGCAAGTGATGGGGGGCATGTGGGCCGCCTTTGGGCTGGCCGCGCTGGCCGGGCTGTATCTGGTTTATATTGGCGGCTGGCCAATTGTGGTGATTGGGGTGCTGTCAATTCTATGCGGCATTGCCTACACCGGCGGGCCATTTCCGCTGGGGTACAACGGCCTGGGCGACTTGTTTGTGTTTATCTTTTTTGGACTTGTGGCCGTGTGCGGCACTTACTACGTGCAGGCTCTCACCTTGAGCGCAGAAGTGGTGTGGGCCTCGGCGCCGGTGGGCTTGCTGGCCACGGCCATTCTGGTGGTCAACAACCTGCGCGATATTGAGACCGACCGGGCCGCCGGCAAAAAAACGCTGGCCGTTCGGCTGGGGGCCAGAGGCGCGCAAATTGAGTATTTTCTGCTGGTGGGGGTCAGCTACCTGGTGCCGCCGCTCATGTGGCTGGCCGGCCTCTCGACGCCGTGGGTGATGCTCACCTGGCTATCGCTGCCGCTGGTGCGGCCGCTCTTCAATTTGGTGACTCGTGAAAAGGGCCGCCCCTTAAACCAGGCCCTGGCCGGCACCGCCCGGCTGGAACTAATTTTTGCTTTTCTCTTTTCCGCCGGGCTGGTGATGGGGGGAGTGTTTTAAAAGCGTATAATTTGATGTTCAACAACACAACCCGATACCAAAGGCCGGCTAATCACCCGACCTTTTTTGTTTTCCCAAAACGGGTCATGTGTCCGGGTTATAATATGACATTTGTCACTAATCTTGGCCCGACTTGTCGCATATAATAGGCTTAATTTGTAAGCCTGGGGGTAACAGGTCTGGCCATGGATTGTCACGCTCACTCGCACAAATCCGATACGACTGAAAACTCCATTATTTTGATTGGCAACCCCAACGTGGGTAAATCGGTGCTGTTTGGGGCGCTGACCGGGCGTTACGTGACCGTGTCAAACTACCCCGGCACCACGGTTGAGGTCGCTCAGGGCACGCTCAGGCTTAACGGCCATCCCCGGCCTGTGATTGATACGCCCGGCATCCACAGCATTGTTCCCCTTTCCGACGATGAGCGCGTAACCCAGGATATTCTGCTGGCCGGCGGCTTTACCACCGTGGTTCAGGTGGTCGATACCAAAAATTTGCAGCGCGGGTTGCTAATTGCCCTGGAGCTGGCCGAAGCCGGGCTGCCCTTTATCCTCAACCTGAATATGGCCGATGAGGCCAAAGCGCGCGGCATCACCGTAAATATCGCCCGCTTGTCTGAAAAGCTGGGCGTGCCGGTGGTTTCTACCGTAGCCACCCGCGGCCTGGGCCTGTCTGAACTGGTGGAAGACCTTGACGCCGCCAGGCCATCCAGCTTTCGGGTAAGTTATGATGAGCGGATTGAAGCGGCTATTACTGAAGTTGAGCGGCAGCTTCCCCCCACCGCCATTACCCCGCGCGCGCTGGCCTTGATGCTGCTGGCCGGCGATGACCGCTTGCTGGCTCGTCTGCCGTTATCCCCGGCCGGCCGAAGCGCCATTGAAACTATTCGCCGGCGGCTGGCGCAGCAAATGTCGCAGCCGCTGGCCTATGTTATCAACACCCGGCGCATGCAGGCCGTCCAAACCCTGCTACAAGATGTGGTTCGGCGCGAAGCTACGCGCCAGTCAACCGCCACAACTTTAGGCCACTGGATGACGCACCCCATTGCGGGCTGGCCCATTTTGGGCGGCGTGCTCTATCTGGTGTATCTGTTTGTTGGGGTGTTGGGCGCGGGCATTTTGGTTGACCTGCTGGAAACCAGACTGTTTGAGCAAATTATCAACCCCTGGGTAACGCGGCTGATTGTAGCCCTCATCCCCCTTCAATTGGTACAGGATTTTCTGGTGGGCGAGTACGGCTTAATTACGATGGGCCTGACTTACAGCCTGGCGATTGTGCTGCCCATTGTCACCACCTTTTTTCTGGCCTTTAGCCTGCTAGAAGATTCCGGCTATTTACCCCGGCTGGCGGTTATGCTGAATCGCTCCTTTCGGTTGATGGGGCTAAACGGCAAGGCCGTACTGCCGATGATTTTGGGGCTGGGCTGCGTGACGATGGCCACCATGACCACCCGAATTTTAGAAAGCCGCAAAGAGCGGCTGCAAGTAACGCTGCTGCTGGCGCTGGGGGTGCCCTGCTCGGCGCAGTTGGGCGTTATTTTGGGCATGATTACCGGCCTGGGCGCAATGGCTGTTACCATTTGGGCCGGGGTGGTGATAAGCACCCTGCTGGCCGTAGGTTATCTATCGGCCCGGCTTATCCCCGGCGAGCAATCTGATTTTATTCTGGAACTGCCGGCGGTGCGCATGCCCTCGCCGGGCAATATTGTGGTTAAAACGCTGGCCCGGCTGGAGTGGTATTTAAAGGAAGTGGTTCCGGTTTTTGTGGCCGGCACGGCGGCCCTGTTTGTGCTGCACAAAACCGGGCTGCTGCACATGCTGGAGCGGCTGCTCTCGCCGCTGATTGTGGGCTGGCTCAACTTGCCGGCAGAAATTACCGGCGTCTTTTTAATCGGCTTTTTGCGCCGCGATTATGGCGCTACCGGCCTGTTTGCCCTGGCCAGAGATGGCGGGTTGAGTACGCAGCAGGTTTTGGTAAGCCTGGTGGTCATTACCTTGTTTGTGCCCTGTGTGGCCAATTTGTTAATGATTATTAAGGAATATGGCGTAAAAACGGCGCTGGGCGTTGCGGCCTTTGTTTTTCCATTTGCCTTTGGGATAGGGGGCTTGCTGAATCTGGTTCTGGATTATTTGCACGTTTTTGGCTCGTAGCTTTCTGGGGAGACGGCCCCAGCCTACGCCTTCGGCGGCAAGGATGAATGAAAATGGGGGGACACCCCTTCGACTTCGCTCAGGACAAGCCCCCCGGCCTGCGGCGCTATTTTCAGAGGAGATATCGTGCGCTGTCAATTATGCGGATACGAATTTAATACGTCGGGCCTGGCCTGTCACGCCAAATGCCCTATGGGTAGCCATTGCAATTTAATTTGCTGCCCTAACTGCGGCTACCAGGTGGTTGACGAGTCGAAAAGTTGGCTGGCCGGCTTGTTCCGCAACCGGTGGGGTAAGGCCGAACAGGTTCAGTCACAGCCGGCCAACCGCCCGCCAATGACGGTGCCGCTCAGCCATGTTCCGGTCGGAGAAAAAGTGACCATCCACAGTTTGGGCCAGATGTCGGCCAACCGCCTGACGCAGTTGACGGTTTTTGGTTTAATACCCGGCGGTTTGGTTGAAATTTTGCAGCACGACCCTGCCCCGGTGATTCGCATTGGCGAAACCGACCTGGCGCTATCGGAAGAGATATTAGACCAGATTTGGGTAAGCCTGATGAACTAACCGCTAACTTGTTTGTCATTACCCAACACGCTCGTTTAGGGGGTGACAAATGTCACCTTCATTTATGACAGTTGTCACTATCAGCAAACCGCTTCATCCATTACTATTGTAGCAGTGATCATCTATCCTGCGGGCAAAATAAGGTTTTATATGTGAGTTAGTGAGGAGGTTTGCGATGAAAGTGTGGATCGACCGCGATACATGCGACTCTAACCTGTCGGCGTGTACATCATGTTTTGGCCAGCTTTTAAGAATGGGCGTGCCAGATAGAGGCTGTATTATGAAGTTTGAAGACGATGGCTCTGAGGATTTTGTGGTTTACATGCATTCCGATGGCGAAGAACACGGGCCATACTTCATTTCCAAAGAAGACCGGGAACTGGTGGCCTATGAGGGTTGGGATAAGTTTGTCGATTTCATCCCCCATTTTCGCAAAAACGAGGGCACTCGACTAGAGCCAAAGACCAGGCCAAAAAAAGATTAACTCGACGTTCAATCGCCTAAAATACAATTTAATAGTATTATTCTCGGGCAAAGCACAAATACGGACAGAAAGAGCTATCTAAATCAACGATGTACCTCAATTGCAATTTCACAAACCATGCTAGGAGACCTTCATGAGTAAGTATAGCCAATGGCTTTATAGCCTGAGTCGCCCTATAAGATGGCTGGTTGTCTTAGTTACCTTAACCATCATAGGCTTAACTGCCGTTACGGTCAGCGCTACGACCTGGGAATATACTAACTCATCCGAGTTTTGTGGCACAATGTGTCATACAATGCCGCCAGAATATACGGCCTATCAAGTTTCGCCGCATGCCCGAGTTGAATGTGTTGACTGTCATCTGGGGCAAGACAGTTTTCTGCAAACCGTGCCCCGCAAAGCTAGAGAGGTAACGCACGTTATCAATGCGCTTACCCAGGCATATGAACCGCCCATTTATGTTAAAAGCCTGCGCCCGGCCCGCGATACTTGCGAGCAGTGCCACAACCCCGAGAAATTCTCATCCGATACCTTTGTTGAACTTAAACGTTACGATCAGGATGAAGAAAATTCTCTAACCCGAACCTTTCTTATTGTTAAAACCGGCGGCGGCACCAGCCGCGAAGGGTTGGGCCGGGGTATCCACTGGCATATTGAAAACGAAGTCTGGTTTTATCCCGAAGATAAACTCAAGCAAAATATCCCCTATATTAAAGAGATTGGCCCTGATGGGGAAGTAGTTGAGTATTTTGATGTCGAAGCGGGGCTGCCCGTAGATTTTGGACAGCAGGTGCAAGACCAGCTCCAGCTTATGGATTGTATTGACTGCCACACCCGCATCTCGCACCTGTTCCGCTCGCCCTCAGATGCTATGGATGATGCCCTGGCCCGCCGCCAGATTGATCCCGATATTCCGGCCATTAAAGAGCAGGGCGTTCTGCTATTAAGCGAGGAATATGACACCACCGAAGAGGCTCTGAGAGAAATTGACACCTTAGAAGATTGGTATGAGCAAAACTACCCAACCTACTACGCCAACAACACAGAAACTGTTCAAAATGCTGTTGCCGGCATCAAAGATGTTTTCACCAGAACAGTCTTTCCTAATATGAATGTTGGTTGGGAAACCCACCCCAACAACGCCGGGCACAAAGAATTTCCCGGTTGCTTCCGCTGCCACGATGGCAAACACACCTCGGCGCAAGGCCAAACCATCCGGCTGGAGTGCAATATTTGCCACTCTATCCCAGAAATTGTAAAAGAGGGACAGGGCATTCCTGTTATTCCCCTTGAACGGGCAGATGAACCCGACTCTCACCGCGACTCTAACTGGCTGGCCCGGCACCGCTACGAATTTGACGAAACCTGCGCCGAATGTCACGATATCAGCAACCCCGGCGGCGCCGATAACACCAGTTTTTGCTCTAACAGCGGCTGCCACGCTACCGAGTGGCAATTTGTCGGGCTGGACGCGCCCGGTATCCGCGCCCTGGTTGAACCACCGCCGGTGCCCGGCTCCGGTGAACCGGAACCCGTGCCTCACCCCATTGGGCCGCGCACCGATTGCAGCATTTGCCATGCCGATAACGCCGTTATTCCCGCCCCAGAGAATCACGCCGCTTTTAACGACCAGAACCTGTGTGTGCTGTGCCATCAGCCCAATTTGGTTATAGGTGAAGTTGGGTTTGAACCTGTCACCATTCCGGCCGTTCCGCACCTGGTAGAAGAATTCCAGGGCGACTGCCTGGGTTGTCACAGCGAAAATGGTATTGTACCTTACCCGGAAAGCCATGTTGATCTGCCAGACGAAACATGTGTCATGTGTCATCAGATGGCCGAGGAGTCGGAAGAAGACCTGACCGAAGATAAGCCAAAACGGCCCAGAATCCCACACGTAGTTGAAGGCTATGATGACTGCCTGTTTTGTCACGGCCTGGAAGGCATCAAACCCTTCCCAGCCGATGAGACCCACGCTGAAGCCGAGTTGGAGGACTGCACGGTTTGTCATAAACCGGAAGAATAAAGTGTCCGGTCAAACCAAATTTTTAACAAATGTAAAAGGAATCCGCATATACTTACCGAAATTGGTAGGATTGCGGTTGGACTTACGCAGGTAAATAAACAAAAAGCAACTTTTGTAGCACAAACTGCTAATTGCAGCTTAATTTTAGCCAGTAAAATTAGCAAGTTGGCAACTTACCTCACAAACTGCGTAAATCCTGTGCGGGTAAGGTAAACCTTACCTTGATCCTTGAATTCTTAAAAAGGAGGTGATAGAAAAAACCCAACCACATTATGATATCTTTGTCTTTTGTGTTTGTGAAATCAAGTACTTGTTAAGAAAGGGGGGTTTATGAGTTAATTCGGCAATGTTGCCCCAAGCAGCATTGTCGGGTTGTAAATGATTGTTTAATATTTAACAAGAATCAATTCAGTGTTCCCATTTAGGAGGTGAGCAACACTATGAAAAAATCACTTATGCTCACGGTAATTCTTGCCGTAGTTTTTGTGTTAGGGATCGCTGTATTTGTTGGTTTTGTCGGATTTGGTGGTTTGGCAAACGCGCAGGAGGGTGTAGAAATTCCCTTCCTGGATAGATGGGCCGGCTCCGGCCACGCCGATGCAGCAGCCGAGGCATTTGTGCATTGGGACGAGGATGATCCTGCTCAAGTTCCCGAAGATTGCGCCAAATGCCACAGCACACCCGGTCATCTTGACTTTCTGGGTGTTGACGGTTCGGCGGCCGGCGTGGTGGACAAGGCCGCGCCTATCGGCACAACTATCGAATGTATTGCCTGCCACAATGATGTGACGCTAACTAAAACCAGTGTAGTAATGCCTTCAGGACTGGAACTGACTGACCTGGGTGACGAAGCCCGCTGTATGGAATGTCACCAGGGACGTGAGTCTTCAGTAAGCGTTAACGAAGCATTAGCCGAAGCAGGGGTTGACGAAGACACTGTCAGCGCCGACCTGGGTTTCCGGAATATTCACTACTATGCTGCCGCTGCCACCAAGTACGGCACGCTGGCCAAAGGCGGGTATGAGTATGAAGGACGAACCTACGACGCTAACTTTGCCCACGTTGACCAGTTTGACACCTGCATTGAGTGCCACGATATGCACACGCTTGAAGTTAAGGTAGAAGCCTGTAGCGAATGTCACACTGACGTATCCACAGTAGAAGACCTGCAAAATGTTAGAATGCCGGGTTCTATGGTCGATTACGACGGTGATGGCGACTTGGAAGAAGGGATCTACTTTGAGCTGCAGGGTATGCAAGAGCTGCTCTACCAGGCTATTCAGGCTTATGCGGAAGAAGTGGCCGGCACAGCCGTTGCCTATGATTCGGTCAACTACCCCTACTTCTTCATCGATACAAATGCCAATGGCCAGGCTGATGCAGATGAGGCTGCGTTCCCCAACCGGTACGCATCCTGGACGCCGCGCTTGCTTAAGGCTGCATACAACTACCAAGTTGCACAAAAAGATCCAGGCACCTTTGCCCACGGCGGCAAGTATATCATCCAGTTGTTGTATGACTCGATTGATGACTTGAACCAGGCTATCTCCTCACCTGTGGACCTCTCTGAAGCTAATCGCATTGACACTGGTCACTTTGCCGGTTCAGAAGAAGCGTTCCGGCATTGGGATGAGGAGGGTGAAGTACCGGCTAGCTGTAGCAAATGCCACTCAGCAGCCGGACTACCGCTTTATCTTGAGGATAATGCCACCATATCTCAACCAATAGCCAACGGCTTCCAGTGCGCCACCTGCCACAATGATGTCAGCACTTTCACCCGCTATGAGGTAAACGAAGTTGAGTTCCCCAGCGGCGCTGTGCTTACCTTTGGCGAGGGAGAGGATGCCAACCTGTGTCTAGCGTGTCACCAAGGGCGTGAGTCAACGGTTAGCGTTAATGAACGCATCGAGGGAGTGGACGACGATACAGTGTCTGAACAAGTCGGTTTTGTGAACATTCATTACTTTGCTGCCGGCGCCACCCGCTTTGGCACAGAAGCTAAAGGGGCCTACGAGTACGATGGCAAAGACTATGAAGGTTTCTTCAGACACGTGTCAGACTTCAGCACCTGTACCGACTGCCACAGCACCCACGGCCTGCAAGTAAAGGTTCAGGAGTGCGCTGACTGCCACGAAGGTGTAGAAACTGATGAGGATCTTCTCACCATCCGTGAAACCGACACCGACTTTGACGGTGATGGCGACACAACCGAAGGTCTGGCCGGAGAAGTGGATACGATGCGTGAAGCGCTCTATGGGGCGCTTCAGGAGTACGCTGCCAGTACAGCCGGCACAGCTATTGCCTATGACTCGCACAGCTACCCCTACTTCTTCATCGATACCAATGGCAACGGCCAGGTTGACGAAGGCGAAGCCGACCGATATGCTACCTGGACGCCACGCCTGTTGAAGGCGACCTATAACTATCAGTATAGCCAGAAAGACCCCGGGGCATTTGCCCACAATGGTCTGTATATCCTCCAGGTTTTGTATGACTCTCTGGAAGATGTTGGCGGTGATACCAGCAGTATGACTCGACCCTAACCGAGCAAACTGGACTATCTAGAAAAAGGGCCGGGCGCATACAGTGTCCGGCCTCTTTTCACCATCTGCAAGATTTCCAAATTGTCCTGCTCAAAATAGGATAACTGCCCCGTTTTGAAGCCGGTTATATCTGATACAGTATAAACAAAACTCATATATTCTTCCAACTCTATAACCGCCTCCCCACCTACATCTCTCTGAGATAAATTGAACAGCTTTCTCGTTTCTGCATTCACAACCTCGCCACTCCCTGATTAACCAAAATGTAAACCAAACAACAGGGAAGGTACATTATGACAAAAGAATATTCAGGTGACAGTAACCAGCGATTACAGGTAAGCCGCCGCCGGTTTATAGAGTCTTTGCTGGGGTTTTCTATTGTGGCCACCTTGGGCGGCGTGTTAACCCCCGTCATTGGTTACCTGTGGCCGCCCCAACGAGTCTTTAGCGGCAAAGGCGAACGGGTAGAGGTCGGCAAAATTGTTGAGTTCCCCGAGGGGCAAGGCAAAGTTGTAGCCGTTAATGATAAACCGGTCATCGTAGTGCGGACAGAGCAGGGAGGCGCCAAGGCCTTTTCCGCCATCTGCACCCACCTGTCTTGCATCGTGGAATGGGATGAGAGCCGGCAAATCATCCTTTGTCCCTGCCACGATGGGCGGTTTAGCCCGGTCAACGGCGGCATCATCTCTGGCCCGCAGCCGGCCCCCCTGCCCGAACTGCCGCTGACGGTTGAGGGTGACGCCATTTACGTAAGCGAAGCCTAGAAAGGGGGTCGCCATGCAAGCTCAAAAACCCATTGCCCGGCGTGCCTGGACCTGGTTAGACAACCGCTACAAATTAGCCCAACTAACGGAGGCGCTGTTGCACGTGGAAATTCCCCGGACAGTGCGCACCTATTACCTGGGCGGAATTACCCTCTTTTTCTTTATGGTTCAGGTTATCACCGGCACGTTGTTAACAATTTACTACCAGCCCACACCCGAAACGGCTTATGACAGCGTTCTGTACATCATGAACGAGGTAAATTTTGGTTGGTTGATCCGAAGCGTTCATGCCTGGGGCGCAAACCTGATGATTTTTTTCTGTGTGCTTCACCTGTTACGGGTCTACTTTCAGGGAGCATACAAGGCCCCCCGCGAGATCACCTGGGGCGTTGGCTTTCTTTTACTGGCGATTACCCTGGGCTTTGGCTTTACCGGCTACCTGCTGCCGTGGGACCAGCGAGCCTACTGGGCTACCGTGGTGGGCAGCCAAATTGCCGGGGCGGTGCCAGTTATTGGAGAATATGCGCTCACCTTTCTACGGGGAGGCCCCGAAATCACCGCCCGAACTCTGAGCCGTTTCTACGGCATTCATGTTTTGGTAATGCCACTTTCATTGGCCGCCTTTCTGGCCATCCACCTGACATTTGTTCACCAGCAGGGTCTGGCCGACCCCACCGCCGAGACCGAAACCGACACAGTACCGCCAACCGACCAAAAGAAAAAATTGTTGCCATTCTTTCCCAATTACATTCTAGACGAGGTGATTGCCTGGTACATCATGCTGGCCATTCTAATTGTGCTGGCCTCGCTGTACCCCGCCGGGCTGGAGGAACCTGCCAATCCCCTGCACACCCCCGAACACACCAAACCCGAATGGTACTTTCTGTTCCTGTACCAATGGCTAAAGCTGGTACCGCGTCTGGTGGGCGTCGTCGCACCGTTAATTGGGGCATTGGTGTTGCTGTTTTTACCCTTTATCGACCGCAACCCCTTTATACCCGCTTACCGGCGGCCTGTTGCGATTGCCATTGGGGCAATCACATGCCTTATCGTACTTGGCCTCACCATCTGGGGTTGGCTGAGTTAATAGGGAGAATGAAAATGATCAACCAGCCAAGAGTCCATCAGTTAGTATTTATTGTACTTGCGCTGCTTATGGTGTTACTGCTACCGGCACTCATTATTGCCCAACAAGAAATCCCCCCCATCCCGCATGACCTTGACCGGCATGAGGATTGCCGCGACTGTCACGAAACCGGCCGGCTCAAGGCCCCCATCCTGCCAGAAACTCATACTGACCGCCCCAACGAGGTTTGCCTGGATTGCCACTATCTGGACGACGAAGAGCCAAAATTCGGCCCCCCGCAAATGCCCCACGAATTCGCTTTTCGTGAAAATTGCGTCAATTGTCATGCCCCGGCTGAAACTATGCCGGCCCCCGGCCCCCCACCGCTGCCAACGCCCATTGCTCACCCCAAGGCCAGTGGCGTTGATAACTGTCTGGATTGCCACTCAACCCTTGACGACAATAGACAACTCGACATTGTCGTCTGGCAAACGCGCAGCATTCACGCCGAACGCGATGTATCTTGCGCCGATTGCCACGGCGGCGACCCGTCGGCCACCACGCAAGAAGCGGCCAAAGCGCCCGGAACCAGCTATCTGGGCGTGCCGGCCAAGGCCGACATCCCTGCCCTGTGTGCCGGGTGTCACGCCAGCGTGACGCATATGCGCCAGTACAACCTGCCCACCGACCAGTATTCCAAATACCAGGAAAGTATTCATGGCATTCGTCTGGCCGAGGGGGATACAAATGTAGCCACCTGCTTTGATTGTCACGGGGGGCACCAAATTCTCAAAGCCAACGACCCGGTTTCCAGCGTCTATTCACCCAACGTGCCTGCCATGTGCGCCTCGTGCCACGCCGACAAGAAATTGATGGAGCCATACAACATCCCCACCAACCAGTTTGACCTTTACAAACAGAGCGTCCACGGCGAGGCCCTGCTTGACAACCACGACCTGCGCGCCCCCGATTGCGCCACCTGCCACGGCACCCACGGCGCCGCGCCTCCGGGCTTTAATGAAGTAGCCAATGTTTGCGGCAGTTGCCATACCGCCACCCAGGATTATTACCTGGAAAGCCCGCACGCCGGCAGTGATGCCGAAGACGCCCCCAAATGCGTTACCTGCCACGGTCGCTATGATGTGAGCAAGCCAAGCGAGGCGCTCTATCTGGGGGCCGAGCCTCGTCACTGCGGCGAATGTCACGCCCCCGATAGCGACGCCGGCCAGGTGGTGCAGACCCTTTACAACTCCATTGCCGGCGCGGCCCAGGCCTACGACGAAGCAGAATTGGCCATCCAAAATGCCCGCAGCGTGGGTATGCTGGTTTCACCCATGGAGGGGCGGCTGCGCCAGGCCAATACCGACCTGGTTACGGCTCGCGCCGCCCAGCACACGCTAGATGTCGAAGCCGTCAGCACGCGGGCCGGCAAGGCTAAAACCATTGCCGAAGAAGTAAAGGCCAGCGCCGAAGAGGCCATTGCCCACAACCTGTTTCGCCGCCAGGCTATGATTATTGCGGTAGCAGTGATTGCTCTGACAATTTTGGCCCTGTTCATGCTTAAGCGAGAGCTTGACCGCCGTTTAGAGGAAGCCGAATAGCAAGGCATTTGAAGTCCTCTTAACTTTTTCTAGAGGTCGGGAAGCAATCCAGCACTACCTGACCTCTTTTTAATTAAAATTATCTGCCTAAATAGAATTCAGTGACATATGTCACAAATTTTCAAGGACAATTGTCACTTACCCCTAACCCTCACCGCCTTTATAATTAAGGCGAATTAATTGGAGGTAAGGGGGGCAAAGCCTGCTGTTCGCCCCATCAATTTGTTGGGAGAAGAAACCGTGGATATTCTACTTGTTGGCCTCAGTCACAAAACCGCCCCAATAGAAATTAGAGAGCGCCTGGCCTTTTCACCCGAAATGACCCGCTCGGCCCTGACACACTTTGGCCCCATTCACTCGCAGGCCCATTTAGCCAACGTGCTTGAGGGCGTCATCCTGTCAACCTGCAATCGCCTGGAGGTTTACGCCCTGGTTCAAAAGCCAGATATTGCCCAGGCCGCCATTATTGATTTTTTAAGCCAGTCTTGTGATATCGCGCCCCAGGAATTTTCAGACCATCTCTATATTTACAAAAACGAAAAGGCCGTTCGACACCTCATGCGGGTGGCCGCCGGGCTGGACTCAATGGTGTTGGGCGAGCCGCAAATTTTGGGCCAAATTGCCGAAGCCTATGAATTGGCCCTGTCGCAGGGCGCGGCCAGCACCGTGCTTTCGGCGCTGCTCAGGGCGGCCATTCACGCCGGCAAGCGGGTTCGCACCGAAACAAATATTGGCATTAGCTCAATCTCCATCAGCTCAGTGGCTGCTAACATGGTAGGGCAGCTTTTTGGCAATTTGGCCCGGCGCAAAGTACTGCTTATTGGGGCCGGAGAAATGGGCGCCATTGCCATCAGGGCTTTGATAAAACGGGGCGTGTCGCAAATAACCGTGGCTAATCGCACTTTCCACAAAGCGGCTGAACTGGCCAAAGCCTGGGAGGGCGAGGCCGTCAATTTTCAGCAGTTGCCGGCGGCGCTGGCTCAGGCAGATATTGTCATCTCCTCAACCAGCGCCCCCCACACCATTTTGAACACCGCTCTGTTAGAACCGATTATGGCCAACCGCCCCGACCGCCCAATGTTTATTATGGATATTGCCGTGCCGCGTGATGTTGACCCGGCAGTGGCCCACATTGCCAACCTGCATCTGCGCGATATTGACGACCTGCAAATTGAAGCCAACCAAAACATCCACGAGCGAGAAGCCGAGATTCCCCATGTTGAAGTGATTGTGGGCGAAGAAGTCGAACAGTTTATCGAGTGGTTCTCATCACTAGAGGCCAAATCGACTATTTCTGCGCTGCGCCAGCGCGTTGAAGATTTACGCCAGCAAGAGCTACAGCGCATTCTCAACCGGTTGGATTTAGACGAGCGCGAACGTAACCTTGTAGCCACTATGAGCCATCGACTTGTCAACAAAATTTTGCACGAGCCTACCCTGTGCCTCAAAAAAGAAACCGCCAACGGCAACGGCGCGGCCTACATTGCCACCGTGCGCCAGCTATTCTCATTAGATAACGTTTCAGCCAAGTAAAAGGATTTCACCTATGCGAAATTTAATCCGCCAGCCCAGCTACAACTTAAACGACAGACCCTTTATGATTATTTGGGAAACCACCAACGCCTGCGACCTGGCCTGCCGCCACTGCCGGGCCAAAGCTATCCCCGAACACGACCCCCTGGCCCTTAACTTTGATGAGGCCAAACGCCTGCTAGAGCAGGTTGAAAGCTTTGGCAAGCCGCGCCCCATTTTTATTTTTACCGGCGGCGACCCTTTCAAACGGGCCGATTTGTTTGACCTGATTTCTTACGGCAATGAGCTGGGGCTGGCTATGGCCGTGTCGCCCTCGGGCACGCCGTTGCTTAATGAAAAAAATTTGCAGCGCGTTAAAGATAGCGGGGCCAAAGCCATTTCCCTCAGCATCGACGCCTCCACCCCGGAACGTCACGATGATTTTCGGCAGGTGCCCGGTTCGTTTGAGTTGACGACCCGGGGCTGGCAGATTGCCCGCAACATTGGCCTGAAGCTGCAACTCAACACCACCGTTACCCGTTACAATCTGGATGACCTGGCCAATATCTTCAAACTGGTTTTGGAGTACGGCGCTATGACCTGGAGCGCCTTCTTTTTGGTGCCCACCGGCCGGG
Source organism: uncultured Caldilineaceae bacterium (assembly GCA_964486935.1). GTDB lineage: Bacteria > Chloroflexota > Anaerolineae > 4572-78 > J111 > CAZAPG01. The sequence continues at coordinate 189,832 of CAZAPG010000004.1, read as the reverse complement.
GCAAAGCCGAAGATGAGGTTTCGCCTGCCGAATACGAGGCCGTGATGCACTTTTTGTACGATTGCTCCAAATACATTAGCGCCAAAACCACCGAAGGACACCACTACAAGCGGGTCGTGCTGCAACGCTCTATTTTGGACGAGAAGGGGCTGCCGCTTGAACACTATTTCAACCTGCACCCGATTTACTACCAACTGCGCGACGAGCTGGACATCATCGTCACTCAAAAAAACCTTCACCCCAAAGAAACTATCCGCCGCACCCCCATGCACATCAACGCCGGCAACGGCTTTGTCTTTATCTCGCGCCGGGGCGAGGTATTCCCCAGCGGCTTTATGCCGGTAACAGTAGGCAACATTCGAGAAAAATCGCTGGTTGATATTTACCGTGATGCCCCCCTGTTTAAAGATTTGCGCGACCCCGGCAAGTTTGAAGGGCGCTGCGGCCTGTGCGAATTTGTGGGCGTGTGCGGCGGCTCGCGCTCGCGGGCCTATGCCGTTACCGGCGACCCGCTGGCCGAAGAGCCATTCTGCACCTACCAGCCCGGCTCGTTTCCCTTTCAAGCAGAACTGGCAGAACGGTTAAACAGATCCGTAATGGCGGTTGACGGATAATGCAGAAACATATAATATTAAATGTGTCCCCCTTTGAACAACAAACTTGTTTATCCTTTAATGAGGCATTTCGCTATGCACCGACTACTAATCTACTTTGCGGTCGCCCTGCTGCTCAGTCTGTTTGCCCGGCCCGTGCAGGCCGGCGGGCCGCCCCAGCAAACCAGCACCAACGAAGATTGTCTATCTTGCCACAGCCGGCCTAACCTGACCCATCAATTCCCATCGAGTGAGCAGTGGTCGCTATATGTTGACCCTGCAGCCTTTCAAAACTCGGTCCACGGCCAGGAACAGATGGCCTGCACCGACTGCCACACCGATATTACCGGCTATCCCCACCCGCCGCTCACCGTTAGCAGCATTCGCTTTTACCAGCTAGAGCAATACCAATCGTGCCGCGAGTGCCATGACGAAGTGTATCAGAGGTCGTTAGACAGTATTCACGCTTCTGAGCTGGCCGGCGGTAACTGGAACGCGGCCATCTGCACCGATTGCCACGGCGCTCACGATACTACGCCGGCCAACGAGCCACGCACCAAAATTCCAGAAACCTGCTCGCAATGCCACTCGGCCATTTACGATGAGTACCTGGACAGCGTGCACGGCCACGCTCTGGTTGATGAAAACAATGGCGACGTGCCCACCTGTATCGACTGCCATGGCGTACACAACCAGGAAGACCCGCGCACCACCGGTTTCAGGCTAAATTCTCCGCAACTGTGCGCCACCTGCCACGCCGATGAAGAATTAATGAGCAAGTACGACATTTCAACCGCCGTGTTCGATACCTACGTGGCCGATTTTCACGGCACCACCGTTACCCTGTTCGAGCGCCAATCGCCGGATATGCCAACCAACAAGGCCGTTTGCTATGATTGCCACGGGGTACACAATATGAAAAAGGCCGACGACCCGCAGTCGCAGGTGTTTAGAGAAAACTTGCTGCTGACGTGTCAAAAATGCCACCCCGATGCCACCGAAAATTTCTCGGCCACCTGGCTGAGCCACTACGAACCTGATATCAATAAATATCCCCTGGTCTATTTTGTTGACCTGTTTTACAAAATTATGATCCCGGCTATTTTGGGGTTCATGGTAATTTACGTTGTGGCCGATGCAGGCAGTCGCTTCATCCACCGTCCCAAATCTCAAAAAGAATCAAGGAGCGAATAATGGCTACCCAACCACAAACCCGTTATTACGACCGGTTTACCCTGGCCCAACGCCTTGAACACTGGATAATGGTTTTATCCTTTACGGTTTTGGTTATTACCGGCCTGCCGCAGCGCTACGCCCAGGCCGATTGGGCCAACTTTATGATTGAAGCCATGGGCGGCATCGAGGTGGTGCGGATTATTCACCGGCTGGCGGCCATTCTTTTTATGCTCTCCATGCTCTATCACTTTATGGTGGTGGCCTACAAGGTACTGGTGTTGCGCGTTCCACTAACCATGATGCTTACCATCCAGGATGCCAAAGACCTGATAAACAGCGTGCGCTACTACCTGGGGCTAACCTCAGACCACCCCAAACTGCCTCGCTACAACTTTGCTGAAAAAATTGAATATTGGGCCGTTATTTGGGGTGGCGTGTTGATGACAGTGACCGGCTTTATGTTATGGAATCCCATCGCCACTACCTCCTTTTTACCGGGCGAATTTATTCCGGCCTCGCGGGCGGCCCATAGCGCCGAGGCGTTGCTGGCCTTTTTAGCCATTATCATCTGGCATTTTTACTGGGTGCATCTAAAAACTTTTAACCGCTCTATATTTTCCGGCAAGCTCAGCCGCGAGCAGATGGAAATGGAACACGCCGCCGAACTGGAGCAAATTGAGGCCGGCAAAACATTCATTCCTCCTTCGCCAATTGTGCTGCGCCAGCGAGAGCGCATTTTTATGCCGGCTACGGCGGTTGTTACCGTTATTGCGCTCATTGCGCTTTACTTTTTTGTTACCTTTGAGCGAACAGCCATCACCACCATCCCCCCCGCCGAGCCGGCCCGGGCCTTTGTGCCGGCCACACCCACGCCAACCAATACCCCCCAGCCTACCCCCACGCCAACGGCCACACCCATTGGCGGCCAGGCGCTGCCGGTTAGCGTCCCTATCATTTCACACCCCATTGAAGGGCGTGAGGATTGTTTTGAATGTCATGGCCCCGGCGGCTTTTTGCCCAACCCGCCCGGCCATGAAAATTATGACCTCTCAACCTGCGAAGTTTGCCACGCCATCGACCAGGAAAAACCCGGCCCGGCCCCCATTACCCACAAACTGGTAGAGCGGGAACAGTGCACCAGTTGCCACGAACTGGACTTGCAACCCGAAAGCCACTGGGAAGCCGATTTTAGCGACCGGGAATGTTTTTTGTGTCATCAGACCCCGGCCCAATAATTTTGTTAGCTACATCCATTATGCCCTGCTTTACAGAAAGGAGACTCAAAAAACTAATAAACTAAATCCTTTCAGACCAACAAAGGCTAGACTAGACCAGAATTTTCTGGTGAAAGGAGGGAAGGTTATATGAAAAAACTTATCCTGTTAATCAGTCTAAGTCTGCTGGTCGCACTGGGGTTAATTGCCACACAGTACGCCGGTCAGGTAAGTTTGACAAATAACCCTGTAGGGCAAGCCATTGCCCAGGAACTGTTTGGCGCAGAGTATATTGGTAGCGAAACTTGTGGTGAATGTCACGAGGATACCTATCAAGTCTTCATAAAATCCGGGCACCCCTGGAAACTGAACAAAGTGGTAAACGGTCAACCGCCAGAGTACCCCTTTACCCAGTTACCTGAACCACCCGAAGGCTATACCTGGAATGATATTTCATACATCATTGGCGGGTATAACTGGAAGGCGCGCTTCATTGATAAGAATGGTTACATCATCACCGGGGCCGATGACAAGGCCACTACCCAGTACAACTTTGCCAATGAAGTTGTGGGCACTGAGGCTGGCTGGGTTGGGTACCACGCCGGTGAGAAGGACCTGCCTTACGACTGCGGCACCTGCCACACCACCGGTTACAGCCCAGAGGGGAACCAGGATGGCCTGCCTGGATTAATTGGCACATGGGCCGAAGACGGAATAGGCTGTGAACAATGCCACGGCCCCGGCAGCCTGCACGCCGATAATCCACGCGGCGTGGCCCTGAAGGTTAACCGCGATGCCGCCGAATGTGGCGATTGCCACCGGCGCGATGCAGTTGAGTCGGTTAATGCCAGCGGCGGGTTCATCCAGCACCACGAACAGTATGAGGAGTTGTTCCAAAGCAAGCACGCCGTCATCGACTGCGTGCAGTGCCACGATCCTCACACCGGTGTGGTGCAACTGCGCCTGGCCGGTGAGCAAACCACGCGTACATCCTGTGAAAACTGCCACTTTGAGTCGGCCAAGTACCAGGATAACGAGTCGCACATTGAAAACGACGTACAATGTATCGACTGCCACATGCCACGCATCACCAAGAGCGCCGTGGGTAATGCCGACAACTTTACCGGAGATATTCGAACTCACTTGATGGCCATCGACGTTGACCAGATGGGGCAGTTTGACGCGGATGGTAAAGTGGCGCTGTCGCAAGTGTCACTTGACTTCGCCTGCAAACATTGCCACACCCCCGATAGCGACCTGGCCTTGAGCGACAATATCCTGCGGAATACTGCTACCGGCTACCATAACCGGCCCGAACAGTAAGCCCGACAACCCAGTAAGTGGGAATAATGGATGATTAGCAAAAGTGGGGACTGCAAAAACCTCAGTCCCCACTCTAAGTTATTGACAATCAGTTAACCACTTCTTTTAACGGCCATAAACCTCTTTTACGGCCGACGTAACCTGCGCGCCGCCGCGAACCATCAGCCCGGCCTCTGAAAAACAACTCATAATCCGCATACCCTTGCCGGCCCAGTAAACAGCCCCTTCTACATCGTTCATTTGCAGCGCCGGGTAAACATTATGCCGCTGGCACACGTCAATCATTTTTTCAATGGCGGCATGCAATTTGGGCGAGTCCATCTGACCGGGAACCCCCAGGGCAATCGACAAATCATTGGGGCCAATAAAGGCAATATCTACGCCGGGCGTAGATACAATTGCCTCGATATTGTCGATGGCCTCGGCTGTTTCAATTTGAATTACCAGCAGCGTTTCCTGGTTCACTTTGTCCATTACCTGCGAAACCGGCCCCGATTTAAAGTGGGTGTACCCGCGAGATTGGGCGCTTCCCCGCCGGCCCACCGGCGGGTAGCGCACCATCTGCACCGCTTCGCGGGTTTGTTCGGCGTTAAAAATGCGGGGAATCATGACCCCCTGCGCCCCGGCGTCCAGCGATTGGGCAATAAACGTGTAAAACAAATCTGGCACGCGCACAATGGGCGTCAGGTTAAGCAGCTTGGCCATACGGCTCAGGTCGGCAATGGTTTCAATATTAAAGGGGCCGTGCTCATTATCAATAATCACAAAATCAAAACCGGCATTTTTGAGCAGTTGCATCACCGCCGGCTGGCGAATTTCTGACACCATGGTCCCCACCACCGATTGGCCGTTTTGCAGCGCCTGTTTCATAAGATTGGGGTCAATAAATGATATAGACATGCATTTTCTCCTGAAATTAGTTTGTGTGTTTTTCTGCATCTTCCCAGGTAACTATTCAGGTACACAGAGCGACACAGAGGTAGCGCAGAGATTCACGGAGAAAGAAGAAAAGTATTATTAAACTCTCTGTGTATCTCTGCTTATTCTCAGGGTTTCTCTGCGTTCCGGCCAACTACCTGAATAGTTACCTTCCCAGGTAACTTGAGGTATTGTAAAACAAACCGGGTTTGTCTTGCAAAACGCCGGCTAATAAAAAGAGCACGGCTTTTCAAGCAGCGCCCGGTTAAAAAATTCAACCACGTTAGACTCGTATGCCTGGGGCGCAACGCTTAAATAATTGCCGTGGCCGGCCCCGTCAACAATCCACAACCGGGTATTGGGTCCGGCTGCTGCCTGCTGTTGACGCCCGCCGGGCAGGCTCACCTCCCGGCTGCCGTAAATTAATAAAACAGGGCGAGGCTCAATGCGGGCAATCACCGCCGCCGGGTTGAGCCGGTCGATGCTCAGGCCGGTTACGGCCCAATATGTCAGGCGCATGCCCTGGCGGTACAGCGCAAAAAAATAAAGGGCGAGCCAATTGCCGCTGTTATTTCCCAAAGCATCATTCACAAAGTTGCCGTATCCGCCTTCGGCCACTACGGCGCAGAGTTGAGGCAGCCGGGCCGCGGCCATCACCGCTGTTGCCCCCGCCGACGAAAAGCCATAAACGCCAATGCTATTGGGGTTGGCATCCGCCCGCGAATGCAGATAGTTGAGCGCGTCGGCCACCTCGTCTATTTCTCGATAGCCCAAACTAAGCGGCCCCATACCGGCGCAGCGCCGCGATTCAAACGTCAACACGGCAAATCCGTGGCGGGCCAGCATGGCCGCTTGCGGCAAGCGGGCGCCGCGTCCACCGGTAAAAGGGGCCGGCATAATAATGGCGGCGCCATTAGCGCCGGGGATAAAATAACCTCTAAAGCGACCGCCCGCGCTGGCCGGAATCTCAACCGGCTCGGCGGTCAGGCCGTAATCTGCCGGGGCCAGACTGCTTTCAGTGCAGGGAGCGTAGAGTAACCCCAACATAAACAGCACGCCCAGAGCAAAGGGCAACCCGGCCAGCGCAATTGTCAGCGATACCAGAAAAAAAGCCAGCAATCGCTGCCAATAACCCCACCCGTATTTGTTTTTTGGCTGAGTGTCGCGCTTCAACTTTTTTGGGATGGACAAAACATGGCTCGGTAATAAATGGCGGGCTTTATTATACCACAGACAGGCGGCTGCGCGTTCATTTAATAATGGAGCCAGATTTGACCGCCCGCCGATTTGCGCGTAATCCGGGTTGTCAATAAAGTATGGAGCGACGGCGTATTGCTGCCGGCAAACAGGGCAAATTATTGCCATAAAACCCCGGCGTTGTTATTCAGGAGAAAATTAATATGAACAACCAGGAGCTAAGAAACCAACTGGCGCGAATGCTAACCATTCGGCAGGCGCATATGGATTTTGAGGATGCGGTAGCCAATTTTCCCCAGGAGCATATCAATACCAGGCCCCCCAACTGCGACTACACATTTTGGCATCTGCTTGAGCATATACGCATCTGTCAGAAAGATATTGTTGAATATATCCTGTCAGACAATTACAAATGGCCCAACTTTCCCGATGACCTTTGGCCGGACAAATCGGCCCAAACCAATCTGGCCGGCTGGCAACAGACAATTGAGGATTTCTACGCCGACCGGCAAAAACTGGTGGATATCATCAACAACCCCAACGTTGACCTGTTTGCGCCATTGCCCAACAGTGGCGAGTATCAGCACAATATTTTACGCGAGGTCAACATCATCGCCAGCCATAACGCTTATCATACCGGCGAACTGGGGATTTTGCGACAGGTTATGGGGTTGTGGCCTTAACCAGAGCAACCCCGCATCCAGGCTGAAAAATGGCTTCCGTTCAACCGCCAGCAAAGGCATCTAAAAAACTTCATAATTTGCCGGTTCAACTTACCCCCTTTGTGGGCCGCAGCCGCGAACTGGCCGAGCTTACCCGGCAACTGGCTAACCCCGCTTGCCGCCTGCTCACCCTGATTGGCCCCGGCGGCATCGGCAAAACCCGGCTGGCCATTCAGGCCGGGGGCGAGCTGCTGGCCGACTTTTCCGGCGGAGTCTACTTTGTTGCGCTGCAACCCCTTGAAACCCCCAATTTGCTGCCATCAGCCATTGCCGACACGCTGAACTTCTCCCTTTCCGGCCCGCAAAGCCCCCACACCCAACTAGCCCGCTACCTGGCCGACAGGCAACTGCTTTTGATTTTGGATAATTTTGAGCATCTGTTAGCGGCAGCGCCCCAGCTTACCATGTTGCTGCAAGAGACAACCGGCCTTAAACTGTTGCTCACCTCGCGGGAGGCGTTGAATTTACAAGAGGAGTGGCTCTATCAGGTAGATGGCCTGCCCTACCCGGCCGACAACCGGCCGGAAACGCTGGAATCTTTTAGCGCGGTTCAGCTTTTTGCGCGCTGCGCCCAGCGGGTGCGGCCCGACTTCTCGCTGGAGAATGAGCGGGCCGGCGTGGCCCAAATTTGCCGGCTGGTCGAAGGCACGCCCCTGGCCATCGAGCTGGCCGCCTCGTGGGCCAAAAGCTTGACCTGCGCCGAAATTGCCGCCGAAATTGGTCAAGACCTTGATTTTTTGGCCGCCCGGCTGCGGGATGTTCCCGACCGGCACCGGAGCATGCAGGCCGTTTTCAACCGCTCATGGGAATTGCTCACCCCCCAAGAGCAGGCCGTTTTCAAACGGTTAGCCGTCTTTCGGGGCGCGTTTCGCCGCCAGGCCGCCGAACAGGTGGCCGGGGCCTCGCTGATTACCCTGACTGCGCTGGTAGACAAATCGCTGCTGCGCTGGCTACCCGAAGGTCGCTATCAAATTCACGAACTGCTGCGCCAATACGCCGCCGAACATCTGGGCCGCTCGCCAGAAGATGTGGCCCAGGTTTATGATTTACACTGCGCCTACTATACCGATTTTTTGCACCAGCGTCAGGCCGATGTCAGGGGCCGGCGGCAACGGGCGGCCACCCTTGAGATTGAGCAGGAGTTAGAGAATATTCGGGCAGCCTGGCAGTGGGCTATCGAGCTGGCCAGGGTTGACGAAATCCAAAAATCAGATGATACGCTGGACCTTTTTTTTCAATTTCGGGGCCGTTACCTGGAAGGGGTTGATGCCTTTGAACGGGCGGTGCAAAGCCTGGATAAACAGGAACCCAGCTTTGAAATTGACCAAACATTGGCCGGCTTGCTGTCAATTTTGGGCTGGTATTATATTCGGCTGGGCCGGCTAACCGAGGCGGAGGCCGCCGCCGCCCGCTGCCAGCGCCTGTACCAGCAGCTTGACATCCCTCCGCTACCTAAATATACCTCAGACCCCCGGCTGCTCTTTAGCATGATCGCCTTAATTCGGGGCAATTACAACAAAGCCGCAACCATCGCCCAGGAAGCTCGCCAATATTGTGACGCCCACCCCAATGCGGCCAATCATCAAACGGCCTGTTATTTGCTGGCGCGAACCGCATTGCTTGGCGGGCAGTACGAGTCGGCCCGGCATTATATTCAACAGGCCCACGCCACCGCGCTGGCCGCCGGAGACCGCTGGTTTCAGGCCTATTGCCTGGTTGAGATGGGCAACGTTGCCCTGGCCCTTAAAAATTATGACGCCGCCAAGGAGCACTATCAGGCTGCCTATATTTTACGCCAGGAGTTTAACGACCCCGAAGGCATAGCTTTCGCTTTGAATCATTTGGGGGAAGTGGCCTTGCAGCAACAAAATTTTGCCGAAGCCAGGCAACTTTTTGAGCAAAGTCAGGCCATCTATCAGGAAATTGGCGACCGGGGTGGATTAGCCGCCGCGCTCAACGGCTTGAGTCGCAGCGCCCTGGCCGGGGGTGATGCGCGCAGCGCCCGCCGGCACTTTCAGCAGGCGCTCCAGATTGCGGCAGAAATGCAATTTCTGCCGCTCTTGTTATCAATTTTGGCCGGCATTGCCGACTTGCTGGAGCAGACCGGCCCCGCAGAATTGAGATGGGAGCTGTTAAGCCTGATTGACCAGCACCCGGCCAGCAACCCCAAAATCAGAGAGCAGGCCAGCCACAGCCTCCGGGCGCGCGCCGATGTTCAGCCCCCCGCCGATAACCTGACTCCCCTGTTAGCCAGGGTTCAAAGCCTGTTGGCGACCCCTCTCACCTCCGGCGAGCCAGAGGCGGCCCCGGCTTACCCCACCCCGCTGGTTGAGCCGCTGACGGAACGGGAAATAGAAGTTCTCCAACTGATGGCCGACGGGTTGACCAACCCGGAAATCGCCGAACGGTTGATTATTGCCACCGGCACGGTTAAATATTACACCGGCCAGATTTACGGCAAATTGGGCGTTCGCAACCGGGTTGAAGCTGTAGCCCGGGGCCGCGAGTTGAACCTGCTTTAGCGTAACGTAAATATGGCGTTAGTGGCGGGCTTCAATCTCTTTCAATTGGTCAATCGTCGCTCTCTCTTCGGGCCGAACCGTTTCCGAGAACCAGGCGTCTAAAATTTCTTTGGCCACTTCCGGCGAGGTGGCCCGCAGACTCATGACCAGCACGTTTCCATCGTTCCACCAGCGCGCGCCGCGGGCAGTTTGGGCGTCGCCGCACAGGGCGGCCCGGATGCCGGGCACTTTGTTGGCCGCTATCGAGGCGCCGGTGCCGGTGTAGCAAAACAGCACGCCTTCATCGGCCTGACCATTGGCTACCGCATCGGCCAGTTTTTCAGAGGCCAGCGTCCAGGGCAGGTTTTCTCCGGCTAACGGCCCCAGCAGGGTGAGCTGATGCCCTTTTTCTTTGAGATACTCAACCACAAAATCGGTCAGATATGTTTTTTCGTCACTGGCAACGGCTATTTTCATTCGACAACTCCTTTTGCGATAAATTTTACCAGATGATGTGCAGCAAACAAATATCACGCTCCCCAACCATTACCCAATGCTCGCCTATATTAAAGCAGTCATCAAATTGCAGTTCCAGAGGACACGCCCAAGTTGTGACAAACGTCACAAAACAATGGTGATATTTGTCACTTCTATCTCTTAACTATATGGGGTATACTGGCTAATTGGGGAAGAAATTACTTTTTGTTTAGAGGCATTTTAGAAGTTTGCTTCGGGCCAGAGATTTATTTAACATTAGAGACTCCGTTTAGTTTCAGGTTATTTTCACAGACCTGATTATTTATTTGGCATCTTTCTTGAATTTTATAGACTAAACCAATCTGCAAATTCATACGGCGAGAGTTATATCTCACCGTACCTCAGAAAATTGCACTCCTCTCAGATTCTTCGCTTTTTGCCTGCCTCATCTTGCGCTGTTGATACTTCCCTGAACTCAACAGATCTGATTTTCAGGTAGCCGGCGTAGTTTTATGCCGCCTGCTGCCATATAAGGCTGTTCGCCTTCCGGGCAATTTGGATCTGCTGAGACTTAATATTGCTCTATCTTTTGTTATAAAAAAGCCGGGCCGGTCTGAAAAATCCGGTAAATGCGTCAGTGCCATATGGTCACGGATAAGGTTATGAGCTTATGGAACTGAGAATTTATCTATCCCTTTTGTGGCGGCGCAAATGGGTCATTTTAGTGACCTTTGTTGTAACAATGGTGGTGGCGATAATTGGCGCGTTTATGGCAACGCCAAAATACGTTGCCACAACTACGTTACGGTTGGCAACCAGCAGCGGCGGGCAGGTTGATTATGGCGTTATCCGCTATGCCGAACGGCTGATGAGCACATACGCGGAGATTGCGACCAGCGCCCCGGTGGTGGCAGAGCTTCAGCAGCGGCTGAATGTTGCCTACCCCCCCGAAATTGAAATAGACTTCTCCCCCGATTCTGAGTTAATAAAAATTGCGGTAGAAGACCAAAACCCCGTTGTAGCCGCAGAAGCAGCCAATACCCTGGCCAATATTTTGATTATGGAGAGTAGAAAAACCAAAGAGGGGCGAGACCATACCTTTTCTACCGTTGAGCCGGCCGCCGTACCGACCATTCCGTCCAAACCCCGCCTGGAGCTAAACATTATTTTGGGGGCCATTATTGGCTTGGCCGGAGGGGTAGGGCTGGCCATTGTATTTGAAAATCTGGATACAACCGTTTACTCCACCCCAGAAATAGAAGGACTCACCCGGTTGCCCACCCTGGGAGAAATCCCCGCCGTTTCAAAACAACCGGCACAAACTATTTTTCTAAACGGCACTTCGCCCCAGGGCGAGGCCTTCCGCCGCCTGCGAACCAATATATTTGCCGCTAAACCAACCCTGCAAACCCTGCTTGTTACCAGCGCTGAACCCGGCGAGGGAAAATCGACCATTGTGGTTAATCTTGCCCTGGCTATCGCCCACTCAGGCCGCAAGGTTATTATCATCGATGCCGATTTTCGTTTGCCCACGCTGCACAAATTTTTTTCGCTGCCTAATAATATTGGCCTCAGTAACATCTTAACCCAAAATGTGCCGGTGGCCCAGGCGTTGCAAAGCAGCGCAATAGCAGAGGTTAAAATATTGACCAGCGGCCCGCTCCCTCCCCATCCGGTTGAGTTACTTGACTCTGACCCAATGGCCCAACTACTCAACGCCCTTAAGCAAAACTTTGATGTAATTTTGGTTGACAGCCCCGCCCTGCTGGCAGTAGCCGACGCGGCGGTAATTGCCTCTCTGGTAGATGGAGTAATACTGGTTGTTGGACAGGCGCAAACGCGTCAGGAAGCCATCCGGGCAGTTCAAAGCCAGTTAGCCACAGTTAAAGCCCAGGTGATTGGCGTAATTGTAAACCGAACCCAGGCAAATAAAAGCTACTATTATTACCACCATTAATGGCTAATGGTCAAACCACTTGAGTTATCCTGGCCTCAACAGAACAACCTTGCGGCCTTCGACAGAATGGCTTATTTCCGCTACAAGCGGTGGATTGATGTAGTTTTATCCGCTTTATTGATTGCCGGCTTAATGCCCTTAATGCTGTTGATTGCCCTCCTGATTAAATTAGACTCGCCAGGCCCCATTTTCTTTGTGCAGGAGCGGGTTAACGCCAGGCGTCGCCTAAAAAATGGGCAGGTGTTTTGGGAGGCGATCAGTTTTCCCCTCTACAAATTTCGCTCAATGGCCTACAATGCTGACACCCTATTGCATCGTGAATTTGTAAAAGCCTTTATTCACAACAACACCGAGATGGCAAAGCTACAGGGCCAGAACAGAAAATTCTACAAACTAACCAACGACCCGCGAATAACCAGGATGGGACATTTTCTTCGCAAAAGCAGTCTGGATGAACTGCCGCAACTGTGGAATGTGCTCAAAGGGGATATGAGCCTGGTAGGGCCAAGACCCCCTACCCGCTACGAAGTAGAAATGTACGAATTTTGGCACTTGCAAAGGTTAGAAACCGTACAGGGCCTTACCGGCTGGTGGCAAGTAACCGCCCGCAGCTCTTCAAGCTTTGACGAAATGGTAAATTTAGACATCTGGTACATCGAGCGCCAGTCGCTATGGCTGGATTTTAAAATCCTATTAAAAACGCCCCTGGTTATGGTAGAAGGCAAAGGGGCAGTGTAGCTCAAATATCCGAGGATCTTATTATGGAGCAACAAATTAATATTGGTGTAATAGGGTGCGGCTATTGGGGACCCAACCTGATACGCAACTTTGTTGAAATATCCGCCTCAAATGTGCTGGCAATTGCCGATTGCAAAACGGAGCGGCTTAACTACATTCACCGGTGCTATCCTCAAATTGAGTTGACCACCAACTACAAAGACCTTTTTGATATGCCGTTAGATGCCGTTGTCGTTGCCACCCCCCCGGCCACTCACTTTCAAATTGCTCAAGATTGCCTTAAACATAACCTGCACGTTTTTGTAGAAAAGCCTCTTACTCTTAGCAGTGAAGATGCAGAAAAATTAATTGACCTGGCCGAACAACGCGACCTCACACTCATGGTGGGCCACACATTTGAATATAATCCGGCTGTGCGCGCCCTGAAAGAAATCATCAGCCGGGGTGAATTGGGGCAAATTTATTACGTTGATGCGGTGCGAGTTAACCTGGGCCTGTTTAACCCTACCCTGAACGTATTGTGGGACCTGGCCCCCCATGACCTTTCAATTCTTCGATACATTCTTGACCGCGACCCCATCAAGGTGAGCGCCCAGGGCGGGAGCTGTATATTCAAAGACACACACGATATTGCCTATCTGCATCTGGTATTTCCCGATAATGTTCTGGCTCATATCCATATCAGTTGGCTCGATCCCTGCAAAGTGCGCCGGATTACCGTGGTTGGCAGCCGGAAAATGGCCGTTTATGACGACGTGGATACCTTGGAGAAAATAAAAATATATGACAAAGGGGTTGACCCCCCGCCTTACACCAACACATATGGCGATTTTCAATGCAGCTATCGCTATGGTGATGTGCTGGTTCCTAATATTCACTTTGTTGAACCGCTTCGGCTAGAGTGTCAACACTTTCTGGATTGCATCATAAAACACGCCGAACCCCAGAGCAGCGGTAGAGTGGGGCTGAAAGTGGTGCAAATACTGGAAACAGCCCAGCGCTCTCTGCAAAATGGGGGCACTCAAGAAATTATCAAGGCCAATCAAGGCCAGAGAAGCCGCCATGTCAACCCTCAGCTTTAGCGACCAAATGATTCTTTCGGCAGAGCGCGTGGTTGATACAGGAGCTATTTTGGGATATTTACCCGCCCGCAAAATTGCCCATTTAGAACTCAAAATTGGCCCCCAGGCCCGGATACGCTCCGGCACGGTAATTTATGCCGGCTCAACCATTGGAGCGCGGTTAGAAACCGGGCACAATGTGGTCATCCGCGAAGAAAATGTCATAGGCGAGGATTTGAGCATTTGGAACAACTCGACCATTGATTACGGCTGCGTGATTGGCGACCGCGTAAAAATTCATTGCAACGTATACATTGCCCAATTTACCACCCTGGAGGATGACGTTTTTTTAGCCCCCGGCGTAACCATTGCCAACGATCCCCACCCGGAATGCGGGCTGTGTATGCAGGGGCCAACCATCAAACGCAGGGCGCGGATTGGGGTAAATGTAACGCTGCTGCCACAAATTACCATTGGCGAGGGCGCGCTCATTGGCGCCGGAAGCGTTGTTACTTGCGATATTCCCCCCTTTGTTGTGGCTTACGGCGTTCCGGCGCGGGTGGTCAAACAGGTTTCTGATTTAAGTTGCCCCTTTAAATTTTGGGGACAGCCATATCTGGATGGACTTGATGTAAAAGCGCAACGATTAGCCAGAGGGAAAGCAAAATGAAAACGCCATTTATTGACCTGCAAGCACAGCATCGTCATTTAAAAAATGAGTTGATTAGCGCTATTGAGCAGGTTATGGAGCGCGCCGATTTCTCTCTGGGCGCAGATGTAACCCGCTTTGAAGAAGAGTTTGCCGCGTTTTGTGGAACCCGCTACGCCGTAGGGGTCGGCAGCGGCCTGGCGGCACTAGAATTGAGCCTGCGCGCATTTGGGGTTGGGCCGGGCGATGAAGTCATTGTTCCAACCCACACCTTTATTGCCACAGCGGCGGCGGCAACGTTTGCCGGAGCCTGCCCGGTTTTGGTTGATGTAGACCCGCTGACATACAACATCGACGTAACCCAACTTGAAGAGGCCATCACCGAGCGCACGCGGGCCATCATTCCGGTGCATTTGTACGGGCTGCCGGCCGAGATGGACGCCATTATGCAATTGGCCGAAAAATACAACCTGGTGGTTATTGAAGATGCCTGCCAGGCGCATGGAGCCTGTTATCGTGGCCGGCGAACCGGGTCGCTGGGGCATGCGGCGGCGTTTAGTTTTTATCCCACCAAAAATTTAGGCGCTTGCGGCGAAGCCGGAATAGTTACCACCAACAGCGGCCAGGTAGCCGAGCAAATAAAATCTATGCGTAACTGCGGCCGAACTACGCAAAACTGCCATGAGTTGCCGCCGTTTAACCACCGGCTCGACACCCTGCAAGCCGCCATTTTGCGCGTCAAACTGCGCCACCTTGAAGATTGGCTGCAAGCCCGCCAGCAACGTGCCGCGCTATACAACGAGCTTTTGGCCGAGAGCAATATTGATACGCCATTTGTCCCCTCTTTCAGCACTCACGTTTATCATCTTTACGTTATCAGAACGCCGCAGCGCGATGCGCTCCGCGCTCATTTAAGTCAATGCGGGGTCAGCACAGGTATTCATTACCCCCAACCTGTTCACTCGCAGCCGTTTTACGCCCGGCAGCGCACTCAATGGGGCGCATTTCCCGTAGCCGAGAAGTTGTGTGGTGAAATTCTCTCGTTGCCAATGTTTCCGGAACTCACCCCGGACCAGGCGCATTATGTATCGGCCCAAATTGTCAGTTTCTTTAAAAGCGTACCGGAAGCGGCGGTAATGGCCGGTTTATAGGTTCAAATGATATCGCGTTTTTATTTAAGACACCCTTTCAGCGTCCATAATTGGCCGGTTCACTGTGTGATTGCCGGAATCGCGGGGCTATTTTTAGGACTGGCTTTGTTGGTGTTTTCGCCGCTGCTTGTGCTGGCCGGATTAGCCGGGGTTTTTCTTATCTTTGCCATCCTCAAACGGCCAGAAATAGCCCTGCTGGGCATTTTGGTAGCCACCTCGAGTATTATATTTGAAAACAGATTACCGCTTATCCCTATTGGCGTTGGAAGTTTGCATGTGCCGGATATACTGCTTTTGGGGTCGTTGGGGCTTATTGTGGTTCGCGCCCTTGTAGAACCCGGCTTCAAACTTATACGCACCCCGCTCGATTGGCCGCTGCTGGTATTTTACGGCGCAATTGTCTTAACCGCCGCCGCCGCAATTCTACGCTCATCTGTTGACGCGCAACCCACAATTAGAGCCATCCGAATTGTTACTTATTACCTTATCTTTTTTGCTGTTACCAATCTGGTTCGAGAAAAGCGCCAGCTTTATTTTTTGCTGAACGGCTTTTTTGTATTGGCCACTATTGTGGCCGGAGCTATGATTGCCCAATTTTTGGTAGGCAATGTTGTAAATCTGCTACCAGGCCGGGTTGAAACTCTTGCCACCCAGGGAACAGGCTATGCCGGTATCACCAGAATTTTGCCGCCGGGTCAATCATTGGTTCTGGTGGCGTTTATTGTGACAACTACCATTTTGGTTATAGATAGGTTCAGGCTGATAAGTCTGTTAAACCTGGCGCAATGTGGGCTGCTAGGCGGGGCGCTGGTGCTGACCTTTTCTCGCGCGTTTTGGGTGGCAACGGTACTGGCCTTGTTTTTGTTAACCTGTTTAACCACCGAGCAAGATAGAAAGAGGTTGGTAAGCCTAAGCATGATTGTTTTATTTTTAGCAACGCTGATACTAGCCCCTGCATTTTATGGCCCCGACAGTGCGCTATCGCGGCTGGCAGAAGCAGCATATGCCAGGTTTAGCACCCTTACCACCAACGACACCCTTGCGGAAGGCAGCCTGCAATTCAGATATGTTGAAAATCGGCACGCATTCCGGCAGATTGTTGCTCACCCCCTGCTGGGGATAGGGCTGGGGGCCAGGTATCGCCCCTGGGATACCCGGCTAGATGGTGAAGAGTTTGATGGCCGGGCCTATATCCACAATGGGCATCTTTGGATATTGATGGAATCAGGTTTATTTGGATATCTGGGCTTGGCGTGGCTATCGTCGGTTTTTCTGTTTCGTGGGTTTAAGTTCTGGCATATTATGGCTAATGCCCAGATGAGGGGCGCTACTTTGGGCTTTACCCTTACTTACCTGGGAGTTTTATTTGCGGCAATTGTCAGCCCTATCTTTATGCAATGGTTCTGGACACCGGTTATCGGCCTGATGATGGGCCTCAACGAGGCGGCGTTTAGAGAAAGCGAGTTGCGATGAGTCGCCCGGGACACATGGTTAGCGATAAAAGCGCCAGGGTTATTAGAGGCATTATTTCGATGGGGGTTGGTACTCTGGCGCAGTTGGTATTTGGCTTTCTGAGCGTAACCATTGCCGCCAGGGTGATACCAGAGGCCCATTTTGGCGTTTATTTTTTACTTTTAGCAACGGTCTACTTGTTAGAGGTAATCGGTAATGTGGGCTTGCGGTTATCGGCAGCCAAATTTATTGCCAGCGCGTCAACCGACGAGGAGCGACGGATTATTGTTAATAACCTGATGACTTTCAGGTTACTGACGGTCATTGCTGTTTCTTTGCTGGCTATTATCGGCAAACCCCTTCTGCTTTTTCTGTTTCCCTCCGAGTTACTTGCATCTTTATTTATCTTTGTGCCCGTTCTTTTTGCCGTTCAGCTTACCGAAGGGACCCTTTCTTACATTATGCAAGGGTTCCAACTATTCAAGAAAATGGCTTATGTGCAAGCCTTTACCAGCGCGTTAAATTTTGGGTTGGTTTTACTGTTTCTGCTTGTCTTCAGGCTGGATGTGGCGGGGTTTATTCTGGCCCTTGTGCTCTCGCTTTCCGCAGCAATTTTAGTGCGCTATTGGATGATTCCCACGCCAATAGTTTTTGCTTTTGATTTCAGGTTAATCCGCGAGATACTGAAATTTGGCTTGCCGTTACAGGGCAATGATTTTTTAACCTATATCATTCAGCGTGTCGATATTTTAATTTTGGGTATGTTGATGAGTCCGGCTGCTATTGCCTACCTGGAAGTAGCCGCCAAAATTCCCAACTACTTCCGCCGGGTTTACCAAACCCTGCAATCGGTTTACTTTCCCCATATGTCAGAACTGTTTGGCCATAAACAGCGCGCCGAAGCCGAGCAAATTTTGAACAATTTTGTCCGGCTCGGCGCGTTTGTCACCATGTTTAGCGCGCTGGTGTTTACCCTTTTTGCCCCTGAGATTATTGTGCTCATCTTTTCTGACAAATATCTACCCAGCGTACCGGCGCTGGGATTGCTAATGATAGTAGCGGCCATTTCCGTAATAAGCCAAATTCTTGATACCGGTTTTGTTTCGGCCGGACGCCCGGCCTATTTGCTTATTGTTAACCTGGTAATGGCAATAGTGAGCGTTATTGCTAACGTTTTTCTGATTCCAGTTTTTGGATTTATGGGCGCGGTTTACGCCCGGCTGGCTTCCGATATTGTGAGTAACCCTGTTTCTGTGTGGTGCCTGCGCCGGGAAAAAATTGAGGTGCATTTAAGCGGGTATCTTAAGCCGGCCCTTTTTTTGGGTATTTGCCTGGCTCTCTACTGGGGGGTTGGCAGCGAGTTGGTAATTTTTAGAGCGGGCGTGTTGCTTGTGTTTGTGGGGTTGTGTTTGGCTTTTTCGGTAGTAACGCCCGCTGACCTGTTGACCCTTTTGAACAGCATGTGGATACCGGCTCACCGGCCGGTTTTTGAGAAATGAAAACAAGGCTTTTGCAATTTTTTATTGCCGGCACAGCCATCTATTTTTTACTGCGGCGAGTAACCAATACCTGCCGCCGGTTAACCGCAAAACGCCGCCCCAACTTTTTCTACAAAGATGTTGGCGCAGACCAGCTTGGTATCCCTGTTTTCACTTACCATTCTGTGGGCAGCCGGGCCACCCCAGATTCAGTTACGCCGGCCGAGTTTGAACGCCATATGGCATATTTGGCCCAAACAGGCTACCACACCCTGCACGCCGATGAGTTGTACCACCATCTGGTATCCGGGCGTCCGCTGCCGCCCAAATCTGTGCTGCTCACGTTTGATGATGGTCGGGCCACGCTGTGGACAATTGCCTACCCAATTTTGCAAAAATACCACCTCAAAGCCGTCAGTTTTTTGGTGCCGGCAACCATGCAAGCAACCGGGGTTCGTCCCAATCTGAATGATTACAACACCGGTCAGGCTGTTTCAATGAACGCGCTAACCAACGCCGATTTGAGCGACACCCCGGCCATCACCTGGGATGAAGCCCGGCAAATGCACGCCAGTGGCCTTATTGATTTTCAATCTCACACCTTTCAGCACACCCTCATCTTTTACACCCCGGTGATTACCGATTTCATCAACCCAACGTTTCGGTTTGGCTACCACAACTACGCCGTTCCGGTAATCCGCTACGGCGCTGCCGACAGGCTTCATACCCGCCCCAAAATGGGCACGCCGATTTATCGTTACCAATCGCGGATGGGTGCAGCCAGACGTTTTTTTGATGACGAAACCTTGCGAGAAGCCTGCGTTGATTATGTTGAACAAAATGGCAGCGAAACATTTTTTAACAACCCCCACTGGCGCACCCAACTAACCCAATTTGCCGCCGAATATCGCCGGCAGCACAGCCTCCGGGAGTTGTTTGAGACCGAAGCGGAGCAGGCGCAGGCTATCCGGCATAGCCTTAATTGCAGCAAGCAACTCATCGAAGGGAATCTGCCGCAACACACCGTGCGCCACATCAGCTACCCCTGGCACCGGTACAGCGCGCTGGCAAATTGTTTAGCTGGAGAAACCGGTTACGTGAGCGCCTTCATTGATATCAACCCCCAAAAACCATTTCCGGTTTGGAATGACCCCTATCCGGTTCAAAAGATTCTGCCTGTAAACGAGTACGGCGACGACCCGTACCAGATTAGCCGCATCGACGCCAGAGACAACGCTGTTTTGAGCCTGCCCGGCCGGGAGCGGCTCACCTATCGCCAACGTTTGGTGGCCGGGTTGCTAAAGCCTCCGGCGCTATTTGGGGGTTGCCCATGAAAATACTGGTTTTAACAGACCACTATCCACCGCTCCATGTCGGCTCGTATGAGTTGAATTGCCAGTTAGTAACGGAAGGTTTGCAGGCAAGAGGCCACACGCCTGTGGTTGTCACCAGCAGATTTGGCCTGCAAGGAGGTGCGGTAGAGGGCCATGCGCATCGTATTTTGCATTGGGTTGACCTGATTTCAACAGGAGGGATAGACCGCCGGGCAATGCAATACCGGCTGCTGCTTGCCGGGCTTAAAAATTACCGGATTACGCGCCGCTTTGCCCGGCAGTTTAATCCAGATTTGGTATTTGTCTGGCATCTGTTGAGCACATCCATTTTGCCAATTCTGGCGGTGCAGGATTTAAACCTGCCCACGGTATTTAGAATAGGCAGCCATTGGCTGATTCATTTGAAAAAAGAATACGCCGAAGAACCCCGGCGGCTAAAAAGGTGGTATCGCTCAGGCTTATTGGGCTTTAGGCAGTTTGAAGAGCTAAAACTAAACGCCGCTATTATGGTCAGCGAGTCGCTCAGGCAAAGTTATCAGCAGGCCGGTTTCAATATTGGCAATGCAGCTGTAATTCCCAGCAGTATTCCGGGCGAGTGGATTGCGCCGCACCCACCCAAACAACCATTGCCAACCGACCCTCTCAGATTGCTGTACGTGGGCCGTTTGGAGCCTCAAAAAGGGCCAGAAGTGGTGATTAAAGCGATGGAGATTCTGCTGGCCCGGCCAGAGTGTCAAAATGTTTATCTGGATATGGCCGGCGAAGGGCGGCCGGAATATGTCCAGAAACTACAACATTTGATTACGGCCGCCAACCTGCAACACGCGGTCAGGTTTATTGGTTTTGTGCCCCGGTTAGAGCTTATGCGCCGGTACGCCACCTATCAGGCTCTGCTATTTCCAACCCTGCGCTGGGAGGGCCTGCCGATGAGTATCATCGAGGCAATGTCGCAGGGGCTAACGGTCATTGCCAGCGATATCGGCGGCCCCAAAGATATTATCAAAAGCGGTCAGAACGGCTTTTTGGTGACACCCAATCAACCCCAGGCATTTGCCGGAGCCGTTGAACAAATCATCAAAAATCCCGCGTTGGGGACCAGCATTGGCCGGGCCGCCATTGAAACCGTCCACCGGCAGCATACCTTTGAGACAATGCTAGACCAGTACGAGACATTTCTGAAAACAGTTATTCTGGCCGGCATCCACCCGGCCCAACCTTTTCAAGTTCAGCAAATACCTCAAGCGGCGCAGTTGGGGCAGAAAGGGGGGTGATATCAAATGTGCGGACTCTGCGGCATTGTTCACCATACGCCCGACCGGCTTGCTGATAAAAATTTATTGCAGGCAATGGCCCGCACCATAGCTCATCGGGGGCCTGCTGCCAATGATTTCTATCTGCGCCAGGGCGTTGGGCTGGCTATCTGCGCTTTAGCCGGCGCCGGGCGGCAACTATTTTTCTCTAACGAGGATGGCTCTATTTGGGCCATGGCCGACGGAGAAATTTATAACCACCAGGATTTGCGCAATTATCTGCGGGCCAAAGGACACACCCTCTGCGCCGGGTCTGATAAAGAAATTTTGCCTCATCTTTACGAAGAGGTTGCCGAAAATCTCCCCCAACAGCTCAATGGCGTGTTTGCCCTTGCCGTGTGGGACCGGCGCAACCGGCGTTTGCTTTTGGCGCGAGACCGGCTGGGAGTTAAGCCGCTCTACTTTGCCGAGTTTAATGGAGGCGTAGCTTTTGCTTCGGAACTTAGAGCGGTGATGCAACACCCCGAAGTTAACCGTGAGATTGATCTGATGGCCTTTTCTGAATACCTCACTTTGCAACACAGTATGCCGCCGCGAACTATTCTGGCAGGCGTGCAAAAGCTGGCGCCGGGCCACGTAATTATTTACCAGGAGGGACACCCGGTTATCCGGCCATACTGGAATCTCCACTTTCCCCCGGAGGCGGATAAAGAATTTAACGAGTCGCAACATGTAGAGCGTTTCCGGCAGGCATTTGCCACTGCGGTAAAACGTCCCTTAAAAGCGGGCAGACCGGTAGGGGCCTTTCTCTCCGGGGGGATGGACTCCAGCTCAATTGTAGCGATGCTATGGCAGTTGGGCCTGCCAGAAATTTACACATATTCCGGCGGACATTCCGGCAGCGGCCAACATAGCGAGTTGAGCCGCGCTTGCATTGTTGCCGGGGCTTTTAATACCCGCCATTCGGAACTGGCTTTTACCGCCCAGGATTATCTCAACGCTTTGCCCCGCTTTATCCGGTACATGGACGACCCGGTGGCCGACGAAGCCTCGCTCATTAGAATGTTGCTGGCCGGGCGCGCCAGAAAGGATGTAGCGCTGCTTCTGGGTGGCGAGGCAGCCGACGATGTGATGGGCGGGTACGGGTTTGGAGATTTACAAAAGCGGTTCGACCGCCTCCGCCGGTTTCAGCGGCTGCCGCCATTGCTCCGGGAAACGCTGCCGGCGTTGCTGAGTCCATTTTTACCCCACCGGCTGCAAGCGTGGCTGGCCCGGGGCAATCGAGATATGGCTACCATCAACGCCGCGGAACATTACGCGATGGTGTGGGCCTTTGAGGCCGAAGAGAAGCGTCGCTACTGCCCCCCGCTTCGTGATGTTGACGACCATTGTTACAACCTGGCCCGCGACATCTACGCTCGCAGCGGCGCTGCCGACCCGTTATCCCAGGTACTTTACTTTTTTACCAAAACCTGGGTGGCAGAAAGCCTGCTGATGAGCGCCGATAAAATGGCTATGTCTTACGGGCTTGATTTCAGGCCGGTTTTTCTGGATCAGGATTTGGTTGAGCTATCCGCCCAAATTCCTTCCTGTTACAAAATACGCCGCGAACCCAATGGAAGTTACACCACCAAAAATATTCTGCGGCGAGCAATGCGCGATATTTTGCCGGACTCCATAATGAATTTGCCCAAATTACCCTTTACGGTTCCCACGGAACAATGGTTTCAAGGGGCAATGGCCGGTTACTGCCGCCAGATTCTACTTTCGGCCAAAGCCCGCGCCTGCGGCCTGTACGATGCCCGGCAAGTGGAGGCCCTGCTTGAGCGTCATTGCCATACACCTGGCGCGCAGAGCATGCTCCAAATTAGAAACCTGTTATTTTTTGAGTTATGGCGGCAAACGGTGCTTGAACAATCCCAACCGTTTACGAGCAAGGCGCTCACTGCCGCCCCATCTGTTCAGGTAGCCCAACCGGCATCTATCGCAGGCAGTCGAGTCAACACAGAGGAATTTCACAATGAACTTGCTTGACAAAATCACCCAACGGCAGGCTGTTGTTAGCGTAATCGGTCTGGGTTATGTGGGGTTGCCCCTGGCCGTTGCCGCTGCCCAGGCCGGATTCCCCGTTTTTGGCATTGATATTGACCACACCAAAGTTGAGGCTATCAACCAGGGCCGCTCTTATGTTCAAGATATTTCAGCCGCCACCCTCGGGCAGATTGTCGGCCCATTCTCCTCGCACGACATCCCGCCAGTGGGACACCTGATGGCTACTACAGATTACAACACCCTGGCCAAAAGCGATGTGGTAATCATCTGCGTGCCAACCCCTTTGAGCAAAACCAGGGACCCGGACCTTTCTTACATTATTGCCGCAACAGATGAAATTGCCCAGCGGCTGCACGCAGACATGCTGATTATTTTAGAAAGCACAACCTATCCCGGCACCACCGAGGAACTGATTTTACCCCGGCTAGAAGAAGCACGCAGCAGCCAAAATGCTCCGCTGGCAGTGGGTCAAGATTTTTATCTGGCCTTTTCGCCGGAGCGGATTGACCCCGGCCGGCAGGATTGGACAATTCTTAACACACCCAAGGTAATCGGCGGGGTAACACCCCACTGCCTCAAGGCAGCCTGCGTTCTGTATGGATGTATCATCCAAAAGGTCGTGCCGGTCTCGTCATCGCGGGCGGCGGAGATGGTCAAGCTTTTAGAAAATACCTTCCGGGCGGTCAACGTTGCCCTGGTTAATGAAGTTGCCATTATGTGCAACCGGCTGGGGGTAGATGTGTGGGAGGTGATTGAGGCAGCCCATAGCAAACCCTTTGGCTTTATGCCCTTTTACCCCGGCCCGGGGTTGGGCGGCCACTGCCTGCCAATTGATCCCCATTATCTGGCCTGGAAATTGAAGCTGCTAAATTACAACGCCCGTTTCATTCAACTGGCAGAGGAAATAAACTTTGGCATGCCCCAATACGTTTTAGACAAAATTGCCGACGCCCTGAATGATGATGCAAAAGCGCTAAAAAATTCTCGTGTTTTGCTGCTGGGCGTTACCTACAAAGCCAATGTAAACGATTTGCGAGAATCGCCGGCGCTGGAGTTGATTCACCTTTTGCGGGCCAAAGGGTCTCAGGTTTTCTATCACGATCCGTATGTACCCGCGCTGGCAGTAGATAGCCTGGCGATGACCAGCGTTCCGCTCAAAGCCCAATCTCTGCAAAATGCCGATTGTGTGGTAATTACAACAGCCCATCAAATATACAACTGGAATTGGGTGGTAGAAAACAGCCGTTTAATTGTAGACACGCGCAATGCCATCCAGGGCGCTGCGACCAATCCGGCCCGGATAATTAAACTGTAACCTGTATCCACCCACTTTTATAGACTCATCATAAAGTTATTGATATGCGTATTTTGATAATCACCAACACAATTCCATATCCGCCGGTTTCCGGCGGGCGCATCCGCCTTTACAATCTGCTGCGCCGCATAGCCGAGCGCCATGACGTATGGCTGGCAACGCATTTGCATACGCCCGATGAAATTGAGGGCGTGCCGCATTTGCAAGAGTTTTGCCAGGGTGTCATCACCGGACTCCTAAAACGACGCCATCCCCTGGTTCATTTACCGGAACTAATCCGTTACGTTTTGGCAGGGAACCCGCCAGAACTTAAATTTCACTACTGCCAAGAGCTATCCCGAAAACTTTCCTCGCTGCTGGAAAAGATAACGTTTGATGTTGTTCAAATTGAAGAGTCGTTTATGGCCCTATATTTAGAGCTTCTGCCGCCAAAAACGCAAAGCAAGCGGATTCTATCCTTCTATGATATTGGCTTTGACCAGGCGGCCTATATTGCCAGGGTAACGCGTCACCCTCTGCTCAAGCAACGAATCTGGCTGCACAGCCAAATGATGCGCCGCTGGGAAGGCCGGTATGCTGAACGTTTTGATTGTTGTATTTCAGTTTCCCAGGCAGACCGGCAACTCCTTTTGGCAGTTAATCCAAAATTACGGGTTGAGGTAATTCCCAATGGCGTAGACGCGCAAAGGTATCAACCTTTGCCACATGGGCAATCCATTCCTGCCCTCCTTTTTATTGGCGATATGAGTTACCTGCCCTGTATTGATGCTGCCCTCTATTTTTGCCACGAAATACTGCCGCATATTCGCCGGAATATGGGTTATGTAGAGTTATGGATTGTGGGCAAAGACCCCCTGCCCGAAATACAAAAGCTCAACGGTGGCGGGGTGCATGTAACGGGTCGGGTTAATGATATTATTCCTTATTACCAGAAAAGCAGCGCCAGTGTAACGCCACTGCGGGCCGGGGGCGGTACGCGGCTTAAAATATTAGAAGCAATGGCTTTGGGCCGGCCCGTCATCTCCACCACAATTGGCTGCCAGGGGCTTGATGTAAGGGATGGCGAACATCTTTTGGTGGCGGATAATCCCCGGCAATTTGCCGAAAAAACCGTATGCCTTCTGACCAATCAACCGCTGTATCAGCAAATAACCGCCAACGCCAGAGAGATGGTAACACGCAGGTATGATTGGCAGATAATTGCCCAACAATTGATGCAGGTTTACATGGCAATGCAATATCAACAGGAGCCATATTAAGCTTTTTGGAGCGAACGATGCAAGGCGAAACTATTTTATGCATTGCGCCGCGAGATTGGAACTCGTTGTGGCGAGACACCCAGCCCGTAATGGCGCGCCTGGCCGCGCAAAATCGAGTACTGTACTTTGAGCCAGGCCGTGACCCTGAGCAACCTGTTATTGCCGAACTGGCCCGTAATCTGCCCAACTTTTTTACAATACGGTCCCAAAAGGCTCAAGAGAATTTGTTGGTAATTCCAACCCCTTCCAGTTTGCCCCATGCTCGCCGGCATCTACCCCGGACGGTACTGCGGTTTAGCATGCCGCTGGTTATAAAACTCAACAATGCAATTATCATTCGACACGTTCGCCGGATGATGAGGGCGCTGGGCGTGCAGGCTCCCATTCTGTGGCTTTACGGCCCATATCAAATTGACCTGATAGGGAAATTCGGCGAGAAGCTGACCTGTTATTATAACTACGATGAGTTTGCCGACTTTATAGACAACGCGCGCGTTAGCAATCTGCTCAGACGACTTGATAATCAGCTATCAAGCCAGGTTGATATTGTATTTGCCACCTCACAAGCCCAATGGCAGCGCCGCAAAGCTATCAACCCCAACAGTTACTTTATGCCCAACGGGGTTGATTTTGAGTTGTTCCACCGCCCGCTGGTTTCCAATCTGCCGCTACCGCCGGACATTGCCAATATACCGCGCCCAATTATTGGCCTTGCCGGTTGGTTGGGGTATCAGATTGATGTGAAACTATTGCGCCATATCGCCGAAATCTATGTTAACTATTCGGTTGTTCTGGTAGGGCCAGATGCACTGCCCGACACTGAAGATCAGCAAATATTGCATGCTCTCCCCAACGTTTTTTTCCTTGGCCCCAAAAAGCGGGTTGACCTGCCAGGCTACCTTCAGGCTTTTGATGTCGCCCTCATCCCCTACTTACTTAGCGGGCATGGCGCTTCAGTCTATCCATTGAAACTGCACGAGTATCTGGCGGGCGGCAGGGCCATTGTGACCACGGCGCTGCCAGAATTGCAGCCCTACAACCACCTGGTTCGTATCGGCAAAACAAATAGCCAGTTTATAGATTATATTGACGAAGCTTTATCTGATTATTCCCCCCAGACAATTGAGATGCGAGTAGCTACAGCCAGAGAAAACTCTTGGGACGAGCGCGTTAAAGAAATCTCTCAAATTCTGGAACGCCAATTGTCTGGTTACAGGGAGTTGAAACCGTGAAAATCACCTTCATAGCCTGGATACATTTTCACCGGCGTACCGAGCTTTTGGCGCAGCATCTGGGCGCTTCCCTCCACTTTATTCAGTATGGGCAGCTTGAAAATTTAATTCAGGCCCCATTCAGGTATGTGGCTCAGGCTGCAAAAAGTTGGCTAATCTTGAAAAAAGAACAACCCGCAATCATTCTGGTTCAGAATCCGCCACTTTTTTGCGCGCTTGTCGCGTATTGCTACGCTCGCCGGTATGGCGCGCAATATGCTATTGATTCGCACACAGGCGCCTTTGTTGGTCGGCGCTGGCGCTGGCTACTTTGGCTCCATCGCCTGCTTTCACAAAGGGCGCTGATAACAATAGTACACAACAAATCTCAGGCAAAGATAGTGGAAAAGTGGGCATGTCCCTATCTGGTATTAGCGTTCACGCCGGGCAATTATTCCTGCGCCGACCCCTTATATTTGAGTAGCCGGTTCAAGGTGGCAGTGATTAGCAGTTTCAGAGCCGACGAGCGTCCAGAAATAGTGTTTGAAGCTGCCAGTTGTCTGCCGGAGGTGGATTTCTATTTTTCGGGGAGTTCAGAACACCTTACCCGGAATATTCTGGCCCAAAAGCCTGAAAACTGCCATCTGATGGGTTACTTGCCATACCGACAATATGTAGGGTTGCTGCAAGGCGTTGATGCAATAATGGTTCTAACTACCCGGAACCACACCCTGCTTATGGGCGGCTTTGAGGCCGTTTCGATAGGCAAACCTCTGATTACTTCCAACTGGCCCGTTCTAAAAGATTATTTTTCGTCAGGCGCCGTTCATATTCCTTATACTAAAGAAGGCATCTACCGAGGGGTATGCCAGGTGCAGGCCAATTACGATGCCCTTCGGCAAGGTATGGCAACGCTGCGGACTCTATTGGGCCAGGAATGGCAGCAAAACCTACAAGAACTAAAGGAAATCTTAGGGATAACAAACGCCCCTTCAGCAGAGGCTCCCTCTGACACCCGCTATAAAAACAAAATTTTAATCCAAGAGAAGTGAGATGATAGGCGTTTTATGCAATACAACCGAAAGACGGGCTGTTCAAGAGTTTTTTGAGCTGTTTAAAGTCTCGTGGGAGTTTTATGTAGCGGGCCGAGCCTACCAGGTAATCCTCTCAACCCGCTATGAGATTCCTGAGCCAAACGCCGGGCTGGTCATCATTTTTTCATCAACGCTAACCCGGTTTGACCAGCTTAACGCAATAACCGTGGACTCCGCTATCTCAAATTATCTTGTTTTCAACGGCGTCAGAATCCCAATCTATGGCAAGCTGGCAAGTTTGCGCGGCCCGGGGCAGTTGTTGCCTGGCGACCAGAGTCGTTCTGAAGCTATTGGGCTGGCGTTTTCTCAAACCGGCAGAAAAACCCTGAGAGTGGGCTATGACCTGTTTGACGAGACCGCTTTCCTGCTAACCGAGGGCCAGCCCGTTGAGCACGCGCTGACCCCAACGCTTGAATCTCATATTGAATTGTTGCGAGACTGTATCATCGAGGCGGGAATTCCAATAGTTGAGATTCCCCCCGTTCCCTGGGGCTACAACTTCATTGCCTGCCTTACCCACGATGTTGATTTTGTGGAAATTCGACAACACAGGTTTGACCATACTTTTTGGGGATTTTGTTATCGGGCTACAGTTGGTTCGCTAATAAATTTTGTCAACAAGAAAGCTTCGCTGATGCAATTGCTCAAAAACTGGCTGGCCGTTTTGGCCCTGCCCCTGGTTTATCTGGGAGTCATTAAAGATTACTGGGACAGGTTTGACCAATACGCCGGCATCGAACGGGGTTTTTCCTCCACATTTTTTCTGATTCCTTTTAAGGGTAAAGCCGGAGAGAAGATATCCGGGCAATTTTCACACCGGCGAGCCACCCGCTACGACATTGGCGACGTGCAGCGACAGGTAAAATTGCTGAGAGAGCAAGGGTTCGAGATAGCTCTTCATGGGATTGACGCCTGGCACTGCCCCAAAAAGGGGGAACAGGAATTGAAGCGAATCCGGGAGGTTGTTGGGTTCCGGGGAGAGATTGGCGTTCGGATGCACTGGCTGTGCTTCAACCATCAATCCCCGCTCATTCTTGAACAGGCGGGCTTCAGCTACGACTCGACTTTTGGGTACAACGAAACGGTAGGGTTTAAGGCAGGCACAATGCAGGCGTTTCAACCCTTAGAAAGTACCCGCTTATTGGAACTCCCGCTGAATATTCAGGATACGGCTTTGTTTTTTCCCTATAGGCTGGCCGCAACCGAGGCTCAAGCCTGGAATTTGTGCCTGTCTATTTTAGATACAGCCGCCCGGTATGGAGGCGTCGTTACAATTTTGTGGCATATGAGGAGTCTGGCCCCGGAAAGATTGTGGGGCGAGTTTTATCTCCGTTTGCTTCAAGAGCTTCAAAAACGCGGGGTTTGGTTTGGAACAGCCGGCCAGGTAGTGCGGTGGTTTCGTCAAAGGCGGCTGGTAAAGTTTGAAGCGTACAGCTTTACAGGCAACAAAATCAGATTATGCCTGAGGCAAGAAGGCGGCGCGCCCAACCCGCCCCTGTTTCTGCGGGTCCACAGGCCCCGGCAGGCCAAAGCCAACAAGCCTGAACACGGTGGGCAAGAATATTTTGATGTTGCCTGGAATGGAGAACATGTGGTGGAAATTTCTTTGAACTAATCAGGAGTCAACTTCATGACGCAAATCTGTATGGTTGCTTACGCGCCTTATCCCAGCGATACCCGGATTCGCAGAGAGGCCGAAGCCCTGGTAGACCGTGGCGATAAGGTAGATGTGATATGCCTGCAAGAAAAAGGTCAGAAAAATATCCAAACATTTAACGGCGTCAGGTTTTTTCCACTGCCGATTAGCAGATACCGCGGCTCAAATGCGCTTATGTATTTGTTGAAATATCTGTTTTTCTTTTTTGCCGCTTCGCTCTGGCTGGCTTATCTGCACCTCAGGCAGCGTTATCAGGTTGTTCAGATTCACACCATGCCGGATTTTATGGTGTTTGTTGCGGTGATACCCAAGATGCTGGGGGCAAAAGTGGTGTTAGATGTGCATGACCTGATGCCGGAACTGTATCAATCCAAATTTGGGCTTGACAAATCTCACCGGTTGATTCGCTTCATCACCTGGATTGAGCGGCGCAGCGTTGGTTTTGCTCACCGGGCAATTGCCGTCCATCAGCCTCATCTTGAGGCTTTGGTCAGGCATGGAAACCCTGCGGATAAATTCATCATTGTCCTCAACTCGCCCGATCCAAAAATGTTTTTGAAGCAAACAGCAAGTCGCTCTGTAAATTCTCACAAATTCAGGTTGGTCTATCACGGCACTCTGGCCCGGCGCAACGGATTAAGCATAGCGCTCCACGCCCTCTCAAATTTGAGGCAAAAGGTTGACAACATTGAACTTAAGGTTTTTGGCGAAGGCGATGACATACCCCATCTGCTCCAGCTTGCTAAAGATTTAGATTTGACCGATTGTTTCAGCGTTTGTGAGGGTTGGCAGCCTATGGAACAAATTCTGCCCACTATTATTAACTCGGACGCCGGCATTGTGCCTATTCTGTACGATGATTTTACCAAGTACATGCTGCCGGGGAAATTACTGGAGTATGTTTCCCTGGAGATACCCGTTATTTGTTCAAGAACAGAAACTATTGAGGCTTACTTTGACGACTCGATGATTCAATTTTGCAAACCGGGCGATGCTGACGACCTGGCCGAAAAAATTTTAGAGGTATACCGCAACCCCAAAAAGCGAGAAAGCCTAAAGGCAAATGCGGCAAAATTCAACTGCAATTATAGCTGGCAGCAGCAGAAACAGGTTTATTATCAACTCATAGACAATTTAACGAATCAAACCGGCTACGCTCCCGCTCAAACCAAAATTTTGAAACAGGATAACCCTTCAAAAGGGACAAGCCGGTAAACCATCATGCATTCAACCCGCATAGACTTGGAAAGGAGTTGAGCATCAAATGGCAGCCATACTTGTTATCGGGCTGGGCGAAGTAGGAACGCCGCTTTTGGAGGTGATTCGCAAGCATTACGAGGCTATCGGCATAGACCTTGAGCCGCCGCAGATTGAAGGCGACTGCCAGGTTATGCACATCTGCTACCCGTTTGAAATCAATGATTTTGTGGGCGAAAGTATCAAATATATCAACAACTATCGGCCTGAGCTAACAATTATCAACAGCACCGTAGCCCCCGGCACTACCCGGTCAATTTACCAGGCTACCGGCGCGCCAATTGTTCATAGTCCGGTTCGCGGCAAACACTTCAAAATGGCCCAGGAACTTGCGCATTACCAAAAATTCATCGGGGGCATCGATGACGCCTCGAGCCAATTTGCCGCCCGCCATTTTGAAGCCATAGGCATGAAAACAAAAATACTCGCCTCGCCCGAAGCGACAGAACTGGCCAAACTTACCGAAACCACCTACTTTGGGCTGCTCATTGCCTGGGCGCAAGAGGTTGAGCGCTATTGCGACCAGTTTGGGTTAGATTACGACGATATTGTCTCCTTTTATGAGGAAATCAAATTCTTCCCGCCGGTCAAATACTTTCCCGGCGTCACCGGCGGACATTGCATTATGCCCAATATCAAGATTTTAAAGACGGTGGTCAACTCCAAAATGCTGGATGTTATTGAACAGTCAAACGACCTGAAAATCAAAAGAGCGGCCAAACTCGCCAAAAAAGCTCTAGTAGAGGAAGGCATCTCCTTATGAGCAAAGGCAAAAAGCCATGTGGAGATTTTTGATTACTGCCCTGATTATCTCCAATCAAATCAATTATTGTATATCGGCGCCCATTGCCGCTACCGCAACCGGCTACTACGTTGATATTACCAATGGCTCTGACTCAAACCCCGGCACCTCTCCCACTCTGGCCTGGCGCACAATACAAAAAGCGGCCAATACAATGGTTGCCGGCGATACCGTCACCGTGCTCGCCGGCAATTACGCCGAAAGAGTTTGGATTACGAGGTCCGGCGCTTCTGAGACACCAATTACATACCAGACTGAAGGCGTAGTTACAATGAAGGGGTTCACCATAGAGGCAGATTACATTATCGTAAACGGATTTGATATCACAAACACGCCCGATGATTGGGAGGATGGGGTCGGCATTTTCCTTGAGGGCAGTCATGGCGTTATTGAAGATAACTACATTCACTTTGCAACACGAGGTGGAATAAGGATTTATGCCGATCCGGCAGACGCCGCTTCAACGAGTGATTGTGTGGTTAGAAATAATCGCTTGTACCGGAATGCGCTGGCAGGGATAGAGATAGCCGGCAGAAACCATCTTGTAGAGGGTAATGAGATATGGCGGACGATCCAATATCATCCCAATTGGGCAGACCCGCCTGATTCGGTTGACGCCGACGGCATACGCTTCTTTGGAACCGGGCATATCATCAAAAACAATTACATTCACGATATCAGCATGGACGACCCGGAAAATATTGACCCCCACATAGATTGCTTTCAAACCTGGGGGCCAGCTTATGACATTGTTATTGAGCAAAATCTCTGTGAGAATCTGAATATTGACCAGCAAGGCTTCATGATTGAGGAATTGGGCGGGCCGGTAAGCGATTTGGTGATTAGCAACAACATTATCCAGACGTTTCAACATTTAAACGTGTTCGATTGTGAAAATATCAGCATTGTTCATAACACCTTTACCAGCGATTTAGCGTTTGCTTCTCACAATCAACGGGCTGTAGGGTTAACCGACTCTCCAAATCCAATCATCAAAAACAACATATTTTATGACATTTACAGCAAACATCTAGAGATAGATACGGCATCTCTGCCGGGGTCAGATATTGGTTACAACAACATTTACCGCAGCGATAGACAACCACCCCTGGGAGACTCCTGGCCTCACGATTTATGGGATGTCAACCCAATGTTTCTAAATGTTGGCGCTGATGATTTCCACCTTCGGTGGCCCTCTCCCTGTATTAATGCAGGCGACAATCTTGGCTCTCTAGTTACCGAAGACTTCGATGAAAACTGGCGCCCGCAGGGAACCGGCTATGACATCGGCGCTTATGAATTTACCGGTAGTATTCGCGTCTTCTTACCTGTCATCATTAAATGATTTGCAATACACATCAACACAGGAGGTCAATTATGAGCAATCATCAGTGCCAGTTGCGCTGCTGGCCGCAACTTTCTCAGGGAAATGCCCCGGTAGCGCCGCAGCCGTTACGCCGGCATGTCAAGCTGTTTTTCAAAAGACGCCTAAGCCCGGCCACCAAACGAAAACTCAAAAATCAATTTGACCGGCTGATGAGCCGCTTTCACGATATCACCCCCAAACCCATCGCAGATGCAGCGCCGGGAGTCAACACGGCAACCGCCAAACTAAACGCCGGAGATTTTGTGCGGGTTCGCTCCAGAGCAGAGATAGAAGCCACCCTCAATCGTTGGGGAGAATTAAAAGGGTGCGCCTTTATGCCGGATATGGCTCAATATTGCCATACATGTCAGCGGGTCTTGAAGCCGGTAGAGAGGTTTCTTGATGAACGAGACTATCGGGTTAAAAAATGCAACGGGCTGGTTCTTTTAGAGGGACTTATTTGCCCCGGCCTTGAGGGGTACGGGCGCTGCGACCGGGCCTGTTTCTACTTTTGGCGAGAGGAGTGGCTGGAAAAAATTGGTTAAAAGGTTGCGCGTTTTTTAATTTGAAAATTTTTTGGCAGTAAAGTTGAGGAACTACCTATGCTTATTGACTCTGTGCTGGAAGCGGTGGGCAATACCCCGCTGATTAAACTGAAAAAACTATCATCCGGCAATGTTTTTGCCAAAGCCGAGTTTCTGAACCCCGGCGGTAGCATTAAAGATAGAGTGGCCAAGTACATTATCGAAGCGGCCCAAAAAGAGGGCGCGCTCAAAAGCGGTATGACAATTATCGAGGCCACCTCGGGCAATACGGGCATTGGCCTGACGCTGGTAGGGGTACAAAAAGGGTTTCAGGTTATCTGCATCATGCCCGAAAATATGAGCGAGGAGCGCAAGAAGATTATCCACGCTTTTGGCGGAGAAATTGTGTTTACCCCGGCCAAAGCCGGGCTTTTGGGCTGTTTAGAAAAGATGCGGGAAATTACCCAAACAGAGCCGGAAAAATATTTTGTAGTCAACCAGTTTTCTAACCCCAACAATCCCAAACTCCACTACGAGCAAACCGGCCCTGAAATCTGGAACGAGCTAAAAGGCGACATAAATATCTTTGTGGCCGGTGTGGGCAGCGGCGGCACGCTCCAGGGCATTGGCAAATATCTAAAAGAGAAGAAACCGGATATCAAAATTGTGGCCGTGGAACCCAAAAACTGCGCCTCGCTGTTGGGAAGAGAACCGGGGCTTCACCAAATTCAGGGTATTGGCGATGGCTTTGTGCCGGATGTGCTGGATGTGAACCTGGTTGATATGGTCTTTACCGTTTCCGATGATGAAGCTATCAATACCACCCGCAAACTCTCTCACCAGGAGGGTCTGCTTGTTGGAACTTCTTCGGGAGCCAACGTTTTTGCGGCGCTTCATATGGATAACGGGCAAAACAGAGTTGTTACCGTACTGCCCGACCGGGCAGAAAGATATTTTAGCACGGCCCTGATTTGATGATTAGCCCGGTGAGCCTTCGGGCTTTCAACCCGGTTGGGAGGCTAAAGATGCATATCACAACTGATGTTGATATTCAGTCAAAATTCTTGCGTTTGGACCCATCCGACGAGCGCTGGTTGAACTTTATTGTTGACCATCCGCAGGCAAACATTTTTCATCATCCGGCCTGGATAAACCTTTTGGCCGAGTGTTACGGTTATCAGCCGTTTATTGCTGCCGTTGGTGATAATAGCGGCGCTATCAATGCCGGCCTGCCCGTCATGGAAATTCACAGCCTGCTGACGGGCCGGCGGTGGGTGTCGCTGCCCTTTACCGATTATTGCGCCCCCCTGTGCCGCACCCCCCAGGCTCTTCAACAATTGGTTGGGCAGTTAATTCAAAACCGGAACGCCCCCAAAATAGAGGCGCGCTGGAATTTGCCGCCTAATCCGGCAATCCACGCATCTGCCGCCTATGTTTTGCACACCGTCAAACTTTTGGCAGACGCGCAGACCGTGGCCCAACGCTTTCGCCGCACCAATCGACAAAACATCCAGACTGCCGAGAAAAGAGGCGTGCGGATTGAGTGGGGGAATCGGCCACAGGCTCTACAGGACTTCTACCGGCTTCAGCTCAGTACCCGGCAGCGCAAGGGAGTCCCGGTGCAGCCGTACGCATTTTTTGAACTCTTGTGGCGTAAAATAATTGACCAGGGATTAGGTTTTGTGCTGTTTGCCTGTAAAGATGATGAGTATTTGGCGGCGGGTCTGTTTTTGCATTATGGACAAACATTAACCTACAAATATGCGGCCTCAACCGAGGTTAGCCAAAATTTGCGGCCCAACAACCTGCTCACCTGGACTGCCATTCAATGGGGCTGCCGCAACGGCTATAGTTTGTTTGATTTTGGCCGAACCGACCCGGCAAATGAGGGGCTGCAACAATTCAAAAGAGGCTGGGGCGCCGATGAAATACCGCTCACCTATTGCCTTATCTCTACCACGCCGCCGGCATCCGGCCACAGCAAATTGACGCCGATAATCCAAACCATTATCAAAAACTCTCCTGCCTGGGTATGCCGGGCCACAGGAGAATTACTCTACAGACATTTTGGCTAATGAAAAATTTGTGGAGCGCCAACACGCCGGCGCAATTCTGGCAGTGCCAGCTCAATACCCCGGAGACTGTATGGGAGGCCGCCATCAAACAGGCAATACCGCTGCTGGAATTGTCGAGCCAACCGGAGGATACCGGCACGCTGCTGGCCCTGGTTTTGGGCGAAGCTCAATTTGGCCCTTGTCACTGGCAACTCAGCCGGGCCAAGCGTTTATATTACGCGCTCAAGCCGCTTCTGCCCCACCCATTCACCTGTTTGCTGCGTAAAATTTATCGGCTTCGCCCCCAAACAGAACTTCAATTGAGGTGGCCAATAGAAGACCGGTACGTCCGCTTTCAGTGGGAAGTGATGCGCCAGGTACTCCTGGCCGCCGGAGAGCAAACGTTGCCGGTCCACCATCTTTGGCCGCAGGGGTATCGCTGCGCCTTTGTGCTCACTCACGATATAGAAACCAAAAAAGGGCTGGATTTTGTCTCCGCCGTGGCCGACCTCGATGAGAGCTTTGGCTTTCGCTCGTCATTTAATTTTGTGCCGGAACGCTATCCAATTGACTATCGCCTGCTTGATGACCTGCGAGCGCGAGGTTTTGAAATTGGCATTCACGGCTTAACCCACGATGGCAAACTATTCAGCTCGCACAGTGAATTTGTAAAACGCGCCCGGCGAATTAATTACTACCTGAAAGAGTTTGACGCCGTAGGATTTCGTTCACCTTACACCCACCGCCAGCCGGAGTGGATGCAGGCGCTAAATATAGAGTACGACCTTTCCTTTTTTGATACTGACCCTTATGAGCCGACCCCCGGCGGTTCAATGAGTATCTGGCCTTATTTCATTGGAAAATTTGTGGAATTGCCCTACACGCTGGTGCAAGATTGCACCCTGGTAAAAATACTGGGGCAGAAATCACCCCAAATCTGGTTACAAAAATTAAACTTTATTGAGCAATATTACGGCATGGCGCTGATTAATACACACCCCGATTACTTGCGGAACAAAACCGTCTGGCGGCTCTACGCCAACTTTTTACAGGCAGCCAAAGAAAAAGAGGGCTTTTGGGCTGCGCTTCCGCGTGAGGTGGCGCGCTGGTGGCGCGCCCGCGCCGACCCTGCTTCTAAAGTTCGTTGCCGGCGCGAGTGATTTCCCGCACGCTTTTTTGAATATTCTCAATAGAAAAAATATCTCTCCAATCTGGTTGAAAAATTTTTTTCTTGGCCTGATTAATCGCCAGAATGGCTCCATCGGAAAACGGAAAGCCGGCCTGGTCAAACAACACGGCCAGTTCAATGCGCAAATGCCCAAACAAAAAATCGCGGGCGGCCTCGTCAGGCACGCCCATACGGATAGCTTCATCCAGCCCCTCGCGAATAACAGTTAAACAGGTTGCGGCCAATGTTTCCACCAACCCCGGCTCCAAAATGGCCATTTGTTCGGTGGTTATCCGGTGCACCCGTAAAATGGGCGCGAACATGGCCCTGGCAATCGCCTTGCCTTTGACATAATCCTTTTCCGGCCCCTGGTGCAGCGCGCAAACAATACTCTGCCCGGCTTTGTCGCCGCCAAACCAATCGCGCCGGGCCTCCGGGTCGGTTTCGTTGCCAAACAAAGGCGGATGGCAGGGATGAGTCACAAAATAGGTAATGTCTTCTCGTTTGGGTAACACGCCGGCATAGGCCGCCGCCGGGTCCAACCCTATCACCATCGCGCCGCTGTTGAGAGCAGGCACAATTTCCCCACAAATCTTTCCAATGAGCGCGTCCGGTACGGCCAAAACCACAGCGTCAGCCCGAGCCAGGGCCTCGGCCTGGGGAGTTGTTGATAGCCCCAGCCCGGCCAGGCTTGCTATTCCCGGCTCGCTGATTTCCACGTAAAGCATCTGGTAGTTGGGCTGCTCCTTCATATTTTTGGCAATACGCAGGCCAACTTTTCCGCCGGCCCCCATTAAGGCAATGGTTGTCATCCTGCTTCTCCTTAAATTTGTTTTGCTAAAGCTGGCCCTGTAATATTTGCCCAAAATAGCTTGGCGGCCCCACCTGCCCGCCCTTCAGAACAATCTCAAGCCCGTCAAACCGGGCCTGGTGGGCGCTGGCGCGGCACAACGGCGAACCGGGCGCGGTGGGGGTGAGCACCTCAAGCGCATAGATGCCCAGTTGCCGGGCCGCGTAACTGGAGGTATCGCCCCCGGCCACGCAGACGCGGCGCAGGCCGGTTCTTTCCACCAGGGTGCGTAATATTGCGCCCAACTGCTCGCCCAGCCATCGCCCGGCCCCGGCCGGGTCAAGTCCTAATTCCTTCAACCGGTAGGTTGCAGCTTTGATAGCCGGGTCGTCGGAGCCACGAGCCGCGTACACCACCACACTGCGGCCCTGCCCCAACGCCATTAATGCCTGCTGCGTTATCGCTGCGCCTTCGGCCGCAGCCAGCGAGGGGTCAATCAAACTTTTTGCGTCCGCTCTAATTCCGACAAAGCCGTTATCCAAAGCCCAGCTAATCTGGCCAGCCGTGGAAGGGGAGGCGCTGCCCGACACCACCGCTATCTGTTCCACTGCGCCGGGCCAACTGAATTGGCCGGGCGCTTCAATCAAGTTGACCCGCTGCCAGTGGGCAACCAGCGCGTATTCCACGCCCGACGAGCCAACCACAAAAAGCGGCCTGTCGCCCTTATTCTCCCAAATTAACCGCCCCGCTGTAGCCAGATGGGTGTCATCCAGAATGTCAAAAAAGAGAATGTCGGGCTGCTGTTGAAGCAGGGTTTGAAAGCGCCGGTCAACTTCAGCCTGGCTGCCAGCCAAATGGAGCACATCCATCAAGGCGATTGATTTGTGGGTTTGTTTAGCCAGATGGAGCCGCAGGTCGCCCTCATCCATGGGGGTGATGGGGTGCTGGCTCATGGTGGGGTGCCGGTCGAGCCGGTAGGTTTGGCCGTCAACAGTGGCAAACAGGTTGCCAAACACCATATATCGCTTTAGCGCCGGCGCGCCGATAATCATTGGCACAAAGGTTGACTCATAAACTTCAGCGCCAATATCAATGGCCCGGCCAATGCTGCCAATTTGGGGTGAGGAGTCGAAAGTGGAACAGGTTTTATAATGGCATAGCGGCGCGCCCAACCGTTTGAGTTGCGCCAACCTGGGGCGTACTTCTGCCTCCATTTGAGCCGGCGTTAACGAGCGGCTGATACCGGCGACGCCCACCGCCTGCAAATTGGCAAAACGGCCCTGTAACTGCTCCGGTTTTGGCGGCTCCAGAAACAGGGCCGCCCGCAGCCCGCCTTTAGCCAGCGCCTCCAGCGAGTCGGTGGAGCCGGTAAAATCATCGCCGTAAAAGGTCAGGAGTAACCGGTTATCGTTAAGGGGTAAGGGAGTGTTGCTCACAGTACCTACATCACCTGTGGTTTGTCAAAGCAGAAATTGATTACTACCCAAAATACTCTAGCGCCTGCCGCAGTTCAACATATTTTGTGGCGTATTCTTCTAAAGTGCCGCCGTTTAGAGCGGCGTCCCAGGCTTGCCGCAAACTGGCCACGCCCGCCGCCGGCCCGCCGGGGTGGGCCATGATGCCCCCGCCGGCCAGAAACATCAAATCTATACTACCCAGCGCCCTGTACGTATCTGGAACCTGCCCGGCCCACTGCCCCGATGAAAAAACCGGCATCACTGTATAGCCGCCCAGCATGGGAGTCAAACATTCTCGCGCCGAGGCAATGACCGACTCGTCGGATTCGCAAAATTTGTTACGTAAGCCGTTGACGTGCATGTGGTCGGCCCCGGCCAGCCGCCAGAATTTCTGGTAGGCAATGTACGACATCCCCAGCAGGGGGCTGCGGCTCAACGCGCCCCAACCGTTGCGGTGCGCGTGGATGGGCAACTGGCTGTGGCGGCGCAGGTAACTTACCCCGGCCAGGCCCACGCTGTTGATACTGACCATAATGCAGGTTCCACCGGCTTGCAGCACGGTATCGTGGTGGCGTAACATCTGGTCGATTTCACCGGTGATGTTGAAGGCGTACATTACTTTTTTACCGGTTTTATCGGCGTAATCGTTGATGACCCGCATCACCGCGGCCGCCCGCTTTTCAATGGTTGAATAGGGCGGGCTGGCAATCAACTCGTCATCTTTGATAAAATCCAGGCCGGCTTCAATGAGGGCGCCAACCAGCGCCGCCGTTTCTTCGGGCGAGAGGCCCACGCTGGGTTTGATGATGGTTCCAATCAGGGGGCGCTCAAAAACGCCGGCCAGTTCGCGCGTGCCGGTCACGCCAAATTGAGGGCCGGGGTACACGCCGGCAAAGGCGTTGGGAATTTGCACGTCTATGAGCCGCAGGCCGGAAAACTGGCCTAACTCAAACAGATTGCCGGCAACGGCCGTTACCAAATTGGGCAGAGATATCCCTATGTTATCAAGGGGAAAGGATAACGCAACCTCGCCTCGCCGGTATGTAACCGGCCCATTGTTGCCAGATTTAGGGGGGTGCGAGCCGGGAAGGCTGGGAGTATTGACGGACTCAAGTTCGGTAATATATTCTACTCTGGCGGCATGTTGTTCTTGCAAGGCAGCGGTTTCGCCGGGCAGGGCAACAAACGTGCCCGAAGATTGTTCGCCGGCCATCGCCGCGACAGCCTTTTCCAGGGGGTGGGCCGTTTCAATAAGGTATTTTGCCAAAATGCGTTCGGTGGTCATATTGGTTTCCTGAATAGGGTTACTTTTAATCTGCCAATTTTTCAATCATGGTCGCGCTCACCTCATGCCACAAGGTGATGATCTGCTCATACTGGAAATCATCATCGCTGTTGTCAATTTGATTATGGGCGTCCAGCCAGTCTACAGTGCGGCGAACCCCTTCGACCCAGGGGATAGTGTAGCGGAAATTGAGATTGGTTTTGGCGGCGGTATTATCAAAAATATTGTTGAATTGAAAATTTTCCACGCACCATTTGGCTTGTTCCGGTGCGGCTCTGCCCAGCAAATCGGTGGGGATGTGAACCAGTTTAGGCGGCGGCGCGTTTAACGCCTGAGCCACCCCCTGGTGATAGGCGTTCCAGGTCAGCCATTCTTCGCCGGTAAGGTGATAGGCCCAACCAAAGGTGCCGGCATTGCCGGCGGCTTCTGCAAAAGCCGGGGCTACGTCATCAACGTGGCAGGCCGTCCAAAACGAGTTGCCATCGCCGTGAACAATAACGGGTTTGCCTTTGCGGATGCGGTCCAGGTAGGCCGTGCCCCAGCCTAACGAGTGCAGTATCCCGCGACTTTCGCCATAGGTGTAAGCCGGGCGAATAATCGTTACCGGAAAATGGCTATCGTGATGCGCTTGCTGCAAAATTCTCTCACAGGCGGCTTTGTGAAAGGCATACGGAAATGAGGCCGCGGGCTGCCGTTCCGCATCCTCGCGGATGGGGTAGCGGCGGGCCGGCTTGGTGTAAACATCAACCGTGCTGCAAAAAATATACTGGCCAATGCGCCCCTTAAAAGCCCGTACCGCACTCTCGGCCTCTTGGGGCAAAAAACAGACCATATCGATGACGCAATCAAAATATCCGGCCTGGGCTATTTGACCCTCGAAGGCGGCAAAGTTGGCGCGGTCTCCATGAAGGGTATTGACCTGCTTGGGCAGGCGCGACCCGGTCTGGCCGCGATTGTAGAGCGTGACTTCATCGTCGCGTTCCAGCAGAAATTGAGTAATGGCGGTGCTGATGAGTCCGGTGCCGCCGATAATGAGAATTTTCATTGAAGTTCCTGTGCCTTCAAAAGTAACACCCAGTCGCCCGCTGCCGGCGTCTCTAGCGACCATTCGCCAGACGGAACCACGCCCTTTATGGCCGTGTACTCGCCGGTGCGAGGGTTAAACCACCAAACCGACAGGTTGGATGACAACCCGGACAGCCGCAGTTGAACCAGCGGGTCTTGCGGAATGTAGAGTACGGCCAGGTCTCCTTTGGCAGTGCAGGCAGCCGCAATATGGCGGCTGGGAGAGGTTTGTCCGGGCTGGTTGACCACCAACTCCGGGGCCGGGCGCAGCCGCCACCATTCAATGGCGTTGAAAAAATCAAACAGGTGGGCCATTTGTCCGGCGGCGGGCATTTGCAGGGCCTGCTGCCAGGGCAGGGGTGTCCCTACCGTGGGGTGCGCCGTCGAGGGACCGCTGCCGTCATCCCAGCCCCACACGCCGTGGCCGCCGTAGGTTACGCCCGCCGGCGGCGAAACCAGCAGGCTCCAGTAGATAGTCCGGCGCGCGTCAAAGGCGTCAAACCGGCGGTCGTGATTGCGCAGGTCCATAATGTTTTCATACAACGGCTCCAGATTGATGATGGGTCGGGCCGGCTCGCGCCTCCAGCCTGTAGCCGGCGGGCCGCCGGCCAGCCAGGCCAGAGCCTCGTCATCGACAAAATGGCAACTTTGGTAGCCCACAAAATCCCACCAGCTTTCGTTGCCAAACTCGGCCATGTTCCACTGCAAGCCGCTGGGGTGGAGCGTAACCGGCGCGTGGGGGATATTGCCAAACACGGCCCGGCCAATTCTTTGCCACCGGCCTGCTTTTTCACCCCGATATTCACCGTCGCCGGGGAGAATCCAGGCTACGTAGTGCCCTTGCCAGCGAGCCACCATGTAGCGGGCCAGCAAAATGCACTGCTCTTCCGGCAGGGTTAAGCCGGGGTTGATTTTCATCACTTCATAATCGCCCCACTCGGCAGCCCACAGCAGCACCGGCGCGCCCAGCAGCCCGGCCCGGTTAATGGCCTCCAGTTTGGCATCCAGCCGCTGATAAACAACCGGATTCACCGCCACGCGCTCGTGACCGGTAAAAGGGAGGCCGCCGTGCAGGTCGCCGTTGGGGGCGCTAATCCACTGGGTGGCGACCCATTGCACCGTATTGAATTTTTGCCGCGTGCGAGTCTGCAAATAGTGGTTCCATTCATCCGGCGTGGCCAGAAGCGGGCCGTTCCAGCAGGTATCGGCCAGCCAAAAAAAGGGCGCGCCGTCGGCGTGGGCCAGGTAGCGGCGATTTTCTGACAGCTTCAACGGGCCGTGCCGGGCAAAGGGGGTTGCGTCAGTTGGAGGTCCGCACGCAAACTGGCCTGTTTGCTGGTGTAAGCCTGCGTTTTGGGTGTCGGAACAGATGGTCATGTACGTCCAGGTTCCTTCCTGGGTGGGAATGAAACGGACGCGCCAGGCAGCGCCGCCATCCCAAAAGCCGTAAACGGTGTGAGAGTCGCCAGATGGAGCCGTAAGCGTGACCTGCAATTCAGCTTCTTGAATGGGGTTGGCGTAAACAACTGTGCTGGTAAAACCGGCTTCAAAACGCCCCCATTGGGGCACGGGTGTTTGGGGAGTCATAACCCCTCCTAATAAGTAACAGGTAAATAGCGAATGAAATCTTTTTTGAAGATGACACTCTGCGCGGGTCTCTCTCCCAAAATTGGAAGATTGTCGCTGGCGTTTAATGAGTGGAGGGAGATGGGCGGGCCTCCCTCCACTCCAGAGGAGGAAAAATGGTTGGTTATTGGGCGATATTCAGGCCGGCTTCTTTGTAACGAGCGTTAATTTCGCGCCAGTAGTTCTTTTGGGGTTCACGGCCCCAGCGGTCGGTAATTTCGTTCCAGCGTTCGGCTACCCGGTCAAGCGCGGACTGAGCGGCTTCCGGGCTGTTTTCAGCGCCGTTGATATAAGCGTGCAGTTCACCCTGCAAGGCGTCCATATACTCGCCGGTACCGGGCAAC
The DNA here is from genome assembly GCA_964486935.1 of uncultured Caldilineaceae bacterium. Lineage (GTDB taxonomy): Bacteria > Chloroflexota > Anaerolineae > 4572-78 > J111 > CAZAPG01. The sequence goes on along the minus strand of CAZAPG010000004.1, from coordinate 146,315 downwards.
TGCATTTCGGGGAAACCGTTGGAGAGCACCTGTTTGGCGACATCCAAAAACTCGGGGTCCGGGCTTAAATTAGTGAAGGCATCTGTATTGTAATCAGATTTAAGGTACATATCGCTGCCGGATTCCAGGGTGTCCATAAAGATGCGGCGGTGTTCCGGTTCAAGCATGGTTTTTAGGACCATAAAGGCGGCGTCCGGCTGGTCGCAATATTGGCTAATGCCCAGCACCCGGCCATAGAACATGGAGTTAAAGTTGCGGTAGACGCCGTCAACCTCGTAACCCGGCCACAGGGCGTAACCAAAGTTCTCTTGTTTAACCGTAATCCCCTGGCCCCCCAGAAAGTCCCTGGTTTCTGTTTCACTGCCAGACAGGAAGCGGCCCAGGTCCATGTACCACAAAATTACGGCAATATCTTCGTTGAGCGAGGTGTTCATAGTTTCGCCCCAATTCATAGCCGCGGCTCCTTCGGGGGCGTATTGCAGCAAGGTCTTCATGTCTACCAACGCCTGTACGCCGGCCGGGCCGTTAATCATGGGGTTCATATCCTGGTCAAACCAGTTGCCGCCCGCCGAGGCCATCATGGGCGCCCATTGCTGCTCGATGAAGTTGCGGTCCCAACTACTGGTCTGGAAGCCATAGCCATTTTTGCCGCTGTCGCCCCACTCCCAACCAGTGAAAAACTCGGCCACATCAATCAACTGGTCATAGGTGCGGGGCGCTTCCAGGTCGTAACCATACTTTTCTTTAAATTGGGCTTGATATTCGGGATTTTCAAAAGCATCTTTGCGATAGTACATCATCGCTACGTCGCCATCCATCGGCACGGTTACGGTTTGGCCGCCCCATTCGGAATAGAGAATGCGGTAGCTATCCATGATACCGTTGAACAGTTCTTCGGCATGGTATTTTACAATCAGGTCATCCAGCGGGCGCAGGTAACCAATAGACAGTTCGCCATTGTAGCGAGGAAAGTGCATCACTACGCAGTAAGTTCCGCCGCCGGCCCGCCAATCTTTTTGGGCATCCTGGTAGCTGGTGGGGTCGGGCGACTCCAGAATGGTCACTTCAATGCCATATTTTTCTTTGATGTAATCCTGGTTCCAGGTGATATGGGGTAAAATGCCACCGGGATGCGACATATATTTGAGGTTAACGCCATCAAAGCGCGGCGCCTCCATAGCGGTATCGGCCACCTTTTCTACCTCAACGGTTTCCACCACCGTCACTTCTTTTTCAACTTCAACCGTTTCTACAACTGTAACCTCTTTTTCTACCACTTTTTCAACTTCAACCGTTTCCACCACGGTAATAGTTTCGGGTTGGCCGCCACAGGCCGCAATAACCAACAGTATTAGCGCAGCCATAAACAAGAGCAGCAATTTTATCGAATGCCTCATGATCAAAAACTCCTCTCCATATAATTTTTTGCTTCAACAACATTTTCAGCAGATGTTACAACGTGGTATAATCAAAAATGGTCAGGCAACTCCGCCTGTGGTGGAGTTCCTATGGCTTATTGATGCAGAAGATGAGATGTGGTTTGGCCGCCGCGCTATCTTCTGCATCTTTTTTTGTGCTACGCAACTTTTTAGTTCAATATTTATCAGCCTCCTTTCGGTAAAAATCAAACAAACTGCCTGGCGTCGGCCTCGTCGCGGTGGGAGAGCCACTTGATGTAAACGGTTGACATGATGATGAGCGCAATCACCAGAAAAAAGGCCATCATCGAGGCCCGGCCCAAATCTACAAAATTAAAAGCCAGTTTGTAAAGGTAGATACCGGCCACCACGGTTTCATTCCCCGGCCCGCCCTGGGTAATAAACCAGGGTATCTCGTACAACTGGGTAATGCCGATAATTTGCAACAGCCCGGCAATTAAAAAATAGGGACGCATCATGGGCAAAATAATATGCCACAGCATCGACCAGCCGCTGGCTCCATCTATCTGGGCGGCTTCCGTCAATGAGTCGGGAATGGCCAGCAGCCCGCCCAGTAAAATTACGGCTACAAAGGGGGTCGATTGCCAGATAGTAGCAATGATGATGCTGATAAAAGCTTCGGGCATTTGAATAGGCCAGTCGCGGCCCGCAATACCAAACCACTGCTCTAAAATGGCGTTGACCGGCCCAAAGCGCGGGCTAAACATCATCCACCAGCCAATGCCTACCACAATGGGGGCCAGCGCCGAAGGAATGAGGACCAATGAAATGGCAACCCCCCGCAAACGATGCACTTGCCGCAGCGCCAGCGCCAGCATAAAACCCAAAACCAGTTTAGCCGGCACGGTAACTGCCAATAAAATGCCGGTGTTTAGCACGGCGTCGGCAAATTGCTTGTCCTTTAACAAGTCCCAAAAATTTCCCATGCCGTAATAGGTGGCCGGCATGGCCGGGTTGGGCGGCGAACGAAACAGCGCCAGATAGAGCGAGTAAAAAAACGGAACTACGCCGACTGCCAGCAATATAATTACCGCCGGGGCAACCATCAGCCGCCCAAATGTTTTGGCTCTCATAAATCCTTTACGCCTCCTGTGGTAATTCCGTGTACCAGATAGCGTTGCAGCACCCAGGCAAACATCACTGCCGGTACCACCGAAAGCAGCGACGCCGCCGCAATGTGGCCATACAACAGGGAAATGGCCGTCCGCAGGCGGGGGATATAGACCGTAATGGTCGAAACCTGGTTGCCGGCCAACTGAAAGGCAAACAGATACTCGTTCCAGCTAAGAATAAAGGTGAACATAGCCGTAATTGCCAGGCCGGGTTTTACCAGGGGCAGAACAATTTTCCAGAAGACTTGCCAATAAGTGGCCCCTTCCACCAGGGCTGCTTCTTCCAGGTCAACCGGCAGGCCCTGAATGTGCCCCAGCATCAGCCAGGTGGCCAGCGGCACGTTAAAAGTGATGTACAACAAAATCAGGCCGTAGTAGGTGTCCAGCAGGCCCAGCTTTTTGAACAGGACAAACAGCGGCACAATCAAAGCGATGCCTGGAAAAAATCGCTGAGACAAAATCCAGGTTGACAAAAACTCGCCGCCTACCCGGTAGCGTCCCAGGCCGTAGGCGCACATTACCCCCACGCCGGTAGCAAGCACGGTGGAAGTTAGGGCGATGATGAGGCTGGTAAAGAAGAAGCGGATAATCGGGTCGTTGGTGGTGCTGCCAAAAAGAACATAGTTGATATTTTCTAATGAAAGACGGGTGGGATATAGCAACACCGGCTTGTGAAAGATGTCTATCTCCGACCGGAACGCTGTCATCACAATCCAGTAGACCGGAAACAGGCTGAAAAGCAGAAAAGCCGAGATCACGCCCCAGGATAGGGCCTGATTCCAGTGCCGATAGGTCCAGTAGCTGGTTGTGCTTTTTGAGCGGCTTTGAGGTTTGGCTATAACAACTGAATTTGAGGGTGTTCCTTCCATAATTATAATTTGCTCCTTCAAACTCTTTTGAATAATTATTCACCCCTGGTTATGCCTGGGAGAAAAAAGGCATTGACAGCCTCAATCTTCCGTTACATCCTCCGGTTACATTGCCCGGCACGTGGTACAGTTCAAAAAACTGCCCCTGGCAACGCCCGAAACCTGTCAGGCGACGCCACCGGGTGAGCATAAAATTTTTATATTGAGTGGCTAAACTTGTCGTAACCGCTCCGCCGTAAAGCGGTCAGTAATGAGTACGTTGATCCAGCCGCCCTTGATAGCGCCCAGAATAGCCGCAAATTTATTCTGTCCGCCGACAATACCTACCGTTCGGGTGGCCTGTTGCAGGTGTTTGTATTCAACACCCACTATACGATTATCAATCGGCGTGATTACCGGCTCGCCGTTGATATTGTAAAAACGCAGGCAGATATTACCGACCGCTCCATTACTCTTTAGGGTATCAAGTTCTTCTTGGGTAAAAAAATTACCCTGGCTGGCTAACAGTTTGTGAGGCTCGGTTGCACCAATACCCACCAGGGCTAAATCCAGGTGATCAAACAATTTGCTTACATCGCGCACATACTGGTCTTCCATAAGAATACGACGAGCATCGGCAGAACCAACTACGCCGGGTGCAGGTAAAAAGATGGCATTACCATGCATCAGTTCGGCCAGCCGCCGGGTCAAATGGGCGGCGTGGGCTTCATCAGTGGGTTCGCCGATACTACCCAGTATTTGCACCACATTGGCCTTGGACAGGTGAGCCAGCGGATGCATAGCATCAAGCATAGCCAGTAAGGAAATACTACGCGAGGAAATACCAATTGTATCTCCCTGCCGGATGGTGGTTTCCACATAATGGGCGGCGGCAGCCCCAAGCTGGCGCAGCAGGTCGCTCTCGTCGTCAGCACAATCAACTACAATAACATCTTTTAGCTGATAACTGGTTTGGAGAGCATCTTCCAAATCAGGATAAGCGCCCGGCGGCACGCTGATTCTGATACGAACAATTTGCTCTTGTTCGGCCCGTTTGAGCAATCGGGAAATAGTTGTTTGCGACAAGGCCAGTTGGTTGGCAATTTGTGATTGCCGCAGACCGCGCTCATAATAAAGCCGGGCTACTTTAGTCATTAATCTTAGTTCATCAATACGTGCCATCGAATAATGAGAACTCTTTAGATCTTTTATATGAATGAATTTTTATTCACTCCTGTTTAATTAACCAAAATTATATAATATACCTGATTGGCTGTCAAATTTATAGTTAAATTTTTACAGGAACGCCAGGCGGAAGGCAGTTTGAAGATAAGAAGAATTTGTGCAAAAAGCAACATTGCGGGTAATATTAGACGGCAAAATTTAAGGCAACATTCGCGCTGTCAATGACAAAAAAAACTCGCGGCCAGCTTGAGGCCGAATTCACCAATGCCATCATCAAATTTGAAAAGGATTATCTGGGGCGCGGCCCGCTGGAAGGGCGCACCTTCTTGATTCAAGATATGGTTCTGGTGCGTTTGCGCGGCGTTCTCACTCCCGCCGAAATGAAACTGGCCGAAAGCCGCGAAGGGCAAATATTGGTCAAAGAGACTCGCCGCCAGTTGTTTGAAACCTCTCGCGAGTTGCTGTACGAAATTGTGCAGGCTACTCTGGGTTGCACCCCCATCAGCCTGCATACCGATATGAGCACCAAAACGGGCGAACGGGTAATTGTGATTACGGTTGATGTTGACTTGAATAAGAAATTTGGTTGACCAGGGTCGCATCAAATATTAAAGGTTGATTAGAGTTGGGGGCAGGCTATTGACTTCTGTATAAATTTTTGTATACTGTGAGGGCATAAAGTAAATAGCCAACAGGCAGATTAAACAAAGCGTGGGCTTCAACTAGAAGCAACCGAGTTGTAAAATAGGCCAACAGTTCAACCCTAAATAGCGGGGCGCTGTTGGCCTTTTTGTTTTAGGTATTTTGGAGATAGACCATGAACAAAACCATATCAGATTTTATTCGCTCTAAAAAAATAGATTCCATCCACAAGCTCAATTTGCTGCTCTTCCTTTACCAAAATCCCCATGTACAGGGCACAAGTAACTGCTTTGCCGAAAAATTGTATTTGGGCGATACCCGGTTTGTTGAAAAAATCATCAAGGAATTAACCGAGAAGGGGGTTATAAGCTACGCTAACCAGCATTACTTTTTGGCCGATACTCCAGAAATCAAAACCTCGTTGCATGATTTAGCTCGCTCTTTTGAACACCCGCTGAACCGGCAAACGTTACTAAAACAGATCCAGTCAGGAGGTTACAATGGGCTTTATTGAGGCCGCCTTGAACAAAACCCATCACGACAGCGATGAACTGTTGAACAAAATTGGTAAAAAATTACCCAAAAAAGTGCGTAAGAAACTGCATTGGAAAAAGATTGCGCCTATTTTGAGCCTTCTCTTGACTATATTGACCAATCTGATCGCCTCACGCTCTCACCAACGCAAACCTCAATCCGTGCCAACTGCTGAAAGGCGTCCCACCCTGAGACCGTCCGACCGGCGATTGACGACACCAAAGAGATTTTCCGATGACACCCTGCAATCGTACGTAGAGCAGGCCGAGGCCTATCAGGCCGAAATTGATCATCTGGTCCGAGATTCAACGGACGCGGCTAATCAGCATCGGGTGCGAGAAGTGGCGGCTCACGTACAGGCGTGGACAACGTCCATTATCAATCTGGCGCAGCGGATTGAGAATTTTCGGCAAAATAAACTGATCAATACAGATCTGAAAGAGGTACCCAAATCCATTGCCAGCCTTGAAGCCCGATTAAGCCACGAGTCCGATCCAATGATAATTGCCGAACTGGAACGAACCGTAAACAACCGCCGCCAGCAGTTAGCGGCCCTTGAAAAATTGCAGCGCAACATCCAAATGGCGGAAATCAAAATAGAAAGCACGCTCTCCATGCTGGGCGCCATCTACTCGCAAATTTTGGCCGGGCAATCTACCCGGCAAGTGGCCGATTACCGCCGCCTGTTGGATGAAATTGATGAAGAGGTTCACACCTTGCAGGATCATCTTGAGGCGCTGGAAGAAGTTAAACTGGCCCGTATTTGAGCCATCACATATGCAGCACAGATAAGTAAAACATCGGCAGATTTAACAAAGCGTCAATTTTCTCTTCAAAAATTGACGGGTTGTAAAGTAGGCCGGCAGCTAATGTCTCTGGCGGGAAAGCTGTCGGCTATTTTTTTTGATCAATTACCGAAAGGGGAAACTGATGGAGTTAAAGAATTTACAAAAACATATCCGTACGCTGGCTACGCTGAACGAAACAAACTCACCGGTGGTCAGTTACTATCTCAACCGAGAAGGCAACGAATTGGCTAACCGGCTGGAGCTAACCAATCGAGGGCAAACGCTGCGCCAAAGTCTTTGGGGCCGGGCGCGTGACGATTTTGAAGCGGCGATGAACCAGATTGAAGAATTTGTCGACACGGAACTGCTGCCCGATGCCAGAGGCGTGGCAATTTTTGCCCGGGCCGGAGAAGGCGACTTCTTTTTGCCGCTTCAATTCAAAGTGCCCGTATCTAACTGGATTGCCGTTACCGCTCTGCCCAACATTTATCACCTGATTGAGTTAAAAGACACCTACCATCGCTATGTGGTGATGATATCAACCGAAGAAAGCGCCCGAATTTTAGAGGTCAATTTGGGATCCGTGACCGAAGAACTGTGGCGCGAACGGCCAGAGTTGCGCCAGCGGGTAGGCCGTGAGTGGACCAAAGAGCATTACCAAAACCACCGGCGGGAACGGACCAATCAGTTTGTCAAAGAGAAAATCAAAATTCTGGAGCGCCTTATGTCGGCGGGCGGACACACGCATCTAGTCCTGGCCGGAAATCCGCAAATGACGACCAGAATCAGAAAAGCCCTGCCCAGGCATCTGGAGGAAAAGTTGATAGATATGGTTGTGGCCGGTCCAAATGACGCTATCTCGGATGTGGTGGCGGTCACACTGGCTCAGTTTATTGAGCAGGAAGAACGGGAGTCACAAGCTGTTGTTGATACCCTCTATCGAGAGATCAGAACCAGCGGCTTAGCCGTAGTGGGACCAGAGGCTACCTTAGAGGCGTTACAACAGGGCCAGGCCGACGTGCTGGTGCTGGCTCAAGACATGCCCGACCTCACGCTTAGAGAAGAGTTAGTGCGGCTGGCCACTCAGAGTCAATGCCAGGTTGAAGTGGTCAACTACAGCCCCCTGTTAATGGAATTTGGCGGCGTCGGTTGCTTGTTGCGTTATCTATTGCCAGAACAATACCTCCAACCACAATATGGTTAGCAAACTCAAAACCATCGCTCTGAATATAAGAATTTTATTAGAAAATTGACAATACTCTTGACACCAACACAAAATTGTGTTATAGTGTACAAAACATAGACAAAATATTGGCAGATTAGACAAAGCGTAAACTTCTGTTGCAGAAGTAGACGGGTTGTAAAATAGGCCGGCAGCTAAATCCTCCATGAGGAGTGCTGTCGGCCTTTTTATTTACAAAATTTTTGGAGGAAAATGATGAAAATCTGGAACACTTTTAAAGCCACAATCCTTTTGGCAGTACTCACCGGCCTGCTCGTCGTCACCGGCTCAGCGCTGGGCGGTCAGGTTGGTATGGTCATCGCCTTTGGTCTGGCCGTTGTGATGAACATGGGCGCCTGGTGGTTCTCGGATAAAATTGCCTTGCGCATGAGCGGCGCGCGAGAAGTGAGTTACGATGAAGCGCCTGATCTGCACCGTATCGTGGAGGAGTTGGCGGCGCGGGCCGGCCTGCCCAAACCTCGCGTCTACCTCATCGACACCGAAGCGCCCAACGCCTTTGCTACGGGGCGCAGTCCCGGTAAAAGCGCCGTCGCCGCCACCGCCGGCCTGATGCGCATGCTCAACCGCGACGAGTTGGCCGGGGTTATGGCCCACGAGCTGGCCCATATCAAACACCACGACACGCTCATTGCCAGCATCGCCGCCACCATTGCCGGGGCCATCACCTTTATGGCCGAAATGGCCCAATGGGCGCTCATCTTTGGTATGAGCGGCTTTGCCGGCGAAGAAGAGGAAGGCGGCGGCCTGGGCGACCTGCTGGGCGGGCTGGTCATGATTATCCTGGCCCCCATTGCGGCTGTGCTCATTCAACTGGCCATCTCTCGCTCACGCGAGTTCAGCGCCGACGCCGGTGGCGCCGAAATTCTGGGCGACCCGCTGCCATTGGCCAGCGCCCTGCACAAGCTGGAAATGAGCGCCAACCACGCTCCGATGGAAGTCAACCCGGCCACCTCGCCGCTGTACATTGTCAACCCGCTCCGTGGAGGTTTAACCGGCTTGTTCCGCACCCATCCCCACACCGCCGAGCGCATCAAGCGCCTGCACGCGATGGCCCGACCCGAAGCATTGTGGGCTGCCGGAATCAGGTAATCAACTAACCGGACCAGACCCTAAAGGTTTTGAAAACCTTTAGGGTTTCGACCAAAGGACCCAAAAATGACGGGTGCCGTTTTTTCCGAGTCAAAAGCAACTATCAGCAAAATCTGGCTACAGCGAATAAAACCGGGCTGGCTCATCGCCCTGCTGCCGCTGGCTATTACCCTGTACCTTGCCAGCCTGATTGGTCGCGTGGCCGCCGGCGAGGTGATGTCCGCCAGTTTGGCCTGGGTACCCAGTTTTGGGGTCAACCTCTCCTTTTATGTTGACGGTCTGAGTCTGGTTTTCGCCCTGCTCATCAGTGGCATCGGCTCGCTGGTGACAATTTACGCCGGCGGGTATCTGGCCGGCCACCCGCAATTGGGCCGCTTTTACCTCTACCTGCTGCTTTTTATGACCGCCATGCTGGGCCTGGTGCTGTCGGGCAACATTATCACGATGTTCATTTTTTGGGAACTGACCAGCCTCAGTTCCTACCTGCTGATTGGCTTCAACCACCGCCAGGCCAGTGCCAGGGCATCGGCGCTGCAAGCTCTGTTGATAACCGGGCTGGGCGGATTGGCATTACTGGCCGGGCTGGTGCTGCTGGGGCAGGTCGGCGGCAGTTGGGAACTGGCAACCCTGCTGGAGCAGGGCGCAACCATTCAAACCAGCTCATTCTACCTGCCCATCCTGCTGCTCATCTTACTGGGCGCGTTCACCAAGTCGGCCCAATTTCCATTTCACATCTGGCTGCCCAACGCCATGGCCGCCCCAACGCCGGTCAGCGCCTATCTGCACTCGGCCACCATGGTCAAAGCCGGGGTCTTTCTGCTGGCCCGTTTCAGCCCCATTCTGGGCGACACCCCGGCCTGGCAGGTCAGCCTGACCACCGCCGGGGCTATCACCATGCTGGTGGGCGCGTATCTGGCCTGGCAACAAACCGATTTGAAGCGCATTCTGGCCTACTCCACCATCAGCGCCCTGGGCACGCTGGTGCTGCTGCTGGGCGTGGGTACGGCGGTAGCAGTCAAAGCGGCGGTTGTCTTTTTGATTGTCCACTCGCTGTACAAGGGCGCGCTCTTTATGGCCGCCGGCGCCATTGACCATGAAACCGGCACGCGAGACATCACCCACCTGAGCGGCCTGCGCCGGGGCATGCCGGTCACGTTTGTGGCCGTCACCCTGGCCGCCCTCTCGATGGCCGGCGCGCTGCCCCTGTTTGTGGGCTACATCGGCAAAAAACTGATTTACGAAGCTGCGCTGACCGCCCCGGCGGCGGGCTGGCTGCTGACCGGCGCGGTACTGCTGGCCAACGTCTTCACCGTGGTTGTGGCCGGGTTGGTGGCCGTCCGTCCCTTTTTGGGGCGACCTGCCGCCACGCCCAAGCCCGCCCGTGAAGCGCCGCCGAGCCTGTGGCTGGGGCCGCTGCTGCTGGCCGCGCTGGGGCTGCTGCTGGTTGTGATATTAGAATTTGTACCCGGCAGCCTGCTCACCCCGTTTCTGGCAACCTCGGCCTCGATCATTGCCGATGAGTTGGTGCAGGTCAAACTGGCCGCCTGGAGCGGCATCAACGCCGTTTTCTGGCTCAGCCTGGCCACCCTGTTAGCCGGGGTTGGCCTGTACGCTAAACGTGATGTGTTGCGCCGCCGGCTGCAACCCGCCAATACTGCTGTTGCTGCCATCGGCCCGGAACGAGGCTACAATTTGGCGCTCAATGGTCTGCGCTCCCTCGCCGCCGGGCAAACGCGCCTTTTGCAGCACGGCTACCTGCGGTTTTACCTGTTGACCATTGTGCTGGCCGTGGCCGGTCTGGTTGGCTACACTTTGCTCAACCGCTATGGTTTGAATATCGCGGGCAACTGGTCGGGCGTAACTATCCATGAGATAACCGTGGCGCTGGTGATGCTGCTGGCCACGCTGGCGGCGGTGGTTTCCAACTCCCGGCTGGCCACCATTGCCGCGCTGGGGGTGATTGGCTATGGCCTGTCGTTGCTCTTTGTCTTTTACGGCGCGCCCGATTTAGCCATGACCCAACTGGCTGTGGAAACGCTGACGGTCATCATTTTGGCGCTGACCCTGTACCACCTGCCACGTTTTTCCCGGCTGTCCGGCGCAGCCAGTCGCGCTCGCGACGCGCTGGTGGCCCTGGCCGCCGGCGGGCTGGTTTTTCTGCTGGCGCTGACCGCCCTGTCCGTACCGATGCAGTCGCGCCTGGCGTCCTTTTTTGCCGAAACCAGCGCCACGCTGGCCAAAGGGCGCAACATTGTCAACGTCATTCTGGTCGATTTCCGGGCGCTCGACACGTTGGGCGAGATTACGGTGCTGGCCGTGGCCGCCATCGGCATTTATGCTCTGCTCAAGCAGCGCGTCAAAACCTGAACTGGGTATGTTTCTTTGCGGAACGGCGAGTTAAAGGAGTCGCAAAGCCTGCTTTGCTAAACAAACAGCCATTTTACAAAGCAAGCTTTGTGACTCCATCACACCAAACCGCAAAGACCTTATTTTTTCACCAAATGGATTGGAAAGGACTTATCTGATTATGCAAATGACCAAACGCTTGAAAAAGGAACTGACCCTCTTTGATGTGGTGGCCATTAGCACCGGCGCCATGTTCAGTTCCGGCTTTTTCTTGCTGCCGGGGCTGGCCGCAGCCCAGGCCGGACCGGCGGTAGTGATTGCCTATTTTATTGCCGGACTGTTGATTTTGCCGGCCATGTTCAGCATGGCCGAACTGGCTACGGCCATGCCCCGCGCCGGCGGCGCTTACTACTTTTTAGATCGCAGCCTGGGGCCATTGGCCGGTACGGTTGGCGGGCTGGGAACCTATCTGGCCCTGACGCTGAAAACCGCGTTTGCGCTGATTGGCATTGGCGCATACGCCGCTATTTTTATCGAACTGCCGGTTAAGCCGGTGGCCATTACGCTCACCCTCATTTTTATGGGACTCAATATTTTTGGAGCCAAAGAGACCACCGGGCTGCAAAGATTACTGGTCACCATCCTGGTTGGAATTTTGATGTTTTTCATTGTGCAAGGTCTGTTCCATGTCTTCGCCACCGAAAGTCCGGCCACGCTCCAGTCGCGGATGACTCCGTTTTTGCCCTTTGGCATTGAAGGCTTGCTGGCAACCGTTGGTTTTGTATTTGTATCCTATGCGGGATTAACAAAAGTCGCCAGCGTGGCCGAGGAGATCAAGAATCCGGCCCGCAACATTCCGCTGGGGATGATTATCTCGCTGGCCCTGACCACCTTCATCTACGTGGTGGGTGTCTTTATCATTGTGGCTGTGTTGAACCCGGCGGCGCTGCGTGAAGATTTGACCCCGGTGGCCACTGCCGGCGAGACCTTTCTAAGCTGGCTGCCCCAACCCATTGGGCTGGTCTTGATTGTGCTGGCCGCCATTGCCGCCTTTGCCTCCACCGGCAACGCCGGGCTGCTGTCGGCCTCTCGTTACCCGCTGGCCATGGCCCGCGATCGGCTAATCCCGGACGTTTTCGCCAAATTGGGCCGTTTCCAAACGCCGGTGACGGCTATTGTGACCACCTCGGGCTTAATGATTTTCTTTATATTGGCCCTGGATGAGGCAGGCATTGCCAAACTGGCCAGCGCGTTTCAACTGTTCATGTTTATCCTGATCAACTTTGCCGTCATCATCATGCGCGAGAGCCGCATCGACTCGTACGATCCCAACTACCGCACGCCGCTCTATCCCTGGATGCAATACTTCGGCATCCTCACCTCGCTGTGCCTGATTATCTACATGGGGTTGCAGGCCATCCTCTTCACCCTGGCCATGGCCGTGGTGTGCGCATTGTGGTATGTCTACTACGGCCAAAAGCGGGTAGTGCGGCACGGGGCTATTTATCACTGGTTTGCCCGGCTGGGCCAGCGACGCTACAGCGGGTTGGACAAAGAACTATGGCAAATCATGCGCGAGAAAGGGCTGCGCAATGAAGACCCCTTTGACGAGTTGGTTACGCGCGCCGAGGTCATCGACCTGAACGGCGACGAGCGTTCTTATGGTGATATTGTCCGGCGGGTGTCGGCCATTCTGGCCCCGCGCCTGTCGGCTACGGAGGATGAGCTGGTCACTGGCTTTTTGCAGGAAGCGCGCATCGGCTGGACGCCGGTCTCCAAAGGCGTCTCGCTGCCCAGCCTGCTGTTGTTTAGACTACAGCAGCCGGAACTGGTCATGGTTCGCTCAAAGCGCGGCATCCAGGTAGACGTGATGGATGTACATGGCGAACACTCCCCGGACGATCCGATTTACGCCTTCTTCTTTCTGGTTAGCCCGGAAGAAACGCCAAAACAGCATCTTCGCTTTTTGGCCGAACTGGCCGAACGGGCAGATGACGAGGGTTTCATGTCGGCCTGGCAGGCCGCCGCTGGGGCAACCGCGCTCAAAGAAGCGCTGCTGCACGATGAAAAATATCTGTCGTTGAAGTTGACGCCGGGCACGCAAGCGCAGCGCCTGATCGACAAGCCATTGCATACCGTCTCGCTGCCGCAAGACACGCTGGTGGCCCTGATTCAGCGCGATGACCATACCATCGTGCCCCGGGGCGATACGGTCTTCCGCGAAAACGACCATCTAATTGTCATCGGCCAACCGGCGGGCATTAGCCAACTGGTCGAGCAGTACACCGAGGCCGGCAACGGCGCATCCGGCCGGGGCAATAGCAAAATGCCCAACGCCTAGCAGAAAGGAAAAACAGATGCACTCGATGATTTTATCCACGGCCACCCGCTATCTGCTGCCGCTGCTGCTGATGTTCTCCATTTTTCTGCTGCTGCGGGGCCACAACGAGCCGGGCGGCGGTTTTGTGGGCGGACTGGTAGCAGGAGCGGCGTTGGCCCTGTACGCCCTGGCGCTGGGCCTGCGCTCCGCCCGGCGGGTGCTGGGCCTTGACCCGCGCTCACTCATCTACTTTGGACTGCTGACCGCGGCGCTCAGCGGGCTGCCGGCCCTGTTTCGCGGGCTGGAATTTATGACCGGCCTGTGGAGCGAGCAGGCGCTGCCCGTCATCGGCAAGCTGGGCACGCCGCTGCTGTTTGATGCGGGCGTCTATCTGGTGGTCATCGGCGTCACCTTGACCATTATTTTTGCCCTGATGGAAAACGGAACCGGCCCCCATGTTGGCCGCGCTCAGGAGGAATGACATGGAAATTTTACTGGCGCTGGTTATCGGCGGGCTGTTTGCCGGCGGCGTTTACATGCTGCTTCGGCGCAGCATCGTCAAGCTGGTGGTCGGGCTGATTTTGCTGGGACACGGGGCCAACCTGCTCATCTTTTTGATGGGCCGCCTGTCCCCCGGCCAGGCCCCGCTCATTCCGGCGGGCGCAACCCGGCCAATCGAACCATTTGCCGACCCGCTGCCCCAGGCCCTGGTGCTGACGGCCATTGTCATCGGCTTTGGCCTGCAAGCCTTTGCCCTGGTGCTGGTGCGCCGCCTCTACCAATCGGCCCGCACCGATGACCTGGACCGGCTGAGAACGACTGAGGTTTCGTAGTAAATGGTAATTGGTAATTGGTAATTGGTAATTTGTCCCAATTACTAATTACCCCGTCTTATTTGCTTGATAAGGAAGCATATTATGAACATTTTTGTCTTGCTACCAATTCTAATCCCACTCCTGACCGCCGTTGGGGTACTGCTGGCCCGGCAACTGCCGCGCACCCGGCGCGATTTGAGCCTGGGCGGGGCGGTGGTGCTGCTCATTGCCGCCGTTGAGCTGCTGGTGCTGGTCTGGCGCGATGGGGTGCAAGTCATTCAGCTCGGCGGCTGGCCCGCGCCCTTTGGCATCACCCTGGTGGCCGATCTGTTCAGCGCCCTGATGGTGCTGCTGGCAGCGCTGATGGGGCTGGGCGTTGTTATTTACGGCTGGGCGACAACCGGACAGCGCGCCGAGCATTTTGGCTATTCGGCCCTGCTGCACCTGCTGCTGATGGGCGTCAGCGGCGCGTTTCTCACCGGCGACCTGTTTAACCTGTACGTCTGGTTTGAGCTGCTGCTGATTGCCTCGTTTGTGCTGCTGGCGCTGGGCGGGCGGCGAGACCAGTTGGAAGGCACGTTCAAATATGTCGCCATCAACCTGTTCGGCTCAATCCTGTTTCTGGCCGCCGTTGGCCTGGTCTACGGCGTCACCGGCACGCTCAACATGGCGGATTTGGCGGGCCAGCTCGACACGCTGCCGCCGGGGCTGGTCACTACCCTGGCCATGCTGTTTCTGGTGGCTTTTGGTATCAAGGCCGGGGCCTTTCCGCTCTTCTTCTGGCTGCCGGCCTCGTACCACACCGCTCCGGCGGCGCTGCTGGCCCTGTTTGCCGGGCTGATGACCAAAGTGGGCGTGTACGCGCTGGTGCGGGTTTTCACCCTGCTCTTTACCCAGGAACCCGGCTACACCCACAGCCTCATCCTGATTATTGCCGGCTTCACCATGGTCACCGGCGTGCTGGGGGCCGTGGCCCAAACCGAGTTCCGCAAGCTGCTTTCGTTTCACATTATCAGCCAGATTGGCTACCTGTTGATGGGCCTGGGCCTGTTCAGCGCGGCGGCGCTGGCCGGGGCGGTCTATTTTATGGTCCACGTCATCCTGGCCAAGTCGGCTCTGTTTTTGGTGGGCGGCATTGTTTACAAGCTGCGCGGCACGTATGATTTGAAGCAACTGGGCGGGCTGTACATCGTCTATCCGGGGCTGGCCCTGCTGTTCCTGATTCCGGCGCTATCGCTGGCGGGCATTCCGCCGCTGTCCGGCTTTTGGGCCAAGTTTGCCCTGGTGCAGGCCGGGCTGGCCGGCGAGCAGTACGCCATTGTAGCCGTCTCGCTGGGGGTCAGCATTTTGACTCTCTTCTCGATGACCAAAATCTGGGCCGAGGTCTTCTGGAAAGACCGGCCCGGCGAAGAAGGCGATGAGGAGTCGCCCCGGCAAATAAGCCTGATGCCCTACCATGCCGGGCTATCGCTGCTGCTGCCGGTGGGTATGCTGGCCGCCATTTTGCTGGCGATGGGCCTGCTGGCCGAGCCGCTGGTCAACCTGTCGCTGCTGGCCGCCGAGCAGTTGCTGAACCCGGCCGATTACATCGAAACCGTGCTGGGAGGTATGTCCTGATGTTGCTCTTGAATCTGTTGCTGGCTCTGGCCTGGGTAGCCCTGACCGGCCAGTTGACGCCCCTTAACTTTGGTTTTGGCTTTGCCGTGGGCTATTTGCTGCTGTGGCTGGCCCGCCGCGCCGCCGGCGAGTCGACCTATTTCAAAAAGGTGTGGCTGGTTATCCGCTTTGCGGGCTATTTTATTTGGCAACTGGTGCTGGCCAACCTGCGCGTCACGTATGAAATTCTCACGCCGGCCCACACTATGCGCCCGGCGGTGGTGGCCGTGCCGCTGGATGTGACCCGTCCGGCGGCGGTGACGCTGCTGGCCAACCTGATTACGCTGACCCCCGGCACGCTGAGCCTGGACGTGGCCCCTAGCGGCAAGATACTGTACGTCCACGCCATGCACGTGCGGGATGCCGACCTGTTCCAGCAGGAAATCAAAGATGGCTTTGAGCGTTACATCAAGGAGATTTTTGAATGAGTTTACCGACGTTTATTTCGCTGGTTATTTTGCCGGTGCTGAGCCTGGCGCTGCTGCTGACCTTTGCCCGCCTGCTGCGCGGCCCCAGCCTGCCGGACCGGGTCATCGCTCTGGATATGCTGGCCACGTTGGGTATTGGAGTGGTGGCAGTGTATGCTGCGTTTACCGGCCAGCCGGCGCTGCTGGATGTGGCCATTTTGCTGGCTCTGCTGGTTTTTCTGGGCACGGTGGGCTTTGCCTACTACATCGAGCGGCGGGGAAGGTTAGAGGTGGGGCGATAGTCTCACCCAGGCGACGCCGGGCATAAAAATTACGGTCTAGATTCCAAGTTACGTGGAGCGTAGACCGTGGAACGTGGCTCGAACCTTACAGACTTAACTATTGTGAAGGAAAAACTACCATGCAACTATTCATCAGTATCCTACTCATCATCATTGGCGCGTTCTTTATTCTGATGGCCGGCCTGGGGCTGGTGCGGATGCCCGACCTGTTTCTGCGGATGTCGGCTTCTACCAAAGCGGCGACGCTGGGCGTGGGCTGCACCCTGCTGGGCGTGGCGCTCTACTTTGGCGATTTTGCCACCGGCATCCGGGCCGGGGCGACTATCATCTTTTTGCTGCTGACCGCGCCGGTGGCGGCTCATCTGATTGGCCGGGCCGCTTATCAGGATGGCGTACCCCTGTGGGATAAAACCCAGTTTGATGATCTGCGCCGCCACTATGGCCGCTCGACCAGTCCGCCAGCCTGACGGCAATGACCCGTCCGGCAGCGTATTTTGATTTAACTATGGCAAGGCCAAAATTTTACACTGAGGTAAACAGGAGGACAGCATGTTTGGGAATTCTGCCAAATTCAAATCGACACAGGCGCTCCAGCAGCGCAACACTCTGCTGGCCAACGCCAGAGGATGGGATGTTCTGGGCCGGGAATTTTTGACGATGTGGCAGCAGGCGCATGGCGCGCCCCAGGGCGCAGCCAGCGTTATAGGCGTTCAATGCGGATTGATAGTATTAATTGAAAACGCCTTTTCTCAAGCTGAACTTGCCCTGGCCCAGCAATCAACCGATAACTTGCTACAACAATATATCGAGGGCTTGACGCGACAGATTCTGCCAATGTTAACCAGCCAAGTAGAACAGGCTGTGGGTCAGCAAGTTGAATCGACTAACATCACCTCAGATATTGAGCAGAATTGGATGATGGTTTTCCTTAAATTTGATCGGGCAACATTATAGGCTCTACCCAGCCATGGTATTTGTAAGGCCGTATTATAGCGCCATTGCTCTCCAGGTTGTCTGGCGGCGCATTTTGAGGAAATCGGGAGTTACGCAGTTGAGTGCTCAAAACCCATGTTGAGTAGGCGATAGCCGTATCGAAGCAGCGTTTTGAGCACTCAACCCCCTTCGATATGCCCACTCCCTTCGGTCTCAGGGCTACTCAGGCTGCGAAGTGCATAACTCCTGGAAATATAATTTCACCCCATCTTACCAAATTACCTGCAAAAAATAGACTCCCCGCGCGCCCACTACTACAAAGCGCCGGCCATCAGGAAACCAGGCGCAGCCGGAGAGCGGGCCATCAACCAGCAGGGTGGTTAAACACTGGCCTTTTTGAGCATCCCACAGCCTGACAGTTCTATCTTTTGAAACGGAGAGCAGATGCTGGTCTGTAGGGTTAAAAGCGCACTGCAACACCGGGCTGGTGTGTCCCTGTAAAGTTATCAACTCGCCGCCGCTCTGGCTGTCCCACACCTTCAATGTATTATCGTTTGAGGCCGAAGCAATCAGCAAACCATCGGGGCTGATATCGCAATCATTCACCGGCTCGGTATGGCCAGAAAGAGTCAACCGCTGCTGCCCGGTACGAGCATCCCATATTTTCAGCGTTTTATCCGCCGAAGTTGACACAATAAAATCGCTATTGGGGCTAATAGCGCAGCCGTTGACGCCCCGCAGGTGGCCGGCCAGGGTAAAGCGGACGGTGCCGGTGTGGGCGTCCCAAATTTTGAGCGAGCTATCTTCCGAAACGGAAACGATGATGCTGTTATCGCGGCTCAGGGCGCAGTCGTTGACGGCCCAGGTATGGCCCCGGAGAATACGCTGCTCCTGGCCGGTGCGGGCATCCCACATTTTAAGGGTACGGTCTTGAGAAGCGGTGATAATAGTTGCGCCATCGCTGCTAATAGCGCAGCCGGTGACGGGTCGCATATGTTTTTTTAGTTCAAAACGGGTTTCTTCGGTAGCGGCATCCACCACTTTGAGGGCGTTGCCCGATGTATCGAAAATAACAAGGTTGCCATCGGCGCTTACGGCGCAACATTGGGCAGCCAGCACGTGGCTGGCAGCGGGAAGCTGGTCAGCCGCGCTTTCGACATCCCACAATTTTAGCGTTTTATCTTGCGAGGCGGTGGCCAGCACCGCGCCATCGGCGCTTAAAGCGCAGCCGGATACGGTACGCAAATGTCCCTCAATGGTGAACCGTTCGGCGCCGGTGTGTCCATCCCAACCTTTGATGGTTTTATCATTAGCCACCGATACAATCAGGCTGCCATCGGCGCTGATGGCGCAATTTTCTACCCAGCCCGTATGCCCGGTAAGGGTAGCGCGCGCGGCCCCGGTGCGGGCATCCCACACTTTGAGGATGCCGTCGGGCAACACCGAAACAATGGTGGAGCCGTTGGCGCTGATGGCGCAACCTAACAGGGCCGAAGCCGCCGCGGTAAAGGTGAGGTTGGCCACCGGGTTTTGAACCTCGGTATCTTCATAGGCTTTGATAGTCAGGCGCAACTGGCCGGTCTGGCCATCCCAAATTTTTACCGTGCCATCGGGCGAGGTTGAAACGATGGTTGCGCCATCGGGGGTGATATCGCAGCCGCTCACAGAGCGGTTGTGCCCGGCCAGGGTAAAGCGTTCGGCGCCGGCGCGGGCATCCCACACTTTGAGCAATTTATCTTTTGAGGCAGTCACTACCACCGAGCCATCGGCGCTGATAGCGCAACCAAACAGGGAGCCATCATGGGCGTTAACCGAAAAGCGTTGCGCGCCGGTTTGGGTATCCCAAATTTTCAATTCTCCATCCCATGTGGCCGAAGCAACGGTGCTGCCATCGCTGCTAATTACGCAGCTATTGCCAATAACTTTGTGACCTTCAAGGGCCAGACGCTCTGCGCCGGTATGGGCGTCCCAAATTCTAACAATATTATCTCTGGCCATAGAAACCACGGTGGAGCCATCGGCGCTGATATCGCAGGCTAAAACCGGCACGTGATGCCCCAGAGCGCGAATGAGGTTGGAGGCGGGCAAATCGGGCAGGCGGTGGTAGGCGGTGAGCAGGGGTTTGGGCAGCGATTTTTGGCCGCTTGCCACCAGGTCGACCAGCAAAGACGCGTGCATCAAACGGCTGTGCAGGGTGTTTGCCACCTGGTTGATAGTTTCGCATTGATTAAGCAGATGGCTGGATTGCGAAAAAGCCTGATGCAACCGGGTCAGGGCGGCATTGTGAGGGTCAACCTGCCGGGCGGCCAGCATGTCGGCTTCGGCGGCGTAGGCGGTGCGCAAATGAGTTTTGCGGGCCAGATAGGATAAATCTGTAACCGTAGCAACTAACTCTGGCCCGCGTTGCGCTCCGGCCAAATGGTAGGCCAGATGCGTCCACAGGTAAGTTTCTTGATTCTCCAGGCCGGCCCAGCGCGGATGGCCGAACCCGGTTTGGGGCAGGCCGGCGGCAAAGGCGTCGAGCAGGGTTTGATGCAGCTTTGCCATTTTTTCGCCTTGCTCGTGGGCCAGGTATTTACGCACAATGTTGTGCAGGGTAATGTAATGCTCGTTGGGGTCAAAGTGGGCCAGCAGCGAAAGTTGGAAAAAGCGATTGCAAAGTTCCTCGGTGTCAAAATCGTCAAGGTTGGCCGTAGCCCCCCAGAGTTTACGCAGTACGCTTAAGGGAATATTGACCTCGCCGGGGAAAATGGCTAACTCGTGGTAGCGCTGGCGCTCGTCATCGCTTAAAAGCTCCTGGCTAACCCCCAGGGTTTGGCCCACTGCCTGGTCGCGGGCGGCGGCATTGCGCGAGTCGAAGGCGGTCAGGCCGCGTTTATCCAAAGCCCGGTTAACGTAGGCCAAAGCGGCGGAAAGGGGTTGGTTATTGTTGTGTACCCGATCTCTGAGGGTGCTGTTGGTTAACTTTAGCAACAGGGGCCAGTGGCCCAGGCGGTCGGCCAACTGCTCCAGCGGTTTGCTATTTTCCACGGGTAGTCCTTTACTCAGCAAAGCCACGGCCTCGCTGCGCCGCATGGCCTCCACTTCGATAGTTTGGGTTTTGGGCGGCAGCGCAGCAATGTTGCGGGTGGTAATAAGCCGGGCGCAGCGCCCCCCGCCCCGAATGAAGGGCTTGAGATGGGCTACGTTCCAAACATCGTCAATGACTATTAAAATATCGCGTTCGGCCAGTAGTTGCACCAGCCGGGTTTCGGCTGCATCCAGGCCGGCAAAACCGGGGCGTTCGCCACTGAGCACCTCAATCAGGTCAACCACGCGCCCGGTTAAATCGCCGGGGTTTTCACCCAGGGTAATCCACAAAATACCATCGTCAAAGGCCTGCCGCATATCCTCGTTGTGGCACAGGGCTTTGGCCAGCATGGTTTTGCCATAGCCGCCGGTGCCAAACAAAGCCAGAGTGGTGGCAATGGGGTCGCCATTTTCATCCAGCAACAGTGTGGTAAGCCGGTCGAGCTGGTCAGCGCGAGGCACAAAATCGTCGGGGAGTTCTTCTACCATAAAGGGCACACGGGGCGTTTCGCATGGTTCGCCCAGGTCTTTAAGTAGTTTTGACCACTCCAGTTCCAGGTTGTAAAAATGAACGTTACGCATCCAGCGGGGCAGTTCGTCAAAATTCAAATTAGCCGAGCCGATGACCGGATATACGCAAACGCCCTGCTGGCGAGCGTAACGCCACTCTTTTCGCACTACTTCAGAGCGCATGGCAGCCGGGGTAGCCACCAGCACCATAAACTCAACCTGATTGAGCGCCTCGGTAATTTGTAGCCACCAATCGCGCCCGCCTTCCATTTTTACCCGGTCTTGCCACACGGGGATGCTTTCCTGCTCAAGACGCTGGCGAATATCATGAGCTAACGCTTCGCCATCTTTACGGGCGTAAGAAATAAAAATGCGGGGCGGCAGTTCTGGCGCGGCGGCGACCTGCGGCTGGATAGCGGGCGATGGTTCAACTTGACCACGGTCACTCCCTGCTGGATGGGCCTGAGCCTGTTCGGAAATGGCGTTGGTAAAGGTAAAAAAAGCCTTGAATTGTTTGATAAGAATATTTAAAGCGGCATCCAGTTCGGTATTGCCAACCAGTTGTTGATTTAAATTGCGGGCCGCGGCCATCAGGTCATCATCCCAACCTTGCACAACCCGCAGCACATGCTTGGCCTGGCTGCCCAAAAGCTGGTTGACGGCGGCTATGGCCTCCATATCAAATTCTTGAACGGGCTGGCGTAACGGCCAGAGTACGCCGGTTGCCATCAGGGCGTACTCAAGGTCAACCTGTTCAATTTTGGCGGCCAGAGCAGCACATCTGGTCAGCGACTCCTCTGTTTGTTGCTGCCACTTTGCTACAAAGTCCATAAACGCTGGCTCCTTGATGTGGGGGGTAAAGCTGGGGTTTGAGTACAATAAAAATTAAAATCGGCCCATATCAGTTTAACATACGAGCAGAGCAAGACAAAATATTACGGCGCGTTTGGCGCATTATCTCTCTAACCGCAAAAAGTAAACGCCGCTGTTACCCGCAGCTATAATGGTAGCGGCATCGGGGGTACAGGCGCAGGCAGAAAGCGGCTCGTCTACAAACAGCGTGGTCAGGCAGCGGCCGGTAGGGGCATCCCACACTTTAATTGTTTTATCTCTGGAAGCAGAAATAACAATTGCGCCGTCGGCGCTAATAGCGCAACCGGCCACGGTCATAGTGTGGCCCCGCAAAGTGATGCGCTCGGTGTAATCATTAGCGTTCCATAATTTTAGCGTTTTATCATACGAGGCCGACACAATCACCTGCCCGTCGGCGCTAATGGCGCAGCTATCTACCCAGGCGGTATGCCCTTTGAGCGTGGCCAGCCTCTCTTTGGTTGGCAAACTCCACACCCGCAACGTGCCATCGCCCGAGGCTGACACGGCCAGTTGTCGCCGGTCGTTAAAGGCGCAGCTATTAATGTTGCGGCTGTGGCCTGTCAGCGAGAACTGCTCCTGCCCGGTGCGGGCATCCCACACCTTCAGAGTTTTGTCGTCCGATACAGAAATAACGCGGCCGCCATCGGCGCTGATAGCGCAGCCATTAACCGCCCAGGTATGCCCGGTGAGTACGCTGCGTTGGCTGCCGGTTTGGGCGTCCCAAATAATCAGCGTTTGGTCTTGCGAGGCCGAGACAACGGTTTGGCCATTGGGGGTAATGGCGCAATGGTTGACTTTTCTGGTGTGGCCTTTCAGGGTTAGCCGCTGGCTGCCGGCGGCCACATCCCACACTACCAACGTATTATCGGCCATTGCCGTTACGGCTACGGTCCCATCGGCGCTGATGGCGCAGCTATGGGCTGCCCCCAGTTGGCGGGTGGGGGTAAGCAGGGCGGCGCTGCTACCCACATCCCAAACTTTGAGCGTTTGGTCATCCGAGGCCGAGATAAGCGTGGCTCCATCGGCGCTAAGGACGCAATCATTGACCGAGCGAGTGTGGTCAACCAGAGTCAGCAACTCGCCGCCGGTGGCGGTATCCCACATTTTTACCCGGCCATTGGTCAGAGCGCAGGCCACCCGCGAGCCGTTGGCGCTCAGGGCGCAGCTTTGCGCGCCGCGCTTATCGCCTTTGAGCGTCATTAACTCTGCGCCGGTGGTGGTGTTCCAAACCGTAACTGTGCCCATCGACGATGCGCCGGCCACAATTGCGCCATCGGCGCTCAGGGCGCAGGTAAAATGGGCGTCTCGCTGGCTGGAAAAAGTTAATCGCTCTACCCCAACCTCTGCCAGCCGAATGGTTGCGGTAAATTGCTCTTTGCCGGTTTGGGCATCCCACACTTTCAGCAAGCCGTCGTTCGAGGCGGAAGCTATGACCTGCCCGTCGGCGCTGAGGGCGCAACCGGTTACGCTGCGCTGATGGCCGGCCAGGGTGGCGCGTTCTGCGCCGGTTTGGGTGTCCCACACTTTAAGCGTTTTGTCTTTGGCCGCCGTTACCAGCAAAGAGCCGGTGGCATCGAGGGCGCAGCTTAAAATGCCGGCCTGATGGCCTGCCCAGCTAATGCGCCCCACCTCGTTTTGCGGGTCCCATAAAACAATGCGGCCATCGCCGGTAACGTAGGCCATTACGGCTCCGTTGGCGCTGAGAGCGCAGCCCCACACTTCGGCGGTAGGCTCGGCCAGGCGGAGGCGCTCGATGCCGGTAGCGGTATCCCAAACAATAACCGTATTATCTTTGGCAACAGATACGGCGGTTGCGCCATCGGCGGTGATGGCGCAGCCCAGCAAGCCGGCGGTATGCCCCCGCAGGGTGCGGATAAGGTGGGGGTCGGGCAAATCGGGCAGGGTATGGCGCGCCGTTAACAGGGGGCGGGGTAAATGGGCCTGGCTGTTGGCGGCAATGGCCGCAAGCTGGGGCCGGTGAGCCAGCCGGCTATGGAGGGTGTTGGCAACTTCACCCAGCGAGGCGCAGCGAGCCAGTAAATGGCCGGCCTGTGAGAGGGTGCGGCGCAACAGCTTGAGGGTATTATCTTCGGGCAGGGCAGACTCGGCGGTTTGCAGGTCGCTTTCGGTGTAGTGGCTGCCGCGCAGATGGGTTTTTACGGCCAGGTAAAACAGATTTTTTACGGTATGCAGCAATTCTTCGCTGCGTTCGGCCTGAACCAGATGGTAAGCCAGATGCGTCCACAGGTATGGCTCCTGGGGCGGCAGGTCGGCCCAGCGTTGCGAGGCGGGTTGGCAGGCGTCTAAAAACTGCCGGTGCAGGTTGGGCAGGTTATCAAGTTGCTGGTGAACCAGATAGCTGCGCATTACCTTGTGCAGCCGGATGTTGCGGTTGACCAGGTCAAAACTAACCAGCAGAGATAGCTCGTGAAGGTAGTCGCACAGCTCTTCGGTGTCAAAATCGTCAAGGCCGCCGGTGACGCTCCACAGCTTTTCTACAGCCGAGAATGGAATATTGATGTCTTCGGGAAAGATGGCCAATTCAAAATAGCGGTCGCAGCGTTCTGGGCTTAACAATTCCAGGCTCATTTTGATAGTTTGCCCGGCAGCCTGGTCTCTGGCGGCATCGCTATCTTTATCAAAGGCGGTCAGGCCGTGCTTGTCGAGCGCGTTATTAACGTAGGCCACAGCTTCGGTTAGCGAGTCGCCGGCGCGCAGCCGTTCTCGCAGCGTGCCGTTGGTGAGTTTGAGCAGCAGGGGCCATTCGCCCAGCCGGGCGGCAAGCTGCCGCAATTGAGCCAGGTTTTCCGGCGGCAGTTGGTTGCCCAGCAAGGCCAGGGCCTCGGGTTGCTGCATGGGGCCAACCTGAAGAATTTTAGCCCCGGGAGGCGCGGCGGTGGTGTCTCGCGTGGTAATAAGCCGGGCGCAGCGGGAACCGCTCTGCAAAAAGGGTTTCAGGTGAGAAACATTCCACACATCGTCAATAACCAGTAAAATGTCTCTATCGGCCAGCAGCTCGCCCAGGCGCACCACGGCGGCATCTAGCCCGGCAAAGCCGGGGCGTTCGCCACTGAGCACCTCAATCAGGTCGATGACATGGCGACTTAAATCGCCGGGGGTTTCGCCCAGTGTAACCCACAACACGCCGTTGTCGAACACCTGCCGAATGTTTTGGTGATGGCACAGGGCCATGGCCAGAGTGGTTTTGCCATAGCCGCCGGCCCCAACCAGCGCAACGGTATTGATGATGGACTCATCGCGGGCAGAGTCGTACAGGTAAGAGACAAGGCGGTTTGATTCTGCCGGACGAGTAATATAATCATCGGGCAAGGCATCAACCATAAAGGGAATGGGCGGCGCGGCGCACTCGCCTTTCAGGTCGTGCAGCAGTTTGTGCCATTCAAGATTCAGGTTGTAAAAATGGACGTGCCGTATCCAGCGCGGCAGCCGGGAAAAGTCTAAATTTTGGTCTTGAAATAGAGGGTAAATACAGACGCCCCGCTGTCGCGCGTAACGCCATTGCCGGCGCACCAGAGGCGACTCGATAGCAGCCGGGGTCATGACCAGCACCAAAAAATCAACCTGCTCCAGGGCTTCTACCATTTTTTGCCACCAGCTTGCTTCGTCATCAATTTGGGCCAGGTCATCCCAGGCAGCAATTTGCTCGGTTTGCAGGCGCTGGTAAACCTGAGCGGCCAGGGGCTGCCCGTCGAGCCGGCTGTAAGAAACAAGCACGCGCGGCGGGGGTTGGCCGGCGGGCGCGTCGGCCGGTTTGGGCTGGCGGCTCTGGCTGGCCAGTTGTTGGGCAAAAATGGGGAACGCTCCAAAGCGAGACAAAATTACATTGAGCGCCGCTCCAAGCTCGCCGCTTTGAAGCTCTTGTTTGTTTAAGGCTTTGGCCACGGCCAGCCGGTCATTTTCCCAATTTTGAACCAGTTGCAGCACAAATTTGGCCCGGTCATTTACCAACTCTTTCACCGCGGCCATTGCCTCAATCTCAAAATCTTGCACCGGCTGGCGAATAGGCCAGAGAACGCCAACCACCATTAGCTGAAATTTAAGGTCAACATCCGGCGATACCGGCGCCAATTTGGCGCATTCAATTAACGAGTCGCCAACCTGCGCCTGCCACTGGTCAATAAAAGGCATTGTGGCTTTGTCCTTTAGCCAATTCAATCAAATAACTTTGCTCACCCATTATCCTATGTTCTACAGCCTCTGTCAATGCCCCGGCAAGGCTAACTGTTTTAAACACCTTGCAATCTTTGAACGGTTCGTGTTATAATTTACTCGCCATAATCATTGTAATTTACCATCCCCTTTAGCCTCAAATTTTTCTCCTCTGTAAATAGCGCCGCAGGCCGGGGGCTTGGGGGGTGTCCCCCCAAAAAAACCATTTTCGTCATCGGTGGCGTGCTAACGCTCGTGACAACTCCTGTTTTAATTTATTGGTAAAAATCTGTTACTTTTTGCACTTATGGGAGGTTAGTTGTGGACACAGAACAAACCCAGGATGATGTCAACCCGTCAACTTCAGAACAACAAGCAGCGCCTGCCCAACATAGCGCCGCCGGTCAGTCCTCGCCCAACGGGCCGGGTGACAAGGCTCAACCGGGGCTGGCGCCTCAGGTAATCCGCTTTGCCAACAGGAATACGGCCAAATTGATTGCCCCACCGCCCGGCGCCCCGGCCAGCCAGGTGATATCGGCCCTGGGGTTACAGTCACCCGGCGGCCTGCTGTTGATGATTGGCAACGCATCGCCACTGGATAGGGAAATTGAATTGCAATTGATTCAACTTTTCAGCCGGGGGCTGGCCCGCGCCGCCGCCGACGCGGCCGCCGCCATTGTTACCGGCGGCCGCAGCAGCGGCATTGCCGCCATTACCGGGCGCGGCGTGGCCGATAGAGGCCACAAATCTGCCCTGATAGGGGTGGCTCCGGCCGGCAAAGTGTCTTACCCCGGCGGCCCGGCCGATGGCAGCATTGCCGGCGGCGAGGCGCTGGAATCCAACCACTCTCACTTTGTGCTGGTTGAAGGCAACGAGTGGGACGAGGCCACCGATGCGATGTTTGAACTGACTTCGGCCCTGGCCGCCAACAAGCAGGTGGTTACAGTGCTGGTTAATGGCGACGATTTGGCCAAAAAACAGATTTTGCAAAGCGTGCGCCGGGGTTGGCCGATTGTGGTTATCCGGGGTAGCGGCGGCCTGGCCGATGAAATTGGCGACCTGTGGCAAAAGCGCCCGCCCTTTATCCCCGATGCCGACCTGGCCGAGATTACGGTTGACGGCAAGCTGCATTTCTTTCAACTTGGCAGCGGCTCCATTAGCGAGTTTGAGCGCCGGCTGGAACAACTGCTGCACTATAAAGAGGCCGAAAGCATTAGCACCATAGAGCTGGCCTGGCAACGCTTTGCCGAATATGATAATAATGCCAACCGCCAGCAAAAATCATTTACCCGCATCCAGGCCGCCATTCTGTCGCTGGGCGTGTTTGGCACGCTGCTGGCGCTGGTCGAATTTACCTTTAAAAACAATTTTGATGTAGTCAATAACCTGACTTATTTTTACATCGAGCGCACCATGTACTACATTCTGCTGGCCGTGCCCATTTTGGTGGCCGCGCTCACGGCCGGGGCCAACCGCTTTAGCGCCGGCAACAAGTGGATTTTGCTGCGGGCCAGCGCCGAAAGCATTAAAAAAGAAATCTATCGCTACCGCACCCGCACCGAAATTTACAGCGACCGCGCCACCAAAAAGACCACCCGCGAAGTAAAGCTGGAGCGCAAAATTGAGGCCCTCAGCCGCAAGCTCATGCAAACCGAAGTCAACGTGTCGGCCATAAAACCTTACGATGGCCCCATTCCGCCCAAAGGCGCAGCCGCCCCCGGCGACGACGGCCTCAGCTTTCTCACCCCGGAGCGGTACATGACCTATCGCCTGCATGACCAGCTCAACTACTACCGCAACAAAACCGTCAGGCTGGAAACCAGATTAAAGCAGATGCAGTGGATTGTTTACCTGGCCGGGGCCGCCGGTACCGCCCTGGTGGCCATTGGCCTGGAGTTGTGGATTGCCCTGACCACCTCGATTGTGACCGCGCTGACTACCTACATCGAGTACCAGCAGGTTGAAAATACCCTGATGCGCTACAACCAAACCGCCACCGACCTGGCCAACGTAAAAAGCTGGTGGGTGTCGCTTTCTGCCGAAGAGCAGGCCGACCCGCGCAACATCGACAAGCTGGTGGCCCAAACCGAAACCAGCATCCACAGCGAGCACGCCGCCTGGGTGCAGGAAATGCAGGATGCCATGGCCGAACTCCGCGCCGAACAAACCGGCGAAGAAAAAAGCGAGGATGAGGACGAAACAAGCAGCACCGGCGCTCTGTTAATTACCAATATCAATCGCTAGGTTTGGGGATAACTGGCGCACTTATCCACAGTCTGCGCCAGGTTATCCACAATTTTATCCCAATTTTTCCCAAAATTATCCCAAGTTTATCCCAATGCCGGCCGACTTGATTATTCGCAACGCTAATATTTATACCGTAGATTCCAGCCAGCCCTGGGCGCAGGCCGTGGCCTGTGTTAAGGGGCGCATTGCCGCCGTAGGCAGCAATACCAAAATTGAGGGCTGGGCCGGCCCGCACACCCAAATCATCGACGCCGGCGGCCGGCTGGTGCTGCCCGGCCTCACCGACGCGCACGTTCACTTTTTGCAGGTTGCCATCCGCAGCCACCAGGTTAGCCTGTTTGGCGTGAGCGATTTTGAGGAAGTCCGCCGGCGGGTGCGACAGGCCGCCGCCCAAACCGAAGCGGGCCAGTGGGTGCAGGGCTGGGGCTGGGATGAAAATTTGTGGGACGCGCAGCCCACCGCCGCCCTGTTAGATGAAATTGCGCCGCATGTGCCTGTGGCCCTGGCTCGTCTGGACATGCACACCTGGTGGGTTAACAGCGCCGCCATGCGGCAGGCCAACATCACCCACGCCACGCCCGACCCGCCCGAAAGCCGCCTTGAGCGCGACGCCGAGGGCAACCCCACCGGCCTGCTCCGCGAATGGAACGCCATCCGCCTGGCGCAGGAAAAGATTCCCCGCCCCACCGCCAATACTCTATACGGCTGGCTGCAAGAAACCATTGCCCAGGCGCACCGGCTGGGGCTAACCGCCATCCACGACCAGCGGGTTGAGCGCGAAGGCCGCCAGAGCTTCCGGCTGTTTCAGGCGCTGCGCCGGGCCGGCCACCTGAAATTGCGCGTCCACATGAATATTTCATCTGACTTTTTGAGCCAGGCGGCCACGCTGGGTTTGCAGCCCGGCTTTGGCGATGAGCATTTGTGGGTGGGGCATCTGAAAGCCTTTGCCGACGGCACCATGGGGTCGCAAACAGCCCTGATGCTGGAGCCGTTTGAGGGCAGCGCCGACAACCGGGGCCTGGCCGTTACCCCGGCCGATGAGTTGTGGGAGCTGGCCGTACAGGCCAGTGAGGCCGGCTTTCCCCTGTCTGTTCACGCCATTGGCGACCGGGCGGTGCAGGAGGTTATCAACGTGATGAGCGAGTTTAGGCCAGATACCGCCGCCGGGCAGTTGCCCCACCGCATCGAGCATGTCCAGCTTATCAACCCGCAAGACCTGCCCCGGTTGAGCCGCCACGGTATTGTGGCCTCGATGCAGCCGGTTCACGTGATGTTTGATTGGCGCGCGGCTGATAAAGTGTGGGGGGCGCGGGCGCGCTATGCCTATGCCTTTCGCTCGCTGCTGGCGCAGGGCACGCACCTGGCCTTTGGCTCCGATGCGCCGGTAGCGCCGCTGGACCCGCTGCTGGGCATTTACGCCGCCGTAGCGCGTCAGGATGAGCAGGGACAGCCTGCCGCCGGCTGGTATCCAGAAGAGCGCCTGACCATGGCCGAAACTATTTGGGCCTACACCATGGGGCCGGCGCAACTGGCCGGCAAGTCACACCGGCAAGGGTCTATCACCTCCGGCAAGTGGGCCGATATGATTATGCTCTCGCGCAACCTGTTTGAAATTGAACCGGCGGAAATTTTGGACGCCAGCGTAGAGCTGACCATTTTTAATGGCGAAGTGGTATTTAGTCGCTAATTGCTGCTATGCCCCGCACCAAACCCCTGTGGCTTAAAGAGGATTTACTTTATGACCATTCAATCGCTGCCTGCGCTCGACCCCATTCCCACCAATATTGAAGACCATCTTCAGCGCCTGCTGCGCGCACCCGCTCATCCGGCCACTGGCGAGTGGCTGCTGGAACTCATTAAAAACAGCGGCCACCTGAGCACCGCCGATGATATGCGCTGGCGGGTTTTCTGCATTACCTGGCTGGCCTGTGAGTACAATACAGACCAGGCCTGGCCCTATCTGATGTGGCTGAATATGAATGAACCGTCCATTTCCGCCCACCTGAGCGAAATTTTGATTGAGGCCATTGACCAGCTAGAGGCTCACGTGCCTGTGGCCAACTGGCTGGCCAATCCCCGCGATGAGCGGCTGGCCGCTTTTTTTCAGGATTTTCAGGTTATCCCCGCCCAACGCAAGGTTGCGCCCTTAATTAGCCGGTTGATGCGTCACCCCGTTCGCCCCGAAATTGGCGTTTGGCTCGAGGCGTTCTGCAATGGAACCAGCCACAACAGCAGTAATACCATGCGCCCCTGGCGGTTGCTGGCCGCCGCCTGGTATGCCGCCGCCTTTAACCCCCAGGAAGGGCTAAACCATTTAAAGTTGCTGGCAAATGGCAGCGCCAGCTTATCATCCGAGGATAATCAACAGTTGATGGATGCCGCCGGGCAAGCCAACGCCCTGGCCTCCATGATTCAGCTGGTGGCCGGCTGCCCCAACCCGGCGGTCAAAAATATGCTCAAAGATTTTGGACATCCCAACCTGGCAATTGTGGCCCAGGCCGCCCTCGATAGCGACCCCGACTACCGCCAACTGGAGAGCCTGACCGGGCAGGCGGCCTTTGATGCCGAAACGTTTCAACGGAATCTGGCCTGTCTTGAACAGGCCGGCCTGCTCCCCAAAACCACAACTGTTTTGAATTTGGCCTGTGGGTTGCTGGCTCCGCAAACGCTCCTGTTCAGTTCCAGGGGCTACAACACGGTAGGGGTCGACCTGCACATTCCGCCCGGCTTTTTGCCTATCTCCGGGCTTAAGCAGTGGTTCAAACGCCGGCAGCACGCCAGCGCCTGGAAACAAGCCGCCGCTGCTTATTATGAGGCTCTGGCCCGGCAGGTCGAGATGAAGCTGAAATGGAATCGGGCCAAAATCAAACTGGCCGATTTGACCCGGCTGGAGGCTGATGACAACAGTTTTGAGGCGGTTATTTGCGCCAACTATTTGCAGCACGCCCCCAATGTAGCGGGGCTGCTGGCCGAGGCCGCGCGGGTGCTAAAACCGGGGGGGGTGTTTGTGGCCGATATCTGGCCCTTTGCCGGTCTGAACGGCGCGTTTCAAACGGATTCTAATTTAGCGTGGGGGCATTTGAGGGGCGATGAGCCGTTAACAGCAGCGCCGCTGAACAGGTGGCGCGAGGCCCAATTTAAAAAGGCTATTGAAACTTATTTTGTCATTGACCGGTGGCTGCCCGAACCTGACCCGGAAGCCCAGGCGCGGCTTACCCCAGAGCTTGCGGCTGAACTGGTCGATTACAGCCAGGAAGAGCTGACTTGCAAACAGATTGTGGTCATTGCCAGAGGCAAATAATTACTCTTTGCCGCCTGGCCGCAATTTGGCTATGATAACTGTTTTTCGCGCTTATTCTGGTCAATAATCACGTGCCAGCCCTCGCAGGCCGGGCATTGCCACCACATAACCTGTCCGTTTGAAATGTTGATATGTCTCCAATTGATGCTTTGCACCCGTTGATGAGTAGCGGGACAGTAAATATATTTGGCGGAGTTTTTTTGTTTTATCTTGCTTTTTTGAGCGATTGAGACGGTTATCGGTTTGTGCATCATAGCCCTCGTGGTTGAATAATTTTATTACTGTTAGCTCCTCCACCCTGTGGTCAAATTCTATTTTACCCGCTCGACATTTGATACTGCTTTAAAATATCTTTGAATTAAGTTAGAAATTTGATTCTTAAAATGAAAATATTGTTAAGAAAATCCTTGTCATTTTGCTTGACATAAAATAATAGTCGGATACAATGGTACTCAGGTCTTACTAATCAGGGCGGGTTAATATCATCTTCAACCAGAACCATGAAATACGCATTTGCAAACTACCCTACCGGCACACACACCCTAAAAATTGGCAACGACACTCTCAAAATCATCGACGGCCTGGCCGAAGTTAATGAGCTTGACCCGGCCCAAGTAACCCTGGCCGAAGTTTACGGGGGCAAGCCATTACAGATTTCTTATAAAAAACAAGAACGGCTACCCGCCGTTCATCAGAGCGCCAATTATTTTATTGTGAACCTGCTTTCAAAAAAAGGCCGCGCCTTAACTGCCGCTATCCGCAACCTCAATATCCACTTTAGAAGCGTTAGACCTGGCAGCGGCCCAAAATAACTCAGTAAGGATTTGTGGGGTAAGCAAAGACCTGCCGGGAGTCGCTGTAACACTCAGCGGGGATTCGGGGGAAACGGCATTGACTTTACTGCTCAACATACCCCGGCAGGTCTTACCCCTCAAATTCTTGTTGAGCCTGGTTTAACCGCCACCCGATTCCCGCAAAAAGCCTCCCGCAATTTTGGGAGGCTTTTTTCTGTGCCGGCAGTTAGTCTCTA
The DNA here is from genome assembly GCA_964486935.1 of uncultured Caldilineaceae bacterium. Lineage (GTDB taxonomy): Bacteria > Chloroflexota > Anaerolineae > 4572-78 > J111 > CAZAPG01. Next base: position 113,456 of record CAZAPG010000004.1, on the reverse strand, counting down.
ACCAATCCCTCCATCCCAAAAGTGCTGGTCCAGCCGGCGATGCCGCCGCTTAAACTAAATACCTTGCCGGCATCCCAGCCGTTTTGAATTAAAAAGCCCGACGCATCGAGGCTGGTGTTGCCGTGCCAGCATTGAAAAACAATATCTCTATCTTTGGGGAGTTCGTTGAAGCGGGCCGGAATTTCCTGAATAAACATGTGGGTTGCGCCGGGAATGTGTCCGGCCTGATACTCCCAGCCCTGGCGCATGTCCACCACTATCAAACTGTCGCCATTATCCAACCGCTCTTTCAACTGGTACGGATCGATTTGGTTAATCTGGATTGGCTCAGGTTCCGGTTCGGGCGCAGGCGCAGGCTGCCGGGCCGCCGGTTCCTCTATTTTTTCCTGACCCCCAAAGAGTTTCTTTAAAAAGCTCATAAATGCCTCCTTTGAAAATAAAATTGGTGGGGTTGTAACGGAGCGAACACTTGCGCCTGCGCGCAGTGCAGGTGAAACTACAGTTTTTCATTCCTCGTTGCCGCCGAAGGCGCAGGCTGGGTCGGCCTCCTTAGAAAAGGAAATTGAGAAGCGGGGGCTTGGGGCGACCGAAGGAAGGTCCACAAAAAAACCCATTTTCGTCATCGGTGGCGTGCTAATGCTCGTAACGGCTCCTCTGAAAATAGTCGTTTGTGTGTGGCTAAAATGCGGCTTTAATCCGGCCGCCATCTACGGGAATGGAGACGCCATTGATGTAGGCGGCTTGCTGTGATGCTAAAAAGGCCACCATCGCTCCAAATTCCTCCGGCTGGCCGATGCGCCCGACCGGCACCGGCTTACCCATATTGGCAATAATTTCGTCCACCGGTTGCCCGCTTTTTTCGGCGTTGATTTTGGCTAACTGGTTAATCCGGTCGGTTTGAGTGTAGCCGGGCATCACGTTGTTCACCGTAATGCCATCTTTGGCTACCTGATTGGCCAGGGTTTTGGCCAGCCCATGCACTGCGGCCCGAATGGAGTTAGAGAGCACCAGATTATCCAGCGGCTCTTTCACCGAGATACTGGTAATGTTGATAATGCGCCCCCATTTGGCCTGCTGCATGTGCGGCAAAGCCGCCCGAATAAGCCGCACCGCGCTCATCAGGCTCAGGTTAAAGGCCGACTCCCACTGGGCGTCGTCAAACTCGGCAAAGTAGCCGGCGGGCGGGCCGCCGGCGTTACAGACTACAATGTGCAGCCCGCCAAAATAGTCAACCGTTTTTTGGACTACGTTGTTGATATCGGCGGGGTTGGTCATATCGGCCGGAACGGCCAGGATATCGGCCCCGGTGGCCGAGGCGATTTCATCTCTGGCAGCGTTGAGCGTCTGTTCATCACGCGAACAGATGGCAACTTTGGCCCCTTCCTGGGCCATTGCTGCGGCGCTGGCGCGTCCCAGCCCTTTTGACGAAGCCGCAACCAGGGCAATTTTTCCAACAAGTCCAAGATCCATTGGTAAAGTTACTCCTTTGTATTAATTGATGCGCGCTATGACCCTACATATCTGGCGTATAAGCCGCGAGCCACGCTCTCATCCTGCGTCCCTTTGATGATGGCCCGGCTATCGGCAAAGAGGGTGATTTCATAACCATCGACGGTGAAGCGCAGCAGGTAATCGTTGCGGGCGGTAATTTGAGCCACGTTATTCAGATTGTCGGCAATTTGGGCCAGCGACAATTTAGCCGCGCCCGCCTGCCGAATTTGCACCGCATCGCGCCCGCACAGGCTGATAATCTGTCCACCCAGCTCTTGATTGAGAAATTCAAAGTTGCGCTGCCCGCAGGCCGGGCAGTTGGGCCGGGGGCTGCCCCCGCCAAACTGTTCGAAGCTGTTGTACCACAGGTCAAAATGAATAATGCCCCGGTTCAAATCGCCCTGACCGACTATTAGCTTGATGGCTTCGGTGGCGCTAACGCCGGCAATGGCGCTCACCACCGGCCCCACCACCCCGGCGGTATCGCAGGTGGGGCTGGTTCCCGGCGGCGGAATGTCGTTGACCAGGCAGCGCAGGCAGGCCGTCTGGCCGGGGATAATGGTTTGACTCATCCCGTAGGTAGAAACCGCGCCGGTGTAAATCCAGGGCAGGTTGCGCTTAACGCAGGCATCGTTGATGATGTAGCGGGTTTCAAAATTATCGGTGCCGTCCATCACCAGGGTAGCCCCGGCAATCAATTCCTCGATATTTTCGGGGTTGACATCCGAAACCAGGCCCCGCACGTCAATATCAGAGTTAACGGCTTGCAGCTTGCGCCGGGCGGCGACGGCCTTGGGCAAATTTTGGGCCAAATCCTGCTCGTCAAACAATAATTGCCGCTGCAGGTTGTTTAACTCAATAAAATCGCGGTCTACAACGGTAAGATGCCCCACCCCGGCCCGGGCCAGATGGTTGGCAATGTTGGTGCCGGTGGCTCCGCAGCCAATGACCACGACCCGCGCCGCCAGCAGCTTTTTTTGCCCATCTTCGCCAATGCCGGGGAAGATGGTTTGGCGAATGTAGCGGGCCAAGTTATTAGTTGTCATATTGAGTCTGAATACCTTTGAACTGACACCAAGAAACCAACGCAACGAAAGATTGTTGTAAAAGCGCCGCTCTTGGAGGCAGCTTGATTTTGCTTGTTTAGGCCGGTGATTAGGATAATAATTTACTTAGATAGGCCAATAATACTGGCAAATAAGGTGCAACTTTCTCAGCAAGCTGAAGCGTGCGTTCTCCAAATTGCATTGTACTTTCAAAACTGCCAAGAAAACTTAATATTCCAAGAAAGCGATGTAAGGTGGCCTTATTAGGATGTTTCTCTTCTATCTCCTGTTTGAAATCCTTTGCAGTTTGCACATAAACAGCTAATGCATCTAACTCTAAATCCCCCTTGACTTTCTCAACCATTTCCTCTACAGTCTGCGCAATCGCCTTGCGAATTTCGTCCAATTCTGTATTTACAACAACTTGGTGTATGTTTGAGTCAATCGCAGAAGCAAAAGCTTGAATTTGTGACTCCTTTACCGAACCTTGGAAAATTGCCCCAATCTGGATATTTGCTGGAGAACTTTCACTGTTTTCGTAAAACTCAATTCCATTACCTGTAAGCCATCTGCTTCCGTCCAGACCATCCATTGTACCCTCAACATAACCTTGTTGTAATAAGAATGTGTCTGCTGCATCATGTTCTTCCTCTGAAAGACCTGTCGCAGCCAAAATATCTTTTCCCTTTAAACTTTTACCAGCTACAGCATTGGCTTCAATCAAAACTTTTAGTATCCTTATGGCTGCTTGTGAGATTCTTGATTGTTTTTGCCCCATTATTTTGCCCCTTTTCTGATGACCAGTCTAATACGGATTTAAAGAGCATTACCATTCCACACACAGCCAGGTTACTCTGCCAACGCCGCCCCATCCACAATTTCCAGCGGAACCCATTCAAAGCGGCGCGGTTCATCATTAGCCAGCCGCCAGACGTTGGTGTTAAGCGGCATCCCCTCATGCACCGAGACAATGAGGTAGTAGACCTCTTCCCAGGCGCTTTCCATATCGGTTTGCGAGGGGATGGGCGGCCAATCCGGGTGCGAGTGATAAATGCCGATGATATCCAGCCCGGCAACGTCGGCGGCAAACTGGGTTTGGGCAAATTCTTCGGGGGCAATGATGAAACGGTCGGCGCGCTCGGTGTTTTGGTTGGCGGCCGGTTTGACCTGCCGCACCAGCCCCCCATTGGCAAAGGCGCCTAATAAAAAACCGCAGCACTCGTAGGGGTAGGTTTCCTGGGCGTGCGCGTAAATCTGTTTGAGTTGGGCGTCGGTAATTTTCATGGTTGGTTATTTATCATTTGTCCGTGATCATTTGCAATATTCAAACAAATAGCCACAGACAAATGACCACGGGCTATCACTGGATTTTAATTGAGTTGATTAAAAAGGCAATTACCGGCGCGCCGTCCGTCGCCCCCGATTTTTGGAGAGGCTGCGGGTGGGCAGGCCCCGATAACTGGGGGCCATAATTTCAAACGGGGTACAGCGGCCTACATCCAGAATAAGGGATTTGAGGCGAGGTTTCAAATCGACATCTTTGGCCATAGTGATAACGGTAGGCAGGCGGGCATTGTAGCGATAGTTGAATAGCTGGTACAGCTTTTCTTCGGCCCAGGGGGTGGCGCTTTGGGTGCCCAGGTCATCCAGTACCAGCAGCGGCGCTTTGCGCACCTCGTCAAAGCGTTTATCGTAGGGTGTGGGGCTGTTGGGGTTAAAGGTGGCGCGCAAGTGGTCCAGCAAATCGGGCACCACCACAAACAGGGCCGGCTCGCCGTGGCGAACCCGCTCGTTGGCAATAGAGGCCGACAGGTGCGTTTTGCCGCAGCCATAAGCGCCGGAAAAGGCAATCCAATCCTGGGGGTTGGCGGCAAAGTTTCGGGCAAATTGAAAAGCCCGCTTCAGGTTTTCGGCCTTTTCGCGGTCAAGTTCATGCTCGCGCAGGTCAAAGGTGTCAAACGTCTGGTCGGCGTGCAACGAGAGGCTGGATAGCTCTGAAATGCCCTGGGCAACACCGCTCTGCCGAAAATCGGGGGCCAGAATGGTAACAATGCGCGACATATCGGGGTCGATAATCCGGCTGCGGATGCGCACGTCAATTTCTTCCAGCTCGTGGTTTGAGGTGACAACGGTGGGCAGTTGGGCGTTGTAACGGTGGTTGAATATCTGGAACAGCTTTTCCTGCGCCCAGGGGGTAGAGCTGTGCGCGCCCAAATCGTCTAAAATCAATAGCGGGGCATTGCGAATTTCCTCAAAGCGCTGGTCGTAAGAAACGGCGCTGGCGGGGCTAAAGGTGCTGCGTAGGTGGTCGAGCAAATCTGGCACCACCACCCACAGCGCCGAGCGCCCCTGCTCGATAGCGTAATTGGCAATTGCCGCCGCCAGATGCGTTTTGCCGCAGCCGTAGCCGCCCAGCAAAATCAACCAGCCTTGCGGCTTTTGGGCAAAGTTTACGGTGGTTTCGTAGGCCATGCGCAGGTTGCGCCGCTTCTCTTCGGTCAGGCCGATGCCATCGGGCACAAATTTATCAAAGGTAAAGCGGGTCATGCTTTGCATATTGCTGATGGCCCGCAGGTTGGTTACGCGCCGGTTTTCCTGTTCGCGCAAACGGCACTCGCACGGAACCAGCTTGCCAAAATCCGAGTGGCCGACCGGCACATCCTGCCGCAGCCAGCCGGTGCCGCCGCAATGAGGGCACAGCCATTCCTGGCCGTCTGGCTCGCCGGGCAGGTCGTGGTTGGCATTGGCGTGATTGGCCGGCGGCTCCGGCAGGTCGGGATGCTGTTGTTTGAGAATGTCGTCAAGGTTCTTCATTAATGCTGAATTAGCTCTTTAAATTCTTCGTCGGTGTACCAGGCTCTGCCGGTGCTGTCTGGCGATTTGCCGCTGCCGTCCTGGCGACCGGCGGTGGCCATCCGTTCCAACACGGCGCGAATGTAACTCCATTTGCGCACGTTGTTTTCCACGGCAATTTTAAAGGCGTCTTCTATCCACTCCGGCGGATAGGTGTTTTCGGCGTCTTTTAGCTCGTCGGCCAAAATCGGCGAGATGAGGCCGATGTTGTCCTCGTACAGTTCAAAAATGTTGGGGCGTTTGGCCGGGGGGGCAATTTCCAGCCCGCTCACGGCCACTACGCCAATTTCACCGGCCTCAATTTTTTCGTGGGCCTGCCGCCCGCGCTCGCTGTTGAGAAAGTAAAGGTCGTGCAGCCCCTCTTCATTTTCAATTTGGACATACAGCAGCGTGCCGCGCTCTACGGCGCGGTTCAGGCCGTTGGTGAGCGCGCGCTCTACATCTTCATCAACCAGGGCCAAACTTTGGGCCAGGGTTTCATCGGTGAGTAGCTCATTTTTTGAGATAGCCTGTTTGGCCCGCCGGTAATGGACCCACAAAAAATGCAGCGTTACTTTTAGCTCGGCCAGGCTGTCAATTTGAGGCAGCAGCCGGGCAAAAAACAAATCCGGCACAGAGGTAAATTTCAATTCGCCTGCGGGAAAACCTTTAAATCGTTCCATCTTAAGTCGCAATTAACAATGAGCAATTAACATTGAGTAAACTCACTCCCATTCTAACGGCTGTTTTCTCACTTCCAAATCGACAAACTGGGCCAGGTGCTTTTTGAAATAGACGGAAAAGATGCCGGTGGGGCCGGAGCGGTGCTTGCTGACAATAATTTCGGCAATGTTGGGAAATTCGGTGTCGGGGTTGTACACTTCATCGCGGTAGATAAACAGCACCACGTCGGCGTCTTGCTCAATTGAGCCGCTTTCGCGCAAGTCGCTGAGCAGAGGCCGCTTGTCGTGTCTGGATTCAACCTGCCGGGAGAGCTGGCTCAGGGCCAGAATGGGCACGTTTAGCTCGCGGGCCAGGGCCTTGATTGAGCGAGAGATAAAGCTGATTTCTTGCTGCCGGTTTTCGTTGCGGGCGCCGCCCCGCATCAATTGCAGGTAGTCCACAATAATCAAATCCAGCCCGTGTTCGGCGTGCAGCCGGCGAGATTTGGTGCGCAGTTCCAGGGCAGAGATGGCCGGCGTGTCGTCAATAAAAACCGAAGTTTCCGACAGCAGCCGAATAGCCTGGTAAAAAGTGGTCCATTCATCGGATTTGATGTTGCCCAGCCGCAGCCGTTGGCTGTCGATGCCGGTTTCGGCTGAAACAAGGCGCTGGACCAACTGCTCGTCGCTCATTTCCAGGCTAAATACGGCCACCCGCTTTTGCCAGCGGCGAGCCGCCTGCAGGGCAATGCTCAACGCCAGCGAGGTTTTGCCCATGCCGGGCCGCCCGGCCATCACCACCATATCAGAGCGTTGCAGGCCGCCCAGCAGTTTATCCAAATCGGCCAGGCCGGTGGGGATGCCGATAATTTCGCCCTGATGCTGGTACAGGTACTCTACCCGGTCGTAATACTCGTCTAAAATATGACGAATGGGGCGCAGGTCGCGGTCTACCCGGCGCTCGGAGACGCCAAAGATTATCTCTTCGGCCCGGTCGACCACTTCTTGCACGTCATCGGTATCGTCCTGGTAGGCCAGTTGGGCAATTTTGCCGGCGGCGTCAATCAGCCGCCGCAGCACGGCGGTGCGCTCAACAATGCGGGCGTAATATTCCACGTGGATGGAGGTGGGGGTGACATTCATCAGGCTGGTCAGGTAGGCCGCGCCGCCAATTTCATCTAATTGATTGCGCCGCTCCAGCTCGTCGGCCAGAGTCACCAGGTCGGCCGGCTGGCGGCGTTCGTGCAGGTCGAGCACAGCCTGGTACACCCAGTTGTGGCGTTCCACGTAAAAATCGGTGGGTTGCAAAAAGGTAGAGATGCGAATAATCGCGTCGGGGTCGATGAGCAGGGCGCCCAAAACGGATTCTTCGGCTTCAATATTGTGGGGTTGTAATTTATCGGGAACGGTGCTGGTTGCTGCGTTGGCCATAGGTCTCAAACCGAACAAAAGTTCTAGTACTTAAATGATAACACAAGCGTGGAGGTTCGTCAAAAAAATTTTAACTGCGCCCCGCCGGGTCAAAAAGAAAGGCGAAGCGCATCAGAGGATGAACGTGTTGGTTCAATGTTACCGCCCGATGCGCCTCGCCCTGGTAAATTTTGGTTTGAAATTAGCTAAAGCAGGGAAGGCCAGATGTCACACGACAGCGTTGCCTGACGCTATTTTGCCTCTTGGCAGAGGCGAATTTTAATTCTTCCCCAGGTCGTCAAGGTCTAGTTCGTCAATAAACTCACGAAAGGCAGACAGGCTTTCTTCTTCTTCAGCAGAAATGGGTTCATTGGTACCCTCCAGTTCGGCATCTTCTATGCTAGACTCGGGCACAATTGAGGCCATTTCCATTACTTCTTCCGCTACAAACAGAGGCGCCTTTACCCGTACTGCCAGGGCAATGGCATCGCTAGGGCGAGAGTCGATTTCAATGCTTTTGCCGTCGAGGTCCATCACAATTTGGGCAAAAAAGGTGTCGTTTTTTAACTCTGTAACCATTATATGAGAAATTTTAGCGCCCATTTTGTCAATAATACCTTTTAACAAATCGTGCGTCAGGGGACGAGCAACCTGCACTCCTTGTAACTGCAAGGTGATGGCATCAGCTTCAAACGGGCCAATCCAGATGGGTAAATAGCGGTCAGAGTCAACCTCTTTGAGCACCACCACGCGATGTTGCGACATCAAACTGACCCGGATGCTATCTATGGTTACTTCGATCATCCCTTATCCTCCTGTTGTCTGTTAACGGAATGACGCTTGGATTATACCACATCCCAAATGGGCATACAAGTGGCTACTGGTGAGTAACTCAAGGAACTGATATAATTTAAGGCTGTGTGGATTAAAATTGTTATTGCGCTCAATTTTATATTTTGGGCAACAGCCTGCGCTGCGCCGGCCCCGGTAAATCCCGCTGTAGCGCAACAGGCAGCCATTGCCGCCTGGCAGTCCGACCGGCATAACGTGTGGGAACTGGAGTGGCAGGCCGCGCCGGTAAGCGGCTCCATTGTGGTTGAAAGCTGGCAGGCCGGCAACCGCTACCGCCACGAAATTCTGGAGGCTTCAGCGCCGGCGCTGCTGGGCCAAACCCTGGTGTTTGATGGCCAAACCGCCTGGCAGTACAACCGGCTTTTTCCGCCAGACTCATTTGAGCCGGCGCCCCGGCCCGGCCTCTCGCCCGTTACCGAGGCTTTTGCCCTGGTTGAACGTCTCATCCACACCCCCGCCCAATCGGCCAGGGCGCGGGCAGTATATTCGGCGCTGTTCTGGCGGCTAACGGCAGCCTGCCGGTCAGTCTTGGTGGCAAAAAAGACGTAATCGGGTTTGCGGCCAGTTCCCTGTAAGCCGGGAATGGTAGCCTGTGGCTCAAAGACGTGGCCCAATTGACTCAAAATGGGTTTAATCCAAATGTCTTTATGATTAGGATAGACGCCAATAAAAAAAGTACTACCCAATTGACCGGGCAGTACTCGCAATGGGAAGATGCTTTTGCTTGGTGGGGTGCTGCTGTCACCCGGCCAGGTATTCAGCCCCGCCGAAGGTGCGGGGCTTTTTTTGTTGGCCTAATTTTAGCGCGAGTGAGATTTTATGACAACACCTGACAGGCAGGTGCAGTTACAAAGCAATTCGACGCCCAGCCTAAATGATAATCTTTAGCCCAAATCGGATAGGGTGCGTCCCAGATTTTAGGAAATCGGGACAAACCAGGGGGATTCGAGGGGTATCCCCCCACGCCCCTTTGTGCTTACCCAAATTTTGGGACGCACCTCAACCGGGTGCTCTTTTATAAAAGCAGCAAAAGGGCCGCCCCGCCACTTAAAAGGAGAGGGGCAACCTGTACCGTATCCTCTAACTCCACCAAACCGGCCAGGTCTGTCCACCCCTTGTAGATTTTATATTGACCATCTTCGCGACGGAGATGGCCCGCAAAATAAGTCCACTTGCGGTAGATTTTGTAATATTGGCCTTCTGGCCTGATACGGCCAACGCACTCACCCCCGGGCCGGTACACGGGGTAATATCCGCCCTCCTGTTCTACCCAACCCACAAAATCAACCCAGCCACGATAAATATTGTAATGCCCACCCTCTTGCTGTACATGACCAACAAACTCGGCTAACCCCTTGTAAACTTTACAACTTGCCATTGCAGCTATCCTCAACTTTTGGGTCCAAAAAAGCCCGGCAACGGTATAGCGGGCGCGAGCCGGTAAGCTTCAATCAAAGTTGACAATCACTCTTCGCGTACGGCCCCTATTTCAGCAGGATTAAGGTTAATCGGCCATATCGTCGCTTGATCATACCTTGCTCCATGAAGATTTGTTCCGCTAAGGTTAGCCTGTTTGAGATTGGCCTGTTTGAGGTTGGCCTGCCTGAGATCGGCCTCCCGCAGGTCTGCGCCGCTCAGGTCTGCGCCGCTCAGGTTCGCTCCCCTCAGATGCGCCCCTCTTAAACTGGTTTGCCTAAAAATTGCCCCGCCGAGATTGGCCTGGCTGAGGTTGGCCGCGCCACAATTGGCCTGGCTCAGATTGGCCCGGCTCAAGTCGGCCTGGTTCAGGTCGGCCTTCATAAGTTTTGCCTGGCTGATATTAACCTCGGCCAGGTTCGCTCTCGTCAGGTTAGCCTGGTAAAGGTTGGCCCCGTTAAGGTTTGCCCGGTGAAGGTTGGCTTCGCTCAGGTTGGCTCCAATCAGGTCTACTCCCTGAAGGTCCAGGCCGCTAAGGTCCACCTGAAAAAGTTCTGCTCCCCGAAGATTCGCCCGGCGATGCTCCGCCTCGCTGAGATTGGGGCCGCCAAGCTTTGTCCGGCGGCGCTCCGTCTCGTTGAGATTAGGGCCAAGCAGTTCCGGCTTTTCATTTCTACCGCGAGCAGCTCCGATTAATTGTAAAACTTGTTCGCGAGTTAGTTGGTTCATATTATCCTTTGGGACGGACGGCCACAAGGACTTCGATTGTCAGGATCATCGCCGCAATCGAGGCGGCATTTTCCAGCGCGCTACGGGTAACTTTGGCGGGGTCAATAATGCCGGCCAGCACCATATCTTGATACTGCGCCGACATAACGTTGTAACCAATCCGTTTATTATTTTCGACCTGCTGCCGGCGACGCACGTTTGCTACAACCACCGCGCCTTCCAGGCCCGCATTGTTGGCAATGATGCGTAGCGGCTCTTCCAACGCCCGGCGAACCATATTTACGCCGGTTGCTTCGTCGGGGTGTTGGGTAACAACCCCATCCAGAGCGCGCATGGCATTGAGCAACGCAACGCCCCCGCCGGGGACAATGCCTTCTTCAACCGCAGCTCGCGCGGCGCTCAAGGCGTTTTCTACCCGCTGCTTCTTCTCTTTGAGTTCGACATCGGTAGCCGCCCCCACTTTGACCACGGCCACGCCGCCGGTTAACCTGGCCAGCCTGGCTTGCAATTTCTCCCGGTCGTAGTCACTGGTTGAATGTTTGATTTCGCTCTTGAGCTGCTCGATACGCCGCTTGATGGCGGCTTCGTCGCCGTGCCCGCCCAGGATAGTGGTGGTATCCCTGGCGATTACTATTTTATCGCAGCAGCCCAGGTCGGCCTGGGTAGCTGTCTCAAGCCGCCGCCCGCTCTCCTGACTGATGAGCGCGCCGCCGGTAAGTACGGCCATATCTTGCAGCATGGCCGCGCGGTGGGTGCTAAAGCCGGGCGCTTTTACCGCCGCCAAATTAAAAACGCCCCGCAGCTTATTGAGCACCAGAGTTGCCAGGGCCTCACCCTCGATATCTTCAGCAATTACCACCAGGTTACGGTTGCCGGTGCGGATAAGTTGTTCCAACAGGGGCACCAAATCGGCGGCGGCGCCAATCCGCCGGTCGTAGAGCAGAATATTTGGCTCCACCAGCACGGTTTCCATCGTCTCGGCGTGGGTGATAAAATAGGGCGAGAGGTAGCCCTGGTCAAACTGCATGCCCTCCAGATATTGGGTTTCAATGACCATGCTCTGGCCTTCTTCGATAACTACTGCCCCGTTTGGGCCAACTTTGTCCAACACTTCGGCAATCAGTTCTCCAATTTCCCGGCTCTGCGCCGAGATAGCGGCCAGGCTGGCCATCTCTGCTTTGGTACCAATCTGAATCGCCTGCTCTTTGAGGGCTGCGGATACGGCCGCGGTTGCTTTTTCCAGCCCGCGTTTCAAAAGCATCGGGTTGGCGCCGGCCGCCAGGTTCTTCAAGCCCTCGCTGACCAACGCATGGGCCAAAACGGTTGCCGTTGTGCTGCCATCCCCGGCGATTTCGTTGGTTTTGGCGGCGGCTTCTTTAAGCAACTGCGCGCCCATATTCTCATATTGATTTAGCAGTTCAATCTCTTTGGCAATCGTTACCCCATCGTGGGTGATGGCCGGCGCGCCCCATTTTTGCTCTAAGGCCACATTGCGCCCTTTTGGGCCAAGGGTAAGGGCCATCGCTTGAGCGGTCTTATCAATGCCGGCTTTCAGGTAACGGCGGGCCTCATCTTGAAAAACCAGTTGGTTAGCCATTGGTAAATTCCTTTTTCAAGGGCACCTGCATTGATTTGAGCTGGCCGAAACTCACCAATCGTTCTTGTTCTTCATCTTTTGTAATTGCTATCATATTTACTCTCTAAATTCTTCAAATTGGATGCGGCCGAGTGGCGGCACAGCTATGGTTAGGGCGAGATCAGTCCTCACAAATTGCTCCCGTTGGGGTGGGGTCAAAATTAACCGGCCAGACCGTTGCCTGATCATATTTTGTCGCTGTAAGATTTGCTCTGCTAAGGTTGGCCTGTTTGAAGTTGGCCCGGCTAACATCGGCGCTGTTCAAGTCGGCATTGCTCAAGTCGGCATTGCTCAAGTTGGCCCCGCTCAGGTTGGCCTGGCCAAAGTTGGCCCCTTTAAGGTTGGCCTGGCTGAGGTTGGCCTGGCTAAGATTAGCCCGGTTAAGATTGGCCAGGCTCAGATTGGCCCGGCTCAAATCTGCTTTGAGAAGTTTCGCCCGCGTGAGGCTAGCTTTGAAAAGTATTGCGCCGCTAACATCGGCCCCGCTCAGGTTGGCCTCACTCAGATTGGCCATAAAAAGGTTAGTTCCACTGAGGTTGGTCTGGCTGAGGTCTGCCCCGGTCAGGTCTGCCCCGGTCAGGTCTGCCTGGTAAAAATGCACGCCCTCGAGCGTGGCCCCAACAAGTTCTGCCCCGCTGAGTTTGGCCCGGTGAAGTTCCGCCTGGCTAAGGGCTGCTCCGCCCAGTTGCACCTGGCGCAGTTCGGTCTCGGCCAGGTCGGCCCCAGAAAATTCCGGCACTTCACCTTGCCCACGGGCAAGTTCGATGATGCGTAAAACCTGCTCCCGGTCTAATGTGGTCATATCGTCCCCTTTGGCTTTATTGGCGGCGCTTGCGCCCGCTTTGGCGGCCAGGCCCACTACCTCGGTCTACCCGGGGTTTGGCCAGGCTTACCTTCAGTTCACGGTCGCCCAGGTTGAAGCCGTTCAACATGCTGATGGCCTGTTCCGCCTCAACTTGAGTGCTCATTTCCACAAAGGCAAAACCCTTGGAGTTGCCGGAGTCGCGGTCGGTAATCAACGCCACCGACGTGACCTCACCCGCTTTGGCAAACAAAGCGCGCACATCATCCTCGGTAGTGGTATACGACAGATTTCCAACATACAATTTAACATCCATAACTCTTAAATCTCCTCAAGGCCGGCTCATCGAGCCGGTGATAAAAATGCTGACATCCCATTTTGGGTTCTCAGCCTGGCTAACTTTTAGCCTGCTTGAACTGCTCAAACAGCGCCGAGATTTGGTCAAATTCGGTGGATTTATCCAGAAAGAAATCGGCCCCGGCCTGCAGACATTTCCGCCGGTAGCCCGGATAGGGGTAATTTGTCAGGATAATGACGATTGGCGCTACCTGGTTTTGCTTGACGTGTTCCAAAACGTCGATGCCGCTGCCGCCGGGTATACGGATGTCTAAAATTACCACATCCGGCTGGAGCTTTTGAATAGCGCTGATGGCTGCGGCCACATCCTCGGCTTGGCCCACAATTTCGATTCCGGCCAGTTCGTTCAACATTGTAACCAAATGTTCCCGGACGATGAGCGAGTCATCGACGATGAAAACTTTGATGTTCAAGTTTGAGCCTGATGGTATTGTTGTCATAATAACACAAATGCGCGCTACATAGGATTGATAACTAACTGGTGGTAGATAATGGCCGATTTTAGACGCAGGTCTGTTTTACTGACCGCTCTGCACAATCAATTTGGCGCACTCGTCGGCTACTTTACTATCGGGGTTAATCTCGCCGGGCATAGTGGCCCAGCCTTGCTTTTTTACATAATCATCGCGGTCGTAGAAGCGGGCCGCTTTCAATTCGGCGAGTTTTTGGTCTTTCTGAGGGTCCTGGTTAAACTGGCCAACACAAATCAATGACAGGCGTTGAGTAATGGCATCATTCGTTGTTTTTTGGGCCGTACCGCCGGTAACCCAGCCACCCCAGGCAAAGCCGATAATCATCGTCAGAATAATGGCTGCCACCACCGACCAGAAAACAATCATTTTGGTTGGACGGATTTTATTCCACCGCTCGCCATAACCCGGTTCATAGGCCGGTTTTACGTTTTTACTGCGGCTCTCGTCTTCATCCCACACATTTTTCCCGATGTCTGATAACTTACTTACCTTATCCTGTTCCATTATTACACCTCTTCCGTAGAGTCACATATAACCTGATATTTAGAAACGTCATTACTTAGGGTTATCTTCAGTATAACCCATACCGGGTTCTAAAGTCTGTCAGCAGAACTTTGATGGTGGAGTAAGGTTTTGGCTGATTCGCTTGTCGGTATTTGCCTTACAATTTGGTGTTACAGCATCAATCTTTTTGAAGGTTGATTGAGCATTTCAGGATTTCTCCTTTGATTTGATTAAGACGCTGCGGGTTAACCCAATTGTTAACCTGAATGTAGACCCCGTTGGGATAGCGAGCCACAATGGCGGGCAGGGCGGCGATAACCGTTTCGATGCCTTTGTTGGCCGAGAGCAGGCCAAAACTGAGCAGAACCATTTTGCCCTCGACGCCAAACAGGTCTTTGTGAAAGCTGGGGTCGACAAAAGAGACATCGGGGATGCCGTGGGGGATGAAATCAATCTTCTCCGGCAGAACGCCATAAACCTCTTGCAAAAATTCCGCGCCGCGCTCACTCATCGTCACCACCCGGTCCGACAGGGCCGCCACTTCTTGCAACACCCGGCGCTGATTGGGGTTGGGTTCCTGCAAAATGGTGTGCAAGGTGGTGACAATGGGCATCCGCAATTCGCGCAACAGGGTCAGGATCGGGCAGGGCAATGCAGGTGGTGTCGCTATATTCGGTAGCGATGCCGCACTGGCGCGGCATATAGTTGCCGATGAACCCGATGCGGTTGATGGTTGAAGGGGTTGTGTTATATTTCATTCTTGAGTAGTTTCTCCATATCAATTGTCCAGAGCGTTAGCTGCTCGTGGTTGGCTTTATGCGCGTTGAAGACTTCCCCTAGCCCAGTTACCTGGGCCACGGCTTGTAAGGCTTCCTCAACGCCTGCAAAGTGGCTCTTGGCAGACCCGCCGGGGTGTTGGGCCACGCTCGCATACTCCATCTTCCAAATGGCGAGCAAGATGTTCAACAAATCGTCGTGTTGGACCATTCCGGCCGGGGTTTTAAGTTGTGCGTTCATCATTTTCACTCCTGCAATAGTCAACGGCTCATCTGCTTCTCGGTTCTGTTGCGCTTCAACGCGATAGCGTTAGTGGGTCAATGTTGCTATCGAAATTTGGGGCCAGCTGCCCTTGACCGGCCGGAAGCAAGGTAAAATAAAAGGTGGTCATTTCAGCGGATGAACTTTCCACCCATATTCGCCCACTGTGCTGCCCAACCAGGCGGCGCGCCAGATATAACCCCAGGCCGTAGCCTGGTTGGCGATGCCCTTTACCCCGATAAAATCTGGTAAAGATTCGCTCCTCGTCGCCTGCCGGGATACTCGACCCGGAGTTTGTAACGGAGACTCTGACCTGGCCGTTATCCCGCTGAATTGAAATGTTAATCGGGCTGAAAGGCGCTGAATATTTAAGCGCGTTACTGACCAAATTATTCAGGACATCCCGCAATCGTTCTGCATCTCCCCAAACAAGCGGCAGGTCAGCCTCATAATGACTTTCAAATTCACGAGCCGGCCCCTGCAATTGGAATGATGGAAGCATTTGCTTGACCAGCTCAACCATATCTACAGGTTTAAGGTTGAGGAGCAGCTCGCCGCTGCTTGTCCAATCAAGTTGTAAGACATATTGCCCCAAACGCTGTAAGAAGTTGACCTCATGCTGTAAAACCCGTAGCGTTTCTGCCTGATGGGGGGCTGATAACGCCTCTGGCCTGCTCCACAAGTCGTAGATTATTTGCAAACTGCCGGCGGAATTTATCAACTGGTGCGAAATCAAATGAATAAGGTCTTGTTCAACCTGAATGCTAACCTGCTCTTCGTCTGTCTGGACTAAACTCTGGATCACGATTATCCCCTTTTAAAAAATAGGGCTGGTCATGGCCAATGGTCATTCCATATGAATTGCATCCACTTGCGCGGGATCAAAATTGACCGGCCACAATGTATCATCATTATATTTCGCCCGGCGTAAGTTTACCTCGCCCAAGTCAGTCTCGCGCAAATCGGCGTGGCGCAGGTCGGCCCCGTGCAGGTCGGCCCTGCTTAATTCTGCCCGGCGGAGATTGGCCCCGTGCAGGTCAGCCCCACTTAGATCGGCCTCACTCAGGTCGCTTCCTTGCAGGTTGGTCTGGCTCAGGCCGGCCCGGCGTAAGTAAGCCTGACTCAAATCAGCCCCTTGCAGGTTGGCTTCGTTCAAATCAACCAACCACAGGTCGGCCTGGCGCAGGTTGGGCGTTTCCCCATTATCGCGCGCAGATTTAACCACATTTATAACGTCTTCACGGGTCAGGAGCATATTTTTATATTGAGCCTTGTCCGCTTTAAAGCGTGGCATCGCTCTGGGCCATGCCTGCTAAAAAGAGCAATATCACTGCGCTCAAAACGGCTGCCAGTAGCGTATAAAGGTTGAGTCCGCTTGATTCGCTTGCGCGCAGGTTCATCAGGAACCCGCCAAAAATGGCTCCGGCAATCCCAACAAAGATGTTGGCAACCGCTCCCATTTGACTATTACGTTTTATAATGGCGTTGGCAATCCAACCGGCCAGGGCGCCAAACACCATCCAGAGAATGATATTGATTGACATGTTGCTCTCCACGAATGATTATTAAAATCTGAAGGTCGGCGTTTTTACCGCAGCCGTACCAGAGGACCTCTTCGGGCGCAGTTATAATTACTGTCAGAGGGATATTACAATTATAAACGATTGGGGGTTGGAAAACTGTCGGCAAACCCTGATGTTTGGGTAGGGTTTCGGCTGATTCGTTTGTAGGTAATTACCTTACAAATGATAAAAATTGGGGAGGTGGGGGAGTCGCCCAGGGGAAAGGACGGTTATTCGACCAGCCCGTGCTCGATGGCGTAGCGGATAATCTCGGCATTGGTTTTCAGATTCATCTTTTCCAGCAGGCGGGTGCGATAGGTGCTGACGGTCTTGGCGCTCAACGATAGCTCATCGGCAATCTCTGCCAGCGTTTTTCCGCCGGCCATCAGTTGCATCACCTGAAACTCGCGGTCAGACAATGCTTCGTGCGGCGGCCGGTCAGAGTCCGCATCCAGGCCAAAAGCCAGGCTCTCGGCCAGACCCCGGCTGATGTACTTTCCACCGCTCACAACTTTGCGAATAGCTTTAATCAGTTCAGTCGGCGCGTTTTCTTTGGTCAGGTAGCCCGACGCCCCGGCTTTCAACACGCGCACCGCAAATTGTTCTTCGGCATGGATACTGAGCACCAGCACCGGCAGGTCGGGCTGTTGGTGTTTCAGTTCTTTGAGAATGTCGAACCCGCTGCGTCCGGGCATAGTAATGTCCAGCACCAACACATCCCAGCCGCCGGCCCGAACCTGGGCTAATGTTTCATGCCCGTCAACGGCCTCGCCAGCTACCCTCATATCGGAAACTCCCGATAAAATCTGGCGCAGGCCCTGGCGCACAATTGGGTGATCATCGGCGATGAGTACTTTAATCATGGTTATCCCTGTACAAGCGCTATTTACTCATTGCTAACGGCATCCGGACGGTGACGGTAGTGCCTTGGCCCGGAGTCCCCTCAAACCGAACCTCACCTTCGCGCAGCCGGGCCCGCTCTTGCATTCCTAGCAGGCCAATTGATTTGGGGCTGTGGATCTCGCTTTGGGTAATACCTCGCCCATTATCCTGCACCCGGAGGGTCAGAAATGAGGCGTTTTCCTCTACGCTTACCTCAATTTGGGTAGCCTGAGCGTGCCGGGCCACGTTGGTGAGAATCTCTTGAAAAATGCGAAAGATCGTTGTGGCCCCGTCAGAGTCTATGGTCGTCTCCTCCGGGGTGTTGATGAGTTTACCCTTAATGCCTGAGCGCGTTTGAAATTCCTGAAGCTGCCATTCAAGGGTGGCCACCAGACTAAGGTCTAGAATGCCCGGCCGTAACTCAGTTGCGATGCGACGCACAACCTGGACGATAATATCCGTCAGGTCTGACATCGCTTGCGTTTTTTCCAACAGGGCCGGCTGCTGTTCATCCAAATGCTTTTGTAGCCAGGCTACATCCATTTTTAGGCCGGTTAAAGCCTGCCCCAGTTCGTCGTGGATCTCGCGGGCGATACGGGTGCGCTCCTCCTCTCTAACGGACTGTAAACGGGCGGATAGCTCGCGCAACTGCTCGGTCGAGCGGCGAAACTCGTCTTCTGTGCCTCTGCGATCTGCAATTTCACGTTCCAGGCTGGCGTTAGCGACCAACAGTTGGTCGATGAGTTGGCCCAGATGCGCTTCCAGCCCGGCAATCAACGCCTGGGATGCCTCGAGTTGGTCGGCCAGGTTATTATTTAGGGCCTGGAGTAATGGCTTCATATTATAATTATAGCTTGAAAGGGTCTGAAAAGATATAAATGTTTAGAGGTTACGCAGTTTAGTTTGGGGCAAATTTCCGTATGCCATTCCTAACGAACGCAGCGACGTGAAGAATCTCTCAGAACAGCTCTTGCAAAGGACTCCTCGCTCGCGCCTCGCTCAAAGCGACATATTCTCCCCAAAATTGAAATACTCCTGCATACAACTGGCTACTGGTGAGTAACTCAAGGAACTGATATAATTTAAGGCTGTGTGGATTAAAATTGTTATTGCGCTCAATTTTATATTTTGGGCAACAGCCTGCGCTGCGCCGGCCCCGGTAAATCCCGCTGTAGCGCAACAGGCAGCCATTGCCGCCTGGCAGTCCGACCGGCATAACGTGTGGGAACTGGAGTGGCAGGCCGCGCCGGTAAGCGGCTCCATTGTGGTTGAAAGCTGGCAGGCCGGCAACCGCTACCGCCACGAAATTCTGGAGGCTTCAGCGCCGGCGCTGCTGGGCCAAACCCTGGTGTTTGATGGCCAAACCGCCTGGCAGTACAACCGGCTTTTTCCGCCAGACTCATTTGAGCCGGCGCCCCGGCCCGGCCTCTCGCCCGTTACCGAGGCTTTTGCCCTGGTTGAACGTCTCATCCACACCCCCGCCCAATCGGCCAGCCAAACATCGGCGCAGGTCAACTATCGCCCGGCGCAACAGATAAAACTAATCTACGCCAATGGCGACACCCTGACCCTGTGGCAAGAGCTTGAAACCGGCCTGCCGCTCAAAGTTGAATTTGTGAGCAGCGGACAGCCTGGCCGCCTGACCGCCCGGCTGGCAGAGCCGCTGGCAATCCCGCCAAAGGCGCTCTTTAGCGTGGGCGCATGGGCGCAAGATATTCGATGAGGAATGCCGCAACGCTACTGCTGCGCGCTTTGCTCATAGCCTGCAGGCGCATTATAATAGCTCGTCTGTAAACCGACATCTTCCAGAGAGTTATGCCTTGAACATTGCCATAAATGCCTGGTTTTGGGATAAGCCCTCGGTGGGCAGCGGCCAGTATTTAAAGTACCTGCTGCCCGCCCTGTTTCAGGTCGATGACAGTCTGAGCATCACCCTGGTTTCGCCCAAACCATTTGACAAAACAGCGGCACAACAGGCCACCGTTGAACTGGCGCAAAAATATAACCTAAAATTTCAGGTGGCTCCTACGCCGCTGTCCAACCAGTCGTCAAATCTGGCCAAGGTCTGGTTTGAGCAAATCACCTTTCCCCGCGCCTGCAAAAAACTGGGGGTCGATTTGGCCCACGTGCCCTATTTTGGCTCGCCGCTATCGCCCAGCGTGCCCACGCTGGTCACCATTCACGATTTGATTCCTATGGTTCTGCCCGAATATCGCGGGGATTGGCGGGTGCGGCTTTACACCTCGCTGGTGGCCGCCGCCGCGCTCCAGGCCAAAATAATTCTGGCCGACTCGCAGGCCAGCAAGCAAGATATTTTAGACAGGCTGGGCGTGCCCGACTCGCAGGTGCGGGTGGTCTACCTGGCCCCGGCCCCGCATTACCGGCCGGCCCAAACCTGGCAGCAAATTATCGACATCAAAAAAAAGTACAGCCTGCCGGAAAATTTTGTGCTTTACCTGGGCGGCTACGATGCCCGCAAAAACGTCAGCGCGTTGCTGCACGCCTATACCTGGGTTAGCTCAACTTTGAAGGACGCCTTTCCGCTGGTGCTGGCCGGGCAGCTACCCGTTGAAGATTCGCCGCTGTTTCCCGACCCGCTGCGGATTGCCCGCCGGCTAAAGATAGAGCAGTACATTGTCACCCCCGGCTGGATTGACGAGGCCGATTTGCCGCTGCTCTATGCGGCGGCCACGGTGTTTGTTTACCCCTCGCGCTACGAGGGCTTTGGCCTGCCGGTGCTTGAGGCCATGGCCTGCGGCACGCCGGTAGTTACCACCAATGCCGCCTCTATTCCAGAGCTGGCCGGGCCGGCGGCCTTTCAGCTAGACCCCGGCGATACCAAACACATTGCCGCGCCCATTCTGCGCCTGTGCACTGAGGAAAACTCAAACGATGAAATGATTGAGCGCGGCTTTAATCAGGTTGAAAAATTTAGCTGGGCAAAAACAGCAGTGGAAACGTTACAGGCGTACAGAGATGCAGTAGCAAAATGAAAATACTCATGCTTTCCAAAGCCTGCATTGTGGGCGCGTATCAAAAAAAATTAGAGGAAATGGCCGCTCTTGCCGGCGTTGATTTAACCGTAGTGGTGCCGCCCTCGTGGGATGACCCGCATGGACCCATGCGCCTGGAAAAAGTGCATACCGCCGGCTACCGGATGATTGTCTCTAACATTGTTTTTAACGGCAATTTTCATCTGCATTTCTATCCGGGGTTGAGAAAAATTATCCGCGATGTTCGGCCCGATATTTTTCACATCGACGAGGAGCCGTATAACCTGGCTACGTTTCAGGCCATGCGGCTGGCCCGCTGGATTGGCGCGCGCGCGGTGGCCTTTAGCTGGCAAAATCTGTACCGGCGCTACCCGCCCCCCTTTAGCTGGATGGAACAATATGTGCTCAACCGGCTCGACGCGCTGCTGGTAGGCAACAGCGAGGCCGCCCAGGTGTGGGAGCGCAAAGGCTATGGCGGCCCCATTCATTTGATTCCGCAGTTTGGGGTTGACCCGGCCATCTATTACCGCCGCCGGCGCGTCACCAAACAGAGCAAAGCCAGTATTTTCAGGCGACGGCAGTCGCGCCAGCCCACCCAGCCGGCCATGGTCATTGGCTACGTGGGCCGGCTGGTCGAAGAAAAAGGGGTTGAAATTTTGCTGCACGCGGCCAGCAAGCTGGTTGGCCCCTGGAGTATGCAAATTTTGGGCGACGGCCCCGACCGTAAACGGCTGGAGCAGGTGGCCCAATGGTTGGGTATTGCCCCCAGAGTAACCTTTGACCAAAAAATGCCCTCCAGCCATTTGCCCCACTACTTTAGCGGGCTGGATGTGCTGGTTTTGCCTTCTATCAGCCGCCCCAACTGGAAAGAACAATTTGGCCGGGTGTTAATTGAAGCGATGGCCTGCGATGTCATTACCATCGGCGCGCGCACCGGCGCTATCCCCGAAGTTATCGGCGAGGCCGGCCTCACCTTTGCCGAGGGCAATGTAGAAGAGTTGCAAACCCACTTGCAGCAACTTCTTGACGAGGCGCAGTACCGCGAAGATTTGCGCCAAAAAGGGCGTCAGCGTGTTACCGAGCATTACACCCAGGCGGCTATTGCCCGCAACACGGTAGAGGTTTACCGCCAAATTTTGGGCCAGGTTGAGCCGGTAATGGGTTGACCCTTTCCCACTGATTTTGCCAATAACCAATAACTCGCTATAATTGTTAATTACCCATTGAACCCGCCTCCGTAGCTCAGTCGGCCAGAGCGCCCGCCTTGTAAGCGGATGGTCGTCGGTTCGAATCCGACCGGAGGCTTTTATTTTACGCCCCACCCCCTGCCGGCTCTGCTTGACCCCCAGGCCGCGGGGGTTTTCTATTTTTTAGCTCACCGGGCCGGCTCAACTTTTCTCTTTACGGCGCAACAGGTCGGCCCCAATCACCAGTATCAACGAGAAAAGCCCCAGCACCAGCGCGGCGCTATACGCGCCAACGTATTGGCGCTCTTCGAGCGCCCGAAAGATGTAAAGGGTGGCGGTTTCGGTGCGGCCCTGAATACCGCCACCAATTACCAGCACCGCCCCAAACTCGCCCAGGGCGCGGGCAAAAGTCAACACCACGCCGTAAATAAACCCCCAGCGCAACGCCGGAAATGTAACCAGCCAGAATGTCTGCCAGCCGTTTGCCCCAAGGGTGGCCGCGGCTTGCTCTTGCTCAACGCCAAATGATTCCAGCACGGGCATTAACTCGCGGACCATAAAGGGCAAGGTTACAAACAGGGTTGCCAAAATCATACCGGGCAGGGCAAAGGCAACTTTAATATCAAGCGCCGCCAGCAGCGGGGCCAGCAGCCCGTTACGGCCAAACAGCAGCAACAGCATGTAGCCCACCACCACCGGAGAAACGGCAAAAGGCAGGTCGATTAAACCATTTACCAGCCGCTGCCCCGGAAACCGGCAGCGCACCAGCACCCAGGCCACAATTGTGCCAAAAACCGTATGCACCAAAACAGCCACCATGCAGATAAAAAGGGTGAGCGCAAAACCGTCAACAACATCTGGTTGGCCCAGCGCCCAAACAATTGCGCCCAGCCCCTGCTCAAACGCGCCGGCCATTAACGCCGCCAACGGCGCAATAATCAAAGCGCCAACGTAGCCCATAACAATGGCAATCAGCAATCTGCGCCGCCAGACATCGGCTTTGAAGGCTGGCCGCGGCAATACGGTTGCGGTGGAACCGGTCATGCTTTTCATCGCCGTTATCTTTCTTTTTCCCGACGCCGCTGCAAGCGGTCTACCAGCAGCATCAAGCCAAAGGCAATGGCCAGCATCACAATAGACATGGCGCTGGCCCCAATTCGGTTTTCCGACTCGACTTCGCCAAATACATATACCGCCGCCGTTTGGCTGTAAAGGGGAATATTGCCGGCCACAATAATAATAGAGCCAAATTCGCCGATGGCCCGGGCAAAGCTCAACAGCGCGCCGGTAGTCATTGGCAGGGCCAGGGCCGGCAGGGTAATACGCCGGAAGATGGTCCACACTCCGGCGCCAAGGGTGGCGGCGGCCTGCTCTTGCTCTTTATCCAGCCCCAGCAGCACCGGCTGCACCGCCCGCACCACAAAAGGAAAGGTAATAAACAGCAGCGCCAGAATAATGCCGGGCGGGGCAAAAATAATGCGCAGCCCCAGCTCGTTATTTAACCAGGCTCCTACCGCTTGCTGCGGTCCGTATAGCACCACCAGCATCACCCCCGTAACCAGGGTGGGGATGGCCAGGGGCAAATCTATTATGGCGTTGAGCAGAACTTTGGCCGGAAATTCATAACGGACCAGCACGTAGGCGGTTAGGGCGCCCATAACGGTGTTGATTACCACCATTACGGCGGCGGTCCACAAGGTAAGTTTTAAGGCGTGCCAGGCCACCGGCATTGAAATGGTTTGCCACAGGCCGGCCAATCCGTTTTGCAGCCCATCCCTAAAAATAACCAGCAGAGGGATGACAATCATCACGGCCAGGTAGGTTAAGGCCACGCTGCGTAAGCTCCAGTGGCCCCGGTTAAGGGGGCCGGCTTTTTGTTGTTTGGGCAGCAGGGTTGAGATGGCGCTCATGAGCCGCGTTGCACCTGGATCATGGCCTCGGTAAAGAGGCCGTCATCGCCAAAAAATTCCGGCGTGGCTTTGGACCAGCCGCCAAATTCCTCGATGGTGAACAGGTCTTCTACCGGCGGGTACTGGCCGGCGGTCGCCTTGGCCACGTCCAGGTCTACGGAGCGCAGGCCATATTGGGCAAAAATTTCCTGCGCCCGGCGGGTCAGCAGAAAGTCCACAAAAGCCTGGGCCACCTGCCGATTGCCATGCCTGTCTACGTGGGCGTCAATAACGGCAACGGGGTTTTCAATAAGAATGGTGGAGCGGGGAATGATGTACTCATAATCCTGCCCGCTTTGGCGGCCCACCAGAATTTCATTTTCATAGGTGATGATGACATCACCCACGCCTTTTTCATAGTTGGTAATGCTATCGCGCGCGCCTTTATCCATAACGGTTATATTTTTAACAACCGCCTGCAAAAACTGCTGGGCGGCTGCTTCATCGCCCTTGGGCACGCCTTCTACAAAACCGCGCCGGGCGGCGCCGTACAGGGCCAGAATATTCCACATAGCCCCGCCGCTGGTTCTGGGATTGGGGGTTAGTATTTCAAGGCCGGGTTGGGCCAGGTCGGCCCAATCTTTAATGCCTTTGGGGTTGCCTTTACGCACGCCCAGCACCACAATAGAGGTACTGACCATGCCATTGGTGGGCGTATCTTGCCAGTTGTGGGTAATCAGCCCGGCGTCTTGAATGCGGGTGATATCGGCCTCTAGCGAGAGGGCGGCAATGTCGGCCTCAAAACCTTCTACAATGGCCCGCGATTGCGCGCCGGAACCCAGGTAAGACTCCTCAAACGTTACTTCCTGGCCGGTTTTTTGTTTCCACTCTTCTTTAAAGATGGGGATAAGCTGGCCGTAAGCCTCGCGGGGCGTGGTGTAAGCGCCCAATACAATCCGGCTCGCTTCTTGAGTTGTGGCCGGGCGGCCGGCAGTTTGAGCGCAGCCGGCCAAAACCAACCCCCATACAGATAATATCAGCGTGACAATGATAATTTTCTGCTTCACTTTACGCACCCTTTCCACTAATTTTTAACTTACCCCGGAGCGCACAATTAGCACCGGTCGATTGATAACGCCCAGAACCTGGCCCACAATACCATTAAGCGAGATTTTGCCATCTCGCTCGGCCAGCGGCGCGCCCATCACCAGCAGGTCGTAGCCGCCGCTGGTAATCTCGTTGGTAATTTCCTCGCGCACCAGCCCGGCGCGAACGGCGGTTTTAGCCGGCACGCCCAGCAATTCCAGGGTACGAGCGCCCCCGGCCATAAAACGTTCCACCCGGCTTTGAGCGGTGGGTTGATTATCTTCTTGCGACAGTACCGTGAGCAGCGTTGCTTCTGCGCCCACGTGGCGCACCAGCCGGCCCGCAAACAGCACATCTTCTTTGCCCGGCTCTCCGCTGGCTACACAAATTAAAATGCGCGCCGGAACGGGCTGCGAGCGAGAAACCAGCAGCAGGTGGTGTTCGCCCAGGGCCAAAATTTGCTCGGCCAACTGCATATTCTCCTGCCGCTGAAAACCCAGCACCACCATATCATAGGGCTGTCGTTCTACTTGGCGGATAACGGCCTCAATCAGCGAGCCGGTTATCGGTTTGATTTCTAGCTGGGTCAAACCGCTGCCAAACTGCTCTTTAATTTCTCGCAGGTGGCGTTGAAGCTGTTGTGGCGGTTGGCCGTAACCCAGCAGGGTAACGCGGGCGTGAGCCAGCCGGGCAATCTGGCTGCCCAAGGATAGCGCGGCCTGGGCCTGCGGCGAACCATCTGTAACCATTAAAAAACTCAGGCCGGGGTGGGCCAGGGCATGGACTCGCCGCACGCCGACCCACACTTTATCGCCGGGTTGAAGCGGCGTGCTGAGGGCCTGGTCTTGCGAGCGCGTCGCCTCAACCAGCACCGAGCCGCCCCCAAACGACACCGGCGGGGCAATGGGGCGCACCCCCGGAATGGGGGGCAGCCGCAGGCGCAGCCGTTCAAATGAGCCGGCAAAAACGCTCTCCTCCACTTCGCCCAGCCCAAGCCGGGGATACTCCAGCGTCTCCGGGGTGGTAGACAGGGCCACATCTTCGGGGCGAAACAATACCTGCACCCGGTTGTTGCCGTTGGGCAGTTCGGTTCTGCCGGGCAAAGAAAAATGCATTGGCCCCACCTGAACGCCCCCGGCCGTGCCCTGCCCTACCAGTAAATTGGCAGTACCTAAAAAGGCGGCCACAAATTCTGTTTGCGGCTGCCGGTATAGTTGTTGCGGAGGGCCAACCTCTAGCAGCCGACCAAAACTCATTACGCCCAGCCGGTCGGCCAGTTCAAAGGCTTCTTCCTGGTCGTGCGTTACCAGAATGGCGGCAATGCCTAACTCGCGTTGAACCGCCCGCAAAGCGCGGCGCAGTTCAACCCTGATTTTGGCATCGAGCGCGCCCAGCGGCTCATCCAGCAAAAGCACCTCTGGCCGGTGAGCCAGAGCGCGGGCCAGAGCCACGCGCTGCTGTTGCCCGCCCGAAATCTGGTGAGGCTGGCGGCTGCCCAGCCCGGTTAGCCCAACCAGTTCCAGCAGTTCATCAACGCGCTGCCTTCGTTGGGCCGCCGGAATTTTACGCACCCGCAGGCCAAACTCAATGTTATCGGCCACTGTCATATGCTGAAACAAGGCATAGTGCTGAAAGACAAAGCCGACGCGCCGCTGTTGCGGCGGCAGGTGGGTTACGTCCCGGCCATGCAGCAAAATACGGCCCTGGTCAACCGGGGTTAAGCCGGCAATCATGCTCAAAACAGTGGTTTTGCCGCTGCCGCTGGAACCTAGCAGCACAAAAAATTCACCGTCGGCCACTTCTAAAGAAACATTGTTGACTACCGGATGGCCGTTGTAACGTTTGGTCAGTTGCTCAAGTATAATCGACATGGTTAGTTAGCCTTTATGCCAATTTTTTAGTGGGGTTTGGCCACCAATACCGGCCGGTCGGCCCAGCGTAACAAGGGGGTGACTATCTCGCCCAGGAGTCGCCGTTCGCACCAGTGGGGCGACTCGGCGGCGATCACAATTAAATCGGGCCGGAGGGCGCCAACAGTTTGCTGAATTTGCTCCAGGGGCGGGCCAGATACAAACTGCAAGCGTAACCACGCCTCAATTTCATTTTTTGGCAACTCTCCGGCAATTCGGCGCAATTGCAGGCCCAGCGGCGTGTCGCTTTGCAGCCAGGCGGTTAAGCCGGCGCCAAACAAGGCCCGGCTATCGCTGGCCGATAGAAACGGTTGTAGCGCCAGCACCGTTACTCTGGCGCGGCTGGACGTCGCCAATCTCACCAGCCAATCTGCGGCCACATAATCCATGCGCTGGCCGCGAGTTACCAGCAGTAA
Source organism: uncultured Caldilineaceae bacterium (assembly GCA_964486935.1). Lineage (GTDB taxonomy): Bacteria > Chloroflexota > Anaerolineae > 4572-78 > J111 > CAZAPG01. Next base: position 86,283 of record CAZAPG010000004.1, on the reverse strand, counting down.
ATGGCGCAGCGGCCAGCGCGGCTGCCGCACCACCAGGGTGGAAACCGGCAATTGAGATACAACCCGGCAGGCCGGAGGGCCAAAGAGCCAGCATTTAAGGCGAGGTTGTTCTGGCTCGCTGTATATTACTAAATTTGGGGATTGGCTGCTTTGTTTGAGCAACTCACCCAAGGCGGGCGCGGCTGTTGGAGATTGAGTATCGGTAAGCTCGGTACGCAGTAATGAAGCCAAAAGTTTGGCGTAGGTTTGCGCCTGTTCGGCTTGTGGTCCGGCTGATTCAACATAAACCGCAAGACGCGGCAACAGTTGGCGACTCGCAAGCTGTGGTTTTGAAGCATAGCGCCCGTTGGGCGTTCCAAATGAATGCTCGATTGGCTGAGAATAGCCGGGCTGAAAATTTAAGTGCTGCATAATTGTCACCCCCTTTTAGTTTGCAGGCAAAACAGGCCCATATTTGGTTACATCATAACCGGAGGGGATGACAGCCATTGTGATAGGGGCATGACAAAGTTGTGACAAATGGGGAAAAGCAGGAAATTTGGGGATTAATCTACCGGCGGGGGAATCATAAATCCGTAACCCAGCCCGGCAACGGTTTGAATGTAACTGGGGTTGGCCGGAACGGGTTCTATTTTGGCGCGTAACCGGCGCACCAGTTGGCGCAACATGTCGCGGTCGCCGCCTTGGACTCCCCAAACGTGCTCGATGATGGCTTCGGCGGTGAGGATATGGCCGGCGTTTAACATTAAGTAATCCAGCAGTTTGCTTTCCAGGGGGGTCAGGTTGACGGGTTGGCCCTGGCTCTGTTTTACTTCCCGGCGGCTGGGGTCTAATGTAAGCCCGCCTGCCTGCCGAATTGCCGGGGCTGCCATTTTGCCGGTCCGGCGCAGCACCGCCTGCGCCCTGGCTACAAGCTGGCGCGGGCTAAAGGGTTTGGTGATATAATCATCGGCGCCCAGGCCCAACCCGTGCACAATGTCGTCTTCTTTGTCGCGCACGGTTAGCAGCAAAATGGGCGTGTCGGCCTGCCGGCGAATCTGGCGGCAGACGGTGAAGCCATCAATTTTGGGCAGGTTGACATCCAGCACAATCAGGTCGGGCTGTTCGTCGGCCCAGCGCTGCAGGGCCGCCTCGCCATCGTGAGCCTGCACTACCTGAAAACCTTCGCGGCGCAGGGTAAAGGCCACCACATCGGCCAGCACCCGGTCATCATCTACCACCAGCGCCTTCATCTGTTTTGCTCCACGGCCAGGGTAAACCAAAATATCGAGCCGCCGCCGGGCCGGTCTTCAACGCCTACCTGCCCGCCCTGGGCTTCAACAATAGCCTTCACTACCGACAACCCTAACCCCACGCCATACTGCATTTTATCGTCATTTTCAGCCGGGTAAACAAAGCGCCGAAACAAATCGTTGCGGTAGGCCGGGGCAATGCCCGGTCCCTGGTCGGCCACAGAAACCCGCACCCAGCCGTTAACCTGGGCGGCTTCCAGCACAATTTCCGCATCGGCGGGGCCATACCGCGAAGCGTTTGAAAGCAGGTTGACCAGCACCTGCACCGCGCGCCGGGGGTCGGCCAGAACAGGCGAGAGCCGGGGCGGCTGTTTGACCACCAACTGCTGGCCATATTTGTTGAGCAACGGCTGCATAATGCGGGCGGCTTCGGCCATAATGTCAACCAACTGCACCGACCGAACATAGACCCGAAAGCGTCCGGCCTCGATGCTGGCCCCTTCGAGCAGATTATCAACCAGCGTTTGCAAACTGACGATTCCCAGGTGCAGCGAAATAATCAACTCCTGCAACTCGGCAGCAGACAGATCGGGAGATTGGTCGAGCAGCAGTTCAATGGATGCCGCCAGCGACGACAGCGGGGTGCGAAACTCGTGGGCGATGTTGGCGATAAAATGGCCCATCAACCGGTGGGCGGCTTCGGCCTCGCTCACATCTCTAAAAACCAGCACTAAGCGGGCGTCGCTGGCATCCGGGGGCAGCAGTTTGGCGCTGGTTACGGCCAAAATAATCTGGCGGCCATCCTTCAGCGTAACCTCAACTTTATGGTGACGCCCCGGCGGCAAAAACAACTGGCTAAAGGGCTGGTTGGCGTCAAGTGTGTGAAAAATTTCATCGCATGAGCGCCCCAGCGCCTGGTTGCGGCTCCAGCCGGTGATGCGCTCGGCGCCCCGGCTAAAAAAAATAATGTGGCCGCTGCGGTCGAGGGTAACAATGCCCTCAACAATGGCTTCGAGCAGATGGTCGATCCAGGCTTTTTCTCGCTGTAAATCACCCAGCGTCAGTTTTAAATCAACCCGCGCGGCTTCAAGGGCAGCGCCTACCAGAGCCACCTCGCGCAAACGGGTGTCGATATTGACCGGCCTGGTTAAATCGCCCCGGCTAAAGGCATCGGCGGCGGTTGTCAAGCGAGCCAGCGGTCGGCTAATTTGCCGAACTAACAGAATGCCCAGGCTGGACCCCAAAACAGCCACCGCCATAATACTGCCAACCAGCGTCCAGGCCAGTTTTTGTTGGGTGGTTACAATATCGGCCACGGGCAGGGCAACTTCGGCTTCAAGCTTTGTTTCCGAGGCTGGTAAAGGAAATTTTAAAAAATAGAAGGGTTGGTTGTTAAAGATTAGCTGGCCTTGCTGCCCCGCGCCGGAGTCGGTTAGACTGGCGGTTTGCCGCCCCCGCAGGCTATGAGTCAGGCTGGTAGCCAGTGGCTGGTTATTAACCAGCAGGGTGTGCTCCAGGCCGGTTTGGTCTTGCATTTGGGCGGCAAATTCGTCATCAAGGGCAAGTCCAACGATTACAAATTCCTGGCGGTTTGGGGCAAGTTTGGCGGTAACAGCCTGGGCAGATATTAACCATACCTGGGGAGTATCATCGAGCCAGGTTACATAATAGCTGTCCGGGGCGCCGGCCTGGCACAGGTTTTGCCGGGGCAGGTTGCCGGCATAGGCTGCTATCTCATTTTCGCGGCAAACCAAAATAAAATCAAGCCCGGCTCCCGCCTGAAGCGTATTGAGATAAATTTGCAACGCTTCCTGATTGGCCGGCGTTGCCAGCAGGTCGCGCAAAGTGGGGCGCTGGGCCGTTAAAATAGCCAGATTAGCCATTTCATTTTGATTGGCTGTATATAAAGCCTGAGCCGCCCGCCCGCCCTGCGCCACCTGCGCCCAGGCCTGGGTTTCTAACTGCTGGCGCAATAACCAAACGGCCGGCATTCCGGCAGCAAAAGCGGTGAGCAGAACCAGGGCGACAAAGCTGATAATGATTTGCGCCGACAGGCTGTTGATACGAACCTGCAAAGGTTTCATTGAACACCCGTGAGAGGGTAAGAGCCAAAAATAGAATCAGATGGTTTTGTGCCGGCTCTGGCTTGCCTTTAGCTGGCGATGAAGGGCGTCTAACTGAGTAGAATTACCTACTTGTTGTTCGGCATACCGGAGGGCCTTTTCGGCCAGGTCAAAGCGTTTTAATTTCAGGTAGGCTATAATTAAACCAAGGTGATGGGCTGAACTATCAGGCTCTTTCAGCACGGCGGCCCGCCAGTGCAGCATGGCCAGGCCCCACATTCCCACCCGGCTGTATTTTTGGCCGCTAATGGCCAGCGAGCGCACCCCTTTTACGCCGCGGTCCATGCGTAAAATAATGCGGCCTTCTTTAAAAGAAAAATCATTCCAAAGGTTAAAGGTGATAATCATTTGAGCCGCCCCTATCATGATAGCCCCAAGACTGGCTCCTATCCCAAGCCAGTTGTCAAAAAACAAAAACAGGCCTGTCAGGCCCAATCCCAGCGTTGCCGTGGCGCTGATTAAATAAATAACATTCCCATAAGGAATACGAATGTATAATAGGGCCATGAGCAGCAGAGAAAAAAGTGTAGCGGCAATAAGCCCCCAAAAAGCCCAACGAGGAAAAATCTGTAGCAAAGCCTGGGTTAAAAGCTGGGGCTGGTCAACCGGCTGCCCCCAGTAAATGGGCAAAAATGGAATTGGGTTTGAAACGCCATTCCATTTGCCCATCAAGGTGGCATAGCTGGCGCCAAAGGCAATAAAAATAACTGAAACCCAAAACTGCAAAAAAAAGCCCCGCCACAGCCAGGCCGTTCGCTCGTCTTGAACCCGCCGGCTTACAATTAACAAATGGCGACAGGCGGGGCAGCGCCGATCATCCCGGTTGGTCAGGGCCAGGCAATAGGGACACAATAGCTCGTTATCAAACTCATCTTTATGCAGATAATCTGCCGCAGGGGGCGGGGCCTCTACTTTGGGCAGAGGGTCCGGCTCTGGCAGGTAAAACGAGCCAAAATACTTTTCCTGTTCAGATTTAACCCAGGCCAGCTCCTCGCGGGCAAATTGATTGTCCGGCTCCAGGGTCAAAACATTTTCCAGGCAAACCTCCTTCTCCTCAAAACCATCAACAATTTTGTATAACCACAACCAGGCTTCAATTTGAGTCTCATCAGCCTTAACCACTTCTTTTAACAAGGCTCGGGCTTCTTTTTTGTTGTTGACCCTGGCCGCCGCAATCCCCTGCTCTAACTTTTGTTGTAGACTCATCAGCCGCGCTCGCTAAACCATGATAATATCATGTTGCTTTAAAGTGAGCCGCTATGCAAATATTTTTTTCTAACTTTTTGCGCCTCAATTGTGAGCCGGGCGCGGCTGTGCTACAATGAAGCCCATTATGAACAAGATATACTCAAATTACAATGATTCAGTTTGAATTTGCCACTGCCGCCAGAATTATTTTTGGCAGCGGCTCACTTTACAACCTGGGGGCGATTGCCCCCAAAATGGGGCGGCGCGCGCTGGTGGTTTTGGGCAGCAACCCGCTAAGAGCCGCTTCTCTACTAGATATTTTGGCCGGGCAAACTATTAAAGCCAGCAATTTTACCGTTATTGGTGAGCCGACGGTTGAGTTGGTCCGGCAGGGCGTGGCGCAAGCCAGGCAAGAGCAGTGCGACTTAATTATTGGTTTTGGCGGCGGTAGCGCGCTGGATACGGGCAAGGCCATTGCCGCCCTGCTAACCAACGGCGGCGACCCGCTGGACTATCTGGAAGTCATTGGCCGGGGACAGCCTATAACCCGGCCTGCGGCCCCCTACATTGCCATCCCCACCACCGCCGGCACCGGCGCCGAGGTAACGCGCAACGCCGTGCTCGGCTCGCCGGAGCACAAGGTAAAAGTGAGCCTGCGCAGCCCATTGATGCTACCCCGCCTGGCCCTGGTCGACCCGGAACTCACGCTCACCATGCCGCCCCCTGTTACCGCCTCTACCGGGTTAGACGCGCTGACCCAACTCATCGAGCCATACGTATCGCCCAAAGCCTCGCCCCTTACCGATGCATTTTGCCTGGAGGGGCTAAACCGGGCGGCCCGTTCGTTGCCAACGGCCTATAGAGATGGCGACAACCTGCCGGCCCGCGAGGATATGTCGCTGGCCAGCCTGTTTGGCGGGCTGGCCCTGGCCAACGCCGGGCTGGGCGCGGCGCACGGCTTTGCCGGGCCATTTGGCGGTATGTTCGACGCGCCGCATGGGGCCGTGTGCGCGGCCCTGCTGCCCCACGTGCTCGAAATCAATATCCGGGCCATGTACAAACGACAGCCCCGCAGCCAGGCTTTGACCCGCTACGAGGAAGTGGCCCAAATTCTCACCGGCAACCCCGAGGCCGCCGCCGTTGACGGCGTGGTTTGGGTTGAAAAGCTGTGCCGTAATTTACAGATACCGGGGCTGGGCGCTTACGGCCTGACTCAGGCTTATTTCCCGGAGCTTATCCAAAAAGCGCGCCAATCCAGCAGCATGCAAGGCAATCCGGTTAAGTTGACAGATGATGAGATGCAGGAGATTTTAGAACGGGCCATGTGATTTTGCGTGATACATGAAACGTGATAACTTGGAGAGTCCCGGCTCACGTTTCATTCAGGAGAAGTAGATGCGCGCCTTACACTTTAATAAAAAACTACAGCTCAAAACCGGCGCGCCCATCCCCACGCCGCCGCCGGGCGAGGCGCTGATTCGCACCAGGCTGGCCGGCATTTGCAACACCGATGTGGAGATTGTGCGGGGCTATATGAATTTTACCGGCACGCTGGGCCACGAATTTGTGGGCATGGTGCAAAAAGCCGACAGCGCGCCCCAACTGGTCGGCCAGCGGGTTGTAGGCGAAATCAACGCCTACTGCGGCCAGTGCGCCACCTGCCGGCGGGGCGATCCCACCCAGTGCCCCCACCGCACCACCCTGGGCATCGACCGCCGCGACGGGGCGATGGCCGATTACTTTACCCTGCCCACCCAATTGCTGTACCCCGTGCCTGCCAGCGTTCCCGATGAATGGGCTGTGTTCACCGAGCCGCTGGCCGCCGCCTGCCAAATTTTAGAGCAGCTCCACATCCGCCCCAGCGACCGGGTGGTGGTGCTGGGCGATGGCAAGCTGGGGTTGCTGATTGCCCAGGTGCTGCAACTGACCGGCTGTAATTTGCTGGCGGTAGGCCGACACGCGGACAAGCTGGCAATATTAGAGAAGCGCGGCATCCCCACCCAACCGGCCGGGGAAAAAATTGAGCCGGGCGCGGATATTGTGGTGGAAGCCACCGGCAGCGCCGAGGGCTTTGCCGCGGCTCGCGCGCTGGTGCGGCCCCGAGGCGCGCTGGTGCTGAAAAGCACCTTTCACGGGGATGTGTCGCTCAATTTAAGCATGGTGGTGGTAGATGAAATAACGGTGGTGGGGTCTCGCTGCGGGCCGTTTCCGGCGGCGCTGCGCCTGCTGGAGCAGCGGCTGGTAGATGTAGAACCGCTGATTCACGCCACCTTTCCGCTGGACGAGGCCCTGGCAGCCTTTGACCGGGCCGTTGCGCCGGGGGTATTGAAGGTGCTCTTATCAACGGGGTGAAGCACTCTTCACTCCTCGCTAATAATAATCTGCTCAATTTTATCCCCAACCTCAATGGATTGAACCACATCCATGCCCTCTTCAACCTGGCCAAACACGCTGTATTGACCATCCAGAAAGGGCGTTGGGGCCAGGGTAATGTAAAACTGGCTGCCGCTTGACTCTCGATTGGGGTTGGCTTCGTCGGGCAGGCGGGCCATCGCCAGCGCGCCTTCGCCGTGAGTCAGGCCAAATTCGCCGGGAAGGGTGTAACCCGGCCCCCCCAACCCCGTGCCCAGCGGGTCGCCCCCCTGAATCACAAAGCCGGGTTCAACCCGATGAAAAGTTAGCCCGTTGTAAAACCCCTGATTGCTCAAAAAAATAAAGTTGTTGACATGCTCCGGCGCGGCCTGGGCATTTAACAAAACCACAATATCGCCCTTGCCGGTTTGGATGGCGGCCCGGTAGGTTTTGCCGGGGTCAATTGTCAGCGCGGGTTTAGACTGGTAATAGCTGGCGCGTTGAGCCGGGAGAACATTGGCCAGGGGGGCGGCTGCGGCCTGGGCATTGCTGTTGACCGGCGCCGGCGGTTCATTTGAACTGAGCGCAATTTCAGTGGGAGATAAGGGCGCTTCAATTGTTGTTTCAGCGGCGGAGGTGGCCTGGGGTTGCGCCCCCACCCGGCTAACCTGAACAACGGCCGGCGGCGCATCGGGCAGCAGTTCAACCAAAACAGATTGTTGTTGATAGCCCTGGGCGGTAACAATTACCTTGGCCCACCTGTCCAAATAATTTTGACTGATAGCCAGCCGGGCCAGGCCGTCTGCATTGGTTATGGCTTCGGTAAAATCTCGCACGCCCATTTCGGCCCGCACATTTGCGCCCTGAACGGGCGCGCCGGTATCGGCGGCTTCAACCTTTATGGGACGCTCAAAAGCTTGGACCTGCTGGCAGCCGATTAACAGTATCAGTAGAAGCGGTAAAAAAATCAGATAGGTTCGTTGGCGTAAAACTAGCACAACACTAAACCTCATCAGCCGTCAATCTATCTAAAAACATAATAAACCTTTCTAAATCATCTTGATACAGTTCTCTCAGACGATAAGCCTGTACCAACGCTTTTTGCACGCCCTCAACCTTCAAATCATAACGATATAAATGTCGAAATAAATGACGAAAACGATGCAGTTCATCCAAACATTCCAATGATTCATTGCTCAGCAGGCGAGGTCGTATCCCTTCAATGTTGCGTCCCATCCGGTCTAGCAGCAACGTGTGCCATTGCGAAGCATCCGGAATATCATTTTCAAAGGCGGCGGCAACTAACTTGAAGATATTTTCAAAAGCGTTGTAAAGGTTGTGCAGATAATAGCCGGCTACGATTGCTTCTTTTACCGCATCTAACGGGGTGTTTTGAGGCGTTACCGCCTCAAAAATACGTTCAATCGCTGCTATTTCTACCTGAATATCAGATTTAAGGGCTTTCAGTTGCGTGTTCATAAACCACTTCTCCTTTCTGGCGAACCCGCTCAGAGAATGGGTCTTCTGATTCGAGAAGGCGAACATCAAATTGCCAGCCCGCAGCCGCTCGTTCCAGGTCACGCCAGATATCAAAGCAGAGGGCCATATCTGCGCCTTCGATGCCAACATCTATATCCGAGCTGCTTCTAAATGCTCCCGGCCGAACCACCGACCCAAACAGGTAAACCCGTTGCACCATCGGATAGCGAGGCATAACGATTGTAATAGCGTTACGGGCAGCCTGTCTGGCCTGCTCTCTCCGTTCTTCATGGGCTGCCAGGCGTTTCTGTGCCCGTTGCTGAAAAGATTGTCGATAGCGGGCAATTTCTGCGGCTGATAAAGCTGTTTTGGCGTTCATTTCAATGCTCTGTGTTCAATCAAGACTATGATTATTTTATATCAGTTTGACCAGTTTCCAAAAGAAGCCAATGAGCAGCAGGCCATAAAGTATCAATATAACACCATAAAAAACAGGGTTGTCCCATAGCCCCGGACGATTACGAGTTATCTGATCAGCAAGCGTCTGTAGTTTTTCGGCGGTGGTCATTTGATAGCAACTGCGAAAGGCAATATCGGCGCGGGCGGGAACCGGCCCCAAAAAGGCGCTGCCGGGGGCGTAGACATCCCACTCGATGCCGCCAACGGTAATGGCGTTGCCGGGGGTTGACTGTGGCGATTGAATGGCAATGAGATAAGTTTTGCCCGCCGAGTTGGGAATGGGCGCAAAGGTAAAAGTATGCCAGGCGTAATCTTTAACCGTAGCGGCGTTAAAGGTAAAACTTTGCAGCAATTCGCCCTGTAGCGGGTTATCGGCGTTGGGCGGGAGTTCCAGCAAGCTCACGGTAACATTGCGGGTATTTTGACGCCCGTAGGTTTGAAAAAGAAGATCAATGCGGTTCAGATAATTGCGGGGGGCTACAAAACTCTGGGCAATGACTCGCTCGCCCCAAATTTGCTGCGCCTCGGTGGGATAGAGGCGATAGTTAATCAGCTGTCCCTCGCAGGCCAGTTGGTAGAGCCAGGAGTTGGCAATACTGAAAAGTCCCCCAAAGATGATTAAAATAACGCCTGCAACCAGCAATTTTTTTATCAAGGAATCAATACCTGGAATAGAAAAACGGAATAATGTAGCCAAACAATACCAGCGTGTCGAACAGAAACAGCGCGGCGGTGATAACCAGCAGGCCAAAATTACGCCAGCGGGCGGGGATGAGCTGCCGCCAGCCCAGCATCAAAAAGATTGAGATAGGGATAATCACCGGGTAAATGGAGCGACCCTGGCGATAGACAATAGTATTGGCAATGGCGCTCCAGGCCAGCAAAATAACCACCGAAACCACCACCGCCACCGCCAGCACTACCAGCGCCTGTAGCCGGGGCCGAAACTGCGTTGACAGAAGTTTTTCCGTGTTACTAACAACCGCAATGATTAACCCCAAAAGGGCCAATATGCAGGCAGCCCCCAACACTTGATACCAGAACGGATGAAGATGGAGCGTGAGCCAGCCGGGCACCGCCCAAAAACTGCGAAACAGCACCGCCGGCACAATGGGGTCTAAATGAATTGCCGACCAGTTGAAAACGCCCCAGGCCTGGAAGGTCAATTGGGTTAACCGCTCCGGCAAAAAGAGATAGGACACAACCAGCGCCCCAACGCCCACCGACAAGAGCCAACGCCAGCGGCGTCGATACTGCCACAGGTAAAACAGGCCAAGCGCGCCAAGGGCAAAGGGCAAAAAGTAGGCGGTGGCTTTGGCCCACATCGCCAATATCGAGAAGCCCAGCACAGCGATTATGCCTTGCCAGGAAAACCCCTTGATGACGCCTTTAACCATAAAATAGAGGGCCGCAGCGGTTAGCAACTCGGCCAGGTTGCCGTTGTTTACTGTTGATAGCATATGCGTGTGTTGCGGGTTGAAAAGTATCAAAATGGGCACGCCGTAAACCAAAAAGCGGTCATTTGGAAAAATAGTGCGGGTAATGAGCAAAGCCAGCAAAATAACGCCGGCATTCATCAACACCGTGTTGAGCCGTACCAGATAAAGCTGAAGCGTAATATCCTGATTACGGGTCAAGAACAGGGGCAGGCCGATGACGGCATAGGCAACCCGGCTGCCATACAGCCCCCCGTACAGTTCACGGTAGGGCACAATATATTGATTGAGCAAGGCATCTTGAGCGTAGGGCTGGCGCGCGGCGGGTAAAAAATCCCAGTAGTTGTGGGCAAACAGAGATTGCACTAAATCATCGTACCAGGGCAGCCGGTCCGCTGAGGTGCTGTTCCATTCGGCGGCGGTTTGGGCAGCCCTGGCCCGCTCAAATTGGGGCGACTCATCGGGGGCCTGCCAGGGGGGCACAAAAGAGGCATACATCACGCCGCGCGCTACCGCCAGCGCCAGCAGCAGAAACAGAAATGTTCGGGGTGGTAAAGGCATTGTGGCTTAAAAACTTCCCTGTCGATGAATGACCGCTTTAAGGGTGCGCCACAGAATCTGGATGTCGAGCCAGAGGGAATAATTTTTGATGTAGTATAAATCGTCGGCGGTGTTGAGGTGCATAGGTTTGGTGGCCCGGCCGTTAACCTGCCACCAGCCGGTAAGGCCCTGGGGCACTTCAAAACGCTTGCGCTGCCACGGCTCGTACATATCAACCAGCCAGGGCAGTTCCGGGCGCGGCCCCACCAGACTCATTTCGCCTTTGATGATGTTGACAAACTGGGGCAGCTCATCCAGGCTGGTGCGGCGCAAAAAGCGGCCAACGCGGGTAACGCGGGGGTCATCGTAAAATTTATACAGCGGCTGGCCGTCGATAAATTTTAGCTGTTCGGTTTCCTTTTCAGCGGCATCGTGGATCATGGTGCGGAATTTGTACATTTTGAAGACGCGCCCATTCTCGCCCACCCGTTCCTGGGTAAAAATAACCGGGCCGGGCGAGTCGCGCTTGATGGCCAGGACAATGACGCCCATCAAAGGTAGGGAAAGGGTTAGGGCTGTAGAAGCCAGCAACAGGTCAAAAACACGTTTGACCAGCCGTTGCAGCGGGTCGAGAGCCGGTTCTCGCAGCGTGACCAGGGGCATACCGCCAAAATCTTCAACTACGGAGCGCAAAAATACCAGGTCAAAATAATCGGGCACAACGCGCACATTTACTTTTAAAGATTGTAGCTGGGCCACCAGGTTGCTTAACTGGTTGTGGGCATCGCGGGGCAGGGCAAAGATAACCTCATTAATGCGCTGCTCTTTTACCACCTGAATGGTAGTGGCCAGCGGGCCAAAGTGGGCATAATTAAGGGTATTGGCCTGGGGGTTGTCGTCCATAAAACCGATGAGGCGCAGGCCGGTCCAGCTATGTTGAGCGACCATATTGGCCGCATCTCGGCCAACGGCGCCGGCCCCCACAATAAGCACCCGGCGCGTGCCATAGCGTTTGTCTCCAAATATACGCAGAAACAGCCGAAACGTAACGCGAAAGAGAAGCAGCAAAACAAGGCTGACCAGCGCAAACAAAAGCACCTGCAAGCGAGAAACATTCCGGTAAGAAAAGTAAAGCACTCCGGCAAAGGCTAACAGCGTGGCTACATGGGCGGCCACCAGCCGCTGCAACTCGTCTATTATGCGCAGATTTTTTTGCAGGTTGTAAACATCAAAAGCGAAGAAGCCAATCAGCCACAAACACAAGGCGATAAGATAAACAGGCCAGGGGAGTTCTACAAACTCTGGGCCAAGCCGGACGCCGATATTTGTGTGAAGGCGCAGCCAGGTGGCAATGTACAAAGACAGCCCCACCAAAACAATATCACCCCCAGAGAGCGCCAGCCGAATACTGACTCGCCTAAACATTTTTCAAACCCCACGCTACAACTTTTCAATAAGATTAGCCAACTCTTATTATACTTCAGGTAAAATTTTCGCACCAAAATAGCAAAGATTTTAAGCTTTGGATATTTTACTATGGCATTCTCTTACAGCAGGTTTAGGGTGTTTTATGCGGGTTGGTTGACAATAATCGCTGCGGTAAAGGATGGTTGCAAAGTTGAAAAAACAGCCGTTCGTAGGCATCGGTGACGGCATGCCAGGTGTAGCAGCTTTGGGCGCGCCGGCGGGCGCGCTGACGATATTCCGTGACCAGTTCGGGCCGGGTAAGTAGCTGCCGCAACAAATCGCGCAGGCTGGCGGCCCCATTCTTGCCATCATAAGCCAGGCCGGCCTCGCCGATAGTTTCCAAATTTTCGGGCGTGTTGTGGGCAATTACGCAGTTGCCAAAGGCCATCGCTTCTATTAAGGCCGGGTGGGTGCCGCCCACGCCGGATGTTTCCACAAAAATAGCGGCGTTTGAGCCAAGTTCATGATAACCGTGACCAAACAGGTAGCCGGTAAAAATAATGTTGGGGTTGCCGTTGGCCCCGGCTTTGAGCGAGGCGATATATTCTTCGGCATAGGGGGCATCGCCGACAATGACGCACTTCAAATTTGTATCGAGTTGTTGAAAGGCATCAACCAGATGGTGGGCGCAATTTTCGGGCACCAGCCGGCCCACAAATAAAATGTATTTTTGCGGCTCAAGGCCAAAGCGGGCCAGGGTGTCGCCAGGGGGTAGAATTTCAACTTCCGACCCGTAGGGAATGTAGGGCGGCTCGCTGCCAAAGCTATCGCGGTAATAACCCTGCACCACCTGCGAGTCGGTCAGGTAAGCGTTGGGCAGTTTGGTGGCCAGATATTCGGCCAACTGAATATATTTTTTGGCCAGGGCGGGCCATTTTTCCCGCTTCCAATCCAGGCCGTCCACATTGAGCAGGGTTTTGGTTCCCACCAGCCGCGGAATCCATGTGACCGGGCTGTTGCCGGCAATAAAATAGAGGCCAATATCATACCCCTGCCCCAGCGCGTGCAGCGATGAAATAAAGGCATGGACGATAGTATCCAGATATTTGTTGGCAATGGTGGGCAGTTTGACCAGCCGCATCCCCTTATAGTGGCTGTGCGGGTAGGTGATGTGGTGCGAGCGGCAGTAAACCGTTACCTGATGCCCGCGCTGGGCCAATCGCTGGCCCAACTGCTCCACGCAGGTTTCAAAACCGCTGTAGCTGGCCGGAACGCCGCGCGTGCCGAGAAGAGCTATTTTCACGCCGATTACTCCATTATAGTTTCAGCCGGAATGGCGGCGGCTTGATTACGAAACCAGCCGGCCATGTACCTCTCGCCGGCTCGCTTTTTACGCATAATCTGGCGGCGCTTGACCAACATTTTGGGAAACAGTTTGATAACCTGCCCCAACCCCGGCAGCGAACTGCGCTCGGCCAGTAACACGTAGCCAATCACCAAAATATCACGCGCCAACATAGGCAGGGCAAAACGCAGCGCATGGCCCGCCGTTTGATTTTTGAGACGCATCAGAAAGCGGTTTTTGACCGAGTGCAGATTTACCTGGGCCGGCACGTCCACCCGGCTGTGCCCCTGGCGCACGGAGCGCACGTGGTAGGCCACTGCCTGGGGCATGTAGAGCGCCTGCCAGCCCATCAGTTGCATCCGCCACGACAAATCGGCATCTTCCCGGTAGGCAAAGAAATCCTCGTCAAAATATTCCCCGCCAATGGCGACATCTTCCAGTGCGGCGCGGCGATACAACGCGGCGGCCCCGCTGACGCCAAAAATATATTCCGCTTGCTCAAACTGGCCCCGGTCGGCCTGGCCCGCTCCCCTATCCCAGTGGCGCTGGTTGGGCGTAAAGTACATGCCGGTTGAGTCTAAAATATTTGACCGGCCAAATTGCTCCGGGGTTGCCACCCGGTACAACTTGCCCGATACCTGGCCAATGCGCTTATCCAGCGACATGGCCTTAACCGCGTTAGCCAAAAAAGAGGGCGTCAAAAAAACATCGGGGTTTAACACCAGCGCATATTCACCCGATGCCCTTGAAATGGCTTTGTTGTGACCCGCGCTAAAGCCGGTGTTGCGCAGCTCCTCGATGAGTTGCACATCTGCCTGCTGCCGCAAATATTCCACCGTGCTATCGGTTGAGCCGTTATCGAGGATGATGATTTCAAAAGTTGCCTGCTGCTGGTTGCGGAGATGGTGCAGGCAATGGGGCAAATATTGCAAGCTATTCCAGGTGACAATAGTGACCGAGACAAGGGGGAAGTTCATGTTGCCTCAACCAGCTCGTCAAACAAAGCCGCCAGCTTGCCGGCCAACTCACGCCGGCTGAACTGCTGAACTTTTGGGTTGATTTTTGTTTGCAATTGCCCCCGTTGCCACTGCTCATACAAATTTTGCAGGGCCTCTTGAATTTGGGCCGGGTCATCGGGGTCAACTACAAGGCCGGCTTCCATCTCTTTAACCAGTTCCCCCGCCGCCGACTGCCCCGCCAGCGCCAAAATGGGCCGTCCGGTAGCCAGGTATTCATATAACTTGGTGGTAGACACGCCTACATCGTGGGGCGATGTTATTAACAATAAAACATCGGCATCCATTTGATGTTGCAACGCCTGCCGGTAAGGAACAGGTTTTTGCAAGGAAAAGAAGCGTTTGACTCCTGATTGGCCGATATTCTCTATTTCCGAATGGGTCAAATTGCCAATCATCACAATTTCCAAAACTTTGGCTATTGGGTGTCGGTTACTATCCAGAATTTTCAACGCCTGGAGCAACCCGGCAATAGAGGTGCCCTTTCTACTTAGCCACAAAGCGCCGGTATGCACTACTCGAAACTTTTCGCAGTTTTTTCCGGTTCTATTGAGTCCGTCAAAATCTTGAGGGTCGTACCCATTGGGGATGACCACGATTTTACCGGCTGCTTGCGGATAGCGATGGGTCAAATCCTGAGCTATTACCCGGTTGACGGTTGTGACTCTATCGGCGGCCAACACTACTTTGCGCTCCAGTCTGGCATCCAGCCGGCGGCGAAAAATTGAAGCGTGCCGGGTCGAAATGAGAGGCTCAAACATCCAGCCATCTCTAAAATCGGCCACCCAGGGCAGTCCTGTTTTTTGTTTGAGCTTCAAGGCAACCAGATGATTTGTTTCCGGGGATGAGGTGCTAAACAATAACTGAACGGGATAGGAGTCAAGCAATTTACGGCCCAGATTAACCGCTGCCGGATACCAGCTTATTTTTCCATCCGGCGCCAGTAAGGCCGATTTTAGTTTTTCTAAACGACTATCTGGCGGCAATACTCGGTCTTTTAAGTCAGGTTGATTAGAAATTTTCTTTTTAGCAAGCAAGCGATAGGTTGATTTGACCATATCCAGAGGGTCGTTTGCCCTGAAAACACGCGCCTCGGAGTCATTTGGCAGCGTTCCATAGCTAGCGGTGGTTAGCATCACAGGTTTATAACCAAAGGCCGGCAGATACTTTACAAATTTTATGGCGCGGGTTGTACCGGTATTGAAAAGAGGGGGGTACAAATAGGCAATCATCAAAACATATGTTTGGGGGTGAGCGTCAACCGATGTCATTATCTTCAGGCAAAACTTACCTTGTACTGTTTGGCCCATTGAATGAAATTTATCCAGCGCCAAATGCGAAAATCAAACGGTTTGCGACCTTCAAGAACAGCGCGCCACTCCAGTTGCACTATTTTTCTATTTAGCGCGGGGGTATCGGCCGGGTGACGATGCAGCAAATCATCCACCCAGGGACGCAGCGCCGTGAGCCAATCCTGTTCGGGCGTGGCAAAGCCGATTTTATCCTTTCGATTCAGGATTGGGTCGGGGACAACGCCGCGCATTGCCTGCCGAAAGATGGCCTTGGTAGTTCCATCGTGGGCAATAATATACTCTTCGGGCAGGGATAGAATAAATGATACCAGTTTTGGGGTTAAAAAAGGAACCCGGCTTTCAATAGAAAAGGCCATTGAGTTGCGGTCTTCAAAGCGAAGGAGCATCGGCAAACTAAGTTCCACCAGAGTTTGATGAAGCTGCGTTCGTAAAACTTCTTTACCACCGTTCCACTGAAATGTCTTTTTAACACCGTATTGGGCAAACCAGTCGGCGTTTAGCCAGGGTGGAAAGATGCTATTCCCGGTTATTTGCCGGGCAAAACTTTGCAAATTAGCCGGCAGCAGTAACCTTGCGGTTTCACCGGAAAGGGTAAGTTTGTTCAAGTCCGGCAGGGTTGAAGCCTGACTGAAAAAATCAACGGCGCTCTTCCACCGGCCATGCCGCAGTAAAGAAGCTAATCGGGCGGCCAGATACAGCGGATATCCGCCCAGCATCTCGTCGGCCCCCTGACCATCCAGCATCACTTTAATCTGGTGATGGTGAGCCAGCTTAAATACCCGATATTGAGCGTAAATACTGGTGCTGCCAAAAGGCTCGTCCTGAAGATAGATAAGATGTTCTAGGTCTGCAATCAAATCTTCCGGAGCAGATTTGACCTTAAAAACCTGCGCGTCCGAGGCAGCACCCACCATATCTACCCAACGCTCTTCGCTAATTTTGGGGTTTTGGGCAATGTAACTAAAGGTATGCAGGCTTAATTGGCTATCTTGAAGGTGACGCATGGCCATAACAATGGAAGATGAGTCAATTCCGCCCGAAAGCGCTGCTCCCACAGGAACATCGCTGCGAAGGTGCAATTGGATATTTTCCAGAAATAGCCGGCGCAGTTGCCCGGTGGCCTCGGCAAGCGGCAGCGTACAGCGCTGATTAAGGTCTATGTGCCAGTAGCGGGCGGGCTGAATTTTGTCTATCGGGTCACGCCAGGGGATCTCCAGATAATGGGCTGCCGGTAACTGGTTGATGCCGGTAAAAAGCGTTTCTGCACTCTGGTCGGTGGTTCTAAACCGCAAATAATCATAGACGCTTTGCGCATTGGCCTGCCGTTTAACCTGGGGCAATTCTAAAAGCGCCTTGATTTCCGAGGCAAAGGCAAACCCGCCTGACCAGAAAGTGTAGTAAAGTGGTTTGATGCCAAAAAAATCTCGCGCCAAAAAGAGTTTTTGTTTTTGGGTGTCAAAAATGGCTAAGGCAAACATACCCACCAAACGATTTAGGGCCTGGCTGCCCCAGTGGGCGTAGGCAGTTAAAAGCACTTCGCTATCCGAGTGAGAGCGAAACTCGTAATCGAGCGATTCCAGTTCTTGTTTGAGTTCCAGGTAGTTGTAAATTTCGCCGTTAAAGACCATCCAGAAACGGCCATCGGGGGTAGCCATGGGCTGGTGGCCGGCCGGGGATAAATCTAAAATAGCCAGCCGCCGAAAACCGAAGGCCAGGTCAAAGCCATTCATTTGATAATTGCTTATGGCCGGCAGGTTCAGACGACGGTCTGTATCTGGCCCGCCGCAGGGAACAAATTTTCCATGTTGGGTGTCGGCCAGAAGATAGCCCTCGTCGTCCGGGCCTCGATGGCGCAGGGCCGTGGTGGCCCGCTGAACAAGGGCCGGGTCAACAGGCCGGCCCGTAAAATGGCAGACGCCAAATATTCCACACATCAGGTAGTGTCTCCTGCAAAGAGTTGCTGGTAAATATCAACTACTTTTTTCATTTCCTGGCCGGCGTTAAATTGTTTAGCGGCATTTAGCGCCGCCTGACGCATTTTTGCTATCTGACCGGCGGTCAACTCATTCAATGTTTTAGCCACATCCGCAGGCTCAAAACCTGGAGCCACACAGCCTATTTTATATTGACGCGTAATTTTTGCCATTTCCGGCGATGGGCCAACGCATACCGCCAAACCGGCCACAATAAAATCGAAAAATTTATTGGGCAACGATACTTTAAGGTTATAGGTGGTGGGAGGCAACAGGCAAAAGCCGATGTCATATCTGGAAATTTGCGGCACAATTTCTTGGGGCGCAATGGGTGGATGAAATGTAACCCGTTTCGGGGCCAGGCGCCAGGCAAGTTGTTGAAGGGAATAAACGTATTGGGGGTCATTTTCCACAAGCATAAAATGCAGCTCAAAGCGGGTATCTGACAGAGCCAGAGCTTCTATCATTGCTTCCAAACGACGGTCTCGATTGGCGACACCGTGATGGACAAGTTTAATATTATCAGGGTTGACAGGTCTGGCAGGCACTTCAATATAATCAGGCGTATTTAAAACAACCATTGGCTCTAATTGAAACTCTTGTTTATATCTTTGGGCCAGAGAAGGAGCTACGGTAATGGAAATGTCGACATTTGAAATATATTGATGCAGCAAATATCGGATAGCAGATGAGTGCAATAATCGCCAAAACCAGACACTCTCAAACTCAAGCGGGCCGTACTCGTGGGCATCAAATACAACCGCTCCCCCCTGACGACGAGCCGCTTCAACGGCAATGAACAGCGCTTCCCAGTCATTGGCATGAAAGGCATCACATCCGCTTGAAATTGCCTTTTGCAAAGCATCGGCGTGTTCGGGCTTACGCCAATACCAATATCTATATAAAATGGGCATTAATTTACCAAGCGCCAGAGCCGCCAACCCAACCAGTTTGGCCAACAGTTTATTGTCAAGTGACATGATGGACATCCACTGAATATTGGGGACATTTTGCCACTCCAAAGGGGGATTTCCATACCCAATTACGGTTAAATGATAATGTGGCGCAAGGTATTTAATTTGGCGCAAAACGCGGGCATCGCGGCTGACGGCGCTGAATGAAATAATGCAGATGGACTTTTTCATTATAGATAGTGCGAGTTGGCCTTACAAATAAAATCGAGACCCGACCGACCAGGATTACCAATAATCAATCGGCAGGGTCTCGAACATTTTACTGTTTTAATCATCATTCGGCTATTTAGCCCGGTTACGCTGACGTTATCTTGTCCGGCTGGCCAAAGATTACCATACGCAACTCTTCTGGCAAATGGGCCTGATGCTTTTTGATGCAGCTTTCAATTAGAGGCAGATTTTGACGCGTCCACCCAATGGTTTGAGCCAACCCATCCTTCAGAGGCATTTTAGCTTCAAAGCCCAGCGCGCGTTTGGCTTTTTCGGTGCTGCCAAACCGCTTGCCGGAGTGGTCCCAATCGCGGGCCGGACGAAAATCAACGGGCGTTGGGTTTTGAGTTAACTCGTTGATAAGATTGGCCAATTCCAGAATAGAGGTTTCGACCCCGCTGGCCAGGTTATACACGCCGCCGGCTTCGCCTTTGATAGCGCACAACATTAGCCCGTTTACAATATCATCCACGTAAATAAAATCGCGGGTGGCAATACCGCCATTCTCAACGGTTAAGGGCATCTGTTTGATAGCCCGATAAATAAATGTGGGGGTCACATTACGCCAGATGGTCGCCGGCGTACCGCGCCACCGGCCGGCCCCCAAAATTTCGCCGGGGCCGTACACGTTTTGAAATCGCGCCTTGACCACCGGCAATTCATGGCGCATATAGTAGTAGTTTGAGTAAAATTCGCCAATGATTTTGGAGATTTGGTAAGGGCTGTCCAGATAGAGGGAAACCGGGGCGTCTTCCTGGGTGGCCTCGGCCTGGTCAAAGGTTTTTTCCGCCACCGTACAGCCCGCCGAGGAATAGACCACTTTTTTTAGCTGTTTGAAATCTTTAATGGTTTCGTAAAGCTTCAGGGTCGTCAGGGTGTTGTTTTCGTGGTCGGCCAGGGGGTTGTGCATAGAGCTTTGATTGCCGTGGTAGGTGGACAGGTGAAAAACGTAATCCAGGCCGGCGGGAAGGGCTGCCAGGATTTCATCATCGGTTATAGAGCCTTCAACAAAGGTAACAGCCGGATGGTCCGGCAGGTTGACCCGCTCGGCGGAAAGCAGGTTGTCAACAATTACTATCTGGCGGGGTTCTGATTGGAGCAGGGTTTTAACCAGATTACTGCCGACAAAGCCGGCTCCCCCCACTACTAAAATTTTTTGGTTGGTAAATTCTTTCACGGAATACTCCAGGTAGTATCAAACGAGTCAGATTTGAGGATGTAGCAAGCTATCATCAAACTGCTATTTTTTGTCTTCTAATTTAAGGTGCGTATAGGTTTGAGTGATACCATATTGTTTGTACCACTCGATAGCAGCCTGCACGCCGGTTTCAAGGGGGGTGGTGACTTTCCAATTGAAATCTTTATTTGTTTTTGATGGGTCCAGCAGAATGGTGTAAGCATCGTCGGGATTGCGCTCGCGCACTTCCACGTCTTGTTCTAACTCAATCTGTAAGGCTTTTACCGTGGCATCAAACAGTTCTTTGATGGAGTAATCGGAGCCGGAGGAGATATGATACGCGCCGCGCTCTCCCTGCCCATCAATCGCTTTCATAACAACATCCACCAGATCGCTAACGTAAATAAAATCCCGGCGGGTATTCATGACAAAGCAGGGTTTATTACTGGTCAGGCGATGGAAAAAGGTGGGCAGCGGGCCGCTCAAATTGCGCGGCCCATAAGCATTGGCCAGCCGAAACGAAATATAATCGATTCCGCTTAATTCAATATACTGCTCGCCGGCCGTTTTGCTAATGGCATAACTACTGCCCTGCGAAAGGATAGGGTGGTTGAGGGTAATCGGCTGCTCCAGCGGTTTCAGGCCATAGCATAGGGCCGTTTGAAAATAGATTAATCGTTTCGCGCCGACTCGTTGCGCCGCCTGGGTTACAATGGCCGAGCCGGTTACATTGGTTCTTGAGTCCTCGGCCCAATTGTTGGGGTCTTTGTAAGAAGCCGCCGCGTGGATAACAATATCGGGCTGGAAATCGTCAAATACGTCATTAACAAGATTTGCGTCGGCAATGGTGCCTTCAACAATGGTTAAATTTTTGTGCGCGGTCAAATTATCGCGGCGGCCGGTGGCATAGTTGTCAATAGAGAGAACTTTATCCCCACGGTTAATCAAACAATCCGCAATGTGAGAGCCGATGAAGCCGGCTCCGCCGGTGATGAGAATTTTCATTAATTTACCCCTTTCAAAGTATCGAATTTGGTAAACAGTGGCAATTATTTATCGTTTAGAAGAATTAACTATGTCCAATCAATACAATACCTATTATTATAGTAATAATACCAGCCCAGCGCGTAAGTGAGATTGGCTCATTAAAGAAAATCAACGCTATAAAGGCTACCAAAATATAGCTAATAGAAAGAAGAGGATAAGCATAACTTAACTCTAATTGCGATAGAGCTAAAGCCCAAATTACAAAACCGGCTCCATACAGAGGCAAAGCTATCCAAATTAAAGGTTGTTTCATAATCTGCCAGCCGCCAATGATTATATCATTTGGCGTGCTAAATGCTAAAGGTCCTAGTTTAAGCATAGCTGCTTTTATACAGTATTGACCAATTATGCCAATTGTAACACTGAGAAACACCAAAATTACTGCTTTATTCATAGCTCATCCTGCACCTTATATATAACGCCGGCCCTGACGGCGAAATTCCATGATCTGCTCTTTGGTTGGCCAACTGAAATAAACACCTTCATTAAGGTTAACAGAGCGTCCTTCACCTTTTTCCAAGTTATCTATTGCCTGCCAAAAACCTCGATCTGAGGCTGCAAAGAGTCGTTGATACAAAGTATAAACGGTATCACCCTCTCTAACTGGTTCTTGATGTTCCCAAAGAACTAGCCCGGAGTCAATTTTGAGAGCCATTTTATGGTAAGTAATGACCACATGTGTTTCATTTTTACGTAAAGCTTGAAATACTGGCTCAACTCCACGATAATTAGGCGACCGCCCAGCATGACGATTAACACAGCCCAGAGTTGGCAAATCAAGAATACGAGATTTGAGGATATTAGGAACGGTACAAAGAATAACATCAGGTTGACGATGAGACAAACTGTCTAGAAATATGGCATCGTTGGGCGAGTTAATATATTCCATAGTTACATTATAGTAAGTAAAAATACGCCGTACACTTACCAGAGGTGAACCTTGTATCATTAAGCGAAGGCGGCTTATTATGACCCGCCTAACTAACTTGATTAAATCAATCAAGCCCCCCATCCGCAAAACGTGACGTATTGAGTGAAACAGGGTTTCACGGTTCTTAACAATGGCTGCCCCTAATACGGTATAATTGTCTGGTTGAGTTGACAAAATGGTGTTAAATAGAGCAGGGTGAAAAACATCCTCATCGCGTGCTAGAATGTATAATTTACGTTTGTTCAGCATTCACCTCTCGTAACAAAATTATATCTCCCACTTCTTGTACAAGCTGATATGTAGGGCTTAACAACCGGGTAACTAGCTTACTAAGCGGTACGTACCAACCCGGGAAAAATGAACTATCATAATGATAGCCAGATTCTAACAATAGATTTAAAACTTCAAGATCAATATTATAAGCCGGAGCTCGAAAACCGATAACTGATTGCCCAATACAATCTTCAATTATTTTTTTGGACTCTAAAATTTCTCTACGCTTCTGATCAGATGTAAGCTGATGAAATGCCTGCGGATGTGTATAAGAATGACTGGCCAGTTCGTGTCCAGCTTCAGCCGCTTGCCGCCATAAGCCAGGGTGTTCAACAACCGTTTCACCGATTACAAATAGTGTAGCTCGAATATTTAATTCCTCAAACAACCCCAGCAACTGAGGCATAGTATAAGATAGAGTTGGATCAGCATTAATGTGACCATTTGGCGCAAAATTGGCATAGTAACGCAGTGTATCAACATCAACTGAGATACTAATTTGACACCTCGTTTTATCTCTCTTTATTTCTTCACTGTACATTCAATGCAACCAATCAAATTTAAATGATGACTTGGTACAAGAAATGGAAACATTTGCAATTTTTTAATTAAAAATAATTCGCTTTGCTTGATTTGGCCAAATACCCCTGCAAAATCCCAGACATGTTCATAACCTATAACTTTATCATAATTTATGCCGTATTGCTTCTTAAATTGCCGTCGTGTTGTCAATTCGCGTCCTATATTCCATAAAAAACCCCCTTCGCACGGTAAAGCTATAAGAAAGCGGCCAATAGGCTTAAGAACTCGATGGACTTCGCTAAAAACGCTA
Source organism: uncultured Caldilineaceae bacterium (assembly GCA_964486935.1). GTDB lineage: Bacteria > Chloroflexota > Anaerolineae > 4572-78 > J111 > CAZAPG01. The sequence goes on along the minus strand of CAZAPG010000004.1, from coordinate 62,976 downwards.
TTCAAATCGGCAATGTGTTCCAGATTATAGATAGAAATAACGGTCTGAAAGAAAGAGTTTTGATAAGGCAACTTTTGGGCATCGCAACACACACCTCGCTCATGGCAATCCAGACGGGTATCGGGGCGAAAGTGCCAGGTGGAGTATTCAGATACAAAATATTCTTCAAGCGGTCTTTGATAAAATAGACGATGCCGACCTGCTCCAAAGCCTATTTCCAAGACTGGTCCGGCAGTTGTATGTTGAGCAACCCAGCGATGACCAATATCCTGAATTTGACCAACTAAGCCCAGGTAACTCTCTTTTTGAAATTGAGGGGACAGTTGAATAAACTTCCTAATATCTTCATCTTCCGAAGTAAGATGACCGTACTTCTTGCGAGCCTTTTTCCAAAACATAACTCAACGTGTAGGGTTTATATTTAATAGGACTTACGCAGTTGGCGATGATAAGACCTGACAGGTTTTCATAACGTTGAATTTTTTTGAAAATCGCCAGATGAGAAGGTCAATTTCGGTTAAATCTATCCTAAAAAACCTGTCAGGTCTTTAAGTGCGTAACTCCTATTTAAATAGATTTGTAAGCAATATTGAACGCCATCTTCGCCTGGACACACGACAAAACATTGTTCTGATTTCATAAATCAAGCTGAATATTATCCTAGTAGACCTGGTCACAGCGAGTACAAGCCGGAAAACGCCGGTATTTGCGTAAATCCTGGCGCCAGGCTTGGGCTTTTTCACCATTCCAAATTTCCATAAAAGACTGCTGATTGATATTGCCGAGAGGAATATGATAACAGCGTGTGTAAGGGATCACGTCACCATCGGCAATAATTTGGGCGATAAACCAATTAACCACACAGCGACCCTGACCCATAAATTTGTGCGGTTCGTGAAAATAGGTTCGAAGTTGCTCTTTGTTAAAAAACGGCATAAAAGCAACCTTTTTGTATTCTTTGTCTTTAGCTTGCACGGCTTGAATTTGGCTGTGTAAAATATCAACATCAACCCAATAAGGTTGAGCCTCATCCCCCAAGCAGTTTACAGTAGCTTCATACTTGTCTCCCCACAAAGCGTTGTGTTCCTGAGCCATCTCTTCGGTAACAAAGCTGTAATAAGTAAAATTAATACGGTCAACCGGCAAGTTGGCTAAAGAATCATAAAAATCTTCCAAATCATCATAATTTAAGTTAGAGATGGTACAGTTTGCCAGTACTTCAATATTACGCCCCAGGCTCTTGGCTTTTTCCTTTAAAATACCAATTCCTTCAGCAGATTTTTGAAAACTATCCTTGCGCCCTCGTATTTTATTGTGACGTTCTGGTGCGCCATCAATACTTATGTTTAATCGTGACAATCCAGCTTCGGCTAGCTCTTCGGCCCGTTTGGGCAGCAAATATCCGCCCGTTGTGACCGCCACATCCAAGCCACAATGACGCGCGTAAGCTACCGCTTCGCCCAAGGGTTTATACATTAACGGCTCGGTGCTGTTAATTGAAATCATAGATTTATAAGGGGCAACCTCATCAATAACGCTTTTGAAGCGATCAATGGCTATTTCGTGCAACTTCCCGTTAATGCGTAAATTTTTAAAAAAATTCGACTCGACATTAGCCATGCCAACATCGCACATTTTGCAATAGAGGTTGCAGACGCTGTTAACGCTCCAATATACAGTTAAAGGCGGTTTGGCCTTGCCAACCGGACTGGTTACAAAGGGAACCGCCTGCCATGCCAAACGCGGTAGAGTCATGCGTCCATTCATGCCCGGATGTTTTTTTACCGATAACGCTTTCTTGAATTCATCTATCATTACTTGAAACCCCCATTCTGATAAATCTTTACTTTAATTTGGTGCCTGGTTGCGCCATTGGCCTGCCATTCAATTTCGTGCATCCAGTCTAAAGGGATAGGCTCTAGTTCCTGGTTCTGAAAATAACGCGAACTGGCCATGTGGATTCCTATGAGCCGCCGGCAGCGGAATAACTGTCCCCAATGGGTTGAAGCCAACTTACCATCTGTACCATTGATGCAATCAGAAATGTGAATCTTATCGACCCCAATCACAATCTCACGCTGGAGAGTCAAAGGGATTTTCTTCCGGCCACTCATCAAATAACGCACTACCACTTTTCTAAACAAATCCCCTATCCATTGAAAGCGTAGAATCGTCATATTTAAGACCCGCAATAATACTAATCTAATTGGCGTTACTTCATCGTGCAACGACTCAAAAAAATCGGCTTGAACTAATAGACGGTCTGGCGAGGACTCGATTAAACACCCGGAATCGGGCATACGGGAGAGCCAAATTGTTTTTAAATCCATTGAACGCACTAAGTAACCACTATCTTCATATAATAATTGCCATTCACCATTCTGTAGCCCATATATAATAACAACGCCTCCCAGATGATATCCCAAGTACAACGCATAATCTTTATGCCGTCTAACCAATAGACCAGCATTAGGATAATCTATACAAGAAGGTAGTTCAACGGTAGTGAGGGTTGCGATATTTACTTTATCTTTACCTAGCATTCTGCCATATTGCTTTTGACAACTTGCATTTGCAGCATATGCATCGGCTGCATCTTTGGCGTCATCAGCCAGGCGGGTGGCGTTATCAAAATCTAACCACGATGGCAAAGGAACCCGGCCACATTCCCAACCTGCTCGCACTCGCGCCGCCAAAGCCTGATATGAGTCATCCCGGGCTGCCAAAATCTCAAAAGCAGATGGATATAGTAACGCTGTTGAGCGAGTGCCCAGCATGGGATGAATAGAGCCATCTGGCATCAGGACAGTATCTATGAAGTCGGCAGCCTTACCTATTACATCCCATAATTCAGTTTGTTCTAGCAAAAGCGCGCATTTAGTTAAATACCGTAAAGTTCGAGTTTGATAGCCCGGGTCCGGCCCTTGATATTCTTGAAACCAACCTTCGGTTTCATCAAATAAAGACAACAAACGCTCAAGATATTCTTCACCCTTGCGGCGGGCGCGGTCATCGTGGGCATAGTGAGCATAGTGCAGTAATTCGTAGGCAAATTCAGCAATGTGGTTTGCAATTTCGCCATGCTTTTCGTCAACCCGCAAGGCAAAAGTTATAGCCCGTTCAATGATTCCATCCAGGTCACTTTGTGCTTCTGTCGAGGTAAGGAGGGGGCACTGGCGCACATAAATTAGGGTTGAAAGAATATCATAAATAACACCAGGAGTTTTTTCATTGGGATAGCATTGATTAAAACTTCCGTCTGCCAGTTGAATCTTTCGACAATAAGCCACATAACCCTTTAGCAATTGGGGTAATCCTGTGGTTAAGCCGGCTTTAAGGCTATATTCAATAGCTAACTTGGCTGCATATTGTAATGTAGCATCACTGAAGTCTTTATATTTCCAACCCCAATAGGCTCGATCAAATGAACCAAATGAGGGTGACGCAGGCTCTCGATTCCATCTTGAATAGGCTTGCCTGGCTATGGTATTAAACTCGTTAAGGTAAGTATTGATTAAGGGCTGCATCAAGTGTTTGCTTTAATTGTTGAAACTCAGTTTCAGATATTCGCCCTAAAAAGGGCAAGCGAATTGCCGCCAGTCGAAATGATTGCGCATTAGGAAAATCGGGCAACATAGTATCAAAATATTCATGAGGCAGCGGCTCGCCAGCAGGTGCGGAGTCTACTCCAGACCGACGTAATGTGTCAAGTATACAATTTCGCAATTTTGCATCTTTCAGGCGAATAATCTGGCGTAAGTGAGTTGCGCAGGTATCGAAAAAGGTGGAACCAGTACACATCTGTTGGACAGCAGATAATTCGCCAAGTTGGCAGGCTCGCTGCCTGGCCACGGTGATATCGGCAACAAAAGCCTTAAGTTTGTTTTCCCAAAGCAAGTACAGGTTGTTTGAGGCCAAGTGATTTGCCAATTGCCCGGTATCAATAAATTTATCGCTGTCAACTTCTGTATCAATCTGGCTAATAAAATGGGCGTACAAGCCACTTATAATAAGCAAACGCAAAACTACTGCCTGAAGTAAAATACCTGCATTATAAAATCGTGAAAGTTGGCGATACCCTTCCAATTTCAAGGGGGTTGTTGATAGAAGCAAAGCACCGCCTGTATCCAACCCTTTCCCCAGACTAAAGCTATAAATAATAGCTGAGGCTTTTTGAAAAAGCGCTGCATCCAGGCAAGGATTTAACATCAAGCCCTGGGCCAGATCTAGCACAAGTTTAATAGACCCCAAATTTTGCAAAAGTGGTTCCCAATGTGGTTGAAGATAACCGTACATAGGCGCAATAATTATAGCCACTATATTTTGGTCAATTGCATTTTGATATTGGGGTGCAGAAGGAGTAGGGTAAATCAAATCTGAGTCAACAAAGCGGATGGAGAAACCCGCTGCCTGAACAATATAGGGTACAATTGGGCATATTTGCGCAGAAATGAGAACGGTTCCACCCCCAACAGTTTGCTTCAGATGGTGAAAATAAGCGTATAACCCATATCTGGCCTTGGTAAACACAAATGGATACAGCTGAGGCAAACCCTGATTTAATGCCTGAATAAATCTTTTTTGAGCAATGTCGGTATGGTTCGGCTTGGTCAGCATCCAGCGTAGCCAGGACGCCAAGTCCAAGTCAGGTTGATAGCGAGGAATCATGAGGCAGCCTACCCAAAATACTTTGTGATCAGGTTACCGGTCAAACGCAACAAACCTGTGGGCAGAAAACGAAATCCCTGGCGAAATAAGGCATAACGTGGGTCAGAACTATCAACCCGCGAAGAATTGACCTGTCCAAAAGTGTAAACCGGAATAGGATTTTGTTGGGCCAACCACTTTTTTTTGAAGAAAAGTAACCCTTTTTGGTTGGGGGCATCGCTTCCCATATCAAAAACGGTGAATTCGCGTTCAATCAGCCATTTAATGGTGTTAAAGAGCATAAAATCATTAGGACGTAATAGTTGGGCGGCAGGGTCAGAACTGGAGTAACCATAAATACCTGTTTGCTGGTGAAGTAAGACAATTGTTGCGGCCAGCGGCTTATTATTATGCCACACAACAAAGAGCTTAACTCCATTTGTTTGAGCAAGTTCCTGCAATAGGTGCCGGAAAAACTTGAGGGGAAATGGAGGCAGTCCAAGCCGCTTCTGAGTAACTAAATGCAACCTGTACCAGATTGTTAGACTATCGGGTAAATGGGTAGTATCCTGAAAAGTTAAATGGGCTTGTTCAGCTTGGCGGATCATATTACGAGTCTTGGCTCCAATTTTAGCCCAAAACTCTTCAATATCTATATTCTGTAAATTTACCTGGCTAGTGACCCAATAGAAACTTTCTTGTAAGTGATGAGCCTGGACTAAATTGGCCGGGTAGGGCTGTATAGATTTAATTTCAAGAAAATCAGCGTTGACTTGATTGGCAATCCATTTAGCCTTGTCTAACAAGGCTATGAAGGCTTCTGGTGTAGACCAGATTATCCCTCCCCGGTCGCGAAAAGGCACAGCAACCAGCCGGCGAGAAAAAGGTGATGAAACCAGAAAAAGGGGTAAACAACCAACTACCCGCCCTTCCGAAACTTCCTGAGCCAATAAATACCAGGAGTGATAACCAAAACCCTGTTCAAAGATAGTCCGCCAGGCCAAATGATGGTAGGTTGTTGCCAGGGGGTGCTGACTAACATAATGTTGCCAAAGTTCAAACTCATTTTCACTAATAGATACAACTTTTAGGGATGTATTGCTTGCCTCTCTAATCACGATTTGTAAAGATACTCCAACAATTCCTGATATCCTTTTGCCCACCCATAATCTTGACTCATTACCCGTTGATGCCAGATAATCGTAGCCGTACCACCCACAAAGCGAATTTCATCCAGCCAATAGGTTAATTGCTGCTGACGCTGGGTATCACTCAATTCAGCATAATCATAAAGATGAGAATCCATCAACACCATCGGCAACACTTGCAAGCGCATTGGTTGGTTCAGCACAAAATCCCAGGGGTGAAATAACAAAGCTGCGCCATTGCGAAAAGCGGAACGATCATTAAACCCCAGAGTTGTATCAAGCGTAAGTCCGGCTTCCTGTTGAGTCCGCCAGGTATGTTCCCAACTAAATCGCAGCCAATGTTGGCGGCAACTGGTAATCGGAATTTCAAGGGCTTGCTCTAAACATTCTCTTTCCACTATCATCTGGTTAACATCAGCCCAGGCATCAAAGGATTGATGCAAACCGATAATCCAACCCTTGGCATGTAGCTGTTGTAGCTGCCGTTTTAATTTTTCATCATTTACGTGATAGGCAGGGTCCATTAGAAGATATTTTGGATGGCAGCGCCATCCACCACAGCCGCCATAAATATTAAAATGACTTCGCTGCTGATGAGCCTCTTCCAACGCCATGATTTGCTCAAAGCACCAGTAATCATCTTTGCTAAACAAGAAACGACTAATCTGAGTTAGCCTACCAAAAGCCAGTCTAAAGCGACCACATTTCAAGGCACGAAGCGCATTGAAGGTATGAAAGACTGCCTGCTTAACACGAATCGCCATTGTTTTGGTAATAGCGTCTACATCGTGCGTCAAAATCACCTGAGGAGATGGTAAAGGGCCAAACAAGGTTTCTTCATTAATGCCTTGTTGCCGGGCTGCCCATCGCCTTAGAAACAAGGCAATACGGTTAACCCAGGCTCGTTCCCATAAGCGGCTATCCCAACCTTTCAGTCGGAAACTGTAGGAGTGGATAGGGCCATATTGTTTTTCAAAAATTTGCTCTGCAATTCCAGTCAGATACCAAAAGATAACATATAACCAGTCTGTCCGGCGCCAGGCTGGCCTCTCGCCAGGGGCAATACATTGGTTTGGAACCAACATTTTGCCTTCAACTCCCAGGTTATAAGCCCATTCCGGCAAAGAAACAAGTTGGGTTTGTGGTGGTATGGATGCTATAGCCCATGGTTGAGCCGGGATAGGCAATTGATAGATTAATTCCGCGTTTATAGGCCAGTAACGCTTGAGGGCTTCCACGGAATAGAGGCGCCTTGGGTCAGAAAAAAAATCCTGCTTCATCTAACGTTTTTGAACTGTGGCATAGACCATAAAACCTGTGTAACGGTCAAGCCATTTGTGAATTGTTGAGGGGAGTTTAAGAGGAATTGCTCTTGCCGGAAAATAATGATAAAAAATTTCCTTAACATAAAAATAATGGTTAAGCATTTCAATAAATTCTTTACGGGTATAGCTTTTACCAATAGGGTTATCTTTACCATCATATAACCGTACAATTTCGTCAACATCGTTGATAGCAAAGATAGCTTCTCGACCACGCCCCGACAGGCCTGCTCCAAGTTTGGTCAAAAGCTTACCAAGCCATCTTAAGTAATACCAGGAGCGCAAGAAAATATTTCGATGATAGACTGATATACTGGCGGTCCCGCTCTTCTCTAGCACACGAGCAATTTCCTTCAGACAGGCTTCTGTATCGGGGGTATGGTGTATTACGCCCTGACAATTTACATGGGAGAAAGTAGCCTCATTAAAGGCAAGGCACTCTGCATTTTGCTGGCTAAATTTAACTAAAACATTATAAATTTGGCAACGTTTTTGTGCCAAAGAAAGACCATTTTGGGTAAGGTCAACAGCAGTAATATCTTCACAACCACGCCGGGCCAGCTCAACTGTCCAAAGCCCGGGGCCACACCCAAGGTCAAGAACTTTTCCTTTATTGGCAGCAGTAGGGAACATGCGTTCATCTAACATCCCTGCATAGCCATCTTCAGTAACAATTCTCAAATGTTCCTCAAAAAATTCTTTGGTACCCGACAAGTATTTGGACTCACCCGTCCACAAAGGGTTATTCTCCCAAAAGTGCCTTACCTGGGAAATAGTTTTTGTCATCTTTGATAAGCCTCAATTTGTAACCCTATCACACCTTAAAAACTAATACGACTTACAAAACGTCGCCGCTTTAAAGAATGGAGTTTGTACTGTTTAATAGCTTGTTCCGGGTCCTGTTGGTATAAGTTGCGCAGCCCGCGATACTGGTTTAACCAGCCCCCAAAAGGCCAGTAATACAATACAGCCATAATGAAATAGCCTAAGGTAGTAATGCTGCCAATCATTTTGCTGCTACCCTGCTTTTGATTGTAGCGCAAAATAAAAGGCACTTCGGCAAAGCGGCACCCCAATAAATGAAGTTTAACAATCATCTCCAAGGTGGAAGTAAAACCTAATCCTCTTAATTGGATAAAATTATTTCCATAAATCCGAATGGCATCTTGAATTACATTCCCCCGATAAATTCGAAAGCCACAGGAATAGTCCCGTATGCCAGGGATGCCAAAAATCAATTGCATAAATATATTGGCCATGCGGCTGATGAAAGCTCGATACCGATCAACCCCCAACTGTCCACCGCCTGGCTGAAAACGAGAGGTATTCACTACGTCATAACCTTCTTTTAACTTGTCCAACAGCTTTAGAATATATTCTGGCTCGTGGGTATCATCACCTTCTAGCCGTACAATGACATCATCAGGTTGACAATGGGCGGCCACAAATTCAAAGCCATCTCGTTCTGTTTCACCTAAACCCCGGTTTAGAGTATGGGTAATTACATCCATGGGCAGATATTGTACAAAATTGTCCAGAATATTTGCGGTACCATCTATGCTGCCATCGTTTATTACCACAAGGCGATAATCCAGCCTATGCTCACCTAAACAAGTGTCAACCTTAGGCAACAACTTGGTTAATGAAGCTTCCTCATTGTAAGCAGGCAAAATAATCCAAAGCATCAATTATAACCCCTGGCATTGCGCAACCCTATTGGGAACACAAGTCGGTTCTTAAGTTAAGATTAATAAAATATTCCATTGCATCCTCAAAAGTACGATAACGTTCCAGGTGAATATTCCAGTAATCCAGAAATGCCTTCTCTTGTGACTCGTGAATGAGAAAATATTGGTCAGTCAAAATAACGGCAGATTCTAAAATTTGCTCTGGAGATTTAATGTTAGTTTGTCCAAACCATTGATGTTGGTTGAAATAATTAATAACAACTCTTTCTTTATCGGATTGTGAAAGAGTCTTCCATTGTTCTCGGGTGATGCCACTCAGCGCATCATTCCCAGGGTCGTACACAATCCATAAAACACCGTCATCGCATCCAGATGTGTTTGGTGTTAACTGTAACCGATTAAACAGTGTATCGGCAATATCGTTTCGATACCAAACAGGCAAAGCGCTATTCAGACCGGGCGCAAAAACAACAGCAACTTTCTTAAAGTGGGGAGACCAAATACGTTCGTCATAAAATTTAGATTGATACATGCCATTCTCGTCGGGCATTATCATAATTTGACCACCCTCTTTTGCCAGGTCACTCCGTTGAGAAAGTGTTAGTTCAGGAGCGTCCCAAAAGAGCCGGCGCGATTTGGTTTCCAGGGCTGCTTTCGACTCTTGCCACATATTTGTTTTATAATCATAGTCATATAAATAATGATAAGCTTCAACCCCCAAAAATAGAGAATATTGGTTATCAACAAATTTTTCAAGAGTGCGTCTGGTTGCCAAATAAACCGTATTGGGTGGTTGAAGCGAGAGAGGATTTGTCCAGTTGAGGTTTTGATATAGATAAACAACAACGATCAAAATTATAGCCATTCTTACTATATTATATATGGTCTGATGTTTACTTATGAACGCTTTGATGCCGCCCCAGGTTAGAACATAGCCTCGGGCTGAAAGCAACAGCATTGGAAATAGAATATTCGATAAGTATTGGTAATGTCTGTTAATAATCAAAAAATAGTAAAAAACAAACCAGCCCACCAGGCTAAATAATAAAAGCAGATCTAACTGACTCATTAAAAAGGGAGGGGTTAATTGTCTTTGTTGAAATAATTTTTGTGAGGGTTTGATAGATAGCAATATATAATAAACCACAAAAAGTAAAATGCCAATACTGACAACCCAACCACCGGGAAAATATCGAAGCGGAATGAAAATTTGCAGGGGGTTCAGGCCTTGAAGACGTACGACATTACGACTATTGTTAGCTTGTAAAGCAAATAAGATATTTAGAAAACTCTCACCATAGTAACCATAAAAAAGGCCCCAGAGCACAAAGACTATCCCACTACCCAGTCCAAACAACAGGGCATGGAGAAGCCAAGGTTGCTTACGGCGATGGAGCATATAAATGTGTATTGGAAAATAAAGAAAGCCATAAATGCCCTGCCAATGAGAGGCCATCATCAGAATGGCCATAACCCCTAACAAAAAAGATAAAGCTTTACGCCAATGAGATGATATGTCCTTGAACCAGGTAACATACAACCCCACCAAAAAAATTGCGTAAAATAAACCAAGCAGAGGGTCAGGGCGACCCGCCTGCCATCTATCGGTTAAAAAATAGAATACAGAGCAAAGCATAGCCGCCACAATGGCCGTGGAATACCCATACACCCGGTAAGCAACGCTGATAGTGAACAGAATAATAAACAGGATAGTTAGGAAGGCCGGTAACAAAATTTGCCAAACACCGATACCGACAACTTTTAACAAAAATCCGCCTAAAAGAAAATAGAGTGGCGCATTCATGATAAATACATTGATACCGGGGAAATAAAAAAATTGCTGACCAACAGCTGAATAACGGAATTCATTGTAAAGGGCAAACTCTATTGGTACATTGGCAAAGGTATAAGCTTCACTGTCGAGGATGACTTGGTTTTTCAAAAAAGGAATAGAAAAAAAGTAGAGCGCCCCAACGGTAGTTGTCCCAAGCAATATAGCAGGCCAATTAATCCTTTTCAATCTGATCCAATTAGACCAGGCAAATATTTTTTCGGCAATAAGAACAGCGATGGACGTGCGGAAATCATCAGTAACATTAATTACCAGACTGGTTTGAACCGCAATCAAACCAATCCAAAGGGAAAAAACTGTGAGAATAGGATAATAAGGCAACTGTGAAGCATCCAGTATAACAAAAGCAATGATCAATGCTAATAAAACGCACCAAAGCCACACTAATAGCCAGGAACCGCCATTTTTTTTCTCTAAAAAGTTTAAAAGCCGGTTGGATTGTTTGTTGTTTACTTGCCAAGACAATTTCCCTGCGAATGCAAAAATCAATGCAACCAGGAATACAAAACTTAATAATACTAAACTTTTTGCGCTGTAAGGCAAAAGTGGCTGGCCAGGGCTATGAAGCACATTTGCCAAGTAACCAAGTAAGACGGCGCTTTCAATAGAATTAACCGCATAATAAATAGAGAGTGCTTTATTCATAACAATTGTATGGTGATACCGTACAATTAAAAATACATGTTCAAAAAAGAGTTATTGCACTTCAAACTCGATAACGTTTCACTTTTCACTCTGCAATAATCAAAGATTTGTTGTTGAAATTTTTTCTACCTGACCTGATATACCTAACTGAGCAACCATGTTTTTATACATCGCTCCTTGATCGTGAAATTCTTGCTGCCACAACTCGAGACAAAGTAGACCCCAAATAGTCCGGCCAAATTTTGACTCCTGGCCTAACTTATTTAAGACCAGGCGGTTATTAACTAAATCTCGATTGATCGCGGCTCGACTTGAAAAAACGTCCAGCACAAAATCTTTGGCCCCTTCTTTAAACCATTCGGTTAACGGCACCGGAAACCCCATTTTGTCCTGACGATTCAGGATAACTTCAGGCAGAAATGGCCGGACTGCCTCTTTGAAGACCCGCTTCATTGCGCCATCTTGAAACTTAACATCGGCCGGAATGGTGGCCGCCAATTCTACTAACGGATGATCTAACAATGGCACCCGTGACTCCAGGCCGTGAGCCATACTCACTCTATCTTCAACTTGTAACAGCGCGGGCAACAATGTTTTGAAGTCAAAATGGGTCATACTATCAAAATATGAACCTTCTTTTACATTATAACCGTTGAATATTTTTCGAAATGTTTCATAAGGCTCGTAATCGCCCAGTATTTGCCAATTAATTTCATTGCCAAGCATTGGCGCCCGATTGACCAGCCGAAAATAACGCCTGTCCATTGGCTCAAATAATCCGTCGCGCCAAAAATCCTGAAGCAGCGGTTTGTAATTTCGCAGGGCGGTTAAGTTGGGGATGATAGACTCATATGTCACCACAAAATTGCCGTTGCGCAGCGTTCCATCAATAGCCCCTTTGATACATTGCTCAAAGTAAGCAATCAGATAACGGGTATAGCCGCCAAATATCTCATCGCCCCCTTGCCCCCCCAAAACCACTTTGCGGTGTTGGCTGGCCAGTTGAGAAACGATATATTGTGGAAAAGAACCTGGCCCGGCCACCGGATAATCCAGGTGATAGATAACTTTCCTGATGTTATCAATAAAATCATTGACCGTAATATCAACTTCGTGTAATTCAAAGTGACGCCAGCCGGCCAGGGCGCGGGCATAATGACTTTCGTCGTAGCCGGAGCCATAAGAGAACTTGCCGGTAAAGCCTAAAAGATTATCGGGATATTTCTGGCCGGCCAACGAGGCAATGGCGCTGGAATCTAATCCGCCGCTCAGATATGCTCCCACCGGCACATCGCTGCGCAAATGAATTTCAACCGACTCCGCCAGTAGTTCCTGGATACGTCGCTTAAAGTATTCATCAGTATGGTCAAAATCGCGGTTGTAAAAGACTTCCCAATAACGGCCGGTTTTTATTGAGCCATTAGTTATATGTAAAAAATGGCCGGGCAAAAGCTCCTCAATACCCTTGAAGAGGGTTTTGCCGGCCAGGCAGAATTGAAACGTCAAATAATCCTTAAAGCCTTCCAAATTTGTTTCAATTCGCTCTACAAATGGCAGCAGCGTTTTTGCTTCTGAGGCAAAGTAGAAGGTATTACCAACTATGGTGTAGTAAAAAGGTTTAATACCAAAGCGATCTCGCGCGCAAAAGAGCCGCTGGTTGGCTTCGTCCCATATGGCAAAAGCAAACATGCCTCTCAAGTGATTAACACAATCCATGCCCCACTTTTGATAGGCGTGCAGAATAACTTCGGTATCAGAGGTAGTCACGAAATTTTCTTGACCTAATTCGGCGCGCAATTCTATATAATTATAGATTTCGCCGTTGTAAGTCACCCAATTTCCAGCCTGGTCGCGCATCGGCTGGTCGCCGGTGGATAGGTCAATAATGCTCAAACGCCGGTGGGCAAAGCCAACGTGCTGGCGTTGATGTTGCCAGATAGCGTGTCCATCAGGCCCACGGTGTTTTTGAAGTTGATTCATTATGCTTAAGGAATGAGCCAGACCAGGAATTGGTTCCAGCTTAAGACTCAACACGCCGGCAATGCCACACATTTGAAGTGCTCCTTATCTCTTATTATCAACTCTCCCTTATTGTACGTTAAAACATACAAATGAATAGCATACAAGATAGCCTTTTATTGGGCAAATCACTTTAATAATGTTTTGAGACAACAAAGCTATCCCTTAGCACCTTTTTAGAAAAGATATAATTAATCCAAATTTGCCATATCAAAGAAGGATACTAGAATACTTTACCGACTTCACCCCCAGTTAATTAGGGGTAGTTACTTTTTGTACGGCACAAATATTTATAAAGGTTATCATTAAATGTCGACACGTTTGGGTCATTTTCATAAAATTATTGTTATAATTGCGGTTAACCTTATGATAGTGGTTACTCTTTTTTACGGGTTTGAATACTACCTAAGACGAAAAGACCCATTTCTTAACGGGTTGCCTTTTGATACAGGTTACTATAATGGAAACAAGGTTTACTATCAGCGGTTAGTAAAAGATAAACCAGAGTGGTATACCTGGGGCAATCTTGTTGAGGTCAATCGATTTGGTTTTCGTGAACGGGATTTTGAAGTGCCAAAGCCATTAAATACTTGTAGAATTATGGTTTTGGGCGACTCATTAACTTTTGGTACCGGTTTGGCCCCCGAAGAACGTTATACAGAGTTGTTAGAAAAAAATCTCGAACAGAAATTTTCTGATAATGAATTTGAGGTTTTGAATTTTTCGGTTTCTGGTGGGCCTACAGTTTTAGAACGAGACATCATTCGAGAATTTAAAGGAATTGTTGATCCAGATCTAATTGTAATCGGTTTTTTTATGAATGACCCATTGCCGCTTGAACATTCTGGTTATGCCTCAATAGAGTCTAAGCGTTTTTATGAAAAATATGGCGGCGCACTTGACTCATTTTCTCAAACCTTGGCCTGGATAGGATTACCTATCACAGCCAAAACGATTAGGGCTGCTTTTGATGGCTATCTTGTAAATTCTAAAATTTTACCCCCAGGGCATACGGGGATAGAGAGAACTTATGACAAAAACTCGGAAGAATGGCAGGCTTACGTTCAAGCTCTAACAGATATCAAACAAATGTCTGACGAGTTGAATTTACCCGCACCTGTTTTTGCTGTTCTCAATCACCAAATTTATGTAGATCACCCCACCAGTTACCAGGATTTCAGTGAGTCGCTGCCAATTTATTTGAGATGGTTCCACCAGGGAGAACAAGCAGCAGCCAAAGTGGGGTTTAGAACCCATAATCATGAGCAGGAGTTGATTGAACAATTAACGCCGCAGGAACTGCCAGTCAATGAACTTGACAGTCATCCTTCGGCTAAGGTGCAACAAATCTATGCTCAAAAATTATTTAAGATAATTGCGTCAGACATACAAAACGGTAAGTTGTGTAATCCATCTATTCGGCGGCAGCTAATGGTAGCTACTACTGACGAAGCACCTTTGGCGCCTTATCGCAAAATGCGGGTAAAACTGGGTGAAGATATTCGTTTCTTAGGCTATATGGCCAACACAACCAATGAAGCAAATCAATCTGTCTTGAATTTATCCTTTGGATGGCAAGCCTTAAACAGAACCGAAACCAGTTACACTATTTTTATCCATGCTTTGGATGAAAATGGCCAATTGGTATGGCAAGCGGACACAATTCCTTGCCGGGGAAAATGCCCAACAAATTACTGGCCCAGCGGCATGGTTGTTCCTCAAGGTTCAAATACTATCTATTGGCCACCAGGTCTAAGTCAATTTCCAAATGCATCGGCTGTTTCAAGAGGGCGCTGGTACAATGGAAAGTGGGAAAGTATAGAGTCATTGGTAATTACGCCATCCAGCGATTTTCATGATACATATAATCTGCCACTTCCTACTCAAATTCATTCGGGTACTTATAAACTGGTTATGGGAATGTATGCTCTGACATCAAATACCCGCTTACCTGCTTATGATGAGGTATCGGAAACGTGGCTGCCCGAAGCCGAAATACCACTGGGTATAATCACGATTCCTTTAGAGAATAATCAAATTGCTAAACAAACTCCCTAGAGGCTACGACCTGGTGAATATGTTTCTCTAGGATTGAAAAAAATATCGAAACACTTCCAAAAAAACTCTGGCTTGTTTTAATGGGTTAGCACGCTTTTTCGACGTGGCTAATAATTGATAGTATTTCGCCTCTACCCGGCTAACCTCTTTGTCAAAATCGGCTTCTTTTCTAACCACCTTCAACCCATCACAGATTATTTTATTGCGCAGCTCATTGTCATTTAGTATTCTAATAACTCCTTCAGCAATAGCAGGCGGAGTCGATTTGACAAAATAAGCACTTTGCTCGTGAGCAACAAATTCTTCATAGCGCGGCAACTTAGAAAGAATATTAGGCACTTCGCAAGCCATTCCTTCTAGCAATGTTTGCGGCAGCCCATCAGACGAAGGGACGGCCACCGTTACATCAGCCAGACTATAATAAGAGGGCATATCTTGGTGAGGAATATGTCCGATAAATATTACATACTTTTGAAGATTTAAGGTTTCAATTAAAGTAACAATTTGCTGTTTATACTGCGGGTCTGCCGCATATTCTGTGATAAGCAACTTAACTCCAGAACATTTCGATACAATCTGGGGCATCGCTTCCACAATAAGATGCACGTTATAAAAAGGCCGCAAAATTTTTGGACTCAAAATCACTTTATCTTCTGGTGCAAGCCCTAACTGCAACCGCAATTTTGCCGCATCCACCCGGCGAAAAAGCTTTAAATCAACTCCCCAAACTACTCTGATCGCCTTTGATCCATACCCCCCTAATTTATCTAATACAGAAGTAAGATAATCCGATTTTGATGTAATCAGATCGGCACTATCAAGAAGTTGAAGCGTTAACCATTTACCTCTTGGCGTAGGGCTGCCCTGTTCTTCAAATAAAATATCTCCTCCCATAATGCTAACAACCAAAGGATGATGGTTAGCTGCGGCAGCCATCCAACCCCACAGGTTATAGGCGTAATGAACGTGGACGATATCGGGTTTATGTTCTTTGAGCAATTGCAAAAAGTTGTAGAGTTGGTAGATTATTTGCACCCGGAGGATGATAGACTTTTTAAAGATTCGGGTGGCAAGAATATCAATAAATTTAAACAGCGCACTCAACCCTTTAATGGGTTTGTCAACAGGAACAAGTACGGTTACTTGCTCAAAATCGGCCATACTGTCACTGATTAAATAGACTTGATGCCCACGTTCGGCAAAACATTTCACCCTGTTGATTATATGGGTACTCTGGGCAGACCCTACAGCACATATTGTTAGTTTTGGTTGGAGCGCATTATTGGGTTCCATAGATAATCTGTTGTCGGTTATCTACAAACTGTTGAAACCACAACTCCAGCATCAACAAAACAAAAATCTTATTGGATACATCTTGAGCGTCTTGAGAATGTTGCTGTAGCAATTGTTTCACTTCATTTACTCTAAAAAATCCGCGGGCTTTGATGGATTGCTCAGACAAGCTGTCCTGGATAAATTCATAAAGCTGATTCTTCATCCAGACTTTCATCGGTACGTTAAACCCATGTTTGGGGCGATAGAGCAGATCGGAAGGCAGATATTTTTCCATGGCCTTTTTAACCAGGTATTTCCCTTCAGTACCACGCATTTTATACTCACCAGGAACGCCAAATGCCCACTCTACAACATTGTGGTCTAAAAAGGGTACCCGCGCCTCCAAACCAAAGGCCATCGTCATCCGGTCCACTTTTGTTAGCATCTCACTAACCAGGGTTGACTTTATATCCGTGTACAATTTGCGGGTGAGTTGGTCGACATTATCTGAGCTATCATAATATTTTTGAGTTATGTTACTTTCCCAGGCCCGATTAACACGATGCCACGCCTCAGGAAGCAGCAGGTGCTCAAGCTCGAAATTTTGATAACAGCAAAAAGACTGCACATACCGCCGGTCTGACGGCACAATCTGGCTTAGTTTCCAGATGACCCGGTTTGCCAGTTTTTGGGGTAAAAGCGAATGTCCCCAAACTTCAGCTTTGTTTTTTACATCTCTTAACAAAGGCTGTAAATATTGTGGCAGCCGATGGCTCACTTCTGAAAATTGAACATGCCGCCAGGTATAACCGGCAAAAACCTCGTCGCCGCCATCTCCGGTGAGAACTACTTTAACGTATTTGCTGGCCATTTGCGCCAAAAAGTAGAGAGCAAAAGCCGATGAAATAGCAAAAGGTTCGTCGGCATGCCAGGCTATTTTCGGCAAGGCGTCAATTAAATCGGGAGTAAGATTAAATTCGTGGTGTTCAGTCTGGCACAATGAGGCTACCCGTTGCGCAAAAGGGCTTTCATCAAATTCGGACAGGCCCTTAAAGGTACTGGAAAAGGTCATCATTGGCTTAGTAACCTGCGAGTTGGCAAAAGCAACAATTGCACTTGAGTCAACCCCACCACTCAAAAACGCGCCCACAGGCACATCGCTTATTAAGTGAGAGGCAACTGTTTGCTGAAACAGACCTTCAAACTTGTTACAGGCCGAGTCTAGCCCCCAGTTGCCATTGGAGTGAGAAAGCGGGACATCCCAATACTGATATTCTTTAACCTGACCAGCTTTAATATATAAATAATGGCCCGGCAATAGTTTCTTTACGCCCTTAATAATTGTTTCAGGGTCGGGAATGCTCATCAAATGTAGATAGTCGCTTAAAGCGATTTCGTTGATGTTGACCGGTACCGACGGGTCGGCTAATAAGGCTTTCATCTCCGAGGCAAAAATAAGATGGTCATTATCGTAATAGTAATAAAGAGGCTTTATCCCCAGACGGTCTCGGGCTAATATCAACCGCTGCTTATTGGCGTCCCAAATAGCCAGAGCATACATCCCGTCGATTTTGGTTAAGAAATCAGGTCCATATTCCTCATAGAGATGAAGTAAAACCTCAGTATCAGATGTGGATTTGAAGCGGTGTCCCTTGGCACGTAACAACGAGGAAAAATCACGATAGTTATAACATTCACCATTATAGGTAATCCAGACCGTTTCATCTTCATTAGACATCGGTTGATGCCCGGCCGGCGATAGGTCTATAATTGACAGGCGGCGATGCCCCAGGCCAATGTTACCATTTATATGATAACCAAAATCATCCGGGCCACGATGAGCGATCAGGTCGGTCATCCGCCGCAACAGATGTTGGTCAACATTAGCTTGCGGATCAAAAAAGTGAATTCCGGTTATTCCACACATTTTTATTGATAATCTTTCAAGCAATGGTTTTAAGAGTCATTTATCATCGAATCACAACGGCCTCGCCCGGTTTTAATCCGATTCACGGGCATTGAGGCTGGCTTGAGTGAATTGTGCTTGCCACTCCTGCTCAGACCATCCCGATATGACAATATCATCGCCTGTTGCATTTCTATACTCTTGCCTAAAAAAGTAAATCCCTAATCCGGGCATATGCGCACGAAGTGAGCCTGGAGTATAGTAAAATGGACCAGAATGCCCCTCATATCCGGCTAAAATCTGCCGGGCGTCTGGTCTATCAATATCAGACCAGGGTGTATAGAATTCTCGATATTTACGCGGCCCACCCTGCAATAACTCTACAAAAGACTGGTCGATCCAAACATTTGTAGTCGAGTCGAATGTCTCCCACTGACCATCAATCTTCACCTCAACCCAACCATGCAAGCCAGACAGCATCCCCACACGCCGCCACGTTAAACCAAAGGCCGATAATAAGCGTGTTTGAAAAACAGATTGTGGGCCACAGTGAGAAGCTGCTTGCTGCAAATACTCCACAAAAGTTGCCGGATAACCACCGTTTCCGTACGGATGACTAATATGAATTATGTACATGGCAAAAATGGCCTTAAGTCGAGCCGGGTTATCTTCAAGCCATTTTGCCTGAAGTTCATCAGAATGCTGATTATAATAAGCCAAGATCAAATCTATCACTTCCTGGTCAGAGCTTGCGCCACTTGCCAACTGTTGCATTGCGGGTATCTCTATGGGGGGAGGGTTAGCGTCAAAGATTAGAAATGGGTGATAATCGGGATTGCTCATGTTCTTATCAAATATGGAGGGCGCTGAGCTTCCTGAACTGAGAATGACGGGTAGATAAACGGGGTCTGGCTGCTGGCTCCACACTATAGCGGACCCTAACAATATCAAATTCAATAGTACAACTCCAATGAATGCAAATAATAGCCGCATTATTACTATCCTCCTGCAATTGTTTCAACTGCCCGCTACACGTCACGTCTCACATTCCAAACAAACCTGCAACCTTTTTTGACAGTTAAACCATTTCAGAAATATCTACCTGCCAATTACACGATATTGAATTGGATTTTAAATTCTGCTAAGAGAATATTATCAAGAAATCTCCTTAAGCAATGCCTTAACACGGTGTTGGTAAGTATGTTCTGACATCACATACTCATAGGTTTGTTCAACCATTTTTTGCCGGTAACATTCATCTTTAAACTGCTGAATGGCGTCTTCAATATTAGAAAGGTCTTTTTTAACGCTGATATAATGTTCATCAGCTTTAAGAATGCCATTGTAATCGCCCTCTAATAATAGCTGGCAGGTTTTAGTGCCAATTGGTTCAAAGTGACGGGAAGAAATACTTTTGCCCGATACCAGCCTGGGTTGCTCTTTGTAAAATCGGTCAAAGACCTCTTCAAATGTGGCCTGTTGATTTTCTTTGAGATTATAATCTCGGGCAGTCGTCAACAAGCGACCCCGATCATTTAAATAATAGGTGCCAGACTCAGCCCCAATGATGGCTTTGGATTTGTTTAGAAATTTAGCCCACTCACTACGAGAAACACGTTGGGTTCGGATATCGCAAATTAACCCTGCTTCAGGACCGCGTTTTTTAAAAAAATAGATTAAATCCGTTCGCTCTTTGTCGCCAATAAAAGGCCAGTAAATATCACCAATAAAACCTATATCAATGGTGCGCTCAACATTTGGCATGGGGTAATATATTTTTGGATTTAAAGCATGAGGCATTGATAAAAGCCGACTCTCTTTACATTCCCTGTAAAGATAGTGGGCGGCTTCAATGGGCAGTTGGCTGCAAATCACATCTGCTTTGACGGTTTGAATGAACTGTGTTTTTTCATCAAGTAAATCATATTCGTTGCCTATAAACATTACCAGCTTACCCCGGCGCCGGTCAAACCAGCGGGCTGATTTAAGCAATATTGACATATCATCGCCGGCTGCTGCATGTGAAATAACAATTAGATCATATTGACGAATTTTGAGCAGGCACCGGCTAAAGTGAACCAGATTGTTGATATTACAAATCTCAACATCTAATTGCGGAGCCTGACAAAAGGCATCTCGCCAATCTATAACATACGACAATTGTTCATGAAATTGGCGAAGATGAGCAAACATATCAACTATTTTGGGGTAGCGACGCAGAAATCGCGGCGGAGCTGCTCCATCTTTATAGCCAAAGATACCCCGTAAAATCGTATCAGCCCTAATTACCTGTGTACCAAAACCATTAGTTTCAAGATAAAGGGTTTTTATTCGATCTTTCTGCATAAGTTTTCAAAACCTCTCGCAGAAATTTTCCGGCTTAGTTATTTAATATTTGTGAAAACAAATCAAACAGAATTTTCTCTTCACGTTCCCAATTTAACTCCTGTTGAGCTAAAATAAGGTGTTGTCGAAATGTAAACATCAGTTCTTTATTGTTTAATAGAGTAATTACCCCTTTGGTAATAGAGGGTGGCGACTGCGGATCAATTGGAATCCCAATATTGTAGTGCTCAACAATTTTTTTTATTTCAGATAATTCTGGATAGAAAAGCGGAAGCTGTGCCGAGATTGGCTGAAAAAAACCATTAGGCAAGCAATTTTGATAATTAACCGACATTGAATAATAAATTACAATAGCAGCATCAGCACTTTGGATAAACGGAATTACTTCGTTGGGGGCAACAGGGGGAACAAAATGAACGCGCTGCTCAAGTCCTTTAGCTTGAGCCATCGTTATGTATGGCTCATACCCCCCCCCTAAAAAGGCAATATGAACATCGGTTGGCAAATTTATCATTGCTTCATACAATTCTGCAACAGCCATACCAGGTTTTGCATTTCCAACACAAACAATTAAGAATTCATCGGATGATAAATGAAGGCGTTTACGTAAGTGCAAATTGTGCTTACAGTTAAAGCGGATATCTTGAACGTTTCTAACGACAACTGCCTCAGAGTCACAATAATCTTTGTAAAGCTGGGCAACACCATCACTCACAGTTACAAGAGCCGCTGCCTTTTTAATGCACAATCGCTCAATCCATTGCTCAAAAGGTTTTATCCAATGAACTTGCAAAGAAGACGGGTCTTGAAAGTGACCGATCTGTGAATAGAAATCGTGGGCATCATAAATGTATCGCGCTCTATATCTTAAACACAACAGATAAACAGCCGGAAATTGATAAAAGGCGTGCAGATAGTAGAGGGATGCTTTAGGCGTACATTTCAAAGGTAGATAACCATACTTATAGAGGAAATCCGACACATATCTCACAAAAAATATCAGCTCAACAATTTTCAGCCGTTCTGCCCCCATAATCAATCGCCACTTAATAATAAGTGGCAGTCTCCTCAAAAAAAATAAAATCAAAAATATCCATCGCAAAGGATGCCGTAACAATAATCTTATAGACTCGGGCACCAACCGTCTATAAGATGAGCGCAGGAAACAGACAAGCTTATTTTCGTCAGACCGAACTAAAGGGGGTGACTTCAAGACACGGTTCTGCTTTATAGAGG
Source organism: uncultured Caldilineaceae bacterium (assembly GCA_964486935.1). Taxonomy (GTDB): domain Bacteria; phylum Chloroflexota; class Anaerolineae; order 4572-78; family J111; genus CAZAPG01. The sequence continues at coordinate 40,834 of CAZAPG010000004.1, read as the reverse complement.
TAGCTACGGGTGTTTCTGTTTCAGAATCTGATGAGCCTTCCGGCTGCGATTTTTCTGGCCTACTCCCCCCTGCCGTGGAATCACACCAGCCTACCGTACGAAGTTCAAATGGTAACTCCTGCTCGGCAAAATTGCTTCTTTGCCCTTCCACCACAATTGAAGTATAACCAAACCGGGCCACAGAGGCTGCCTGTTTGAAAGTTCGGCTATCAGCTTGAACTTTGAGGGGCGTTATGGAGACTATTGTGATGGATTTGTTCGGGCGCGGCTCAGTTGAGGTCATAAGCCTTTAGCCACAAATGTAAATTCACCCAGCGCCAGGGGGAGAAGTTAAGAATCTGGTGAGTTTCCAGATAATCTGCATATGCTCTTGCCTTGTCAGGAACAATAAATGGGCGAAGCCTTTCATCTTGCAAAGCTTGTTGAACCAGGGGGCGCAGGGTAGTTTGTTGCCAGCGCCGCTCCGGGGTGGCAAAACCCATTTTGCGAGCGCGGCGTCGGATTTTTTCCGGGATTACGCCAGCCAAAGCCTCGCGCATAACATGTTTGGTGTAACCATTTCGCATTTTAAATTGCGCCGGCAGGCTAAAAATAAACTCAACCAGACGGTGATCGAGAAAAGGAACCCGACTCTCAACGGAAAAAGCCATTGAATTCCTGTCCTCATATCTTAATAATTGAGGTAGATTATTTAAAAAAGTAAATTGATACAAAATATTGTTAAGATACTCCAAATCATGAAAAGGTCTATTATTGAAATTGGCCAAGTAGCCCTTACCATTTTGGCAGTTTTCAACTAATTCCGGCCTGATCCAGTCGATTGGTGCTGTTGGATTTTTTGAGAAGAACAGTTTACGCACATATCCCCCAGCCCGACCGGGAAAAAGAGACAACCAGGGTCTATCTTGCAAACGGGCATAGCGCCACGTTTCCCACATCAGGTTGACATATTGCCGCCTGGCAGCCAATTCTAAAAAGAAGTAGGGCGACAAACTAACATACCCTGCCAGTTGTTCATCGGCTCCCTGACCATCTAGCACAACTTTCACCCGGTGTTGATGAATTAATTTAAAGACAGACCATTGGGCAAAAATACTGGTTGAGTTAAAGGGTTCATCCTGATGCCAAACGAGCGACTCAATATCCTCAGCTAATTCATTCGGCGTAGGATAGGTAAAATGAGCCTTTACCTGAGTTGCATTAATCACTTCCTGGGTATATTCCAGTTCATTGGCCTCTTTTTCATCAAAATGCGAGGTAAACGTATATTGAATATCAGATTTACCCTCATCTGCGAGCAGTTGGTTCATCAAACACACAATGGCAGAACTGTCTAACCCGCCGGATAGACAACTCCCCACTTTAACATCACTGCGCAGGTGAAGACGAACACTGTCGGTTAGTCGGCACAGAAATTCTTGCGCTGCCTCGGTAAGAGTAATGTCATTATTTATGGTAAAGTTTGGAGTGTAATAATGGGTTTTACTTAAAGATGTATCCAGCAGGTTAAGTGTCAGGTTATACCCTGGTAAAAGCTTGTAGACTCCGTTAAAGAAAGTTTCTTCTCCCCAATCAAGCGCCTCATGGGCCAAATATTCATACACGCTTTTTTCATTCACCTGTCGAGCAACAAAAGGAAAGCATAGTAATTGCTTAATCTCTGACCCAAAAGCAAAGCGCCGGCCATCGTGGTAATAATAAAAGGGCTTGATACCAAACCGGTCACGTGAGCAGAACAACCGGCTACGTTTCAAATCAACTATGGCAAAGGCCCACATCCCAACAAAGTGATTAACGCAATCTTCACCCCATTGCTCGTAGGCGTGCAAAATCACTTCAGTATCTGATTGGGAATGAAAGCTATGGCCGGCCCGTTCCAATTCAACCCGTAGCTCAATAAAATTATAAATCTCGCCATTAAAGACAATCCAAAGAGTCTCATCCTCGTTAGTCATCGGTTGCAACCCCGACGAGGACAGATCAATGATTGCCAAACGGCGATGCCCCAAGGCCAGCGTCATCCGCTGTAGTGCCGATGCATCGGGTAATATTTTGGCATTTAATGACACAAATCTTTCTTTTGAGTTGTTGGTATTAAACCAGGCAAATCCCTGGCCATCCGGCCCCCGATAGGCAATCACATTGTTAGCCGCTTGCAAAGCGGTTAACTCAGAGGCTAATCCTTCTGGATTGAAGATACCGGTAATACCACACATAATTATTTATAGCCGTATATTATTATCAACTAAACGTATTATTTCTTACTCAGGTTTGTAAAGCCTGTAAACTCCACCTATGCCGGCGTGTTTACCTTTATATAGAGGATAGCCGTCTTGATCGTATGTTAAAACGCGCAAAAATTCTCGATGTTCAACAGCTAAACGTTCGTCTCTTAATGCCTGGCGCCCAAGCTCTTTTAGAATTTTTAACTCATGTAAAGAAAGGTAACCGCCAATATATTCGGTTTCAAAGCCTGCTTTGTGACAAATTGTCAAAAACTCTTCTGGAGCATAACAACGAGCAATGGGGCAACTTTCACTATCCGTAGTTTTGGCAAAGGCTTCTTCTAAACTAAGGTTTTGAAAATCTTTTTCCAATATCAATTTAATGTAGGCGGTGTGCAAATGTAGCCATAAGCTATTTCGGTTATAAACCATCACACAACTATACGCCCCTTGTTTCATAACGCGGTAAAATTCATGGAGAATGGCTTCTGGATCGCTGGTATGATGCAAAACGCCTTCACAATAAATATAGTCTATTGACTTGTCCTCCAAAGGAATTTTGGTATTTGAGTCAACCGTTTTAATTAACTCAACTCGTTCCGGAGCCGGATTATGAAGCGCCAACCTTTTAGCAGCAATACTTAACGCTTTTTCCGAAATATCTATACCGATTATTTTCTTGGCCTTGCTGTAAACCAGAAACCCTACCAAATCATTACCTGGGCCACAACCATAATCCAGAATTGCTTCTCCATCGTGCTGGCCATACAACTGCATAAATTCTCTAAACAACGGATATTGTTGAAAACGCCATTCAAGATATTCTAAAGACTCTGATGAAGAGTTAAAAGGAAGCGAGTAAACGGTAAATTCCTCCCAATATGTATCAACGGCGGTTAAACAACTTGAGTCGATTAATTTTTTAATAGGAGGAATATTCATAATCTTATGAGGCCATTTTGTGGCAAACTAATACCAATGAAATATCAATAGTTTTGGATAATTTTTCTCAAATAGAAATCAACTATTGCCAGTTACAACCTGCCTAATCCAACAATAATTAGAATAGTCAGAAGCGTTGAGATAATCGCGCCAGTTATCGCGACTATCAAAATCATAACAAGAAATATTTTTCTGGAAAATAGGAGACTATGCGAGATTGGCGCATTTTGGGATTGAAGTTGACTCTTTTGAGTAGCCAATTGGTTTTGCAGTTCACCAATATATTGTTTTGTCTCAAGAAATTTAGCTTCTAACAAACTATAGTTATGGCGTTCTGCTATCAGTTGCCTTTCCAACGCCGCTATTTCTTGTTTTGCTGTATTTGTTTCAGTCATAATATCTATGAGCCTATCCGACTGATCTTGACGATTTTGATATTCACACAAGGCTTGCTCAATTTTTTGAGCAAATGTTTGGTAGGTATAACGGCCACTCAAATAAATATCCTTAGAGGCGCCCTCCACTATATGCTGCACGTATTGGTTATCACTAAGTTTTTCCAACGTTTCATCCAAATTTGAAAAATCGCGTTTGAGGGGAATATAATGCTTGTCAGCCTCCAAAACACCTTTGTAATAGCCTTCAACCAGCACCTGGCAAGTTTTAGCTATAATAGCCTCAAAATGACGAGGGGTTACAGTCAAAAGTTTGTAGTCATTCCAACCGGATGGCATTTGAGGACTAAACTCCTCAAAACTCAAGCTTGGATTTTTTTTTAATATTGCTCTGGCCTGTGCTTTAATCTCACCCCGCCAATCGAGTACGCTGTAACCGCCTTCAGCTCCGATTACGGCCTTACCAGATGCTATAAAATCAACCCAGGCATCGCCAAGAATTGCATCTTCATTTCGTGTCGAAATATCAATATTTAGTCCCAAGGCTTTTGCCCGAGGCGCTACAATCTCTGCCAGTTGAGATTTTAGTCTGCCAGCGCTGCCAAACCAATATGGCAAGTGTCTGGCCCTGTAAACAATATCCTTTGGTCGTTCGGCGATAGGTAGCAATTTGGCTGAATATTCTCTGGCAATTGTTTCGTCGATATAACCGGGGAGGCAAGGGTAAATTGTAGCATGGTTACGCATAATAGGATATAAAGGCCCATCTTCAGTGTAGTGAACACTAAATATAATTGAAACCCCCCATTCAAATAACCATTCATCTAATAACCCGGCATGGTCTCCTTCGTCCTGTGGAATGGCTATTTTTAAACAATCTAATTCACCCACCCAACTAAACAGTCGTTTCCATTTGTACAGGGCCATAGCATCCCAGTGGAAGGCCAGAAAGGAGTAATGCAAAATTGCAGCATCAAAATCTGAACTACGAATCCAGGCGGGCCGTTTTAAGGGTTCTTCGCCAAGTTCGGTTGAAGAGTAATCATCAAAAGCGTTATAATAAGTTATGTCATGTTTAACTGAGCTGGCCTCAAGCGCCCGCAGATGCTGAAGAATTGTAAGGCGGGTATTTTGAAGACTGTAAGGATTGTAATAAATTATTAGAATGCGTTTTGGACTAATGGACATTAATAAATATATTGCTCAAAACGATCGTAGTTATGTGAGATGTATTGACGAATTTTTTCATAATCATCATCTAACCCATCAGGCCCCTTTGAACGGCTCAGTAAAGGCAAAGGTCTGTTTTCAAGCTGTATCGGTAAAGACCACAACTGAAAATATTCATCCACTTTTGCCAATTCTTCTTTAGGGTGTTCACAGACATCTTCATACCATATTTCAAGATATTGCCCCCGGCTAAATCGCCTTAAATCTTCACCAATACTTTTGTTATACTCGTATTGCTGCTCCACCACTTGCTTCCAGTATGGTAATTTTTGAATGCTTTGATAATTAGCAGTAGTGGCCGAGTTCCAAATATCAGGAGAACCTCTTCGGCGCCTTGCCTCCAAATCTGAGAGCGCGCTGACGGCAATATCCCTACGCAGCCAGATAAAATGTATATTAGGAAATAGCCTGGTAAGCTCCTGAATACGAAAACAATTCCAGGCATTTTTAGTTAAAATGGGCATACCTGATAAATGGCTGATACCGTTAAACGTTACGGTCAGATGGGCCTCTTTTTCGGGTAACACAGTTGAGCTACATAGCTGGGACGGATGTTTGTCACCAAACCAATTTTTAAAGACCCAAGATGCTTCAGAGGGTTCAAATAACCCCTCTGTTTTGCCATATTTACTTTTATAATTTACTGAAGTGCGAGGGTTTAGTTGTAACTCCAGGGTCGCCCCAACGATAGGGAATTCATAGAAATAATTATTAATGAAATTGGAGAAGTAGAAGAAATTAAAGAAATTAACCATCAATTGATAAACGAGCGTGCTGCCTGTCCTGGGAGAGCCTAAAATAAACACCAGTGGCAACTTGTTCAAGCTATCTGTATTAGAAAACTTCTGAAAAAGAAGTTGTTCACTTTCTTTTAAAGCCAGACTCATTTACTTTCTTCAATTAACTCCATCACCGTGGACTCGATAGCTGGATAGACCTGTTCAAAGTACAAATGGTGGCCTTGCTCACTGAGATGCAGCAGGTCGGGTTCGGGTAACAGCAAGTTCAAAAGCCGTTCGCGATGGCCCTGGCTGTATTCCTGAAAGGCTCTTTCCACATCATTCAGAATTATTTTAGAGTCAAACTTTGTGGCGATATCTCGAATAATTTGGTTGTATTGTTCGTTACTTTGTTGATATGAAATGTCGGCATAAGGAAGTGGGTCGAAATCTCGCCCGGTAGGATGATTGGTATTTAGCAAAACTTTTCGCACATCAAAGGCTAAGGCTCGCGCAATGATTTCTTGCAGATTGGCTGCAAACGCCTTATGACTAACCCGGGGTATTCCCCGGTCACTCTGCCAGTAGTTACAATCATTCATACCAAACTGAATTAACAAAACATGGGGCTGTTGGGATTGAATTTCATAAGGCATTACTTCTAGCGCCTGTCGGGTTGTACGCCCATTGGCAGAGGCATTGGCTACAATTATCCGGCGGTTATATTTTAGCCCCAATTCACTTAGTTTGGCCGAGGTTCTCGTTACCCAACCTTGATGTAAAGCCACGTGCTGCCCCACGCAAATAGAGTCCCCAAAGAAAAAAACTTTAACTGGCTCCATATTTTGAACTTCTGGCATACTCACCTTTAAGCGATACAAAACATACTTGCCGACCATTAGCAAATAAGCTGGGTGGACTCTGAAAAAGTAATTCCAACTGCGGATTTTGAACTTGGTTAATATATTTTTCTAGCGCACATTTAACCTGCTCGCCATTCCAGGCCATAATGTGAAATATTTCGTCGGCGTCTATCCGCTTAACCTTGTACCATCGAGGCGTATTATAGTATGTTAGCGATAACCTTATCTCACCGGCTATTGGCAAAAATTTTTGCAAAAAAAGGTCAAGTCGCTGGTCAACATTTGGAAATAAATCGTTGGCAATTACCAGATCAAAATAGGTTGTCGCCTCAAAGTCTTGCCAATCACAATTTATCCAAAAATTTTGGTTTAGCGAATCTTGAATCTTTTCAAGCAGACTATGCGGGTCATGTGCCATAATATCTAATAAAAAATAATCACAGTTTTTTACCATCAACCGCGTTAAAGATGTATACCCGCCCCCTACATCCAAAACTTTTTTAGTATCAACCGACTCCAAAAGCAAATCGCCATAGACACGCGAAAAAATCAATCGCTTTGGCAGTGAGTCCAGCAGCCACTTTTGAGAAGCAAATTGGTGGTCATCGTCCCTGGCAGATACTTTTAACAAACTAAGGATAAAATCATCTTGCGCGTACTCGTTCTGCAAGCCTATATTGAACAGCAACATATCATTTCCATCCCCCCGAATGACGAAAAACGGCTTCGGCAAATAAAGGGTTATTTCCAACAACTTGAAATTCATAACTTCTATCAAGAAGGTCGTATCGATACCGCGCATCAATACATTCCTCAAAAAGAGCAACTGAAAAGACGTAATATCCATCGCCCAAATTAAGCGAGTCTAATTCTAAATAAAGGTCCTTAGTTTCACCACTTCGAAGATCCAAAGATACGGGTTGTTGTCCTGGAAACTTTGAAATTAAAATACCATCTAAGCGATAAAGCGCAACGCTTGGCACAAGGTTAAAGTGTCCATCCCTATGGGCCAAAATTGTTACATTTAAGTTTAACTGGCTTCCCACTGGAAATACAGCTTGTTCATATCCATCAGCACCTAAAAGATAGACGTCTTCTATTGTCAGAGAGCCTTCTCCAGGCCACCGGGTGATAGAACGGTTGCCAGCTTCGGAGTTTTCATTTGCTTCCATATTGGAAAGAGTTTGAGCCGCAGTTTCAATATTTTTTAGAGCACCATTTGGTTTCGGCAAGGTTGGCTGCGAGTGTAATCCTTCTAACGATAGTAGCCACTCAACCCAGCCTGATTGGCCCGTTGGAAGTTCAACTTGATTATGAAGCAATTTACCATTTCTTGTAATTGTAAGCATCAACTGGGCCAGGCTGGGGCAACGATAACGTACCCGATAGGCATAGTTTGCATGGTCAAACAAAGTATAGACATAAAAAACCGCTTCACCTGTCGTACCATTAATACTCTCAGAATGAATCGTTAAACTGCGATAGAAACCGTCTTCGCTTTTATATGGCTCTGACCAATCACTCCCATTTAAGCTAATTGCAGCCATATGAGACCCGCTTGCATCTTGAACGTCCCCTACTCTCAATGTTTCCTCAACCTGATTGTCTTTTAGCAACGTAATTTCAGCAATATCACAACGACTTCCCGGTTCGCCTTGTATCTGAAAAGCAAGTACCATCGCATCGCTGTAACCATCTATCTGTACTGCATTGTAACCTGCCGAATGTCGTTTCTTGTTTTTAGCTAAAAGTCGTCGATCTTCCAGTTTATGAATAAACTCTTCATAGGCCTTAACCACCTCCAGGCTAGGCCCCCGCATCACAACCCGGCCTCGCTCAATCCAAATGCACTCATCGCAATAACGGAGGATTTGGTCCATGGCATGGGCCACCAGCAAGACCGACGCGCCACTTTCTTCAACTAATTTTCTCATGCGCTCGGCTGATTTAGTGGCAAAGTAGGCATCACCTGCTCCCAGAATCTCATCAATAATTAATATATCAGGTTTAAGCGTTGTTGCAGTAGCAAAAACTAATCGCGCTTGCATACCACTTGAAAATGTTTTGAACGGTTGGGATAAAAACTGCCCTAATTCGGTAAATTCTTCAATATCCTTGATTGCCGCTTCAATTTCCTGGCTAGTCAAACCCTGGTAAATAAGAGCAGCGCGAATATTTTCGTAACCGGTAAATTCTGGATGAAATCCTGCGCCCGCTTCTAGCAAAGCCTGTACTTGTCCGTTAACCTGAATTTGACCTTCAGTAACAGGTAAATTGCCAGTAATCAACTTTAATAAGGTGGTTTTGCCGGCCCCATTCCGGCCAATAATCCCAAGGCGGCTACCTGTGGCAAGTTTCAGGTCAACATCACGTAGCGCCCAAAATTCACTTGCCCGGATTTGTCGCCAGGGCATAAAATGAGCCAAACCAAGCGCATCAAGAAAATTATCCAAGCGGCTGGGATATACTTTATACATTTTGCCCACGCCGCAAAGGCGAATTGAAAATTGGTCAGACATAATCAATCAAAATCCGTTTGGCTTGAAAGAAAAAATGTCCACCTAACACAAATAATCCAATTGAAACTACTAACACTCCTAACATATTCCACCAAACTGGTAATTGTCCCAAAACCAGAATTTGCTGATACGCCATGACAAAATAGGCAAAAGGATTCAGTATTACCAGGGGTTTTAGACTGGTCGGAACCATCTCTGGTGTATAAGCAATCGGCGAAACTACCATTAATATAAACAGCAATAGACCTATCAGGGTTTGCAGGTCACGAAACACCAAATTTATCAATGACAAAATCCAGGTTAATCCTATTAACGCAAGTATCTGCAATCCCCATATAATGGGCAATAATACAATTGTCCAGGATAAGGAACTCGTTACTATCAATACCATAATAATAACTGAAAGGCCAACAACCATTGTAACCTGGCTTAGCAATACGGCCTTTACAGGTGTCAAATCAATTGGAAAAACAGTGTTACTTAATACTGACTTATTTGACACCACCGAAGAAACTCCACTTACCAGTGCCTCGCTGGTTGTAAAAAATGGAACCAATCCAGAAAAAATAAGTAACACATATTGAAGTGGTGATAACCCAGGAACTCGTATTTGAAAAATAATCAAATACACCAGTGCATAGATGATTAGCATTAACAAAGGGAAGGCTACCGCCCAACCCAAACCAAAAATCGATCCTGCATAACGAGCCTTTAGTTCAGTACGAGCCACCCGCAACAGTAATTGCCGGTGGGTAACAATAAACTTGGCTGAATGATTATATGTTGAAATGTTCAGAACATTTTTTTTTAACGCCATTTATTTGCTACTCGGTTACTGCTACAAATCTGACCAGTTGGTATCGCCAAAACTCTCAATTGGCAGCGATACCGGTTCGCCGTTCATTACCAGCGAGCGTTGGGCGGCCTGAAGCACTTTTAGTACCCGCAGGCCGCTATGGCCGTCGGTAACGGGCGGGCGGCGGGTGGCAATAGCTTCTAAAAAAGCCTGACACTCCAGCCGCAGGGGTTCATCGGCGGTAAAGGGCACTTCATCGCCGTCGCCTTTGATGGGCACCGGCTGGCCTTCCTGAATCTCAACCCGCTGGTCGTACAGCACCAGCCGCTTGGTAACGTCATCAAAGCTGGCCATTTTTTCCGAGCCGATGACCACCAATCGCTGTTCTTTGAACGGATGCAGCCACGACACGTAAATGTGAGCGCGCACGCCGTTATCAAACAGCAGATTGGTCACAGTCACATCGGCAATGTTGGGTTGCACGTAGCTGCCGCCGCAGGCAATCACCTGAAAGGGCAGGCCGTCCATAATTCGTAAAATTACGGCCACATCGTGCGGAGCAAAGCTCCACAAAATATTCTCCTCCCGCCGAATTTTGCCCAGGCTGAGACGGTTGGAGTAGATGTAGCGCACTTTGCCCAAATGTCCCTCGCTAACCAGGGCCAGCAACCGGCGCACCGCCGGGTGGTACTCCAGCACATGGCCGACCATTAAGATGCGTCCCTGCTGCCCGGCCAACTGCACCAAATGATGCCCCTGCTCAAAAGTAAGCGCCAGCGGCTTTTCCACAAACACATCTTTGCCGGCCAGCAGCGCCTGCCTGGCCAGAGGATAGTGAGTTTCGGCCGGCGTGGAGATGACCACGCCCGACACATCAGAATTAAATACCTGTTCCACTTCGGATACAATGGCGCTTTGCGGCGCCAGCGTTTCGGCCAGAGACCGGCCCGCCGGCGTGGCATCACAAACCATCGCCAGCGCGTTGAGCTGATTAAAATTGCGAACTAAATTTTTACCCCAATAACCGCAGCCAATCACGGCCACGCTTACCGGCGCATCGGGTAGCGTCATAGGTTCACCACTTTATTCAACAAACTAGGGCCAAATATTATTTGGCCCTAATTAGCACAACCCCGTGTTAGTCGGGTAATATTTGTACGGTCGGCCATTTTACCATGACCCTCTGCTTTGGGCAAAATGAAAATCAGGCCGGGTGCGTCCAGAATTTTAGTGAATCTGGACAAACCTGGGGCGATTCCCCCCGCGCCCCCTACCTGTCCTACAATTTTGGACAGACCAATACCCTAATGTTTTATTAACTCCCCGGTTTGCACCCGCCACAGCGTGGCGTAAATACCATTGCCGGCTACAAGCTCCTCGTGGCGGCCCTGCTCTTTTAGCTCGCCTTTGTCTAGCACAAAAATCTGGTCGGCGTTACGCACGGTAGAAAGCCGGTGGGCAATCACGATGGTGGTGCGCCCCACCGTAATATGCTCCATCGAGCGCTGAATGGCGGCCTCGGTTTCATTATCCACCGAGGAGGTGGCTTCGTCTAAAATGAGCACCGGCGGGTCTTTGAGCACGGCCCGGGCAATAGAGAGGCGCTGCCGCTGGCCGCCGGAGAGCTTTTGGCCGCGCTCGCCTACAATGGTGTTGTAGCCCTGGGGCAGTTCCATAATAAAATCATGGGCCTCGGCTATTTTGGCGGCTTCGATAATTTTTTCATCCGGGGCGTTAAACGCGCCATAGGCGATATTTTCTTTAACTGTGCCGTGGAATAAAAACACATCCTGGCTAACCAGCCCAATGGCCCGGCGTAAGTCGGCCAGGGGCAGGTCGCGGATATCGCGGCCATCCAGACAAACCCGCCCGGCCTGCACGTCGTAAAAGCGCAGCAGCAGTTTGATGACCGTGCTTTTTCCCGCGCCGGTAGCCCCTACTATGGCCGCGGTTTTTCCGGCGGGAATTTGAAACGAGAGATTGCGGATAATTGCCGGCGCGCGCCCGTTTTGGCCGGCATATTCAAAGCTGACGCTATCGAACACCACCTCACCCTGCACCTGGGTCAGCGGCAGGCGCTGGCTGCCTTCGATAATTTGGGGCTGGGTGTCCAGCAAATCTAGCACGCGGGCGGTAGAGGCCATGGCCCGCTGGTACAGGTCGAGCGTTTGGCCCAACTCGGTCAGCGGCCACAGCAGTCGCTGGGTTAAAAAGACCAGCACGCTGTAGACCCCCACTTTTAACGCGCCACTGAGCGCCAGTTGACCCCCATAGACCAGAATGGCGGTAAAACCGATGAGGATGAGAATGCGAATCAACGGGATAAAAGCCGAACTCAGCACAATGGCCCGCCGGTTGCTTTCGCGGTAGTTGTGGCTAAGTTGCCGGATGCGCTCAATTTCGTGGCCTTCGGCGGTGAAGCTTTTGATGGTGGCGATGCCGCTAAGGTTGTTTGAGAGCTGGGCGTTGAGCAGGCTGGCCCGCTCGCGCATGTCGGCGTAGCGGGGGGCAATTTTACTTTGAAAGCGAATGGCCCCCCAAATGATAAAGGGCATGGGTAAAAAGGTCATCCAGGCCACGGTGGGGGTTAGCCAAAAAAACACGCCGCCGACCACCACCACGGTAACTGTTACCTGAATTAAATCGTTAGCGCCCCGGTCTAAAAAGCGTTCCAGTTGGTTGATGTCATCGTTGAGAATGGCCATAAGGCCGCCGGTGCTGCGCTCTTCAAAGTAGGCCATTTCCAAATCTTGAATGTGGCTGTAGGCATCGAGCCGTAATTCATGCTGAATGGTTTGGGCCAGGTTGCGCCAGTAGACCGACAGGGCGTATTGAGAAAGGGACTCCAGCCCCCAGATGAGAATGGTCAGCCCGGCCAGCGCCCACAACTGGGCGCCCACTTCAACAACGCCAAATTGGGCAATAATGGAGTCTTCGCGGGCTACCACCACATCAACGGCCATGCCGATGAGAAAAGGGGGGGCGATATCGAGAATTTTGTTGGTAATGGAGAAGATAACGGCCAGCAAAATCTGCCGGCGGTAATGCCGCGAGTAGCGCAGTAAACGGGGTAAAGGATGGGCTTTGGGTTGGCTGCTATTCATTAAGACATTCACCAGGCATACAAAATTTTAGTTTGAGGTTAAAACCGGCGAATGTAATTTTATTGATTTTAGGCTAAAAGGGAAGCGGGAGATTAAGCGTAAGCCAGGCTATCTCTTACGCTAATGGTGGTGGCGTTGCGGGCGGGAATAATAGAGGCCAGCACAGAGATGACCAGCACAATCAGCAGCCAAACCATAACGGCGGTATAGCTGTATTGATAATCCAGGTTGGCTTCGAACATGGCCTGCCCCAACGCGGCAGCCAGCGGCCCGGCCAGCAAAAACGAAAACGGCACAGAGATGGCCCAACTGAAGAGTCCTTGCAGCACGCCCTCCATTACAAACATGCCCATAATAGTGAGCGTACGCGCGCCAATGGCCCGCATTACGCCAATTTCCCGGGTGCGTTCAACCACGCTGATAGAGAGCGACCCCATCAGGCCAATGCCGCCGACCATGGCCACAATTACGGCCAGGGCCAGCAGCATGGTGGTGGTAATGGCAAATTGAGAATCGGCAGAGGTGCGGGTTTGGGGGGTGGTTTCGCTAAAGAGAATATCCATGTTGCGGTCGGCATAAAGGTTGGCTAACTGGTCGCGGACAGCCTGAGTGTAACCGGCGCTGTGATAATCGGTGCGGACGCGCAGCAGGCTACCCTGATTGTGTTTTTTGGTGGCGTTGTAAACGGCATCCAACGGCGCAAAAATGTCGTCGGTGTTAAAGCCGCCGCCAAAAATTACCTGGTATAAGCCTACTACCTGCCATTCGTCATCACCCAGTTCATTCAGGTCAAGGGTAACGATATGGCCAATTTCAATGTTGTTTTCGTCGGCGGTTTCTTTGTTCAGCACAATCACATTGCCATCGCCCGGCTGCAACCAGCGGCCGGCAACTATCAGCGGTTTGTAAATATCGCTGCCTTCGGGCACGCCAATCAGGGCCGCGCCCAGCCCGGCATCTCTGGCCCGCTGGCCCTCTTGCAAAATAGAGGCCGACTGGTTAAACCAGACCTCGGCTTTTTCCACGGCGGGCAGGCGATAAGCCATTTTCAGCGCGCGGTCAACGCGCACATCTTCATCAAAAACAAAGAACATATCATAGTTGCGGCGGGTAAATTCATTATCCAGGGTGTAAGTAATAGAGGCCGACAGGCTCATCACAATCAAAAACATGGAGCCGGCCATCACCAGAACCAGTTGGGTTAAAATGAGCCGCCCTTTACGCCGAAACATATTGCCCAGGGCCATGGCGTATGGCCCGCTTAAAAATCGCTGCCCAATCTGCTCAACCAGGCGGTCTATGGGGTTATGGCCAAATTTGCCGCCGCCAAGGCCGTAACTGGCAATGGCCTCGCGCACAGTAATGGTTGCGCCGCTAAAAACGGGCCACAATGCTGCCAGCAGCGGCGCGGCAATGGCAGCCAAAACCTGGTAAATAGCTGCCTGGGTTGAAATTTGAAACACTTCGTAATCAATATTAAACAGGTTTAGAAACCATTGCGTTAAGCCAAAAGCCAAAATTGCGCCCAATGGTAAAGAGATTATGAGCGCCAGAATGCCGTAGACCAGCACACCGGTCAGATAAATTTTGATAATTGTGCCGGTGCGTCCGCCTACGGCTTTAATAATGCCAATCTGGTTGGTTTGCTGGGTAATTAGCGCCGTGAGCGTGTTGATAACCAGCACCACACTGGCCAGCACCGAAATAACCGCCAGAATTTGCAGCACCAGGTTCAGGCCCTCAACAAACATGCGGCCCCAGTGCTCGTCGGGGTCTTGAAAAAAGGTAACGGCTACGCCGTAGTTTTCTTTGGCCAGCCGGCTCTTAATTTCCGAGGCGACATCCCGGGCCAGTTCCAGGCTGTATGGTTTGACCCGCACCTTGAGCTGTCCAAATTCTCCTTCGGGAATGTTGAACCGTTCCAAACCCTGGGCGTCTACAAAAAAAACAGCATCGCCGCCAAACTGGGGCGGCGGCACAAAGGGGTGCCGAATTTTTCCGTTAATAGGCAGGGCGCGGTCAGACTTGTCCAGTTCAAAAATTACTTTGTCGCCAAGGTTAATGCCAAAGAACTGGCTGGAGAGGCGTTCAATCCCTATTTCATCATTGCGGGGCCACTCACCCTCTTTGAGCTGGTAAAGGTCATATGTTTGCTCCTGGTAATCATCGCGCATCACCAACTGGCCGCGCTGCCACTCATCTTCGGGGTTAATTTTGTAGCGAACCGTAACCTGGTTGCTAACTTCAATATCTTCAACCCCGTCAATTTTTTTCAGGCGGGTGGCTGTATTGCGGTCGATGCGGTCGGTCAAAAACATTTGAATATGTGAGGGGAAAGTGGCCTGGTGGGCGGTGTCCATGCCGGTGATGAGCTGGTCGACCATGCCAAAAATAGCCCCGATGGCAAACACGCCGGCGGCAATACTCAAAACTGCCAAAAATGTGCGGACTTTGTTATCCCACAAATCGGACCATACTTTGTTCCAGATAACGCTCATTTTAACAGCCTTATTTCCGGCTAACTAATGTTTTCAAAGTAAGCTCCATGATACCCAAAAAGTACCGGATGGGGAATTTCGGCCCTGGCGATTTCTGAAAAAGATTGGGCGTTTAATACCAACAAAAATGATGTGCCGCCGGCGGCATTTAGCACTACCGATAGAATAACGCCCTCATCTTCGGCCAGCCGGCCCGGCGCGCCTACAAACACCGGTTCGCCGGGGTAGCAATCTGGCTCAAACCAGCTTTGCGTTGCGCCGGTTTGGGCGTCAACCTTGACAAGCTGGTTGTAGAATCCCTGCCGCTGCTGCGGGTTAAGGCCAACGGCATAAACGTAGCGGTATGAGGCGTCCATGTTGAAGCGTTCATAATCAAAGCGGGGCAGTTCTATGCACGTTTCTGAAATAGTTTGGACAGTAACCGCCCCGCCCCGCAGCGGAATTTGGTAGCGCCGCAAGTTGCCAAATGGCAACTCCAGGTTTTGGTCTTTGAGCCGGTTGAGATAGTAAGATTCAATAATCCCGGCATCGGGATAGGCCACAATATCGCATATGATTTGGCCGTCTTTTTCAAAGGCGTTCACATAATGAAAGGCGAAAAAAGCATCGCTTTCAAAGCGGCCAACCAGTTGGCCCGTGTGCCGGTTAATCACCCAGAACGGGGCGCCGCGTTCCGGCTTCCAGCGAAAGTTTTCTATGTATGGCCGCAGCCACAGCAGTAAATTAAGCGGATTTACCACCAGGGGAAATTCGGTTAAAATAATGTAATTTTGACTCATACCAAAACTGTGCATGTAGGCCGGCTGCTTTACCGGCAGCGCGCCGGCCAACTTTGGCGGGCCGCCGTTTGCCATTTTGTAAATATTGTAGTGGCTAAGGCGATGATAGCGCGTGACCACGTTGTAAACTTCATTACGCGCAAAATCAAAATGGGGGTGAACGGTGGTCATTTGGCCGGTAATTTTTTCTTCGTAATTGAATACGCCCACGGTCTCCAGGGTTTCTGAATCGAACTCTACCTGAATAGGCGTTTCGGCCAGAGCCAGAAAGCGATTGGCAATTTGGGCCACGCTCACCTTGGCGCTATCGGTTATTTTGGGCGAGAACACGCTCATCACCCGGCCAAACAGCGAACGGCACGGGTCGGTGGCAAATTCTGAGTAAGAAATTTTGCCCGACTCTTTGGCCTGGCGGTAGGCTTCGGTTTGCAAAAATTTGTTGGCGTAAGAAACCCGGCCATTTGCAAACGAGAATTTGTGCAGCATGGCCAATCCATCAAACCAGTGGCGGTATCGCGCCTGGCCCACCTCAAACGTGCCCGGCCCGTTGCGGATGAGCGCGCCGTGCAACCACGGCGGCATCTTTCCCCTAACCGGCAACTGCTCCAACAAAACCTCGTGTTCTGTTTTACCAAAGCCAAGTTCAAACGGACTCATTATCAAGCACCTTTAACGGGGTTGCGCGGCCAACCATTTGAGAGGGTGGTGGGTCAATTAATTCTGCGGCAATTTTGCCGGATGAGAGCACCGCCGGGACGCCCGCGCCGGGGTGTGTTCCCGCCCCTACAAAATAGAGATTTTCAAACTCCTCGGAGCGGTTGTGGGGCCGCAGCCAGGCCGATTGCAGCAAACTGGGTTTGAACGAAAAGGCTGCGCCCTTGTAGCTGTTGAGCGTATTTTGAAAGTGCAGCGGGTCGATATAATGCTCGGCGATAATGTTTTCCTGCAAATTGGGCAGGTAATTGTCCTCAAGAAATTTGATGATTTTATCGCGGTAGGGTTTGGCCATTTGAGACCAATCAATGTTGGCATCCAGGTTAGGCACCAGCGAGAGCACATAAAAGGACTCACAGCCCGGCGGCGCAATTGAGGGGTCGGTTTTGGTGGGCATATGCAGGTAAAGAGAAAAATCTTCGGGCAATTCTGCGCCGGAGAAGACATCTTTTAACAGCCCCTGGTAGCGTTTGTTCAAAATAATGTTGTGGTGGGCCAGTTTGCTATCCAGATAGCGCCGTTTAACGCCAAAGTAAATTACAAACAGCGAGGTGCTGTATTTTTTTTGGGCCAGCCGGCGATTGGTGTATTTGCGCCGGTATTGCTCCGGGATAAGATGCTGATAGGCAAAAGCTACATCGCCGTTGCAAATTACGGCGTCGGCGGTGTGGGTTGAGCCGTCGGCCAGTTTGACCCCCGTAACCCGGCCATTTCTAATTAATATTTCCTGAACTTCTGTTTGCAGGTAAACGGCGCCGCCCAATTCGGCAAACAACCGGCCAAAGGCGTCAACAATAGCGCCGGTTCCGCCGGCAGCGTAGTGAACGCCCCACTCTTTTTCAAATTGAACAATCAGGGTGTAGATAGAGGGGGTATCAAAGGGGTTGCCGCCCACCAGCAGCGGGTGAAACGAGAATACGCGGCGGAGGAAGTCGTTTTTGATATAGCGAGAAACAAAACCGTAGGTTCCCCAAAAGGCTTGCAGGCGAATCATGTCCGGCATAATTTTGAGCATATCGGTGAGTTTTAAGAAGGGCCGGTCGGTGTAGGGGTGAAACCGCCTGAAGATTTCTTCGGTTTTTTGGGTAAATTTTTGATAGCCATCTTTATCGGCGGGGTTCCATTTTTCAATTTCTGCCAGGGTATCTTTTGAGCTGGCGTAATAATCAAAAAAGCGGCCCTGGGAGTCAAAAATGCGGTAAAAAGGGTCCAGGGGGAGCAGGTCAAAATAATCTTGGCGCTTTTTACCGGCAGCCTCAAAAATCTGGTCGAATATATAGGGGGCGGTGATAACGGTGGGGCCGCCATCAAACTTAAATCCGTTAATCTCATACTGGTAAGCGCGGCCACCCAGCTTGTCGCGCTTTTCAAAAATTGTAACGTTGTGCCCTTTGGCGGCTAACTGAACTGCCGCCCCCAACCCGCCAAATCCACTGCCAATAATTATAATTTTCTTTTTCACGTTGTTTCTTGCCATCGTTCTGTCTATTGCGTTGTTTGTGAATTCAAGTTGACTTGCGCAAACCGGGCCGGATGATTAACCGGTTTTACGCGCGAGCGCCACCACAAAGCGGGGAGCCGGCGGAGTTTGCCCCATTTGGTCAGGTGAGCGCGGCGGCTGAATACATCGTAATCATGGGCTTCGATATCGGCCAGGATGGCGCGGTAAAAATCGGCGGCGGCGGCAATGGCAAAACGGCCTTCGGGGGCCAGCAGGTCAATGCCCGGCCAGGCTTCGGTATACAGGCGGCGGGCGCGGGCAATTTGAAACTTCATAAATTTTCGCCAGTTGGCGGTGATAAGGCCGCGGTCAATATCCTGTTCGGTGATGTTAAAATCTTCAAGTTCTGACTGGGGCAGATAAAGGCGTCCTCGCTGCCAATCTTCTTTTATATCGCGCAAAATGTTGGTAAGTTGCAGGGCGACCCCGAGTTTAACGGCGTAAGGGATGGCCGCATCGCTATGAAAGCCAATGATGTGCATGCTCATCAACCCCACGGTCGAGGCTACGCCGTAACAGTAGCCGGCCAATTCCTCAAAAGTTTGGTAACGGGTTTGGGTCAGGTCGCGGGCCACGCCGTCAATCAGTTGTTCGGCGTAGCGTTTGGGAATTTGGTATTGGGCGCGGGTATTGGCCCAGGCAACGGCTACCGCGTCATCATCGGGAGGATTCCAGCTCAGGGCGTGTTTGCGCCATTTTTGCAGGGCCATCTGGGTGTTGCCGCTAGGGTGGTCCACAATGTCGTCGGTGGTGCGGCAAAAGGCGTAAAGGGCGCGGATGGCGCGACGCCTGGGGGCAGGCAATAATCGGGAGGCCATTGAAAAAGAGCGGCTGTGAGTTTGGGTGATGGCATCGCAGCGGGCGTAAGCCTGGTTCAGAAATTTGGAGTCGTAAGCAATGGCTACTCCTTCGGCCCGGTGCGAATGGAACGCTTCGTAGGCCATCGAGAGTAAAACGCGCTCCCAATCGTATGAATGAAAATTGAGCATAAGTTTCCTCCGGGTTTTAGATTACGGATTTTTAGGGGATTGCTTGTGGATACAGGTCAGGATAATGTGTTATATTTTGTACCATATTTGTCTATTATTTGTCAAGTTTACAATAGACAATTTATAGATGTTTGATTAAAATATCCTGAAAATGAAATTAAAAAGCCTTGCGCCAGATAATTGATGGCGCAAGGCTTTTGTGAGATTTTTTGTTGTGGAATATCTATGGGTAAGTAACTATCGGCTGTAGATAGCCATCTGCCACAAGAAGCTTCTTCGGTGGAAAATCTGCTTTAGCCCCTGTTGGCGCAGGATATTATCAACTGCCGGCGTGGGGTGAACAAAAAAACGATACGGCTTGCGAAAGAGCCGGGAACCAAAATTAACTATGGCCAGCCCCAGTTTAACCCACCAGCTATCTCGGGGGTAAACCAGCCCGTATATTTTACGGGCCTTTCGGGCCGATAGCTCAACCAGCCGGGGCATGTCGGGGTAGCAGCAAATTACCCGGTCCAGGGTCACAATATCGGCGGGTTCAATGTGAGGAGCCAAATCGACAAAATTGCCGTAGTGGTAATGAGTGCGGCCGGCGTGGCCCTGTCGTTGCGCCTCTTCTTTGGCCGCTTCCAAATATGCGGATGAAGCGTCAACTGCGGTAGCCTCAGAGGCTCCGGCCGTTAGCAACTCGTGTTGAATGGCGCCGATGCCGCCGCCAATATCTAACAGCGAGCAGGACTCAACCCCTTGCGCTTTGATAAAATTGAGGAGAATTTGGGTGGTTTTGGCCGGCCCCTTTTGGCGGTACTGCTTTAGCTCATTGATCGCTGTTTTGCGGTCAAACAGAGATTCCAGGCTACAACAATGCTGACAGGTCATCTTTGCCGCTTTCCAAATAGGTTGACCGGTTAGTAGCCGGTCCAGCTATTACCCGCGCCAATATATTCATCGCGGGTAATTTTTCCGTTGGTAATTTCCACTACTCGGGGCACCCGCCGGGCCAATTCTTTATCGTGCGTTACCATCAACATCGACTTGCCGGACTCAACCAGCCGGCTGAACAGGTCAAAAACATCTTGCGCCGTGCGAGAATCGAGGTTGCCGGTAGGTTCGTCGGCCACCAGCAGGGGAGGGTCGTTAGCCAGCGCGCGGGCAATGGCGGCGCGTTGCTGCTGCCCGCCGGAAACCATGCTGGGCAGTTTGTCGGCCTGGTCGGCCAGCCCAACGGTTTCCAGCAAATCCATAGCCCGTTCGCGGCGCTCTTTGGGGCTGTATTTATTGGCAAAGTCCATAGGTAAAATAACATTTTGCAGCAAGCTGAGGGCCGGCAGCATCTGGAAAAATTGAAAGATGATGCCCACGTTTTCGCCGCGCCAGGCCGCAAGTTGATTTTCTGACATGTTGTTGAGGTTGCGCCCGGTTACCAACACGTCGCCATCGGTCGGGCGGTCGATGCCGGTAATCATATTAAGCAGGGTGGATTTACCGTTGCCAGATGGTCCTACAATGGAGACAAACTCGCCATCTT
This sequence comes from uncultured Caldilineaceae bacterium, assembly GCA_964486935.1. Taxonomy (GTDB): domain Bacteria; phylum Chloroflexota; class Anaerolineae; order 4572-78; family J111; genus CAZAPG01. Next base: position 20,035 of record CAZAPG010000004.1, on the reverse strand, counting down.
TTACATCAAACGAAATTCCCTTTAAAATTGTTACTTCACCATCGCCCACCTTAAAACTTTTAACCACATCTTGAATGCGAACGATATAATCGTAATTTTTACCGTTTTGTTTGTTAGACATAGCTCTGCTTACTCCTGAACAGCTACAGCCTTACGCTTCTTGTTGGGCGGCCCAAATTAAATCTACCTTGGGGCGGTAGTTGTCTGCATCATACATTTTATCAACATCAACGCCGTTTACTCCCTGAGTCACAATATTCAAATCAACATCAGTCAGGTTGTAGCGTTGCTGGTAGGCGGTCATGCGGCCAAATTTGCCCGCTTTTAACAGGCGGGCAGCCAGGATAGCAAAGTTGGTTGCACCCAACAGGTCCTGACCATCGGGCGAGCCGGTACGCAGCAGGTAGGTGAGGGTTTGCATAAACACTTCTTCGCCGGTCAGGTGAGCCAGCAGTTCGGCCACCACCATGCCGCTGCCGGCCAAACTGCTGCCGGTTTCTACCACTTCATCTAAAACAAACTCTTCTTTTGCTCTGGCTTCCTGGGCCTGTTCTTCGGTCATCAACTGCAACACCTCTGATTTGCTACGCGGAGACAGGTGCGGCGTATACTTTAATATTTTGTCCGACACAATACGCGAGCCATCACTTACCAGCACCACCGCATAGTTGTTGGGGTTTAGCGATTTGTCTCGCTGAACCAGGCTGGCCAGTTTTTCCGGGTCGTAGGCAACTTCGGGGATAATGACCCGGTCGACCCCGGCCAAAAAACCAACCATCAAGGTGCTCAGGCCGGAATTAATCCGAAATGTCTCCACCACAATACTCTGCTCACGCGAGCCGGCCAGCGAGCGCAACTCGTGAATAAAAGCAACGCCTCTAGCCAGGCCGGTGCTAAAACCAATGGTATAATCTGTACCGTAAATGTTATTGTGAATGGTTTTGGGGATGGCAATAATGGGTACTCCCTGCCGTTGCAGGTGGGCCGCGTACCGCAGCATGTCATCATCACCAATAATGATGAGCGCTTTATACCCCAATCGCGATACTACTTCGGTGATATGTTTGGTCAGGTCGTAGGTATCGACTCCCGGTTTGCGTAAAAATCCGGGCACAAGTCGTCGCGGTACTTTGAGTGGATTCATCCGCGATGCGTGTAAAAAGGAGCCGGGGTTGCGGTCGATGGCCCGGACCATGGGTTTGTTAAGTTCAATAAAATTATCGCCATAGGTGGTCGGGTCGTGATAATTATATTTTATTAGTCCCTCCCAACCTTTGCGGATACCTATTGGCTCAAAACCTTCATCGATGACCCGATAAACCAGGCTTTTTAAGCACATATTTAAGCCGGGCACATCGCCGCCACCTACTAAAATACCAACTCGTTTGCTCATGAAAACCTCGACAGTGATTGAAAGCAGGGCTTACGCAGTTGAGCACTCCCGCAGGGCTACTCAGGAGGCGAAGCGCGTAACCTGGAAAGATTTAACAATAACCTGTTACCGCCATGAGAGCATGCGCTCGTCTACGCCGGCGTAGTCAAACTCAATGCCGTTCAAAGCGCCATTGGAAAACATAGGCCGCTGGTTTGACCCGTCGGCGTTCATAATCCAGATTTCCCACCGGCCGGTGCGGTCGGTTAAAAAGGCTATTTGGCTGCCGTCGGGCGACCAGACCGGCGCGGCGTTATTCCAATTGGGGTTGGGCATCTGGTCGGGCTGCGCTCTGTTTAAGGTTCTGTAACCTTCTTCGTTGACAAACACATCGCTGCGGCTATTTTGGGCAATTACGGTCAGCGGCGTTTCGGTTAGCCGTTGCCGGTTACTGCCGTCGGCGTTCATCGTATGAATTTCCCAGTGGCCATCTTGCCAGTAGGTCAGGGCAATTTTAGCCCCATCTGGCGAGTACACAACTGCGCCCCGGTCGCGGTCATCAAAGCTGATGGGCCGGCCGCTTTGCGCCTGGGTATTGAATTCGGCTATCCCTTTATCGCCCCTAAAAAGAAGCCGGTTAGGGTCGATAGGGTGCCAGCTTGGGGCGTAGTTATATTGAGAACCGGTGCCCAGGTCTTGGTATTCGTTTTTGGTCAGGTCAACCTGCCCCAGCCACCAGTGGGCATCGGGCGGAATAACGTATTCGATGATGCCGTTTTCAATTTTAAGCCCTCTGGCGTTATCGGGAATTTCGGGAAAGTTGAAGTCTTCGCCCGACCGCGCAGCGCGTTCGGCCAGCTTTTGCGGGTTGATTTTTTCTTTGCCGCCTTCATCCAGAAATACAAGATGGCTAAACACAATGCGAGTGCCATCGGCAGACCAGGTGGCAGATTTCATTTTGGCTTTGTTGCCCATCCAGGCGGTTTCATTGGCGCCATCAACGTTGATGGTGTACAGGGTATAAAACGGGTCCCAACGAGTAAAGGCAATTTGCGTACCGTCGGGCGAGAGTTGCGGGTCAATACCGTGGGTCACGCGCCGCAGCCCGGTGCCATCGGCGTTGATGATGTAAATATCGCCGCCGCTTTTGGTTTGAAAGACCAGTTTGCCGCTGCCGTTTTCTGTAACCGGGCGTAACTGCTGGGTAGCTGATACCGCGGCCGCGGAACCGGTTGCAGCCGTAGCCGCAAGCAGTTGAATATTATCAATTTGCCAGCGGCCGTTGTATTTTCCGGCGCGGATAGCAATATCTTTGTTGCCGGGCTGCAATTTGGCCGTCACCTGATAAGCCTCGCCGGGGGTCAACCAGTCAGACTCAATTATCTGGTAAGTGGACACATTGCCCACCTCGGCCAAAACCGGCTCTACATTAACATTGTCACGCAGATAGAAGTTGCGAACGGCGGCTAACTCTGGCCGGGTTAAGGCAACCAGAAAACTTTTGGCCGCAGCTTTGGCCAAAACGGCGTCGAGGCTTTCTGCGCCGCTGGCGGTAGTTGTATTTTCCTGGGCCTGAACAGGGTTGCTGACAGCCGCAGACAGGCTGAACAGGATACCTGCAATCAGGGCCACATAAATGATAAGCTTACTCATAATTTTACCTCGCTGTTGTCAAGTTACCGGGCAATGCCAGGGTCGGCTTCAATATCTACAAAGGTGGTCATTCCCCAGCGCAGGCGCGATGTATCGCCTTTGGTGATATCAATTAACACGGTGTAGGTTACATCGCCAGCTTTGGTAACAGATTTGGGCGTAACTCTGACAACCGTACCTTCAAATTCCTGATTGGGCAGGGCGTCAACGCTAATAATTACCTTAGCGCCAACCTGCACGTCAACCACGTCGATTTCGGTCAGGTCGTCGGTTTCAATTTGCCAGTTAGACGTGTCGCCCAAAGAAACAACGTTGGCGCCAGCCTGAACAATTTCACCCTCATTTATGTTGAGAACGCCAACGGTTCCATCGAAGGGGGCTTTTAGCTGGGTTTTATCCAGTTCAGCCTGGGCGGCTTCTACGCCGGCCTGGGCGGCTTCAACATTGGCCCGGATAGTTTCGATGCTGGCCAGGGCTGTTTCTACCTGAGCTTCGGCAATGGCAATTTCCTCATCGGTGGCGCCTGCCAGTAAATTAGCCAGGTCGGCTTCGGCTCTGGCAACATCGGCCTGGGCCTGCGCTATTTTTTCAGCCGACGCGCCGGCCTGAACCTTGTTGAGCGCGGCCTGGGCTTCGACTACTCTGGATTGGGCCGTGGCAATTTGTTCGGCGATTGGGCCGTTTACTAATTTATCAAGCTCGGCCTGGGCAGCTTCGTAGTTAAGGGTTGCTTTTTCCAGCTCGCCGCCAACCACCACCCGGTCGGGCGGGTCGCCATAGCGAGTGCGGTCATATTCGGTTTGAGCTTTGCGCACGTCGGCCTGAGCCTGCATGACCCTGGCCGAAGCGGCCTGCAAATCTTCCTGGCGAGGGTCGGCCAGCAACTCGTTAAGTTGAGCCTGGGCGGTTTGCACGGCGGCCTGGGCCTGGGCAATTTCCTCGCTGGTGGGGCCGGCTACCAGTTCAGCCAATACGGCTTCGGCGCGGGCCAGGCCGGCTTGCAGTTGGGCAATTTGCTGTTGGGTGGGGGGCGCTTTAACTTTGGCCAAATTTGCCTCGGCCTCGGCCAGGCGAGCGGCAGCTTCGGCCAGTTGAGCCTCTACCTGCGATACGTTGGCTTCAGCTTGGGTTAAGGCTGTTTTTTGGGTGGCATTGTCCAACTCGGCCAGAATTTCGCCGGCCTTAATTTCGTCGCCCTCTTCTATAGGAAGGGAAACAACGCGCCCGCCAACTTCAAAAGCCAAATCGGCTTCTTTTTGGGGCACAACAAAAGCCTCGGCTGAAACAACCCTGGGTTGCTGAACAGCGCTGGTTACGGGGACAGGCTCCGGCGTTGGATCCTGGCCAAATGAACAGGCCGATATAAAAATTATCAGTACGGCCATTGTTAGTAAAATTGGTGCTTTAAATATCATGTCCTATCTCCCTGATTTCAATCAAGTGAATTTGTTGCGGTTACTTGGTTTGCTATAACCTTAAGTATAAAGGGTTAGTTTGTTTGAGTCATTAACCAAAAGTTGTATTGCAGGGTATATCCGGGCAAATCTGGCTACAATGCAGAAAAGACAATCTGCTATCGCCCCGCAAGGGATAGAGCCTTATTTATTGATTACGCGCTATATCTCAAATAGTTGCATATAATTGTTTATTATAGGAGCAAACGTTTCTGTGTCTAATTGTTGGCACTCGTTCAGTTAAAATAAAAAGAGTGAACACTCACTCAATTGACCGTGCACTCATTATATAAGAGGTAACAAGAAATGTCAATGGTCGCTTTTTTAGATGATACGACAGACGGCTATCGCAACAAAAAAACACCCCTACCACTACCGGCAGAGGTGTTTTTAAATAATAACTGAAATAAAAATTTAGCTAACCAATAACTGTTCGGTTACTTCATTAACTGCATCTATTAAACCCTGAACCGAAAAGGGTTTTTCAATAAAACGGTCGTTACCGGTTACTTGATTACCGGCGGCGGCATCCTGGGCCTGGCTGCGGGCCGAGACAATAATGACGCCTATTTTTGAAAGTTCAGGATCGGCTTTAATTTGTCGATAGACTTCCCAGCCATCTACATCTGGCAGCATTAAATCTAGAAGCAAGACATCGGGTTTGAGGCTGCGCAGAAACTCTAAACCAAAATCCCCACGTTTTGCTCCAATTACTCGATGGCCCTGACGCTCAAAGATTAGCTGAATCAGTCCGCGCATTTCCGGGTCATCTTCAATGGACAAAATTCGTAATTGGTTACTCACGTTTTGGTATCCTTTTTGAGTTATCCATTAATAAATTTCTAACCAAATTATAACATAAAAGCTTAAAATTTACGTTAGGAATTTTGGCCTGTTGATTATCTTTTGGCCGCCAGAGGCGCAAGTTGTTCTTTTAGGCTGGCAGCAGGCTTGTGTTATAATGTTTGCCGGTAATTTAGCTTTTCGTAATTACTCAGGCCAACCATTGGAACACAGAGGGGCACGGAGATTCGCGAAGGTTTTTATAAATTTCTCTTCTTTTACCCAAAGGGCACAAGTCTCGGCGCATCTCTGCGCTTCCCCTGCGTAACTTTGCGTACCTGAACAGTTACCAGCTTTTATAAAAATTTTGGACAGATGTTATTTAAACAAGTTGTGGCCAATAGTTTAAAACATATCGCTTTACTGCGCTGGGGCTTGTCGCTGGGCGTAAGGCTATTTGCGCCTAAAAATCAGGTGGGCGTGGTGGGAGCAATATTTAATGACGCCGGCCAGGTGTTAATGGTTGAACACGTTTTCAGGCCAAATTTTCCCTGGGGCTTACCCGGTGGCTGGGTCAATCGCGGCGAGGACCCGGCTTGCGCTGTTCGGCGCGAAGTTCAGGAAGAGTTGAATTTAACGATTCAGGTGAAACAATTGTTAATTTGCCAGCCTCAGGGCGGCGGAAAAGATAGAGGCACGCCATTGGGGTTAGGGTTGGCGTTTTACTGCCGCTTAAGGGGCGAAAACAGTCTGCTGCAACATATCGAGCGCGAAGCGCCCTATGAGATTTTGGCGGCCAGATGGGTCAACCCCCAGGAGATTGATTGGGAATTGGTCCCCTTACAGCAAAAAGCTATTGTTTTAGGCCAGCGGTTATTCAAGCAAGAGCAGTTGGCCAACCATTCATCTGATGAGGCCGGGGAGAGGTAGCGTTACCTTTCTATAACTTCTACGCCCAAAGGAATTTTACTGACCAGTGGCATGGTAAATGTGAAGCAACTGCCTTTGCCCGGCTCGCTATCCAGGGTAAGCTGTCCGCCATGAGACTCGATCATTTTTTTGGTGATGGCCAGGCCCAGGCCGGTGCCCGGCTGGTCGCGAATATTTTGGTCGCTGGAGCGGAAAAAGTTGGTAAACAGCTTTTCCTGGTCTTCTTGAGAAATGCCATAGCCGGTATCTTTTACGCTAACCGCAATGCCTTCAAGGTTGCCGTTGTAGGGTTTGGCGCTAACGGTAATAGCGCCGCCTTCGGGGGTGTATTTATAGGCGTTGCTCACCAGATTATTCATAATTTGAACCATGCGGTTATAATCGGCGCGAATCTGCGGGAGATTTTTATCGACATCCAGATGCAGACTCAAATTTTTCTTTTCAATTTGCGTCTTAGCCGATTCCACTACCTCGTTGATAACATCGCACATCTGCACGTCTTCCAGTTCCAGCCGAATCCGCCCGGCCTCGATGCGACTCACATCCAGCAGGTTGCTAACCAGGCGGTCCATGCGGTCAACATTGTTAGAAATAACCGTCAGGAAATCTTTTTGCTGCTCAGAGAGTTGGCCAACAGCGCCCATAGCCAACAACTTGGCGTATCCTTTGATACTGGTCATTGGAATTTTTAGCTCGTGCGAGGCGGTATTCATAAATTCCGATTTGGCCTCGTTGGCTTCTCTAACCTGTTCAAATAGCTGGGCGTTGTCAATAGCAATGGCCGCGTGGCTGACCAAGATATTAACAAAAGAAGCATCTTCCTCGGTAAAGTAATCGGGGTCGGTGCTTTCCAGGTTCATTACGCCAATCACCCGGCCCTCGCGCATAATGGGTACAACCAGCATCGAGCGGGTGCGGTGGGTTTTGGGGATATAATCTTTGGCCTGGGTAATATCGTTAATGATTTCCGTTTTGCCGGTGCGGACCACCCGCCCCATAATTCCCCGCGTTAAAGGCCAGGGGTCTATTTTATAGCGACTCATTTCCATAGGCATGCCGTGCTGCGCCAGCAGATACAAGCCCGGCTCCTCTTTTTCTTTGATAACGCCCATCAACCCCATAGACACGCCCAGCGAGTCCATCGCGTAAGTAAGGGCAATGTTAAGCACCCGCTTCAACTCCAGCGAGGTTTGTAATTGCTGGTCAAAGTTTTGCAGGGTTTGCAGCTCTTGCACCCGCTCGGCCAGGGCCTGGTCAATTCGGGTAAAGCGTTGCGCGTTTTCAAGGGCAATAGCGGCTTGCGCCCCAAACGACAGCAACAGGTTGCACTCTTCCTGGGTAAATTTGGTGCCATCCAGCTTGTTGATAACCTCAACCACCCCAACCACGCGATTGTGGGCAATCATTGGCACGCACAGCAGGTCTTTGGTTTTAAATTTGGTGGCTTCATCAAAGGCAACATTCCAGCGCGGGTCGTCGGCCACGTTGTTGATAATCAGGGGTTCGCCTGTTTCGGCCACTGTGCCAACAATGCCTTTGCCCACCGGCGTTTTTACGCCCAGCAACTCTTTACCGGTTGGCCCCAACACTACCTCAAACGTCAAGTTTTTGCCGTGCGGGTCGGCCAGCAGCAGCGAGCCGGCCTCGGCGTTGAGAATGGCTACGGCCCGGTCCATAACCCGCTGCAAGGCGGTGTCCAAATCCAGGGTTGAGCTAATGGCCATGCTCACTTCGCTGAGGGTAGTAAGCTGGTTGGCTACCTGTTGCGCTTCGGTCAGCAGTTGAGATTTTTCCAGAGCAATGGCCGATTGGGTGGCAAATAGCTCCATCAGCCAGATGTCGCTCTCGCTAAAGCGGAGACTGTGCGGTTTGTGAACCAGATAGAGCACGCCGCGCGTTTTCCCGCCCCAGCGCAGGGGCACGCCCATCACCGCGCCAAAGGCGGCATCCTGAAACTTGGACGAACGGCCCGAAAAGTTGTGATAATTGTCAACCACCACCGGCTCGCCTAAAATCATCACCCGGCCGGCAATATCCTCGCTTCTGTTGAGGGTGTAGCCGCAGTAATCTTTATCCAAATCATAACTAACCACTGCTTTTAAGGTTTGGTCATCCGGCTCCAGTAAAAATACAAGGCCCCCTTCGGCTTTGAGCAGGCGGGTGGCCTGTTCCACTACCGAGGTGAGCAGGGCGTCGGGTTCGCCTTTGGCCTGAATGTCAACCGAAATTTTTTGCAGCGCTTCCAGTTCTTGGGCGCGGCGGTTAGCTTCTTCCAGCAATTGGGCGTTTTCAAGGGCAATGGTAGTTTGGCTGGCCAGCGTAGCCAAAAAGAAGATATCGTTGCTGAGGTAGGGTTGCCCCGATTTTTTCATGCCCAAAGCCAGCCAGCCCAGCAAATTTTCTGACCCCAACAGCGGGACACACAGGGCAATGTTGAGCATACTTAACCGGGCCAGCTCTTCGCGGGAGATTTTCACGTCGGGCGGGGCCGCGCCGCCGGGGCTAAGTTGCAAAATGTTGTTGGTATCGGCCAGCCACTGGGCCAAATCATCGCTAAGGCCAAAGTGAACCTCAACATTTTGCAGGGTGCTGCTGCCCTGGTGGTAGCGAACCGAAAAAACGCCGTGGGTCGAGTCGCGCAAAAATACAATAGCCCGTTCCGGGGCCAGGGCCTCGCCGGCCTGTTTGACCAGCATCTCCAGAATGTGGTCGGTGTTGAGCGGGGTAGAAATCAGCGCCCGGCCGTACCGCTGCAACAGTTGCCGGTAGTCAAACGACTCTCGTAAAAAGAGCCGGTTGATAACCGCCTGCAAACGCCGCTTGAGTGGCTCCAGGCCAATAACCAGAATAATAACAAATATGGCTAATACAATGGGGTTTCTGAAAATGAAGGTATCTTGCAGCAGGGCGCCCAAAAAGCTGACAATTAAAAAGTAAACCACCGTAATCATCAGAGTGAGCAGCCCGTAAACCATCCCCTGGTTAAAAACAATATCCAAATCAAGCAGCCGGTAGCGCAGCATGGCATAAGCCACCGAAATTGGAAAGACAATAAACGGCAAGAACACCCCGGCAAAAATGGACCATTCAAAGGGGGCTTCAAAACCGGCCACATTGGCCAGAGTCCAGATAGCGGCCGGGCCAAAGGCTATAACGCTGCCCCAAAAAATTATATTGGTTTGCCGGCGCACCAGCGACGACAGCGACGACAGGCGGGTGTTAAGTTGCACCCACAAAAATAGCAAAATCGACAAGCCAATAAAACCAAAATCCCACAACCGCACCCATAAATAAAGGCGCGGATTGGGGGAGAGATAGAAGCTGTACAAATTTATCAGGCCCAAAATCAGGGCTACACCGTAGGGCGCTAACCGCAGCCAGGAGCGGCGGCGGGCCAGCTTGCTTTGAACAGGAAAAACAAAACCCAGATGCACCAGCCCCGCGCCGGCTAACGGCAACACCAACGCCCACAGCGGCGTTAAAAAATGCAGGGTGTACTGGTCAAAAATGCCGCCGGTCAGCATCGACACAAATACGCAAAAAGCCACAAACACATCGGCGGCGTGTCCGGCGCCGCGCAAGCGGTAGATGATGATGCCCATCGCCAAATAAAAAAGCCCAATTCCGTAGGGCAACCAAAAGAAAATAAGCATATCATAAGCAGAAAAATATTGAAGCGTTATGCTCAACGGGCTGGGCAAATTGGCAGATTGCGCCGGCAAACGTTCTAACTGCACCGAAACAGAATTATTAACTTGCTGCTGGCGGAGAAAAATGTAGAGGTCTTTACCGGAAGATACGGGGGTACCATCAATGGTTAATAAGGCGTCGCCCCCCATAACGCCCAGCTTGCGAGCTTCCCAAGTTGGGTTGTATGAGTCGGCGGCGATGAGATTGGGATAAAAGAGGCTGCCCAAAAAAGGGGCCTGCGCCCAATTTAAGGCAAAAAGCAAAGCCGATAGATTAAACGCAATGGCAACAACCACCAAAGCGGGGATAAATAATTCAATCAATCTTTGGGGAGCATTACTTCTTAAGGAACTGGCAGCCGTTTTCATTGACAATGGCTATTTAGGCAAATAGCGGGATTCATCACCCGCTTACTTGAATTTGGTAAATTTTGAAGGGTCTAAAGTTGCAGTGGAAAACAATTGAAAATATAGCAGATTATTAAAGTGTAACATGTGGTTTGGGGCAAGTCAAGACAATTGTTGGTACTTTTTGGGGTTATGCCCAATGTAAAACTCAATAAAAAAGGCGTGGAGATTGATTCGCTCCCCACGCCCAATAAAAATTCAGGCCAATTGTATTTTAATACAGAAACATAGGCTTTTGATTAACATGGCGTACTTTGGGTTTGTACGCCTCCACATCATATAGCTCGTCAACGTCAACGCGCTTGATGCCTTGCGACAGAATATTGGCCGGCACGTTGGTGTACTTGCCATCTTTCAGGGCTACCATTTGGCCAAAATGTTTCTGGCTGATTAAATCCATGGCCATATTGGCAAAATTAAAGCCGACCATCAAATCAATGGAGTCGGGCGCGCCGGAGCGCATCAGGTAGGCCACCTGCTGGTAGATAATGTTTTGCCCGGTAATTTTTTTGAGCGCGTCGCCGGTAATAGCGCCGATGCCGCCCAATTTTTTGTGACCAAAGGCGTCGGCCTGACCATACTCAATAATTTTGCCGCCAATCATTGTGGCTCCTTCGGAGATGGTCATAATGGCGTAGTTGCTGGGGTTGCGGTTTTTGTCGCCCATGAGCAGGGCAGCCAGCCTTTCTGGGTCAAACGGCACTTCCGAGATAATGGCCCGGTCCACATCGGCCAGGTAGGCTGAAATGAGCGAGGTTTCGCCGGAGTTGCGGCCAAACAGTTCGATAATGCCGATGCGCTCGTGAGAGCCAACGCTGGTACGCAAGTTGTGGATGAAATTGACGCTGCGCGTAACGGCGGTAGAAAAGCCAATGCAGTAGTCGGTGCCGTAAACGTCGTTGTCCATGGTTTTGGGGATGGCCACAATAGGAAAGCCTTCGGTGTGCAGCCGGTGGCCGTAACTCAGCGTATCGTCGCCGCCAATGGGAATGAGCACATCGAGTTCAAGTTGCTCCAGGTTAGCCAGCACGTGAGGGGTAAAATCCCGAATATCGCCCTCTTCCGGGTGCCAGTCGGGTTCTCTGAGAAATTCTGGCACATCTTTGGGTTTAACCTTGCCCGGATTGGTTCTGGAGGTGTGCAAAAAGGTGCCGCCGGTGCGGTCTACCGTGCGCACTACTTGCTTGTCTAGCGGCATCAACCATTTTTTAAAGCTGGTGTCATCAGCCGGATTATAATTTAACAGCCCCGCCCACCCCCGGCGAAGCCCCAAAACGGTATGCCCTTCTTCTATAGCGCGATTCACCACGGCCTTGATGCACGGATTCAATCCGGGCACGTCGCCGCCGCCGGTCAAAATACCTATTTTCATGGTTATCCTCCTCTGAAAATAAAATTGGTGGAGTTGTAACGGAGTGAACAACTACAGTTTTTCATTCCTCGTTGCCGCCAAAGGCAAAGGGATTGTCGCACTCCTTTTTTGATCCCCACAAAAAATTTCCATTGAAAAAGGGAAACCATGCCAGTTCCCCTTTTTTTGCCGAGTTTTGTTGTAATTGGGGAGAAACGCTAACTGCGTAGCATATCTCCACTGCCATTGTGGACCGTTATTAATTTAGTATCGCAGAGTATAGGTCAACAAAAGCAATCTGTCAATGCAATTATTCTACGGGGCGCGTCCCAAATTTTAGGAAATTGGGACAAACCCGGGGGGATACCCCCCGTTCCCCCCAGTCTGTTCCCAAAATTTGGGACAGACCCTACTCTACCCGCACGGCCTTGGCCCCCAATAGCTGCACCAGGCGCTGCTCCAGGTGGGCGGTGTAGTGGGTAGTTTGGTTGGGAAATTGTATCTGAATTTTTTTGTTGCCGTTGGGGATGTAAAAGATAAATTCATCGTTGCCGGGGGTTGCTTTGAGCAATTCGTAAATATTTTTCATGCGATGTTTATCTTGAACCAGGTTGCCGGAGCGCGGCAGCGTAATGTGCAGCCGGTGCGATTTGGGCGTATCTTCGGCAACGGGTTGGGCGGGGGGCAACATTTCCGGCGGCGGAGCCATAACTCCGTTGGTTTTGTGCCGGTCAACCCCGTTGCTGTGCCCGTTTGATTTTGCCAACCCGGTTGCTGCCTGCTCCGGCTGAAAGAGCGGCATGGCCGGGGGGGGGGGCGGCGCGTTGTAAATAGCGGGCGACTCGCCCACGGCGTTGTAACTGGTCAGCTCGGTGGTAATGCTATCGGCCAAAATTTTGGGGTTACGGCCATCCTGGGCGTCAACCTTGCCTTTGACCACAATCAGATTGCCGTTGGCGAGCAACTCTTTGTGGGCGGCGTAGATGCGCGGAAAAACCACAATCTCGCGGGCGGCCTGAATATCTTCAATTTCAACAAAGGCCATCGGGTCGCCCTTTTTGGTTTGGTGGGGCCGCACAAAGTTGATGAGGCCGGCAACGGTTACTATCTGGCCGTTCATGGTTTCATCCAGCTCGCCCAGCATGGTGGTTTTGGCGGCTTTAATGGCCGGCAAATATTTTTGAATGGGGTGGTCTGACAGGTAGGCGCCGGCCAGCTCTTTTTCCCAACCCAGCATCTCGCGGCGCGAGGTGTGGGGCATGTCATCCGGCTCCGGGTATAGCACCGAGCCAAGCTGCGGCGCGTCGAACCCGCCCAAATCAAACATACTCATTTGCCCCACCGAGCTGGCCTTGTGGGTTGAACCCGAAAGGTTGACCATCCGGTCGATGATGGCCAGCAGGTGGTTGCGCGGCGCATACTCATCCAGTGCGCCCACCTTGATCATCATTTCCAGGGCTTTGCGGCCCACGTTGCGCAGGTCTACCCGCGTGCAAAAATCGTCAATATCTTTAAACGGCCCCTCGTTCTGGCGGGCCTCGATAATGGCCTTGACCGGGCCTTCGCCCACATTTTTAATGGCGCTCAGGCTAAAGCGAATGGCCGCGTCCTGAGTTTGTTGGTTGGACCGGTCTTCGATAACAAACTCGATGTGGCTGTGGTTGACGCTGGGCGGCAGCACCTCGATGCCCATGGCTCGACATTCGCCCACCAGCATGCCCACCTTATCGGTGTTGTTGCGCTCTACCGTAAGCAGCGCGGTCATATATTCAATAGGGTAATTGGCTTTAAGATAGGCTGTTTGACACGTCACCAGGGCATAATCGGCGGCGTGGGCCTTGTTAAAGCCGTAGCGGGCAAAAAATTCAATATCGCCGTAAATGGCCTCGGCGGTTTCTTTAGGGATGCCGTTTTCAACGGCCCCTTTGACAAATTTGCTGCGGTGCTGGTCAATTTTTTCTTTAATTTTTTTGCCAACGGCCTTGCGAATCTGGTCGGCGTCGCCGGGGGCGTAGCCAGCCAACTCCGAGGCGATGCGAATAATCTGCTCCTGGTAAACAATGATGCCGTAAGTCTCTTCCAGAATCGGCTCCAGGCGGGGGTGTTTATAATCAACCGCTTCCTGGCCGTGCATTCGCCGGATGTAGGTGGGGATGTACTCCATTGGGCCGGGCCGAAACAGCGAGATAGCGGCCACAATGTGCTCAAAGCGGGTGGGTTTCATGTCTGTCAACACCCGGCGCATACCGCTGCCTTCAACCTGAAACACGCCGGTCACGTCGCCGCGGGCCAGCAGTTCAAACGCCTTTTCCGGCGGCGGAAAATCCGGGTAGCGGCTTTTGAACAACTCCGGGTTATCCATGGGAATGTTGGAGAGGTTAAAGGACAGCCCATGCCGCTGCTCAATCAGTTCGGCGGCTTTACGCATAACGGTGAGGGTGGAGAGTCCCAAAAAATCTACCTTGAGCAGCCCAATCGACTCGCAAATAGGGAACTCAAATTGTGTGACCGACTCGGTAATTACCGACCCCTGCGCCCGCATGACCGGCACGTACTCGGTCAGGTCTTTATCGGTAATAATTACGGCGGCGGCGTGCACCGAGGAGTGGCGGGCCACGCCTTCCAGATTGCGGGCAAAATCAACCAGTTGCCGCACGTGCTCCTGGGTGTTGTACCCTTCTTGCAGCTCGGCCGAGTAAAATTCATGCTCCGGGTCCAGGGCGTTGTCGATAGTGCAGGGCTTGCCGGGGATGGCTGTAATCATTTTGGCCAGTTGGTCAACTTCGGTCAGGGGGATGTCCATGGCCCGGCCCACATCGCGGATGGCGGCGCGGGCTTTCATGCGGCCAAAGGAGACAATCTGGGCTACCCGTTTATCGCCGTAGCGGCGGCGGGTGTATTCAATCATCTGCTCACGCTGGTCGTCGGGGTAGTCCAGGTCAAAATCGGGCATGGAGATGCGGCCGGGGTTGAGGAAACGCTCAAAAATAAGGTTGTGGCGCAGCGGGTCAATTAAAGTGATGCCCAAAGCGTAAGCCACAATAGAACCGGCCCCGGAACCGCGCACATTCCACCAGATGTTCTGCGAGCGGGCGTATTCGCACAAATCCCACACAATCAGGTAATACACGGCAAAGCCCATGCGGTTGATAATGGCTAGCTCGTGCTCTTTGCGTTGTTGCACCTCGTCCGAGGCTGCCCGTTCAGGGCCATACCACTCAACGAGGCCCTTATCGGTGAGGTAGCGGAGCGCGGCGGGGTAATCTTTGGTTTCGATAAATTCTGGAGGGATTTTGGCCAGCCACGGGGCAAATTGCAAATAGTGAATGGCGTCTGAGCCGCCGGCGGTCTCCAATTCCTCATTTGCAGGCTCGCCCATTTGCCCCTGCTCAAATTGAAAAACATCGGGCAGGTGAAACTCCTTGTCCTCTAAATCAACCTCGCACATCTCGGCAATTTTGAGCGAGTTGGTGAAGGCGGTGTCGGGCAGGTCGGCCAGCGGGCGAAAGAGGGCGCGCATTTCCTCTTCGCTTTTTAAGTAGTAGCCGGTATCGGTCAGGCGCATGCGGTTTTTTTGGTTGATGAGCGAGTTTGTTTGCACGCACAGTAAGGTATCGTGCGGTTGGGCATCCTGGGCGGTTACGTAATGCACATCGTTTGTAACCAGAAATTGCAGGTTGTACTTTTTGCCCCACTCAAACAGGGTTTTGTTGATTTGGGTGAGCGCGGGAATGTTGTGCTCTTGCAATTCGATAAAAAAACGGTCCCGGCCAAAAACGTCAATATACCATTGCAGCCGCTCCAGCGCCTTTTCCGGCTGGGGCGGGCGGCCATCTTCGGGGTTGAGCAGGTGAGGTATTTCGGCGGCCATGCAGCCGGTGGTGCAAATCAGCCCGTCGCTGTGGGCGGCCAGGTAATCGGCATCAATGCGGGGTTTGTAGTAAAATCCATGAAGTTGGGCGTCGCTGCAAATTTTGAGCAGGTTCTTATAGCCGGTCATGTTTTGGGCCAGCAGCAGCAAATGATGACGCACCTTATCGCGGTTGGGGTCGATATCGGTCATTTTGCGGCCATGAGTGGTCAAATAAGCTTCAACCCCAATAATCGGCTTGACGCCCTGTTTGTTGCAGTTGCGAAAAAACTCGATGGCGCCATGCAGAACGCCGTGGTCGGTAATTGCCAGCGCCGATTGCCCCAGCCGGGCGGCCTCTTTGGCCAAATCGGCGGTGCGGCCCAGGCCATCGAGCAGGGAATATTCGCTATGTACGTGAAGATGAACAAAGTTTGAAGACATACAGCGACTCGCTTAAAAACTAACCTGATTTTTAGTTTGACGCGCAAAAAATGATGCCCGGTGATTAGCACCACTATATATACGAGGAGCCGGGTTGGAACATCAACATGTTGTGGTGATGGGCGAAAAATCGCCAGAACAAATGTTTTGGAACGGTGTTTTTAATTATATCATAATTTGTAGTTTTTTGGCTACGCTTGACGCCATTATGCGCCTGATTGAAAAAAATTTTAAGCTAACCCTTTTTCTCTTAATCAATTTGTAACTACGCAATTATTAAATTTGTGCTATTATTGAGCGTGGGAGATAAGTAGTTTTTGGCCAGGGGTAGCACCTTAAATGTTACATAATTCTGCTAAAAAATACCGCGCCGCGCTGCCATTTGTATGGTTTGGAACCTGGTGGGAGGTTGTTCGCACCGGGTTAATTGGGTTTGGTTTTGCCGCGGCGATTTTATTAACTTACGTTTTCTTTTTCATCTTTATCGACTGGTTTGGCAGCCTGCTGTTTGAAGGGAGCAGCTATAGTGCCACGGTATTTTTGGCTGTTTTGTTTACGCTTTTCCTCCTTCCCCCGCTCAAGCAAGAAGTCCAGCAAATTGTTGATAATCTATTTTTTCCCGATACGGCCAGGTTCAAAAACAAAATCGACTGGGCCTGTCGCGCGCTAACCGAATTTAGCAGCCGCGAAGAATTGCGCCGCTTTTTGGAAAATCTGTTGCCGGAACAGGTGGGTGTAGAATTTATTAAGTTGCAGGGCGATGGCTATCAGCCTGAGTTAGCGGGTGATGCTACCCTGCCCCTGAGTTTGGGGGGGCGAACATTTGGGTATTTGCTGGTTGGCCCCAAAAGCTCTGGCCGGGCCTTTAGCCTGGATGAGAAAACAGCGCTAAACCAGCTTCAAGAGCAGGTATCGCTGGTGCTGTCCGGCCTTCACCTGGCCCAGGCCCGCGAAGAAGCTGAAAAGATAGCCCAGCTAAAAAGCGATTTTTTGACCAATATTTCTCATGAGTTACGCACGCCGCTAAATACGGTTATTAACTCTACCGGCCTGGTAGCCGACGGCGCGCTGGGGGAGATTGCCCCGGAACAGGCTGACTTTTTGCACCGGGCAGTGCAAGGGTCGGAATATCTGCTGTATCTGCTAAATGAGATTTTGGATATTACCAAGCTGGAGAGTGGTCAGTTAACTTTGCGGCTGGCTCCGGTAGATATTAAAGATATCATTGAAGATGGGGTGATTATGGTCAGGGGGATGCTTCAGGGCAAGCCGGTACAATTAAAAATGGCCATTGCCGAAAATGTATCGTCCGTAATGGCCGACCGCGTCCGGATTCGGCAGGTTTTGCTGAATTTGCTATCTAACGCGGTTAAATTTACCAAAAAGGGCCATATTCTGGTAGCGGCCTGGCAAGAGTTAGATGCGGTTTATATTAGCGTAAAAGATACCGGCATTGGTATTGCCCAAGAAAATCTGCCGCTGGTTTTTGAAGATTATCAGCAGGTATCACTCAAATATCATAAAGACCTTAAATTTGACCGGCGTCGCCATTTGGGTACGGGGCTGGGCATGCCTATTGCCAGGGCGCTGGTTGAACTGCACGGCGGCCAAATTTGGGTAGAGAGCGAACTGGGCCGGGGGTCTACCTTTACCTTTACCTTGCCCCTTCAACAAAAAACACCTTCAACAAATGGAACTAAAGCTGCATCTTCGCCCTAAATTAAAAAGGCGGAACCGGTCCCTGGTTACGTTTTCCGGGGCCGGACAGTATGTGACCGGAATAGCCGTCGATAAGCTGTGGCGTGTTGGTTTGCTGGCCGGCGTAAGCTTAACTTTTATTTACGTGGCGCTTAACCTGTTAGTGAGCTGGCAATGGGTCAACCAACCTTTTGCCGGCTTTTTGCACCAAAACCGGGTTGTTACCGAAAGTGCTTTGCCGGGCTGGCAGGCTCGCCAGGATAGAATTGGCCAGGTTCAGATTTTGGAAGGCGATGTTATTGTGCTGGCCGATAACCGGCCGGTTCCGTCGTCGCAGTGGCTAACGGCCTACGTGCGTCAAATTGGGCTTAACCACCCTGTAACCTATTCTCTGTTAACGGCCAATCATCAAACCGTGCAAACAGTGGCGGCCATCGAGTTGTTTACGCTGCGCCACTTTATGCAACTTATCGCCATACCCACGTTTATTGCCTTTATTGTTTTGGTCAGCGCCGGGCTGATTGTTTACCTGAAAGCCGACCAGTTGCCGGTAAAATTGTTTTCGCTATTTAGCCTGGCTCTAGTTTGGGGGCTGGCCGGCTCGCCCAGTTTTACCGCCGGTAACTTTTTTATTTTCAATTTCATTATTGTTTACCTGGGTAAAATTGTCACCCCAATTTTGCTGGTGCATTTTCTGCTCATTTTTTTGGGTTGGAGAAAAAAGCTGCAAGAGCAGCCATTTTTGCTGCCTGTTATCTACTTGCCTGTTATCCCGGCACTGGTCCATGTGCCAATTCTTTTGGTTCAGCCCGAAACTACCCACAGCTTGAATATTATTATCGACTCCTACAGCCTTGCTTATGGAGCAATCGGGCTGGCGCTTTTGTTTTACAAGGCTTTCACAATTGGCAAAACCGGGCTTCGGCAGCAAACTGTAGTTTTGGCGCTGGGGTTGGCAATATTGCCCTTGTTACTGCTGTTTGGTTTGGCGTGGCCCTTTGACCCAATAGAGTACACGCTGCTTTACAAAATTTTGGCGCGATACGCATTTGTAGGTTTACCCGTTGCCGCAATTGTGGCCATTGTGCGCTACCAGCTATTTGGCCTTACCCAAACGCAACGCTCTCACTTTTTTTATGTCAGAGCCATTATTACAGCCTTAATTGGCTATTTTCTGCTGATTATTTTGCTGGTTCCCTCAACCATTCCGGTTCGCCTGTTGCAGAGACAGGCCCTGGTAGTGATGGGGCTGGCTGCTCTCACCTTTATTCTGCTACGGTTTTTATACCGCTATATCCACCGATGGTGGTTAAACTATCACTTTTATAACACCCTGCAAGAGCTTCGGGCCAGCTACCGCATTTTTTCACACGATTTACTCAAAGTGCGCTCCCGGCGAGATTTAGAGCTGCTGGTTGGCTGGAATATTCCCCATGATTTTGGGCTGCGACACGCCGAACTGAGCGACAATAATTTACCCAGCCACTCTTACGCCCTGCGCCTGCCCCTTAGCGTAGGTAAAATATTATTGGGGACTCTCTTTTTAGGCCCTAAAGTGGGCGGCGGAAACTTTAAAGAGCAGGAACTGGCCCTGTTTTCTGAACTGCAAAAGCAGGTTTCGCTGGTGCTGTTTAGCCTTGAACTGAACGAGGCTATCCGTATTACCGAACAGCTTACCGAGCTTAGAAGCAGATTTTTAGCCAATGTTACCCATGAACTGCGCACCCCGCTCAATGGAATTATCAACTACATTGGCTTTGTCATCGACGACCATTATGAACACCTGAACAGCGAGCAAAGAGAACATCTGGAACAGGCCCTGCAAAACGCCGAAAAACTGGTGCAAATTATCAATAATATTTTAGATATTAGCAAAATCGAAGCCGGCCAGATGAGTCTTAATCTCCAACCCGTCAACCTGGCCGAAGTTGTATCAAATACGCGGCCCGCTATTGAAGAAATGCTCAAACACAAACCGGTCACGCTAATTACCGAGGTGCACCCCGCGCTACCAACCCTCTATGGCGACCGGCTGCGATTGCGCCAAATTATTTTGAACATGCTCACCAATGCCGCCAAATTTACCAACGCCGGCAGCATTCGCCTTAACGCCTATGCCCAAAACGGCAGCGTCATTGTAAAAATCAGCGATACCGGTATTGGTATCGCCGAAAAAGATTTACCCAACATCTTTCAACAATTTACCGCGTCGGGCCTGACCGACGCCAATCAAAATGCCGGGCCGGGCCTGAGCCTGCCCATTACCAAAGCCTTAATAGAACTGCACGGCGGCAAACTGGATGTCGAGAGTTTACCCGGCAATGGCACAACATTTACTTTTACATTGCCTATTAACCATTGGTGCTAGTTTGCTAAAGACATAAAGCTCGTCCAAACTGTTGG